>NZ_JACSQG010000001.1:0-244795 GCF_014836765.1 Serpens gallinarum
TCAGCAGTGAAACGACTCTTCGCCGATGGTAGTGTGGGGTTTCCCCATGTGAGAGTAGGTCATCGTCAAGCGCCTAACCCCAAAACCCCAATCCGCCTACGCGGGTTGGGGTTTTGTCTTTGGGCAGAGAAAAAACGCGCGAAGCCAAATAGCTAATTACGCCCGCTGCGGTTGAGCCAAGAGGTCAGCGCGGCAAGCCTCGACTGGGCCTCAACAGCACTGAGCAAGGCGTCTACGGTCTGGAGCCGCTTGCCTGGATCAAGGGCCAAGCCCTGCTTTAGCACTTTCCACACACGCTGGGGCATATCACTCGGTCTAGTCGGCTGAGCGCTTATGGCTTCCACCTGTTTAGTGTCGACCTGTGGATAAGGTGGCTGGCCGTGGCACAGCTCATAAATGACGCAAGCGGCAGAGTACAGGTCTGTAGCCGTGCTCAGGGGGCTGCCGTTGAAAACTTCTGGCGCCGCATAGCGCGGTGTCCACGCGGCAAAACGCTCTCGTGACAGTTGGGGCAAGCCAGCCAGTGAGTTTTCTTTAGCGTGCCCAAGGCCGAAATCAAATAACCGAATGCCCTGGTTCCCTAGCATCAGATTACTGGGCTTGATATCGCCATGAATCACGCCTTGGCTGTGGATATAACGCAGCGCCAGCAGCAGCGCCAGTGAGAGGTCTCTGGCCTTGAGCCAGGGCAGTCCTTGGGGATAGCGTAACAGTAGGTCATCGAGGGTGCAGCCAGTGAGCAACTCCATGATGATGAAAGGCCGCTCACTGACCGGGTCTATCTCAAAGCCGAACAGACGGATCACATGGCTGTGGTGCAGTCGTGAGGTGAGGGCGAACTCGCTGTGCAGCAACGCGTGGGCATCGGCATAGTCGAGGAAGCTCTCGCTGAGGGTTTTCAGCGCCACGTAGGGGTGTGGATCACCAAGCTGTTTGCGTAGCAAATCACAGCCGCGGTAAACCGCGCCCATGCCTCCCACCCCAAGCAGGCGCTCGATGCGATAGCGGCCTGATAATACGTCAGGCAACGGCTGCGCGGACCTGGCAGGACGATCTGCTTGGCGCGGGTTGCCAGGGGCGGTGAAGGCGAAGTAAGTCAGCGCCTCCGAGCCTGCCACGTCCTGAATGCTCATAATGTTTCCTCACCGCTTCATCACCACGGCGCTGAGGTTGTCCCGAGCCGGCCCTGACAGCACCTGGTTGAACAAACGTGCCACTGCTTGCGTGGGCGTGCAGCAATTCAGTGCCGCACCCAGGGAATCTGCCGAGTGGCTCTGATAGAGGCCATCGCTACATAACAGCAGCACGTCACCGGGTAACAGTTCGAATTGCAGGATATCCAGCACCAATTCCTCACTGGCACCAATGGCGCGGGTCAGGACATGGGTTGAGGGATGGCGAGCCGCCTGTTCCGCACGCAGTTGCTGTCGATCAATCAGCTGCTGGGCGAGTGAATGATCGCGGCTGAGCTGATATAGATGCTTGTGGCGCCACAGGTAGCAACGACTGTCGCCGGCCCAGACGCATGCGGCGCGGTCTCCGGCAGCGAGTAGTGCCACGACCGTGCTGCCGACGATGGGGTCAGGATTGTCGCGCAGGAGGGTCAGATCGCGCCCCAAACGCAGATTAAGATGATGCAAGCAGTGGCGCAGTTGCTTTATACGGTCTTCCAGGCTGCCCTCGTAGGGTAAGTCAGCCAGACTTTCCACGATCAGCCGGCTGGCGAGGGCACCGTTATGATGCCCTCCCATGCCATCGGCCACGGCCCACAAGCCCCGCTCGGGCAGATTGAGTATGGCGTCCTCGTTGCGCGGGCGAACCTTGCCGGTGTCGGTTCGCGCGGCGCTGTGCCAAGTTAGCATCATGGCTGCCTCGCCCTCACAGGCTTGCAGGCAGCTTGAAGCCGCGCAATAGAGCGATGTCGAAGGGATTCGGCGAGCGCTGGCTATGCAGCAGGTAGTTGGCCCGCACTCCACCCAGGTTGGCTTTGAGCAACAGCACATCGCGGCCGCTGTGGTAATCCACTTCCATCAAATCCAGCAAGCGGAACAGCGACCAGGGGCCGGTATTCTGCTCAATGCCGATACGCCGACCACCTAACTCCTCAACGACCAGGCTGCTTCGCGCCTCGCCATCTTGGGTTGGCCAGCGGAAGGCTGTCTGCACAATGGGCCCGTGGCGATACTCCATCAGTTGGTTGCCCAGACGGAAATCGGCGCGACTGAGGCTGGAGTCCAGCGAGTAAGGTTCCAATTTGAACAGCACCGACGGCTCGGCGGGATTCTCAGTGAAGAAGCTGCGGTTGATTGTCTGCACATGGCTCATTTGGGCCAGGAACTCCTGCGACAGCGGCAGGCCGAGCCCGTCCACGCGGCGCAACTGATAGCGTCCGGCGCTGCCGCTGACGAAGGGTTTCAGGTAGGTATCGAAGAAACGCTGGGCAATGCCCTGACTCTTGAAGAACTCGCGAAAGTCGGCTATCGCCACTTCGCTCTGGCTGTGGGCATAGAAGGGATAACGCTGTTTCAGCGAGCCCTGATACGCGTCGTACAGTTCGCTCTGGTAGCGCTGATTGAGGTACTGGTGAGCTTCGTTGAGCACCAGCAGCCAGCTGTCTTCGGCAAGCAGGCCCAGCCAGTTTCCCAGCGGTAATGGTAAGCGGCCGGCGCTGCTGCGCAGCAGGTTGATGGCGTCCTGCTTGCCATTGAGGCGGGCTTTGGCGGCTTCAAACGCGGTCTGCTCCGGTGAGCTGGCATGCGCGAGTGTGGACAGCTGTGCTTGCAGGGCGTCCATGGCTTGCAACGTGGCGGTGAGATTGCCGGTGGGGCCGCCATGCTCATCGAGTAACTGGTGCAGCGGCTCGAAGCGGCGCTCCAGAGCCTTGCGCGAGGTATCCGGCAAGTTCTTGGCTAACGCCGCCTGGGCTTGGCGGGATGCCGCAGCGGCCAGTTGTCCGGCTTTGCCGAGCGAGCCGCCGAGGTCCAGTGCAGCGTCGGCCACCTCTTCGGTGGCTGCCGGCCCTTCGAACCTGGTGTTGGCTCGCACTTCAACCAGTAGCGCCAGCAACGGCGAGTTGGCCGCGCTCAAGGCGGTGAACTGGTCGGCGCCGCGCTGGGCATTGCCAATGGGCTCCAACGCCAGTTGCGACAGCGCATCGCCCCAGTATTGGGTGTAATCGCCGAAGTACAGCTGCTCGACACTAACTAGCAAGCGGCTGAGTTCGTTGAGGCTGAGGCTATCGCTTTCGCCCAGTACCCAGTTGTCGCGCAGGATCTCGCGCACCAGCTCGGCGCCTTGGGCAACGAAGTACTGCTGGTAACCACGCTGGGTATAAAAGCCGGGTATGCGGTAATCGGCACCGGTAAACACGCCGCCCTGTGGGCCGAGTTTCTGGTTGAGCTGATAATCCGGCATGCTGTGTGCCTGGTCGCGCAGCATGCGGTAGACCACCTCAGCCAACGATTCACTGCGCAGCACCTGCCGGGCCTCGGCGATCAGTTGATCGTTCAGCGGGTAAGGGCTGAAACCTTCGGCCAGCAGCCGCTCGAAATGGCTGTTCAGACCCTGTTGCGCTGTCGCATTGCCGGCGTAGCGCAGCGACCAGTCGCTGGCCAGCCACTCCTTGAGGAAGGCTGGGTCGCGGCGTGCTTCCATGTTCAGCATCAAATAGGCGCGCAGGCTACCCAACAGGCGGCTGCGCTCATCCAGGTTGGCGCGTACCTGGGCCTCCAACTGGTTGGCCACGCGCGGTAGCAGCAGGGTATGCAGATCGCGGTGATAGGCATCGTGCAGCACCGGATCGACGGCGTTTTTCTGGTACAGCCCGCCGCGCTGCAGCCAGGACACATCCGTGCCGGAAGGGAACACCTGGCTGGCGGCATAGCTACTGTCCAGCGCCTTGAGGGTCTGCAGGGCATCGTCCGCAGGGGCGATTTCCTGGCGTTCGCCGCCGAGTCGCTGGGCGATTTCACGCAGCTGTTCCAGGCGCCCGTGGTTGGCTGAAAAACTGTTGGCCCACAGCCCGCCAACGATCAACAGGCAGGCGAAGGCGCCGGCATAGAGGGCACGCTGTCCCCAATCGATGCGCTTGACCTCGCGTTGGTCGAGCCCCGCCAATTCGGCTTCGGGGAAAATTACCCGACTGAGTAGATGATGGATGAAGCGTGCGCGTCCGCTGCGATAACTCGGCAGGGCGGTGGCCGGCAAGCCGAGCTGGCGACCGATATCGACGGTGGTCGGATCCAGCGCATCCCGCAGCTGTGGCGCGCTGGTCAGGTAGAAACCGCGCAGCTGGCTGGCCTGCTGGTAACGGTTGCCGCTGAAGGCCAGCTCGATGAACAGACACAAGCGTTCGCCGATTTGCCCCATCTGGTGCGGAAAATCCAGGATGCGCCCGCGCCGCTGGGTGTCGCGCTCCTGATGCATGCGCATCACCACCTGGCTGTTTAAACGCCGCAGCAGTTCCTCGAACTCCTGGCGGACGACCTGCGCGTCAGTGCCGTTTTGCTCCTTGCGGAAGCTGGCCCCGAGCACCTGATCGCTTTCCTCGCGGGACAACTGGTCGAAAAACTCATCGAAGCCCTGCAACTGATCGGCTTTGCTCAGGACCAGATACACCGGTACCTCGACGCTCAGGCGTTCACGAATTTCGTGCAGCCGCTGGCGTGTCTGGCGGGCAAGATTTTCCAGCTCCAGCTCGTTGCCATTGAGCAACTGCTCTACCGGAACGGTGACCAGCACGCCATTGAGCGGCCGGGCACGGCGCTGACGTAGCAGGCCGAGCAGCGTGCGCCAGGCGGCGCCATCAAGGTGGGCGTCGGGCTGGGTCAGGTAACGCCCGGCAGTGTCGAGCAACACGGCATGCTCGGCGAAGTACCAATCGGCGTAGCGGGTGCCGGAGACATCCTTGGTCAGGCGCTGCTCCGAGCTGTGCAGTGGAAACTCCAGGCCGGAGAAATCCAGCAGGCTGGTCTTGCCGCTGCCGTGCGGGCCGATCAGCAAGTACCACGGCAAGTCGTTGCGCCATTTTTCGCTGCGACCGCGATACAGACTGGAGCGCCGTACGGTGCGCAGCGCCTGCTTGAAACGCTGGCGCAACTCGTGCTGTTCGTCACCAAGCAGTTCGTCGCGGCGCAGTTTTTCCTGTGCGTCCTCATCCGCCTCGGCTTGCTTCTTACGGGCCGTGGCGCGCCAACTGGCGAACACCATGCTTAGGCCCCAGAGCAAGAACAGCCCGCTGATACTTAGCAGGCGACTGGTGGCAGAGGCCCAGAATTTGGTGTCGTTGACGGCCAGCAGCGGTCCGACAAACCACACCAGCAAGGTCAGCATCAGTACCAGGCACAGGCTCCAAACCCAGGTTTTACGCAACACCCTGGCAACCTTGGCGAAAAAATCCTTCATCTCAATTCATCCCTGCAGACAATGTAGATCTATCCTTGGCCATTTCATGCACGTGATACGGTTGCAGCACCGTGTCGCGTTGCTCGCCAAGCACCCAGGCGAAGCCGGCATACAGCATGACCAGGCAGCTCAGGGTGCATACGGCAACCATCCACCAGGGCACGATACGCACCAGTCGCCGGCGCGGGTCGCGCAGGCCTTCCCAGTGTGGGGACAGTTCGCGAGGCACGTCGCCGCGCAGTTGGCGAATCTGCCGGTACAGGCTGTCGCGCACTGCTTCCAGCTCCAGCATGCCGCGGGGCAGCACGCGGTACTTGCCCTCGAACCCCAGCGACAGGCACAGGTACATCAACTCCAGCATGTGCAGGTGTTTGACCGGGTTGCGGGCCAGGCGCTCCAGCAACTGGAAGAAGCGTTCGCCACCAAAGGTCTCGTTGTGAAAGCTCGACAGCAAGCTCATTTGTGACCATTCGCTCTCGTTGCCCCACGAGGTGGTCACCAGCGCCTCGTCCAGCACGGTGCACAGCACATAGCGTGCGGCCATGACCTGAGCGCTTTCCGCACCTTCGTGCAGGGCGCGGTGCTCGAACAGTTTGATCTCACCCGTCAAGCGCTCCTTGAGCACGAACAGATCCTCGGGCTCCAGGGTGGGTTTCAGCCGCACCACTTCCGACAGCAGCGCTGAGGCTGCCGCGACCAGCGGGTTCAGGCTGATATTGAACGTTTCCGCCGGGCGCAGGCGCGCCGCGTAAACCATGCGTTCTTCCAGTTGTTCGTAGCGCGGCGCGGAAAAATCGGTCAGCGGGCTTTGCGCCGGCGTCGCGCCATGGCGATTGAGCACGACGGTCTTGTCATCCGCGAGGTTATCCATTTCTCTGATCATGTCGCTCAGTCCCTGATCGCCCAGAATTTCAGATCAAGCCCGGTGAACTCGCCGGACACGTGAAAGGCAAAGCCGCCGGAACGCGACAGCTGCGCCTGTTCCTCGGTGCCCAGCTCCAGGGCGAAGTAGGTCTTGCCGCTATGGAAAGGGATTTGTCGTGGCGCAACCGGCAGCGGCCGAACCTTTATGCCGGGCAGATGCAGGTTGACCAACTGACGGATCTGCTCCACCGGACCGACTTTCAGGTGCGCCGGCAAGCGTTGGCGCAGCGCTTCGGAATCGCCCTCGGCGCTGGCGGCCAGCACGAAGGACGCAGTGCCGAGCAGTTGATGATCGTGCAGCGGCGACACCTGGATGCCGTACTGACGTTGCTGCAGGGGCAATTCAACGGCGTGCTGTTCCAGCACCATCGACAGCACCTGCCGAATCGCATCCATCAGCGTGCGGAAGCTGGCGCCCTGGTGGCTATGTTGGTAGCGGCCGTCCAGCCGCGGACGCTTGCTTTCGCTGGCGAAGGTGGCCAACTCACCCAGAAGTCCGAGCAATTCACGGTAGATCTGCTCGGGATGCACCTGCTCCACACCCAGGTAATGGCGCAGCACCGGTTCGTGGCGGTTGATCAACTGCAACATCATGAAATCGCCAACTTCTGCGCCCCCGACCTTGCCCGTCGCACGAATGCGCTCAGCCAGGGTGTCGCCGCGGTGGGCGAGCATGCTGATCACCTCCTTCAGGCAGGACAGCAGGTAACCGCTGGCATGAAAGCTCACAAACGTGGGAATGAACTCCGCGCTCAGGCTGATCACGCCGTCTGGGGTGGTATCGAGAATTTCGCACAGCTGCAGCTTCACAAAGGCCTGGTCGCTCTGCTGCTCGCCCACCAGCAGGCGAAAATCCGGCCGGCCGCAGCTGACCTGGCTGATGCTGCTATCGCCCGCATTGGAATCGGCCACCTCGGTCTCGAAGGCCGTGAAGCGGGCCAGCACGTCTTTCTGTTCCGCACGGCGGCTTTCGATGTGGTTGCCGGTCACCAGCGGCAATGCCAGGTACACCGGGGTATTGCCGGTGTTCGGCGCAATATCCACAGCCAGTGGCTCGCGTTCGGCGTCCAGCTCGAACAGGCTGCCGTCTGGCAGTACGCCGCTGGCCTGGCTGACCACCAGCTTGCCCATGTTGAGAAATTGCCGATCAATCTCCAGGGTAAAAAAGCCCCAGGCGTAGCTGTGCAGATGCCGGGTGCGGGTCTTCAACTGGTGCTCGTAATGGCGGTCGTTCTGTTGGAAGTGCTGCGGGCGCAGCAGCATGCCTTCCTGCCAAATCACTTTATGCAGGCTCATGTTCAGTGCTCCTGCAAGGCGAAGGATTCGGCATCGATGATTTCGCGGGCGCCGAAGTGCAGTTGGACGCGGTGACGGGCCTCTTCCCGCAGCGGGATGACGAACCGCCAGCGGCTGTCCGGCAGGTCGCGGTAGGCGGCCAGCACGCCTATATAGCGGCTGCCGGGCTTGGTTGAGACTTTCAGGGTCTGGCTTTGTCCGGGGCGCAGTTCCAGCTCCTCCTGGGTCACGAAATCAGGCGCAAGCGCTTCTTTGGCGCTGCCATACAGCGAGAAGAAATCAGCATTGGCAAAGGCCGCCGGATGCTTGAGTTCAATCAGGCGCACGACGATGGGTGAAGGCCGACCGTTGAGGTCCGGATTAAGGCGCTGGCTGCCGGTCAGCGACAGGTCCAGTTTGGTCATCGAGGAACTGCAGCCGCCAAGCATCAGTAGAGCGAGCAGTAACGGCAGGAAAATCGAGCGAGGCATGCACATCATCCTTGAACGTCGGTAGTGAGGGTGGCGATCAGGCGCACCTGTTCTTCATAGGCCTTGGCAAAGTCGCGGGCGAGCAGGCGCTCGCTCCAGTCCTTGTCCTGCTCAAGGGCGCGGTGCCAGCGCTGATAGGCCCGCCAGCGGCTGCCACCGGTGGCCAGCAGCGGCTTGCCGTCGCGCTCGAACTGCAGCGCCAAACGCTCGGGCGACAGCTGTTCGAGCATGCCGTTGACCGCCGCGCGACTGGCGGCAAGCAACGCCACCTGATGGGCTTGCAAATCACGAAAGGCCTGGCTGATCGCCTGTTCGGCGGGCAGCTGGCCGGGTCTGTTGTCGCGCAACAGAGCGTTTAGCGCAGCCTGACCGTCGATACTGTGTTTGAGCGGGTTATTGCTGGCTCCCTGCACGGTGGTCAGGGCCAGGCGCAATTCGTTCTTCAATTCGCTGCGCGTGCGCAGGCTTTGTTGCAGGCTGCCAATGCTCTGCTTAAGCAACTGGGCGCAGCGCAGCGCCAGGTCTTCGCGTTGGGCTTCATCCAGCGTGTCCAGATCGACTCCCAGGGCCGCACCAAAACGCTCCCAGAAACTGGCAGGCGCAGGCTGCGGCTGCATCGCGACTTCGTGGGGCGGTGTGGGGCTCACCAGTGTGGGCGGCGGCAGGTTGTCCCGCTCACTGCGCGCATAATCGTGCTGCTGCGAAGCCTGGGCCGGGCGCGTCAACAGCGCCAGTTCATCGACCTCGGCATACGCGGCCACGGGTTGCTCCAGACCGTGCAAAGGATCGAGATCGAGAAAGGCATCGTCAGGAATCAGGCTGCCGGCAGGCTGTGGACGCCCAAGATCGCCCTCGAACAGCATAGGGTCCTGCAGCAACCGTGCACGGATCTGCACATCGCCCAAGCAATATTCACTGCCGTTTTCGATGCGCTGGGGCATGCCCTTGGGCAGGCTGGCCCCCGTGTCCTTGAGCTGGATGCCATTGCTGCTGGTGTCGGTCAGAAAAAACGCGCCGTCGCGATAACTGACTGTGGCATGCCGGCCAGACAAGACGCGCGAGCGATCCGGAATCACCCAGTCGCAACCCTCCGCCCGGCCAATGACGCCACCCGCTTGAGTAAAGGTTTTGCTGGTCAACAGGCCCGGGAGAAATTCCCCGGCACTGACCACATCGAATACCAGTTCCATGGTGTGTTGCTCCTTAAACTCACTTGCCGCGTTGAGCAGCCTGCGGCTCGCCCAGGGGACGGTATTGATCATCGCTCCAGGTGTAATTGCCGGAGCAGCCGGAGAGAGCGAGGGTTAGGGCCAGCAGGGCGAGGGGATAGTGGATGTTCATGACGTCACCTTTCATTGCAGTTGGGCGTGATGTGCTGAAATAGCGCGGGAAAATTGCGCCTGTTGTTGGCGCAGGGTCGGCAGGTTGCGTTCGTGTTCCTGCCAGCGTGCTATCAAGCTTTCCAGCTGAGGGTTGGTGGCCTGGGCGCCATAAAGCTGGGCTTTATCGACGTACTGCTCTGCCAGCAGCTTTATGCGTGCTAGGGTTCGCGGAAGGCGTCGGCGTTCAGCATTGGCCTCAGCTATCGCGCGCTCAAGTTTTTCCGTGTGGGACGGTCCGCTATATCGATGATCGGCCTCGTAACGGCGTCTGGCTTGCCGTTCCCAGTTATCAAGTTTCCGGTGATAGCTTTCGATTTCCTCGCGTAGCCAATGCTCTTCGCGCGCGGTCAGGTAGGTGCTCGGCATCGTTTCAGTCGCGGTTTTCCAACGCAGGATCGTGTTGTGGCAGGCCGAGATATAACTGGCCATGTAATGCTGTTTCACAGATGCGAGTTGAGCAACGAAGGTGGCGCGGTGTGGCATGTCGGCAGTGTTTTTCGCGGCGCAATGCGCACCGGCTGCGTTCTCGATGCCTGAACAGTCGGGCTGCCAAAGCAACGAAGTTTCCTCGTCTTTGGCAATTTTCAGGGGCAGGAAATGATGCTGCGTGCCGTGATGCTGGTAGGGATCACCCTGGAGATTGACCACACCGGCAAGAAAGGCCGCCCCACCAACTCCGGTGGTGCCAGTGATCAGTGCTGCTAGGCCAGGTATCCACAGGCGCTTGTCGGTATCCATCCAGGTGGCCGGCAGGCTGGGGATCGGATCGTTGTGATTTACCAGACGGTGATGCACCAACGCCGATGCCCCTTCGACGAAGGTGCGGTCACCGGTACGTGGGGCGCCGTAGGTGTAGAGCAGAACGTCAAATTTCTGTTCGTTTCGACGAATCCATTCAGCCAGCAGCGAGGCGATAGCGCCACCCAGGCTGTGACCGCAGACAACGACTTTTTGACCTGTATGAAAGTTGAGCAGATAGGGCTCAACAAAAGCCTTCACTGCCTTGAAGGCCCGATAGAAACCTTGGTGTGCTTGGCCGATGCCTTCCTCATAAGGAACTTGGGCCGCATCCAGATCGAGCATCAGGTCATCCGGGTTTTCCTGGGTACCGCGTACACCGATCAGGATCATGCGGTCGTCATGGGTGACATAGGCCTGGGTGTTGCTATCGGTGTGATCGAGGGTATGCAAGTCCCAGGGCAGCTGTTCCTTGTGCTTTGTGTAGCGCTGTGGATCGTAGGGCACGACTTCCAGGCGCTTGGAATACGGCACTTCTTCCAGAATGGGATAAAAGCCTTGAGCGCGATGAAATCGACCGGGCTCTTCAATCAGCGCGCCGGTCTGAATATTTCCGAGGCGGGCATTGAGCACATGGCCAACGGTGCCAGGTACCGGATAGGTGGGTGGTTGTTTTTCGCTCTCATCGTATTTCTGGCCGAAGCCGGCATAGGCAAGGTTGGTGAAGAGCGCCAGTTGGTAGGCATCCAGTGCGGAGAATGTGGGAGTCAGCGACAGCAATGGACGCCAGGCACGCAGTGCCCTGACTTCCAGTACATGATGCTTGTTGGGCTCCAGGGCAACGCCAAAAGTAACTCCATTCTGACGAGCATTGGCGGCCAGCACTTTTGAAGGGCGCGGCGCGACAAGAGTGGAGGCCGGCGGTAAATGGCTGGTGATTTCGACCAGGTCTCTGACCTCGACTCGATAGAATTCGGCTTTTTCCTTAACGGCGCGGGTCAGGCTTGCGCTGGGCTCGCTGGAAGGCCGTCGCAGGGTGTGTTCGGCGGCGACTTGCAGGGCGGTGATAGGCAGGGGGTAATTTTCCCTAATCATTAAACGCTCATACCAAATATCGGTACCGCCCTGATATGGATCAGAAAAGCGAAGAACAAACGGTCCGCTGTAACAATTATCAACTAGCGCATATCCATCACCATTCAATATTCCTGTAATTTCTTGTCCTTGCCCATCAATAACTAAATAGTGTAAGTCAGCATACGGCGCACCACTTCCAAACTCGTCAACCAGCCGGAAGCTAATCCAGTGTGTGCGTAAAGGGCATTGCTGGGCCTTCGCCGCAAAGGCTGCGGAAAATATTTCGTCCATGAATATTTACTCCGTGCAGTTCGGATATACCGTGCATTTACGACCATTTATTAGGAATGGTCGGAACTCAGGTGGGTTTTGGCAGCGAATAGAAGTATGTGTTTCGATACAGGGCTTCCAGCCAGCCGTGGTATTCAGCCATGTTCCTCTGAATAAAGGCCGT
This sequence comes from Serpens gallinarum, assembly GCF_014836765.1. Taxonomy (GTDB): domain Bacteria; phylum Pseudomonadota; class Gammaproteobacteria; order Pseudomonadales; family Pseudomonadaceae; genus Serpens; species Serpens gallinarum. Next base: position 11,745 of record NZ_JACSQG010000001.1, read on the forward strand.
TCTTCCTGCGAATGCCTAAACTCCACATGCACCGTCTTGCCATTCAGTTCATCGCGGCGCAGCGAAGCGCCCAAGCGGCGTCGCTGGTCATAATCCTGCGGCACTTGCCAGTGCTCATCGGCTTCGTGACACACCAAAATTTTTACCAGCGAGTTGTTTTTTCCAATAAGGCGAAACAGCCACATACAGGTGCCGCGCAGTTCTCGCACGCCACTAGCGGGAAAGGGGGGCACGCTGTCGGGCAAGGTGTCGTAAATGCCCAGCGAGGCTCCATCGCGCCCTGAGCTCCAGTCGCCGGATCGAAACCGGCCAAACGCCAGCATGCTCACGTTGACCAGTTTCAGCGTGCAGCCTGCCGTGTGATAGGCCAACGGGATGCGGTAACGGAATGTGTGGGGCTCGCTCATGGGTTCGGTGATGGCCTGCTCAACATGCTCGCGGGGCACATAGCCGCCCGTGCCTGGGCTGAACCGAGCGCATGCCATGTGTTTTTCAGGCTGGTAGTACGCTGAGTACTGGAACCAGTAGTTTTCAGGCACTTTGCCCGTGAGTGTGAAATGCGCGCGGCTGGAATAGCTGACGGCCTCGATCGCGCCCTCCTTGATGGCGTTGCCGACCCAGGAACAGGAGCCGAGCAGCGCCACGCTCAACAACAAAATGAGGCGCCTCATGCCTGGGAGCCCTCATGGTTGAGCGAGGCGAAGATCGACTGGCAACGCAAAAAGTGATTCTCCGCAGCCTCGCCGGGCAAAGGCTCCCAGGCCGGATGCATATCCAGCGTGCCTCTTTTGGTGTTCAGTACCAGCAATACCTGTTCCGCCGCTGCCCAACCCCAGCGCTCAGCCAGATCGAGGCGTTCGTTCAGCCAGTGGCGAATGTTGTGATGCTTGGCCAGTGCGGTAGTGGCATCCGGCTGGGTTTCCCACAGCCATTGCTCGAGATTGTCCAGACGTATCTGTCGTGCGATGTGCTGTGGCTCTGGATACAACCACGGAGCGGGCTTACTAAACGGTTCAGAACCCGGCGCCGGATTATCCTGGCTGCGCCAAGCGCCGCCGTCCCAATAGAGGATCGAACTCAGCGGGCCGAGCAATTGAGGAAGCTGCTGGGATGTTAGGTGGGCAAGACTGCGTGCAATCACCCGGTTGTCCTGAAAGCGGTAAAGCGCAGGTTGCTCTTCCTCATCGATCAATATGCGTTCGCGCCAGTGTTGGGCGAAAATCGTCAGATCAATATCTGCTGCGCTGGCCAACCAACCCCAGTTGTCTTCAGGCGTATCTAGCAGCGTTTGCACAAGCTCTGCATCGGGGTTGTATAAACGAACCAGCCAAGGGCCGACCTCCGCCATATCGGCGAATTCGGTGTCTTGGTAAAGGTTGACGTAGTCCTGCATCAGGTCCGCGTTGAACAGGGCCTGGACTGGGTCCGGCTCGGCAAGGCGGTCGATAACTAGTACCAGTTCGCGCTGCTGTGCAAGCTGATCGGCGATCCACTCGGAGGCAGTGATTGTCGGATAAAGGCCTTGTTCTGCCTGCGTCATGCGAACCTCCACAGTGACCAGGCTTTCAATGCTTCGGAGGCGAGAACCAGCACAACCAGCATTGCCTGATGATCTTGCCAGTAGCCACCCGCCACGAGAATCAGCGAAACCGACGGGTATACGAGCAGGAGGCGGAATGGAATCTGCGCATAACCGAGGTAGCGAGCCCACCGGTAGCCACACAGGAACAACGCGGCGCTCAATATGATGGAAAACTGCAGGAGCCATGACATGGCTGCCATTGCCATGTTGGGGCCACCAAGTTCAGTGCCAAGCGCAAGGGTATTGGACAGGTCGGTGATATACGGGATGCGGTCGTTTTCCCAGCTCCTCATGCTGTACCAGACGACATAGAAGGCATCCAGAAGCCCCCATGTCAGCAGCGATTTTTTTATCCGTGCCCGTCTTCTGATCACGTTTCGGCATCCTTATTTTCATAAACGGTAGTGGCGGTTACGGGCTGCCAGTGCCACGACTTTCCTGACACGTGCCAGGCGTCCGGCCCTTCCAGATAGGTCTGCTCGATCCTGCGCTCCTCGCCGTAGCGACGAATGAGCGAGCTGGCAGCAAGGTGCTGTTCGTTGTCTCCCAGCGGTTGCCAAGTCTGGATCATGGTGCGCTTGGTGTGCTGATAGTCCTTTCCGTCTGAACCAAAAGCTCGACCTTGGTCGCTCATTGATGCGAGGCGATTGATAAGCAGCATTCCCGTATTTCGGACGCCATGGTAATCAACCTCCTGGGTCACCCATTTACCGGGGCCGCTTGTGGCTGGTGTCGCAGTGTTGGATGCGGTGACAGGTTTTGCCGTAGCGCGTGCAGGTGCCAATGTATGGTTAGGCGATGTGGTTAATGCGCTCGGCTGCACCGCACAAATGCCTTCTCGGCAGGCCTCGCAAATAGGGCAGCGGCTTGCGCCAAGCTGGCGCGCCTTGCGGGCCATTTGCAGTTGGACGTTGGCCAAGGCGAGCCGGAGCTTCTCTCCGGCCTTACCCTGCTCCACCGCTCCCGGAATAACGGGTGGTTTGATCTTGATGTGCGATCCAGTGCCCGGCGCCCCGCCGGAATTGATCTTGATCGTCGCGCCGCTGAGACTGACGCCACCCGGATCAAGCTTCAGCCAGCTGCCCCCGCCGCTGGCGGTGAGTTCCATGCCGGCGTCGATGACCACTTTACTGCCGGCGTGGTAGTAAATTTCGTCGCCGGCTTCGGTGAACAGGCCCGTGCCGATGCTGGTGTGTCGGCTGGCGCCGATGCTGAGGTGGTCGTCGGCGCGGACTTCGCAGCGCCGGTCGCCGTGGGTGGTGTGGTGTTCTTCAGCCTTGAATTCGCTGTAGCTGTTGGCAACCACGGTGTCGTGGCGCTGATGACCGACGTGCAGGGTCTGGTCGCGGCGGATGTGCTGCTCCCAGTCGCGCTGGGCATGCAGGTATATGTGCTCGGCGCCTTGCTTGTCTTCGATACGCAGTTCATTGCTACCACCGCCACCGGGTGAGCTGAGCGTTTTAAACAGGCTGCGAGTTTTGTGCGCCGGCAGGTCGTAGGGCACCGGGTTTGTCTTGTGATACAGGCAGCCGGTGATCAGCGGCTGGTCCGGGTCGCCTTCCAGGAAACTGACCAGCACTTCCATGCCCACGCGGGGGATGGCGAGGCTGCCGTATCTATCGCCTGCCCAGCCGCTGGCCACGCGCAGCCAGCAACTGCTCTTGTCATCGCCTTGGCCGTCGCGATCCCAATGCTCTCTGTCCCAAAAGAAGCGAACCTTGACCCGGCCGTATGCGTCGCAATGGATCTCCTCGCCAGCCGGTCCGGTGACCACCGCGCTTTGCGCCGCGAGCAGGCGGGGCTTGGGGTGTTTTAGCGGCGGGCGGAATGGCACGTCCCAGGGCGTGGCGGTGAAGCGGTTGCGGTAGCCCTGCTGAAAACCGTCGGCCGGGATGGTGTCGCTGGTCATCACCTCTTCTAGCACCTGCGGTTGCTTGCCTTGGTGCTCAACCTCGGTCAACAACCACAACTGGTTCCACTCGGCGCGCGGGTGCTCGCTCATTTCAAGGAAATGCCCGCAGCCCAGCAGGGGCTGGTCGCTGTTGCCCGCAGCCTGCTGATAATCGGCGCGGTGGCGCTCAAGGGTCCGCTGAGCCAGATGTTTGCCACGGCTGCGTTCGGTGAAATGTCCGGGAAAGGCGTAGTCCTGCAGCACCGGGTCTCTCTGGCTGGAGACACTGCTCTCCAGCTGCAGGCGAGGTTTCTGGAAGTCGTAGTCGCGGCGGATGACGGCGCTGGTGCGGGTTTCCAGGCGCACGCCAAAATGCTTGATCACCGGCTCGGTGGCGACCATGCCGGAATCCGGCAGGTAGGCGGTGGGCCGGCCCGGTTTGGGGAACCCTGTCTGATCATCGCCAAACACCAGCACATGAGCCTCGGCATTGTGCTGGAAGTGGTAATGCAGGCCTTCCTCTTCACACAGACGCTGCACAAAATGCAGGTCCGTTTCGCCGTATTGCACGCAATAGTCGCGGGCCGGATAGACGGTCGGGCCCAGCTGGAACCGGTAGGCATCAGCCTGGATGCCGTGCTCTTCGAGGAGTTGAGCGATGATCTGCGGCACCGTCAGGTGCTGGAAAATCCGCGAGTTGCGGCGCAGGGCGAGCTGGCTCAGTTGCGGCGCCAGAGTCAGGTGATAACGCGTCAGGCGCGAGCCCGAGTCGCCTTGGGCGATCTGTTCGATCAGCCCGTGCACACCGCTGCCGCTCGTGGAATACGCCAGAAAGGCCGGTTGCCCGAGCAGGTTGTCTAGGTCGAGATCCGGGCGTTCGCTGACCAGTTCCAGTACAAAGCGATAGGGCTGGCTGATCGCTTCGCGGCCGTGGAATGCGAGCACCTTGAAGTCGTGGGCGATACCCTGAAGGTCGAGAGTGAAATGATTCTGCGTGGACATGCTCATCTCCTTGAGCCTCATAGATCGGCGGCGCTGATCTTCAGGCGCTCCATGCGGTACAGCAGCGTGCGACGCGGAAGCTCCAGTTCGCGGGCGGTCTGGGTCTGGTTGCCGCCGTTCTTGCGCAGGCAGTCCAGCAACAGGTTGCGCTCGACCCGCTCCAGGCGTTCGCGCAGGCCGCTACCGGAGGCCACAGGCTCGTTGGTCTGCGGCAGGTTGAAGTGTTCCGGCAGCAGCTCGTTGCCGTCGCACAGCAGCACCGCGCGCTCCACCATGCCCTTGAGTTCGCGCACATTGCCGGGGAAGGCATAGGTGGCCAGGTGTTCCAGCGCCGCCGCAGACCAGCGGCTGGCCTCGCGCTGCAGCAAGGCGCAGGCGGCATCGGCGAAATGCCGAGCCAGGCGCAGGATGTCTTCGTCGCGTTCGCGCAGCGGCGGCAGTTCGATGGGGAAGTTGGCCAGGCGGTAAAACAGGTCTTCGCGGAACTGGCCCTTTTCCACCAAGGCGCGCAGGTCGCGGTGGGTGGCGGCAATGATGCGCACGTCGACGGTATGGGGTTCGGTGGCGCCCAGCGGGCGGACCTCGCCTTCCTGCAGCACGCGCAACAGCTTGGCCTGCAGGATCAGTGGCATGTCGCCGATCTCATCGAGGAACAGCGTACCGCCGTGGGCGGCGTCCAGCAGGCCGCTCCGGTCACGGTCGGCGCCGGTGAACGCGCCTTTGCGGTAGCCGAACAGCTCGCTTTCCAGCAGGCTTTCCGGCAGCGAGGCGCAGTTCTGCACGATGAACGCTTTGCTGCGGCGCAGGCCGCAGTCATGGATCGCGCGCGCCACCAGCTCCTTGCCGGTGCCGGTTTCACCGGTGATCAGCACGCTGACCGGGTTGTGCAGTACCTTGCCGATCAGGCGATACAAGGCGCGCATGCTGGGGCTGTCGCCGATCAGTCCATAGCCGCTGGCGCAGGGGGCGGTAGTGAGCGGGCCGTCGTCTTGCGGAGCGTGCAAGCGGCGCAGCAGCTTGAGTTGGGCGAGGGCGAAGGTGCCCAGCTGGCCCAGCGCGTCGGCAACGCTTTGCAAGGCGTGGGCGTGACGGCTGGCGAGCACCAGTAGGCCGCCGACCTTGCCCTGTTTATCTAGCAGCGGACAGCACAGCAGGCTGCGCCAGGCATGCGGGCTGGCCGGCAGGAAACCGGTGTTGTGCAGGCGCGTATCCAGCTCGCCCAAAAACAACGTGCGGTTCTGGCACAGGGAAAATTGCAGCAGTTGCTCGCCGTCGTAATCGCTCGGCAGGCTAGCCGCCTCGCGAGGCTGCAGCAGCCCATCGTGCCATTCAGCGCACAACCACAGGCGCGTATGGGTGTCGTCCAGCAGGTACAACTGGCTGAGCTCGCAACCTGACAGTTGCGCAGCCGCCTGCACCAGGCCGGCCAGCAGTCGTTCACTGCTGGTGGCATGGGCCAGTTCGGTGAGGTGCGTCAGCAGCGCCTCGGCATGGCGCAGCGGTTGAGCGATCGGCGTGAGGCGGGTGGGGATTTCAAGCGAACTCACAGAGTAGGCCTCCTTCACTGTCGAGGGTGGCGTGAACGTGCTGCAGAGGTTCGCCGCCGGCCATGGCGTCGAGCAGGCGGTCGACCACCAGCGGTTGCAGATGCAGGTCGAGCAGTTGATCGATCAGTCGTGCGCCGCTGTCGCTGTGGGTGCAGCGCTCGGCCAGGTGGGTGATCAGGTGGGCGCAGTGGCTGAAGCGCACCTGACGGCGTTGCAGGCGTTCGCCGAAGCGCGCCAGCTTGAGTTCGACCAGCTCGTTGAGCACCTCGCCGGCCACCGGGTAGTAAGGCACCACGCGCATGCGCGCCAGCAGGGCGGGTTTGAAGTGCTGGCTGAGCGCTGGGCGGATCGCTCGTTCCAGAGCCTCCGCCTCAGGAAGCAGATCGCCGGCGCACAGGCTGGCGATGCGCTCGCTGGCCAGGTTGGAGGTCATCAGGATCAGGCAATTGCGAAAGTTGATCTCGCGGCCTTCGCCATCGTTGGCTACGCCCTTGTCGAAGATCTGGTAGAAGACGTTCATCACCTCCGGATCGGCCTTTTCCACCTCGTCGAGGAGGATCACCGAGTAGGGCTTCTGGCGCACCGCCTCGGTGAGCATGCCGCCCTCGCCATAGCCGACATAGCCCGGTGGCGCGCCGATCAGCCGCGAAACGGTGTGCTTTTCCTGGAATTCCGACATGTTGACGGTGGTGAGGAAACGCTCGCCGCCGTACAGCAGATCGGCCAGGGCCAGGGCGGTTTCGGTCTTGCCGACCCCGCTGGGGCCGACCAGCAAAAACACGCCGACCGGCGCATCAGGCTTGTTGAGCCCGGCGGCGCTGGCGCGCATGGCGCGATCCAGGGCGGCGATGGCCTGCCCCTGACCGCGCACCCGCTCGCGCAGATCATCGGCAAAGGTGGCGATTTTTGTGCTGTGTTCGCGGGCCAGCTGCGCCAGCGGCACACCGGTCCAGTGGCTGATCACCTCGGCGACCAGGCGCGGGCTGACTTCATGGCTGACCAGGCGCTCGGCGGCCTGGGCCGTGGCCAGTTCTGCCTGGGTGGCGCGCAGTTGATTGTCCAGGGCTTGCAGCGCGTCTGCGGGCGTGTCGGCCAGCCGGGCCTCGGCGCACTGCTGGCGCAGTTCGAGCAGGCGTTCGGCCAATGTCCGTTGCTGTGCCCAGCGGCGTTCCAGCTGTTCGCGTTCGATAGCAGCCTGCGTCAGGCGCTGTTCCAGCTGGGCGAGGGCCTCGGTATCCACCAGCAGGCCGGCGTCCAGGTCGCGGCGCAGGGCCAGCACTTGGCGCTCACCCTCGGCGATTTCGCCGCGCAGGCGCTCCAGCGCTTCGGGCGCGGCGGCCAGGCTGATGCGCACCCGGGCGCAGGCGGTGTCGAGCACGTCCACCGCCTTGTCCGGCAGTTGCCGTCCGGCCAGGTAACGCGCCGACAGCTCGGCGGCGGCGACCACTGCGTCGTCACGCAGGTAGATGCCGTGGCTTTTTTCATACACCGGCGCGAGCCCGCGCAAGATGGTCACCGCCTCGTCCACCGTTGGCTCGTGCAACTGCACCGGCTGGAAACGCCGCGCCAGGGCCGGGTCCTTCTCGAAGTACTTCTTGTATTCGCTCCAGGTGGTGGCGGCGATGGTGCGCAGCTCGCCGCGTGCCAGGGCCGGTTTGAGCAGGTTGGCGGCATCGCCGCTGCCGGCCTGGCCGCCGGCGCCGATCAGCGTGTGTGCCTCGTCGATGAACAGGATGATGGGTTTGGGCGCGGCCTTGACCTCGTCAATCACACCCTGCAGGCGGCGTTCGAACTCGCCTTTGACGCTGGCGCCGGCCTGCAGCAGGCCGAGGTCCAGGCACAACAGTTCGACGCCTTTAAGAATGTCAGGCACTTCACCGCTGGCAATGCGCAGGGCCAGGCCCTCGACGATGGCGGTCTTGCCCACGCCGGCCTCGCCGACCACGATGGGGTTGTTCTTGCGCCGGCGGGCGAGGATATCGACCATCTGGCGGATCGCGTTGTCGCGGCACAGCACCGGGTCGAGTTTGCCGTCGCGTGCCTGCTGGGTGAAGTTGTGGGTAAAGCGCTGCAGGGCCGATTCACCGTGGGCCGGGGATTGTCCTGGCTGCTGCGGTTGCGCGGCCAGGGCGAACTCGCGCAGACGTTCGACGTTGAGTCGGGCCAGCAGCGGCTGGTAATGACTGCCGGCATAGCGCAGTGGATTGCGCAGCAGCGCGAGGATCAACGCGGCCTCGTCGATGCGCGGCTGGCCCAGTTCCAGGCTGGCCAGCAGCAGCGCGTCCTGCAGCCACTGCACCAGTTCGTTGGCAAACACCGGGTTGCGCGATTCGCTGGCCTCGCCCCGGGGGTGCAGCACGCGGGCCAGCTCGCCGGGCTCGATTTCGGCGTCCTGCAGGGCGCGCTCAAGCAGGCCCTGGGGGCGTTCCAGCAGACCGAGCAGCAGGTCCTCGACGAGAATCTTGCTGCCGCCGCGGACTACGCAGCGTTCGGCGGCGGTTTCCAGGTCCCGCTTGGTGGCGGCATCCAGAGCCTGGACGAGCTGTTGCAAATCGACATTGAGCATTCATCAATCCTTAATGAAGAGGGGGGCGCTGCGCAGGGTGACGAGGGCGTCGGTCTGTGTATGGCCCAGCCAACTGGTCCAGCCGAGGCTGCACTGACTGTCAGCGGAGAGCCGCAATTGCCTGTCCGGGTGGTCGTCGCGGTGCAATTCCAGGGTGATGTCGTAGTCCAGCGGGTCGCGCAGGATGAAACGCACCAACGCACAGAGCGGCTGATAGGCGCTGCCGGTCGGCAAGAAATCGTGGAAGCGCTGCCAGGACAGCTGATGGATGTGAATGCGGAATTTGCCGCCGCGATCACGCACGTGCTCGCCGAGCACCAGGTTTTCGCCCAGCTGGCTGTTGCCCAGGCCCAGGCGGTTGAGCTGGTCGGGCAGGATGTCCACACGCCGCTCCAAGCATTGCTCGAGGGTCAACGCGGCATGTTTGAAGTAATAACGCAGCACTGACTCGATTAGTGCCGCCGAATGAGCGCGCTGGCTGAGCAGGCCCAGGTAGGGCAGCAGGCGTTTCCAGTTCAGCTCGGCACTGTCGCGGATGGGCGCGCCGCCCAGGCCGATCAGAGCGAACAGCTGAGCGGAGAACGGGTCGCTGGCACCGGCGCTGAAGCGGGCGTGATAGCGGTATTTCTGCCAGATGGGCAGCAACAGCCGCTGCAGGCGGTGGTTGAACAGGTCGAGAAATTCACGGGTGGGATTGCCGCTTTCATCATCGCCCAGGGCCTGCTCGCCATAAAAGGCCGGCAGCGGCGAGCCAGCGCCCACCAGGCTCGGCAGATTGATGCACAGGCGTGCGCGTAGCTCGCCGTGTTCCTCGAAGAACTCCACGCGCTCGATATCGCTGCCGGGAAATCCCAGGCTCGGGTTGGCCTGGAGCTCCAGCCGCTCATAGAGCGCTTCGTCGTCCAGGTGCGGATGTGCGGTGCGCAGCCGGTCGAGCACCAACAGTACGCCCTGGAACAGGCTGTACTCGCGGATGCGCGGGCTGAGCGATGTCACAGCAGCGGTTGCTGACCCATGCGCGGCGACCATTGGTACACCTCTCCTTGCAGGCTGCGCACGTGCAGCTCGTGATACGAATTGAGGCTGGCGTACAGGGCAAAGAACTCATTGAGCACCGAGGCGAATAGGAACAGATCGCCTTCGCCCAGAAAGCCCTCCAGATCCATGCTCAGCTCGGTGCGCACGCCGCGCACCGGCAGGCCGCGGTGTAGGCGGTCGATGTGCTGATGAGCAATCTGCTTCAGCCCGCCGAGCCGCTGGCGGCTGACATTGGCGGCGTGTTTGTCGTAGTGGCGCGGCAGGTCGTAGGTTTCCAGAATCACCTTGAGCGCCTCGACGTTGGCCAGCGACAGGTAGTTCAGCGACAGGTTGGAAATCAGCCGCCATAAATAATCGCCGTGCAGCGGCGGGGCGTAGCTGGGTGTCACCGCGCTGATATTGCGGAAGGTGAGGAATTCCGGGGTGTCCTCGCTGGGCAGGCAGATGTCGCCGAGCTTGAGCTGGCGCGGCAGGTTCTGGTTGGTGCAGGTCAGCTCGATGGACAGCGTCTCGTGCGAATCGAGGCTGCGTTGGCCGAAGCTCAGCCAGGTTTCCAGGCCGTCGCCGAACAGCGAGGGTTGCTGGCGCACGCTGTAGTGCGGGCGCGCCAGCGGCACGTCAAAACTTGGGTCGTGCTCGAAGGATTCGAACGGTACGTATTCCTCGTAGCCCATGCCGCCCGGCTTCCAGCCCGTGACTCGCTCGACGGCAAACACTCCGCACTGCTGCGTGTCGTATTCAGCCGGCAGCAGCCGGTACTGGTCCTGCTTGCCGTCCAGGCGGATCGGCGTGGCGTCGTGGGCGAACAGGTTGGCCACCGGCGTGCAGTACAGGCGCACGTTGTCCACCGTCGGGCGGATCCGCTGGCCGTCGGCCTTGCGAATGTCGAAGCGCAGCAGCAGGCCACGCGCACGCTTGAGCAGCGCCTGCGGCTGACGCCCGATCGCGTCGAGGCCGAGCAGGTCGACGAAGAGGAATTTCTCCTCGAAGGCGAAGTATTCCTGCAGGTGGCGATAGCCGCGAAAGGTGTTGAGCGGGTAAGGCACCAGTGCTTCGTCTTCCGCGAAACCCACCGGGTGCACCTGATCGCTCTTCAGTTGGATACCCGCGACGGGCTGGCCGTCGGCCTCCTGCAACGGCGCGCCGGCGGCATCCAGCAGCACTACTTCGATGCCACCCAAGTTGCGCAACAAGGCCAGATAGAGCATCTGGCTGATATGCCGTTCGCCCGCCAGGTGAAGCCGCAGTCGGCTGAGCCCAAGCTCGCCGAGGTGACCGTCGGCACTCATGGCCAGGCGCAGGCTGAGCAACGCGCCGTCGCCCTTGACCGCATAGTCCAGCGCCTGCAACGCCAGTGGCAACACCTCGGTGGTCTGGCAGGTGCGAAAACGGCAGGTCACCCCCTGCACCGGTCGCGCCTCTACCGGCGTATGGCGCGGCACGGTCAATGCCGGGCCGGGACGTTTGAGCGGGTCGAATTGCAGCATGCTGAAGCCCGGCAGCGGACGCATGTAGTTCGGCCACAGCAAATGCATCAGCGAATGGGTCAGCTCCGGCAATTCGTCATCAAGCTTCTGACGCAGCCGTCCGCTGAGAAAGGCGAACCCTTCCAGCAGCCGCTCGACATCTGGGTCGCGCCCGCTCTGCCCGAGGAATGGCGCCAACGCCGGATTGCGCTCGGCAAAACGCTTGCCGAGCTGGCGCAGGGCGCTGAGTTCGCTCTGGTAGTAGGAGTTGAAGGACATTTCAAGCGCCGATCAGTACGGTGCCGGCGCCTGCCGTCACCACATTGCCATGGCTGCCCATTGAGCCCTGTACGGCTGCCGGTTTGCCATTGATCAGCACCGTTGAAGCCACGGCGCTGGCCAATGTGCTGCCACAACCGGTGGGATCGCCCAGGCGCGCGGCGGGCAGGCCTTCGATCAGCACGTCGGGTGAGCCGGCGGTAATCGGGTTGTTGCCGTGGCCGGGAAGCGGGCACGCGGTGGGGTCATTGACGCGGGCGGCAGGTTTAGCAGACATCCGTGTTCTCCTGTTACTGCACCTGAACCTGTCCGCTGCCATCCAGGCTGGCGGAAAAGCTCACGTGGCGGTTGACGCCTTCCACTGCGAGCCAGCCTTCGATGGCGAAGGCCAGGCGCAGGGGATCGTGGGCGCGGGGCAATGACACCACCCGCACGCGGCTCAGGCGCGGTTCATAGGATTCGATGAAGCGTTCAATGGCCAGGCGCGCCTGCTGCAGCGAGTCGTGCAGCGACAAGCGCATATCGTTCAGGTCAGGCAATCCGTAGTCGGGCAGCGTTTGCACGCTGCCCGCGCGGGTGCTCAGCATCTGGCTTAGATGGGCGGCCACCGAGGCCATGGCAGCCACTTCCAGACTGTGCCCGGCGCGCTGCACGGTGGTGCCGCCCAGGCGTTCGAACAGGCTGCCATAGCTCACTGCGGGTTATTCCTTATCCAGCTTGCCGACCAGCGACAAGGTGAAATCGGCGCCCATGTACTTGAAGTGCGGTCGCACGTTGAGGGTGACGCGGAACCAGCCCGGCTCGCCCGCTACCTCATTAACGATCACCTGGGCGGCGCGCAGCGGACGGCGGCTGCGCACTTCGGGATTGGGATTTTCCTGGTCGGCCACGTACTGGCGAATCCACTTGTTGAGCTCCAGCTCCAGGTCGGTGCGTTCCTTCCAGGCGCCGATCTGCTCGCGCTGCAGCACCTTCAGGTAGTGGGCCAGGCGGTTGACGATGAACATGTAGGGCAACTGGGTGCCGAGCCGGTAGTTCAGTTCGGCATTCTTGCCTTCTTCGCTGTTGCCGAAGAATTTGGGCTTTTGCGCCGAGTTGGCGGAGAAGAACGCGGCGTTGTCGCTGCCCTTGCGCATGGTCAGGGCGATAAAGCCTTCCTCGGCCAGCTCGTACTCGCGACGGTCGGAAACCAATACCTCGGTCGGAATCTTGGTCTCGATCTCGCCCATGCTCTCGAAGTGGTGCAGCGGCAGGTCGTCCACCGCGCCGCCGCTCTGCGGGCCGATGATGTTCGGGCACCAGCGGTACTTGGCGAAGCTGTCGGTCAGGCGGCTGGCGAAGGTATATGCGGTGTTGCCCCACAGGTAATGCTCGTGGCTGCCGGCCACGGTTTCCTTGTAGACGAAGGTTTTCACCGGGTTGTCTTCAGGGTCATAGGGCGTGCGCAGCAGGAAGCGCGGCACGGTGAGGCCAACGTAGCGGGCGTCTTCCTGCTCGCGAAAGCCTTGCCACTTGGCGTATTGCGGGCCCTCGAAATGGTCCTTGAGGTCCTTCACGTCCGGCAGGCCGGTGAAGCTCTCCAGGCCGAAGAACTTGGGGCCGGCCGCGGCTATAAAGGGTGCGTGGGCCATGCTGGCGACGCTGGCCACATGCTGCAGGGTCTTGATGTCCGGGGAACTGGGGTCGAAGAAGTAGTTGGCGATCAGGGCGCCCACCGGCTGGCCGCCGAACTGGCCGTACTCGGCGGTATAAACGTGCTTGTACAGACCGGACTGGACGACTTCCGGACTGTCCTCGAAGTCCTCGAGCAGGTCCTGCTTGGAGGCGTTGAGCACTTCCAGCTTGATGTTCTCGCGAAAGTTGGTGCGATCCACCAGCAGCTTGAGACCGCGCCAGGCGGATTCCAGCGACTGGAAGCTCGGATGATGGAGGATCTCATCCATCTGCCGGCTGAGCGTGGCGTCGATCTCGGCGATCATGCGATCGACCAGGGCCTTTTTTACCGGCTCGTGCTGGTTATGCGGCTTGAGCAGCTCCTCGATAAAGGCCGAGACGCCGCGCTTGGCGATGTCATAGGTGTCGTCATCGGGGGTCAGGCGGGTTTCGGCAATGATGCGGTCGAGGATGCCGACGTCGGCGAGGCTGTTGCCCGGTTCGGCAAGCGATGCGGAAGTGGTCATGGGTTCAAGTCCTTGTGAAATGTTCAGGCATCCAGCGGTTGTTGGGCGGCAAGACCGAGTTCACCCAGCACGCGTTCGCGGGCATCGTCGTCGGCCAGCACGCTTTCAATCGCCTTGCGAAAGGCCGGGGTATTGCCCAGCGGGCCTTTCAGGGCCACCAGCGCGTCACGCAGGTCCATGAGCTTTTTCAGTTCGGGAACCTGCTCGACCAGGCTGGCCGGGTTGAAATCCTTCATTGAGTTGAGGCGCAATTCCACGGCCAGGTCGTCGCTGGCGTCGTCCTGGAGGCGGTTCGCCACGGTGAACGACAGGCTCAACTCCTGCTTGGCGAGCACCTCGTCGAAGCTGCCCTTGTCGATAGCGATCGGCTTGCGGTCCTCGATCTTGCGGTCGTCGGCGCGCTGGGTGAAGTCGCCGAGCACCAGCAATTTGAGCGGCAGTTCCAGCTCTTCCTGGGCATTGCCGGTGGCGGGCTTGAAGGTGACGTTGATGCGTTCCTTGGGTGCGACCGAGCCTTCTTTGGCCATGGTTCTCTCCTTTGTGGTTATTCCAGTGCCGCGCCGAGATCAAGGTGGCACAGCCTGCGGTAAATCTCGTCCTTGCGTTCCCGCACACCGGCGTGCTGCTGCAATCGCTCGTAGCACGCGTACAGCAGGTGCAGGATGTCCAGGGCGAGATTGGGTTCCCAGGCGTCCAAGCCGCTGGCTTGTAGCTTCTGGTCAAGTGTTTCGAGCTGGACCTTGGCCAGTTCGTACTGCTTGGCCTGGTGGCACAGGCGGGCCAGGGCAAGCTGCCAAAAGAACGTCTCCCGACCGCCGCGCGCGCTGGCCAAGCCTTGGCTGAGCTGTCGCACGGCGGGCTTGAGCCCCTCCTTGCGCAGCAGGGGCAGAACCTCCTGCAGGGCGGTTTCCCACGGGGCTGCGCCGTCAGCAGGCGGAGGCGAGGAAGCCGGTGCAGCCTGCGGCGCCTGTACATGGGGCATGACACGCGCGCTGATCCAGGCGCGGGTGGCCTCCGAGGCGAAGGGCGTGCCGTCGTGAAAACGCAGTTCGTCGAGGCCCGGTATACGCTGCAGAAACAGCGCCAGCTGAATCTCCACTTCCTGCAGGGCGGGCGTGGCATCCAGGGCGTGCAAGCATTCCCAGACGCGGTGTTGGCCATCTAGCCAGAACGGCGCGCGGGCGAGACTCGCCTCCAGCTCGACCAGCAACTCGGTGTGCCGGCCTTGCTGAAAGCGTTCTTGAAACTGGACCAGCTTGTCGACCGGCAAGCCGCGCAAGGCGGTGATCTGCTCGGCGTTGTGCTCCGGCACGCTGTCAATCGGCAGCCACAACAGGGTGCGCGACAGGCGTAGGGCGCGTACGTCGCCGGCTTGGCGAGCGAGCCACCAGGCGCACAGGGGGCGTGCCTGGTCTTGCAGCTGGCGCAGGCACTTGTGGGCGTCCTTGTCGTTGTGCACCACTCCGGGCGCGGCTGGAGCAGACGGCGTTATCGACTGCGCCGTGGCGACTGTCGGTGTTTCTGCGGGCGCCACTGCGGGGCTTTGTCGCGTGGTATTCAGCAGATCCGTCAGGCGCCGGGACAGCGGCAGCAACAGCGGCGCGTCGTCGGCCAGGTGTTGGCTCAGGCAGGCATCCAGATCGCGCAGGTGTTCGGCCAGAGACTGGAGCAATGCTGGTTGCTCGCCTGGGGGCAGCTCTTCGTTCAACGCCTGCTCAAGGCGCGGTACCAACCAGTTAAGCGCAGCCGCCCGGGTGCGCGGTTTGCGGGGGTGCAGATCGTCCCAATGGTGCACGCACAGGTGCCGCAGTATGCCGAGGCCAGCATGCAGGCCAGGCAAGGCTTCCTGCTGTAACAGGCCCCAGGTCAACCAGGCCGCTACGCGCAGATCCTTGGATTGCGAGGCGAGCAGCGCTGCGCAGGCGTCGAGCATATGCGGCCAATCGACAGCGCCATCGGCATGAATGGACGAGGCGTTTTGTAGTTGCCGCTCTAGATATTCATATTCGGAGGAATAGCGCGCATCGTCGCCCGCGAAGTTGTCGGGGCGAATGGGGAGATTGGCCAGTTGTACATAATGTGAATGGAGCGCGCTTGAATAGGTCATTCCATGACTCGCCGCAGGCGCAATTAGCGCCGGGGGTATTTTTTATAATTAATTAAGTGCGCAACAAGTTGCGCTATTTAGGCGCAAGCATTACGCACTGCAGGAAGGGCGGCATCCTAGAGCGGCTGGTCAGATAGAACAAGTTCAATGGCGTGAACTGTTAGGGGTTTTAGCCATTTAATAAAAATTAGATTTGGGGCAAAAAAGACAAAGCTTTAATCACGTCTCAAATAATTAGAGCGATCATTCTAATTATGAGCTGATTACAGCAGGTTGGCGCCGATATATATCTGTTATATATGTCGTGGTTTATATGTCTAGGGAACTTTCCCATAACGTTAACGTCAAGCGGTGTTTTCCACCCGGCGCCAACTCAATTCTATCTTCCAGCACATTAGCCGTTTCGATGCACAGCATGCCTTGCCAGGCATCGGCGGCGAATTGCGATAAAAGTCGGCTTTTCTCGGTCCACGGATTCCACACCACAGCGGAGTGCGAGCCGCTGCTCTGCAGGTGGATGCGGCGATGCCAGTGCGGGTCGCGGATGTTCACCTGGCTGGGTACGTCGAGGTAGATGCGGTCGGTTTCGCCGGTAAAGTGCAGGGGGCCTTGTTGCAAGCGACTTTCCCAATTTTGCAGGGTGTCGATGTAGCGGCAGCCGTGCAGGCCTTCGACTTGCACGTCGTGGATGTTGCTGACGGCGAAGTAGGCGTGCAGGGCCTGGCTGAGAAACACCGGCTGCGGGCCATGGTTGTGGCTGGTCAACTCCAGGTGCAGGCGCTGGTCGAGGCGGATGCGCAGGCTCAGTTCGACCGCGTGGGGCCAGTCCGCTAATGGTTGGTCGCGGCTGTCGAAGCAGAATTCGGCAATGACCGCGCCGTCCTGTTCGCTGATGTCCTGCAACCGCCAGTCGAGCGTACGCACCAAGCCGTGGGCGGGTGCCGGCACGGTGCCCTGGTGCATCGCCTGTACCTCGGCAGGATTGCGTTCCAGCGCACCGAACCAGGGCCAGCACACGGGTACCCCGCCGCGCAGGCCTTGGCCCTTGTGATATTCGGCCTGGTCGCTGAGCCAGATCAGCGGCGGGTTATCGTCTCGCTGGTAGGCGAGAACTTGCGCGCCCTGTTCGGCGATCAGCAACTGGGCGCCCTGATGGGTGATTTGCCAGCAGGGGAGGTCGCCGATCTGCTGCAGTTCGATGCTGGTGGTCACGGTCGTCTCCTTGGTTCGTTATAGGGCTGTGCAGTAATCCTAAGCCTGCGCAAAGCAAAACGCCCGTCAAGGACGGGCGTTATGTTGAAGCGAATGCTCCGGGTCACGGGCCGTACACGGTGTCCGGCAGCCAGGTGACGATTTGCGGCCAGCAGTAACAGATCACCAGCATCGACAACTGAATGGCGATGAAGGGCAGCACGCCTTTGTACATGGTCATGGTCGGCACCGAGGCGGGGGTCACGCTGCGCAGGTAGAACAGCGAGAAGCCGAACGGCGGCGTGAGGAACGAGGTCTGCAAGTTGATGGCGATCATCACGCCCAGCCAGACCGGATCCAGCCCCATGGCCAGCAGGATCGGCCCGATGATGGGCACCACCACGAAGCAGATCTCGATGTAATCGAGGATGAAGCCGAGGATGAAGATCACCAGCATGACCATAAAGAAGGCGCCCATCACACCGCCCGGCAGGCTGTGCAGCACGTCCTCGATCACCGCTTCACCGCCGAAGCCGCGGAACACCAGGGAGAACAGTGAGGCGCCGATCAGGATCAGGAACACCATGGCGGAAATCGAGGTGGTGCTTTGTGAGACGTCACGCAGCTGGGCGAAGTTGAGCTTGCCTTTGCTCAGCGCCAGTACGGTGGCGCCCACGGCGCCGATGGCCGCCGCCTCGGTCGGGGTGGCAAAGCCGAGCAGGATCGAGCCGAGCACCAGGAAAATCAGCAACAAAGGCGGCAGCAGCGCGCCGAGGAGTTTGCCCCAGTGCACCTCGCCCAGTTCTTCCTTGGGCAGCGCGGGCAGCTTCGCCGGCTTGAGAAGGGCCATCACCACCAAGTAAAGGATGTACAGGCCGATCAGCAGCAGGCCGGGAATCAGCGCGCCCATGAACAGGTCGCCGACCGAAACGGTCTTCGGCGAGAAGATGCCCATCTTCAACTGTGCTTGCTGATAGGCGCTGGACATCACGTCACCCAGCAAAACCAGCACGATGGACGGCGGGATGATCTGCCCGAGGGTACCGGTGGCGGCCAGGGTGCCGGTGGAAATGGCTGGGTCGTAGCCGCGGCGCAGCATGGTTGGCAACGCCAGCAAGCCCAGGGTTACCACGGTGGCGCCGACGATGCCGGTAGACGCGGCGAGCAGCGCGCCGACCAGGCACACGGAGATCGCCAGGCCGCCGGGTTTGGCGCCGAACAGCCGGGTCATGGACTCCAGCAGGTCATCGGCGATGCGTGATTTCTCCAGCATCACGCCCATGAATACAAACAGCGGCACGGCCAGCATGGTCTGGTTGTTCATGATGCCGTAGATGCGGTTGGGCAGCGCGGACAGGTAGCTGCCATCGAAGGTGCCGGTCAGGATGCCGATCCCGGCGAACAGCAGGGAGACTCCACCCAGCACGAAGGCCACCGGGTAGCCCGACATCAGGAAAATACAGATCCCGGCGAACAACAGGAGCGACATTGCTTCAGCCACGTTGCACCTCGGCGTCTTCGTAGGCGAGGCGGCCGGCCAGTCGGTAGGCGCCCTTGATCAGGTCGGAGATGGCTTGCAGCAACAGGCTGAACACCAAAATCAGAATGATGGTTTTTTGCAGGTACACGAGCGGCAGACCGCCGGCTTCGGACGAGCCTTCAAACGTGGCCCAGGACGCGCTGACATAGCCCCAGCTCAGCCAGGCCAGGAAGCCGCACATTGGCATCAGCAGAATCACAGTGCCAAGCATGTTCATGATGGTCTGGGTGCGGGTGGAAAAGCGTTGGTAGAGAATATCCACCCGCACATGCGCGCCACGTTGCAAAGCCCAGGCGGCAGCGCCCATGAACACCAGGGCATGGCCGTACATCACTGCTTCCTGCAGAGCGATGGCGCCTGTGCCAAAACCGTAACGCAGCACGACCACGACGGTGGTGCCGAATACCAGAAACACAGGAATCCAGGCGCAGATTCGGCCCAGCGCCGCGTTCAGCGCATCGATTGCCCGCGCAAGCGCGAGCAGGGGAGGAGTTTTCGCGGACATGGGGAGTCCTTAAGGGAAGAGAAAGCAGGAAGGGCGGCGATTCTAGGCCCATGGCCAAACGCCGGCAACTTCACCGGCCTTGAAAAATAAGTCGTCGCACCGCACGAGCGGCAAGCAAACGCTCTGTACCCGTGCGTTGCGCGAGGCGCCAATGGCCTAGCGCTTGGGAACCGGTCGGGTGCGTCCACTGCCATCGATGGCGACGAACACGAACACCGCCTCGGTGACTTTGCGCCACTCGCTGGACAGCGGATCGTCGCTCCACACCTCGACCAGCAGGCGCACCGAACTGCGACCGATGTGCTGGGTTTGCGTATAGAAGGACAGCTGTGCGCCGACAGACACCGGCACCATGAACGCCATGCGTTCGATGGACACCGTGGCTACCCGGCCGCCGGCGATCTTACTGGCCATGGAGGTACCCGCCAGGTCCATCTGTGCGACCAGCCAGCCACCGTAGATATCGCCGAAGCCGTTGGTCTCACGTGGCAACGCGGTGAATTGCATGGCCAGGTCGCCTTGGGGGATCGGATCGTCCAGTTCCAGTTCTTGATCTTCAGTCATGGGGTAAAGGCTCATCGGGCGTCGTCGTTATCGTTGTTGTGGGAGGCGCGTCTGGATTAAAAAGCACCGCGCCGCAGTATACCGGCAGCCTGAAGGTCGGGCGACCACGACCGTCGACGTCATCCAACTGTCATATTCCGTTCATAGACTGGTCACACGGCCTGCAGATACTTGGCCCCCGAAGCATCCCCATACCAAGAGTTCAGGAGCAAGGAATGAAATTGAAGCGATTGATGGCGGCCATGACCTTTGTCGCCGCGGGTGTCACTTCTGTTGGAGCCATGGCAGCCGTTGATCCGGCGCTGAGCAGCTATACCAAAACTTCAGGTGTTTCCGGCAACCTGTCCAGCGTGGGTTCCGACTCGCTGGCCAACCTGATGACCCTATGGGCTGAAGAGTTCAAGCGCAGCTACCCGAACGTCAATATCCAGATCCAGGCGGCCGGTTCCTCCACCGCACCGCCGGCGCTGACCGAAGGCACCGCCAACATGGGGCCGATGAGCCGCCCGATGAAGGACAACGAGATCCAGGCCTTCGAGCAGAAGTACGGCTACAAGCCGACCGCGGTTCCGGTGGCCATCGACGCCCTGGCGGTGTTCGTGCACAAGGACAACCCGATCAAGAGCCTGGACATCGCCCAGGTCGACGCGATCTTCTCCAACACTCGTCTGTGCGGCGGCGACAAGAACATCACCACCTGGGGCCAGCTGGGCCTGACCGGTGAGTGGGCGAACAAGCCGATTCAGCTGTTCGGTCGCAACTCGGTGTCCGGCACCTACGGCTACTTCAAGGAAGAAGCGCTGTGCAAGGGTGACTTCAAGGCCAACGTCAACGAGCAGCCGGGTTCGGCCTCGGTGGTGCAATCGATTTCCAGTACCCTGAACGCCATCGGTTATTCGGGCATCGGCTACAAGACCTCCAGCGTCCGTGCCGTGCCGCTGTCCAAGAAAGGCGGTGAAGCTTTCGAAGCCTCGGAAGCCAACGCCCTGGCCGGCAAGTTCCCGCTGGCGCGCTTCTTCTACGTCTACGTGAACAAGGCGCCTAACAAGTCGCTCAGCCCGCTGGATGCCGAGTTCATCAAGCTGGTGCTGTCCAAGCAGGGTCAGGAAGTGGTCGTCAAGGACGGTTACATCCCGCTGCCCAAGAACGTGGTCGACAAGACGCTGAAAGAACTGGGTCTGTAAGTCAGCAAGCCCGCGCCTGGCGCGGGCTTCGCGACTCCCCCCAATGCCCGTCACGCCCTCGGCGATGACGGGCATTGTCGTGTTAGTGCGCTGTAACTTTTCTGTCACACGATCGGCATAAAGTGGCGCCTTAAAATTTACGACAGCCCGCTGCGTTTGGTAGCGGTCGCGGAATTCCTGGCATGAATGAATTGGCGAATGAACCCATGACTGCTCCTTCCCACTCGCCGGGGCTGGATTTCAACACTCCTGCCCTCAAGCGCAAGCGGCGCATACGCGCTCTCAAGGACCGTCTGGCCCGCTGGTACGTCACCATTGGCGGCCTGGCTGTGCTGGGCGCCATTACCTTGATCTTCTTCTACTTGGCTCAAGTCGTCCTGCCCATGTTCCAAGGCGCCGACCTGCAGGCCGAACAGGCCGTGCAACCTGCCTGGCTGGCGGAGCAATCGCCGCCCTTGCTGCTGGCCGTCGAAGAGCAGAACCAGGTGGGATTGCGCCTGGGTACAGACGGACAGGTGCAGTTCTTTTCGGTGGCTAGCGGCGACGTCTTGCGCAGCGAAGCCGTAGCCTTGCCGGCCGACAGCCAGATTGTCTCCCTGGGCGAAGACACGCCCGGCAGCAGCCGCTTTGTCCTGGGCCTGAGCAATGGCCAGGCGCTGGTCATCGAACACGCCTACACGCTCAGTTACCCCAACAATCAGAAAACCATCACCCCCGAGCTGGTTTACCCCTACGGCCCGGAGCCGATCCAACTGGACCCCCAGGGTCGTGCGCTGCAGCAGGTAAGTGTCAGCTTGAATGGATCGAGCCTGCTGCTGGCCGCTGCCACGGGCAATGAACTGCATGCCCTGCGTCTGGAGCGTGAGGAAAACCTGTTCACTGGCGAGGTCACCCGCGACGAGCATCGCTTCGAGCTGCCGCGTCTCGCCGAGCCGATCAAGGCCGTGCTCGTCGACCCGCGCCAGCAATGGTTGTTCGCCTTCAATGGCAAGGCGAGCGTGGACGTGTTCGACCTGCGTCGCCAGCAGTTCAACGGCCGTTACAAGCTGCTGAGCGGCACGGGCGAGGTCACCACGGTGCGTTCCCTACTGGGCGGCATCTCGCTGATGATTGGCGACTCGAAGGGCGGCATCGGCCAGTGGTTCATGGTGCGCGACGAGGATGGCCAGTCCACCCTGCAGAACGTGCGCAACTTCCAGCTGGGCGACAGCCCGATTACGCAGATCCTGCCCGAGGAGCGCCGCAAAGGCTTCCTGGCCATGGACCAGGCGGGCCAGGTCGGTGTTTTCCACAGCACCGCGCACCGCACGCTGCTCACCCAATCCGCGGCCGACGGCACCGCGCACGCTGCACTGTCGCCCCGTGCCAACCGTCTGCTGGTGGAGCGCGAGGGCAGCCTGCAAAACCTGGTCATCGACAACCCGCACCCGGAGATTTCCTGGAGCGCGCTGTGGGGCAAGGTCTGGTACGAGAGCTACGACGAACCCCAGTACGTGTGGCAGTCGACCTCGGCCAATACCGACTTCGAGCCCAAGCTGAGCCTCGCGCCGCTGGCCTTCGGTACCCTCAAGGCAGCCTTCTACGCCATGCTGCTGGCCGCGCCGCTGGCCATTTGCGCGGCGATCTACACCGCCTACTTCATGGCCCCGACGCTGCGCCGCAAGGTCAAGCCGGTGATCGAGCTGATGGAGGCGATGCCCACGGTGATTCTCGGCTTTATCGCCGGTTTGTTCCTCGCGCCTTATATCGAGGGGCACCTGCCAGGCATTTTCAGTCTGCTGTTGCTGATGCCGGTGGGCATTATCGGCGCCGCCTGGCTGTGGAGCCGCCTGCCGGAGTCCATCCGCCTGCGCGTGCCGGACGGCTGGGAAGCACTGCTGCTGATTCCGGTGGTGCTGGGCGTGGGTGCGTTCTCCCTGGGCATCAGCGGTCACCTGGAGAATGCCTTCTTCGGCGGCGACATGCGCCTGTGGCTGAGCAATGACCTGGGCATCCCGTTCGACCAGCGCAACGCCTTGGTGGTCGGCCTGGCCATGGGCTTTGCGGTGATCCCGAACATCTACTCGATCGCCGAGGACGCCGTGTTCAGCGTACCCAAGAGCCTCACCTACGGCTCGCTGGCCTTGGGCGCCACGCCCTGGCAGACGCTGACCCGCGTGGTCATCCTGACCGCCAGTCCGGGGATCTTCTCGGCGCTGATGATCGGCATGGGCCGCGCGGTGGGTGAAACCATGATCGTGCTGATGGCCACCGGCAATACGCCGATCATGGAAGCCAACATCTTCGAGGGTCTGCGCACCCTGGCCGCCAACGTGGCGGTGGAAATGCCCGAATCCGAGGTCGGCAGCAGCCACTATCGCGTGCTGTTCCTGGCTGCCCTGGTGCTGCTGATGTTCACCTTCGTGATGAACACCCTGGCCGAACTGATCCGCCAGCGCCTGCGTGGCAAGTACGCGGCGCTGTAAGAGGAAGGTTTTGACGTGAAACAGAACAATCTGAAAACCTGGTTCAAAAGCGGCACGCCTTGGGTGTGGATGAACGCGGGGGCGGTTGCCATCGCGGTGGTCATGACCCTGGGGCTGTTGCTGGTGATTGCCACCCGCGGGCTGGGACATTTCTGGCCGGCCGATGTGATCGAAGCCGATTACCAAATGCCTGGCCAGGCCAGTCGTGTATTGGCGGGCGAAGTGGTGCAGCTGGAAGAAGTACCGCGTGCTCGCCTGGCCGCATCCGGCCTGCCGGTGACTGCCGAGGGTGGCGAGTTCATGACCCGCGAGCTGCTCAAGGTGGGCAACCGTGAGGTGTATGGCGCCGACTTCAGCTGGGTGGTTGGCGAATGGCTGGCCAACCTGCGCACGCCTGCCGACTTGACGGTGCTGGAGCGCCGCGAGTGGGGCAACTTCTACGGCTATCTGCTCAACGTCAAGGAAAGCGGCCAACTGGTCGCCGAGGGCGAGGCCGCCTGGGGCGAGTTGCAGCGGCGCATTGACCGGGTCGATGCGCTGCACAAGGACATCGTAACGCTCGAGAAGCAGGACATCGGCCGTATCAACCATGGACTGGAGCGTTTGCGTCTGCAGGGCCGCAAGCTGGAGTTGCAAGGCAAGCTGGATGCCGCCGCCCAGGCTGATCTGGATGCCGAGCGGGCGCAGTGGGATGCCGAGTACAAGGTGCTGGAAACCCGCCTGGTCGAGCTGTATCAGGCGTTCAACCGTGACAGCGTGACGGTGCGCACGGTCGATGGCCGGGAGCAGGAGATCAGCCTCGGCAAGGTGGTGCGTGCCTTCCAGCCCAACGCCATGTCGTTCGGGGACAAGCTCGGCTTCTACTTCATCAAGCTGTGGGAGTTCGTCAGCGACGAGCCGCGTGAGGCGAACACCGAAGGCGGCATCTTCCCGGCGATCTTCGGTACGGTGCTGATGACGCTGATCATGGCGGTAATCGTCACCCCGTTCGGCGTGATCGCGGCGGTGTACCTGCGCGAATACGCCAAGCAGGGCGTGCTGACCCGGGTGATCCGCATTGCGGTGAACAACCTCGCCGGCGTGCCGTCCATCGTTTACGGCGTGTTCGGCCTGGGCTTCTTCGTCTATGTGCTGGGCGGCTCCATTGACCGGTTGTTCTTCCCGGAAGCCGCGCCGGCGCCGACCTTCGGTACGCCGGGCCTGATGTGGGCCTCGCTGACCCTGGCGATCCTTACGCTGCCGGTGGTGATCGTTGCCACCGAAGAAGGCCTGGCGCGCATTCCGCGTACCGTGCGCGAGGGTTCGCTGGCGCTGGGTGCCACCAAGGCCGAAACGCTGTGGAAGATCGTCTTGCCGATGGCCAGCCCGGCGATGATGACCGGCCTGATCCTTGCCGTGGCGCGTGCCGCCGGTGAAGTGGCGCCGCTGATGCTGGTGGGCGTGGTCAAACTGGCGCCGAGCCTGCCCCTGGATGGCAACTATCCCTACCTGCACCTCGACCAGAAAATCATGCACCTGGGCTTCCACATCTACGACGTCGGCTTCCAGAGCCCCAACGTCGAAGCCGCACGCCCCTTGGTGTATGCCACCGCGTTGCTGCTGGTGGTGGTAATCGCCACCTTGAACATGAGTGCGGTCTACATCCGCAACCACCTGCGCGAAAAGTACAAGGCGCTTGAACACTAACAGCCGATAAAAGCGCTGGAGGCTGAACGCTGGACGAGTGAGGGCTTTTTCGTCCAGCCTCAAGCCTTCGGCCTCCAGCGAATGACGGAGACACCCATGCAAGCACAAAACCATAGCCACGGCATCGACATCGGCGCCCTGGGTCGCAACAAGCAGAGCCTGTCGCTGGCCGACGAGAAGGTGGCGCTGGAAGTGCCCGGCCTGAACCTGTTCTACGGGCAGAAGCAGGCCCTGCACAATGTCGCCCTGAACATTCCCAAGGAGCGCGTGACCGCCTTCATCGGTCCGTCCGGCTGCGGCAAGTCCACCCTGCTGCGCTGCTTCAACCGCATGAACGACCTGGTGGACGGTTGCCGCGTCGAGGGCGAGATTCGCCTCGACGGCAACGACATCTACCGCAAGGGCGAGGACGTCGCCGAGCTGCGCCGCCGCGTCGGCATGGTGTTTCAGAAGCCCAACCCGTTCCCCAAGAGCATCTACGAGAACGTGGTTTACGGCCTGCGCATCCAGGGCATCAACAAGAAGCGCACCCTTGATGAGGCCGTGGAGTGGGCGCTCAAGGGCGCGGCGCTGTGGGACGAGGTCAAGGACCGCCTGCACGAGTCGGCCCTGGGCCTGTCCGGCGGCCAGCAGCAGCGTCTGGTGATCGCGCGGACCATCGCCGTGTCGCCGGAAGTGCTGCTGCTCGACGAACCCTGCTCGGCGCTCGATCCGATCTCCACCCTCAAGGTGGAAGAGCTGATCTACGAGCTGAAGTCCAAGTACACCATCGTCATCGTCACCCACAACATGCAGCAGGCCGCGCGCGTTTCGGACTACACGGCGTTCATGTACATGGGCAAACTGATCGAGTACGGCGACACTGACACGCTGTTCACCAACCCGGCGCAGAAGCAGACCGAGGACTACATCACCGGGCGCTACGGCTAGTACCACGCAAGACGAGAAGAGCGCTGGAGGCTGGAGGCTGAACGAATGGCTTCCTCGTCCAGCCTTCAGCCTTCAGCCTTCAGCGGCTTTTCGGAGTTTTGATATGAAAGACAATCACAGCCAACACATCTCCCAGCAGTTCAACGCCGAGCTGGAAGAGGTGCGTAGCCACCTGCTGGCCATGGGTGGCCTGGTGGAAAAGCAGGTCAATGACGCGGTCACCGCGCTGATCGAGGCTGATTCGGGCCTGGCCCAGCAGGTGCGTGAGCTCGACGAGCAGACCAACCAGATGGAGCGCGACATTGACGAGGCGTGCCTGCGCATCCTCGCCCGCCGCCAGCCGGCGGCCTCCGACCTGCGCCTGGTGATCAGCATCTCCAAATCGGTAATCGACCTGGAGCGCATCGGCGACGAGGCGTCGAAGATTGCCCGTCGCGCCATTCAACTGTGTGAGGAAGGCTCGGCGCCGCGTGGTTATGTCGAGGTGCGGCATATCGGTGACCAAGTACGCAAGATGGTGCAGGATGCGCTGGACGCCTTCGCGCGCTTCGACCCGGAGTTGGCCCTGGCAGTGGCGCAGTATGACAAGACCGTCGATCGCGAGTACAAGACCGCCCTGCGCGAGCTGGTCACCTACATGATGGAAGACCCGCGGGCGATCTCGCGCGTGCTCAATGTGATCTGGGCGCTGCGCTCGCTGGAGCGCATCGGCGACCATGCGCGCAACATCGCCGAACTGGTGATTTACCTGGTACGCGGCACCGATGTACGTCACATGGGCCTCAAGCGCATGCGCGAGGAAGTTCAGGGCGACAAGGGTTCGCCGGCATAACGTGCAGAACCGCTGCATGGCCGCGAGTGGGCGCATAACGTTCGCGGCCAAACGGTACCATCGTTTCGCCAAACTTGATCCGCAGCGCTCGCAGTCTGGCCCCTGCTGTCGTTTTCAATGGCTTGCTAAAGCCAGGCCTGGGCCAGCCGATACCCAACAGAACAGGCACTGCTAGGTGTCAACGTACGGAAAACCGGCGCACGCCTCGGTTTTCCTTGTGCCGTGGGCGAAAGGGGCGGGTTTTGGCTGAATCAGCGGAACGATTTGAAGTGGCATTAGGCTATTACTGCCGCCTATGCTTGATCCCCTCGAGTGGGAGGGTGCGATGAACAAAGTCAGCGTACTGATCGTGGATGACGCGGCATTCATTCGCGATCTGGTAAAGAAGGGCTTGCGTGTGCATTTTCCGGGCATTCGCATCGAAGAGGCCGTCAATGGCCGCAAGGCCCAGCAATACCTCAGCCGTAACGAGATTGACCTGATCCTCTGCGATTGGGAGATGCCGGAGATGTCCGGACTCGAGCTTCTCGCGTGGTGTCGCAGCGATGACGCGCACCAGACCACGCCGTTCATCATGGTCACCAGTCGCGGCGACAAGGAAAATGTCGTGCAGGCGGTCAAGGCAGGCGTGACCGATTACATTGGCAAACCGTTCACCAGCGAACAGCTGCTTGGCAAGGTCAAGAAGGCTCTGCACCAGTCGGGGCGTCTTGAAGCATTGGCGTCGGGCACCAACAGCCAGTCCGCCTATGCCATGGCCGGCGACTCGGTCAGCGCCCTGACCGGTGCGCGTGTCGATGCGGCGAAGTCGCTTCTCAATGCCCCGCCCGTGCCGGGCGCCTCCGCCGCTGGCAAACCTGCCGTCAGCGCGACTGCGCCAAAACCGGCGGTGAACAAGTCCCTGAACAATCGCGGGCGTGGTCAGTTGCGCCTGTCCGGTGGCATCCTCCCGTGCCTGATCAAGGACCTCAGCCTCAAAGATGCCTCGGTGCTGATCAAAAGCGCCAGTTTCATTCCGCAGGTGCTGGAAAGTGCCGTGCTGGACCTCGAACAGGGCGAAGGGGGCGAAGTGGCACGGCTCAATGGCTATGTGCACGCCATTGCTGCTGCGGAGCCCCGGGCGGACAGCGAATGGCTGCAGTTGGTCTTGCGCTTTGTCGACAGTGATCCGAAGAAGCTCGATTACTTGTCGCGGCAGATCGCCCGCGGTACTCAGCACAGGCATTTTGTGCCTGGCGCCTGAGAGCTTCCTGACGCTTCGGCTCCTCGACGGAGCCGGAAATCGAACGGCTTCACAGCTTGAGTCCGCACCACTCGCACCGCCTGGCAAGGCTCGCTAGGCTCCCGCGTTCAGCCTAGTGCGGTTCAGATATTCTTCACCATGCTTGCACGCTTGCTTCTTCTCGGCGGTCTGCTGGCCCTGTGCGTGCCAACCACCGCCTTGACCATCTACAAGTACACCGATGCCAACGGCGTGGTCACCTACAGCGACCAGGCCCACAGCGGTGCTCAGGTGTTCGTGTTTCGCGACCGCATGGTCGAGGAGCTGGAGAATCGCGTTCATCTAACCACGCGCAAGCACGCCGCCGGCGAAACTCTGGTGGTGCACAATGAGTTGTACGCGCCGGTGGAGATCGAGCTGCGCCTGAGTGAGGTGGACAATGCCGTGGGCGCTCCGGATGAGCCAGTACGCTGGATCTTGCCGCCACGCAGCGAGATCCGCCTGCTGACCCTGGCGCCGCGAGACCCTGCCAAGCCGCTCAGCTATACGCCCAAGCTGCGCCATGCCCTGGGCGATCCACGGCTGCTGCCGACCAGCAGCCGTTACCCGCTGCCGTGGCAGGGCGGCCCCTTCCGGCTGACCCAGGGCGCCAACGGTCGCTACAGTCACTTTACACCCAAAGGGCGCTACGCCATGGACATCGCCATGCCAGAAGGCACGCCAATTCTGGCCGCCCGTGGCGGTGTGGTGGTCAGCCTGGAAAATCAGCAGAGCGGGCGCGGCAATAACCCTTCCGGCAACTATGTGCGCATCCTGCATAACGACGGCACCATGGGCGTGTATCTGCACCTGATGCGTGGCTCGGTGCGAGTGCGCGAAGGGCAGCGTGTGGAAACCGGCAGTCTGATCGCCCGCTCCGGCAATACCGGCAACAGCACCGGCCCTCATCTGCACTTCGTCGTGCAGCGTAATGTCGGGCTGGCGCTGGAATCGATTCCGTTCACCTTTACCCAGCCGGTCAATAGCCTGCCGAATTTTGCGGTGGGCGGCGAATAGCGGTACGACCCTTCGTCGGCTGCTACGGAGTTGCGCAGGCGCGCGCTCATATTGACTACTAATTACTCAACATGCCGTAGAACCCAGCCGCCGCGGACGGGCCGCGCGGCGTGGTGCAATCGCCAGGAGGACCGCTTTCATGACCCGATTGCAGTGCGAGTATCGCGAACATGCCATCAAGGCCGATGTGGTCGAGCATCCGGACTTGCCCACGCCCTGGGCGGGCGGCTGCCATATCACCGCCCCGGACGGACACACCACGCGGCGGATCGCCTTGCCGGTGCAATCGGCTTTTCTGGCCGACCTGGACAGTGCTCAGCGCGCGTCCATTGCGCATGGCAAGTGGCTGGTGGATCAGCACCTGGATCATGGACGGGCACTGCCGGAGTAAACGGCTGCCCATCCATCGGGCCTCACCCCAGCTTGAGCACCTTGGCCAGGACAACCTTGGGGCCTTTCATCTTCTTGATGATGATGCGCAGGCCTTCGGTGTCCAGCGCCTCTTCTTCCTCCGGCATGCGCTTGAGCGTGTCATAGATCAGGCCGGCCAGCGTATCCGCCTCGACATGGTCGAGGTCGACATCGAGCAGGCGCTCGATCTTGAATAGCGGCGTGTCGCCGCGCACCAGGAGCTTGCCGGGCTGGTACGCCAGAATGCCACGCTCGGTCTTGCGGTGTTCATCCTGGATATCGCCCACCAGCGCTTCGAGCACGTCTTCCATGGTCAGGTAACCGATCACCTTGCCGTCGGCCTCTTCGACCAAGGCGAAATGTGCCCCGCCCTGGCGGAAGGTTTCGAGCAGCGTGGTCAGCGGCATGTGCCGTGAAACGCGCTCCAACGGGTGCATCAGCTCGTCGAGGTCGATGTGCTCGGGACGCTTTTCCAGCAGTGAGAGTTGCAGCAGCAGGTCCTTGATATGGAGAACGCCGATGAACTCGCCAGCATCCTCATCATAAATCGGGTAACGGCTGTATTTGTGGCGGCGAAACACACGGAACACGTCTTCGAGGCTGGCGCTGCGCTCGACATAGACCAGGTCTTCACGGGAGTTGGCCCAGTCGGCGACTTCCAGCTCGCCCATTTCGACGGCCGAGGCCAGTACGCGAATATCCTGATTGCTGGGGTCGTGAGCCCGATTGGAGTGCAGGATCAGCTTGAGTTCTTCGCGGCTGTAGTGATGCTCGCTGTGTTCGCCCGGCTCGCCCTGCCCGGCAATACGCAAGATGGCATTGGCGCTGGCGTTGAGCACGTAAATGGCGGGATACATCGCCCAATAGAACAGGTACAGCGGCACGGCGGTCCACAGCGACAGCAGTTCCGGTTTGCGAATCGCCCAGGACTTGGGCGCCAGTTCGCCGACCACGATGTGCAGGTAGGAAATCACCGCGAAGGCGGAAAAGAAGGCAATACCGTGGAGCAAAGCCTCGGATTCGACGCCGAACATCTCCAGCATTGGTTCGAGGAGATGGGCGAAGGCGGGTTCGCCAACCCAGCCCAATCCCAGCGACGCCAAGGTAATGCCCAGCTGGCACGCGGACAGGTAGGCGTCCATCTGGTTGTGAACGGTGCGCAGAATATGTCCGCGCCAGCCGTGTTGCTCGGCAATGGCGTCGACCTTGGTGGCGCGCAGGCGGACGATGGCGAACTCCGCGGCGACGAAGAAGCCGTTGAGCAGGACGAGAAACAGGGCGAACAGGACGAGGCCGAAGTCGGCAAAGTAGGAGGCAGCGGTAAAACTAGGGGAAGGGTCCATGGATACGAAAGTTGGCCAATGAAGCGCGCAAGATGGGCCTGCGCGCACGGTTTTTCAAGGCATAAAGATCAGTCTCTTGAATTTGGCGCGTTGCGCTGGACCAGTTGGTTGTGCGGGAAGTGGCAGGTGAAGGTGCTGCCTTGGCCCACCGTGCTGATCACATCCAGGCGGCCGTGATGACGCAAGAGCACATGCTTGACGATCGCCAGGCCCAGCCCAGTGCCGCCGGTGTCGGAAGCCCGACTGGCATCGACCCGGTAAAAACGCTCGGTGAGGCGAGAAATATGCCGCGGTTCGATGCCGATGCCGCTGTCCTGCACCGACAGATGGCCACCCTGTTCATTGCCCCACCAGCGAATCTGGATCTCCCCCTCATCCGGGGTGTATTTCACCGCATTGAACACCAGGTTGGAAAAAGCGCTGCGTAACTCGCTTTCGCTACCCTTGAGCTTGAGGTGCGGATCGGCCTCAAGACTGATGCGATGCTGGCGCTCGCCCGATAGCGCCTGGGCGTCGGCACGGATCGACAGCAGTAACAGGTCGACCGCCACCGGCTGGTTGTCCGAGGGGTACTCGGTGGCTTCCAGGCGGGCCAGCATCAGCAGGTCATTGAGCAGGTTCTGCATGCGGCCGGCCTGCTGCTGCATTTGCTGCATGGGGCGCAGCCAGCGCGGATTGATCTGGTCAACGTTATCCAGCAGCGTCTCCAGATAGCCGGTAATCACCGTCAGGGGTGTGCGCAGTTCATGGGAGACGTTGGCCACGAAGTCCTTGCGCATCTGCTCCAGCAACTGCAGTCGCGTGACGTCTCGCACCACCATCAGGTGCTCGCTCTGACCGTACAGGGTGATAAAAAACTGCAGTTGCAGCTGCGGGTTGATCGGCGAGGGCAGCTCCAGCGGGTCGTGAAAATTCTGCCGATCGAAATAATCCTTGAAACGCGGATGACGGATCAGGTTGGTCACCGCCTGGCCGGTGTCCTGGGGTGCGGTCAGGCCGAGCAACGTGCGTGCGGCGGGATTCCACCATTCCAGATTACCGTCGCGATCGAGCATGACCACCGCATCCTTGAGCGCGGCAGTCGACTTCTGGGCGCGGTTGATCACCGCCTGCAGCCGATCGCGGGCCTGGCGGCTGCGGCGCTTCTGGTAGTGGATGCGGTCGTAGAGTTCTTCCCACAAGCCGCTGGCATGGGGCACTTCATCGTCCGGTTCGGCATGTTCCAGCCAATGGCGCAGTCGCAGCAGACCCGTGAGCAGCCAGGCCAGGTAGGCGGCCAGGCACAGTGCCACACTCCAGCCCCACGCCTTGGTGAACAGACCCAGCAGCAGGCTGGTGCCCACCAACAGGGCCATGTGGCGGAACAGCACACTTCGCCAATTGGAATTCAAGGGCGTTACTCAACCTTTAGTGGAAAAACGGTAACCGGTGCCGCGCACGGTCTGCACCAGCCCTTCATAGTTTTCGCCCAGCGACTTGCGCAACCGGCGGATGTGCACGTCCACGGTACGTTCTTCAACGTAAACGTTGCCACCCCACACCTGGTCGAGCAGCTGGCTGCGGGTGTAGGCGCGCTCCTGATGAGTCATGAAGAACTGCAGCAAACGGTATTCGGTCGGGCCCATTTCGGCCGGACGACCGTCGATGGTCACCCGGTGGCTGACCGGATCCAGGTGCAGGCCGCCGATTTCGATGGGCGTCTCGCCCTGGTCCGGAGCGGTGCGGCGCAGCACCGCTTTTAGACGGGCAACCAGCTCGCGCGGGGAAAACGGCTTGGTGATGTAATCATCGGCGCCGACTTCAAGGCCCTGCACCTTGTTGTCCTCCTCACCCTTGGCGGTCAGCATGATTACCGGGATGTTTGCCGTCAGCACGTCGCGCTTCAGGCGCCGGGCCAGTTCGATGCCCGACGTGCCGGGCAGCATCCAGTCGAGCAGAATCAGGTCGGGCATGCGGTCCACGATCATGCTGTGGGCCTGCTGGCTGTCCGCGGCTTCGAGGCTTTCGTAGCCGGCCATTTCCAGCGCTACGGCAATCATCTCGCGGATGGGTGCTTCGTCATCGACGATAAGAATGGTTTTTCCTGCCATGGGTATCGCCTTTTGGGTTCCAGTCACTGGCCTGCATTAGATAACGGAATTATTGCAGGGATGTGACAGGCGGACTTCAGCTGCCGATGGGGCAGGGTTGAACATGCCGCCTGGGCGCAGGGTCATACCCTTCGAACTGGCAGCAGCCCGCGCTTGGCCTGACAAGAGGAACATTGCGATGAAAACACGTTTCACGTTGCTGACGGGGGCCGCATTGGCCGCATGGCTGGCGCTTCCGGCCCTGGTGCTGGCGCAGGAGCCGGCCATGGTGAAAGAAGGTCGATTGGTCGATGGCCAGGGCATGACCCTTTACACCTACGGCAAGGACAGTGATGGCCAATCCAACTGTACCCAGGAATGCGCGGACATCTGGCCACCGCTGGTCGCCAGCGAGGACGCCACAGGCTCGGGTGACTGGAGCCTGGTCACCCGCGACGACGGCACGCAACAGTGGGCCTATGACGGAAAGCCGCTGTACACCTACGTCAAGGACACCAAACCCGGCGACACCACCGGCGACACCCTGATGGGCGTCTGGCACGTCGCCAAGCCGAAGTAAGGGCGCGCTGTTGGCCCAGGTAGACCACCAGTCGACTAGCCGGCCAGGGGTGTGCTGCGCAGCGCGTAATCGACGAGTGCGCCAATCAAAATCACCAGCCCCGCCCAGTGGTTGTGCAGGAAGCACTGAAAGCAGACCAGCGGATCACGATGGCGGGTGCGCCAGAATTCCCACAAGAAGCACAGCGCGGCTCCGACCAGGCCGAGGTGGAAGTACAGGCCCAGCTCGAAGCGCGCCGCGGCGAGCATCAGGCAGAACAGCGAGAGAAACTGCAGGCCGAGGATGATCGCGCGATCCGCTTCGGCAAACAGAATGGCAGTGGATTTCACGCCAATCTTCAGGTCGTCCTCGCGGTCGGCCATGGCGTAGTAGGTGTCATAACCCACGGTCCACACCAAGTTGGCGACGAACAGCAGCCAGGCTTCGGGCGGCAGGCTGCCGGTCTCGGCGGTGAAGCACATCAGAATGCCCCACGAATAGGCCGCGCCGAGCACCACCTGCGGGTAATAGGTGTAGCGCTTCATGAACGGGTATAGCGAAGCGACCGCCAGGGCGCCGAACGACAGCCAGACGGTGACGGCATTGGTCATCAATACCAGGCCGAAACTCAGCGCGACCAATACGGCGAACAGCGCCCAGGCTTCGCGCACGCTGATCTTGCCCCTGGCCAGCGGGCGCTCACGGGTGCGGCGTACATGGCCGTCGACGTTACGGTCGGCGAAATCGTTGATCACGCAGCCGGCCGAGCGCATGAGGATCACCCCCAGGGTGAAGATCACCACGTTGGCAACGCTGGGCGCGCCCTTGCCGGCAATCAACAGGGCGGTCAGCGTCGGCCAGAGCAGCAGGTAAATACCGATGGGCTTGTCCAGGCGCATGAGCTGGATGAAATCCCAGGCGCGTGGGTGCAGGCGATTGAAGGAATGCAGCAGGTGGGTATACATGGGGGCCCCTCCAAATGGACGCGGCGATTATAGAGGCGTGTGAGCGCTCTGCGCCGCCTTCCACAGCGCGGGCAGGAAAATCTCGGCGACCAATACACCCGCGGTGCCGCGCAGGAAGCACGAGCGCCGGCCCCACAGTTGGGGCTGACGGATGGCCTCCGGTAGCCAGGCCGCTGGGTAATGACAGACTTCGAACGGCGTGCGCGCAAAGGCCTTGTCACTGAATAGCAGGTGGCCCAGCGGGCGCGTACCCAGATGCTGCAGATCCAGCCCCAAGGCCTGCAAGGCGTCCCGGCTGGCAACGCTGCGGGCGAACACCCACGGCTGGCCGTGTCCACACAGATAGACCTCGCGCACCCAGCCGGTACTTCCGCGGGGCAGGGCCAGGGCCGTGCATTCGTCAGGGCGCAGTGGCTGCCAGCCTTCGCGCAGCGGTTCGACGTTGAAGGCGCCGCAAGCAAGCGCGGTGAGGCGGCGGGTCAAGGATCCCGGTTCGTGCAGCCAGTCATGGCACATCGGTTCGAGCGCAGGGGCAAGGCGGTCGGCGGTCAGCCAGGAGCAGAAATCGGACACGGGTGGCAATCGGCACAGCGGAAGAAGGCCGAAGTCTATCACGCGTACGGCTTGGCACCGGATGCTGCACTCAACCAAGGGAGGGGTCCGCAAGTGTTGGCTGAGGGGCACGCATGGTATAGCGTTGCCGCCAACGCAACGAATTGAGGCGCCTGGATGAACAAGTGGCAATGTGTGGTCTGCGGTCTGATTTATGACGAAGCACTGGGCTGGCCAGAGGAGGGAATTCCTGCTGGCACCCGCTGGGCCGATGTGCCGGAAGACTGGATCTGCCCCGACTGCGGTGTCAGCAAGGCGGATTTTGAAATGCAGAAAGTCGCCTAATCGGCGTGAGAGGATCGACGATGCCCAACAAGCCGGTCGTCATCGTGGGCACAGGGTTGGCCGGCTATAACCTGGCTCGGGAATTTCGCAAGCTCGATAGCCAGACGCCGCTCCTGCTGATCAGTGCCGATGATGGGCGCTCCTATTCCAAACCCATGCTCTCCACCGGCTTCGCCAAGGGCCAGGATGCCGACGCTCTGGTAATGGCCGAGGCGGGTGCCATGGCGGTGCAACTGGATGCGCAGGTGCGCACCCATACCCAAGTGACCGGCCTGGATCCAGCGCAGCGGCGCTTGTGGCTTGATGAGGAAGCCGTGGACTACCGCGATCTGGTGCTGGCTCTGGGCGCGGATTGCATCCGCGTACCGGTGGTGGGGGATGCCAGCGAGGCGATTTATTCGATCAACGACCTGGAGGATTACAGACGTTTTCGCGCCGCTGCGGTCGGCCAGCAGCGCGTGCTGATCCTCGGTGCCGGGCTGATCGGTTGTGAATTTGCCAATGACCTCAGCCTGGGAGGCTATCAGGTCGAGATGGTCGCGCCGTGCGAACAGGTGATGCCGTATCTGTTGCATCCCGCTGCGGCCAGTGCGCTGCAGGCTGGCCTGGAGGGTTTGGGTGTGCGCCTGCGCCTGGGGCCTACGCTGGTCAGTCTGAACCGTACGGTGAATGGCCTGAGCGCGCTGTTGTCTGATGGCACGCACGTCGAGTGCGACCTGGTGCTCTGCGCTGTAGGCTTGCGCCCGCGCACGGCACTGGCACAGACAGCCGGGCTGACGGTCAAGCGCGGCATTGTGGTCGATCGCCAGCTGCGCACCTCTCAGCCGAACATCTATGCCTTGGGCGATTGTGCCGAAGTGGACGGTCTCAACCTGATGTACGTGATGCCGTTGATGGCCGGTGCTCGTGCCCTGGGCAAGACGTTGGCAGGACAGCCGGGCGAGGTGCGCTACGGGCCGATGCCGATCATGGTCAAGACGCCGGTGTGTCCGCTGGTGCTGTCACCGGTTCCGGCAGGCCGGCACGGCGAATGGCAAGTCGAAGGCGCAGGTGCGGATATCCGGGCGTTATGCCGTGATGCGCAAGGCGAGTTGCTCGGCTATGCCTTGACCGGTGCCGAGGTGCAGGGTCGGCTGGCCCTGAATCGCCAGCTCCCCGACCTGTTGGGCTGAGCACGGTAGGCCTAAGACGACTGGTCATTGGCTCACGAAAGCGGATAGGGGAACTGGCATGACCCAGAGTGTCATGCCATTCTCCAAGGACTGCCGCAGCGTAGAGCCGCTGCGGCGCCTTGGGCGCTGTTCCTGCGAGCAGCACGGAAAAAACAACAACAACACCGTCTAAGAGGCAATTTGTATGCGCAAACCAGAACTCGCCGCAGCCATTGCGGAAAAGGCTGACTTGACTCGGGAGCAAGCCAACCGCGTCCTCAATGCCGTGCTCGACGAAATCACCGGTGCGCTGAACCGCAAGGACAGTGTCACCCTGGTCGGCTTCGGTACCTTCGTGCAACGCCACCGTGGCGCGCGCACCGGCAAGAATCCTCAAACGGGCGAGCCCGTAAAGATCAAGGCCAGTAATACTGTGGCGTTCAAACCCGGCAAGTCCCTCAAGGACGCCGTGAACTGACAGGCCGGCAGCGTCTGCACTGGGCGCGCCGGCTAGTGCAGACGATTGCTTGAATTTGTCCGAAAGACCGGCTGTGATACGGCGGGCCTGCCGCTACAATCGCGCGCCTTATCTTTTGTCATTGAGACTGTTTCGATGAAATTCCGCTTTCTTCTCTGGATGTTGGGTCGCCTGATGAGCAAGGCCAGCCGCACTAATCCTGATTTCCAGAAGCAATTGGCCGACAAGGAGCTGGTTTTCCAGTTGCACACCCTGGACGGGAAGGTCGCCCGCCACTTCATCGTCAAGGATCAACGCGTGGTCAGCAAGCGCGGTCCGGCCCAGCAATCGGCCTTTGCCCTTGGCTTCAAGGACGCCACCTACGGATATGCCACCATGACCGCCAAGAACAAGCAGCTGGCGTTTATGCAGGGCATCCAGAACAAAGACATCCAGATTCAAGGCAACCCGGCGCTGGTGATGTGGTTCCAGGGGCTGACCAAGTACCTGATGCCGAAGAAAAAAAGCGCGGCCCCAAAAGCAGCCTGAACACGCCGAAATGAAAAACGCCACGCGATCTCTGGGCCGCGTGGCGTTTTTGCGTCGACACCGAATCCGGTAGGGGTAGTCAGCGCGCCTGGGAGATGTTGTTGGCCAGCTCTCGCAGCGCCGCTTCGGCTTTCAATACCTTGTCCAGGGCGTGTTCAACCTGGCTTTTCTCCAGCCCCAGGCGCTGCAAGAGGCCATCGGGAATCGGCTGTGGCGGACTTGAGCCGATTCCGCGTCCACGCAGCAGGTTGATCGCCAGATATACCAGGTTTGGGTAGGCGCAATGCGGGCCGGCATAGTCCGGGTCATGCTGGAAGCGTAGCGCCGTCACGATTTCATCAGGCATGGCCCAGTCGCGCATCATCCAGCTGCCGATCTGCTCGCGGGTAATACCCAGCAGGTGTTGTTCGATATGGCCATGGGCCAAGTGCGGGTTGGCTTCCTGATGCTGGCAAATCATCGCGAAGTGCGGTGGGAAAATATGCGCCAGCAGCAGATAACCGAAGTTGTGCAGCAGGCCGCTGAGATAGGCCAGTCCGGTTTCGGGGCGTTGTGGGAGGGGCATCAGGCGGGTCAGACCTTCGATCAGCGCCGCGGTGTAAATGGCTTGCTGCCAATAAGGCGTGCGCTGTTGCTTCGGGTCGCTGAGCTGATTCAGATGACGGCCAAGCGCCAAGGACAGTGCCAGGTTGATCACCAGATCGAAACCGAGCACACGGATGATTGCGTCCTCTACCGAGCGAACCTTCTGCCCCGGCCCGGCATACAGAGGCGAGGCGGCCCAGCGGATAACCTGGGCGGCCAGAGCCGGATCCGTTTCCACCACGCTGGTGATGTCGTCGATGTTCGCTTCTGGGTCGGCCCGCAATTTGATGATGCGCTGAGCAGTCTGCGCCAACGGCGGAATTTCCATGGTCTCGCCCAGACGCTGCTGGATGCGTCGAGCGGTGAAATTCTGCACGGCCTGGTCGATTTCCGTACCGTCGTCGGTCGGGCGGGTCAGGTTGAGGCGGATATTGCTCAACGGCTGGCCAAACAGGCCTGGCTTGGCCTTGCCGAGTAATAGCTGGAAATGCTCGCGGGAAATATCGAGCAATAGATTGGGGACACCGGCTTCGATGAGCAGTACCGGTTGTTCGAGCAGCCGTTCATCGTACAGGCAAGGCGAACTGGTGATCGCCGGCAGCGCCGGCAGGCTGCTCAGGCCGTGTCGGGTGAGCATGCGGCTCAAGCGATCCGGCTTGATGATGCTCAACGGGCGGCCGCTGACCTCGTTCAGGCGTTTCAGATCGAGCAATTGGTTACGCGGGTAAAGAACCAGGACGGCACCGGCGCTATCTTCGAGCAGAACCGCCTGGACACGTTGGGCTGCCGGTTGACCGGGCTCCTCAATGCGCGTGCGCACGGGAACGGCCAGTTTTCGCAACAGCTGCTGAATGATAAGGGGAGGAGTCAACACGTGCTCTTGAGGCGAAAAACATTCACTCATGAAACGGGTCCGCGGTAGTGC
Source organism: Serpens gallinarum (assembly GCF_014836765.1). Classification (GTDB taxonomy): domain Bacteria; phylum Pseudomonadota; class Gammaproteobacteria; order Pseudomonadales; family Pseudomonadaceae; genus Serpens; species Serpens gallinarum. The sequence continues at coordinate 50,489 of NZ_JACSQG010000001.1, forward strand.
CAGGGTTTCAACTATATCGGCCGCAAGGCGCGATTCAGTAGGGTTCAGGATGCTTAAACCTGGCCATAATGCTGTCCATGGCGCAGCCATCGCTCCAATAGTGGACTGACATGCTGAGGCCAATGGGCCAGCAGCGCTTGGGCCGCATCGCGTACGGCGGGAAGGAGGTCGGCGTCGCGCAATAAATCGGCGACCTTGAACTGCAAGAGGCCGGTTTGCCGGGTGCCCAGCATTTCGCCCGGGCCGCGCAGTTCCAGGTCCTTTTCGGCGATGACGAAGCCGTCGCTGGTTTCGCGCATGATGGCCAGCCGTTCGCGACCCAGCTGCGATAACGGCGCGTGGTAGAGCAGGACGCAGTGGCTGGCTGCGCTGCCACGGCCGACTCGGCCGCGCAGTTGATGCAGCTGTGCAAGACCCAGGCGCTCGGGATTCTCGATGATCATCAGGCTGGCATTGGGTACGTCGACGCCGACTTCAATCACTGTCGTGGCAACCAGTAACTCCAGTTCGCCACGTTTGAACGCGTCCATTACTGCCGCTTTTTCGGCCGGCTTCATGCGTCCGTGTACCAATCCGACACGCAGCTCGCCCAAGGCCGAGGTGAGCTCCTCAAAACTGGTCTCGGCCGCCTGGCAGGTGAGTTCCTCGGATTCCTCGATCAGTGTGCACACCCAATAGGCCTGACGGCCTTCCTGGCAGGCGGCGCGTACTCGTTCGATGACTTCGATGCGGCGGCTGTCGGCGATCACCAGAGTATTCACCGGCGTGCGCCCCGGTGGCAGCTCGTCGAGAATCGAGGTGTCCAGGTCGGCGTAGGCGCTCATGGCCAGCGTGCGCGGGATCGGCGTGGCGGTCATGATCAGCTGGTGCGGGCAGAGCCGGCCATCGACACCCTTCTGGCGCAGCGCCAGACGCTGTTGCACGCCGAAGCGGTGTTGTTCGTCAATGATCGCCAGGGCCAGACGCTGGAAACGCACCTCTTCCTGAAATAGCGCGTGGGTGCCGACGATCATGGGTGCACCGCTGGCGATACGCTCCAAGGCACTGGCGCGTACCTTGCCTTTAAGCTTCCCGGCTAGCCAGGCGACCTCAATGCCGAGCGGCTCCAGCCAGCGGCTGAAGTTGATGAAGTGCTGTTCGGCGAGAATCTCGGTGGGCGCCATCAGCGCCACCTGATAGCCCGCTTCCAGCGCTTGCAGGGCGGCCAGCGCGGCGACCACGGTCTTGCCGGCGCCGACATCACCCTGCACCAGGCGCAGCATGGGCTCATGCTGGCTGAGGTCATAGGCGATCTCGGCACCAACGCGTTGCTGCGCGCCAGTGGGCGCGAAGCCAAGGTTCTGTAAAAACAGCTGCGGCAAGCGCTGAGCGATTGGCAAGGCGGGTGCGGCCTGAGCGCGCACTTGCTCGCGCAGGCGCTGCAGGGACAACTGGTGAGTGAGCAATTCTTCGAAGGCCAGGCGGCGCTGAGCCCAGTGCTGGCCCTCGGCGAGTTCGTCCAGGTCGGCATCCGGTGGCGGGCGATGCAAATAGCGGATCGCCTGGTCCAGCGCGCCGAGGCGGTAATCGCGGGCCAGCTCGAGGGGCAGCCAGTCTGGCAAGCTGTGGGGCCCCAGGCGCGCCAGGGCCTGTTCGCTAAGCGTACGCAGGCGTTGCTGGGTCAGGCCTTCAGTACTGGGATAAATGGGCGTCAGGGTCTGTTCGACCGGCGCGGGCTCAGCCCCGCTCAGAGCGCGGTACTCGGGGTGATAAATTTCCAGGCCGGTGGCGCCGGGACGCACTTCGCCGTAACAGCGCAACGCAGTGCCACGCTTCATGCCGTCTTTTTGCGCTTGGCTGAAATGAAAAAAACGCAGGGACAAGCCACCGCTGCCATCATGCAGGCGCACCAACAGGCTGCGTCGTCGACCCATGACCACGTCGACACCCGCGACTACGCCTTCGATCACGGCATCCTGACCAGGACGCAAGGCCGCGATGGGCGTGATGCGGGTGCGGTCCTGGTAGCGCAGTGGCAGATGGAAGAGCACGTCCTGGAGCGTTTCCAGGCCAACCTTGGCGAGCTTCTCCGCCAGTGCGGCGCCCACCCCTTTCAAGGTGGTTACCGGCACTTGGGACAGTTCGCTCATGCCGGCTCGGTGACGGCCGGACTGGGCGAACGGCTGACGGAACAGAGACGAATCGAGTCCATCACCACTTCAATGGCCTTGGGCCGCGGAAAGCTGGCCCGCCAGGCGATGGCGACCGTGCGGTAGGGGACCGGGGGCGTCATGGGGCGGATATCGATCACGCCCTCTGCATAGTGATGACTGTTGACGGCCGACAATGGCAGGACGGAGACACCCAACCCCGAGGCGACCATATGGCGGATGGTTTCCAGCGAGCTGGATTCGACCGTGGTGTGACTGGCGGCTTCGCCCCGACGTGTGGTCGGGCAGGCCTCGAGCACCTGGTCCCGGAAGCAGTGACCTTCACCGAGTAACAGCAGGCTTTTGTCGTTGAGCATGGAGGCGTCGATGGTGTCTTTCGCAGACCAGGGGTGGCCACTGGGCATCAGCACATAGAACGGCTCGTCGTACAGCGAGCGGGTCAGGACATCTGCTTCCTGGAACGGCAGGGCAATGATGATCGCGTCCAGTTCGCCGGTACGCAGCTTGTCGCGCAGGACGTGGGTGAAATTTTCCTCGATGTACAGCGGCATGTCCGGTGCCACGCGATGCAGCTGAGGGATCAGGTGCGGGAACAGATACGGGCCGACGGTGTAGATGGCGCCCAGCTTGAGCGGTGCGGCCAGCTGGTTCTTGCCGGCCTGGGCCAGCTCGCGAATGCCCTGGGCCTGTTCGAGTACTTTCTGCGCCTGGGCCACGATACCTTCGCCGACGGGCGTGACGCGCACCGCGCTTTTGCTGCGTTCAAAGATCAAGACGCCCAGTTCGTCTTCAAGCTTCTTGACGCCGACAGAGAGCGTCGGCTGGCTGACGTGGCAGCGCTCTGCGGCGCGGCCAAAATGCTGTTCTTGAGCGAGGGTAACGATATAGCGCAGTTCAGTAAGGGTCATAGCGAATATCCATTGCAATGACCCTAAGCATAGCCGCTGTCTTGGTTGGAACCAACCGCCGGCGGGCCCTCGAAACGCAGCTGCAGACGTGTAGCGGTCAACGTCATGGCCCGGTGGACTCGGACGCATGGCAAGCTTAAAGGTGAAAACGCTCGAATTGCGGCTACTCAGCCACGCTCCAGCGAGTACACGAACGGCGCGACCACTTCCAGGCTGCCATTTTTCAACAGTTCTGGCGGGGGCGCAGGCAGGGGCTGGGCGCGGCGGATCATGTGCAGGGTGGCGCGATCCAGCGAGGGGCTACCGGAGCGGCCGACCAGTTGGTGGTCGATGACCTTGCCACGAGCGTCGATCACGAAGCGCACCTTGACCACACCTTCTTGTCCGCGACGCCGGGCGTCGTTGGGGTAACGCTTGTAGCGGTTCAGGTGACCGAGTAGGCGGCTCTCCCAGCTTGGTTGTCCCTGTGTGGCCTGGGTGTTGGCTGACAGCTGCGACGATGATTCGGGTGCACGGGCCTGTTGGCTCGGCTTGGCCGGCGGCGTTTCCACCGGCGGTGTCGAGCTGGGTTCGGGTTCGGGCTCGCGTGGCAACGGCTTGGGCTCGGGCGGCTTGGGCTTGGGCGGTTTCGGCTTGGGCTTGGGCGGTGGTGGCAGGGCGATTTCCGGCTCGGGCGCCTCGGCCAGTTTGGGCAATTCAGGCTCAGGCTCAGGTTCCGGCTCGGGTTCTTGCGGGCGCGGCGGTGGTGTCGGGCTGGGCGCTTCGGGAATCGGCGCCAGCTCCAGCATCATCGCTGGGGGCGGCAAATCGGCCAAGGGCGCAGCCTGGGGCTGCCAGTACAGCGACCAAAGGGCCAGGCCAACATGGATGCCGAGTACCAGCAGCAGGCTGAGGCCCCAGCGGGTCAATTTGCGCGCGCTGCTGCTCATTGCTGGCCGACCGTCTCCAGGCCGACCAAGCCGATCTTCAGGTAGCCGGCGGCGCGCAGGCCATCCATGACTTCCATGAGGTTGCCGTAATCCAGCGCGTTGTCGCCGCGTAGAAAAATGGTGGTGTCCTTTTTCCCCTGGGTGGCGCCATCCAGCGCCGTACCCAGTTGCTCCAGGCTGATCTCGTCATTGCCCAGGAACAGGCTGTGGTCTTCCTTGATGCTCAGGTAGACCGGTTTGTCCGGGCGCGGCGTGGGTTTGGCTGCGGCGGCCGGCAGGTCGAGCTTGACGTCCACGGTCGCCAGGGGGGCGGCGACCATGAAGATGATCAGCAGCACCAGCATCACGTCGATGAAGGGCGTTACGTTGATTTCACTGGCTTCGGCGAGATCGTCGTTTCCTTCCTTCAGGTGCATGCCCATGGGTTAGCCCACCTTGACCACGTGAGGCTGCGGGCTGCGCTCGCCGAAGGATTGATGGTCCTGGTCGCGGCTGACCAGCAGCAAGACCTGCGCTGCGGCGTCGCCGACCTGGGCCTTGTAGGCTGCAATCGCGCGGGCGAAGACGTTGTAGATGATCACTGCCGGAATGGCCGCGACCAGGCCCAGGGCGGTGGCCAGCAGCGCTTCGGCGATACCGGGAGCCACCACGGCGAGGTTGGTGGTCTGGGTCTTGGCGATACCGATGAAGCTGTTCATGATCCCCCACACGGTGCCGAACAGGCCGATGAACGGCGAGGTCGATCCGATGGTGGCGAGCACGCCGGTACCCTGGCTCATTTCCCGGCCGCTGGCAGCCACTAGGCGGTCCAGGCGGAAACCGACGCGCTCCTTGATACCTTCCCTGTCGGCGTGCTTGCCGGACAGGTTCAGCTCGTCCTGGGCATCCTCGATCAGCACGCGAGTGAAGCTGTGTGCTTCACGGGGTTGCTCGGCGGCCTGCTTGAGGCTGCGAGCTTTCTTCATCTCCAGCGCTTCGCGGCGCAGCAGGCGTTTGGCGCGCATCAGCTCAAGGCCTTTGGCGATGCCGATGGTCCAGGTGAGGATCGAAGCCAGGATCAAGCCAATCATGACGGCTTTGACGACGATGTCGGCGCCTTGATACATGCCCCAGGGCGACAGGTCATGGGCCAGGCCGTGGGAAACGTCCGCTGGCGGTTGGGGTACTGGAGCCAGGGCCTCTGGCGCGCCTTCTTGTGCCTCAGCCGTGCTGTCGGCTGGCAGCGCGGCCGAGTCGGCGGCTTCTGAAATCGGCGCAGTGGCTGAAAGCGCTGCGCTGTCGTGTGCGTTCGGGGCGGGCACGGCTGCGTCGGCGAACACCTGGGTGGGCAGGATCAGCAGGCTGAAGACAGCAGCCAGCAAAACGCTCGAATGGCGTGGGGAATGAACCCGGGGGTGGGCGCGAAAGAGCAACGATTTCATGCGGGCCGGACCTACGCGTGAGAGCAAGACAGTTCAGCGCGAGACGCTGAAGCGGAATGGCCGGCATTATTGCAATTAATTCTCGTTCGTCAAAGGGCTAAATCGATTAGCGGCTGCCTGGAGTGGCCTGCTATTACTCGCAATGGCCTAATGCAGCGAGCACTTTTAATGGAGAAGATCATGCCTAATGCCCCTGCTTTACTGATTGCCGGCTGCGGCGACATTGGTTCCCGGGTCGGCCTGCGCCTGGCCACGCAGGGCTGGCGCGTACAGGGTTTGCGGCGTCATGTCGCAGGCTTGCCGTCGGCTATCCAGCCCCTTTATGCCGATCTGGCCTCGCCACACTGCCCAGAGGACTGGCCGAAGACAGCGCCGGATTATGTGTTGTACGCCGTGGCTGCCCAGCAACGGGATGAGGCGGGCTATCGCGCCGCCTATGTCGAGGGGCTGCGTAATCTGTTGGGTTGGCTGGATGCGCGTGGTCAGCGACCGCGTCGTCTGCTGTTTGTCTCCAGCACCGCCGTTTACGCCCAGCAGGCGGGTGAGTGGGTGGATGAACACTCGCCGTGCGAGCCGAGCGGCTTCAACGGGCAGGTCATGCTCGAGGCCGAGCGTCTGGCGCTCGGCAGCGGCGTGCCGGCCAGCGTTGTGCGTCTGGCAGGGCTGTATGGCCCGCACAGTCGCATGCTGCTTGATCAGGTGCGTGCCGGGCTGCAGGTACAGAGTGAGCCGCCCCTGTTTGCCAATCGCATCCATCGCGACGATGCCGCCGGCTTGCTGGCGTATCTGCTGCAGGCCGATGCGCAAGGCAGGGTGCTGGACGACTGCTATCTGGGCGTGGACGACGAACCGGCGGCCTTGCATGAAGTGGTGGCCTGGCTGCGTGAGCAGCTGGGTGTAGGAAATTGGGCTGAGCAGGCCCTGGGGCGTCGGGCCGGCAGCAAGCGGTGCAGCAATGCCCGGGCTCGCGCGCTGGGCTGGCGGCCTGAGTATCCCAGCTACCGGGAAGGCTATGCCGCGTTACTGACGCAAGGCCAATGATTGCAGAAGGAAGGCTGTGATGCGTAAAGGCCCGCTCCAACGATTGACCGTTGGAGCGGGCCTTTACCATGGGCTGCGCTGAATATCAGCCCGAGACGCCGTAATCACCCGCAGGCGGAAGCCTGCTGGCAAAGGGCGTGCTTATTCGACGACCAGGATGGCGTCCATTTCAACCAGCGAACCCTTGGGCAGGCTGTTAATGCCGATGGCGGCGCGGGCCGGATAGGGCTGCTGGAAGTAACGGCCCATGATCTCGTTGAGCTGGCCGAAGTTGGCCAGGTCGGTCAGGTAGATGTTCAGCTTGACCACGTCGGCCAGGGAACCGCCGGCGGCTTCGGCAACCGACTTGAGGTTTTCGAAGACCTGCACGGTCTGTGCTTCAAAGCCCTCGACCAGTTCCATGGTCTGCGGGTCTAGCGGAATCTGCCCGGACATGTAGACGGTGTTGCCCGCCTTGATGGCTTGGGAATAAGTGCCGATGGCGGCGGGAGCCTTGTCGGAGGTGATGACGGTCTTGCTCATGGAAAACTCCTTGATGAAGGCAGCTTCAAGCGGCGAGCTTCAAGCTGCAAGTAAGGCGGGTATCGCTGCAGACTGTACGTGGCATGGCTCAACAGCGGCTGCTACGGGTAGCTTGCAGCCCGAAGCTTGCCGCTGCTTTCAGGCCCTGACCCGCGTAATGCGCGTCACGCCCATCAGAATGCGCAGTTTCTTGATGACCCGCGCCAGGTGTACACGGTCACGCACGCTGACCACCATCTGCACCACACTGAGGCGGCCGTCGCGTTCGTCCATGCTGATTTTTTCGATGTTGCCATCAGCGGCGTTGACGCTGCCGGCAAGCAGGGCGATGAGTCCGCGCTGGTGTTCCAGTTCAACGCGCAGTTCGACATTGAATTCGCCGCTAACGTCCTTGGCCCAGGTCAGCGGGATGCATTTTTCCGGGTTGGTGCGAATCTCGGCGATGTTTTTGCACCCATCGAGGTGCACCACCATGCCCTTGCCGGCCGACAGGTGCCCCACAATCGGATCGCCGGGAATCGGCGTGCAGCACTTGGCGAAGCTGAGCACCAGGCCTTCGGTGCCGCGAATAGCCAGCGGACCTTCGGCGGCGCTGGGCAGCTGCTCGTTGCTGTCGCCGGTGAGTAGGCGACGCGCCACGACGTAGGCCATGCGATTGCCCAAACCGATCTCTTCGAGCAAATCCTCGACGACTTCAAGCTGATACGCGTCGAGCAGGACCTGGAAGCGTTCCGGGGCAATATGCTCCAGATCGCTGTCAAAGCCGGCCAGCGCCTTGTTGAGCAGACGTTCGCCGAGGCTGATCGACTCGGAGCGACGCTGCTGCTTGAGGGCGTGGCGGATATGGGTACGCGCCTTGCCGCTGACCACGAAGTTCAGCCAGGCGGGATTCGGCCGGGTGCCGGGTGCGGTGACGATTTCCACGGTTTCGCCGCTTTCCAGCGGTTGCGACAGCGGTGCCAGGCGGCGGTTGATGCGACAGGCGATGCAGCTGTTGCCGACATCGGTGTGCACCGCATAGGCAAAGTCGACCGCGGTGGAGCCTTTGGGCAGCTCCATGATGCGGCCCTTGGGCGTGAAGACGTAGACCTCGTCGGGAAACAGGTCGATCTTCACGCTCTCGATGAACTCCAGCGAGTTGCCGGCGCGCTGCTGCAGTTCGAGCACACCCTTGAGCCAGCGTCTGGCACGGGCATGGTTGCCCTTGGGCTGCTCATCATCACTGGATTTGTACAGCCAGTGCGCAGCAATGCCGTTGTTGGCCAGCTCTTCCATTTCGCGGGTGCGAATCTGGATTTCGATGGGCACGCCATGCATGCCGAACAGTGTGGTGTGCAGCGATTGGTAGCCGTTGGCCTTGGGAATCGCGATGTAGTCTTTGAAACGCCCGGGTAACGGTTTGTACAGACTGTGCACGGCGCCCAGCACGCGGTAGCAGGTATCGACCTTGTCGACCACGATGCGGAACGCATAGACGTCCATGATTTCGTGGAACGCCTTGCGCTTGCCGCGCATCTTCTTGTAGATGCTGAACAGGTGCTTCTCGCGGCCACTGACCTCGCCGCCCAGGCCTTCACGCTCCAGACAATGGGTCAGCGATGCTTCGATCTTGTTGACGATTTCCTTGCGATTGCCCCGCGCGCCGCGCACTGCCGCACGGATGCGTTCGCAGCGCATCGGGTACATGGCGCGAAAGCCGAGGTCTTCGAACTCGACGCGAATGTTGTGCATGCCCAGGCGATTGGCGATGGGCGCGTAGATTTCCAGGGTTTCCTTGGCAATGCGCCGGCTCTTCTCGTGCGGCATGGCATCGAGGGTGCGCATGTTGTGCAGGCGGTCGGCGAGCTTGACCAGGATCACGCGAATGTCGCGGGCCATGGCCATGGCCATTTTCTGGAAGTTTTCCGCTTGCGCCTCGGCCTTGGTCTCGAAGTTCATCTGGGTCAGTTTGCTGACCCCGTCGACCAGTTCGGCGACGGTTTCGCCAAATTGCACGGTGAGCGCTTCCTTGGCGATGCCGGTGTCCTCGATCACGTCGTGCAGCATGGCGGCCATCAGGCTCTGATGGTCCATGTGCATTTCCGCGAGGATATTGGCCACCGCCAGAGGATGGGTGACGTAGGCTTCGCCACTGCGCCGGCGCTGCCCGTCATGGGCCTGCTCGGCGTAGAAATAGGCGCGGCGGACCAGGTTGACCTGGTCCGGGCCCAGATAGGTCGACAACCTGTCGGCGAGGATTTCAATACCGGGCATGAGATTACCTCCTGCTGCCGGTGAGGATCCCGGTTACCGAGAGACGTCGACCAGGCATGATTTTACAGAGCCTCGTTGTTCGCCTCGTCCTCGAAGGCAGCGAACAGCGGCTCGTCTTCAACGATTTCTTCCTGGGCGATTACGTCGTAATCGATCAGGCCACTGGCGATTTCACGCAGGGCGACAACGGTGGGCTTGTCATTTTCCCAGGCGACCTTCGGCTCCTTGCCGCCGGTGGCCAACTGACGGGAACGCTTGGTGGCGAGCATGACCAGCTCGAAGCGGTTATCAACGTTGTCCAGGCAGTCTTCAACGGTAACGCGGGCCATGGTGTTCCTCTGCGAATAGCGAATGGGGCGGCTGCCCAAGGGGGCGAGCGGACTGGCAAGTCTAGAAAATCACCAGCATTAAGGGAAGCTTTAAAAGCAACGGCTCACGATAAGCGACACGCTGCAGGCCCGCTAAACGCGGGCGCTCATGGATTCGGCGAGCGAGTCAGAGCGGCGGTAAACGCCATCCACCCTCCGCGATTATTAGTACAGCCTTTACGCCAGCAGTTCGCTCAGCAACTGCTGGTGGCGTTGTTGCTGGGCATCCTGGCGCAACTGGTTGGCGCGGAAGATCGCCTTGAGATCGTCCAGAGCATGGGCGAAGTCGTCGTTGATCACCAGGTAGTCATACTCGACGTAATGACTCATTTCACTGACCGCCTCGCGCATGCGGTCGTCGATGACCTCGTCGCTGTCCTGGCCGCGGTTGGTCAGGCGCTGGCGCAGGGCCTGCTGGGTCGGTGGCAGGATGAAGATCGAGCGCGCCTGGGGCATCAGCCGGCGCACCTGTTGTGCGCCTTGCCAATCAATCTCCAGGATCAGGTCGTAGCCCTCTGCGAGGGTCTGCTCCAGACAGCGCTGCGAGGTGCCGTACAGGTTGCCGAAGACCTCGGCGTGTTCGAGGAATTCGCCGCCTTCCAGCATCGCCTGGAACTGTTCGCGGACCACGAAGTGGTAGTTGACGCCGTCTACCTCACCGGGGCGAATGTTGCGGGTGGTGTGTGACACCGATACGCGCACCTGCGGCATGCTATCGATTAGCGCCTTGACCAGGCTGGTTTTGCCGGCCCCAGAGGGGGCAGAGACAATGTACAGGGTGCCGTTAGCGGGGTTCATGGAAATCTTGCTCACTCGATGTTCTGCACTTGTTCGCGCATTTGTTCAATCAGCACCTTGAGATTGACCGCCGCCTGGGTACTGCGCGGGTCAAAGGCCTTGGAGCCGAGGGTATTGGCTTCGCGGTTGAGTTCCTGCATGAGGAAATCCAGTCGCCGACCGGCGGCGCCGCCGGCCTTGAGCACGCGGCGTACTTCACCAACATGAGTGCTCAGGCGATCGAGCTCCTCAGCGACATCACTTTTCTGGGCCAGCAGCACCAATTCCTGTTCCAGGCGCTGCGGGTCGACTTCGCCCTGCAGCTCGGCGAAGCGGTCGAGAATTTTCTGGCGCTGCAGGGCGAGCATAAGCGGCACTTGCTGGCGCAGCGTGGCGACCTCTTCGAGAATACTGTCCAGGCGCTCGTTGAGCAGTTTGCTCAGCTCCGTCCCTTCACGCTCGCGACCTTGGCGTAGCTCGTCCAGTGCCTCGCGAAATAGCTGGGTGGCAGCGGCGTTGAGGGCTTGGGGGTCGGCGGCATCGGCGACCAGCACGCCTGGCCACGCCAGCACTTCCAGCGGATTGAGCGGCGCTGGTTGCTTAATCAGAGCGGCCACGCTTTCCGCGGCATCGATCAACTGGGCGGCGCGCTCGCGATCAATCTGCAGCGGCTTGCCGGTGGTGTCCTCCACCAGGCGCAGTGTGCATTCCACCTTGCCGCGCGACAGGCCTTGGCGCAGCGCATCACGGACGGCGCCTTCGAGGTCGCGAAAGGATTCCGGCAGGCGCAGGTGCGGCTCTAGATAGCGGTGATTGACCGAACGCAGTTCCCAGATCAAGGTGCCGTGGGGGCCGGTGCGCTCGCTACGGGCGAAGGCGGTCATGCTGTGCACCATGGGATAAACCTCTGGGATATGGGTAACGAAAGACCCGAGATTGTAAGGGAAAAAACACCTTTAAGCTGTAGGCTTCCCGCCTTGGACGCCACGCGGACGCCTCGTATGGCGTGCCGTCCGGCTCAATCCACGGGTTGCCTTGAGCGGGCAACTGCCTATATGGCCGACCAACCCCCTATAATGTCGGCTGAAATTTCTCTCCAGCAGGAAGTCCCAATGAAGCGACCCAGTGGCCGCGCCGCCGAACAGCTGCGTCAGATCCGCATTACCCGCAACTACACCAAGCATGCCGAAGGCTCGGTACTGGTCGAGTTCGGCGATACCAAGGTGATCTGCACCGTGAGTGTCGAGTCCGGCGTGCCGCGCTTTCTCAAAGGGCAGGGACAGGGCTGGCTGACCGCCGAATACGGCATGCTGCCGCGTGCCACCGGCGAACGCACTCAACGCGAGGCCAGCCGCGGCAAGCAAGGCGGCCGCACCCTGGAAATCCAGCGTTTGATCGGTCGCTCGCTGCGCGCTGCGCTGGACATGAGCAAGCTGGGCGAGAACACCTTGTACGTCGACTGCGACGTGATCCAGGCGGATGGCGGCACCCGCACCGCGTCGATCACCGGCGCCATGGTTGCGCTGATTGATGCACTGAAAGTCCTCAAGAAGCGCGGCGCCTTGAAAAATGGCGATCCGATCAAGCAGATGATTGCGGCGGTCTCGGTGGGCATCTATCAGGGCGAGCCGGTGCTGGACCTTGATTACCTGGAAGACTCCGCGGCGGAAACCGACCTCAACGTGGTCATGACCGACGCTGGCGGTTTCATTGAAGTACAAGGCACTGCTGAAGGCGCCCCGTTCCAGCCGGAAGAGCTCAATGCCATGCTGGCCCTGGCCCGCAGCGGCCTTGATGAACTATTCGCCTTGCAGCGCGCCGCGCTGGCCGACTGAAGGAACCCCGGCGATGAACGATCAACCCCTGGTTCCGCAGCCCAGTGTCGAGGCTCGTCGCTGGGCCATGCTCTGTCACTACGCCGCTTTCGCCTGGTTCATCGTGCCGATGATTGGCAATGTGCTGGGGCCGCTGATCGTCTGGCAGCTGAAGAAGGACCTGGATCCGTTCGTTGACCAACAGGGCAAGGAAGCGCTGAACTTCCAGATCACGGTCAGCGTTGCGTTGATGGTCTGCGGGCTGTTGGCCTGGATACTGATCGGCTTCCCGCTGATGGTACTGGTCAGCGTGGTTGCCCTGGTGCTGGTGATCATTGCGGGCATCAAGGCCAACGACGGGGTGGCCTATCGGTACCCCTTCTGTTGGCGGTTGGTGAAATAAAAAAAGCCCTGCAGATGCAGGGCTTTTTTATGGCGCGGTGCTCAGTTGCATTCCAAGGGCATGCCGCACGGGGCGAAACCGCAAAAGGCGTCGACACTGCCAACATCGCCCTCGACCGGCTCCTGAGTGCGCAAGGCGTTCACCGGGCCGTCCTGCAGGTTGGTGTGAGTGTCGATAACCAGCGCAGCGCTAATCGCCAGGAGCAGCGCCAGCAGCAGGAGGCGCGCAGGGCTACGGGGTTGAGTGGTGCTCATCTCAGTTCTCCAGGCCAAACCAGCGGCGGGCGCGTACGCCGAGCAAGCTGCCGATGAAGGCCAGGGCAAACCAGACCCAACCGTGCAGGCTGCCGGAGGCGATGCCGCTAAACAGCGCGCCGACGTTGCAACCAAAGGCCAGACGTGCGCCATAGCCCATCAGCAGCCCACCGATGATGGCGGCCAGAGCCGAACCGAGCGGAATGCGTGTTACTGGGGCGAAACGCCCGGCCAGGCCGGCAGCAAACAGCGCACCGAGAATCAGGCCGAAGTTGGTCACCGAGGTGGTTTCGGCCAGGATCGGCCCTTCCAGGGCGGCGGCCGGCATCGACCAGGTCCAGTATTCCCAGCTGCTGACGTCCAGACCGACCAGTCCGGCGAGCTTGGCACCCCACAGGTTGAAGGCGAAGGTCACCGACCACGGCTGTCCCGACAGCAGCAGGTTGGCCACGCTGAGCAGCGCTAGAGCTAGCGAAGCCCAGGCCAGCGGCCAATAGCCGCGCCATAGGCGCTGTCCGTTGCTCAGCTCAGGGACACCGGCGGGCGCGCGAAAAATCGAGGCCACTTGCTGCCGCTTGCGTTGCTCCCAGCGGCGCGCCAGGAAGAACACGCCGCCAAGAGCGGCCAGCTGCAGGATGATAACCGGCAGTGAACCCCAGTCGTTGGCGGGTTGGATCACGCCGATATGCCACTGCTGCGACCACCAGGGCAGGTGGGCCGTGCCAAAGAGCGCGCCGGCGATGAAGAACGCCAGGGTAATCAGCATGCGCACGCTGCCGCCGCCAATGGTGAACAGCGTGCCGGAGGCGCAGCCGCCACCCAGCTGCATGCCGACACCGAACATCAAGGAGCCGACCATCAGCGAGAGGCCGATGGGCCCAACGGCGCCCGTCAGCGGCTGGCCAAACGCCGAGCCGGCTTGCAGCAGCGGAATGAGCACCATGCAGGTCAGGCCGATCCCCAGCATTTGCGCGCGGATGCTGGCGGTGCGGCCATCGGTGATGGCTGCGCGCCAACCGCCGGCGAAGCTGAAGCTGGCGTGGTACATGACGTAGCCAAAACCGGCGCCGACCAGAGCGAGCAGGCCCTGGCGCATATCAATGGTAAAAAAACAGGCCAGCGCAAGCGCGACAATACCCACGGCCGCCACCAGGGCGACCGGGGTATCGATACGCTTGTCTGCCGCGACCGCTGCGGTCTGGGAGACAAGAATGCTCATGGATCAGCCTTTGAACGGACCGTAGCCGGGGTTGACCCATCCTTCCCACTTGCCTTCGAACGCATCCACGCGTTCGACACCCAGCAGCTTCAGCACGGTATAGGCTTGGGCGAGTTGCAGGCCGCCGCGGGCAAAGATCACCACGTGCTTGTCGGCGGTGACGCCTTGCTTGGCGAACAGCTCGCGCAGTTCGGCCGAGCTCTTCAGCGTGCGGTCGGCGTTCAGGGTGTCGTTCCAATACACATTGACTGAGTCCGGGATACGCCCGACCACGTAGTCATCCGCAGGGCGAACATCCACCACCACGGCACCGGCCTTCTGTGCGGCGCGCACGGCGGCTTCATCGAGGAATTTCGGGCCCAGGGAATTGGCCTGGTTCAGGGCGTCGCCCGCAAAGCTGAAGTTGGCCAGCTGCAGGGTTTGCGGCGTGTCGGCGCGGCTCCAGTCATCCCAGCTCTTGTCATAGAACTTGACGTTGTTGAAGCCCAGATCCTTGAGGAACAGGTAGGAGCTGGAGGCAAAGGCGCCGCTGCCGCAGTAGGAGACCACCGCCTTGTCAGGGGTGATGCCCTTGGCGGCCAGTTCATTGAGCACGTCCTGGCGGTTGCGGACCTCAGAGGTCTTCTTGTTCAGGAAGTCAGTAACCGGAATAGCTTTGGCACTGGGGATCACGCCGTCTTCCGACGCCGCCAGAAAGCGACCGTCGAGGATGACGGTGTCCGTGGCGCCGATGTGCTGGGCGACGAAATCGCGCTCCACACGGTTCTCACGCTTCTGAGTGAGTTTGAAATCGCTCGGCGTGACGCGGGTGGGCTGGGTGGTCAGCGTGCCTTTCCACTGGCTCAGGCCACCGTCGAGAACGTGCAGTTTGTCGAAGCCGGCATAATCCAGCACGACGTAGGTGCGTCCGGCCATGGAGGTGGCGCCATAGATCAACAGGGTGTCGTCATAGCTGATGCCTGCTTGGCGCAGAGCCCTCTCGATTTGTGCGTCGTCGGCGTATTCGTTGCGGATGCCATCGCGTTCGGAAACGTTCAATGCCTGCCAGGGCAGATGAATCGCACCGGCAACATGCCCCTTGGCGTATTCGGCCTCGCTGCGGATATCGAGAATCTTGACCCCGGCCTGCTGGCTTAGGGTCCGAAATTCGGCTTGGGAAACGATCAGGCCGGGGGCGGCTGAGGCCAGGCTGGGCACGGTGCCGGCCAAGGCCAGAACGGTAAGACTGCTGGCTAGCAGGTGACGCAAAGAGGGGCTATTCATGAGACTGCTCAACTTCGTGAAAGCGCAGAGCGCAAGGGGAAATCAAGCAACGATTCTAGGCGAGGGAGATATATTCTTCAAAAGAATGTTTAGTGATTTTTATATTCTAAATTTGCATATGCGGATTGTTGAGGAAAAAGCCGCAACAAACGCTAAGTAATTGAGCAGAAAGAAAAAACCGCAGCAGGGCTGCGGTTTTGATACCAGGGCGGGCGCGGCTCAGACACTCAGCAGCCAGTCGTAATCGACTGTCAGCGGTGCGTGTTGAGAGAAGCGCGGCTGGCGCGGCAGTTTGGCACTGCGCACGCAGCGGCGCATGCCAGGGGTCAGCAGTTGGTAATCGAAGCGCCAGCCCAGGTTGAGGGTTTCCGCTTGTTCACTGTTGGGCCACCAGCTGTACTGGTCGCCTTCGCGGCTGACCTCGCGCAACGCATCGACATAGCCCATGGTGCCCAATACTTCGTCCATCCAGGCCCGCTCGGGTGCCAGAAAGCCTGGTAGCTGCTGGCAGTCGCGCCAGTTCTTCACGTCGATTTTCTGGTGGGCGACGTGCAGGGAACCGCAATAGATGTATTCGCGACGCTTGCGACGTTGCTTGTCCAGGTAGCGGGCAAAGTCCTCCATGAACTTGAATTTCTGGTTCAGGTTTTCATCGCCATCCTGGCCGGATGGCAGGAGCAGGCTGGCAATACTCACCTTGTCGAAATCGGCCTGCAGATAACGTCCGTAGCGATCGGCTGTTTCAAAGCCGAGTCCGCTGATGACGGCCTTGGGCTGCTGGCGGGAATAAATCGCCACGCCGCCCTGGCTGGGCACTTCGGCCTCGCACGCGTACAGGAAATAACCATCCAGCTGAAACGCCGGGTCATCCAGTTCGAAAGTGGAAGCGCGCGTGTCTTGCAGGCAGATCACGTCGGCATTCTGGGCTTGCAGCCAGCTGAGAAGACCTCGCTCGGCTGCTGCCTGAATGCCATTCACGTTCACATTGATGATCCGCATAAATGGCCCCAAAAAAGTCGGGTGGGCGTGATCAGATCGATCATCTGCGCCCGAGGAACCGCAAGGATAGGCGGTTCAAATTCACAGAAAGCCAGCATTGTGAGCTGGCCGGCAATATTGACGGCGAATCTTATCATTCCGAGCTGCTATAACGCAGCGTTACGTTAAGTTTCTGCCTATCGAGGCGATGCCTAAAAGCTCTTGGTCGTTAATAGAGGCATCCCTTCAAACGTACCCACTCGAGGTGCTGTCACCTCGAATGCGTGGGGCCGGACGGGCGTGTATCATGCGAGCCGTTTGCAACCGGCTCAATTCAGGTTTTTACCATGCAGGCTTACCAGCGCGATTTCATCCGTTTTGCCATCGAACGCGGCGTGCTGCGTTTTGGTGAATTCACCCTCAAGTCCGGTCGGACCAGCCCGTATTTCTTCAATGCCGGGCTGTTCAACAGCGGCGGCGCACTGGCCAAGCTGGGACAGTTTTATGCGGAGGCGATCCAGGACAGCGGTATCGATTTCGATGTGCTGTTCGGCCCGGCCTACAAGGGAATCCCGCTGGCGGCGACCACTGCGGTGGCACTGGCCGAACAGCATGATCGTGACCTGCCCTGGTGTTTCAACCGCAAGGAAGCCAAGGATCACGGCGAAGGCGGCACCCTGGTGGGTGCGCCGCTGGCGGGCCGTGTGCTGATCGTCGATGACGTGATCACCGCCGGCACGGCGATTCGTGAAGTCATGCAGATCATCCAGGCTCAGGGTGCGCAGGCTGCCGGTGTGCTGATTGCGTTGAACCGCCAGGAGCGCGGCCAAGGTGAATTGTCGGCAATCCAGGAAGTGGAACGCGATTTCGCCATGCCGGTGATCAGCATCGTGTCGTTGGCCCAGGTGCTGGAATACCTCGCTGAAGACGCTGAACTCAAACGCTACTTGCCAGCGGTCGAAGCCTACCGCGTACAGTACGGCGTCTGATTCTGGTTCAAGGGAGTAAGAGGCATGGCTCGACAGGGACGGTTTCGCAAGGTGCTGATGGTGATGTCGCTGCTGGCCTGGCCGGCAGCGGCCAGTGAGCTGTACCGTTACACCAACGACCAGGGCGTGTTGGTGCTCGACCGCCATGGCGTGCCGGCGCAATTTATCGGTAAAGGGTACGAAGTGCTCAACAGCCAGGGCCGAGTGATCCGGGTGGTTCCGCCGGCTTTGAGTGCGGAGCAGTACCAGCGTCTGCAGGATGAGAAGGCGCAGGCCGAAGCGGATACCAAGCTGCTGCGTCTGTATGCCGGGGTGGCTGATGTCGATCGCGCCAGGCAGCGCAAACTGGCTGAATTGGATGGGCTGATCCGCATTGCCCAGGGCAATCAGCAGGCCGCGCGCAACCAGCAAAACGCCTTGCAAGCCCAGGCCGCCGGACAGGAGCGCGCCGGTCGACCTGTCCCCGAGACCCTGCTCACGCAGATTGCCGAGCTGGAGCGTGAGCACCAGCGCTTGCACAAGGACATCGAGCGCTACCAGCGTGCCCAGCGTGACGCCGAAAAAACGTTTGCCGATGATCGCGCACGCATTGCCGCCCTGCTTGGCGAAGGCTGAGCCGCTTTTTCCGACCAGCGGATGAGTGGCCGGTCGCGCTGCGAAGGGGGCCGGCGGCGGTGCCACGCTCGGCCCCGGCCGAGGGCGAAGTCCTTCTATCCCGCCATTCTGCGTCTATTCGCGCCGCGCCAAGCGCTTGAGGTTGGCGTGGCTTAGCAAGCTATGTGTTGCGAATCAATAGGTTGATGGTAGGGGGGTGCTGGCAAAAGTCTGCCTGTACCTTGCGCCCCTTCTTTTTTGGGGCATGCCGTGCAGATGAGCGAGAAGCAACAGAATTACCAGACGCTCCATAAACCCCAGGCGCAGTTTGCCACCCGCAAGGACTACCTCGACCACGAGCTGGAGATCATGGCCCCGCGCCGGTGGGGGATGAACCTGCCGTTTCGCGACTACCGCTTCGAGTACGAGGACTGGGTACCGGCCTTGGCCGCCACCATCGGCAAGATCGTCATGGTGGCCGCTGTGGTCGCCGCGTTTGCCGCGCCGCTAGGCTTGTCCAATGATTTTGTCATCGACAATGTGCGCTACGAGATGCTCATTGCGGCGTTGCTGTTCGTGGTGCTGTTTTCCGGCTTTCTGATCCCTACGGCCAACCTGGCCGGCACCCACGGTCCGCTGATTCCATTGATCCCGCTGATCGTCGTCTCCGGTGGGCACCCCATGGCGCTGGGCATCATGGTCGGCGTGCTGGGGCTGGCGCTCGGCGTGTTGCGTGGCGGCAGCTTGCTTGCGCGACTGACCAGCGACGGGGTCTGTGGCGGCCTGCTGCTGTACCTGGGGTTCATCGGTACGGTGTCGCAGATCGAGGCGCTGTTCACCTGGGCCTCCGGCTTCGACATGGGTTACCTGGCCTTCGTGGTGGTGTTGGCCACCATCGTGCTGTATGCCTACCTGGAGCATCTGCGAGCACGCTGGTTGGCAATCCCGTTGGGCTGCGCGTTGGCCGCGCTGATTGCCTTCGCGTTGGGCGCGCCATTTGAATTCACCACCGAGCCGGGCATTCCTAACCTCAATCCAGCCTACTGGTGGGGCGCCGATACGGGTTGGCAGCTCGGACTGCCGGAGCTGCATCACTTCATCGCGGTGGCGCCATTCGCCGTGCTGACGGTGGCCATGTGGCCGCCGGACTTTCTCGGCCATCGCATTTTTCAGCAGCTCAATTACCCCCATAAGGCGCAGAAAGTGCTGATGAACATCGACGACACCATGTGCGTGGCGGCGGCGCGTCAGGTGGTGGGTACGGCCCTGGGTGGCGGTAACCTGGCGTCGTCCTGGGGCACTTACATGGTGCCGGCAGCCATCGCCCGGCGACCGATCCCGGCCGGCGCGATCCTCACCGGCCTGCTTTGTGTGATCGCGGCACTCTGGGGTTACCCGATGGACCTCGCAGTCTGGCCGCCGGTGCTCAGCGTGGCGCTGCTGGTCGGTGTATTCCTGCCGCTGCTGGAGGCCGGCATGCAGATGACGCGCGAAGGCAAGACCTCGCAGTCCGCTGCCATCGTGATCTTTTCTTCGGCGCTGGTGAACCCGGTGTTCGGCTGGTCGCTGACCATGATGCTGGACAATCTCGGCCTGATTGGCGACCGCGAGCGGGGTATCGGTATGAGCCGACTGCAGCGCTGGGTCATTCCGATCGTGATGTTTGGGGTGCTGTGTGCGGTGATGGCGGCGATCGGCATGTTCCCCGGCGTGCCGGCGCTGATGGAAAGCTTCCGCAGTCTGGACTGAGCATGAAAAAGGGGAGCCGCGGCTCCCCTTTTTCTTTCTGGGCGTTTAGGCGCCGCTGTTATTGGTGATCAGCGTGCCAACACCGGTGTCGGTGAAGATCTCCAGCAGCACCGCATTGGGTACCCGACCGTCGATGATGTGCGCGCTGTTGACGCCACCCTGCACCGCTTCCAGGGCGCAGCGGATCTTCGGCAGCATGCCGCCGTAGATGGTGCCGTCGGCGATCAGCGCATCCACCTGCTCGGTGGACAGGCCGGTGAGCACGTTACCCTGCTTGTCCATCAGGCCGGCGATGTTGGTCAGCAGCATCAGCTTCTCGGCCTTGAGCGCCTCGGCGACTTTGCCAGCCACCAGGTCGGCGTTGATGTTGTAGGACTCGCCGTCCTTGCCCACGCCAATTGGCGCAATCACCGGGATGAAGTTGCCGTTCACCAGGCGGGTGAGCAGGTCGGTGTTGATGTGGACCACTTCGCCGACCTGGCCGATGTCGATGATCTCCGGCTGGGTCATTTCCGGCGTCTGGCGGGTGACCTTCAGCTTGCGGGCGCGGATCAGGTTGGCGTCTTTGCCGGTGAGCCCCAGGGCCTGGCCGCCGTGGCGGTTGATCAGGTTGACGATGTCCTTGTTGACCTGGCCGCCGAGGACCATTTCCACCACGTCCATGGTCTGGCTGTCGGTGACGCGCATGCCGTCAATGAAGTGGCTTTCGATGGACAGGCGCTTGAGCAGGTCGCCGATCTGCGGGCCGCCGCCGTGCACCACCACCGGGTTGATACCCACCGCTTTCATCAGCACGATGTCGCGGGCGAAGCCGGTCTTCAGCTCCTCGCTCTCCATGGCGTTGCCGCCGTACTTGATCACCAAGGTCTTGCCGACGAAGCGGCGAATGTAGGGCAGCGCTTCGGACAGTACCTGGGCGACTTGGGTAGCGTCATCACGACTGAGGGTCATGCGGAACTCCGGTGCAACGTTTCGGGGGGTTGTAAGGCGACCGCACCACGCAAGGCAGGGTGCGGTTGTGCAAATTATCGGCTGTAAGACTAAGGATCTGCGGGAAAAGTCAGCTGTTCGGCAATTTATTCCGAATGCTACTAGAACGGCAGCGCCAGCCTGGGCACCACCTTGTGCAGCTGCTCGCGGAACACCGCCTGGATGCGTGCCAGCTCCCCGGCGGTTTCTGCCTCGAAGCGCAGCACCAGTACCGGGGTGGTGTTGGAGGCGCGTACCAGGCCCCAACCGTGTGGATAATCGATGCGCAAGCCATCCAGCGTGGTGAGTTGCGCATCGCCCCACTGGGCATCGCGCTGCAGCGCGGCGATGATCTTGAACTTGCTGTCTTCGGTGACTTGGATGTTGATTTCCGGGGTGGACACGTCATCGGGGAAGGCGGCGAACAACGGTTCGGCGGCTTGTTGTTCCAGGCTGAGGATTTCCAGCAGGCGCGCGGCGGCATAAATGCCGTCGTCGAAGCCGAACCAGCGCTCCTTGAAGAAGATGTGCCCGCTCATCTCGCCGGCCAGCAGTGCGCCGGTTTCCTTCATCTTTTTCTTCATCAGCGAGTGGCCGGTTTTCCACATCACCGGTCGCCCGCCGTGGGCGCTGACCAGGGCGGCCAGGCGGCGGGTGCACTTGACGTCGTAGATCACATCGGCGCCGGGGTTGCGCGAAACCACGTCCTTGGCGAACAGCATCAGCAGGCGATCGGGGTAGACAATGGTGCCGGTGTTGGTCACCACGCCGACCCGGTCGGCATCGCCGTCGAACGCCAGGCCCAGGTCGGCTTTCTCGGCTTTCACCCGAGCGATCAGATCCTTGAGGTTGTCGGGCTTGCCTGGATCGGGATGATGGTTGGGGAAATGCCCATCCACCTCGCAATACAGCGGAATCACCGTGCAGCCCAGGGCTTCGATCAGCTGCGGTGCAATCACGCCACCGACGCCGTTGCCGCAGTCGACCACCACTTTCAGGGGTTTGGCCAGGGCGATGTCGTCGCGGATCTGGGCGAAATAGCGCGGCAGGATATCGATCTGCTCGACACTGCCCAGACCCTGAGCCAGGTCCTGGGTGTCAATGCGGGTTTTCAGCGCCAGGATCTGTTCATTGGCCAGGGTGTCGCCGGCAATGACGATCTTGAAGCCGTTGTAATCCGGCGGGTTGTGGCTACCGGTGAGCATGACTCCGGAGGTGGCCGGCAGTACATGGGTGGCGAAGTAAAGCACCGGTGTGGGCACCATGCCCAGGTCCGTGACCTGACAGCCGCAATCGACCAGGCCCTGGATCAGCG
Source organism: Serpens gallinarum (assembly GCF_014836765.1). GTDB lineage: Bacteria > Pseudomonadota > Gammaproteobacteria > Pseudomonadales > Pseudomonadaceae > Serpens > Serpens gallinarum. Next base: position 72,405 of record NZ_JACSQG010000001.1, read on the forward strand.
GCTGCGCCAGCAGCGGGCCGGACAGGCGCCCGTCGCGGCCGACGGCTACGCACGGCTCCCCCTTGGCCAGGCTGGCCGAGCCGATGGCGCGACCGATCCAGTAAGCGCTGTCGGCGGTCAGGCTGTCGCCAACCACGCCGCGGATGTCATAAGCGCGAAAAATGCTCGCCGGCAAGGCCGGTACGCTAGGGGCCGATTGGGATGCGACAGGCGGATCGATATCGTGAAGGTCCAGGTCAAGTATTTCCGTGGGCTGGAACAACGGGTCGACCAGCTGGTTATTAGCCTCCGCTTTCGGCGCAACTGCTGCAGGCTTGGTCGGTGCCGCCTGGTGCGGCAGGCGGGCGAGCTGTTGCGCCAGTTGGCTGAGCGCGGCCAGGTACAGGCGAGGCGCCTGGATATTCTTGCCCTCGATGAGGGCTTGCAGCATCTGGCCCAGCTGCCGCACATCGTGATGCAGGCGGTGCTGTTGTTGCTTGCGCAGCCAGTGCAGGCCCAGTAGCAGCCCGGCCACAGCGAGCAAGGCGGCGAAGCCCAGCCAGTGGAAGGCCGGCAGGCTGGCCAGGGTGCCGCTGGGGCTGAAGCTCAGTTGCCAGTGCGGATTGCCGCTAGTCAGGGTAACAGGAACGTGCGAAGCCTCCTGGCCGCCGCGTTGAGCGAGCAGTTGCGCCGGAGCATTGCCGAATTGCTGGGTCAGGCGCAGCTGGCCGACGTCGGCGGGAAGCACGGGGAGAGTGCGCAGCAGACGTTGCAGATCAGTGACCAGCAACAGGCTGCCCAATACCTGCTCGTCTTCACCCACAGCCACAGCGCTGTAGAGCAGCCAGCGTTTATCGACCTGGTAGGCTTCCGGCGCCGGCTTGAGGCCGTTTTCGGCGCGCCGTTGCAAATCCACGGCGGCGAAATTTACAGGCACTCGGCGGTTGCGATCAGGTCGCGCTTCACCCTGGCGGCTCAGTACGGCGTCGATAACCCCGGCAGAGGTTGCCAGGCTGCGCTCGGCCTGTTGCAGCAACGCATTGTCGTCGGTGCTCAGGGCCTGGATGACTTCCGGCTGCTGCGCCAGTGCCCGAACATCGTCAGCCAGCAGGTTAAGCCCCTGTTGCAGGGCGCTGGCCTGGCTGTCGGCCCAAGCCTGCACCAGGCGGGCCTGCTGTTGCTGGCGTTGTTCGAGCAGGCCGTAACCGAGAAGCAGGCCGGCAGTCAGCAGAGCGCCGAGGCCGATCAGCAGGGCAGGCGTCCAGCCAGAGTTGTGGCGCATCGGTTGGCTGGACGCCGGGCTCGCTGGGCGAGCGTCCTTATGATTTTTATTCTGGCGTTTCACGTACATCTCCCTGCGCGTGTTTTCCGGAAAGGACTCAGTGGCTGCCGGAGTGCCCGAAGCCGCCGGTACCGCGCAGGCTGTTGTCGAACTCCTCGACCAGCTCGAAGTGCGCCTGCACCACCGGTACCAGCACCAGTTGAGCCAGGCGCTCGCCGATCTTGACGGTGAAGGCATCGTTGCCACGGTTCCAGCAGGACACCATCAGCTCGCCCTGGTAGTCGGAGTCGATCAGCCCGACCAGATTGCCGAGCACGATGCCGTGTTTATGCCCCAGACCCGAGCGTGGCAGGATCAGCGCGGCCAGGCCCGGATCGGCAATATGGATGGCCAGCCCGGTGGGAATCAGTACGGTCTGGCCCGGTTGCAGGGTCAGGTCGTCCTGCAGCATGGCGCGCAGGTCGAGGCCGGCGGAGCCGGGCGTGGCGTAACCGGGCAGCGGGAAGTCGCGGCCCAGGCGGGGATCGAGAATCTTGGCTTGCAAAGCGTGCATAACAGGTCTCAGTGGGCCGCGTAACGCGCGGCGATAAGGGCGATCAACTGGCGGGCGATCTTGCCCTTGCTGGTTTGGGCGAAGCCAGTCTGCTGCAACTGGCGGTCGATGACGGTGATGGCGTTCTCTTCGCTGTTGAAGCCAATGCTCGGATTGGCCACATCGTTGGCGACGATCAGGTCGAGGTTCTTGTCCTTGAGCTTGCGTGCGGCGTAATCGAGCAGGTGTTCGGTTTCCGCGGCGAAGCCGACGCTGAACGGCCGGTCGGGACGCGCGGCCAGGGTGGCCAGAATGTCCGGGTTGCGCACCATCTGCAGGTACAGGCCGTCGCCGGTGGTGGGGTCTTTCTTGAGTTTGTGCGGCGCAACGACCTCGGGACGGTAATCGGCCACCGCCGCGGCGGCGATGAGGATATCGCTGGGCATCGCCGCTTCGCAGGCGGCGAGCATGTCGCGGGCACTGACCACGTCGATGCGCTGCACGCGATCCGGGGTTGGCAAAAACACCGGGCCGCTGACCAATGTCACCTGGGCGCCGGCTTCGGCGGCCGCCTCCGCCAGGGCGAAGCCCATCTTGCCGGAGCTGTGGTTGGTGATGTAGCGCACCGGGTCGATGTTTTCCTGCGTGGGTCCGGCGGTGATCAGCACGCGCACGCCGTCCAGCACGTTGCGTTGGAAGCAGTCGGCGGCCAATTGCGCCAGGTCGTCGGCTTCCAGCATGCGCCCGAGGCCCACGTCGCCGCAGGCCTGACTGCCCGATGCCGGGCCGAACAGGCGCATGCCGCGCTGGGCAAGCGTCTGCGCATTGGCCTGAGTGGCCGGGTCGCGCCACATGGCCTGGTTCATGGCCGGCGCCAGGGCAACCTGGGCGTCGGTGGCCAGAACCAAGGTGGTCAGCAGGTCATTGGCCACGCCCTGTGCCAAGCGCGCCATGATGTCGGCGGTGGCCGGGGCGATCAGCACCAGGTCGGCCCATTTGGCCAGCTCGATATGCCCCATCGCGGCTTCGGCGGCGGGGTCGAGCAGGTCCAGGTGCACCGGATGGCCGGATAGCGCCTGCAGGGTCAGCGGGGTGATGAATTCGCGGCCGCCATGGGTCATGACGACATGAACGTCGGCGCCCTGGTCGCGTAAGCGACGCACCAGTTCGGCGCTCTTGTAGGCAGCGATGCCGCCGCCGACGCCCAGCACGATGCGTTTCCGATAGAGTCGCTGCATAGGCCAGCCTTTTAGCTAAGACGAGACAAGGCGCACAGCGCGACGCCTCCCCAGGCCAACGCTGCGCGTAAGGGCGGCTACGATATCACAGCGTCAATGGCGCACGCGGGGCAATGAGAACAAGAAAACGACAAGGAGACGTCATGAGTATTCGCAATTGGCCGGTGGCGGAGCGGCCGCGGGAAAAGCTGCTCGAGCAAGGTGCGGCGGCATTGTCCGATGCCGAGCTGTTGGCGATTTTTCTACGTACCGGCGTGGTCGGACGCAGTGCCGTAGACCTGGCTCGCCATCTGCTCAATGAGTTCGGCAGCCTGCGATCGCTGCTGGAGGCGGACCTGTCCCGTTTCAGCTCCCACCTGGGCCTTGGTCCGGCCAAGTTTGCCCAGCTGCAGGCGGTGCTGGAGATGGGCCGGCGGCATCTGGCCGAGCGGATCAAGCGCGATTCGGCACTGGAAAGCCCGCAAGCCGTGCGCGACTACCTCAAGGCGCAGTTGCGCCACGAACCCCACGAAGTGTTCGGTTGCCTGTTTCTTGATGCCAAGCACCGTGTGCTGGCCTTCGAGGCGCTGTTTCGCGGCACCGTTGACGGTGCCAGCGTGTATCCCCGCCAGGTGGTCAAACGCGCCCTGGCGCACAACGCCGCCGCGTTGATCCTGACCCATAACCATCCCTCGGGGGTGGCTGAGCCGAGCCAGGCTGATCGCCAGCTCACCGAACGGCTCAAAGAGGCGCTGGCCTTGGTCGATGTGCGTGTGCTCGATCATTTTATCGTCGGTGATGGTGAGCCGCTGTCGATGGCGGAGTCTGGCTGGATGTAACGGTCCTGCAGGCGGCTCCCGCAGGTTGAAGTGCGCGCAGATTCCCTCGTGGGGCCGATTCATATCGGCTGACGGAGTCTGCTGCCTCGCCGCTAGATCTGCTGCAGCACCTCTTCCGCTGCTTGCCAGGGCAATCCATGCGCGTCGGCAACGCCGGAGTGGGTAAGTGTGCCGACGGCCAGATTCAGGCCGCGCCGTAGGTGTGCATCATTCTGCAACGCCTGGCGGCAGCCCTGGTCGGCCAGGGCGATGACGAAGGGCAGGGTGGCGTTATTCAGCGCCAGGGTCGAGGTGCGGGCCACCGCGCCAGGCATGTTGCTCACGCAGTAATGCACCACATTATCGACGATGAAGGTTGGCTTGGCGTGGGTGGTCGGTCGTGAGGTTTCCGCGCAGCCGCCCTGGTCGATGGCCACATCCACGATCACGGAGCCGGGCAGCATGCGTTTGACCATGTCCGCCGAGATCAGCTTGGGCGCCGCCGCGCCGGGAATCAGCACACTGCCGATCACCAGGTCGGCGGTCAGGAGGCGCTCCTCCAGGCTGTCGCGGGTCGAGTACAGGGTCTGCACGCGGTTGCCGTACTGGGCATCCAGGCGGCGCAGGGCATCGACCTGGGTGTCCAGCACACTGACTTCCGCGCCAAGCCCCACCGCCATGGCCAGCGCCTGGCTGCCGACCACCCCCGCGCCGAGAATCAGCACCTTACCCGGCGCCACCCCCGGCACACCGCCGAGCAGCACACCGCGCCCGCCCTGCGGTGTTTCCAGGCAATGGGCGCCGGCCTGGATGGCCATGCGTCCGGCGACTTCGGACATCGGCGCCAGCAACGGCAGGCGACCCTGGGCATCGGTGACGGTTTCATAGGCAATGCAGGTGGCGCCGCTGGCCAGCAGCTCGTCGGTCTGTGCGCGGTCCGCCGCCAGGTGCAGGTAGGTGAACAGGCAATGCTGTGGCGTCAGTCGGGCGCGTTCTTCAGGCTGCGGTTCCTTGACCTTGACGATCAATTCGCTGGCCCCGTAGAGCGTGTCGGCATCGGCGACCACCAGGGCGCCCGCCGCTTCGTATTGCAGGTCGTGAAAGCCGATGGCCGCTCCCGCCTGACTCTGCACCAGCACGCGATGGCCATGGTGGATGAGTTCCGCCACCGAGGCCGGGGTCAGGCCGACGCGGTTTTCCTGGGGTTTGATTTCCTTGGGCACGCCGATTTCCATGGGCTCACTCCTTGACCACGCGAATGCCACTGAGCAGGTCGACCGGCATCGGGAACAGGATGGTGGAGTTTTTGTCCGTGGCGATGGCGCTCAGCGTCTGCATGTAGCGCAACTGCATGGCGCCCGGTTGCTGGGCCAGCACCTGGGCGGCCTGCATGAGTTTTTCCGAGGCCTGCAATTCGCCTTCGGCGTGAATCACCTTGGCGCGCCGCTCACGTTCCGCCTCGGCCTGGCGGGCGATGGCGCGGATCATCGACTCGTCCAGATCGACGTGCTTGATTTCAACGTTAGCCACCTTGATGCCCCAGGCGTCGGTCTGGGCATCCAGAACCTTTTGAATGTCAGCATTCAGGCGCTCGCGCTCGGCGAGCATGTCGTCCAGTTCGTGCTTGCCGAGTACCGAGCGCAGTGTGGTCTGCGCCAGCTGGCTGGTGGCGGCGTGGTAGTCCTCGACCTGAATGATCGCCTTTTGCGCATCGAGCACCCGGTAATAAATCACCGCATTGACCTTCACCGAGACGTTGTCGCGGGAAATCACATCCTGGGTTGGCACATCCAGCACGATGGTGCGCAAGTCGACGCGAACCATCTGTTGCAGGCCGGGGATCACCAGAATCAGTCCCGGGCCCTTGACCTTCCAGAAGCGGCCCAACTGGAACACCACGCCCCGTTCGTACTCGCGCAGAATGCGAAAGGCCGACAGGATCAGGGCAACCAGCAGGATCACCACCATGGAAACACTCAAGGAATAGCCCATCATCGCTCTGTCTCCCGGGTTGTTGGCGTGTCGTTGGCTGCGACCTGCAGCGTGAGTCCCTGGCGCGCCTGCACCTGCACCTGTTGCCCGGCACGCAGCGGCGTCGTGCTCTCTACCTGCCAGCGCTCGCCTTGCAGGGTTACCCAGCCGCAGCGGGCATCGCTTTGCAGCGCCTCGATGGTGGCCAGGCTGCCCACCAGGCCGGCATCGCCCGCCACCGACACTTGGCGGCGAGCGCGCAAGGCCATGGCCAGAATGGCCAGCATCAACCCCGCGCTGATCAGCGCCAGGGTGACGATCAGCGGCAGCGGAATGCCGTAACCGGGCACCTCGGTGTCGATGAGGATCAGCGCGCCGAAGATGAACGCCGCGATGCCGCCGAATCCCAGCACACCGAAGCTGGGCAAAAACGCCTCGGCCGCCATGCACACCAGGCCGAGCAGAATCAACGCCATGCCGGCATAACTCACCGGCAGCAATTGCAGGGCGTACAGCCCGAGGATCAGGCAAATGCCACCGACCACGCCGCCCACGCCGGAGCCGGGATTGGAGAATTCGAAGATCAGCCCATAGATGCCGATCATCATCAGGATCAGTGCCACGCTGGGGTTGGTAATCACTGCCAGAATGCGCGTGCGCCAGTCGGGCAGCCGTTCCTGCAAGGCGGCGCCGGCAGTGGCCAGGGTTTTCGGGCCGGCAACCGTGTCCAGCGTCTTGCCGTCCAGCTGGGCGAGGAGTGCCGGCAGGTCGGCGGCTACGTAATCAATGACCTTGAGCTTCAGGGCTTCCTCGGCGGACAGGCTGACGGCCTCGCGCACCGCCTGTTCGGCCCACTCGGCATTGCGTCCACGCAGGTTGGCCAGGCCGCGGATATACGCAGCGGCATCGTTGACCTGTTTGCGGGTCATGGCATCACCGCCCGGCTCAGCCGGCGCGTTACCTTCCGGCGGCTCGGCATCCGGGGTGGGCTGTGGCTGTTGCGGCGGTGTTCCAGGAGCGCCGCCAATGGCTACCGGCGTTGCCGCACCCAGGTTGGTGCCCGGCGTCATGGCCGCGACATGGCTGGCATATAGGATGTAGGTGCCGGCGCTGGCCGCGCGTGCGCCGCCTGGCGATACGTAGCTGACCACCGGTACCGGGCTGGCGAGGATCGCCTTGATGATGTCGCGCATGGAGGTGTCCAGCCCGCCCGGCGTGTCGATGCGCAGAACGATCAGTTGCGCCTCGTCAGTGCTGGCGCGCGACAGGCCGCGCACCACGTAGTCCGCACTGGCGGGCCCGATCACGCCCTCGACGCTGAGCACGGTAATCGGGCCAGCGGCATTCCCCACACCCGCCACGGTGAGCAAGAGGAACGACATGAGCAACTGGCGCAGGAAAGCGGGCATATCCGGTATACCTCGGGTAGCGAACCGGTCTTGTCAGGATAGTTGACCCCCCTTAGCCAGCGACGAGCCATCCGGCGCCCGTAATGCTTATATCGATGCGCAATAACGGTCGAATAAATATAGTTTTTGGTATTAAGCGTTGCGAATACCGGAGCCCTGTGTCGCCAGGAGCGGATGTTCCTAGGCGCGACCAGCTCGCATGTAGCGACTCCAGAAGGATTGAACTTAGGAGGGGGGTTGGGCCTTCGCAGTCATGCACCGGTTCAGCCGTGCCTCGGTAAGTCTGCTGTTCGTCTCAACTGCGTTACTCTGCCCGCGATTTCGCCGTACAGGATGTTTCGTCGATGCTTTCGCCTTCTCTGCGTCATTCTTTGCGCCGTTTATGGGGCAACGCCCAGCTGTCCTATGGCGTGCGGGTCTTTATCGCGCTGTCGGGTGCCATGCTGTTGTGTTGGCAGCAGGATCGCCTGGAACAGGTGATCCCGCTGTTTCTGGGCATTATTGCCAGCGCCCTGGCCGAAACCGACGACAACTGGTTCGGCCGTTTGCAGGCATTGCTGGTCACCCTGGTGTGTTTTGCCATCGCCGCGCTGGCCGTGCAGTACTTGTTCGCCTCGCCCTGGCTGTTCGTCAGTGCACTGGCGCTTTCCACCTTCTGTATGACCATGCTCGGTGCCGTCGGCCCGCGCTATGCCACCATCGGCTGGGCCACCTTGATCCTGGCCATCTACACCATGATCGGCGTGGACCAGCAAGGCGGCGTGGCGGGCAATTTCTGGCTGCAGCCATTGTTGTTGCTGGCGGGAGCTGCCTGGTATGGCCTGCTGTCGGTGCTGTGGAACGCCCTGTTCGTCAACCAGCCGGTGCAACAGGGATTGGCGCGGCTCTTCGATGAGCTGGGCACTTACCTGAAAATCAAAAGCAGCCTGCTGGAACCGCTGCGTCAGTTGGATGTGGAGGAACGGCGCCTGGAACTGGCGCGGCAAAATGGTCGCGTGGTCACGGCGTTCAACCAGACCAAGGAAATTCTCCTGCAGCGTGTTGGCAATGGCCGCACCGGGGCCAAGGTCAGTCGTTACCTGCGTCTTTATTTCACTGCCCAGGATATCCATGAGCGCGCCAGTTCCTCGCACTATCCCTACAACGAGCTGGCCGAGGCCTTCTTCCACAGCGATGTGATGTTCCGCTGCCAGCGGCTGCTCAATCAGCAGGGCAACGCCTGCAAGACACTGAGCCGAGCCATCCGCTTGCGCCAGCCCTTCGAGTATGGCGAGAGCCGGGCGGCGTTGGACGATCTCCAGGCTTCGCTGGCCTTCCTGCGCGCTCAGAACAACCCTGCCTGGCGCAAACTGCTGCGTTCACTCGGCGCGCTGGTCAATAACCTGGGCACTCTGGAAGCCAAGCTGGCCGAGGCCAGCAACCCGGATGCCCTGGCCGAAGAGCAGGACAGCACCCTGTTCGACCGCTCGCCGCGTAGTTTCAAGGACGCCCTGGAACGCATTCGCTTGCAGCTGACGCCCACCTCGCTGGTGTTCCGTCATGCGTTGCGCCTGTCCATCGCCTTGTCGGCCGGTTATGGGCTGATGCACTGGATCGAGCCGGGCCAGGGGTTCTGGATTCTCTTGACCACGCTGTTCGTCTGCCAACCCAACTACGGCGCCACGCGCACCCGCTTGCTGCAGCGTATCGGCGGCACCTTGATTGGTCTGGTCGCGGGCTGGGCACTGATCACGCTGTTCCCCCAACCGCTGTGGCAGGCTGTTCTGGCCGTGATCGCCGGGGTGGTGTTCTTCGCCACGCGCAGCAGCCGCTACACCTTGGCAACGGCGGCGATCACGCTGTTGGTGCTGTTCTGCTTTGCGCAGATCGGCGATGGCTACGAGCTTATCTGGCCGCGGTTGTTCGATACCCTGCTGGGCAGTCTGATTGCCGGCTTGGCGGTCTTCCTGATCTTGCCCGACTGGCAGGGGCGACGCCTCAACCAGATGATCGCCACCGTGTTGTCCTGCAACGCCCGCTACCTGCGGCAAGCCATGCAGCAGTACGAGACCGGCAAGCGCGACGACCTGGAGTATCGCCTGGCGCGACGCAACGCCCATAACGCCGATGCGGCGCTTTCCACCACGCTGTCGAACATGCTGTTGGAGCCGGGGCACTTTCGCAAGGATGCCGAGCTGGGTTTTCACTTTCTGGTGCAGACTCACACCTTGCTCAGCTACCTGTCGGCGCTTGGCGCACACCGTGAAAGCCTGACCGAGGAACTGGGCGACAGTTTGCTCGACGACGCCAGCGAGCGCATAGCCGCTGCGCTCGAATCGATTGCCGCGAGCCTGAACGAGCGCGGCAGCGTGGCAGTGCACAGTGAAGAGGAGGAAGCGTTGGCCGCCCGATTGGAACAATTGCCGGAAGAGCAGGGGGACGGCCACCGCCTGGTGCAGACGCAGTTGGCGCTGATCTGCCGGCAACTGGCGCCATTGCGCACGCTGGCTGCTTATTTGCTCAAGCGGGGCCAGGCGACGCCCGCCGCAACGTAGTGGCCCGTTCCGTCATTTGTCGGCGCAGGAGGTCGACCGGAGCGCACCCAGGCCGACCGCTGCAACGGGTCAGTTGGCCGGTGCTTCCTCTGTACCCGGATTGGTGTTGAAGTCGCTTTCCGGGGAGGTGGTCGGCGCGGGTGGCGTCGTATCACCCGGTACGACCGGATCGGGCGTGACGGGCGGAGCCGGTTGCATGGTGTCGGCCGGTGGAAGGTCTCGCTGGTCTTCGTCATCAGGAGAGCAGCCGACCAGCAGGAAGCCGAGCAGTGCCGGCAGGACTAAATGCGCAAGACGCATGGTGAAACCTCCATCGATGGGGCTGGCAGCGGCCAGCCGGTTCTAAAAAAGCGTTACCCGGCGGCCCTGTCGGCGCTTACAGTCAGCCTGACAAAGCCACAATTTGTGACAAGCATTGCGCTCAAGAGTGCCGAACCCGGCTAGCGGCGCTGCGTGTCGAACGCCTGTTACCATGCCCAGCAACTTCTTTCTGGCTCACTCAATGAACAAGCAACCGCTTCAGCAATTGCTACTGGCTCGCTTGCAGGCCGATCTGCGCGTGGCCATGGAGGCGGCACACACCGCCCATGCGGCGGCCACCGATGAAGAAAGCAAGGCCGAGAACAAATACGACACCCGCGGGTTGGAGGCAGCTTACTTGGCTGCTGGCCAGTCGCGCCGGGTCGAGGAGCTGCGCCAGGCGCTGCAGGTCTGTCAGAATCTGGTGCTGCGCCCCTTCGATGCGCAGGTGGGGATTCAGCTCGGGGCGCTTTTGGAGTTGGAGGACGAGCAGGGCAGCCTGCTGACGCTGTTTTTGATGCCTGCTGCTGCCGGCATCAAACTGGTGTGGCAAGAGCGCGACGTTCTGCTCATCAGCCCGCACGCGCCGCTTGGCCAGAGCGTACTGGGCAAGGGCGAAGGCGATGAAGTAGAGGTGCGCATCGGTGCGCGCGTGCAGCGCTACGAGGTGCTGTCGGTCTGCTGAGCCGCGCCGCTGTCGCGCCACACCAGGTAGACGCGCAAATCGAACTCCAGTTGGTGATAACCCGGCAGCATGTGTTCGCACAGCTGGTAGAAAGCCTTGTTGTGTTCGAACTCGCGAAAGTGCGCCAGCTCGTGGACCACGATGGTGTGCAGAAACGCCGCGGGTGCGTCCTTGAACAGCGCCGCCACGCGGATTTCCTTCTTCGCCTTGAGCTTGCCGCCGTGTACCCGCGAAATGGCCGTGTGCATGCCCAGGGCATTCTTCACCACGTCGAGCTTGCTATCGTAAAGCACCTTGTCCAGCCCCGGCGCGTTGCGCAAATGCCGCTGCTTGAGCTCGTTGGCGTAGTTGTACAGCGCCTTGTCGCTGAGCACCTGGTGGCGCTCGGCATAGCGGCGGTGCAGATAATCGCCCAAGCGATCAGTGGCCAGCAGCTGACGAACCTGCTCCTGCAAAGGGGCCGGATAGCCTTGCAGGTATCTGAACGCGGACATGGGCACCTCGCAACGTATCAGGATGATGATCCCGTCGGCCGCTTGAGCGGTCGGGCGTGAACTGCGATCAGTGTCACAAAAGTCCGTGGCGCGCCGACAGTGCGGGAGTGTAACCGAACAGAGAACGGCAATTGCGGCTAGCCTGGTTTCCCTGTTCCACTGAGCAAGGATGCTCCCATGTCCGCGTTACGCCTGAGCGCCGGCTTGCTGGCCGTGTTGCTGTGCTCCCCGCTGTTGGCCTGCCCCGACTGGCATTCGACGCAGGCGGACGAAGAATTGCAGCGTCTCGCTACGCGCTTGTCCGAGTGGGATCGCGCCTATCACCGCGACGGCCAGTCGCCGCTGGCCGATGAACTCTACGATCAAGCCCGCCAACGGTTTGCCGACTGGCAGGCCTGTTTTCCCGAACATGCCATCAGCCCAACCGAGTCGCTGAGCGGCACTGCCGGCACGCTGTTTCATCCGGTCAGCCAGACGGGTCTGGATAAACTCGATGAAGCACACGTGGGTGACTGGCTCAGCCGCCGCCAGGACGTGTGGATTCAGCCCAAAGTCGACGGCGTGGCCGTCACGCTGGTGTACCGCGCCGGCCTCCTGCAGAGCGCGATCAGTCGCGGCGACGGTCGCAGCGGCCAGGACTGGACGAGGCACCTGCGTCAGTTGCCGGCTGTGCCACAACGCTTGACCGAGGCGCGCGATCTGCTGGTGCAGGGCGAACTGTACTGGCGCCTGCCGGACCATGTGCAGGCCGAGCGTGGCGGTATCGGCGCGCGCAGCAAGGTTGCTGGGCTGATGGCCCGCAACCGCCTCGATAGCCAGGACGCGGCCGGCATCGGCCTGTTCGTGTGGGACTGGCCGGCCGGGCCGGTAGAGATGGCGGCGCGCCTGGCTGGGCTGCAGCGCCTGGGCTTCACAGACGGTCGGGCCTACAGCCAGCCCATCAGCACCTTGGCCGAGGCGCGTCAGTGGCGTGAGCACTGGTATCGCCAACCGCTGCCGTTTGCCACCGATGGCGTGGTGCTGCGCCAGGGCCAACGCCCAGACGGTGAGTCCTGGCGCGCACGGCCGCCGAGCTGGGCGGTTGCCTGGAAATACCCGCTGCGTCAGGCCTTGGCCGAGGTGCGTGATGTGGAGTTTCGTATCGGTCGCAGCGGGCGCATCACTCCGCTGCTGCATCTGGCGCCGGTACAGCTGGATGACCGCAGCATTCGTCGTGTATCGGCCGGCTCGCTGCAGCGCTGGCAGGCGCTGGACATCCGCCCGGGTGATCACGTTGTGGTCAGCCTGGCAGGCGCGGTGATTCCGCGGCTCGAGCAGGTGGTCTGGCGCAGCGCTGAACGGCTCGACGTGCGCATACCCGATCCGGCTGCTTATCACCCGCTCAGTTGCTGGCGTGCCGGGCCCGGGTGCAGCGAACAGTTTCGCGCCCGCCTGGAATGGCTGGCGGGCCGGCAGGGCCTCGGTTTGCCAGCGCTCGGCCCAGGAACCTGGCAAACCCTCATCGACGCCGGCCAGGTGAAGGGGCTACTCGACTGGCTGAACCTGACGGACGAGCAATTGCAGGCGCTGCCGGGGATTGGTGCTCGGCGTGCCGAACAGCTGCAGAGCAGCTTCAGCCTGGCCCGGCAGCACGACTTTTCCCGTTGGCTCGCCGCCCTCGGGGTGCCCGCAGATACCGCGGCTTCGCTGCCCGGCGACTGGTCGCAGCTCAGCCACCGCGGGCTATACGACTGGCAGCGCCAACCGGGCGTCGGCCCCGCACGAGCCCGGCAACTGCATGGGTTCTTTCAGCACCCGGAGGTGCAACAACTGGCCGGTCAGTTGCGCGAAGAGGGCATCGCCGGGTTTTGAGCGACGGACGCCCGCTCGCCATGGCTGAACCGCCGCAATTAGTAAGCGCGAAATTCCTTGTGGCAGCTTTCGCAGGCATCTTCGACCCGTTGCACGGGGGAGGCCAGCGCGGCAGGATCGAGCGGGCGCTGGGTGGTGGCGGCGACCAACGCGGCGGTGGCGGCCTCCTGTGCTCGGGCCAATTCGTTGAAGCGTTCTTGACGCTCCCAGACGTCGTCCCGTGCACTGCTGTCCTGGTTGTCCTTGACCTGCGGGAAGTGCTGCCACGGCTGGCGGGAAATCTCGTCCAGGTGGGCGGCGCCTTCGATGAATTTGGCTTCGTTGAAGACCAGGCGCCCGCGCAGCATGCCACCCAGGTCTTCGCTGGTCTTCATCATGTCCTTGAAAATGGCCGTACGCTTGCCCAGCGGCGAGTTCGGGTCAACGCGGTCACAACCCACCAGGACGACTGCGGCGAGCAGCGCCACGCCCACGATTTTCAACTTCATTGATGCAACCTGTGTGTTGTGCGAATAAGCCGTCGATTATCCGCATCCTGTCCGCTTCGGACAAATCCGCTTATTGCGCCCATTGACCGCCGGTGTTCTCGCAGTCGATGCGTGTTTGCCCCTGGTCCGTCGTGGCGTAGTAGTAAGTAACGATTCGGGCATCCTCGGGCAGGGCGTCGGGCAGTGCTTCGTCGGGGGTGATCAGACCGAAGGATTTTTCATTGGCCAGGGTTTCCGGCGTCATCGGTGCGCTGCAGGAACCGAATGCGCCTGACGGACAGCTGTCGCGCAGTTCGCGCCGAGAACTGCGCACATCGGCTTGGTCGCGGCAGATCCATTCGATGGCGTTGGGGTCATCCATGTTCTGCAATTCAAAGCATTTTTCCGGGGATACCGGTTCCGGCAGATCCCCCGACGTCTGCTCGCTGACATAGCAGGCCTGGGCCAGTACGAGGGGGCTGGCCAAGGCGGTGAATAGCACAAACAGGGCGCGCGAGAGGCGGGTCATGGAGAGCTCCTGTGGCGATGCGGGCCGATCAAAAGCAATCCGCCCTGGACCGTTCGACCGAAGCGCGCGCCAGTGAGTTCGAGCACCACGCCACAAGGCTTGGGTCTGAACGCGGCTGCCGCTATAATCGCCGGCACTTTTCCATGGTCGACTCCGCTTCGGCCATGCCCGCCACCCGTCCGAGGGGCGCTGCAGCAGGCTACTCCTTAAAACAGAGGGCATGTCAGGCTCGGATGGGGCGTTATCTCAACGCATCAACGGCGCCCATTCGCACACCACGAATGGAGAGCTTGCATGAGCGCCGCGTTTACCGATTTTAAAGTTGCCGATATTTCCCTGGCCGATTGGGGCCGCAAGGAACTGATCATTGCCGAGTCCGAAATGCCGGCGCTGATGGCCCTGCGTCGCAAGTACGCGGCCAGCCAGCCGCTCAAGGGCGCGAAGATCCTCGGTTGCATCCACATGACTATCCAGACCGGCGTGCTGATCGAGACCCTGGTAGCCCTGGGTGCAGAAGTGCGCTGGTCCTCCTGCAACATCTTCTCCACTCAGGACCAGGCCGCTGCCGCCATTGCAGCCGCCGGTGTCCCGGTGTTTGCCTGGAAGGGCGAAACCGAAGAAGAGTACGAGTGGTGCATCGAGCAGACCATCCTCAAGGACGGCCAGCCGTGGGACGCCAACATGGTGCTGGACGACGGCGGTGACCTGACCGAAATCCTGCACAAGAAATACCCGGCCATGCTGGAGAAGATCCACGGCATCACCGAAGAAACCACCACCGGTGTACACCGTCTGCTGGACATGCTCAAGAACGGCACCCTGAAAGTCCCGGCGATCAACGTCAACGACTCGGTGACCAAGAGCAAGAACGACAACAAGTACGGCTGCCGCCACAGCCTGAATGACGCCATTAAGCGCGGCACCGACCACCTGCTATCAGGCAAGCAGGCGCTGGTAATCGGCTACGGCGACGTAGGCAAGGGCTCGGCGCAGTCGCTGCGTCAGGAAGGCATGATCGTCAAGGTGTCGGAAGTCGATCCGATCTGCGCCATGCAGGCGTGCATGGACGGCTTTGAGGTCGTCTCCCCGTACCTGAACGGCCTGAACGACGGCACCGATGCCAGCATCGACCGCGCGCTGCTGGGCAAGATCGACTTGATCGTCACCACCACCGGTAACTCCAACGTGTGCGACGCCGGCATGCTCAAGGCGCTGAAGAAGCGCGCCGTGGTGTGCAACATCGGCCACTTCGACAACGAGATCGACACCGCCTTCATGCGCAAGAACTGGGCGTGGGAAGAGGTCAAGCCGCAGGTGCACAAGATTCACCGCACCGGCAAGGACAGCTTCGATGCGCACAACGACGACTACCTGATCCTGCTCGCCGAAGGCCGCCTGGTGAACCTGGGCAACGCCACCGGTCACCCGAGCCGCATCATGGACGGCTCCTTCGCCAACCAGGTGCTGGCGCAGATCTTCCTGTTCGAGCAGAAGTACGCTGAGCTGCCGGCGGCAAAGAAAGCCGAACGCCTGACCGTTGAGGTGCTGCCCAAAAAGCTCGACGAGGAAGTGGCACTGGAAATGGTCAAGGGCTTCGGCGGTGTGGTTACCAGTCTGACCCCGGCCCAGGCCGAGTACATCGGCGTGACCGTTGAAGGTCCGTTCAAGCCGGACACCTACCGCTACTAAAAAGGCGCTGGAGGCTGGAGGCTGGAAAGCTGGACGAACAAGCGCACCGAGCTGCCGTTCGTCCGGCTCCAGCCTTCAGCTTCAGCGGATTGAAGGACTCCCGGGCTGCCACTGGCCCGAACGCCCCAGGATTTGCTTATGTCTTCCCCCGATTGTCGCTACAGCTTCGAGTTCTTCCCGACGAAGACCGAAGCCGGGCATGAAAAACTGCTTAACACCGCACGTCGCCTGGCCGAGTACAAGCCGGACTTCTTCTCCTGCACCTACGGTGCCGGTGGTTCGACCCGTGATCGCACCCTGAACACCGTGTTGCAACTGGACCGCGACGTGCAGGTGCCGACCGCACCGCACCTGTCCTGCGTAGGCGACAGCAAGGCCGAGTTGCGCCAGCTGCTCACCACTTACAAGGACAACGGCATTCGCCGCATCGTCGCGTTGCGCGGCGACCTGCCCTCGGGTATGGGCCTGGCCAGCGGCGAGCTGCGCTACGCCAACGAACTGGTTGAGTTCATCCGCGCCGAAACCGGCGATCATTTCCATATCGAAATTGCCGCTTACCCGGAGATGCATCCGCAGGCTCGCAATTTCGAGGACGACCTGACCAACTTCGTGCGTAAGGCTCAGGCCGGTGCCGACAGTGCCATCACCCAGTACTTCTTCAACGCCGACAGCTATTTTTACTTCGTCGAGCGCGTGCAGAAACTGGGCGTTGAGATCGACATCGTTCCCGGCATCATGCCGATCACCAACTACACCAGCTTGGCGCGTTTCTCCGATGCCTGCGGTGCGGAAATTCCGCGTTGGGTTCGCAAGCAACTGGAAGCCTACGGCGATGATGTCGCCAGCATCCAGGCGTTCGGCGAGCAGGTGGTCAGCCAGATGTGCGAGACGCTGTTGGCCGGCGGCGCGCCGGGTCTGCACTTTTACACCTTGAACCAGGCTGATCCCAGCCTGGCGATCTGGAACAACCTCAAGCTGCCGCGTTGAGTGGTGCGTCTCACGCCTCCGGCTCGGAGGCGTGAACCTCTGCGCGACTACGCAGTCGAAAAACAGCACGAACTTTCAGCTCTGGTATACTCCCGCAGTCTGCTCAGGCTTGCGCCCGGACGCTCGGCCCATCAGTGGTCGGCAGGACCGGTCGGGATCGCACCCTCAAACGCGATTCACGCCAGGCAATTACTTCATTGGGTCCACACCCATTACATACAGGATTTCCCATGTCCTTTGCTTCCCTCGGTCTCTCCGAGGCTATAGCCGGCGCTCTCGAGGCTGCCGGATACGCCACGCCCACTCCGGTGCAACAGCGGGCCATTCCCGCCGCGTTGCAAGGCCGCGATCTGATGGTCGCCGCCCAGACGGGCACCGGCAAAACCGGTGGCTTCGCCCTGCCCATCCTGGAAATTCTGTTTCCGGGCGGCCATCCGGACCGCGAACACCGCCATGGTCCGAAACAGCCGCGCGTGCTGGTGCTGACGCCCACCCGCGAACTGGCTGCCCAGGTGCATGACAGCTTCAAGCTGTATGCCCGCGATCTGCCGCTGAAAAGCACCTGCATCTTTGGCGGTGTCGGCATGAATCCCCAGGTGCAAGCCGTGGCCAAGGGCCTGGACGTGCTGGTCGCCTGCCCGGGCCGTCTGCTCGATCTGGCCAATCAGCGCCACATCGACCTGTCCCGCGTGGAAATTCTCGTCCTCGATGAAGCCGACCGCATGCTGGACATGGGCTTCATCCACGACGTCAAGAAAGTGCTGGCCAAACTGCCGGCCAAACGCCAGAACCTGCTGTTCTCGGCGACTTTCTCCAAGGACATCACCGACCTTGCCGGTAAGCTGCTGCACAACCCCGAGCGCATCGAGGTTACGCCACCGAACACCACGGTCGAGCGCATCGAACAGCGCGTGTTCCATGTGCAGGCCAGCCACAAGCGTGCGTTGCTTGCCCACCTGATCACCCAGGGCGCCTGGGAACAGGTGCTGGTGTTCACCCGCACCAAGCATGGCGCCAACCGCCTGGCCGAATACCTCGACAAGCATGGCCTGCCGGCCGTGGCGATTCATGGCAACAAGAGCCAGAACGCCCGGACCAAGGCGCTGGCCGACTTCAAGGCCAATGAGGTGCGTGTGCTGGTGGCGACCGATATTGCCGCCCGCGGCCTGGACATCGATCAGTTGCCCCACGTGGTCAACTTTGAACTGCCCAACGTCGAGGAAGACTATGTGCACCGCATCGGCCGTACCGGCCGTGCAGGGCGCAGCGGCGAAGCGATCTCGCTGGTCGCCCCGGACGAGGACAAGCTGCTCAAGGGCATTGAGCGCATGACCAAGCAGCGCATTCCCGCCGGTGACCTGATGGGCTTCGACATCAGCACCCTCGAGGTGGAAAAGCCGGAAGTGCGCGAGCCGCGCCAACCTCGCCAATCACGTCAACCCCGTGACGAGCGTCAGCCTCGCGGCGAACGCAAAAGTGCTGGCCGCGGCGAGAGGAAGTCGGAAAAGAGCACGGAGCAGAAGGCCGAGGGTGCAGGCAAAAGCGCTGAGCGCCCGCGCCGCAACCGTGGCGAAAAGCCCAAGGCGAAAAGTCCGAGCCAAGGCACTGCGGTCAGCCGTCCGCCGCGTTTGCCGGCTGATCGTGCGCCTGACGAGTTCCTCGACGATGAGATCGACAACTTTGGCAACCGCGTCGACTACGTACCGGCGGAGAACAAGCCGCAAGGTCGTGGTCGTCGTCCCGGGCAAGGCCCAGGCGCTCAGGGTCAGGGCGCACGCAGCGGCCGCCCGGCAGGTGCTGGCGCTGGCGCGGGTGCAGGTGGCGCCGGACGCAACAAGAATGGCGGCCGTAAAAAGCCCCAGGGCGGTGGCCGGGTCCTGACCCCCAATGGCGAGGTGTCCCGCAACCAGCCAGCCGGCACGCGCAGCCGCCAGCCGGAAAAGCAGCCGGTGATTATCCACAAGCACAAGGAACGTCTGCCCAGCCTGGAGCAGCTCGAACAGCTGCCCAGCCGCCCCCGTGGCGAGAAGCCGGCGCTGCTCACGCGTAATCGCTAAGCCGCCCGTGTGAAAAAAACGCCGCCTCCGGGCGGCGTTTTTGTGTGCGCGGGGAATTTTCTGGTGCAAGGGAGAGAGATCGGAACCGGTACGAGCCTGCTGGCTCTGTAATGGCCATCCGAGGAGTACTGGGTCTTTGTCGTACGCAAGATTGCCCGCTTATCCATGCCAGGCCGTAATCAGCACGATATCGGCATGCGCTTTTGACTGGACGTGCCGACCACCAAGTGGCGGGAAGGTGGGACACGCTGGAATTTTCCCAATCTGTGGAGCTCAGCCATATCCTCGATGCACGCAGCGCAATTCAATATGCCGGTGGAGTCTTGGGGAGGGCAGCGCGATACCTCGGGTTAACGACTTTCTATCTGCAGGCCGCGTACCGGCACAACCTGCATAAGGAAATCCTGTTTTTTGATCGGGTGCCTGAGCTGCATTTCCCGCTGCGAGGTTCGGTTGCGTCTGTAAGTGCCGGTGGTGCGGACCAACGCAAAACGCCGCCCAGTGGGCGGCGTTTTGCCGTGGCGCGAACGCCGATCAGCTCTGCGGTTCGTCGGCCAGCCAGCCGCCGCCCAGAGCCTTGTACAGGTTCACCTCGCTGACCAATTGCGCCAGCCGGTCGCCGATCAGTTGCTGACGCGCGGCAAACAGCTGACGCTGGGCGACGAGCAGGTTGAGGTAGCTGTCTACGCCGCCACGGTAGCGGCGTTCGGCGAGCCGGTAGTACTCCTCGCTGGCCTCCAGCAGGTTCTGCTGAGCTTGCACCTGGTCGCTGTAGGTGGCGCGTGCGGCCAGACCGTCGGCCACTTCGCGGAAGCCCACCTGGATGGCCTTTTCGTACTGCGCCACCTGGATGTTCTTCGCCACCTCGGCGTAGTCGCGGTTGGCGCGCAAACGGCCGGCGTTGAAGATGGGCACGCTGATGCTCGGCGTAAAGCTCCAGTAATCGGAGTTCGAACCGAACAGGTCGGACAGCTCGCCACTGGCAAAACCGAGTGCGCCGGTCAGGCCGATACGCGGGAAGAACGCCGCACGGGCTGCGCCGATGTTGGCGTTGGCCGCGCGTAGCTGGTGCTCGGCCTGAAGAATGTCCGGGCGGTTCTGCAGCAGGTCCGACGGCAGGCCGGCCGGTACTTCGGCGAGCAGGTCGTCACCCAGGCTAGACGCTTCCAGCAGCTCCGCTGGGACCGGGCCACCCAGCAACTGGGTCAGGGCGTTGCGGTCCTGGGCGACCAGTCGGGTGTAGGCCGACAGGGCGCCACGGGTGCTTTCCACGGCGGTTTTCGCCTGGCTCAGTTCCAGGGCCGACGCCACACCCACGTCGAAGCTGCGTTGAGTCAGCGTCAGGCTTTCTTCGTAGGTCTTCAGAGTGTCCTGGGAAACCTTCAGCAGGGCCTGATCGGCCTGCAGGGTCAGCCAGGCATTGGCCACCGCGGAGACCAGGCTGATCTTGGCGCTGCGCTGCGCGGCTTCGCTGGCGAAGTACTGCTCCAGCGCTTGATCACGCAGGCTGCGTACCCGGCCGAACAGGTCCAGCTCCCAGGACAGGCCGAGGGTGGCGCTGTACTGGGTGTTGGTGCCGGCGGCCAGCGGATTGACCGCCTCCGGGGTATGGGTGCGACTCATGGCTGCGTCGGCACTCACACCCGGGAAGATATCGGCACGCTGGATGCGGTACTGGGCGCGGAACGCCTCCACGTTAAGCGTGGCGATGCGCAGGTCGTGGTTGTTCTCCAGGGCGATGCCAATCAATTGGCGCAGATGATCATCGCGAAAGAACGCCTGCCAGCCCAGTTCGGCAGCCGGTATGCTGGCCACCTTGCCGGTATCGGCCTGCAGCGCGGCCGGTACCCAGCGCTCCGGCATTCCCGACTCGGGGCGCTCATAGTCGGGGGTCAGCGAGCAGCCGGCCAGCGTGACGGCCAAGGCCAGTGTCAATGCGGACTTGTTCATTGTGCCTCTCCGTTGCGCTCAGTCTTGCGCGGCGTCTTGAACAGCGTGGTCACTCCGACGAAGAACAGCGGCACCCAGAAGATCACCAGCACGGTGGCGGAGATCATCCCGCCAACTACACCGGTACCGATGGAGTGCGCGCTGCCCGCACCCGCACCGGTGGCCAGGGCCAGCGGTACCACACCCATGGTGAACGCCAGCGAGGTCATGATGATCGGGCGCAGACGCATGCGGCAGGCTTCCACCGCCGCCTTGGTCAGATCCATGCCCTGGTCATAGAGATCCTTGGCGAACTCGACGATCAGGATGGCGTTCTTGGCGGTCAGGCCGATGGTGGTCAGCAGGCCCACCTGGAAGAACACATCGTTGGTCAGGCCGCGGCCCAAGGTGAAGACCACGGCGCCGATCAGGCCCAGCGGCACCACCAACATCACCGCAAACGGGATCGACCAGCTTTCATACAGGGCCGCCAGGGCGAGGAACACCACCAGCAGCGCCAGACCTAGCAGGATGGGCAGCTGGCTGCCGGACATGCGCTCTTCGAACGACAGGCCGGTCCAACTGATGCCAATGCCGTTGGGCAGCTTCGCAGCAATTTCCTCGATGGCGGCCATGGCGTCGCCGGTGCTGTAGCCCGGTGCGGCGCCACCCTGGATCTGGATGGATTCCACGCCGTTGTAGCGCGACAGCTTCGGCGAACCGTAGGTCCAGGTGCCGGTGGCGAATGAGCTGAACGGCACCATCTCGCCGTTGTTGTTGCGGATGTACCATTTGTCCAGGTCTTCGGGGTTCATGCGCGCATGCGCCTCGCCCTGCATGAATACCTTCTTGACCCGACCGCGGTCGATGAAGTCGTTGACGTAGGCCGAACCCCAGGCGATGGACAGGGTGTTGTTGATGTCATTCATTGACAGGCCCAGCACCTGGGCCTTTTCGTCATCGATGATGATTTGGTACTGCGGCTCGTCGTTCAAGCCGTTGGGGCGGACACCGGCCAGGGCCGGGTGCTCGGCGGCCATGCCGAGCAACTGGTTGCGGGCGTTCATCAGCGCCTCGTGACCGACGCCGGCCATGTCCTGCAGGTAGACGTCGAAGCCCGAGGCGTTGCCCAGCTCGATCACCGACGGCGGCACGATGGCGAAGGCCATGGCGTCGCGGTACTGGAAGAAGCGCGCCTGTGCACGCTGCTGCAGGGCGAACACGGCGTCCTTGGCTTCCGGGCGCTTGGCCCAGTCCTTCAGGCCGACGAACATGATCGCGGCGTTCTGGCCGCGCCCGGCGAAGCTGAAGCCCTGCACGCTAAACACGCCTTCCACGGCATCGCCTTCTTCCTTGAGCAGATAGTCGCGCATCTGGTCGATCATTTTCTCGGTGCGCTCGAAGGTCGCACCCACCGGGGCGACCACCTGCACGAACATCACTCCCTGGTCTTCCGGCGGCAGGAACGCAGCCGGCACGCGGAAAAACAGCACACCCACGGCAACCACGATGGCGACCCAGATGCCCAGGAATGACCAGCGGTTGCCCAGCACGCGCCGCACGCCGCCTTCGTACTTGTTCACGCCGTTTTCGAATGTGCGGTTGAACCAGCCGAAGAAGCCGCGCTTCTCATCGTGTTGGCCCTTGGAGATGGGCTTGAGCAGGGTGGCGCACAGCGCCGGGGTGAACATCAACGCGACCAGTACCGACAGGCCCATGGCCGAGGCGATGGTGATGGCGAACTGGCGATAGATCACCCCCACGGAGCCGGCCATGAAGGCCATTGGCACGAATACGGCAGACAGCACGATGCCGATACCCACCAGCGCGCCCTGGATCTGGCCCATGGACTTGCGCGTCGCCTCGCGTGGCGACAGCCCCTCCTCGACCATCACCCGCTCGACGTTCTCTACCACCACGATGGCATCGTCCACGAGCAAGCCGATGGCGAGCACCATGGCGAACATGGTCAGGGTGTTGATGCTGTAGCCGAACATGTAGAGCACGCCAAAGGTACCCAGCAGCACTACCGGCACCGCCAGGGTTGGAATCAGCGTGGCGCGGAAGTTCTGCAGGAACAGGTACATCACCAGGAACACCAGCGCGATGGCCTCGAACAACGTCATCACCACGCTGGAGATGGACGCCGAGATCACCGGGGTGGTGTCGAACGGATACACCACATCCATGCCCTCGGGCAGGAACGGCTCCAGACGGCCGATGGTGTCGCGCACCGCCTCGGCCGTAGACAGGGCGTTGGCGCCGGTGGCCAGGGTGATGGCGATACCGGTGGCCGGCATGCCGTTGTACTTGGCCGCAATGTTCTCGCGCATGGCGCCCATTTCGACGCGAGCCACATCGCTCAGGCGTACCTGGGAGCCGTCGTTATTGACCTTGAGCAGGATCTTGCGGAATTCCTCAGGGGTTTCCAGGCGAGTCTTGCCGATGATGGTGGCGGTCAGCTGCTGACCAGGCATGGCTGGCAGGCCGCCGAGCTGGCCGGTGGACACCTGGACGTTTTGCGCCTTGATGGCATTGCTGACATCCATGGGGGTCAGCGAGTAGCTCACCAGCTTGGTCGGGTCGAGCCAGATACGCATGGAGTAGGAAGAGCCGAATACGGTGAAGTCACCCACGCCCGGGGTCCGTGAGATCGGGTCCTGGATGTTGGAGATCACATAGTCGGAGAGGTCGATGTTGCTGTAGCGGCCATCGCTGGACACCAGCGCCACTACCATCAGGAAACCACCGGCCGCCTTGGTCACCCGGATGCCCTGCTGCTGCACTTCCATCGGCAGCAGTGGGGTGGCCAGTTGCAGCTTGTTCTGCACCTGCACCTGGGCGATGTTCGGGTCGGTGCCTTGCTCGAAGGTGATCTTGATCGAGCCGCTGCCATCGTTGTTGGACTCGGACGACATGTAGCGCATGTTGTCCAGGCCGCTCATCTGCTGCTCGATCACCTGAATCACGGTGTCCTGCACCGTCTGCGCCGAGGCGCCCGGGTAGACGAGACTGATATTCACCGACGGTGCGGCAATGCTCGGGTACTGGCTGACCGGCAACTGCAGCAGTCCTAGACCGCCGGCAAGCATGACCACGAGAGCGATCACCCAGGCGAAAATCGGGCGATCAATGAAGAAATTTGGCATGACGTATTACCCTGGCCGAATTACTGTTGATCGGCGGTGAGATTACCGGCTGGCTTGGTCTGTACGGCTACACCCGGCTGGATGTACTGCAGTCCTTCGGTGATCAAACGTTCGCCGGACTTGAGGCCGGAAGTGATCAACCAGCGGTTGCCTACGGCGCGTTCGGCTTCGACGAGGCGGGATTCGACTTTGCCTTCCATGTTCACCACCATGGCCAGCGGGCGGCCACGGGCATCGCGGGAAATACCCTGCTGAGGCACCAGAATGGCCTTATCCAGCATGCCGCTGACCAGTTCAGCCTTTACGAACATGCCCGGCAGCAGCAGCTTGTCCGGGTTGGGGAACAAGGCACGCACAGTCACCGAGCCGGTGCTGGCGTCCACACTCACTTCGGAAAACTCCAGCTTGCCTTCATGGGCATAGATGCTGCCGTCTTCCAGCTTCAGGCTGACCTTGGCGGCATTCTCACCGGCTTTCTGCAAACTGCCCGCGGCCAGGGCCTTGCGCAGGCGCAGCAAATCGGTGCTGGACTGGGTGACGTCCACATAGATCGGATCCAACTGCTGGATGGTGGCCAGCGGTTGGGCCTGACCGTTATTGACCAGCGCGCCCTCACTCACCGAGGAACGACCGATGCGACCATCGATCGGCGCCAGCACCTTGGTATAGCGCACGTTGATCCGGGCCTGTTCCAGGTTGGCCTGGGCCTGCAGGAAGGCGGCGCGAGCTTCGTCGTGGGCCTGCTGACTTACGGCATTGTCCTTGACCAGCTCGGCATAACGCTGGGAGAGCGAGCGGGTGGACGCCAAGGTTGCTTCGGCGCTCTTCAGGGTCGCTTCGTACACGGACGCATCAATCTGGTACAGCTGCTGGCCGGCCTTGACCTCGCTGCCTTCTTCGAACAACCGCTTCTGGATGATGCCATTTACCTGCGGACGCACTTCAGCGCTGCGATAGGCCGTGGTGCGGCCCGGCAGTTCGGTGGTCAGCGCATAGGGCTGGGCTTGAAGGGTAACGATGCCAACCAGCGGTGCGGGCGGCGCAGCAACGGAGGGGGCTTCGTCTTTACAGGCAGCCAGTAATGAAGCAATGGCGAATACGGGAATCAGCGCCACATGGGCTGGCTTGATCGACATGAAAGACCTCTGAAGGGACGGACTGATGCAGATGGTGAACGGGCCGACATTGGTGACAATGCTGGCAGGCTGGGAAATATACTTACATGCAGGACTGTTTGTAAATAAAAGTCTTCGATAAATCAGTGAGAGTTGACTTCACTCGGCAAAATTGAAACGCAGGCAAGCGATGTATGCGGAAACGCCTCTGATGCGGGCCTTTGCGGGCAGGTCAGGGCGAGGATCAGATGCCACTTGCGAGGTCAATATTGAGTATGCGTGCAAACTCTTGATACAGGATGGTGGCTTTTCACAGGGAATAAAAAACGCCGGCTCTAGGCCGGCGTTTTAATTACACATCAGTGACTTACTTGCGAACGCCTTCCACGGAGAAGGTCAGCTCAACGTTTT
This sequence comes from Serpens gallinarum, assembly GCF_014836765.1. Lineage (GTDB taxonomy): Bacteria > Pseudomonadota > Gammaproteobacteria > Pseudomonadales > Pseudomonadaceae > Serpens > Serpens gallinarum. Next base: position 97,810 of record NZ_JACSQG010000001.1, read on the forward strand.
CGGTTGCCGGGCCCAGATCCATCTTGATGCCAAAATCTTTCATTTTGATGGTGGTGGTGCCTGCGAAGCCGGCACGGTAGCCGCCCCACGGGTCCTTGCCTTCACCAATGAACTGCGCCGCGATCACCACTGGCTTGGTCACGCCGTTGAGGGTCAGGTCGCCGGTGACGTCGGCAGTGCCTTCACCGGTGGACTTGACGCTAGTGGACTTGAAGGTCGCGGTCGGGTGCTTGCTCACATTGAGGAAGTCGTCACTGCGCAGGTGCTTGTCGCGCTCGGCATGGTTGGTGTCGATGCTGGCAGTCTTCAGGGTGACTTCGATCTTGCTGGCTTCCGGCTTAGCGGCGTCGAAGCTGAAGCTGCCATCAAAGTCCTTGAAGGTGCCATGCATGTAACTGAAGCCCAGGTGGCCAGTCTTGAAGTTGACGAAGGCGTGCTGGCCGGCTTTATCAATGGCGTAGTCAGCGGCCAGGGCTTGGCCTGCGAACAGGGCAGAACCCAGAGCCAGGGCGGTGAAGGTTTTCTTCAACATGAAGCAGTCTCCTTAGGAACAGAATCGAATCATTGGTCGGCGCGGCCGAACATGCGTTTTAGGGTCGGGTCACGATCGATGAAGTGATGCTTGAGGGCGGCCAGGGCGTGCAGGCCGGCGAAAATGATCACCGCCCAGGCGAGGTAGAAATGGACGGCGCCGGCCACGTCTTCCTGGCGCGGAATCGAAGTAATCAAGGCCGGCACCTCGAACCAACCGAAGACACTGATCGGACGGCCATCGGCGGTGGAGATCAGGTAACCCGAGATCATCAGCACGAAGAGGCCGGCATACAGCGCCAAGTGGCCCGCGGTACTGGCCAGGCGCACCCGCTTACTGTGGTTGGCGGGCGCTGGCGGGGGCGGGCTGATCCAGCGCCACACCAGACGCAGCACCATGAACGCCAGCAGGATCAGTCCGATACTCTTGTGGATATCGGGGGCGGTGCGATACCACGGGCTGTAGTAACTCAGCTCGCGCATCCACAGGCCCAGGCCGAACAGCCCAAACACAGTCAATGCCACACCCCAGTGCAACAGGATGCTGGTCATGCCATAGTTTTTGGAAGAGTTTCGCCACTGCATGGGGCGGGATCCCTCGTGAATTTTCGATGGCCTAGCCTACCGATAAACCTATCGAAATAAAGTGAATTTTTTCGCTCTGAACCATCGGTTTAGTAGATGGGATTGTTGCCAGGGTTTTTCGGCGGCCTGCTCACATCTGATAGGCTCGCCGGGTTTTTTATGCGATGAGGCGAACCATGAGCCAGAACCACGACTGGATGCAGCGTGACCTGCAGGTGCTTTGGCATCCCTGCACACAGATGAAGGATCACGAACAGCTGCCGTTGATCCCCATCCGCCGTGGCGAAGGGGTGTGGCTGGAGGATTTCGACGGCAAGCGCTACCTGGATGCGGTCAGTTCCTGGTGGGTGAACGTGTTCGGTCATGCCAACCCCTACATCAATGCGCGCATCAAGGCGCAGGTCGATCAGCTCGAGCATGTGATGCTGGCGGGTTTCAGCCATCAGCCGGTGATCGAGCTGTCCGAGCGTCTGGTGGCCATCACCCCGCCCGGACTGGACCGGGTGTTCTTCGCCGACAATGGCTCCTCGAGCATCGAGGTGGCGCTGAAAATGAGTTTTCATTATTGGCGCAACTGTGGCCGCAGCGAGAAGCAACGCTTTGTCACCCTGACCAACAGCTACCACGGCGAAACCATGGCGGCCATGTCGGTGGGCGACGTGGCGCTGTTCACCGACACCTACAAGCCGTTGCTGCTGGACACCTTCAAGGTCCCCAGCCCGGACTGCTATCACCGCGCGCCGGGCGTGAGCTGGGAAGAACACTCACGCCTAATGTTTGCCCATATGGAACAGACCCTTGCCGAGCATCACGGGCAGGTCGCCGCGGTCATCGTCGAGCCGCTGATCCAGGGCGCCGGTGGCATGCGTATGTACCATCCGGTCTACCTCACGTTGCTGCGCGAGGCCTGTGACCGCTATGGGGTACACCTGATCGTCGATGAGATCGCCGTCGGCTTCGGGCGCACCGGGACGATGTTTGCGTGCGAGCAGGCCGGCATCACGCCGGACTTCATGGTGCTGTCCAAAGCGCTTACCGGCGGTTACCTGCCCATGGCGGCGTTGCTGACCACCGATACCGTCTACCAAGCGTTCTACGACGACTACTCGACGTTGCGTGCCTTCCTGCACTCGCATACCTACACCGGCAACCCGCTGGCCTGTGCCGCCGCGCTGGCGACACTGGATATTTTCGAGCAGAACAACGTGATCGAGGCCAACCGGGCGCTGTCCGCCCGCATGGGCCAGGCGTGTGCTCATCTGGCCGATCACCCGCATGTGGCCGAAGTGCGTCAGACCGGCATGGCGCTGGCTATCGAAATGGTCGAGAACAAGGCGAGCAAGACGCCTTATGCCTGGCAGGAGCGGCGCGGCCTGGCGGTGTACCAGCATGCCCTGCAACGGGGTGCATTGCTGCGTCCGCTGGGCAACGTGGTGTACTTGTTGCCACCCTACGTGATCACGCCGGAAGAGATCGACTTTCTCGCCGAGGTGGCCACCGAAGGCATTGATTTGGCCACGCGCACCTCGCTCAGTGTCCCCATGGGGACGGGGCTGTACCCTGGCCACCGCGATCCAGGCTAGGGCAGCGGCAAGCCATAAACCACAAGCGACAAGCTAGAGCTGGCGAATGGGGTGGGTTCGCAGCGGTACTTGGCACATAAAGCCCTCTCGCCTTTATAGAAGGCTGGGAGGGCGAGGCGGTGTCTTATCTGCCATCGACACCCGCCCCAGGCTTCAGGCACGGGGCCGGGTGCTTTAAGCTTGCCGCTCCCCACTTGCCGCTTGCAGCTCTTTTTATGCGCCTCTCTCGCTTCTTCGTCGATCTCCCCCTCGCCCTAGGCCAGCATGCATTGCCGGAAGCCCAGGCCCATTACATCGGCCGCGTGCTGCGCCTGGCTGTCGGCGATGCCGTGCAGTTGTTCGACGGCAGCGGAGAGGAGTTCGTCGGGGTGCTGAGCGAGGTGGGCAAGAAAACCGTCAGTGTCGAGCTGCATGAACAGTTCGCCGGGCTAAGCGAATCGCCGCTGCATATTCATCTGGGTCAGGGGGTTTCCCGTGGTGAGCGCATGGATTGGGCGATTCAAAAAGCCACTGAACTGGGCGTGGCGGAAATTACTCCGCTGGTGTCCGAACGCTGCGAAGTACGCCTGAAAGACGAACGGGCCGACAAGCGTCTGGCCCATTGGCGACAGATTGCGATCAGTGCCTGCGAGCAGTGCGGGCGTTCGGTATTGCCTGTGATTCATGCGCCGCTGAGTCTGGCGGCGTGGCAAGAACAGGTGCACGCCGACCTGAAGCTGGTGCTGCATCCGGTGGCCGAGCCCCTGGTTGGTCGTGCTCGACCGGGCAGCCTGGCCTTTCTGATCGGCCCTGAGGGCGGGCTGTCCGAGGCCGAGGTCGAGGCGGCGAAAGCAAGTGGCTTCCAGGCGGCGCGCCTCGGCCCGCGGGTGCTGCGCACCGAAACGGCGCCGGTGGTGGCGCTCAGTGTCGCGCAGCAGCTGTGGGGCGATTTTTGAGACGTTGCTGAGTTACAGGCGGACCCCGGACAGCAAGTGCTCCAACGCCACCAAATCGGGGATTTTTGCCACATCCTCACCCGCCTGTACGGCGGCCAGTTCCAGCGGTGCGAGCAGGCCGGGAGCGGAGGGCAGGGTGCGGTCAACCTTCATCGCGCGCGGGATGCCTTGTACCAGCACGGCAATGAATTTCACCTGGGGTTGCCCGCCAATGGCGTTGAGAATGGCCACCCGAGCCTGTTCGCCGACCTGCACCTGGCCGTTGCTGGCGGCTTCGAAGGACACCAGGGGCAGGCTCAGGTCGCGCCAGATGATGCGCCCCAGCAGCCAATCAGGGGCATGTGCGATCTCCTGGGGTGTCTGGTAGGCAATCAGTTCGGCCACCGCCACGTTGGGCAGCAACAGGGTGCGGTCGGCCAGCGGCAGCAGTAGCCCGCTGAGGCTGCTGGTGTCATTCCGGGAGGCTACGGCATGGCTCATGGAGGACTTTCCTCGGGCGCGTAAGAAGAAATCGGTTCAGCGCCGCACTGCGCGGCCAGATGACGGACCAGGGCCTGGGCCAATGCATGGGGGTCGTCGCTGAAGCTGCTGTAGTCGCCGTCACGCAGGCTGTCAGGCATGCTCGAGCAGGCGCAGCTGTCGGCACTCTGGGTCCAGATCACGCCGCCTTGGCGCCGCACGTAAGCCGCGGCGGCGCTGCCGTCGCTGCCCATGCCGCTAAAGGCAATCACGCCGCAGCGGGGACCAAACTGCTGGGCAAGGTTAAGCATCATCTGATCGATGGACGGGCTGTAGGGCTCCGGCCAGGGACGCTCAGCGAGGTTCAAGCGGCCCTTGGCATCAAACCCAAGCTCGTGGGCAATCGGCACCACGCGCACCTCACCGTTGCACAGCGTCTCGCCATGTTCCACCAGGCGCACCGGCCACTGGCTGTGTCGACCGACCGCCTGGGGCAGGCTGGCCTCGAAACTTGCATCGATATGCTGGGCATACAGCAGGCCCACTGGCAGGCCGCCCGGTAGCGCATCCAGAAAGGCCTTGACCGCTTCCGGACCGCCCAGTGAGGCGGCCAGCAGCCACACTTGGCTGGCCGGCTCGCCGGTAGCCAGCGGCTGATGGGCCAGCGCCGCCGGCAACTCGATGCGCGCCGGCCGCTTTGCCTCGCCCAGCAGCGCCTGCAGGCTGGGTCCAACGGCATCGGCGGGATCACCGACGAGGCGTTTGAGCTTGCCAAACAGACGTCGTTCCCAGCGCGGGAAATGCTCGGAATTGCGCTCCGGGGCGCGGCCTTCGCCAAACAAGACCGGCGCCTGCTGTTCCAGCAAGCTGTCCAGCAACGGCAGGTCGTCTGATTGGGCGAGGTCGACCAGCCACAAATCAGTTTCGCAGGCCTGCAGGTCAGCGGCCTGCAAGCGTTCCGGATCGCTGTTGAGCACCACCTGATAGCCACAGCCCAGCAGCACATGTTGAAGCACATGGCGCTGCAGCGTGGTGTCGGCAATCACGGCGATGCGTGCCGCCTGGCGCGCCGTCATGGCCGTTGGACCAGCGCGGCGATGCGCTCCAGCAGCAACGCCTCCTGATAGGGTTTGCCGAGGTAATCGTTGACGCCGATGGCCATGGCCCGCTCGCGGTGCTTTTCACCGGTACGCGAGGTGATCATGATGATCGGTAGGTCCTTGAGTTGTTCATCGTGGCGAACCAGGGTGGCGACTTCGAAACCGTCCATGCGCGGCATTTCCACGTCCAGCAACATCAGGTCGGGCTGGTGCTCTTGCAGTTGAGCGATGGCATCGACACCGTCCTTGGCCAGCAGAACCTGCATGCCATGACGCTCCAGCAGGCGGCTGGTGACTTTGCGTACGGTCACCGAATCGTCGACCACCATGACGCGGATGGGACGTTGCGAATCGGTTTCCTCGCTCAGTAGCGGTGTGGCGCTGCGCCGATAGTGCAGGGCAAGTCGCCCTTGCAGGCTGCGCAGGGTCGCCAGCAGGTCGAGAATCACCACCACCCGGCCATCGCCGAGCAGGGTGGCACCGGAAATACCCGGTACCCCGGCGAATTGCGGGCCGAGGCTCTTCACCACAATTTCTCGCGAGCCGGCCAGGCTGTCCACCTGCACGGCCACGGCATGTTCGGCCGAGCGCACCAGGATCACCGGCAGCGGCAGATTCTGGCCGACCAGTTTGGGGTGCTGACCGTTGCTGAGCAGATCGCCCAGATAACGCAGCTGATAGGCCTGGCCCGCATATTCGAAACGCGGCGCCTCCGGTTGGTAGTAAGCCTCCAGCTCGAAGGGCGAAACCCGCACGATGCCTTCGATGGTATTCAGCGGAATGGCGTACAGGTCTTCACCGGAAAGCACCATCAGTGCTCGGTTCACCGACACGGTGAACGGCAGGCGCACCAGGAAGCGGGTGCCCTTGCCTGGCGTCGACTCGATGCTCATCGAGCCGCCCAGTTGGCGGACTTCGGAGTTCACTACATCCAGGCCGACGCCGCGTCCGGAAATCTGCGTAATCGCCTCGGCGGTGGAGAAGCCGGCGGCGAGGATGAATTGCAGCACCTCGTGATCGCTGAGATCGCTGTCGGGCTGCATCAGGCCGCGCTCGATGGCCTTGCGGCGCACGGCTTCAAGGCGGATGCCGGCGCCATCGTCGCTCAGGCTGAGAACGATTTCGCCGCCCTCGCGGGACAGGTTGAGGGCGATGCGCCCCTGTTCTGGCTTGCCGGCGGCGCGGCGCGCCTCGACCGATTCGATGCCGTGGTCCACGGCGTTGCGCAGCATGTGCTCCAGCGGTGCAACGATGCGTTCCAGCACGCTGCGGTCCATTTCCCCTTCGGCGTTGCTAACCACCAGGTCGACCTGCTTGCCCAGCTCGCCAGCCACCTGCCGGACAATGCGGCGCAGACGCGGTACCAGGCGATCGAACGGCACCATGCGGGTGCGCATCAGTCCTTCTTGCAGCTCGGTGTTGACGCGTGCCTGCTGCAACAACAGGGTTTCGGCATCACGGTTCTTGGTGGCCAGGGTTTCCTTCAGGTCGAACAGGTCGGACGCCGACTCGAACAACGCCCGCGACAGCTGCTGCAGCTGCGAGTGGCGGTCCATTTCCAGCGGGTCGAACTCCTCGTAGCCGGAGCGTTCGGCTTCGGCCTGATAACGGCTGAGGATCTGCGCCTGAGTTTCCGTGTCCAAGCGGCGCAACTGGTCGCGCACGCGCTCGATGGTGGCTTCCATTTCCCCCAGGGTATAGCCGACATCACTGACCTGCTGTTCGACGCGGCCGCGGAAGATCGAGGTTTCACCGGCCAGGTTGACCAGACCCTCAAGCAGGTCGGCGGGTACTTTGACCAGCTCTTGCGGGGCACGTCGAGACGCCGCTTCCAGGGCCGCCTGTTCGGAACGTTTGACGAAGGGCAGGGTTTTCGTCACGGGCATGGCCGGTTCGACCGGCATCGGCTCTGTGATCGTCGGCAGGTTGTCGAACTGTCCCGGCAGCGATTGCGGCTCAGCTGGCGGTGCTGCGCTAACCTTGCCGCGCAGCTGGTCCACGGCCTGCTGAAGCGCTTTGAAGTCGTCCTGCGCCGCGATGAGCAGCGACTGAGCCGGGGTGCCCGCATGACTGGCTTCGCTCAGTCGTTGTTCCAGGTCATGGCTGAGATCGCCGATGCGGGTTTGCGCCGCCAGGCGTGCGCCGCCCTTGAGGGTGTGCAGCAAGCGCAGCAGATCATTGATGGGGCTCAGGTCATCGGCCTGGCTTTCCCAGCGGGCGAACGTGGCTTCCAGGTCCTCGAGCAGCTCATCGGCTTCTTCGCGAAAGATTTCCAGAATCTCGCTGTCCACTTCGTCAACCGCGGCCGCCGGTGCTTCCGGCGCGGCCTGCAGGATCACGCTGGGCGGAACGCTGAGCTGCTCCTCGGGGTTGGCGCAAAACTGCTCCAGGGTGTCGATAAGGTCCTGGGCTTCGGGCAGCGGACGCTGGTCACGCACCGCTTCGAGCATCTCCTGCAGGCGCTGATGGCTGCTTTCCAGCAGATCGAGCAACCCTTCTCCGGCGCGCAACTCGCCGGCGGCAAGGCCTTGATACAGTGCTTCCAGCTGTTCGGCCAGATCACCGATGGGGGCGATGTCGGCCATGCGTGCGCAGCCCTTGATGGTGTGCAAGTCGCGCTGCAGGGTTTCGGTTTCGAGGCTATTTTGCGGGTCGGCATGCCAGCGCAGCAGCGCGGCGCTGGCATTATCGATAAGCCCGAAACATTCTTCGAGAAACAGCGCCAGGAGCTCAGGGTCCGACTGAACATCCAGGTCGAAAACCTCCGCCAAGGGGAGCGGCTCGGACACGGCAGGCGTCTCGTCCAGAGAGAAGCTATCGTCCAGCTCATCCAGTGAGTCCAGCCCGTCTAGGTTGTCGAGTTCTTCAAACTGCACGCTGTCAGCTGCGGCTTCCAGCGCAGCCCAGAGATCGGTCGCCGGGCTCGGTTCGGCGGGTTCTGCGGCCGTGTTGTCGAGCTGGGCCAGGGGAGCTGCCAGTGGCTGTTCAGGGACCGCTGGCTGACGAGGCGAGTCCAGGCGAACTTCGCCGGTCTGACGAAATTCCAGGATCGCCCGGATCAGCGCGGTCGAGGGTGACAGCGCCTGGCGGGCCTGTAATTGCTCCAGTTGCTGATCGAGCCGGTCATGGCATTTGTGCAGCAGCCAGGCCAAGGTGGGTGCTGGAGTGAAGCGCTTGTCCAGCAAGCCTTCATAAAGGGATTCCAACTCGTGAGCGAGATCGCCGATGGGTGCGATCTCCGCCATGCGTGCGCCCCCTTTGAGGGTGTGCAGATCGCGCTGCAGGGCGTTCAAGGCCGACAGGTTGGCAGGCGCCGCCAGCCAGTCGTCCAGGGCCTGGCTGGCACTGTCGAGAATATCCACAGCCTCTTCAAGGAAGATGTCGACCATCTCCTCGTCCAGGTCCGCATTCAGCGCCAGTCGTGTTTCAACGGCTTCGCCGGCGTCCGGCTGGTCAACTGCAGGTGCAGAATCCTGCTGCGTGAGCAGCGCCTGCAAGGCGGTAATACGCCCGGGGCAGGGGTCGACCTGCAAGGCGGCGGCGACCTGATCGAGCATGCCTATCAAGTCTTCATGAGCGCCTTGGGCCTCGGCGAAAAAATCATCGCCGGCCACTACCCGCCCTTGGTCCACTGCGCCGTAAAGCGTGAGCAGCGCCTGGCAGAGCTCGGCAATTTGTGGCAGATCGGCCCGCCGCGCACCACCCTCGAGCGTATTCAGCTCTTCACGCAGGGCATTGAGCGGCTGCGCATCGCTGGGCTGGGCGCGCCAGCGCCGCAGCCATTGTTCGGCGTCGAGCAGGATATCCATGCCTTCATGGAGAAAACGCCCGATCGGCCCCGGGTCACGGCTGCCGCCTTGTTCGTCGTGTTCTTGCTGGGAGCGGGCCAGACGCGTTTCATGCAAGCGCTGGACGGCCTGCAGGAAGTGGTCCGTTCCGGGAATCCGTGCGTAAGGCTGGCTGTCCAACTGCTGCAGGCCTTGCTCCAGCAACTGCGCCGCCTCACCCAACAGTTCGGCGAGGGTCATGTCCACGGGGATCTGGTGGGTGTGGAATTCCTTGACCAGTTTTTCCAGTGGTTTGGCGATTTCGGCCATCGGCAGAATGCCGGCCATGTGTGCGCTGCCCTTGAGGGTATGCAACGCCCGCTGCAAGCTGTCATTGATCGGCTGGGGCAGCAGGTCGGCACATTCATCCAGAAAGCGCGCCAGCGTTTGCAGGTGGCTTTCCGCTTCGTTGCGAAAGATTTCCAGCAACTGCGGGTCGAGGCCTTCGCCTGCCGGCTGCACCGCAGGCTGCGCGTGCGCCTCATGGGCGGTGTCGGCTGCCGGAGTGGCGGGCTCCGCCGGCAACGGGCTGGCGAGTGTTTCTCCCTTGGCCAAAGCATGGGCAACAGCGGCCAGGTGATCGACATCGGCGCGCTGGCGCTGGGCCTTGGCGGCAAACTCGTCGATCAGTTCGGGCAGCAGCATGATTACGTTGCCGACGACGTCGTGCAGCACCGCAGTGGGCTCGATGCTGCGATCCAGAATGCGGTTGAACAGGTTTTCGATGGACCAGGCCAGCTCGCCAATGATTAAGGCGCGCACCATGCGACCACTGCCCTTGAGGGTATGGAAGGCACGGCGCACTTCGGTCAGCGCGTCACGGTCATCGACATCGGCGCGCCAGCGCGGCAGGTACTCGTTGAGGGTCTCGAGCACTTCGCCAGCTTCCTCGACAAAGACTTCCAGCAGCTCTTCGTCGACCGGCTCTTCGTCGGCGGGCGGTGGCAGCAGGCTCGGCGGTACGTCGTGGGCCGGTGGGTTGATGGCTTGGACGGGTGTCGCCAACACGTCGGCGACACTTTGCACCGAGGGTTCTACTGCCGGTGGGGCGGCAGGTGCAGCCATCGGCAAATCGACTTCCGGCAGGTCCAGCGCTGTTAGGTCCAGCACATCCCAGGTTTCGGCGGCCTGTTCCAGCTCCATCAGCTCGGGCAGTGCGTCGTCTTGCGTCGCAGGCGTCGTCTCCGTGGTCTGCGCTTCAGCAGCCGGTGGGTCCAGCTCCAGCAGCTCGAAGAGGAACTGCTTGCCGTCATCGAACGGGGTGGCGTCTTCATCGACGTCCGACTGGTCTGCATCAAGCGGCGCAGCATCGTCGATCTGCCACTGCGGCCCGGTTTCGACGAACAGGTCATCGACGAATTCGGCCAGCGACGGCAGCGCAGCCTCGTCGTGCGGCGCGGGTTCCCAAGTCTGCTCAAGCTCAAGGGGCTGGGTGGGCTCGGGAATATGCGCCGGTTCCGCGCCGCCGATCGGGTAACCGAGGCTACGCAGACTGTCCTCGGCGACGTCGAGAATCAGTTCGCCCTGGCTGACATGGTCTTCCGCCAGACGCTCCAGGTAATACTCGACGCTGGTAATGGCATCGGCCAGGGTGTCGAGGTGCTGCCAGTCGGGAATGGCCTGGTGAGCCAGCAGTTGTTCCTGGATATAGCGGTTGCAGGCATCCAGCAGGGTTGCGGCGCGGGCCAGGGGAATCATGCCCAAACCGCCACGTACCTGGGTCAGCAGCTCAGGAACGCGAGCCAGGTGCTGATGATTCCATTGCGAGGCGATGAACTCGATGATGGCGTCCTTGGCCTGTTCCAGGCCGGTGCGCGCTTCGCGAATCACCAGTTGATGAATCTGCGCCACATCGGTGGTGGGCAGGTGATTTTGCTCATTGGGCGTATCGCTGGCGACGCCGGCCATTCCGGTCAGGGTGGCCTCGACGTACAGCAGCGCACCGGCGACATCCATCAGAACGGCATCGTCGGCCGAACGCTGTCCGTCGATCAACTGCTGCACGGTGTCGAGCTGATCGACGATCACTTTGCGTGGCTGGGCGAAGCCGAGTACCGCCAGGGTATCGGCGATCTGTTTCAGGGGCGTCTGCAGGGTGACCAGCTCCTGGGCGCTCTGGCGGTCGCTGCGTACGAACAGATCGAGGCTGTCCTTGACGCGCACCAGCTCTTCGCATAACGCGGTGACCACCGAACGGATCGCGTCGCGATCCGGGCCGGCCAGGCGTGCCCGTTCGGCATTCACCAGTGCGCTGTCAGGTAGCGCTTCGTCGAGGCGATAGCGTGCCTTGAGCGCGGAGATGCGCGGTGAATCCACCTGTGCCTTGGCGACATAAAACAGCAGGTTCTTGGTCAGCTCGTCCGGTGCGGCACGGTTGAAGCCGTCTGCGCCTTCGCTGACCAAACGCTTGAGTTCCTTATCGAGCTGGCGCAGCAGGGTGCGCACCGAGGTGCCTTGGGCCACGCCACCATTGGCCAGGCCTTCGATCAGGCCGGCAGCGATCTGCCACAGGGCACCCAACGGCGCATCCTTGCAGAGCGTCTCCAGGCGGGCGAACACCCGTGCCAGATAATTGAGGTTGGTGGGCAGGTCCTGATTGCGGATCAGGCCAATCAGCGCGGCCTGCTGCATCTGGCGCAACTTGCGCAGCAGGGCCGGCAGTTCGGCGGTGCGCAGCCGGTCAATGGATTCGCCGGACAGTGCCGGGGCGCGCCCGGATAGGTCCGGGGCAAACAGGCTGGTTTCCGACAGGAGCTTTTCGCCACGCGCTGCGCGCAGGTCGTTGAGCAGTGGCAGGACGACCATCGGCAGATCGCGGCGCGCACTCTGAATGCTGTCGAGGTAGGCCGGCAATTGCAAGATGGCCTGCATCATGACTTCCAGCGCTTCGCCCTGGTCGCCGACGCGGTTTTCCATCAGTGCCTGGGCCAGATGCTCCATTTCTTCGGCCAGCAGGGCTGCGCCATAGAACTCGACCATCTGCAACGTGCCGTGGACCTGGTGCACATAGGTCAGGCAAAAACGCAGGCGCGTCGTGTCTTCACGGTTCTCGACGAACGCTTCCAGTGCCTGCCGTGCCTGTTTGAGCGTCTCGGCGATCTCGCCTTTGACCCACTCCAGGGCGACGTAATCGTGACGATCCCCCATAGCGACTCCAGTCATAACCTTTTCCGGGTAAACGCCAAAACCCCTTCGTCGGCCACCGGTTCCAGGTCCGGGTGTTGCCAACCGCTTACTTCACCGACCCCGACCACCAGCAACCCTCCTGGCGCCAGGCGTTCAGCCAGGCGGTTGAGAATGTCGCGGCGGCGCCAGCGGCGGAAATAAATCAGCAGGTTCTGACAGAAGATAACGTCCATGCCGGTCCAGGGCGCGAGGTCCAGGTCCAGCACATTGAGTCGGGCACAACAGACCCGCGCGACCAGGTCGGGGTGAATCCGCTGGCCCCGTGGCTCGGCGGTGAAATAACGGTCACGCAGTTCCGGCTCCAGCGCTTGCAATCGTCGCGGGTCGAATACGCCCTCGCGAGCCTTGGCCAAAGCGCCCAGGCTGATATCCGTGGCGATTACGCCAAACCCTTGGGTATGCCCCGTGCGGCGCTCAACTTCGGCGGCGGCGATGGCCAGTGAATAGGCTTCCTCGCCACTCGCGCAGCCCATGCTCCATAAGGCCCAGGGGGCTGCTTTTTGGGCCAGGTGCTGCTGCAGATAGCGATCGAGCAGTTCAAATGACGGCAGGTGGCGGTAAAAGCGCGTCTCCTGAACGGTCAGGCGGTCCAGAAGACGCGACCATTCCACTGCGCCGCGCGGACCGCTGATGAGCTGCTGGTAATAGCCCTGGTAATCGCCAATCCCCAATTCGCGCATGCGAGAGTTGAGGTGGGTTAGCAAAAAACTCCGCCGCTGCTCATTGAGCACCTGGCCGGTGCGCCGTTCAAGCAGCGCCTGCCAATCGTGGAACTCCTCCGCTGTCATGTCGGCCGATGGTTTCAAGGCCCAGACGCCGCTTGGCTGCATGCCGTGCCCCTCGTTCATGGCCATTGGCGACGCCGTTGAGGTCGTCGCCCCTCCTTTATTCAGGCCTTGTCGGCGGCGTCCGGCAGATTGAAGCCGGATACCGAACCGCGCATTTCACTGGCCATCTTGGCCAGGTTACCGATGCTGGTGGCGGTGGCGGTGGTACCGGTCGAGGTTTGCGAGGTGATTTCCTGAATCACGTTCATCGTGTTGGAGATATGTCCGGCCGAGGAGGCTTGCTGACGCGCGGCGTTGGAGATGTTCTGAATCAGCGAGGCGAGGCTCTTGGATACTTTTTCGATCTCTTCCAGAGCGACTCCGGCGTCCTGCGCCAGGTGCGCACCGCGTACCACTTCGGTGGTGGTCTGTTCCATGGAGATCACCGCCTCGTTGGTGTCGGCCTGAATGGCCTTGACCAGGGTTTCGATCTGCTTGGTGGCCGCCGAGGAGCGTTCGGCCAGGCGCTGGACTTCATCGGCTACCACGGCGAAGCCGCGTCCGGCGTCACCAGCCATGGAGGCCTGGATGGCGGCGTTGAGAGCAAGGATGTTGGTCTGGTCGGCGATGTCGTTGATCAGGCTGACGATGTCGCCGATCTCCTGGGACGATTCACCCAGGCGCTTGATGCGCTTGGAGGTGTCCTGGATCTGCTCGCGGATGTTGTCCATGCCGGTGATGGTGTTGTGCACCACCTCGTTGCCCTTGTTGGCAATGGCCACGGAACGTTCGGCTACTGCAGCGGATTCCGCGGCGTTGGCTGATACCTGGTCGATGGATACGGCCATTTCATTGATGGCGGCGGACGCACCGGCGATTTCCTGGGCCTGGTGCTCGGAAGCTTCGGCCAGGTGCATGGCGGTGGCCTGGGTTTCCTGGGCGGCGGCGGCCACCTGCACGGCGGTCAGGTTGATGGTCTGCACCAAGTCGCGCAGCTGGTCGATGGAGTAGTTGATCGAATCGGCGATGGCGCCGGTGAAATCCTCGGTCACTGTCGCAGCCACGGTCAGGTCACCGTCGGCGAGGTCAGCAATTTCATCGAGCAGACGCAGGATGGCGGTCTGGTTGCGTTCGTTCTTTTCTGCGGTCTCAGCCAGGCGACGACGGGTGTCTTGCACCATCACCAGGGCAATGAGGATGATGGCTGCCAAGGCCACGAAGCCCAGCAGGTAGCCGGCCAGGGTAAACAGGGCGCGTCCGTCTGCCTGGGCTTCGAAGCTGACGGCCAGTTCCGAAGCCTTGTCCAGCAGGGTTTGCGACAGGCTGAAGATGCTTTCGGCAGATTCACGAACCTGGAACAGTTCCGGCGAGGTTTCCAGAATCTCGTCCACCGAGCCGGAGACGAATTCGAACAGCTCGACGATTTCACTTAACCGCTCACGGGCGTCCGGATCGGCGACGCGGGTGATTTCCATGGCTGGGTTGCCGTCGAGCATGGCCTTCAGTACCCGGCCGAACAGGCTGGCATCACGGCCGAACATGTCGGCAGCCTGCACCGAGTCCTGGTCACCGGCGAGCACCTTGTTTACCGAGCCGAGGATTCGTTCTGCGAGCAGCGACTGACGCTGGGCAACGGAGACTTGGGCGGCGGGCGCGTTGCTCTCCAGTAGGATGTCGACCACTTCTTCGTATTCCACCTGCAGCTGCGGAATGGTTTCCGACAAGGTTGCAGCAACTTGGTGCAGGGACAGCACGGTCTGTTCGCTGGCAAGGATCACGTCGGTGTTGCGGCGCAGGCCGGTCCAGTCCTGCTGCACCGCTTCCATTTCCCGTTCCACGACACTGGGAACTGCGGGCAGGTTGTTGGCCGGGTCGCCGTTGACCAGGAAGCCCCAGCGCTTGTCGAAGTCGTTGCGCGCATCCTTGAGCAGGGTAAAGGCCTCAGCCTTGCCCGCCGCCGCTTCGGTGGCGTTCTTGGCGATGCGCTGGGATAGCACACGCAGCTCACCGGCATGACTGATGTATTCCGTGTCGTAGGTGGACTGGATATTCAGGTATGCGAAGTTGGCGAACAGCAGCACGATGGAAACGATCAGGGTTACGAAGAGGCCCGCGATCAGCGAGCTGCTGCGCATCCCCGCGATAAAATTGCCCATGTTGGTCTTTTTCATTATCTGGCCCCCGCCTGGGCCCACCGCATTGCTAGTTCCATTTGAAGCCACAAGGCCGATCGGGTCGGCCCACCGAAATCGTTGTCACACCGCAACGTCGAGAAACTCAGGGTGCTGCGCCAGCGCCTGCGGGCTGAATACCAGCCAGGGCTGCTCGCGATTGAACACCCCATAGATGAAAGGCTGGAGCGCTGCCTCCAAGGGAGGCGGCTGCTCGGAAAAGGCTTCCACCGAAAAATGCTGCATGCCGAACACCTCATCGACAATGACCCCGGCGAACACGTCCTGGTGCTCGATCACCAGCACCCGGCGTTGCTTGAGCAACGGCGAAAGCTCATGACTGAAAAAGCCGCATAGGTCGATCATCGGCAGTAGGCGTCCGCGCACGTTGGCCACACCCTTGACCCAGGATTTCACGCCTGGCAAACGGGTATGGCGGGGTACGCGGAGGATTTCACCCACTTCGCCCATGGGTGCGACAAACAGGCGTTCGCCCATACGAAAGCCGATGCCGCTCCAGGTCTGCTGGGTTTCCTGCTGCGAGGGCAAGCCGGCTGCCAGCGCTCGGCAGCGCTGGTCGATGCCCAGCAGCAGTTCGAAGGGTGTCTGTACGTCCGACATGCCTGCCTTGGCCTGGTGTTGAGAAGTATCGAGAGTGGTCCGGTCCGGCATCAGCCGGCCAGAACCGCTTTCAGGGTCTGCAACAGGGTCGCCTCATCCACCGGTTTGGTCAGATAGTCTTTGGCGCCTTGACGCTTGCCCCAGACCTTATCGGTTTCCTGATCCTTGGTGGTGACGATGATCACCGGGATGTGACTGGTGTCCGCATCTTTGGTCAATTGCCGGGTGGCCTGGAAGCCATTGAGCCCTGGCATGACGATATCCATCAGGACGACATCGGGTTTTTCCTGGCGGGCCAGGGCCACGCCATCCGCGCCATTTTCGGCCTTGAGCACCTGATGACCATGCTTTTCCAGCATCTCGGTCAGCTTGTACATCTCGGTCGGAGAGTCATCAACAATCAAAATACGAGCCATGGTATTCCCCATACACAAAAGACGTCAGCGGCCAGTGGCCGGACCTCAGGATAATTGCTCCACCGGTGTGAAGTCGGGCACGTGTGCCTTGATGGCACTGAGCAGTTCTTCCTTGCTGAAGGGCTTGGTGAGGTACTGGTCGGACCCCACGATGCGCCCTTTGGCCTTGTCGAACAGGCCGTCCTTGGAGGAAAGCATGATCACCGGTGTCGATTTGAATGCACTGTTATTCTTGATCAGTGCGCAGGTCTGATAACCGTCGAGCCGCGGCATCATGATGTCGACAAATATGATGTTCGGGTGAGTATCGGCGATCTTGGCCAGCGCATCGAAACCATCGACGGCGGTGATGACCTCGCAGCCCACTTTCTTCAGTAGGGTTTCCGCGGTGCGGCGAATCGTCTTCGAGTCGTCGATCACCATTACTTTCAAGCTGTCGGAATGCTGTTCCATCATCGCCCTACCATAGCCTCGGTGAGTCGTTATTGTTACGTATGCCTGAGACGGGCCAATGAAGGGGTCTCAGCCCCCTCGCGGCGTCTTTGTAGCACAGTCCCCAGATGGCAATCCACAGAGCGGCAGCCATCCGCTTTTTCCTTGACCGAGGGCATTCACGGCGCCACCCTGACGCCTTGCTAACCCGTTTTTGGCAGTGTCTACTGCCTTGTTCTTATCGCTGCGGAGGATACCCCACATGAGCGTTCGCCTCGGGATCGTCATGGACCCCATTGCAGGCATTGCCTTCAAAAAGGACAGCTCGCTGGCCATGCTGCTCGCCGCTCAGGCACGCGGCTGGTCGCTGTTCTACATGGAACAGCAGGACCTCTATCAGCTGGGTAGCCAGGCCAGAGGCCGGATGCGCCCCCTGCGCGTGTTCAACGACCCCGAGCACTGGTTCGAACTGGATGCCGAGATCGATGAGCCGCTCGGCGAGCTCGATGTCATCCTCATGCGCAAGGACCCGCCCTTCAACGGCGAATACGTTTATGCCACCTATCTGCTGGAACTGGCCGAGCAGGCGGGCGCCCTGGTGGTCAACCGTCCGCAAAGCCTGCGTGACTGCAATGAAAAGTTCTTTGCCACGCAATTCCCGCAATGCACGCCGCCAACCCTGGTCAGTCGGCGTTCCGACATTCTCCGCGAGTTCGCCCGCGAGCACCGTGACATCATTCTCAAACCCCTGGATGAGATGGGCGGCGCCTCGATCTTTCGCCACCGCGAAGGCGATCCCAACCTGTCGGTGATTCTCGAGACGCTGACCGACCACGGTGCGCGGCAGATCATGGCGCAACGTTACATCCCCGAAATCAAGGCGGGCGATAAACGCATCCTGATGATCGACGGTGAGCCGGTGCCTTACTGCCTGGCGCGCATACCGGCGGCCGGCGAGACGCGTGGCAACCTGGCTGCGGGCGGCCGTGGCGAAGCGCGCCCGCTGAGCGATCGCGATCGCGAGATCGCCGCCATCGTCGGTCCGCAGTTGCGTGCGCGAGGCTTGCTGTTCGTGGGCCTGGACGTGATTGGCGACTACCTGACGGAAATCAACATCACCAGTCCGACCTGCATCCGGGAAATCGACAATGCTTATGGAACGCGTATCGGCGAGCAGCTGATGGATGCGATCGAAGCCAAGCTGCAGGCGCGCGCCTGAATACCCCATGGCATGAACCGGCAGCTTCAAGCTGCCGTGTGGTTCATAGACTTTTGCGCCGGCTCTCGGGCAGACTGCCGGCCTTTTCGACCCGTAGCAGTGCATCATGACCGCAGCTTTTTTGCCTGAACTCGACAACCCTGGCGTGCGTCCTGCCGACCGCCTGGGGTTTACCCTGTTCCTGGCCGCAGTCCTGCATATGGCGCTGATTCTCGGCCTGGGCTTCCAGTTGGCCGATCCGCCAGCGATCAGCAAGACGCTGGAAATCACCCTGTCCACGTTCAAAAGCGCCGAAGCGCCCAAAGAGGCGGATTTCCTCGCTCAGGACAATCAGCAGGGCAGTGGCACCCTGGAGCACAAGGCGGCGACCAAGACCACTGAAATAGCGCCTTTTCACGACACGCAAATCAATCGGGTCACGCCGCAGCCCACCGCACCGCAACAGGTGCCGCAGGAAGCCCCCAAGGCGGCTGTCGCCACCCGTGCGCCCCAGCCGGTCAAGACGCCGGTGAAGCAAGAACAGCGCAAGACCGAGACCCAACCGCGTCCGGTGCCGGAGTTCGACAGCGCCCAGTTGTCCGCGGAAATTGCCAGCCTGGAAGCCGACCTGGCCCTGGAGCAGCAGCTCTATGCCAAGCGACCGAAGATCCACCGCCTCAATGCCGCCTCGACCATGCGTGACAAAGGCGCCTGGTATAAAGACGAGTGGCGCAAGAAGGTCGAGCGCATCGGCAACCTCAATTACCCGGACCAGGCCCGTCGCGAGCGCCTGTACGGCAACCTGCGCCTGCTGGTGTCGATCCGTCGCGACGGATCGTTGCACGAAGTGCTGGTGCTGGAATCTTCCGGCCACGCGGTGCTCGATCAGGCGGCGATGCGTATCGTTCACCTGGCGGCGCCCTATGCGCCTTTCACGGGCGATCTGGCCGATTTTGATCGGCTGGAAATCATCCGGACCTGGCGCTTTGAGCGCGGCGACCGCCTCTCGAGTCAGTAAGCAGCAGTAACTTCGTGGCGAAACGCTTTTTGCGGCGATGCTTCGCAGTTGTCAACTCAGGCGCGCCGATGCAGGCCTGACGCCTGTCTCTTGCCGGGCACGCCGGGAAGGCCGAAACTAGGCCCATGAACACTGCTCCGAGCTACCTCACGAATCATCTCCTGATCGCCATGCCACACATGGGCGATCCGAATTTCGCACAGACCGTCATTTACCTGATCGAACACAGCGCGCAGGGCGCCATGGGTCTGGTGATCAATCGGCCCAATGGCCTGGACCTGGCCGATGTGCTCGAACAGCTGCGCCCCGATGACATCCCCACACCGGTCAGTCACGAGCAACCCATCTATGCCGGCGGCCCGGTGCAAACCGACCGCGGCTTCGTGCTGCACGACGGCGGCTGGCAGTTCCAGGCCACTTTGGAGCTTGGCGAGCTGGCGCTGTCCACCTCCCAGGATGCATTGTTCGCCATCGCCGACGGCACCGGCCCGGCACGCAGTCTGATTGCCCTCGGCTATTCCGGTTGGGATGCCGGGCAGCTGGAGGCCGAGCTGGCCGATAACGCCTGGCTGTGTTGCCCCAGCGATGCGCGCATTCTGTTTGAAATTCCCGCCGTGCAGCGCCTGCAAGCCGCCGCCGCCCATCTGGGCGTCGATCTCAGCTTGTTGAGCAGCCAGGTTGGCCACGCATGAGCGAGACGCCACGCCTGCTGCTGGGCTTCGATTACGGCAGCAAACAAATTGGCGTCGCGGTTGGCCAGGCGATCACTGCCCAAGCCCGCGAGCTGTGTGTGCTCAAGGCGCAAAACGGTGTGCCGGACTGGGCGCAGGTGGAAAAGCTGATCAAGGAGTGGCAGCCGGACGCCATTGTGGTCGGCTTGCCGCTAAACATGGACGGCACGCCCAGCGAGATGAGCGCCCGCGCAGAGAAGTTCGCCCGACGCCTGAACGGCCGCTTCAACCTACCCGTACACACCCATGACGAACGTCTGACCACCTTCGAGGCCAAGGGCCAACGCCTGGCCCAGGGCCAGCGTGGCGGCTACCGGGACAACCCGGTGGACGCCCTGGCCGCCGCCTTGCTACTCGAGGGGTGGCTCGAGCAAAACTGTTGATTAATTTTCGGCCCGTTCGGGCCGTCCGCCAAGCAAGGAGAGCCCATGACTCTGCCCAACCCCGCCGAACTGTTGCCCCAGATGGCCCGCGACCTGCGTGCCCACCTCGCCCAGCGACAGATCAGTGAGCCGCGTTTCATCGGCATCCAGACGGGTGGGCTGTGGGTCGCCGAGGCGCTCCTCGCCGAGCTGGCCGAGCCCGGCCCGCTGGGCGTGCTCAATGTCTCCTTCTACCGCGATGATTTCAGCCAGCGCGGCCTGCATCCGGTGGTCAGCCCTTCGGCGCTGCCGTTCGAGGTAGAAGGCCAGCACCTGGTGCTGATCGATGATGTGCTGATGAGTGGGCGCACCGTGCGCGCGGCCCTCAACGAATTGTTCGACTATGGTCGTCCGGCCAGCGTGACGCTGGTCTGCCTGCTCGACCTGGACGCCCGCGAGTTGCCGATCCGCGCGGATGTCCTCGGCGCCAGCCTGTCGCTGGCACCCTCGGAACGGGTAAAATTGCTCGGCCCCGCGCCCCTGGCGCTTGAGCTCCAAGACCTCGCCGCCAATTGAGACCCCCCGCGATGCTGCCCACCGCCGCCAAGTGCCCGCTACAACTCAACTCCCACGGCCAGCTGCGCCATTTCCTGTCCCTCGACGATTTGCCCCGCGAATTGCTCACTGAGATCCTTGATACCGCCGATTCGTTTCTCGAGGTCGGCGCACGCGCGGTGAAAAAAGTGCCGCTGCTGCGTGGCAAGACGGTGTGCAACGTATTCTTCGAGAACTCCACACGCACCCGCACCACGTTCGAACTGGCGGCCCAGCGGCTGTCCGCCGACGTGATCAGCCTGAACGTGTCGACCTCATCGACCAGCAAGGGCGAATCGCTGTTCGATACCCTGCGCAACCTTGAAGCCATGGCCGCCGACATGTTCGTGGTGCGTCACTCCGATTCCGGTGCGGCGCACTTCATTGCCGAACACGTGTGCCCTGATGTGGCGATCATCAACGGTGGCGACGGTCGTCATGCGCATCCCACTCAGGGCATGCTCGATATGTTGACCATCCGCCGTCACAAAGGCGGCTTCGAGAACCTGTCGGTGGCCATTGTCGGTGACATCCTGCACTCGCGGGTGGCGCGATCGGACATGTTTGCCCTGCGCGCACTGGGCTGCCGCGACATCCGCGTGATCGGCCCGAAGACGCTGCTGCCGGTCGGCCTGGAAGACTACGGCATGCGCGTGTTCACCAGCCTAAGCGAGGGCCTCAAGGATGTGGATGTGGTGATCATGCTGCGCCTGCAGCGCGAGCGCATGCACGGCGGTCTGCTGCCCAGCGAGGGCGAGTTCTACCGACTCTACGGCTTGAGCAGCGAACGCCTGGCGCTGGCCAAGCCGGATGCCATCGTCATGCATCCGGGACCGATCAACCGCGGCGTGGAAATCGAATCGGCGGTTGCCGATGGTCCGCAATCGGTGATTCTCAACCAGGTCACCTATGGCATCGCCGTGCGCATGGCGGTGCTGTCCATGACCATGAGCGGCCAGACCGCTGAACGCCAACTCGAATCCGAACGTGCTGCCGAGGAGCAGAATTGATGGCCACTCGTATCCTCGGTGCTCGCATCATCGACCCGGCCAGCGGTCTGGACCAGGTTACTGACCTTTATATCGATGCCACCAAGCTGGTCGCCATCGGTCAGGCCCCGCAAGGTCTCAAGATCGATCAGGAAATCGATGCGCGCGGACTGATCGCCAGCCCCGGTCTGGTGGACCTGTCCGTGGCCCTGTGTGAGCCCGGCTATGGGCGCAAGGGCAGCATCGCCAGCGAAACCCTAGCGGCGGCAGCGGGCGGGGTCACCAGCCTGTGCTGCTCGCCACGTACCAAGCCGGTGCTGGACAGCGCCACCGTTGCCGAGCTGATTCTGGATCGCGCCCAGGAAGCCGGCCACGCCAAGGTGTTTCCTATCGGTGCGCTGAGCAAGGATCTGGCCGGTGAACAACTCGCCGAACTGGTCACTTTGCGTGATGCCGGTTGCGTGGCATTCAGCAACGGCCTCAATGGCTTCCCCAACAGTCGCAACTTGCTCCGCGCGCTGGAATACGCGGCGACGTTCGAGCTGACCGTGGTGTTCCATTCCCAGGATGCAGACCTGGCCGAAGGCGGCCTGGCCCACGAAGGCCCGACCGCCACACTGCTGGGCCTGGCCGGTATTCCGGAAAGCGCCGAAACCGTGGCCCTGGCGCGCAACCTGCTGCTGGCCGAGCAGGCCGGTGTGCGCGCGCACTTCACGCAATTGACCAGTGCGCGCGGCGTGCAGATGATTGCCGAGGCGCAGGCGCGTGGCCTGCCGGTTACCGCCGATGTGGCGCTGTATCAGTTGATTCTCACCGACGAGGCGCTGATCGATTTTTCCAGCTCTTACCATGTGCAGCCGCCGCTGCGTTCGCGTGCCGATCGCGAGGCGTTGCGCGAGGCGGTGAAGAGCGGGGTGATTTCGGCGATTGCCAGCCATCACCAGCCCCATGAGGCGGATGCCAAGCTGGCGCCGTTCGGCGCTACCGAAGCGGGGATCAGCAGCGTCGAGCTGCTGCTGCCGTTGGCCATGACGCTGGTGGAAGACGGCTTGCTCGATCTGCCGACCCTGTTGGCGCGCCTGTCCAGTGGTCCGGCCAAGGCGTTGCAACTGCCGGCGGGTCGCCTGGCGCTCGGTGCGCCGGCCGATCTGCTGCTGTTCGACCCAACGGTGAGCACCGTGGCCGGCGACAGCTGGTACTCCAAAGGCCGCAACTGTCCGTTCCTGGGACATTGCCTGCCGGGAAAGGTGCGTTACACGCTGGTGGATGGGCGCATCTGTTATCAGAGCTGAAAAGCCACTCACTGCCACTTGAATCGACCGCTACTAAATAGATTCGGCCCCATCCATGCTTCATGGGTGGGGCCGATCCTTTTGTCTGGGTCGACGGAGCCAGGTTCTGGTTTTAACCGCGAATGTTCTGTTCGGAAATCTGGTTGTTAAGCGTCCAGAAGTCATACAGCACGCCGACGAAAAACAGCCCGCCGGTGAACAGGTAAATGATTCCAGTAATCCATTTGCCCTGGTACATGCGGTGCACACCGAATACGCCGAGGAAGGTCAGCAGAATCCAGGCGATGTTGTAATCCAGCCGCCCAGAGTTGAAGCGCAGGTCCGCTTCGCGGTCCATCGACGGAATTAGAAACAGGTCGATGATCCAGCCGACGAACAACAGGCCGAGGGTAAAGAACCAGATCGTGCCGGTGATCGGCTTGCCGTAGTAAAAGCGATGCGAGCCGAGAAAACCGAAAATCCACAGCAGATAGCCAACGGCTTTGCTGTGGGTATCGTGATAGCGCATGTCGCGTCTCCTGTTTGAAAAACTACCTGCATTGCCTCGCCTACGTTTTTCAACGGCCTGCTAGCGCACTCGTGCGCTGGCAAAGTCCTGGCGGCCGAACGGGCTGACCTGGTACCCCTCAACATTAGCGCGGGTCAGGGCGAACGCGGTGGGGTGGGCCAGAGGAATCCACAGTGCCTGTTCTTGAATGATGCGCTGCGCCTGCACGTACAGCCTGCTGCGCTCGGCCTGCACGCTCTGGGTCTTACCCTGAGAAATCAACTGGTCGAGGCGCGGATCGCAATAGCGGGCGAAGTTCAGCCCCGACTGCACCGAGGCGCAGGCGAATTGCGGAGTAAGGAAGTTGTCCGGATCGCCGTTGTCGCCGGCCCAGCCCATGAACAGCAGATCATGCTCGCCGGCCTTGGCGCGGCGAATAAGCTCACCCCACTCGATCACACGAATCTCGGCCCGAACGCCGATCTGGGCCAGGTCCGCCTGCAACAGCTGGGCACCCAGGCTCGGATTGGGGTTGAGCAGGCTGCCCGAAGGCCGGGTCCAGATGGTCGTCTTGAAGCCGTCCGCCAAGCCGGCCTTGGTCAAGAGTTCGCGAGCCTTGGCCGGATCATGGGCATAGCCGGGCAAGTCGCCCGCGTAGCTCCAGGTGTTCGGCGGGTAAGGACCGCTGGCCGCACTGGCGCTGTCCTCGAATACCGCCTTGAGGTAACTGGCGCGGTCGAACGCCAGGTTGATCGCCTGGCGCACCTCGGGTTTGTCCAGCGGCGCATGCTGGGTGTTGATCGCCACGAAGGCAGTCATGAACGCCGGGGTCTGCACCACCTTGAGGTTGGGGTCGGTTTCGGCGCTGCGCACATCCTGCGGCTTGGGCGACAGGGCGATCTGGCATTCGTTGCGGCGCAGCTTCTGCAGGCGCACGTTGGCGTCCGGGGTAATGGCGAAGATCAGCGCATCAACCGCCGGCTTGCCGGCAAAATAGGCGAGATGGGCGACGTAGCGCACCGCAGCGTCCTTCTGAAAGCGTCGCAGCATGAACGGGCCGGTGCCGATGGGTTTCTGGTTCAGTTCGGCCAGCGTGCCGGCGGCCAGCAACTGGTCGGCGTATTCGGCGGAATAGATCGAGGCGAAGCCCATGCTCAGGGTGGCCAGAAAGGTGGCATCCGGCCGGGTCAGGGTGATACGCACCTGGTGCGGTGCCGGCGCCTCGATGGATTTCACCAGATCCGGCCATTGCATCGACTGGGCGTGGGGATAGCCGCTGGCCGCGCTGGCATGCCAGGGATGGTTGGCGTCGAGCATGCGCTGGAAACTGAATAGCACGTCATCGGCATTTAACGTGCGCGAGGGGCTGAAATAGTCGGTGCGATGGAAGGCCACGTCATCGCGCAGCGTGAAGTCATAGGTCAGGCCATCGGCCGATACCTGCCAGCTGCTCGCCAGGCTGGGCAGCAGCTCGCCGCGCGTGGCGTCGAATTCCACCAGACGATTCATCAGCACGTCGGCTGAGGCGTTGGTCGTGGTCAGCGAGTTGTACTGCACCACGTCGAACCCTTCAGGACTGGCTTCGGTGCACACCGCAAGGGTGGCGGCCTGGGCCAGCCACGGTGCAAATAACAGGGGAAGAAGGGCAAGACGCATGAACATTTCCTTTAGAAGCGGCTTGGGAGCCGACTGTGTGGCCTACCCTAGACCATGCGCGAAGCAGGTACAACGCTGGGTTGGCGATGAACGGCGGTTCCCCCGGACTCGCGCTGTGCGCCACGCAAATGACGCTTATCGACGCTGTACGGCAGGTATTGAAATGTCAGGAATTCTTGCGACAGTTCGGTGCTTCTGATATAAAGCAGCGCTCTTTTCTAGGGGCCCGGTCCTGCGACAGCAGTGACTGCCGGTAAGACCCTGGCGAAATCCTGGCGCAACGCGCCAAAGCAAGAGATCAAGCGGCCAACCCATGCCGGGTTGGGCATGTGGTTTATAGAGGGCTGAGGCATGTCGAGAGTCTGTCAAGTTACCGGTAAGGGTCCGGTAACCGGGAACAACATTTCCCACGCAAACAACAAAACCCGTCGTCGTTTCCTGCCGAACCTGCAGCATCACCGCTTCTGGGTCGAGTCCGAGAACCGTTTCGTGCGTCTGCGCCTGAGCACCAAGGGCATGCGTATCATCGATAAGCGTGGCATTGACGTCGTTCTGGCCGAGCTGCGCGCCCGCGGCGAAAAGGTTTAAGGAGAATAATCATGCGTGACCTGATCCGTTTGGTGTCCAGCGCCGGTACCGGCCACTTCTACACCACCGACAAGAACAAGCGCACTACGCCCGACAAGATCGAGATCAAGAAGTACGATCCGGTCGTGCGTAAGCACGTGATCTACAAGGAAGCCAAGATCAAGTAATTGATCGGCCCTTGAAAAAAACCCGCCTTCCAGCGGGTTTTTTTATGCCTTGAATAACCTCAGGCCAAGGCCGAGCGCAGCGGCTGCACATGCCGGCGTTCCAGCTCGCTCAGCGTCGGGCAGCCGACCAGTCCGAGCGCCAGGCGCAACTCCTGCTCTAGCAAGCCGAGGGCACGGGCCGCGCCGGCCTGGCCACCGACCGCCACGCCAAACAGCGTGGCACGGCCGAGCAATACGCCGTCGGCACCCAGCGCACAGGCCTTGGCAATGTCGGTGCCGCGGCGAATACCGCTGTCGAGCAAAACCGACAGCTGGCCGCGCACTGCCTCGCTAATGGCTGGCAGGCAGTCGATGCTCGCCGGGGTGCCATCCAGCTGACGGCCGCCATGGTTGGTCACCACAATGCCGTCCAGGCCCAGCTCCACGCAGCGTCGCGCATCGGCGGCGGTTTGCACGCCCTTGAGCACCAGGCGGTGCGGCCAGCGTTTGCGCAACCGGGCCAGGTGCTCCCAGCACAAACCGGGCTCCATCTTGTGGGCCATGAAATGCGCGGCGCCGGCGGTGTTCTTGGCATCGCCGGGCAGGTAAGCCAACAGGTTGCCCATCTTCGGCAGGCCCTGGGGCCACAAGGCCCGCTTGATCCAGCGCGGATGGCAGGCGACGTCGAGCTTGTTGCGCCAGGTGAGCTGCAGCGGTTTGGCGAAGTTGCGCCGGTCCCACTCGCGGTTGCCGATTAGCACCGCATCGCTGGTCAGCAGCAGGGTGCGGCAGCCGACCGCCTCGGCGCGGCGCAGCAGGTCGTCTTCGACGGCCGGGTCGTTCAGGCTGTACAGCTGGTACCAGAGCTCAACGTCCGGCACGGCGGCGGCGACTTCTTCCAGCGAGTTGCTGGAGACAGTGCTCAGGGTGAAAGGGATGCCCTTGTCGCGCGCCGCCCTGGCCAGCAGGATGTCGGCATCCTTGTAGAGCATGCCATTGAAGCCGGTGGGGCCGATGGCCAGCGGCAGGGGTCGCTGCTGGCCGAGAAACGCGGTGCGGGTGTCGATCTGCGCGCAGGAGATCAGCGTCGACGGCAGCAGGCCGATCTCGGCGAAGGCCTGGCGATTGCGCCGCAGGGTGACTTCGTCCTCGGCGCCGCCGGCCAAGTACTCCCAGGCGAAATGGGGCAGGTGCCGGCGCGCCATGTGTTCCAGTTCGGCAATACTCTGAGCGTGTTCAAAGCGAGTGTCGTTACGGTAGCGCCGCATAAGCAATCCTTGGTTGCGAAAAGGCAGAGGCAATCAGCGCTACCGGCCCGCAGCGGGCGCCAGCGCGCCGGCCAAGATTACCAGAGCGCTTGCTTGGGCGGTTCCGTTTGATAAAACGAACGCAGTACGCCAAATTTGTGGGCTGCTGTAAAAAATATTGAAAACGATTCGGCCACTGGGTAGGGTGCGGTGATCACCTGCCTCCGCATACCGGCGGCCCCACAAAATAAGAGGAAGCCTCCATGAGCCTGACCCGCAGCGATTGGGAACAGCGTGCCACCACTCTGGTAATCGAAGGCGGCGCCTTCATCGACGGCGCCCTTCGCCCGGCAGTGTCCGGCGCCACGTTCGACTGCATCAGCCCGGTGGATGGCCGTGTGCTCGGTCAGGTGGCCAGCTGCGATCAGGCGGATGCTGAGGCGGCCGTACAGGTGGCCCGCGCACGCTTCGAGTCCGGCGTCTGGTCGCGCCTGGCGCCAGTCAAGCGCAAGCAGGTGATGATCCGCTTTGCCGACCTGATCGAGGCGCACCGCGAGGAACTGGCCCTGCTGGAAACCCTGGACATGGGCAAGCCGATCACCGATGCCCTGAAGGTCGACGTGACGGCGGCCGCGCGGGCGATCCGCTGGAGCGGCGAGGCGATCGACAAGATCTACGACGAAGTGGCGGCCACGCCCCATGACGAACTGGGTCTGGTGACCCGCGAGCCGATCGGCGTAGTGGCGGCCATCGTGCCGTGGAATTTCCCGATGATCATGAGCTGCTGGAAGCTCGGCCCGGCGCTGGCGGCGGGCAACTCAGTAATCCTCAAACCCTCGGAAAAATCGCCGCTGACCGGCATTCGCCTGGCCGCGCTGGCCCTTGAGGCGGGCATTCCGGCCGGGGTGTTCAACGTGTTGCCAGGCTTTGGGCATACCGTCGGCAAGGCGCTGGCGCTGCACATGGATGTCGATTGTCTGGTGTTCACCGGCTCGACCAAAGTGGCCAAGCAACTGATGATCTATGCCGGCGAGTCGAACATGAAACGCGTCTGGCTGGAGGCGGGCGGCAAGAGCCCGAACATCGTCTTCGCCGACGCTCCCGATCTTGCAGCCGCCGCCGAGGCTGCCGCCAGCGCCATCGCTTACAACCAGGGCGAGGTGTGCACTGCCGGTTCGCGGCTGCTGGTCGAGCGTTCGATCAAAGACCAGTTCGTACCCATGGTGGTCGAGGCGCTCAAGCAATGGCGGCCGGGCCATCCCCTGGATCCGCAGACCCGCGTCGGCGCCATCGTCGATCAGCAGCAGCTGGGCAATGTGCTGGGCTTTATCGAGGCGGGTCGTGCCGAAGGCGCCCAGTTGCTGGTCGGTGGCCAGCGCGTTATGCAAGATACCGGCGGCACCTATGTGGAGCCGACCCTGTTCGACGGCGTGAGCAATGCGATGAAGATCGCCCGCGAGGAAATCTTCGGGCCGGTGCTCTCGGTGATCGCCTTCGACACGCCCGAGGAAGCGGTACAGATCGCCAACGACACACCTTATGGGCTGGCGGCGGCGGTGTGGACCAGCAACCTGTCCAAGGCCCATTTGACCGCCAAGGCCCTGCGCGCCGGCAGCGTGTGGGTCAATCAGTACGATGGCGGCGACATGACCGCGCCGTTCGGCGGTTTCAAGCAGTCCGGCAACGGCCGCGACAAATCCCTGCATGCCTTCGACAAGTACACCGAACTCAAGGCCACCTGGATCAAGCTATGACCCGATGTACCCTTGGGTGCGCACTCGCTGTCTGTGTCTATCCGACACTGTCCAGTGGATGGGAAAAGCGCCATCCACCCTACGGGTTGCTGTAACCCGTAGGGTGGACAACCGTTGTGCGTTGTCCACCGCATGCGACCTGGATTTTCTATGCGTTGGTTAACTTATTTTGCCGTCTGCGGTGCGGTAATCAGCGTCGGTCTGGCGCTGGGCATCAGCCTGCCGCTGGTGTCGTTACGCCTGGAAGCCTGGGGTTACGGGACCTTTGCCATTGGCGTGATGGCGGCGATGCCGGCAGTCGGCATTTTGGTGGGCTCGGCGCTGTCCGGGCGGCTGGCCCAGCGCCTGGGCAGCGCCCGGCTGATGCGCCTGTGCTTGCTGAGCGGGGCGGTGTCCGTAGGTCTGCTGGCGCTGTGGCCGCACTATTCGCTGTGGCTGCTGTTGCGGTTATGGCTGGGCATGTCGCTGACCGTGGTGTTCATCCTCGGTGAAAGCTGGATCAATCAACTGGCGGTGGAACATCTGCGCGGCCGGCTGGTGGCGTTGTACGGCACCGGCTATGCCCTCAGTCAGTTGTGCGGACCGCTGCTGCTCGGCGCATTGGGCAGTGAGAGCGACACGGGATTCTGGTGCGGCGTTGGCTTGCTGGTCGGTGGCGCGCTGTTGCTGGTGGGGCGCGATGGCGCGCCTGAAGTGAGCAGTTATGACGCCAGCCTGCGGGGGCTGCTGCAGTTCTGTCGCAGCCTGCCGGCCATTGCCTGGGCGGTAGCGCTGTTCGCTGCGTTCGAGTCGATGGTGCTGACGTTGTTGCCGGTGTACGGCCTGCGCCAGGGGTTTGCCCCGGAAATCGCCTTGCTGATGGTCAGCGTGGTGGTGGTCGGCGATGCACTGCTGCAGTTGCCGATCGGCTGGCTCGCCGATCATGTATCGCGCCCGCTGTTGTTCCAGGGTTGCGCATTGGCGCTGTTACTCAGCAGCCTGGGCATTCCTGCCCTGTTGCACACGCCGCTGATCTGGCCGCTGTGGGTACTGTTCGGGGCCAGCGCCGGTGGCTTGTTCACCCTGTCGCTGATTTTGATCGGCGAACGGTATCGGGACAGCGAGCTGGTGCGCGCCAATGCCCATGTTTCGCAACTGTGGGGCATTGGCTGCCTGCTCGGTCCGCTGGCCACGGGAGCGGCCAGCCAGTGGGTCAGCGGCCATGCCCTGCCGCTGTTGATGGCCCTGGGCGCCGGCGGGTTGGTAGTTCTGTTGCGCGGCAGGCATGGCTTGGCGCAACAGGCCAGCCCATAAGGGTATAGAGCCGTTTCGCGTCGTGCCGCGTGCGGGGTCGTTACAACATTCGTTCCAGGCCGATCCAATCGGCCAACCAGGCATTCAGGCGGCGCCACAGGTTGCCGGGCTCGCGTTCGATACGCCGGGTAATGCCCTGGTCTTCGGCCATCCACACCAGGCGTGGCCGGGCGTCTTGTTCGTCCAGTTGCACCTCGTAGCTGATGGACGGCCGCATGCCTTCCAGGGTCAGGCGACGCACTTCGCCGGCCAGCGCGGGGCTGTCCACCAGCACGCCCACTTCGCTGTTCCACAGCACCGAGCGTGGATCGAAATTGAACGAGCCGATGAAGACTTTTTCCCCATCGATGACCAGCGCCTTGCTGTGCAGACTGGATTCGGACGAGCCGCTGAAGCTGTAGCTGCTTTCCTCGTCCGGTTGGCGGCGCAGCTCGAACACCCGGATGCCGTGCTTCAACAGGCTGATGCGGTAGGGCGCGTAGGCACCATGCACGGCGGGCACATCGGTGGCTTCCAGCGAGTTGGTCAACAGGCGTACATCGATGCCCTGATCCGCCCGGCGGGTGAGGTCCAGCAGGCCTTCGCGAGCGGGAATGAAATACGCCGAGACCAGCAGAAGTTCCTTGCGGATATGCGCCAGGTGGGGCGACAACTGAGTCGTGAGTAGCCAGTGCGGGTCCGGCTCACGCTCGGCGAGGATCTTGTTAGGCGCATCCCACAATGCCTGGCCGCGTGCCCAAATCAAGGATTCCAGCCAGCCTTGCAGTTGCGGTGTTTGCTGGTAGGCGAGCAGTGGCGCAATGCGCTGCGGTTCGTGTTGCTGGACGTCGGCGAGGTACTGGGTGAGTGTGCGGCGCGCCTTGTCCAGGGTCCGCTGAGAGGGCGGTCGGTAGAGAAAGTGCTGAATCGGCACGCTCAGGCGGTGATTCCAGAACTGGTCGAAGCTTTCCGCCAGGCTGACGGCCACCGGCCCGGCGGCGAGCAGGTCGATGTCGGCGAAGTTGAGTTGCGGCTGGGCATCGAAGTATTCGTCGCCCAGATTGCGCCCGCCGACAATGGCCACGCTGCTGTCGGCCAGCCATAACTTGTTGTGCATGCGCCGATGCTGGCGGTTGAGGTTGAACAGCCTGCCCAGGAGACGGGTGATGCCATTGCTGCGGCCCACATGCAGGGCATTGAACACGCGGATCTGAATGTTCGGGTGGGCGGCCAGCGTGGCAATTTCATAATCGCGCCCATCGCTTGCGGTGTCATCGAGCAAAACGCGCACCCGCACGCCGCGATCGGCGGCGCGCAGCAGTTCCTCGACCAGCAGGCTCGTGCTGAGGCCCTCGTGGACGATGTAGTACTGCAAATCGAGGCTGTGCCGGGCACGGCGGATCAGCTCGGCGCGGGCGCTGAACGCCTCGCTGCTGGAAGCCAGCAGGCGAAAGCCTGATTCGCCAGCCGGATGGGCTTGGGCCTGCTGGCGCAGCGTCAAGGCAATGGGTGACTCCCCCGGCGCCAGGGCTTGGCTGGGGATGGGTTGGGCAATGCTGGTACAGCCGGCGAGCCAGAGCAGGCCGAGCAGCAAATAGGTGTGCACCTTGAGGTCTCGTCGATGACTGCGGGTGCCCTTTAGCGTAGCGGCAGATAGGCAGGCTGGGCGGGGGCTAGGCGTAGCGCCGCCGCCAGGCGGCTGGTGGCAGGCCGAAATGCTGGCGAAAAGCCCGATTGAGTGCGGCTTCCGAGGCGTAGCCGACTTCCTCGGCAATGCGTGCCAGGGTGCGGCCCTCGCGCAATTGCTGGGCAGCCAGCAGCAGGCGCCAGTGACATAAATAGCGCATCGGCGGTTGGCCGATCAGTTGGGTAAAACGCTCAGCGAAGGCTGAGCGCGACAGTCCGACTGCGCTGGCCAGCGCCTCGGTGGTCCAGTGGCGGGCGTGCTGGCCATGCAGCAGCGCCAGGGCCTTGCCGACCTGTGGGTCGCGCAGGCCGGCCAACCAGCCATGCTCGCGGTTTGACGAGGTGTCTAGGTAATGGCGCACGGCCTCGATGAAGAGCAGCTCGGCCAGCTTGCTGAGCGCGGTGACCGAGCCCGGCCGCTGCGAGGCAGCTTCCCGGGCGGCGCGCTGGAACGACTGCTCGATCCAGGCACCGTCGGCGATGCGCAACGTGAGGATGTCGGGCAGGGTGCGCAGCAGCGGATTGTCGGGCACCTCGCAACCGATGTAGCCGCAGATCACCTCTGTCGTGGCGCCTCCGCCACCGTAGCGCAGGTGGGCCAGCCCAGGACCGTCCGGCGGTTGCAGCAGATGATCGATAATCTGCACCGGTAGCTGTGTGGCGCTGGCGAGGATATGTGGCGGGTTGCGGGGTAACAGGATGATCTCACCCGCCTCGACAGCCAACGGCGGGGCTTCGCCGACGCTGAGCAGCAAGCGGCCGGCGAGTACATAGTGGTAGGCCATGAGATGAGCCGGAGGTAGGCCTTGGGAGCTGAAATCCTCGGGGCCAACTTGCGAGCGTATGCACCAGGGCGCGGTAAATTCGGCGTGCAGAAAGGCACCTGCGGACAGGTGCACCGTCGTCAGCACGCTGGATAACGCATCCACGGCGGCCTCGCTTGGCGGCTGGATCAAAAATGCCGGCGTCTGGGCTATAGGCAGCCCTTGGCCTCTTTTTTACCGTAGCAGGCACGCGGTGACGGGAGCAGGCCGTACGGCAGCGCGTTGAGAAGACAGCCATATGAGGATCATCCAATGACGATGCGCGACCCTATGGGACTGGAAATTTCCGGTGCCGATCACGACAGCTTGCACCACTATCAAGATGCCCTGGCACAGTTTCAGTGTTATGTCGGCGACCCGCTGACCACCCTCGACGCCGCCCAGGCGCAGCGCCCGGAGATGATCATGGCCCACGTGCTGCGGGCCTGGCTGAACCTGCTGGGCACCGAGCCCGATGGCCTGGTCGCGGCGCGCGCGGCCTATCGGCAGGCCGCGGCATTGCCGCACAACGCACGCGAGCAGGGACACCTGAAGGCCATCGGCGCGCTGCTCGACGGGCGCTGGAAGGAGGCCGGCGTGTTGTTGGAGGATGTGAGCATCGCCTGGCCGCTGGATATTCTTGCCCTGCAGGCCGGCCATCTGGTGGATTTCTTCTGCGGTCATGGACGCATGCTGCGCGACCGCATCAGCCGCGCACTGCCGGAATGGCAGGCACAAATGCCGGGCTATCATGCACTGCTTGGCATGCATGCGTTCGGCCTGGAGGAAAACGCCGATTACCTCGCCGCCGAGCGAGCCGGGCGGCGTGCCGTCGAGCTACAGCCACGCGATGGGTGGGCGCAGCATGCGGTGGCCCATGTGCTGGAGATGCAAAACCGCCCGCGCGAAGGCATCGCCTGGATGCGCGAGCGCCAACCGCACTGGGCGGGTGACAGCTTCTTCCAGGTGCATAACTGGTGGCATCTGGCACTGTTTCACCTGGATCTGGAGCAGTATGACGAGGTGCTGGCGCTGTTCGACGGCCCGGTCTTCGGCGCCCGCTCGGCGTTGGTGCTCGATCTGGTGGATGCTTCAGCGCTGCTCTGGCGCCTGCAACTGCTCGGCGTGGACGTGGGCGAACGCTGGCGCGCGGTGGCGGATCTCTGGACGCCTCATGCGGACGTCGGCCTCTATGCGTTCAACGACGCCCACGCCATGCTGGCCTTCGTCAGCGCCGGGTACAGTGCGCAGGCTGAGGCGGTGCTGGCGGCGCAGCAGCGAGTGATCGAGACGTGTGCTAACGACAACCGGCAGTTCAGCGGCGAAGTGGGGTATCCGCTGTGCCGGGCGATCCAGGCCTTCGCCGTTGGCGAGTATGTTAACTGCGTGCGCCTGCTCCGACCGCTGCGTTCCATCGCTCAGCGTTTCGGCGGCAGTCACGCGCAGCGCGACCTGATTGACTTGACCCTGTTCGAAGCGGCGCGGCGTAGTGGCCAATCTGAGCTGGCACGGGCGCTGGCCAACGAGCGACGGCTGGCCCGGCCGAACAGCGCGCAAACGCGCCGCCTGGCCCTCAGGGCGAGCCAGACCGAGGCGGCCTGAGGGCGTGGGTTAGCTCAGCTCCTTGAGGCGATGCCAGAGCATGCCCAGTGCCAGCAACGGCGAGCGCAACAGACGCCCGCCGGGGAAGGTGATGTGGGGCACCTGGGCGAACAGCTCGAAGCCGCGGCTGTGCTGTTCGGCAATGGCTTCGCCGAGCAGTTTGCCGGCCAGGTGGGTGGCATTCAGGCCGTGACCGGCATAGGCCTGGGCGTAATACACGTTGGGGTGCTCGCGCAGCCGGCCAATCTGTGGCAGGCGGTTGGCACCGATGCCGATCATGCCGCCCCACTGGTACTCGATGCGCACGTTGGCCAACTGCGGAAACACCTTGAGCATCTTCGGCCGCATGTACGCGGCGATGTCCTTGGGGTCGCGCCCGGAGTAATGGCAGGCGCCGCCGAACAGCAGGCGATGGTCGGCGGACAAGCGATAGTAATCCAGGGCCACGCGCTGGTCGCTCAGCGCCATGTTCTGCGGAATCAATTCATGGGCGTGTTCGGGGTTCAGCGGCTCGCTGGCAATGATGTAGCTGCCGGCGGGCAACACCTTGCCGCCAATGGCGGGTTCCAGGTCGTTGAGGTAGGCGTTGCAGGCCAGTACCAGCGTATCGGCGCGCACCTGACCTTGGGCTGTGTGCACGCTGACCTGCGGCCCATGCTCGATGCGCGTCACCGCCGAATGCTCGTACAGGCGCACGCCCAGCGCGGCGGCTGCGGCGGCTTCACCCAGCGCCAGGTTGAGCGGGTGCAGGTGACCGGAGCCCATGTCGATCAGCCCGCCGACATAGCGCTCCGAACCCACCACCTCGTGCATCTGCCCAGGCTGCAGCAGGCGCAGTTCATGGCGATAACCCAGGCTGCGCAATTCCTCGGCGTCGGCGGCAAACCCTTCGAGATCGGCGGGCTTGTTGGCCAAGTCGCAGTAGCCCCAGGTCAGGTCGCAGTCGATGGCATGCCGTTTGATGCGCTGGCGCACGATGTCCACCGCTTCCAGCCCCATCAATTTCAGCTCACGAACGCCATCTTCACCGAGCAGAGGCAAGAAGCGCTCGACCTCATGGCCTACGCCACGAATCAGTTGCCCGCCGTTGCGCCCGCTGGCGCC
Source organism: Serpens gallinarum (assembly GCF_014836765.1). Taxonomy (GTDB): domain Bacteria; phylum Pseudomonadota; class Gammaproteobacteria; order Pseudomonadales; family Pseudomonadaceae; genus Serpens; species Serpens gallinarum. The sequence continues at coordinate 132,952 of NZ_JACSQG010000001.1, forward strand.
CCAGCCGATCTGCCGCGCCTCCAGCAGCACTACCGAAAGGCCGCGCTCGGCCAGTTCGATGGCGGTATTCAGCCCGGAAAAACCACCGCCAACAATGCACACGTCAGCCTGCACCGCTTCACGAAGGGCCGGAAATTGCAGAGTAGGGCGGTTGCGTGTGGCTGCGTAATAAGAGGCGGCGTGCTGCTCCGGGGCATGGGCGGGCATAACGAGATCCTAGGTGCGCGGGTGTGTGGAAATTTTTACGCAGAGTAAGGCGCCCGCGGCCAGCTTGCCAATCATCAAAAACGGGCCACTGAGCCGAGCAGGTTGTGGCCGCTCGCCTGGCTAGGCAAGCTGATGGCCACAGAGTCCCGCCGGAGAGCCCATCGATGTCCTGTAACAGCCAGAAGATTCGCGCCTTGCGTGGGCAGATCCCCGCCTTCGCCTGCGTGCCGGGTTGTCACGACTGTTGCGGTCCGGTGACCGCGTCGTCGGAGGAAATGGCCCGCCTGCCGGTCAAAAGCGACGCCGAGCATGAGGCGGCGCTGGCCGAACTGAACTGCGTGCATCTGGGGGCCAACGGTTGCGAGGTGTATAACGAGCGTCCGCTGATCTGCCGGCTGTTCGGCACCACGCCGCGCATGCCGTGCCCCAATGGCCGTCGCCCCGATGAATGGGTCGAGCCGCACATCGAGGCCGGGGTGCATCGTCTGATTGCAACCACCCGGCAGGTGTTGGTGTAGCTCACCGTAACCTGTGCGCAGTAAGTGATGGCCCGCCCCGCCGTGTGCGGTTGTCCACCGAGCGAGGCACTGGTGGATGTACAAAGCGACATCCACCCTACGAGTGGCGATGCTGCTTACGGGTTCAGCATGTAGGGTGGACAACGTTTTTCTTGTCCACCGAGCGGTGCCCAGGGTGGATGTACAAGCGACATCCATCCTACAGCTTGCCCGTGTGCGGCGAGCGACGCCTATGGCAGCGCCGCGCATTATGTTTAGCCCGGCACCGGCAGTTTCAAGGTCTCCTTGACCTCTTCCATGACGATATAGCTCTTCGACTCGCGCACATGGGGCAGCTTGAGGAGGATGTCGCCGAGCAGCTTGCGGTAGGAGGCCATCTCCGAGATGCGGGCCTTGATCAGGTAGTCGAAGTCGCCGGAGACCAGGTGGCATTCCAGCACTTGCGGCAGTTTGAGCACGGCGCGGCGGAATTCTTCGAAGATATCCCCTGACTTGTACGCAAGATTGATCTCGACGAAGACCAGCAGGTCGGCTTTCAGGTGATGGGGATTGAGCTGCGCGCTATAGCCCATGATCACCCCTTCGCGCTCCAAGCGCCGCACCCGCTCCGTGCAGGGCGTGGTGGACAGGCCGATTCGCTCACCCAGCTCGGTAAAGGAGATACGCCCTTCGTCCTGCAGGATGCGCAGGATGCTGCGGTCGATCTTATCCAGATCATGACGGGCCCGACGCGGGGTTTTCATGAATATTTACCTCTATTAAAGGCATTATTGCCGTGACTTAACGGCAAATATAGCCAGTTATATAGTGAATATCACTACTGACGCTTTCTTATACTCGGGCTCTTGTGCGGCGCCGTCTGTGCCCGCCATCCAGAATCGAGGAGGTTGTGTCATGCGTGTACTGGTACTTGGCAGCGGTGTGATTGGCACGACCAGCGCCTATTACCTGGCCCGTGCGGGCTTTGAAGTAACGGTGGTGGATCGCCAGCCCGCGCCGGCTCAGGAAACCAGCTTTGCCAATGCCGGGCAGATATCTCCGGGTTATGCCTCGCCATGGGCGGCCCCGGGCATTCCGCTCAAGGCCATCAAGTGGATGCTGCAAAAGCATGCGCCGCTGGCTATTCGTCCCACCGCTGACATCAACCAGTACCTGTGGATGCTGCAGATGCTGCGCAACTGCACGGCCAGCCGTTATGCGGTGAACAAAGAGCGCATGGTGCGCCTGTCGGAATACAGCCGCGATTGCCTCGACGAGCTGCGCGCAGAAACCGGCATTGCCTATGAAGAGCGTCAGCTGGGCACCACTCAGTTGTTCCGCACCCAGGCCCAAGTGGATGCCGCCGCCAAGGATATCGCCGTTCTCGAACAATCCGGCGTGCCTTACGAAGTACTGGATCGTGCCGGTATCGCCCGCGTTGAGCCGGCCCTGGCCGCCGTGACCGACAAGCTGGCCGGTGCCCTGCGGCTGCCCAATGACCAGACTGGCGACTGCCAGCTGTTTACTACGCGTTTGGCGGAAATGGCCAAAGAGCTGGGTGTCGAATTCCGTTTCGGACAGAACATCGAGCGCCTTGAAGGCGACGGTAATCGCCTTGCCGGTGTCTGGATCGACGGCACGCTGGAAACCGCCGACCATTACGTGCTGGCTCTGGGCAGCTACAGTCCGCAACTGCTCAAGCCGCTGGGCATCAAGGCGCCGGTGTATCCGCTCAAGGGCTATTCCCTCAGCGTGCCGATCACCAATGCCGAGATGGCGCCCACCTCGACCATCCTTGACGAGACCTACAAGGTGGCCATTACCCGTTTCGACCAGCGCATTCGGGTGGGCGGCATGGCCGAAGTTTCAGGTTTCGATCTGAGCCTCAATCCGAGTCGCCGGGCCACGCTGGAAATGATTACCGCCGACCTGTATCCGCAGGGTGGCGATCTGGCCAAGGCCGAATTCTGGACGGGCTTGCGCCCGGCCACGCCGGACGGTACGCCCATCGTGGGTGCGACCCGTTACAGCAACCTGTTCCTGAATACCGGTCACGGCACGCTGGGCTGGACCATGGCCTGTGGCTCGGGCCGCCTGCTGGCCGACCTGTTGGCCGCCAAGCGCCCGCAGATCAGCACCGAAGGTCTGGATATTTCTCGCTACGGCGACACCCAGGAGGCCCTTGATGGCAATACAGCGTCTGCACACTGACAAACGGATGAGTCAGGTCGTTATCCATCGCGACACCGTCTATCTTGCGGGTCAGGTAGCCAATGACCTGAGCGCCGATATCGAGCAACAGACCCGCGAAACCCTGGCGATGGTCGAGCAGCTGTTGCTTGAAGCGGGAACCGACAAGCATCATGTGCTATCGGTGACCCTTTACCTGAAGGACATTGATGCCCACTTCGCGGCCATGAACGCGGTGTGGGATCAATGGCTGCCTGACGGCGTCGCGCCTGCGCGCGCCACTGTTCAGGCCGCCCTGTGCGAGCCGGAGATTCTTATAGAAGCCACGGTAGTCGCCGCCCTGCCAGGCTGACTCGAGACGTTCTCATGCGGTCACCAATAAATCTAAAAAAGAGATGATGTAGTAATGAATAAGCAGTCGATTCAAATAGCGCTTGCGTACATGTCAGTGGTGATTGGCGGAGGCTTTGCCTCCGGCCAGGAGGTGCTGCAGTTTTTCACTCACTTCGGCGTGATAGGTGTTGCTGGCACCGTGATCAGCGCTCTGCTGTTCGCTTTCATCGGCATGCAGATCGCCCGCATGAGTTCGAAAATGCAGGCCGATTCCCACAAACAGGTGCTGAGCAGGCTATTTGGCGCGAAAGCCGGCCTGGGCGTCGACCTGGTGTTGTCGTTCTTCCTGTTCGGCGTCGGTGTGGTGATGTTGGCGGGCAGCGGCTCTACCTTGAGCCAACAGTTTGGTCTGCCACCCTTGGCGGGCGCGATCTTGCTGACAGTGTTGGCCGTTCTGACTCTGTGCCTGAACGTGAAGCGCATCATTCACCTCATTAGCGTGGTGATGCCGTTCCTGCTGACCATGGTGCTGCTGATCACTGCTTACTCGATTTTCAACTACAACGCACCGCTGGAAACACTGGAAGCCGTGGCGACCAGCAACACCGATAAGGCGTCGTCCAACTGGTTCCTCAGCGCGCTGCTCTATGCCTCGTTCAACATCGCCGTGGGCTTCCCCATGCTGGCGGTGATCGGCGGCCTGACCAAGCAGCCCAAGGCTGCAGCCATTGGCGGCGTCGTGGGCGGTCTGGGCCTGGGAGCATTGATCCTGACCCTGAACGTCGGTCTGTTCGCCAACATCAACCAGCTGCAGGGTGTCGAACTGCCGACCCTGGCACTGGCCGGGCGCATCGCGCCGTGGCTCAGCGTGCTGATGTCGCTGTCGCTGATCTGCATGATCTACAGCACCGCGGTGGGCATGTTCTTCGCCTTCAGCGCGCGCTTCGCGCGGCCGGAAACCACCCGCTTCAAGCTGGTCAGCCTGGTCTCCATCCTGATCGGCCTGGGCCTGAGCCAGGTGGGCTTCACCAAGCTGGTGGGCACGGTTTATCCGCTGCTGGGCTACGTGGGCCTTGCGCTGATCCTGGCCATCGCCTTCAGCTGGATTCGCGGTCGCTCTGCTGATGCGGCGGCCCAGAAGGCTGAGCTGGAAGCTTCGCTCTAACCGGCACGCATCATCCGAACGCCCCGGCACGCGAGTGTCGGGGCGTTTTTGTTTCACCGCCTGGCACTGTGTGCGCCAATCGCGGGATGACGCGTTGTAAATTCTGAACACTGTTGCGATGATTGTCCGATTCTTTCCATCCAGCCTTTTTCTTGAGGAATTCGCCATTGGACGTCGGTGTTCGACTGCAATCCATTCGCAAACAGAAAGGCCTGTCCCAGCGTGAACTCGCCAAACGCGCGGGCGTTACCAACAGCACCATCTCGATGATCGAAAAAAACAGCGTCAGCCCCTCGATCAGCTCGCTTAAAAAAGTACTGTCCGGCATTCCCATGTCGCTGGTGGACTTTTTCTCGCTGAATGCCGAGCACGGCAATGACACCCAGGTGGTGTACAAGGCCGATGAGCTGATGGACATCTGCAGTGGTGCGGTGACCATGAAACTGGTGGGCAAGGCGTACCCGAACCGTGCCATGTCGGTACTGGATGAAACCTACCCGCCGGGCAGCGATACGGGGGAGGAAATGCTCAACCACGATGGCGAAGAGGCCGGCGTCGTGGTGGAGGGACGACTGGAGCTGACCGTGGGCGGTGAGTTGTTCATCCTGGAAAGTGGCGACAGTTATTATTTCGAAAGCAATAAACCGCACCGTTTCCGCAATCCGTTCGATCGGCCCGCGCGGTTGATAAGTACGACAACACCTGCCAACTTTTGATCCTGCGACCCATTGCCGCATGCCATGGCAGGCATTGGCAAACCCAGGTCGACCTGGCGGAGGCCGGCAGATGCCAGAAACGCGCCGCACACCTGTACTGGCGCAATGTTGCAATAACCCCTAAAGCCCGCCACGAACGCTGCCTGGCCTGTGCGGCATGCTGCTCACGTGTTTCGGCAAACCGGGCTTCCCGTTATACTGTCGCCCGCTCGCGAACCGTGGCCGCGGGCGTTTCTAGCCACGATGAGGGTGTAAGGTGAACTGGACTAAGAAGATGCTGGTGGCCAACGCCGCCGTATTGGCCCTGTGGGCGGTGAGCGCTCAGGCTACGACCAACGATGCCATTGCCGAGCGCTTGAAGCCGGTAGGTGAAGTCTGCGTAGCGGGCCAGGAGTGCAAGGGCGTGGGTGCAGTCGCCGCTGCAGCTGCTGGTGGTGCCGCGCGTAGCGGTAGCGACATCGTCGCCAAGCACTGCAACGCTTGCCATAGCGTCGGCCTGCTGGGTGCGCCGAAAAATCACGATACCGCTGCCTGGCAAGCCCGCGCGGACGCACAAGGTGGTCTGGACGCTCTGCTGGCGTCGGCAATCAAGGGCATCAATGCCATGCCGCCGAAGGGCACTTGTGCAGACTGCTCTGACGATGAAATGCTGGCCGCTATCAAGGAAATGTCCGGTCTGTAAGATCGCACAGCCTGCTGCAACAAAGCCGCCCTCGGGCGGCTTTGTCATGTCTGGACACTTTGGGACAAGCGGGGCGGTTGCCGCGTCGAAAATACTGAGCGGCGCGCCTGCTGATTCGCCGCTTTGCTCATGCCATCCCAGGGGCGCGTGTCTGGCGTTAACGGGGGCGTGCGACGCACTGGATACGTGCCTGGCGCAGGGCTATTCCGCCTGCTGCGAGCGCTCCGCCTACGCGCTTGAGACCGCTTATTCGACGAAGCTGACTTGGCCGTTTTCGAGCGACTGAATGCGTGCCAAGGACTCGACACGGAAACCATCGGCTTCCAGTTCCTGGCGGCCGTTCTGGAATGATTTTTCGATCACGATGCCCAGTCCGGCGATGCTGGCGCCTGCCTGCTGGATGATCGAGATCAGGCCTTTGGCGGCTTTGCCGTTGGCCAGAAAGTCATCAATGATCAGCACCCGGTCACTGGCATCCAAGTGGCGGGTGGACACGGCGATGGTGCTTTCCACCTGCTTGGTGAACGAATACACCGCGGCGGTCAGCAAGTTGTCAGTGAGCGTCAGCGACTGATGTTTGCGGGCGAAGATCACCGGTACACCCAGTTCCAAGCCCGCCATGACGGCCGGAGCGATGCCCGACGCCTCGATGGTGACGATCTTGGTAATGCCCTGGTCGCGAAAGCGCTCGGCGAACTCGTGGCCGATCTGCTGCATCAGCAGAGGGTCGATCTGATGATTGAGAAAGGCATCGACCTTGAGCACCTTGTCCGAGAGGACCACACCGCAGGTGCGGATTTTCTGTTTCAACTGTTCCACGAGTGGACTCCGGCTTGCTTCGCGAGAAAGCCGCGCATTCTCGCCCATTCCGGGGGCGGCCAAAAGATCTGATGTCAGTCGATTGGTCAGTTTTTACTGAAAACGACCTTGTTATTCGTTAAAGGTATAAGTAAATCAGTATTGATTCTTTTTGGGTTGCAAGGCGGTCAAGGCATAGTGGCTCCACTTCGCCCTCGCAGGGCTTTCAGACCAGGAGCTGACCGACATGAGCCTCAAGCTTGGCGACATCGCCCCCGACTTCGAACAGAAATCCAGCGCAGGTCGCATTCGTTTCCACGAGTGGCTGGGTGACAGCTGGGGAATTCTGTTCTCCCATCCCGCTGACTTCACTCCAGTCTGCACCACGGAGCTGGGCTTTACCGCCAAGCTCAAGGATGAATTTGCCCAGCGCAACGTCAAAGCCATTGCCCTGTCCGTAGACCCGGTGGACTCTCACCTGAAGTGGATCGACGATATCAACGAAACCCAGGATACCCAGGTGAATTTCCCGATTCTGGCCGATGCCGACCGCAAGGTGTCCGATCTCTACGATTTGATCCATCCCAATGCCAGCGACACACTGACCGTGCGCTCGCTGTTTGTTATCGATCCGAACAAGAAGGTCCGCCTGACTATTACCTATCCCGCGAGCACCGGGCGTAACTTTCACGAGATCCTCCGCGTGGTCGACTCGCTGCAACTGACCGACAGCCACAAGGTGGCCACACCGGCCAACTGGCAGGACGGCGACGAGGTGGTGATCGTGCCGTCGCTCAAAGATGAAGAGGAGATCAAGCAGCGCTTCCCCAAGGGGTATCGTGCGGTGAAACCCTACCTGCGCCTGACCCCTCAGCCGAACCGCTGAGGACCAAGCGCCATGTTGGTCGTGTCCATCGCCGGCAGTCCCGGCACGCGCTCGCGCTCCGGTGAGCTGCTGAACTATGCCTCGCAGTTGCTGCAACGCAGGGGTGTCGAAGTCGTCTCCTACCGGGTGCGCGACTTCGCCGCCGAGGACTTGCTGTATGCGCGCTTCGACAGTCCACAGGTCCGCCAATTGCTCGAGCATGTGCAGCAGGCTGACGGGTTGATCATTGCCACGCCGGTCTACAAGGCGTCATTTTCCGGCGCGTTGAAGGCGCTGCTCGATCTGTTGCCGGAGCGCGGCCTGGCTGACAAGGTGGTGTTGCCCATCGCCTCTGGCGGCAGTGCGGCGCACATGCTGGCGGTAGACTATGCACTGAAGCCGGTACTGGCCGCGCTCAAGGCTGAGGAAGTGCTACAGGGGGTGTATGCGGTGGATGCGCAGATTCAGTACGCCGAAGCCGATTGCCCCGCTGCGCTGGAGGCACACCTGCGCGAACGGCTAGACGAAGCCTTGGAGGATCTGCTCTTGGCCTTGGCGCGTCGCCCGTAACCGCCGGATCCGGTCATTTTGCATGACCGTTTGCGGACGTCTCGCCGGAGTAATTGACCGCAACACCGTTGTAATCACGTTACGAACCCCACCTTACTCGCCCGCGAACGGGCCAGCAGGAAGCCAACAATCCGTTTTGCCAAGGAGCGACTTTGATGAGTCAACGTACTTTGCGCCTCGGAGTTGCCGGCCTGCTGGCTGCGGCAATTTCCCTCGGCGCCATCACACACCCAGGCCCAGGCTGAAACTTTGCGTATCGGCACGCTGGTGATTCTCAAGCTAAAGGCACGCTGAAAAAGCGCCTGGCCGAACAGCGCATGGAGGTGATGTGGACCGAGTTCCCCAGGCCCGCAGCTTTTCGAAGAGCTGAATGTCGGCGATGCGGATCCCACGACGTGAGGCGGTCGCCATCGCCGAGCGCGTGATCCTGATCGAAGGCGGCCAAGTCGGCGACGTGCAAACGCCGCCGGTACCGTCACCTCAATGATCACCACCCGCTCGGTGCGCGAGCTGGACCTCCAAGGTGGGCAGCGAGGTGATCGCCTTCGTGAAATCCACCGAGGTGTCAATCGCCACGTTGTAAAAGGCGAGGCTCGGGTTTGATGCTGACGCGGGGTAAGCGTCACGTTTACCCCGCGTGATGCATGGGTTTAGCGACTCTGCTGCAGGTTATACACAACCTTGGGCAACGGTCGGGGACGCCAATCGAGCAACTCGGCCGGCGCCGGACGGCCGAACCAGTAGCCCTGGCCGAGACCGCAGCCGTGACGGCGCAGGAAAATCGCCTGTTCCGGCGTTTCGATACCCTCGGCGACCACCGTCAGTCCCAGACTGTGGGCCAGGGCGATGACCGCCCGTGTAATGGCGGCGTCATCGTCATCCTCGGGCAGGCCGGCGACGAAGCCTTGGTCGATCTTCAATTTGTGCACCGGCAGGTTTTTCAGGCGCAGCAGCGAGGAATAGCCGGTGCCGAAGTCGTCGATCGACAGGCGCACACCGAGGCTGCACAGGCGATGCAGCAGGCTCTGGGCATTATCGGGGTTGTCCATGACCGCGCTTTCGGTGACTTCCAGTTCCAGATAGCGGGGTTGCAGGCCGGTTTCCTCGAGCACGTCTTTTACATACTGATCCAGTTCGCCCCGGCTGAACAGCCGGCTGGACACGTTCACCGCGATGAAGTCCAGATGGATGCCTGCCTGCTGCCAGGCGCGCATCTGACGGCACGCCTGGGCCAGGACCCAGGAGTCGATGGCGGCGATCAGCCCGCTTTCTTCAGCCACCGGGATGAACACGTTGGGCGGCACCAGGCCCAGGCCAGGATGCTGCCAGCGCACCAGGGATTCGACCCCGAGCACCCGGCCGCTGGCCAGATCGATGATCGGCTGGTAATGCAGGCGCAGCTCACCCAGCTCCAGCGCCTGGCGCAGGGCGGCACCCAGCTCCACGCGCTGGCGTGCCTGCAGGGTCAGTTCCTGGGTGTAGAAGGCATAGGTTTGCCGCCCGCTGTGTTTGGCCTTGAACAAGGCTGAGTCCGCATTACGGATGATCTGCTCGAGTTGCGTGCCATCGTCGGGGAACAGACTGATGCCGATGCTGGCGCTGACGAACAACTCGTTGCCGGCGAGACGGATCGGGCTGCCCAGCGTAGCCAATACCGTTTCGGCCAGACTGGCCGCGCGTTTGGCCTGGTTGCCGTCGTCGCACAAGAGCGCGAATTCATCCCCGCCCAGACGTGCAACGGTAAGCCCCTTGCCGAGGCTATTGAGTCGGTCCGCCACGATCTTGATGACTTCGTCACCCATGCTGTGGCCGAGGCTTTCGTTGATGTCCTTGAAGAAGTCGATATCGAGGAACAGCACGCAACCGCCGCCCTGCCGATGTTTGTAGCGCTCCAGGGCGTGCTGGACACGCTCGTTGAACAGCAAGCGGTTGGGCAGGCCGGTCAGCGGGTCGTGGTGGGCAAGGTAATCAAGTTCCTGCTGGGACTGCTTGATGGCGCTGACATCGGAAAAAATCGCCACGTAGTGGGTGAGCATGCCCAATTCATTACGCACGGCGCAGATGCGTTGCCACTGGGGAAAAATCTCCCCGTTCTTGCGCCGGTTCCAGATCTCCCCGCTCCACAGGCCGGCGTTCTGTAACTGATCCCAGACGACCTCGTAAAAACTGCGGTCATGCCGGCCCGACTTGAACATCTGCGGTGTTTGGCCCAGGACTTCGGCCGCGCTGTAGCCGGTGATCCGTTCAAAGGCCGGATTTACATGCACGATGCGGTTCTTGGCATTGCTGATCAGCACGCCTTCCAACGTTTGATCAAACACCACGGCCGCCTGGCGCAAGCGATTCTCCTGCTTGCGGCGAATACGCAACTGATTGTCCAGGCGATTGAGTTGCAGGCGCAGCAAGCTGTACAGCAGCAGGCTGCTGAAGGCGACAAAGATCAGGCTTTTGAGTGTCTTCCACTGCGCCAGGCGTTCGGACTGGCCGAGCCATTCCATAAGCAGATGGTCGCTGAGCAGTACCCAGGACGTGGCGCACGCGGCATACAGCAACGCCAGACGCAGGGCATTACGAGAGGCTTTCATGTGAATGCAAACGACCATCATGAAGAGTGCGCGGAGTATATCGACAGGCGCATGGTCGAGGCTACGACCAAAGGCTTAGAGGGAGCCCGGCAGGGGGACAAAGCCGCATGAATATGGGTTGCCGGCGGCCTAAAAAGGGGCTCCGGCCGCAAAGAAGCCGGACAGGCTCCCTGATCAGAGCGATGAAGTCCAGCGTTAACTGAACTCTGCTCGGAAAATTTGCCCTGCCGCAATCTCTGCTTTTTGTGGGCTTCAAAACTCATTACATTTCTGTCATAAAGGTTCGCAGAACTTACGTCGGGATAGACCGGTTCGTTTGGAAATTACCGTGTGGCGGTTTCGCTATGCGGGACGCAGATGTCGCCAGGGTTGTGCCGAGGGGGGTCTTGGGCTGGCCTGGTAGAAGCGAAACGAGGACGTCGGACAGTCGGACAACTGCCGACCGCCTCGAACTAAAAAAATAACTGGAGTGAAACATGAAAAAAACTGCCGTGGCCGTAGCCGTAGCCGTCAGCGCCCTGGGCTTGAGCCAGTTCGCTGCTGCTGATTTCGTCAAGGACAGCAAGCTGAGCCTGGATCTGCGTAATTACTACTTCAACCAGGAAACCGATGGTGGTGCCGAGGGTGGCCAGTGGGGCCAGGCCTTCATGCTCAACTACAAGTCCGGCTTCACCGAGGGTGCGGTGGGCGTCGGTGTCGATCTGTTTGGTGCAGCTGCTTACAAGCTGGCGGACCATGGCGATCAGCAGGCTGGCATGCTGTTCGAGCGGTACAGTGCAGATGAATCTGCGGAGCGCCTCAACAAGGCTGGCGCCACGCTGAAGGCTCGTGCAGGCAAGACCACTGCCTATGCCGGTGCCCTGCGTCCCAACACTCCAGTGCTGGTGGCTAACGATGCCCGCATGCTGCCGCAACTGTTCGAAGGCGTAATGGTCACTAACCAGGACGTCGCCGGCCTGACCCTGACCGCTGCCCATATAACCAAGGCCTCGATGCGTGACGAAGATGTCTGGACCGATGCGACAGATGAGTTCGGTGGTGAGTTCTCCCTGGCAGGTGTCGATTACAAGATCGTCGACGGTCTGACCGCTCAGTACTACTTCGGTCAGTTGCACAACACCTACAAGCAGCACTTTGCCGGTCTGAAGTACGCTGCCAACCTGGGTGTTGGCAAGCTGGGCGCTGATCTGCGCTACTTCGATACTTCGGAAGATGGCGATGGTCTGGGCCGCGCTAATCCTCGGAACGACAACCAGCTGTGGAGCGCCCTGGTTAACTATTCGGTTGCCGGCCACACCTTCGGCCTGGGTTACCAGGATCTGTCCGGCGATACCGGTTTCGGACAGATGAGCAACACCAACTACACCATGTCCGAGCGCATGATCGGTGCGGGCCTGATGACTCGTCCGGATGAAACCGTCATGCTGGCCAGCTACGGTTTTGACTTCGGTACTGTGGGCATCAAGGGGCTGAGCGCGACCGTTATTCACCAAAAAGGTGACTATGATCTCGGCGCTGCCAAGGATCGCTCCGAGAAGGAGACCGACGTGATCATCGGTTACGTCGTTCCGGAAGGCCAGTTGAAGGGCTTGGGTGTGCGCCTGATGCACGGCATGTACAGCGGCGATGACAATGCCGACATCGACCAAACCCGCTTCATCGTGAACTACAGCATTCCGCTGATGTAATCACGGTTCTGCTGTAACCGAACCCCTGTCGCCTTCGGGCGACAGGGGTTTTTTATTTCTATCAGAAACGCCGGAGCGGTCCCGGTCCTTTCGCCGCACCCCTAGTCTGGTCTTTCTCTGTCCACCTTGATCTGCATCAATATGGCTGATTGCCATGCTGGCATCGTTGAGCTATCTGTCACGTAGTAGGAGCGGCACATGTTCAAACCCTTGTTGTTGGCCCTTGGCCTGAGTATGGGGACCGGCGCCTGGGCGGCGCTGCCCAGTAATGAACCGATCCAGCCAATCGAGCCGGCCAAGATCACTAATCCGGCCAAGGTCGAGCTGGGCAAGCAGCTGTGGTTCGATCCGCGCCTGTCCAGGTCGGGCTTCATCTCCTGCAACTCCTGCCACAACCTGTCCATGGGCGGCAGCGACAACCTGCCGACCTCCATCGGCCACAACTGGCAAGAAGGCCCGATCAACTCGCCGACCGTTCTGAACTCCAGCCTGAACCTGGCGCAGTTCTGGGATGGCCGAGCGGCCGACCTGAAAGAGCAGGCCGGTGGCCCGATCGCCAACCCGATGGAAATGGCGTTTACCCACGACCTGGCCCTGGGGGTGCTGGACTCCATTCCCCAGTACCGTGCCTCCTTCAAGAAGGTCTACGGCAGCGACACGATCAGCATCGACAATGTCACCGACGCCATTGCCGCCTTCGAGGAGACCCTGGTCACCCCGAACTCGCGCTTTGACCTGTGGCTCAAGGGCGACAAGAAGGCGCTGAACAAGACCGAACTCGCGGGCTACCAGCTGTTCAAGGACGTGGGCTGCACGGCTTGCCACAACGGCTCTGCAGTGGGCGGCAACTCCTTCCAGAAAATGGGACTGGTTGAACCCTATGCCACCACTAACCCGGCCGAAGGTGTCGCTGGCCTGACCGGTAACGATGCCGACCGCATGAAGTTCAAGGTGCCGACCCTACGCAACGTCGAACTCACCTACCCCTACTTCCACGACGGTGCCTACTGGAAACTGGAAGAGGCCGTGGACGTGATGGCGCGTCTGCAACTGGGCCGCAAGCTGGAAACCAAACAGATCGAGCAGATCACGGCCTTCCTGAAGACCCTTACTGGCGAACAGCCGAGTTTCACGATGCCGACCCTGCCGCCGTCCACCAACAAAACCCCGCTGCCGCAGCCGTTCAACAAGTGATGGCTGCCTGAGGCGCAACCTGCCTCATGCGAACGCCCCGAGACCGCAAGGCTCGGGGCTTTTTGTGTCCGGTTGGCTCGTATCCAGGCGGTAACGAGGTTTTGGCCCTAGGCGCCGGAAGCGCGCGGCGCCCCTTTACCGATCCTATGCGTTGTCACGAGCGGGACGGTAGTGCAGCGCCTCGGCCAAGTGCTGGCGATCCAGGGCGTCGAGCCCGGCGAGGTCGGCCAGGGTGCGCGCAACCTTGAGGATGCGATGGGCGGCGCGCAAAGACAGGCCAAGGCGTTCGCAGGCCTGCTCCAGCCAGTGGCGATCCTCGTCTTGCAGCCTGCAATGCTCACGCAGTCCGTTCAGGTCGAGAAACGCATTGGCGCAGCCCTGGCGATCCAACTGATGCTGGCGCGCCCGGGCCACCTGGGCAGCTGCCGTTGCACTGCTTTCGTTAGCGGCGGGAGGGGCATTAAGTACGGTGGCTTCACGGGCCACGGTGAGGTGCAGGTCGATACGGTCGAGCAAAGGACCGGACAGTTTGTTGCGGTAGCGCTGGATTTGCTCCGGTCCGCACCGGCAGCGTCCGCCCGGGTCGCCCAGATAGCCGCACGGACAGGGATTCATGGCCGCGACCAATTGAAAGCGTGCCGGAAAACGCACCTTGTCGCTGGCTCGGGCAATAACGATTTCGCCACTTTCCATGGGCTCGCGAAGCACCTCGAGGACCTTGCGATCAAACTCCGGCAATTCATCAAGGAACAGCACGCCTTGATGGGCCAGGGTGATTTCCCCTGGTCGCGGCCTACTGCCACCGCCCACCAAGGCTGGCCCAGACGCGCTGTGGTGGGGATGGCGGAAGGGTCGTTGCGGCCAGGCGTCCAGCGGTGCGTGGCTGGCTACTGAATGAATGGCCGCTACTTCCAAGGCTTCCTGTTCGTTCAGGGGTGGCAACAGACCGGGTAGCCGGCTGGCCAGCAGGGTCTTGCCAGTGCCTGGCGGCCCGGTAAAAAGAAGATTGTGCGAGCCCGCGGCCGCGATCAGCAGGGCTCGCTTGGCGGCCGCTTGGCCCTGCACGTCGGCCAAGTCGGGATAGGGACGGACTTCCAGCAACAGTCCCTGGGCCTGGTAGGGTTCCAGTGGCGCCTGGCCATTGAGATGGCCGACGAGCTGCAGCAAGTGCTCGATGGCGTACACGCGCAGTCCAGAGGCCAGGCTGGCTTCTTCCGCATTGGCCAGCGGGACGATCAGGCTGCGTCCCGCTGCGCGGGCGGCGAGGGCGGCGGGCAAGACGCCCTGTACGGGACGCACAGCGCCGGACAACGCCAGTTCACCTAGGCATTCAGAATGTTCGAGGGATTCGACAGGTACCTGGCCGCTGGCAGCCAGGATGCCCAGTGCAATGGCCAAATCGAAGCGCCCGCCATCCTTGGGCAGATCCGCCGGTGCCAAGGACAGGGTGATGCGTCGCGCCGGGAAATCGAAGCCGGAGGTGAGTAATGCGCTGCGCACACGGTCCTTGCTTTCCTTGACGCTGGTTTCCGGCAGGCCGACCAGGGTCAGCGAGGGAAGGCCATTAGCCAGGTGTGCCTCGACGGTGACGGCCGGGGCTTCAACGCCCACTAGAGCGCGGCTGTGAACGAGGGCCAGGGACATGCATCACTCCTTGATGACGAATCCTTTGGTGAAACGGCAGCCCGCAGCTCGAAGCGGGGCGGCTGCACTGCAGACACCACCCTGCCGCAGCCGCGGCTAAAAAGCGCTTCTGCTAGAGGGGCGGCTCGGCCGTGTCGCCCGCCAGCCGGTCTTCCAGCTCGGCAACCTTGGCTTCCAGTGCCTCCAGGCGTGCGCGGGTGCGGGCGAGTACGACCATCTGGCTGTCGAACTCCTCACGGCTGACCAGATCGAGTTTGCTGAACGCGCTTTGCAGGAGCATTTTCAACTGCGATTCCAGCTCGTTATGAGGCAGCGAAGTCTCGCCGCTGAACAAGCGCGACGCTTGATTGCTGAGAGTTTCAAACAGGGCTTTGGGCGGCAACATTGAGGTCATTCCGATGGACGTCGGCGCGCAGTTTAGCACGGGGCGTTAGCCCGCACTGATTCAGTCCCGGGCGGGCGGGGGGTTACCACCCGTTAGGACCGCTCGGCTGCGACCTTGGTGGGGCTTGTTTACAAAGGGCTGCACGATTTGAGCGCAGGGGTACTGATGTTTATGCACCGTTGTGGTGCTCCGCTTTCTCTCCATTACGCGCTGCATCGCTCCTATTCCGTATAAATGCTAGATAAATCAGTGAATTAAAAAGTTGGCAGGCTTTCTGCTTTATCCCCTGTGGATGCGCGCACGAAGAGCGACCACTAACCCTGCGCAGCTCACCGATGCAGCCTGGCCAGGAGATGTAGCGGCTGGGTCTAGAGCCATCGAGTCATTACAAAAGCACGGCACTGAGCTTAGACTTGTCAGCGGGTTCGTACTTCTGGGGCAAGTCCACCTAAACGGGAGAAGTTTCATGAAACTAGTCACTGCCATCATCAAACCGTTCAAACTGGACGACGTGCGTGAATCCTTGTCGGAGATCGGCGTTCAGGGCATCACGGTGACCGAGGTCAAAGGCTTCGGCCGCCAAAAGGGGCACACCGAGCTGTATCGCGGTGCGGAATATGTCGTCGACTTTTTGCCCAAGGTAAAAATCGACGTGGCCATTGCCGACGATCAGCTTGACCGCGTGATCGAAGCCATCAGCAAGGCCGCCAATACCGGCAAGATCGGCGACGGCAAGATCTTCGTCGTCAATCTGGAGCAGGCCATCCGCATCCGTACCGGCGAAACCGATACCGACGCGATCTAAGCAAGCCCTCCGAACCCACCCCGCCCCAGGAGTAACACACGATGACTCTGCGAAAAATCGCAGGGCTAGGCGCCCTGTTGTCTGTAATAACCCCTTCCGTGGCCCTGGCCCAAGAGGCCACGCTCGATTCCGGTGACACGGCGTGGATGCTCACCTCCACTGCCCTGGTACTGTTCATGACCATCCCGGGCCTGGCCCTGTTCTATGCAGGCATGGTGCGCTCGAAGAACATCCTGTCGGTGATGATGCAATGCTTCGCGATCACCGGCCTGATGAGCATTCTCTGGTTCGCCTACGGTTACAGCCTGGCATTCAGCACCACCGGTATGGAAGCTGGGGTGATCAACTTCAACTCCTTCGTGGGCAGCCTGGACAATGCCTTCCTGGCCAACCTGACCAAGGACAGCCTGGTCGGCGCCTTCCCGGAAAGCGTATTCATCACGTTCCAGATGACCTTCGCAATCATCACTCCAGCGTTGATCGTTGGCGCCTTCGCTGAGCGTATGAAGTTCTCCGCCATGCTGATCTTCATGGCCGTATGGTTCACCTTGGTCTACGCGCCTATGGCGCACATGGTATGGGGCGGCGACGGCGCCCTGCTGTGGGATGAAGGCGTGATCGACTTCGCCGGTGGCACCGTGGTGCACATCAACGCCGGTATCGCTGGCCTGGTGGCGTGCCTGATGCTGGGCCGCCGCAAGGGCTTCCCGACCACGCCGATGGCACCGCACAACTTGGGTTACACCCTGATGGGCGCGGCCATGCTGTGGATTGGCTGGTTCGGTTTCAACGCCGGCTCTGCCGCTGCTGCTGACGACACAGCTGGCATGGCCATGCTGGTCACCCAGATTGCCACGGCCGCTGCCGCACTGTCCTGGATGTTTGCCGAGTGGATCACGCACCGCAAACCCAGCGCTCTGGGGATCGCATCCGGTGTGGTTGCTGGCCTGGTGGCCATTACCCCGGCTGCCGGTGCAGTGGGCCCGGTCGGCGCACTGGTGATTGGTCTGGCTTCCGGTGTGATCTGCTTCTTCTGTGCCACCAGCCTCAAGCGCAAGTTGGGCTACGACGACTCTCTGGACGTGTTCGGCGTACACTGTGTCGGCGGTATCGTGGGTGCGATCCTGGTTGGCGCGTTCGGCGCCCCGGCCCTGGGCGGCTTCGGTGAGTTCGAAAGCATCGCCACCCAGTTGTGGATCCAGACTGAAAGCGTTGTCTTCACCGTGGTCTACACCGCCGTTCTTACCTACCTCATTCTCAAGGTGATCGATGTGGTGATGGGGCTGCGTGTCAGCGACGAGGAGGAGACTGTCGGCCTCGACCTCAGCCTGCACAACGAGCGCGGCTACAACCTGTAAACGACAGCACGCAATAGACACGCCCCAGCCTTCGCACGAGGCTGGGGCGTGTTGCTTTTCGCACTCGCGATTTGCTCCGCTAACGTGCCGCGTTGGCCAGTTTAAATCTCAGTCAAACCGACTCTTTGCTTTTTCTGGCACCGCGTTAGAATGCGCGCGAAAAGGTGCTGAGCAGCGATTTTTGACATGTGGCAGCAGACGATCATTACCCTGCGACCCCGCCCACGAGGTTTCCATCTGGTGACCGACGAGCTGCTTGCCGGTCTGCCGGAACTGGCCTCATGTCGCGTGGGTCTGTTGCACCTCTGGTTGCGCCACACCTCGGCCTCGCTAACCGTGAATGAGAACGCCGACCCCGCGGTACGTCGCGATTTTGAGCGCTTCTTCAACCGCCTGGTGCCCCAGGGCGAGCGCGGTTATGAACATGATGATGAAGGGCCGGACGATCTACCGGCGCACTTCAAAGCCAGCCTGCTGGGCTGTCAGCTGAGCCTGCCGGTCAACGCCGGACGCTTGCAGCTGGGCACCTGGCAAGGGGTCTATCTCGGCGAACATCGCGATCATGGCGGAGTACGGCAGGTAGTGGCCACGCTGCACGGTGAAGGTTTTTGAATTTTTTCCTCGCGGGTCGATAAATTCCGCGACTGGTCTATAACTAATCAGCTTCGAGCAGACATGAGGTGAATATGAGTGACGATGATCTCGAACAAGACGAACTGGAAACCACCGATGAGGATGACGGCGAGGAGCTGGCAACCGCAGACGAAGAGGATGACGGCGATAGTGATGTAGACGTTGTCGCCCCGGTAGGCAAGAAGGCCAGACCTGCTGCCGAGCCGGAGGAGCTACTCAATGTGGAGGCCAAGCAAAAAGAGCGTGATGCATTGGCCCGTGCCATGGAAGAGTTCCTGGCTCGTGGTGGCAAGGTTCAGGAAGTCGAGCCGAACGTCGTTGCCGATCCGCCCAAAAAACCGGACAGCAAATACGGCAGCCGCCCGATCTGATCGCGCCGGTTGTTAATTGAAAAAACCGCCTCTTATGGGGCGGTTTTTTTATGCGCACGACGCTCTCTGCAGGCTGGCGAGCCCTTCGGGCTATGCGTGCCAGGCGCTCAGCACAGCGGGTAGCTCGGCCAGGCTGCGGATTTGCGCATCGGGTGCTGGCGCGCCGGCCCAGGTTTTTGCGCCTGGATTGAACCAGATTGCCCGCAATCCGGCTGCCTTGGCGCCGCCGATGTCATCGACAGGGTGGTCGCCGACATGCACGGCTTCATGGGGCTGCACGCCGCCACGCTTGAGAGCTTCGTGAAATGGACGGGGATCGGGTTTTCCCACGCCCAGGTCTTCGGCACACAGCGCAAACTGAAAGTAGTCGGCCAGACCCAGGCGGCTGACATCGGCATTGCCATTGGTCAGGACGGCCAAGCGGTAATGGTTGGCCAGCACTTCCAGCGTCGGCTGGACCTCGGGAAACAGGGTGATCTGATGGCGGGCGGCGAGGAAAACCTCAAACCCCTCTTCGGCAAGCGCGGCAGCCTCTGCGGCTGCGTAGCCTGCGTCAATCAGAGCGTGGGCCAGGATGCGCCGGCGCAGTTCACTGATGCGGTGCTTGAGCGCAGGCTCTTTTTCCAGCAGCGCAGCGCGGATCTGCCATAAGTGCTCGATCGGCATCTCACCCAGGTGCTGTGTCTGCCGGGTTAGCCAGTCACGCAGCGCGGCCTCGGCGCTGAGCAGAACGGGTGCCACGTCCCACAAGGTGTCGTCGAGGTCGAAGGTGATCAGCTGAATGGCCATGGGGTGACTGACTGTAGGCTCCTAGCGTACCGAACGCAGCGGCGTGCCGAAACGCGGCAGTACGCGGGCGAGTATTTCCGCGATGTAACCGAGAAACAGCGTGCCCAGCGAGCTTTTGTAATGTTGCGGGTCGGGACTGCCGATGGCCAGGACGCCGAACTGGCCCTGTGGGCCGAGGCCGACCACGGCGGCGGAGCCGATTTGCGCCCCGTCTTCACCAAACAGAAAGGCCAGTTCGCCCTGGTGCAAGGCGCCACAGGTAGCCTTGCCGTTCCCGAGCAAGCCGCCGATGGTTTTCTGCGCTTCGCTGAGGCTTGCCGTGCGGCCGACTTCGCTGGGGTTGTCGCGAAACAGCACCAGGCTCACATAAGGCACCAGAAAATCATGGCGCAGGCTGTCTTCGGTGGTGCTTACCACTTCTTCCAGACCGCTGGCGTCGAGCAAGGAAAGAATCAGGCGACGCGACTTGTCGAACAGGCGGTCATTGTCGCGCGCCACGTCCATTAGTTGACTGAGCCGCTGGCGCAATTCGATGTTGCGCTCGCGCAACAGCTTGACCTGACGTTCGACCAGCGAGACAGCATGGCCGGATTGGTGGGGAATGCGCAGCTCGGGAATCAACTCGTCGTGGTCGACAAAAAATTCCGGGTGCTGACGCAGATAAGCAGCCACGGCGGCGGCGTCGAGCATAGGTTCGGTCATAGACGGATTTGTCCTTCGTAAACGCGAACGGCGGGTCCGGTCATGATAACCGGGCGACCGGAACCGGCCCATTCAATGGACAGACGGCCGCCGGGCAATTCGATCTGCACCGGCGAGTCCAGCCAGCCCTGGCGGATCGCCGCTACCGCAGCGGCGCAGGCGCCGGTGCCGCAGGCCTGGGTCTCTCCCGCGCCCCGTTCCCAGACGCGCAGGCGCGCCTGGTGGCGATCAATGATCTGCAAGAAGCCAACGTTGACGCGTTGCGGAAAGCGCGGATGATGCTCAAGGCGTGGGCCCAGCTCATGCACCGGCGCGCTGTCGACATTGTCAACGCGCAGCACGGCATGGGGATTGCCCATGGATACTGCGGCCAATTCAACCTGGCGGCCATCCAGATCGATCGCATAACTCGGCGCCTCGGCCTCGGCCTGAAAGGGAATCTGCGCCGGCGCCAGGCGCGGCGGTCCCATGTTCACGCTGACTTGCCCGTCATTGCGAATGCTCAGTTCGATGATGCCGCTCTTGGTTTCCACGCGAATGGTTTTCTTGGTGGTCAGGCGCTTATCGAGCACGAAACGCGCGAAACAGCGCGCCCCGTTGCCGCACTGCTCCACTTCCGAGCCGTCTGCGTTAAAGATGCGGTAGCGAAAGTCCACGTCCGGATTGTTCGGCGGCTCAACGATCAACAGCTGATCGAAACCGACGCCGGTATGCCGGTTACCCCAGGCTTTGGCGTGCTTGGGTTGGATATGCGCGTGCTGGCTGATCAGGTCGAGGACCATGAAATCGTTGCCCAGGCCGTGCATCTTGGTGAAACGCAAAAGCATGGGGCATCCTCAGTCCGGCAACAGGCTTTCGCCGGCGTAGAGTTCGGCGAGCGTCTCTCGGCGGCGTACTTCGTAAACCTGTTCGCCATCCACCAGCACTTCGGCGGCGCGGCCCCGAGTGTTGTAGTTGGAGCTCATGACGAAACCATAGGCACCGGCCGAGCGCACAGCCAGCAGGTCGCCTTCCGCCAAGGCCAGCTCGCGATCCTTACCGAGGAAGTCACCGGTTTCGCAGATCGGGCCGACGATGTCATAGGGACGGGTCGTGGCATCGCGTGGCTGAACCGGCACGATGTCCATCCAGGCCTGGTACAGCGCCGGGCGGATCAGGTCGTTCATCGCCGCATCGACGATGGCGAAATCCTTGTGCTCGGTGTGCTTGAGGTATTCCACGCGAGTCAGTAGCACACCGGCATTGGCGACGATCGAACGGCCCGGCTCGAACACCAGGGCCAGGTCGCGACCGGCGATGCGCTCACGGACCTTGGCAATGTAATCGCCGGCCAACGGCGGTTGTTCGTCGCGGTATTGCACGCCCAGGCCGCCACCCAGGTCGAGGTGCTTGATATGGATGCCGCGCTCGGCGAGGCGGTCGACCAGTACCAGCAGGCGCTCGAGGGCGTCGAGGAAGGGTGCCAGGGTGGTCAGCTGCGAACCGATATGGCAATCGACGCCGATCACGTGCAGGTGGGACAGTTCGGCGGCGCGGGCATAGACCGCTTCGGCCTGCTCGATGTCGATGCCGAACTTGTTTTCCTTGAGCCCGGTGGAGATGTACGGGTGGGTGCCGGCGTCCACGTCAGGATTGACGCGCAACGACACCGGTGCCTTGACGCCCAGTTCGGCGGCCACCTGTTGCAGGCGCTCCAGCTCGTCAACGGACTCCACGTTGAAGCAGTGCACGCCGACTTGCAGGGCGCGGCGCATGTCGTCGCGACTCTTGCCGACGCCGGAGAACACGATCTTGCCGGGCTCGCCGCCGGCGGCCAGCACACGTTCCAGTTCGCCCCGCGAGACGATGTCGAACCCGGCGCCCAGTCGCGCCAGTACATTCAATACACCGAGATTGGAGTTGGCCTTCACCGCAAAGCAGACCAGATGCGGCATGCCCGTCAGCGCATCGGCGTAGGCACGATACTGGGCTTCGATGTGGGCACGGGAATAGACGTAGGTGGGGGTGTCAAAACGCTCGGCGATGGCGGACAGCGCCACGCCTTCCGCGAACAGTGCGCCGTCGCGGTACTCGAAGGGTTGCATGCGGGCCTCCTGGGGCAACCTGGGGCGCCCACAGAGGACGGGCGCGCCGGTTTTTTAGAATTCGAAACGGTCTTTGCTGTGTCCGGCGCTTTCATCATCCGGGTGGTACAGCGGACCTTTCTGACCGCAGGCACTGAGACCAACGCTGAGCACGAAGAGCGCAAGGAGCGGGAGCAACAGGCGCTTCATGGCGAAAATCCTTGTAAAAGCGGTAATTGCGCTGGAGTATACCGGCCCCCCGGCGGCTTGCCTATGCGCCACGCCACCCGTATAGCGGGCCTTGGCCGCCTTTTTTGATGTAACTTGTCCGGCTATCCTGCAGCTCGTCCCCCTTACCGGACGGGATGAAATCCATCCGTGCCTGCCAGACCATGAGGAATTCCATGAGCCTTAGCGAAGCCCGTTTTCACGACCTGATCGATGCTGTGCAACAGGAGATCGAGGATGTCTTCGACGACAGCGGCCTGGATGTCGATCTGGAAAATTCGGCCGGCGTACTGACCGTGCGTTTCGAGAACGGCAGCCAGTTGATACTGAGTCGCCAGGAGCCGCTGCGCCAGTTGTGGGTCGCCGCGCGCTCCGGCGGTTTTCATTTCGACTACGATGAATCCAGCGAGCGATGGATTTGCGACTCCAGTGATGAGCCCTTGGGCGAATTACTGGCGCGGGTGACCCATGAACAGGCCGGCGAAGCACTGGAATTCGAAGAGCTCTGAGAGGCGCATCCCCAGCGGTAGCGCCGCCCTCTTGCTTATTTGCTTGGCTGTGATAGGGTCAATGCCGGTACGCAAAACCCCGCCTTCGGGCGGGGTTTTTGTTTTTTCGCATTCGCCAAACACACTACAAGGAGTCACCGACAGGCCATGAGCAGCGCACCTTCGATTACCGTCACCCGTCTCGACATGCAGCGTCTTGAGCAACTGCTCGACAGTCTGGATGAGTACACCCCGGCCGCCGAGGCGCTGGAGGCTGAATTGTCGCGTGCTCTCGTCGTCGGGCACGAAGAAGTTCCTGCGGGCGTGGTCACCATGAACTCTCGCGTGCATTGCCGCGATGACGCCAGCGGCAAGGACTATCACCTGACCCTGGTCTACCCCAAGGACGTCGGCGCTGGCGAAGGTCGCGTCTCGGTCCTGGCCCCGGTGGGCAGCGCGCTGCTGGGGTTGTCCGTCGGTCAGCAGATCGACTGGCCGGGCCCGGGCGGAAAACCGCTCAAACTAGTCCTGCTGGCGGTGGAATACCAGCCGGAAGCGGCGGGCGACTTCCAGCTGTAAGCGCTGCAGCATGGCCGCCGTGCGTCCCCTGCCGGTGGTCGGATAAAACCCGGGCGTGTTCGACACCCCGGGTTGACCTGAAAACAATCACCAACCGGTGACACGCGGCAGAATTCCACACCCGTATGGCTGCGCCCCGCAACGGTGCGCTGAGTTTGCTGGTGGTTCAATACTCGCGCACCTTTGCTCAACATCCGGCCTCAAATACCTCTGCCAAGGCATTCTGTGAATCCGCAACTGCAAGCGGTATCCGGCCTCGAGCGCTATGGACTTCTGCTTGCCGCTCTGAGCGTTTGCTCGATCTGCTGTTTGTATTCCAGATAGTGGAAGGTTTGCTCTGTCCCGGGTTCGAACAGACTGGACAGCTCCAGTGCGTCCAGATGGAGCCCGTTGCGGGCTCTGGACGAGCGGCTCCAGTACTGGCTCAGGGCGCGGTAGACGCCATGGCGGCCCAGCTCGGCCTGATGGAATGCGTGGTGGCCACAGTAAAGGCTGATGCTGCTGTCCCCCGAAGGCGTGCGCGTGAGGCGGGCGCGCAGCAGCGGAGCGCCGGCCGGCTCCGGCGGGGATTTTTGCCGGAGCAGCTCACGGGCCGGCGAAGGCGCGACGGGCAGTAGCTGGTAGTAACGCAGCGTAAGCGGAGCCGCCAGCGGATGGGCTGCTTCGCTTGGTTGCTGACGATGGTGCAGCAGCCGAGTAAGAAAGCCATGCAGGGGCAGCAGGGCGGATTCATCATGACCTGGCAAGCGTTGCCGCCAGAGCGAATTGCGCTCATCAAGCAGGTAAAGCTGCACGTGCCGTTCGCTGAGCTGATAGAACACTTGAATGCAGTTGGGTTCGGCTGCGCGCAGGATCAGCGCCAGTGGATGCCCAGGCAACGCCTGGGGGTCAAGGTGCAGTGGACTGTAATGCGGGTGTGGACGTGCCAGGGCGGTCTGCAGGGTTGGCAGGTCCCTCAGCGGCTGGCGGACGAGCCTGCCGTCCTGACTCTGCAACAGGTGGTAGTTTTCACCGAGTTGCAGCACAAAGCGCTGCCTATCGTCGGCGAGCACGCGTGTCGCCTGCCCGAAGAGTTCTTCAAGACGCCGGCAGATTGCCGTGGCACGGTTGCGGTTGAAACAGCGTACCGCGAGTGTCGGGTGACGCTTATCGCGTCCCGTGATGAGCAACTCTTGCAGGCAGTCAATCAGGCTCAGGGGACCTTCGTAGCGCTTGAAATGCACCTCGTTCCAGCTGCTGATACTGACCAGATCCAGGCTCTGCACCAGGTTGAGATGGGCGCCGGAATAGTCCAGCACATCGCTGCGACCACTGGCCAGTTGCGCGCTGGACAGGGTCTTGAGAGGGTCGAGACCTACGTTAACCAGGATCAGGAGCGTAACCGGCCTGCTGGGTTGTAGCATGGCCTCTTCGCTGACCGGCGCCTGCGCGCCAGGCAACGTTTGCAGCAGGCTGCTGCGCAGGCCTTGCAGTTCAAAATCGAAGAGCTCGCTGCGTCCTGGATGCAGTGTCAGCCGGCTCGCCCCGTCGATAATGCCGTTGCGGATCGCCCAGACAAGTAGCTCTGCCAGGCTGGGGGCTTGCTTGAGCGGAACAATGTCCTGGCACTGACGCAGACTCAGGCTGCCGCCATGCAGCGCCCAGTGGTCATGGTCCACCTGCTGTACGGTCAAATGACCTTCCGTCAGGTTAGGTGCAATGCCAGGGTTGAGGGTTTCGATCTTGCCGGGTGCGCGGGCAAAGACAACCCGCAGCCGTCGCCCGAGAATCGCCAGGTCGCGCTGGCTGAGCGGGTGGCTTGCCAGTTGCGCGCGGGCGAACTGCTGCAGGCTGCGATAGCTTTTGACCAGGCCGGCGGCCAGCAGGCGCAGTTCCTCGTTGACTTGACGCAGCTTCCACTGCGGGCGGTTGTCGAGGTTCAGCAGCAGGCGCTCGTCCCAGTCCCACGTAGCGCACAGACGCTGCAGCAGCTGGCGTTGCCAGCTCTTGCGCTGCGCGGTGACCGGCCGGCTGAGGGGGCGATTGATCTTCAGGTACAGGCAACGGCGCATCAGGGCGATGCGGGGTTGGTCGTTGAGGTTGAGCAAGTAACCTTCAAGGCGGCGGTACAGGAGCACGTAAGGGTCTAGTTCATCGAGGTCCAGACTGCCGGCGAACACGGCACGCTTGAAATCCAGGGCCAGGCAGTCGCCGTGTGGAAACTCGCTGGCATAGGCTTCGTTAAGCAGCAATTTGAGCATCGATTTGTAGGGCGACTCGATGCATTTGTATAGCTGCCACAGGCCGGCACCAAGGAATTCATTCGCGGGAATCTGTCCAAGCTGTCCCAGCTCCAGGTGTTCCTCGGCGCGCAGCAGGCCGCGTGCTTGCAAGGCGCCTACATAGGCCAGGTAGTGATTTTCATGCTCGGCGGGTACCAGCCACCAGGTGGGCGTCCGCCCGGCCAACCAAATGGCGGTGCGGTAAAACTCGTCGAGCAGCAGATAGTGCTGGCTGCTGCCGCAATCCTCGCCGCCCAGCTCGGCATCACGCTGGCCACTGGCGAAGCGCGGCGGGTCAACGAGGAAAATATGCAGCTCGGCGCCTTGGCTGGCGGCCCAGGTCTCCAGCAGCGTGGCCTTGCGCCGCAACTCGGTCAGCTCGCTGGCACTTAATTGCGGGTCATGGCACAGCCACAGGTCCATATCGCTCTGCTCGGCCTGCGCCAGGGTGCCCAGGCTGCCCATCAGGAACAGACCCTGCAGGGGCATTGGGCCATGCGGGTCGGGTTTGCGGTAGCGGAACGAGCGCGCTACGGCCTGGGCTTCGGCCAGCAGCACAGGTGTCGGGTTATAACTGCTCAGCCCGGCCGGGGTGGTGACCGAGACATAACCGGGCAGCGCGGGATGATTGGTGTGAAACAGCAGAGGCAGCAGGCGCAGTACCCGCTGTTGGCGCGTGGGAAGCAGCTGCAAGGCTCGTTCGAGGCGGCCTTGGTTTACCTGCAAAAAGCGTTGACGTAGCTGCCGAAGCGCCCGGCGGTCAAACTTTGGAGAGAGTTCAACAGGGTCGGGCGTTACATCGACAGGGTCTTTCGACAGCATGATGTCCTGGCTGGCCGTTTTGAGGGCAAGCCAGAGATATCGGCCAGTGGTGCGAAACGTTGAGCGTGTGAGTCCCGCTTAGGCGGTGGGTGGGGTGAGAATGGTCAGTACGCTCTGGGCATGCCGTGCCGCCTCCAGCCCCAGGCTGGTCAGGTAACCGCCATCGTGCAGGGTGGTCAGGCCTTTCTCGTGCAGGCGGCGAGCGGCAGCAATCGTTGCGGCTTCTGCGCTGTTATGAATTTTCAAGCCTTCCAGGCTGTTGGCCAGGTTGAACTGGTTGAGCAACTCAAGTTCGGCGATCACATCGGCGGTGTAGGTCATGGTGACTCCCTGGGATGAAAAAAGCGCTGCCGTCTGGCGGCCTGTCGATCGACAGTAAAGCCCATTGTCCTGGCCAATCACCAGGGTTATTCGTGGCTGTCCTCGCCTGGCAGGCTGGGCAGTGCACGCACGGCCGACTCGTAGCCCGCCTGATCGAAGGGGCGATCGTCGCGCAGCATCGCGTTAATTTCCTCGGCCAGTACCAGCGCCATCAGGTGCAGGATCTCCTCTCGCTCATACCCAACCAGGGTCAGCTTGTTGAGCGTGGCGCGTACCGCGGGAGGTTCACCGCTTTCCAGCTGGTTCTCGATGGCTTGGATCAATGTCTGTTGGGCGAAGGATTCCTCTTCGCTTTCGTCATGGTCGCTCATGGGATCACCTTGTTTAGCGTGCGGGTATGTTGGCACGGTTTGCCGCACAGAGCATTCAGCGCATCGATACACCTGGGCAGCGGCTCCGAGCCCGTCTATAACCTCTGCTTCAATTGTCCGGCTTGGAGATTTCTCATGCTCAGTCTGCACGGTTTCGCGGTCAGCAACTACTTCAATATGGTCAAGCTGGCCTTGCTGGAAAAAGGCCTGCCGTTCGAGGAAGTCACCGTTTTCAATACGCGCAGCGAAGCGTTTCTGGCCAGCAGCCCGCGAGGCAAGGTGCCGGTATTGCAGACCGATGCGGGCTTTATCAGCGAGACCAGTGCCATTCTCGACTATCTGGAAGACCGTGGTGAGGGACGGCCTTTGTTACCAGCCGAACCCTATGCCCGTGCCCAGGTGCGGGCCTTGATGAGAGAAATTGAGCTGTACATCGAGTTGCCGGCCCGGGCGTGCTACCCGGAAGCATTCTTTGGCGCACAGGTCGACGAGGCGATCAAGGCCAAAGCCCGTGGTGAGTTGCTCGGCGGCATTGCCGCGCTCAAGCGTCACGGGCGTTTTGCGCCCTATGTAGCCGGTGCAGAGTTCAGCCTGGCGGATATCTATTTGCTGTACAGCCTGGACCTGGCCTGCGAGGTGGCGCGCAAACTGTTTGGCCTCGACCTGCTGGCCGACTTTCCGGCCGCCACCGAGCTGCTTGCCCGTCTCAAGCAGAATCCCCATGTGCAACGCGTGGCCGCTGATCGGGAGGCGCAGATGCCGGCGTTCCTGGCCATGGTGAAAAATCAGCGTCAGGCCTGATTACTGTGCATCCCTCGCCAGTGTTGCAGTCACTTCTGCCAGGCACAGAAGCAGCCGCTGGCCAGGGTTTGCGTGGCGAGTACCGGACGGCCCTGTAGCAGCGCATCGAGAATCGGCTCGATAAAACTGTTGGCGGAGGTGCACACCGCGCCTTCGCTGTAAGGGCCAAAGTAGGCAAGCGAGCCTTGTTGATCCCAGATTGCGACGGCAGGGCTGGCCGGCAAACCCTCGGCGCCGGCAAGCGTCGCCAGAGGTTGCAGGCTGGCCAGCGGAGCAGGCAGCTGGCCTCGACTGCCGGGCTTTTGCAGCGCATAGAACACCGCATGCGGCTGGTCTTGATAGCGTTCCAGCAGCTCGGCCAGATGCTGCTGATTGCCGACATTGCATGGACAGGCCGGATCCCAGAAATGCACCACGCGGATGGGCCCGGGCCCGGCAAGTGCAGCCGGCAGCTGCAATTGCTGGCCGCTGAACAGCGTGGTCTGGTTGTCGAAGGGGCGCAGATACTGGCCCTGATACCACCAGAAGGCCCATGCTATGGCGAAGAGCCAGAGGACGGCGAGCAGCCAGGCGAGCACGGTCTTGCGAGTGGGAGACATGGTCAGGGGCGGGGTGGACTAAAGGACGTATAGCTTGCCATGGAGCGGGGCCTGGCAGTATACCAATGGGCCAGAGTGGCGCGGCCCATCCGCTGCTCTTTGCGTCTGACCTTGGTAAAAACCCCATGATTGATGTCTTCCAGCCCGAACTTCTGCGTGCCGCTCTGCGACCCTTGGCCGCGGAGCAGGACGAGTCGCCGCAATCGCTGGCGTATCGCAGTTTCTATGGTCTGGACCTAGCCCATCCTGACGTCAGCACCCGGCTCGGCACTGTGCGTGCAGGGCCTTATCGGCTGGCGGTGCAAGCCTGGTGGCCACCGCGGGCCGAGGGCAGCGTGCTGTTGCTACACGGCTATTACGACCACATGGGCCTGTATCGGCATGTGATCGATTGGGCGTTGCGGATGAATTTCGCCGTGCTGAGCTGCGACCTGCCCGGTCACGGGCTGTCCAGCGGACCGCGCGCCAGCATCGGTGATTTCGGCGAATACCAGAGTGCTCTGCATGCTCTGTTCAGCCAGGCCGAAGCCCTGGCGATGCCCCGCCCTTGGCACTTGTGCGGACAGAGCACCGGTGCCGCAATCCTGATCGATCACCTGCTGCATGCCCGGCGGCGTCCCGAATTGGGTGAAACCATCCTGCTGGCCCCTTTGGTGCGCCCGCGCTCCTGGGGCTGGTCACAGCTGAGCTACCATCTGGCAAGGCCCTTTGTGGATTCGATACCTCGCCGTTTCAGTGTCAATTCCGGCGATCAGCAGTTCATTGATTTCGTGCACACTCGTGATCCGCTGCAGCCACGGGTCTTGCCGACCGCCTGGGTCGGCGCGCTGGCGCGCTGGATTCCGCGTATCGAAGGTGCCTCGCGCAGCGCCTACAGCCCGCTGATCGTGCAGGGCGAAGAGGACATGACGGTGGATTGGCGACACAATCTGGATGTCCTGCAAGACAAATTCAGCCAACCGCGCACCTTGTTATTACGCGATGCCCGCCATCATCTGGCCAATGAACGGGAGTTGGTGCGCGAGCAGTACTTTTCTTTTTTACGTGAGCATCTGGGGTGAGGTACCGCCTGATCGGCGGCGCGTGCAACGTCAGGGGTTAGAGTGGCTGAAGCTCCTCAGTACCTTGCCCCACCGCCAGGGCTGCGCGCAGCGCGGCCAGGGCAGCCTGATAATACGCCTGGCCGCCGGGTGAATCGGCAAATGCCACGAAGGCGCTCAGTTCCTGCTCGGACAGGTCGCGATAGACGTGCAGCAGCGTGTTGTCGAGATTGGTTTCAATCTGGCGCATCAGCCGCTGGCGCTGGGTATTGAGCAGTCCGCGGGTCTGGGCGTTGCCGAACGGCAGGCCGGGAATCATCTGGCTGAGACTGTCGGCGGCGACGCCGGCCAGCGCCAGGCTGACTTCCGCGCCGGCCTCGCTGGCGGGCAAGGCCTGGGCAAGGCGCTGGATCAGCGCCCGGCGGCTGTCCGTAACGGTGGGCAGCGGCATGCCCTTGGCATAGCGCTGCAAGGCGGCTTTGCTGGAGGCCTCGACTTCGGCGGCGACGATCTTGCGCCCCAGAGGGCTGGTGAAAAACCGCAGTGCCGGTTGCGGGTCGGCGAGTTGCTGGCGCAGGGTCGCCAGGGCGCGGTTGTCCATGGCAGCAGGTTGGAAACGGCGATTGCTGTTTTCCACCAAGGCGGCGAACACCGCCGGTGGCAGGCTGCTGCGATAGCGCTGCTGTGCCACGCTCAGGGCATCATGGAAATGGGCGCGTTGTTGCGGCCAGCCGCCCGCCTGGTACAGGCGAGCATGGTCATCGGCGAAAGCAGGCAGGCTGAGCAGGGCCAGACACAGGCCAAGGAAAAAGTGCATGGGAACTCCAGTCATGCGGGTAGTAATCAAATGGATTGATGAAGGGAAGGTAAAAGGAGAGAACGAGCATGGCGAATACACCTCGTCCGTCGTTACACAAGTCACTATGCGTAGGCATTTGCGCCACTCTAGAATGCCCGCTCCTCCACCCTTCTGGTGACTCTTCCTTGCTGGCTCCTATTATCGACGACCTCGTGACTCACGGCTGGTCGCAACAGCCCGTGTTCCTTCCGCAGACTCTGACCGCTGAACTGGCGCAAGAGTGCCGTACCCGTAACGCCGCCGGCGAATTGGCGCCAGCGGCCATTGGCCGGGGCGGCGGGCAGATCGTCAACGAAGGGATCCGCAACGACCATATTCTATGGCTGGAAGCGGGGCAATCGGCAGCGGGCGATCAGTATCTGGCATTGCTCGATGAGTTGCGCCAGGCGCTCAATAGGGAATTGTTTCTTGGCCTGGAGGAGCTGGAGTGTCACTTCGCGCTCTATCCGCCGGGTGGCTATTACCTGCGCCACCTGGACCGCTTTCGCGATGATGACTGCCGCACGGTGACTGTCGTGGCCTATCTCAACGAGGCTGACTGGTTGCCCGAGCATGGCGGTGCCTTGCGGTTGCATTTGCCGGATGGCCCACGGGACGTGGTGCCGATGGGCGGGACGCTGATCTGCTTCATGTCCGACCGGATCGAGCATGAGGTGTTACCCGCCACACGGCCGCGATTGTCGCTGGCGGGCTGGTTTCGTCGCCGGCCGCTGTAACCGGCGGTGGAATTTCAACCGTTTAGGCAGGGGGACTGTTGTGGAAAAGATTCTGGTAAGCGCCTGCCTGCTGGGGCAGCGGGTGCGCTATGACGGTGGCAGTCACGGCCCGTTCGATCTGTTGCGCCAGTGGCGGGCCGAAGGGCGACTGGTTGCGTTGTGTCCGGAAGTGAGCGGCGGCTTGCCGACGCCACGTCCGCCCGCGGAAATTCCGGGCGGGCAGGGCGCAGCGGTGCTGGATGGCCGTGTGGCGGTGATCAGTATCGACGGAGCTGATGTCAGCGCTGCCTTTGTGACAGGTGCGCAGGCTGCCTTGCGGTTGGTGCGCGAACACGGCCTGCGCCTGGCGGTGCTCAAGGCGCGTAGCCCATCTTGTGGCAATCAACAGAACTATGACGGCAGTTTCAGCGGCACGCTGGTCGATGGCGAAGGCGTCACGGCCGCCGCGCTGCGCCGAGCCGGTGTGCATGTGTTCAACGAGCAGCAGTTGGACGCGGCGGCTGAGGCGTTGCGGCAGCTCGAATTTGACCCGAATGCGAGGCGTAACCTGCGGGGCTGACGGCAGTGAGACGGTGTGACCAGAAACAAAAAAGGGAGGCCATTGGCCTCCCTTTTCTATCCGCTGCGCGCGCTTAGAACAGTACGCGGCTACGGATGGTGCCCTTCACGTCGTGCAGCTTTTGCAGCGCCAGATCGGAGTAGGCGGCGTCGACGTCGATCACCACGTAGCCGACCGATTCGTTGGTCTGCAGGAACTGGCCGGAGATGTTGATGCCGTTCTCGGCGAACACCGTGTTGATCTCGCTCATCACGCCGGGAATGTTCTGGTGGATGTGCAGCAGGCGGTGCTTGCCCGGGTGCGACGGCAGGGCCACTTCGGGGAAGTTGACCGAGGACACCGAGGTGCCGTTGTCGCTGTACTTGACCAGCTTCTCGGCGACTTCCAAACCGATGTTGGCTTGGGCTTCAGCAGTGGAGCCGCCGATGTGCGGCGTCAGAATGACCTTGTCCAGGCCGCGCAGCGGGCTGACGAATTCCTCGTTGTTGGAGCGTGGCTCCACCGGGAACACGTCGATGGCGGCGCCGATCAGGTGCTCGTCTTCGATGGCCTTGGCCAGCGGCTCGATTTCCACCACGGTGCCGCGCGAGGCGTTGATCAGGATGCCGCCCTTCTTCATGGCGCGGATTTCCGCTTCGCCAATCATCCACTGGGTGGAAGGCAGTTCCGGTACGTGCAGGGAGACGATGTCGCAGTGGCCCAGCAGTTCGTGCAGGTTGCCGATCTGTGTGGCGTTGCCCAGCGGCAGCTTGGTCACCACGTCATAGAAGAAGACCTGCATGCCCAGCGCTTCAGCCAGCACCGACAGTTGGGTGCCGATCGAACCGTAGCCCACGATACCCAGCTTCTTGCCGCGGATCTCGAAGGAGTTGGCCGCCGACTTGATCCAGCCGCCGCGGTGGCAGACCGCGTTCTTTTCCGGAATGCCGCGCAGCAGCAGGATGGCCTCAGCCAGCACCAGTTCAGCCACGGAGCGGGTGTTGGAATAGGGCGCATTGAACACGGCAATGCCGCGCTCACGGGCAGCGTTGAGGTCGACCTGGTTGGTACCGATGCAGAAGCAACCGACCGCGACGAGTTTTTTCGCGCAATCGAAGACTTCTTCGGTCAGCTGGGTGCGCGAGCGAATGCCAATGAAGTGGGCGTCAGCGATCTTTTCCTTGAGTTCCGCCTCCGGCAGCGCGCCGACAAGGTATTCGATGTTGGTGTACCCGGCGGCCTTCAGGGTATCCACGGCGTTCTGGTGAACCCCTTCCAGAAGAAGGAACTTGATTTTGCTCTTGTCGAGGCTGGTCTTGCTCATCTGCGTACCTGTGATCCCGTTTTGAATGGCAGGGGAGCGGTCAGCGGCATTGGCTGGCCGGGCCGGCGTCGGCCGGCCCCGGAAATCGGCCGAAGCGCACGATTAGCGGGGGGCATATGCTAGCATGATCTCCTTTTTTCTGGCTCGGTCGCGACCTGAACTGTGCTCAGGGCGACCATGAATGATTCGAGAGTTCCACAATGACCCAAGCCGCCCTGATCGAACAACTGAAGACCCTGGTCGAGCCGGGAAAAGTCCTCACCGACGCCGCCTCGCTGGAGGCCTACGGCAAGGACTGGACCAAGCATTTCGCGCCCGCACCGAGCGCCATTGTCTTCCCGAAAAGCATCGAGCAGGTGCAAGCCATTGTGCGCTGGGCCAATCAGCACCAAGTCGCGCTGGTGCCCTCGGGCGGGCGTACCGGCCTGTCGGCTGCGGCCGTGGCGGCCAATGGTGAAGTGGTTGTATCGTTCGACTACATGAATCAGATTCTCGAACTCAACGAGTTCGACCGTACCGCTCGCTGCCAGGCCGGCGTGGTCACCAAGCAGCTGCAACTGGCTGCGGAAGAAAAGGGCTTGTACTACCCGGTGGACTTCGCCTCGTCCGGCTCCAGCCAGGTCGGCGGCAACATTGGCACCAATGCCGGCGGCATCAAGGTGATTCGCTACGGCATGACCCGCAATTGGGTCGCCGGCATGAAAGTGGTGACCGGCGCAGGCGAGATTCTCGAGCTGAACAAGGATCTGATCAAGAACGCCACCGGCTATGACTTGCGCCAGCTGTTCATCGGCGCCGAAGGCACCCTGGGCTTCGTGGTCGAGGCCACCATGCGCCTGGAGCGTACGCCGAAGAATCTCACCGCGATGGTGCTCGGCACCGCCGACTTCGACGCGGTCATGCCGGTGCTGCATGCCTTCCAGAGCAAGCTCGATCTGACCGCGTTTGAGTTCTTCTCCGACAAGGCTCTGGCCAAGGTGCTGGGCCGAGGCGATGTACCGGCACCGTTCGAGACCGAGTGCCCGTTCTATGCGCTGCTGGAGTTCGAAGCCATCAGCGAAGACATCGCCAACGAGGCGCTGGCGATCTTCGAGCATTGCGTCGAGCAGGGCTGGGTATTGGATGGCGTGATGAGCCAGAGCGAGCAGCAGTTGCACAACCTGTGGAAGCTGCGCGAGTACATTTCTGAAACCATCAGCCACTGGACGCCCTACAAGAACGACATCTCGGTGACCGTTTCCAAGGTGCCGGCGTTCCTCAAGGATATCGACGCTATTGTCGAGGCCAACTACCCGGACTTCGAGGTGGTATGGTTCGGCCACATTGGCGACGGCAACCTGCACCTGAACATCCTCAAGCCCGATGCCATGGACAAGGACGAGTTCTTCGCCAAGTGCGCCACGGTGAACAAGTGGGTGTTCGAGACCGTCGAGCGCTACAACGGCTCGATCTCCGCCGAACACGGTGTGGGCATGACCAAGCGTGATTACCTGGGTTACAGCCGCTCGCCCGCGGAAATTGCCTGCATGAAGGCGGTCAAGGCGGTGTTCGACCCCAATGGCATCATGAACCCCGGCAAGATTTTTGCGGTTTGATTCGCTCTGACAACAACAAGCCTTTCAAGGAGTCGCCATGAGCTACCAACACCAATACATTGACGGCACCACCATTCATTACCCGCTGGGCAAGGTGGTCTGCGTGGGGCGCAACTACGCCGAACATGCCAAGGAGCTGAACAACCCGGTGCCCACCGAGCCGTTGCTGTTTATCAAGCCAGGCAGTTGCACGGTATCGCTGATAGGTGGATTCAGCATTCCCGAAGAGCGCGGCGGTGTGCATTACGAGGCGGAAATCGCCGTGTTGATTGGCAAGCCGCTGTCGCGCCGGCCAAGTGTCGAGGAAGTGCTGGATGCCATTTCCGGCCTTGCGCCGGCCTTGGACCTGACCCTGCGCGACGTACAGAGCGCGCTCAAGGAAAAGGGCCTGCCTTGGGAGATTGCCAAGTCGTTCGACGGCGCCTGTGTGCTGGCGCCCTTCGTGCCCGGCGACGCCATCGCTGACTTAGCCGACCTGGGCATTCGCCTGAGCATCAATGGCGAAGTGCGCCAGGATGGCCACAGTTACGACATGCTCAACCCCATCGTGCCGCTGATCCAGCACATGGCCGGGCATTTCAATCTGCAGCCTGGCGACGTGATCCTCACGGGCACGCCCGCCGGCGTTGGCCCGCTGCAGCGTGGTGACGAACTGGTCCTCGAGTTGCCGGGCCTGTCGCGCTTCGAAAGCCGCGTGTTGTAAACCGGTCTCTCGCATAACTCGCCACCTGCTGACTCTGTAGGAGCGACGTGTCCGCGATTTGAGGGCCATTTCCGTGCTGCCGATATCGCGGACACGTCCGCTCCTCCTACCAAGCGACCCCGATAAGGCAAATCGCCTATGGGTACCGACCCTCTGCCGCAGCCAAACGAGCTGCGCCTGGGTCAGACACGCGGTCTTTAAGCTTCGTTTAAGGCGCTCTTCAGCTTCGCTTCAGCGGCTAGGCTTACCCTGTGCTGGTCAAACCA
This sequence comes from Serpens gallinarum, assembly GCF_014836765.1. Classification (GTDB taxonomy): domain Bacteria; phylum Pseudomonadota; class Gammaproteobacteria; order Pseudomonadales; family Pseudomonadaceae; genus Serpens; species Serpens gallinarum. The sequence continues at coordinate 168,703 of NZ_JACSQG010000001.1, forward strand.
TGATCAAGGGGTAAACCTCATGAAACGTACTCTATTGGCTTTGCTGCTGGTACCGGCCTTCTCCGTCACGGCCTTTGCGGCCGGTTACAGTGGTCCGGGCGGGGTCGAATCCGTCACCACTGTGTCTGCTGCACTGGAAGCCGCCGACGACACGCCCGTCACCCTGGAAGGCCAGATCGTGCGGCGCATCGGCAAAGAAACCTACGAGTTCAAGGACGCCACCGGTTCCATCGAGGTGGAGATTGATGATGACGAATGGCCGAACCAGACCGTTTCGGAAACCGCCAAGGTGCGCATCAGCGGTGAAGTGGACGCGGGCATGACCAGTCGCGATATCGACGTCGAGCGCGTTGAGCTGCTGCAGTAACACTTTGGCAGATCAACACAACGAACCCGCCACTGGCGGGTTCGTTGTGTTCAGTTGCGGTTACACCGCTTCATCAAGCAGCACGGCTTCAACAGCGTGGCGCTTGACCGACTCGCTGCCGTGCTCGGCACTGCCCCGGCTGGTATACATCTGGCTTTGTCCGACCACCTGGCCATTGGTGGCCTTGAGCACGAAGTAGTGCTTTTCGTTGCTGCCGGCCTTGATCTCGAAAGCACCCTCACGCTGGGAATTGTTGCGCACCGATTTAATGCCGTTTAGCGCAGAGTCCTTGGCTTTGTAGAGTTCGCTGGTCAGGATGATCTGGCCATTGCTGGCCAACAGGTTGAAGTGGAATTGGCCGTTGCTGGAACGTTTCAGATGGAATTTGCCGGACATTGCGACACCTCCTGATGTGTACGTCTGTATTACAGGCTAGACGCAACGGTGGCGCGCGCAATGGTCCGTGGCAGCAGTCAGCGCTTGAGGATTTGCACGCCCGTAGCGGTGCCCAGCAGCAGCACATCGGCGGGCCGGGCGGCGAACAGGCCATTGGTGACCACGCCGACGATGGCGTTGATGTCGGCTTCGAGCTTGGCCGCATCGGTGATGTGCAGGTTGTGAACGTCGAGGATGACGTTGCCGTTATCGGTGACCACTCCCTGGCGATACACCGGATCGCCACCCAGGCGGACCAACTGGCGGGCAACATGGCTGCGCGCCATCGGGATCACCTCCACCGGCAGCGGGAAACCACCCAGAACCGGCACGCGCTTGCTGGCGTCGGCGATGCAGACGAAGGTCTTGGCCACTGCGGCGACGATTTTTTCGCGGGTCAACGCCGCGCCGCCGCCCTTGATCAGCTCCAGGCGGTCATTGGCTTCGTCAGCGCCATCAACGTAGAACTCCAGTTCGCCGACCGAATTGAGGTCATAGACCGCAATGCCATGGTCTTTCAAGCGCTGGGCAGTGGCTTCCGAGCTGGCCACGGCGCCATCGAAATCGAATGTGTGACGAGCCAGGGCATCGATGAAGTAGTTGGCGGTGGAGCCGGTGCCCACGCCGATGACGCTGTTGCGCTCCAGGTGCGGGAGGATGTAGTCGACGGCGGCCTGGGCCACTGCCTGCTTGAGCTGGTCCTGATTCATGACGGGTTCCAGGGGTAAATAAGGCGCGAATTATAGCCTTCGGGGGTGGGGCGGTCTCGCCGCGCTGAGACCGGTGAAGCGATTTTTCCGAGGAATTCGCAGGTGGTCGTCAGCCGAAGCGCTGGAGTAGACTGATTCCCCCGCGCAACGCCTATCACGATAAGACCGCCACGATGCTCGAACAGTACGTCAAGAAAACCCTCACCTCGCGCGTCTATGACGTCGCCGAGGAAACGCCGCTGCAACCCGCCCGCCAATTGTCCGAACGCCTGGGCAACCAGATTCTCCTCAAGCGTGAAGATCTGCAGCCGGTGTATTCCTTCAAGATTCGTGGCGCCTACAACAAGATCGCCCAGCTCAGCGCCGAAGAGCGCAGCCGTGGCGTGGTCACCGCGTCGGCCGGCAACCATGCCCAGGGCGTGGCGCTGGCCGCCAAATACCTGGGCATCAAGGCCACCATCGTCATGCCGCGCACCACGCCGGAATTGAAAGTGCAGGGCGTGCGCGCCCGTGGCGGCAAGGTGGTGTTGCACGGCGACGCTTTTCCCGAAGCGCTGGCCCACTCGCTGAAATTGGTCGAAGAAAAGGGCTTGGTTTATATCCACCCCTACGATGATGAATATGTCATCGCGGGCCAGGGCACGGTGGCGATGGAAATTCTCCGCCAGCAACAAGGGCCGTTGGACGCGATTTTCGTACCGGTTGGCGGCGGCGGGCTGATTGCCGGGATTGTCGCCTACGTCAAATACCTGCGCCCGGAAATCAAGGTAATCGGCGTCGAGCCGGATGATTCCAATTGCCTGCAGCAGGCGTTGGCCGATGGCGAACGTACGGTGCTGCCCCAGGTCGGCCTGTTCACCGATGGCGTGGCCGTGGCGCAGATCGGTGAGCGCCCTTTCGAGATCTGCAAGGATTACGTCGATGAGGTGATTACCGTCAGCACCGACGAAGTGTGTGCGGCAATCAAGGACATCTACGAGGATACCCGCTCGATCACCGAACCGGCCGGCGCGCTGGGGGTGGCGGGTATCAAGAAGTACATCGCCCGTGAAGGCATCACAGGGCAAGTGCTGGTGGCAGTCGACTCCGGCGCCAACATCAATTTCGACCGCCTGCGCCATGTCGCCGAACGCGCCGAGCTGGGCGAAAAGCGCGAAGCGATCATCGCCGTGACCATTCCCGAGCAACCGGGCAGCTTCAAGACCTTCTGCCAGGCAATTGGCAAACGGCAAATTACCGAATTCAACTACCGCTACAACTCCGAGCGAGAAGCGCACATCTTCGTGGGCGTGCAGACCCACCCCGAGCACGATCCGCGCGAAGCGCTGGTCGAAGGGCTGCGCGAGAAAGGCTTTCCGGTGCTTGACCTGAGCGAAGACGAGATGGCCAAGCTGCATATCCGCTACATGGTTGGCGGCCATTCGGCAGCCATCAATGACGAGATTGTGCTGCGCTTCGAGTTTCCGGAGCGCCCGGGCGCGTTGTTCAACTTCCTCAACAAGCTGGGCGGACGTTGGAATATCTCGATGTTCCACTACCGCAACCATGGCGCGGCCGACGGCAGGGTGGTCGCCGGGCTGCAGGTGCCCGAGGCGGACCGTCATCTGCTGCCGGCGGCGCTGGAAGCGATCGGTTATCCGTACTGGGATGAAAGCGAGAACCCGGCCTACAAGCTGTTTCTAGGGTAAGCAAGGACAGCGACGTTCGACTGGCTAGACTGCAAGCATCAAACAACGGGGAGCGCGCCATGGAGGCCTACCTGAGCCTGCAGATTCTGCAAGGGTTGCTGGCGGTCTTGTTGCTGGCCGTCAGTGCCGGCCTGGCATGGATGGTTTGGCACCGCTGGCAGGCTTCGAGCTGGCCGCAGCGGCCTGCCTTGGATGCCTCGGTTCGGGTGGGCCTGCCGGCGTTGGCCGTGCTGGTTATCGCCGCGCCGATAGTGGCCTGGTGGTTGCTGCACCTGGGCGAGGTGCCGTTCGGTTACTTGTGGGTGCTGGGTAGCGCCTGTCTCTATCTGCTCGCCGGCATCGCCTGGTTGCTGTTGGGACAGCGCCTGCTGCGCGTGTATCGTCAGCCCGCGCTGGCTGACCAGGCGCGTTTTTTACCCGTGACATTCGCCTGCGCCGTTGTAGCGCTGGTTGTGTTGCTGATCATTCTGCTGTTGATCGCGCTGCGTCCGCTGTAGCGAAACCGTCGCCTGCCGTAGGGCGGATGTCGCTTTCTACATCCGCCATGACCATCGCGCGGTGGATCGATAACGCGTGACCCACCCTGAACCTCAGTATCGGCGGCCGGACCTGGTCGGCTCAACGCAGCGATATAACCGGCCAGCCGCGTTTTAGCGCTTCCTCGCGCAGGATCGGGTCGGGATCGACGGCTACTGGGTGGCTGACGCGCGACAGCAGCGGCATGTCATTGCGCGAGTCGCTGTAGAAATAACTGTCGTCCAGGGATTGCCGGTTTTCTGCCAGCCAGCGCTCCAGACGCGTGACCTTGCCGTCCTGGAAACAGGGCACGTCAATGCAGCGCCCGGTGTAGCGGCCGTCCTGCATTTCGCATTCGGTGGCCAACAGCGTGTCCACACCCAGGCGTCGAGCGATGGGTGCGGTGATAAAACGGTTGGTGGCGGTGATGATCACCACCCGGTCGCCGGCGTCGCGGTGTTGGCGAATCAGCGCCTCGCCCTTGGCCAGGATGATGGGCTCGATATGGCTGGCCATGAATTCACGGTGCCAGCCTTCCAGGTCACTCATGGCGCTGCGCCCGAGCAGTTCCTGGCAGAAATCCTGATAGGCCAGTACGTCCAGGCGACTCTGCAGGTAGTCCTCATAAAAGGCATCGTTGCGTGCGCGGTAGCTGTCGGCGTCGACCAGGCCGCGTTGGCAGAGGAATTCGCCCCAGGCGTGGTCGCTGTCGCCAGCCAGCAGGGTGTTATCAAGATCGAATAAGGCCAGGCGCACGGAAACCTCGCAAATGCGGAAAATAAAAGAGACCAAGCATACCGGGTCTGTCGGTTTGGCTGAAGGTGACGGACTGCGTTCACGCGCCTTGACACAGAGGCATGCAAGTTGCTTTCGGCACCGAGTATTTTTGTGGAACAATGCGGTGAATGTAGGTTTACGAGGTGGTCCGACGTGATCGACTCCGATGGTTTCCGTCCCAATGTCGGCATCATCCTGACCAATGATAGTGGCCAGGTGCTGTGGGCACGACGAATCAATCAGGATGCCTGGCAATTTCCCCAAGGTGGCATCAATCCGGAAGAAACGCCCGAACAAGCCCTGTACCGTGAATTGAACGAAGAAATCGGTCTGGATCCGCAGGATGTGGAAATCCTCGCCTGTACCCGGGGCTGGTTGCGTTATCGCCTGCCGCAACGCCTGGTGCGTACTCACAGCCAACCGTTGTGCATCGGTCAGAAGCAGAAGTGGTTTTTGCTGCGCCTGGTCGCGGATGAGCAGCGGGTGCGCATGGACCTGACCGGCAAGCCCGAATTCGATGGCTGGCGCTGGGTCAGTTATTGGTACCCGCTGGGCCAGGTCGTCACCTTCAAGCGCGAGGTTTACCGCCGCGCCTTAAAAGAATTAGCCCCGCGCCTGTAGGCGCGGGACGGGAAACGGGGAGAAAGGCTCTGAGCATGCTCAATACGCTGCGCAAGATCGTCCAGGAAGTGAATGCCGCCAAAGATCTTAAAACGGCGTTGGGCATCATTGTGCAGCGGGTGCGCGAGGCCATGGGCAGCCAGGTGTGCTCGGTCTACCTGCTCGACCCGGAAACCAACCGCTATGTGCTGATGGCCACTGAAGGCCTCAACAAGCGTGCTATCGGCAAGGTCAGCATGTCGCCCAACGAGGGTCTGGTCGGCCTGGTCGGCAGCCGTGAAGAACCCCTCAACCTGGAACATGCATCCGAGCATCCCCGTTACCGTTACTTCGCCGAAACCGGCGAAGAGCGCTACGCCTCGTTTCTCGGTGCACCGATCATTCACCACCGACGCGTGATGGGCGTGCTGGTGATTCAGCAAAAAGAACGCCGCCAGTTCGACGAGGGTGAAGAAGCTTTTCTGGTGACCATGAGTGCCCAGCTCGCTGGCGTCATCGCTCATGCCGAGGCCACCGGCACGATCCGCGGCTTGGGCAAACAGGGCAAGGGCATCCAGGAAGCTCGCTTTGTTGGCATCCCCGGCGCACCCGGCGCCGCCATCGGTACCGCCGTGGTGGTGTTACCGCCGGCCGATCTGGATGTGGTGCCGGACAAGTCCATTGAGGATATCGACGCGGAGCTCAAGCGCTTCGACAACGCGCTCGCCGCGGTGCGCATCGACATGCAAAAACTGTCGACCAAGCTGGCCACCCAGTTGCGCCCGGAAGAGCGGGCCTTGTTCGACGTCTATCTGATGATGCTCGACGACGCTTCGCTGAGTAAGGAAGTGGTGCGCATCATCAAGAGCGGCCACTGGGCGCAGGGGGCGCTCAGTCAGGTGGTCAAGGCGCACGTGCATCGCTTTGAAATGATGGATGACGCCTACCTGCGCGAGCGAGCATCGGACATCCGCGATATCGGTCGCAGGTTGCTGGCCTACCTGCAGGAAGATCATCAACAGACGCTGGAATACCAGGACAACACCATCCTGGTCAGTGAGGAGCTTACCCCGGCGATGCTCGGCGAGGTGCCGGAAGGCAAGCTGGTCGGCCTGGTCTCGGTGCTCGGCTCGGGCAACTCCCATGTGGCGATTCTTGCCCGGGCGATGGGCATTCCCACGGTGATGGGTGCTGTCGATCTGCCGTATTCGAAGATCGATGGCATCGAGCTGATCATTGACGGCTACCATGGCGAGGTGTTCACCAATCCCGGCCCGATCCTGCGCAAGCAATACACCGAGGTGGTCGAGGAGGAGCGGCAACTGACCCAGGGGTTGGATTCCCTAAGGGCGCTGCCGTGTGAAACCCTTGACGGGCAGCGCATGCCGTTATGGGTGAATACGGGCCTGTTCGCCGACGTGGCCCGTGCCCAGAAGCGCGGTGCCGAAGGGGTCGGCCTGTACCGCACCGAAGTGCCGTTCATGAGCAAGGAGCGCTTTCCGAGCGAAAAGGAGCAACTGGTCATCTACCGCGAGCAGTTGGCCGCCTTCCATCCGCAGCCGGTCACCATGCGAACCCTGGACATCGGCGGCGACAAAGCGCTGTCGTATTTTCCGATCAAGGAGCAGAACCCGTTCCTGGGCTGGCGCGGCATTCGCATCACTCTCGACCATCCGGAAATTTTCCTCGTCCAGGTGCGCGCCATGCTCAAGGCCAGTGAGGGATTGAACAACTTGCGCATTCTGCTGCCGATGATTTCCGGGCTGCATGAGCTGGAAGAGTCGCTGCACCTGATTCATCGCGCCTGGAGCGAGGTGCGCGACGAGGAAATCGATATTGCCATGCCGCCGGTAGGGGTGATGATCGAGATTCCCGCAGCGGTGTATCAGATCCGCGAGCTGTCGCGCCTGGTTGACTTCGTCTCGGTCGGCTCCAATGACCTGACCCAGTACCTGCTGGCAGTGGATCGCAATAATCCCCGGGTTGCCGACCTCTACGATTTCTTTCATCCGGCGGTCTTGCAGGCGCTCCGTCAGGTGGTTGACGGTGCCCATGCCGAAGGCAAGTCGGCAAGCATTTGCGGCGAAATGGCCGGCGATCCCGTGGCGGCGGTGCTGTTGCTGGCAATGGGCTTCGACAGCCTGTCGATGAATGCCACCAACCTGCCCAAAGTGAAGTGGCTGCTACGGCAGATCAGTTCGGCCAAGGCCCGCGAGCTGTTGGAGCAGGTCATGCAAATTGACAGTCCGCATATCATCCGCAGCACGATGAACCTGGCGCTGCGGAATCTGGGGCTGGGGCGGGTGATCAACCCGGCAGCGTCCATCCAGGCCTGAAAGCTTTTGCACCCCTGTGGGCAACCCATGAAGGTGACGACTCATGATGCAGCCTGCCCTGGTAGGCAGTCGCGATGCGGCCCTCGATCTGCTCAAGTGGCTGGCAATGCTGAGCATGTTTGTCGATCACCTGCGGTTTGTCTGGCCTGAGCTGGCCTGGGCGTTCGTGCCCGGTCGCCTGGCCTTTCCCTTCTTCTGTCTGGCTGTGGCCGCGAATGTCAGGCGCGGTGTACTGTCCTGGCGTTACCTGGCGTGGCTCCTCATGTTTGCCCTGCTATCGGAGTGGCCGTACCGGTTGCTGGTGGGCAACAGCACGACGCTCAATATCCTGCCCACCTTGGCGCTGGGGTTGCTGATTGCTCAGGGTGTTGCTCATGAACAAGCGCGAGTGCGCGGGCTGGCGTTGCTGGCACTCGGCGTGGCCTGGTGGGGACAGCAGCATCTGATGTTCGGCTTTATTGGTGCCTTGCTGCCAACGGCCTGCCTGTTGGCGCTGAGTCGACGCGGCGGTTGGTATTTGCTCGCGGGAATGTGTGCGGTGCTGGCCAATTATTCACCGACGCTATGGGCCGGCGCGCGACAGTTTCAGGCCTTCGCCTGGGTAGGCGTAATGGTCTGTGGAGTGGCGCCGCTGTTGGGATTGAGCTTGCTGCGGGGTGGACTAGAACTGCGCATCTGGCCGTTGCGGCGTTGGGGTTACCTGCTGTATCCCGGCCACCTGCTGATCTGGGCGCTGGTGCGCGAGCAGGTGGCCCGATAAGACGCGGTTAGCGGTGCTTGTGATGCCAGTGCTCTTTGTAATGGCCCTTGCCACGCTTGTGTTTGTGCTTGTGGCGGTCATGATGCACGCGGCGATGATCACCCCGGTAGTCGCGGCGGTCATCGTCACCGTAGGCATTGCCCAGGGCACCGCCCGCGGCGCCACCAATGGCAGCACCCAGCAAGCCGCCATTTGCACCGCCTGCCTGTTGGCCCAGCACGTTGCCGCCGGCCGCGCCCAGGCCGCCGCCCACTGCGGCTTCGGTACGGCTGCGCCGGTCGGCACCCACCGCGCTGCCAGCGGCACCGCCAACGCCTGCGCCGATCGCGGCACCTGTGCTGCCACCGATATGTCCACCGACCACGCTACCCATTACGCCGCCCAGGGCACCACCGACTGCCGATTCAGTATTGTTGCCGGCAAAGACGCCGCCACTGAACAAGCCAAGGGTCAGCAATATAATCGGGGAATGTCTTTTCATCAGGTGTTGCCTCATCGGAATGACGAAGCGATGCTCGCTGCCAAATGCTTTCTACACAAGCCGGAAGCCGACGAGCTGCATGGCTTTACCGGCTTTTTACTGAGTCTTTACAAGGAGTTGCAGATACATGGAACCTTGCTTGCGAGAGCAAGGTCCGATACAGCTTGGCCAACCATTGGAGCAACTCGCAGCTGTTGATTTTTCATCCAGCGCGGGACTTCAACGCGCACATCATGGTCGCAGTAGCGGCATCGGCAGCCACAGCCTCGTTCAATGAATGCTGCGCTATGACAGCGAAGTCTGTGTCTTCGCTGTCCCTTCCCCAGTAGGCAGGCAGTGCGGAGCGCAAACCCCGCGACAGGTGCGGGGTGCTTGGTTTAGTTGCAGACCAGTTGATAAACCTTATCTGTGGTATCAACTTTTTCAAATATGGTATCGCTGACGGGCTTGCCTCTTTCGTGTGTGGCGCGCTCTTGTGTGGTGCAATTTAAAACGGACTCAAAGATGATTTGGCGCTCGCTCGGGTCTTTCAGGAAGTGATAAGTGAAATATTCCACCAGAATCTGATGGTTTTGTTCGCTGCGCTTTGAGGTGCCGTCAAAGGCGGTAAAGGCATTGATCACCGGGGAGATGTAGCTCCAGGGTTTAAAAAAACTGGTGGTGTGTTTCTCGTAAATAACGATGCTTCCTGCGGGTAGTTGGCCGGCTTTAAATTCGTACCAGCTGTAGTCGTAGTAGGCGTGGTAGCCAAACATGCATAAGCCAGCACCGACTGAGATAGTCCATTTGGGTAGTCTGCCACCGCTTAATTTTCTTAGCAGGTGAAGGAAGGCGCCTCCGCAAAGACCTATTATCAAAACAGCGAAAAGGTGCCATATCATTAATTATTACTCCGGATAAAAAAGTGGGCTTTCTAAGAAAGCCCACTAAAGTTTTGCAACCCTATTTTACACTATTCAAGATTTATGTGTAGCGCACGCGACGTACCATGCCTTGAATTTCTTCTGATGGTTTTTCTGTGAGCAGAGAAACAGTGATAGCAGCGGTGAAGTTAATGGCTGCACCAATACAGCCAACAGACAGCGGCGAAATGCCAAGTATCCACTCGCTAGGCGTATTCTCCAGGAGGTTGGTTCCCGGAATAAAGAAGATGCCCAGGTAGGTGAAGATATAGCCAATGGTGAAGAGCGAACCCGCCAACATGCCTGCAACCGCGCCCCTGCTGTTAATGCGGGCAAAGAAGATGCCCATCATCAGTACCGGGAAGATCGAGGATGCTGCTATACCGAATGCCAGTGCCACTGTCTGTGCCGCAAAGCCGGGTGGATTAAGCCCCAGCCATGTCGCCACGATAATAGCCGCTGTCATGGAGAGACGCGCATAGAGCATCTCCTGTTTATCGGTGATATTTGGCGTTAGCGTATTCTTCAACAAGTCATGACTGAGTGCAGACGAAATGGCCAGTAGCAAGCCAGACGCTGTGGACAGCGACGCGGCAATGGCACCCGCCGCCATCAAGCCAATCAGCCACACCGGCATGTTGGCGATCTCTGGCACAGCCAATACCATGATGTCGTTGTTTACAGTCAGCTCGTTACCCATCCAGCCACGCTCTTCAGCCTTGTCGAAGGACTTGTCGGGCGTCGGCAGGGTGCCATCGTTGTAGAACTGGATGCGACCATCGTTGTTCTTGTCATTAAAGGTAAGAAGGCCGGTAACTTCCCAGTTTTTGAACCAATCCGGACGCTCTTCGTAAACCAGTGCAGGCTTATCAGTACCGTCTGGGAACACCGTTTCCAGCAGGTTCAGGCGCGACATCGCTGCCAGCGCGGGCACAGTGGTGTAGAACAGGGCAATGAAGACCAGTGCCCAGCCCGCCGACCAGCGTGCGTCCTGAATGTTGGGTACGGTGAAGAAGCGGATGATGACGTGGGGCAGACCTGCAGTGCCCACCATCAAGGTCAGGGTGAACAGGAACATGTTCCACTTGTTAGACACGTCAGCGGTGTAGTCCTGGAAGCCAAGGTCACTTACTACTTGGTTAAGTTTTGCAAGTAGTGGCATACCTGAAGCTGTGTGCTCACCCACCAAACCTACTTGTGGCAGGAAGTGCCCGGTCATCATCAGCGAGAGGTAAATGGCAGGAATGGTGAAGGCTAGAATCAATACAATGTACTGAGCTACCTGAGTGTAAGTTACACCCTTCATGCCACCCAACACCGCGTAGAAGAACACCACGATAGCCGAGAGGATAAGGCCCCAGTCAGCGCTCACTTCCAGGAAGCGGGCGAAGGCAACACCGGCACCGGTCATCTGGCCGATTACGTAAGTGAGCGAGATAATGATCAAGCACACAACCGCAACCACACGTGCTGGCTTACTGTCGTAACGCTTCCCAACGAAGTCCGGCACTGTGTAAGTCCCGAAACGACGCAGATAAGGAGCTAGCAGAGTAGCAAGTAGCACATAGCCACCCGTCCAGCCCATCACAAAGGAAGAGTTGACGTAACCCGCTGAAATCAAGCCTGCAACCGAAAGGAAGGACGCAGCAGACAGCCAGTCGGCAGCTGTTGCCATCCCGTTCATTACTGGGTGAACTTCACCCCCGGCGATGTAGAACTCTCTTGTTGACTTTGCACGGGCCCATACTGCAATCCAGGTGTAGATTACAAAGGAGCCCAGCACAAAGATCAAGTTGACTGCGAATTGGCTCATGCTTACTCCTCCAGGCCGTATTCTTTATCTAGCGCGTTCATTCTCCAGGAGTAGAAGAAGATTAATGCTAGGAAAGTAAAGATCGAACCCTGTTGTGCAAACCAGAAGCCCATATCAGCTCCACCGATGTGGATACCCATTAAGAAAGGGCGCAGTAAGATACCAAAGCCGTATGAGACTGTTGCCCATATGCAAATAGTGATGATGATTAAGCGTAGGTTGGTTGCCCAATACGCCTTATCTTTTTCGGTGACTTGTTTAGGCATAATTATGCTTTCCTTTGATAAATTGTTTTTGTTAGCTAGGATTGCTTAAGTTATTGTTTTTATGTATGGAATTCCTCTTGAATCTCCATTTTCACGGATGGGCCGTTCTTTTATTGCCACTGGTTTTTTAGTGGTTTTCCTGGGTGATTTATACGGCACCCTAACAAGTTTGCCATTCGACTTTAGGATTCTTAACGTTAGTGAGCTAAGTGTTTTTTTGGCGGCTGTGCGATGGCGTGGCGCCCAGCTCGGCGCTTCCCTGTTCGTGGACCCTCCCAGTCCGCCTTCTTGTGGCGGTAGATGCCCTCAAATCAGGTACAGGTAGAAATACGGGCCCGTACCGCTGTCGGCGGGCACATGTTCCATGACCATACCTGGTTGGCGATGTTCGGCACATGGCTGGTCGGCGTCTTCACCCGTGCGCGGTGGCTGGCTACGACTGCGGTGTTGCGGCTGACCGACAGCGTGCAAGACGCGGTAGTGCGTGTGTACCGCGTCGTTTGCCAATAGCGCATCCGCCGCGAAGCGCTTACAGGCGCTGCAGGTAGTCACTACCGCCCAACTGCCAGCTCTGCTGGCGAATCCACCGGGCGCGCTGTTCGATATAGCGGGTCGGTTGCCCGGCGCTCCAGCGCAGAGGATTGGGCAGGGTGGCGGCGAGCAGGCTGGCCTGGCGCGCTGACAACTGACGCGCGCCAATGCCGAAATGATGGCGGGCGGCAGCTTCGGCACCGAACACGCCTTTACCCCACTCAACGCTGTTGAGGTACACCTCGAGAATGCGCTGCTTGGGCCAGAACACCTCGATCAGCGCGGTGAACCAGGCTTCCAGCCCCTTGCGCACCCAGTTGCGGCCCGACCAGAGAAACACATTCTTGGCCACCTGCTGGCTGAGTGTACTGGCACCGCGCAACGAGCTGCCGCGCTGGTTGTGGGCCAGAGCGTCTTGAATGGCATCGAAATCGAATCCCCAGTGCTCGGCAAATTTTTGATCTTCGGCGGCGATCACGGCGACTTTCAGCGAGTCCGGCAATTCAGCCCACGGCCGCCAGTGACGCTGCAGCTGGGGTTGCCTGCCTTCCAGCCAGGCGTCGACGGTTTGCTCGACCATCAGGGCGGTGCCGGGCGGCGGCACCCAGCGGAAGATCACCACCAGGGCAATACTGAGCAGAACCAGGGCCGATATGACCTGCAGCAGACGACGGATCATGGCCCGTATCATGGCTGGCCCGGTACGGCGAGGTGTTGCGGTGGCAGGCAAATAACGGACTGGCAAGGCATTATGGCGGGTCTGTTTTTATCGGCGGGAGTGTGACCATGTGGCGAGCCTACCTGTTGGCGGCAGCATTTTTTGGTTTTACCGGTGTGGCGCTGGGCGCCTTTGCCGCACATGGCTTGAAGAGCCATTTGACCACGCAGTACCTGGCGGTGTTCCAGACCGCTGTGCAGTATCAGCTGATTCATGCCTTGGCGTTATTGAGTGTCGCGTTGCTGGCCCGCCAGGCTGGCTCGCGCGTGCTGGCCACCGCTGGCGTGCTGGCCACCGCTGGCGCGCTGTTCAGCCTGGGAATCCTGTTGTTTTCCGGCAGTCTGTACCTGATCACGCTGGCCGGTTTGAACCTGGGACTGGTCACGCCGCTGGGCGGTGTGCTGTTTCTTTGCGGCTGGTTGTGCCTGGGTGTGGCCGCCTGGCAGCGACCCACGCCGTAAGCCGGACGACGGGGCGCGGCTTGGTCGGCCCCCATGATCGGGCTAGAATGTCGTCCCTTTTCCAGACGGTGGGCGTTACGGCATGCGTATCCTGTTGAACGGCGAACCCTACGAGCTGAACGACGGCCAATCCGTCGCCGATCTCCTGGCGCGGCTCGAGCTGACCGGCCGGCGAGTGGCGGTGGAGCTCAACCTGGACATCGTGCCGCGCAGTCAGCACACCAGTACCTTTCTGGCCGAAGGTGATCGACTTGAAGTGGTGCATGCCATTGGTGGCGGTTGAGTCCTGCTGGTAATGCGCTAATCGATGATCGATGTTTTTTCGCTACCGAGGACTAACCCATGAGCGCAGCACCCCAAGACAAACCCTTCGTGCTGGCCGGCCGCACGTATCAGTCGCGCCTGCTGGTAGGCACCGGCAAGTACCGTGACCTTGAGGAAACCCGCGTGGCCATCGAGGCTTCAGGGGCCGAAATCGTCACCGTGGCGGTGCGCCGCACCAACATTGGCCAGACAGCGGGTGAACCGAACCTGCTCGATGTGATTTCCCCCTCGCGCTATACCATCCTGCCCAATACCGCTGGGTGCTATAACGCCGAGGAGGCGGTGCGCACTTGCCGTCTGGCCCGCGAACTGCTCGATGGCCAACAGCTGATCAAGCTGGAAGTGTTGGCTGACCAGAAAACCCTGTTCCCTAATGTCATCGAAACTCTCAAGGCCGCCGAAGTGCTGGTCAAGGATGGTTTCGAGGTGATGGTCTACACCAGCGACGATCCGATCATCGCGCGTCAGTTGGCCGAAATCGGCTGCGTTGCGGTGATGCCGCTGGCCGGGTTGATCGGCACCGGGCTGGGGATCTGCAACCCCTACAATCTGCGCATCATTCTCGAAGAATCCACCGTTCCGGTGCTGGTGGATGCCGGCGTCGGAACCGCGTCGGATGCCACCATTGCCATGGAAATGGGTTGCGAGGCCGTGCTGATGAACAGCGCCATCGCCCATGCCCAGCATCCAGTGCTGATGGCCCGTGCCATGCGCCATGCCATCGAAGCCGGTCGCCTGGCCTGGCTGGCCGGACGCATGCCGAAAAAGCTCTATGCCAGCGCGTCTTCGCCGCTGGATGGTTTGATTTAATCAGGCCGCTGAAAACGCCGACCATCACGTGGCGGGGCCTACCGTCACGTGCCGTTTATTTGTCACAGGTTTTTTATGACTGACCAGAGCCAAGCGCCCGAGCACGAGCAGCCGGAGCACCGCCGCACCATCAAGAGTTTCGTCATGCGCGCCGGGCGCATGACCGAAGGCCAGCAGCGCGGGCTGGATCAGGGCTGGCCCTTGTTCGGCCTGGAATTGGCTGACGGCCTGCGGGATTTCGACCAGGTATTTGGTCGTCAGGCGCCACGTACCCTGGAAATCGGTTTTGGCATGGGGCATTCGACCCTGGAGATGGCCGCCGCTGCGCCGGAACAGGACTTTATCGGTATCGAGGTACATCGGCCGGGCGTGGGCGCCCTGCTAAACGGACTTTTGTCACAGAACCTGACGAATGTCCGGGTATACAGTTGCGACGCCCTGGAAGTGCTGCGCGACTGTATTGCCGACGCCAGCCTCGACCGGGTACTGCTGTTCTTCCCTGACCCCTGGCACAAGTCACGCCACCACAAGCGGCGGATCGTGCAGCCGGCCTTTGCCGAGCTGGTGCGCCAGAAGCTCAAGGTGGGTGGTGTGCTGCACATGGCTACAGATTGGCATGCGTATGCCGAGCATATGCTGGAGGTCATGCGTGCCGCGCCGGGGTATACCAACCTGGCCGGAGCGGAAGACTTTGTGCCGCGCCCCGAGGAGCGTCCGATTACCAAATTCGAACGACGGGGTGAGCGACTCGGCCATGGTGTCTGGGACCTGAAGTTCCAGCGCACTGACTGAAGCCACGCAAGCGACAGCAGGGCTACAAGGAAAAAACAACAACAATAAACCGGGACCACCCGGTGAGCTGGTTTTTCCTCACAGGCAATGGAGATGGCTTCGGCCAATTACAGGAGTGCGACACGTGAGTGTCGCGGGGAGTTAGCTGTGTTGAAACCCGTGGTAATACTGCTGATGGCCGGTTGCATGATGCACGCCCAGGCCCAAGTCACCCCTGCTCAAGCCGCGCGCCTGGGACAAGATCTTACCCCGCTGGGGGCGGAGCGCGCCGGTAATGCCCAAGGTACCATCCCCGCCTGGACGGGCGGGATTACCCAGCCGCCCGCCTCGTATCAGCCGGGCATGCATCACCCGGACCCGTTTGCCGACGATCCGGTGCTGCGGGTCATCGACAAAAGCAACATGGCGGCCCATCTGGCGCAGCTGCCAGAAGGACTGCAGAAACTGCTCGAGCAAAATACGAATTATGCGCTGCGGGTCTACCCGACGCGGCGCAGCGCTTCGGTGCCAGAGCGTATCTATGCCGAGACGCAGAGAAATGCGACAACGGTTGAGTTGATCTCCGCAGGCAATGGCGTGGATGGAGCTGCGTCGGGCATTCCCTTCCCGTTGCCGCAGAACGGGCTGGAAGCTATCTGGAACCATATCCTGCGTTATCGTGGCGAGCAGCTGCATATGGTCACCAACCGGGTGGCGGTGTTGGCCAACGGCAGTTACACGTTGCTCAAACTGGATCGCGATATCCGCTTCAACTATGGCCGCGAAGGCATGACGCCGGCCGAACTGAACAACACCCTGTTCCATTACAAATACCGGGTGGTATCGCCCTCCCAGCTGTCCGGCTCGGCGCTGGTGATCGAGGAAACTCTTGATCAGGTCATGGCGATCCGCAAGGCCTGGCGCTTCAGCCGTGGCGAACGTCGCGTACGCCGCCTGCCGACCCTGGCCTACGACTCGCTGCAGCCTGACACCAACGGCATGGCCACGGCGGACATGGTCGATGCCTACAATGGCGCACCGGACCGTTACGAGTGGGAGCTGCTGGGCAAGCGTGAAATGATCGTGCCCTATAACAGCTATGCGGTGCATCAGCAGGGTATTCCCTACGAGGACATATTGCGTGAGAAAACCGTCAACCCTGACCTGCTGCGCTACGAGCTGCACCGTGTCTGGGTGGTGGAAGCCACGCTGCGTACCGGACATCGCCACGCCTATGCCAAGCGCCGCTTCTACATCGATGAGGACAGCTGGCAAATCCTGGTGGTGGACCTCTTCGACAAGCAGGGCGAGCTGATTGGCCTGCAGGAAGCCCATCCGATCAATTATTACGAAGTCCCGGTGTTCGTCAGTACGCTGGAAACCCTGTACGACTTCAAGGACAAGCGCTACTTCGTCGACGGTCTGGACAACAACGAGCCGATGTACGACTTCAACGTCAGGCTCCACCCGCGCGACTTCACCGCCCAGGCGTTGCGTCGCGAAGGTAACTGAAGGCCTCGAGTTGCACGCGGATTAGCCTTAGCCACTCGCAGGGTGGAAAACCGCAAAACGTTTTCCACCACTGCGTGTCGCACGTAAGCGTCCTGCCCACGGTAGACGGTGGATGTAAAAAGCGACATCCACCCTACAAACCGACCGCGCCATCGCCAGCAACACGTTCGGCGAGCAGGCGGCTGCCGCATGTTTGTCGTGCGCGCCGACTGACCACTGGATAAGACCGTCACCGACGGTCAGCGATAATCCCCAGCATGACGAAGGCCAGCAGGAGCACCGGCGCCAAGCTGTAGTTGTTTAACTGGGCCAGGCCTTTGACCAGCCAGGGCGCAACGAAGACGATGCCAAACCCATAGACCAGCGCGCAAAAGATCATGAACAGCAGGGTGCGCAGGAAAAAGTTGAGGCTGCCAATCTGTCGGCGCAGCCAACTGTTCAGACTGGGACCTAACAGCACCAGCAAGGTGGCCATCAGCGTCAGCGCGATTTCGCTCAGATGGCCGCGACTCCAGCGCGACAGGGTGACGAGTAGATCCAGAACAATGTCCATGCGCGTACTGCTCCTCAAAAGCCTGATATCGAGAGGGATGAGGCAGCGTTTATAACCCGAAGAAATAAAGCAGGAAAGGTTTTACCGCAGTCGATCAAATCCGCGGCGTGTTGCACTACGACGGGGTAGACGGGGATCAGGCGTCCGGCAGAAACAGTTGCAGCAGATCATTGAGAAACAGCTGGCCCTTAGGCGTGGCCACCAGACGCTGCGGGTCGGCTTGCAGCAGGCCACGCCGTTCGGCTTCGTGCCGCGCCGCGTTCAGGCTGGCCAATGGCAGTCCAGTGCGTTGGGTGAACAGTTCGGCCGGCACGCCAGCGGTCAGGCGCAACACGTTCATCAGGAACTCGAAGGGCAACTCGTCGGCGCCCAACGGGCGGACGCCGGCCTGGAAGGCTTTGGCCGGATCGAGATAGTCCTTGGGTAGGCGCGTTTTCCAACTGCGCAGGATCTGGCCCTGTGGGTCGCTGAGCTTGGCGTGGGCGCCGGCGCCGAGGCCGAGGAAATCGCCAAAGGTCCAGTAATTCAGGTTATGCCGCGCCTGGCGATCCGCTTGGGCGTAAGCCGAGGTTTCGTACTGTGCGTAACCGTTGGCAGCCAGCAGCGCCTGCCCGGCTTCCTGGATGTCCCAGAGAATGTCGTCTTCGGGCAGCACGGGCGGCTGGTTCCAGAACACCGTGTTGGGTTCGACGGTCAGCTGATACCAGGACAGGTGAGTCGGTTGCTGGGCGATGGCGATTTCCAGGTCGTACAGCGCATCCACAATACTTTGGCCCGGCAGGCCATGCATGAGATCGAGGTTGAAATTGTCGAAGCCGGCCGCGCGGGCCATGTCGGCGGCGCGTACCGCTTCGTCACCGTCATGGATGCGCCCCAGGGCCTGCAGCTTGTCGGCCTGAAAGCTTTGCACGCCGATCGACAGGCGATTGATGCCCAGGCTGCGGTAATCGCGGAACTTGGCCTGCTCGAAGGTGCCCGGATTGGCTTCCAGGGTGACCTCAATGCCGTCGGCAAAGCCGACCTCATGTTCCAGATCAGCGAGGATGCGTTCCAGCGCCTGAGGCGAAAACAGGCTGGGGGTGCCGCCGCCGAAGAAGATCGACGTGAGTTTGCGGCCCTGAACATAAGGCAGATCCGCCCGCAGGTCGGCGTGCAGGGCCTGCACATACTCAGCCTCAGGCAGCGACGGGCCGGCGGCATGGGAGTTGAAATCGCAGTACGGGCATTTGCGCACGCACCAGGGGATGTGCACATAGGCCGCCAAGGGCGGCAGCTCGAAGCGGAGCGCCTCAACCGACAGGTTGGGGCTGTCCGTGCTTGCAGCGTGCGGCTTGTGGCTTTTGGTTTTCACACAATCCCCAACCGCTGCTTGAGCAGCGCCATGGCGCGGGCGCGGTGACTGAGCTGGTTCTTCTCGGACGGCGACAGTTCGGCGCTGGAGCAGTCGCGCTCGGGCACCCAGAACAGCGGGTCGTAGCCAAACCCCTGCTCGCCGCGTGCGGCATGCAGGATGCGCCCGTGCCACAGGCCTTCACAGAGGATCGGCAGCGGATCGTCGGCGTGACGCACCAGGGCCAGGGCACAGACGAACTGCGCGCCGCGCTCGGCGTCCGGCACGTCCTTGAGCGCCTCGAGCAACTTGGCATTGTTGGCGGCGTCCCCAGCGCCATCGGCGTAGCGTGCCGAGTAAATGCCCGGCGCACCGCCGAGGGCATCGACGGCCAGACCCGAGTCGTCGGCCAATGCCGGCAGGCCGGACAGGCGCGCCGCGTGGCGGGCCTTGAGGATGGCGTTCTCGATAAACGACAGGCCGGTTTCCTCGGCCTCGACGCTGGAAAACTCGCCAATCGAACGCACGCGCACATGCTCGCCGAGCATGGCCTGAAGTTCCTTGAGTTTGCCGGCGTTGTGGCTGGCCAGCACCAGTTCGGGAAAGAGGCTCATCGTTCGGAGAAGAATTCCTGATTGAAGGTGAAGCTGTTGCGCGGACCGCCGGCGCTCTGCACGTTGATGGTGAACGACAGGGTTTCATCGCTGAACGGGAATTGCGCGAGGTAGTAAATGGCATCGCCTTCGCGCACCTGGCGGAAGCTCAGGTTGCTGACCTGGCCCATCAGGTTGCGCACCTGGCCGCTGACCGTCGCGGTGGTCGGCTTGCCGGCCTTCTGCACGGCGATGTTCAGCACGCCCTGATTCTTGCCGCGAGTCAGGCCGGAGGCTTCGGCAATCTGCGGTTGCAGGAAGCTGGAGTTGAAGGCGCTGTAATGCACGTCGACATCGTCAAAGCTGTATTTGCGTTCAGCCATGGCCGGTAGGGCCAGGCACAGGCTGAAGAACAAAAGGAATAGGCGGCGCATGGTGGCTCTCCTCAGTGGCAAACGGTCAGACAGCGATGCCGTGATCCTGCAAACCTGGGCTGCTGAGCCGGTAGATACCGATCTCACCCAATAGATTAGGCCACAGTCGGCTGGCCCAACCGTGGCGATGCGCGCGGTCCACAGCCAGGCGATCGAGCACACGGGCCTGGTGCTCGCGGCACAGGTTCTCGAAATCCTCGAAGGTGCAGAAGTGGATGTTCGGCGTGTTGTACCAGGTGTAGGGCAGGAAGTCCGACACCGGCATGCGGCCCTTGGTGGTCAGGTACCAGCGACAGCGCCAGTGGCCGAAGTTGGGGAAGGTGACGATGCAGGTCTTGCCGACCCGCAGCATCTCGTCGAGCAAACGGTCGGGGTAGTTCACCGCCTGCAGCGCCTGGGTCATGACCACTACGTCGAAGCTGCCGGTGGCGAAGTTGCCCAGGCCCTTGTCCAGGTCTTGCTCGATGACATTGACGCCTTGTTCGATACAGCGGGCGATATTGTCCGGGTCGATTTCCAGGCCGTAGCCGCTCACCTGCTTGTGCTCGGACAGCCAGGCCAGCAACTCGCCGTCGCCGCAGCCCAGGTCGAGCACCCGGCTGCCGGCGGGAATCCAGTCTTGGATAATGTCCAGATCGGCGCGCATGACGACTCCTTAAACGGCGATGCGGTTCATGTAGGTGCTGAAGGCGTGCTGATAGCGCGGGATCGGCAGCAGGAAGGAATCGTGGCCCTGGGGCGCGTCGATCTCCAGGTAACTGACGTTCTTGCCCGTGGCCATCAGCGCATCGACGATCTCCCGCGAGCGC
This sequence comes from Serpens gallinarum, assembly GCF_014836765.1. Taxonomy (GTDB): domain Bacteria; phylum Pseudomonadota; class Gammaproteobacteria; order Pseudomonadales; family Pseudomonadaceae; genus Serpens; species Serpens gallinarum. The sequence goes on from NZ_JACSQG010000001.1 coordinate 189,200, forward strand.
GCTGGCGAGAAACGCCAGTCGGTGGTGAAGGACATCACGCAGAATTTTGCCTGGGCCGGGCTCAGCGCCTTGGCCAGGTCGCCGTCATGGGCGGCGGCGGGGTCGAAATAGTCCAGCGCCTTGGTCATCAGCAGGTAAGTGTTGGCGTCAAAGCGCGTGGAGAACTCGTCGCCCTGGTGGCGCAGGTAACTTTCCACCTGGAACTCGACGCTGTGGAAGTCGTAGTTGAGCTGGTCGCTCTTCAACTCGCGGCCGAATTTGGCGCCCATGGCGTCATCCGACAGGTAGGTGATGTGGCCGACCATGCGCGCCAGGCGCAGGCCGCGCTTGGGCACCACGCCCAGTTCCTGGAAATGGCCGCCATGGAAGTCCGTGTCGGACAGAATCGCCTGGCGGGCCACCTCATTGAAGGCGATGTTTTCCGCTGATAGACGCGGCGCCGAGGCGATGCTCAGGCAATGGCGCACCCGCTCGGGATAGCTGATGGTCCATTGCAGCGCCTGCATGCCGCCCAGGCTGCCACCCACCACGGCCGCCCACTGGTCGATACCCAGGACATCGGCCAGGCGCGCCTGGCTGTGCACCCAGTCCTCCACGGTGACCACCGGGAAGTCCGCGCCATAGACTTTGCCGGTGGCCGGATTGAGGCTGGCCGGCCCGGTCGAGCCGTTGCAACCGCCCAGGTTGTTGAGGCTGACCACGAAGAACTTGCGGGTGTCGATGGCCTTGCCCGGACCGATGCAACCGTCCCACCAGCCCGGACGACGGTCGTTGGGGCTGTGATAGCCGGCCGCATGATGATGGCCGGACAGGGCGTGGCAGATCAGCACGGCATTGCTGCGCGCGGTGTTCAGTTCGCCGTAGGTCTCATAGACCAACTGGTAGTCCGCTATTTCGCGCCCACAGGCCAGGGGCAGCGGTTCAGCGAAGTGCGCAGTACGAGGCTCGACGAGCCCTACGGAATCTTCGGGAAAGACAGACGACATCGACCCGGCTCATGCAGAAAGGAAGCCGCAAAGTCTACTGCCTGGCGCCAGGTAATTCATCAAGCAAAGCGGCTGCAGGTCCAGATAGCGGGGTGGCGAGCCGGAATACGGGCGTCAGATATGGAAAAGAAGGTGAAGCCAGACTGTGCCTGCTAGGCCACGCTGGTGACCCGCCACGTAAAAATGGCGTACCCATCTGGCCTCACCGTGCAACGGGCGAGGCCGACCTGGGAATGGCGTGGTTTGGTCTCCAGGGAGGCTTCAGCGCAAGAGCCGGCCGGGCGTGTCGTCGTCGCTGGGCGCCAGGGCCAGTTTTTGCGCGGTCTGAGCCAGGTATTCGCTGTCGGTTTCCGAGCCCAGCTTGATCATCAGGCGCAGGTCGTTGGCCGAGTCGGCGTGGGCCAGGGCATCCTCGTAGGTGATCTCGCCCTGGGTGTACAGCTCATAGAGCGCCTGGTCGAAGGTTTGCATGCCCAACTCGGTGGAACGTTTCATCAGCGCCTTGAGTTCGTGCACCTCGCCCTTGCGGATCAGGTCTGCCGCCAACGGTGTGTTGATCAGCACTTCGATCACCGCGCGGCGGCCTTTGCCGTCCGGAGTGGGCACCAGTTGCTGGGCGACGATGGCACGCAGGTTCAGCGACAGGTCCATCCACACCTGCTGCTGACGGTCGGCGGGGAAGAAGTTGATGATGCGGTCCAGCGCCTGGTTGGCGTTGTTGGCGTGCAGGGTGGCCAGACACAGGTGGCCGGTTTCGGCGAAGGCCACGGCGTAGTCCATGGTCTCGCGGGTCCGCACCTCACCGATCAGGATCACATCGGGGGCCTGGCGCAGGGTGTTTTTCAGCGCCACCTCGAAGGAGTCGGTGTCGATGCCGACTTCGCGCTGGGTGACGATGCAATTCTGGTGCTGGTGGATGTACTCGATCGGGTCTTCGATGGAAATGATGTGCCCGCTGGAGTTCTTGTTGCGATAGCCGATCATCGCCGCCAGCGAGGTGGATTTACCGGTGCCGGTGGCGCCAACGAACAACACCAGCCCGCGCTTGGACAAGGACAGCTTCTTGAGAATTTCCGGCAGCTTCAGTTCATCGAGAGTCGGAATGGTGGTCTCGATGCGCCGCAGCACCATGCCGGCCAGGTTGCGCTGATAGAAGGCGCTGACCCGAAAACGCCCGATGCCGCGGGCGCTGATGGCGAAGTTGCATTCGTGATTCTCGGCAAAATCCCGACGCTGCTGCTCGTTCATCACCGAGTGCACGGTTTCGCGGGTCATCTCGGGTGACAGTGCCGTCTTGGTCACTGGCAGGATGCGTCCATTGACCTTCATCGATGGCGGCACACCGGCAGTAATGAACAGGTCGGAGGCACCTTTTTCGACCATTAGGCGCAGCAGGCTTTCAAATTCCATGAATCAGTGACTCCCTGTGCGCAGTCCTTAGAAGTTTTCCGGGCTCTTGGCTTTTTCGCGGGCGCTGTCGCGGCTGATCAGCCCCTTGGCCACCAGGTTTTTCAGGCAGGCATCCAGCGTCTGCATGCCCAGCGAGCCGCCGGTCTGGATCGCCGAGTACATCTGCGCCACCTTGTCTTCGCGGATCAGGTTACGGATGGCGGGGGTGCCGATCATGATCTCGTGGGCCGCCACGCGGCCGCCGCCGATCTTCTTCAGCAGGCTCTGCGAGATCACCGCCTGCAGCGATTCGGACAGCATCGAGCGCACCATGGATTTTTCCTCGGCGGGGAACACGTCGACGATACGGTCGATGGTCTTGGCCGCCGAGGTGGTGTGCAGGGTGCCGAACACCAAGTGGCCGGTTTCCGCCGCGGTCAGAGCCAGGCGAATGGTTTCCAGGTCGCGCATTTCACCGACCAGAATGATGTCCGGGTCTTCGCGCAATGCCGAGCGCAGCGCTTCGGTGAAGCCCAGGGTATCGCGGTGCACTTCGCGCTGGTTAACCAGGCACTTTTTCGATTCGTGGACGAATTCGATGGGGTCTTCGACGGTGAGGATGTGCTGGTATTTGTGGTTGTTGATGTAATCGAGCATTGCCGCCAGGGTGGTGGATTTACCCGAGCCGGTGGGGCCGGTGACCAGCACCAGACCGCGCGGCACATCGGAAATGGTCTTGAAGATCTCGCCCATGCCGAGGTCTTCCATGGTCAGAACCTTGGACGGAATGGTCCGGAATACCGCGCCGGGGCCCCGGTTCTGGTTAAAGGCGTTGACCCGGAAACGTGCCACGCCGGGCACCTCGAAGGAGAAGTCAGTCTCCAGGAATTCCTCATAGTCCTTGCGCTGCTTGTCGTTCATGATGTCGTAGATCAGCGCATGCACCTGCTTGTGATCCATAGCCGGCAGGTTGATGCGTCGCACGTCGCCATCCACACGGATCATTGGCGGCAAACCGGACGACAGATGCAGGTCCGACGCGCCTTGTTTGGCGCTGAAGGCGAGCAGCTCGGTAATATCCATGGGACTCCCCAATCACAAGCAAGCAGGTAGAATGCCTGACCCAGACGGGCCGGCCTTTAGAGCGCAAGTAATGTCGACGATAGAAGAGATGATTGCAAAGGTTCGTGCGCGGATCCGTGAGGCGGCGCAAGCCGCGCATCGAGATCCAGCCGCCGTTGGCCTGTTGGCGGTGAGCAAGACCCAGCCAGCGGCGGCCATTCGTCAAGCGCATGCCAGCGGAATGACGGATTTCGGCGAGAACTATCTGCAGGAAGCATTGGCCAAACAGGCCGAACTAGGCGACCTGGAGCTGACCTGGCATTTCATCGGGCCGATACAGTCGAACAAGACCCGCGCCATCGCTGAGCATTTCGCCTGGGTGCACTCCGTCGACCGGTTGAAGATTGCCCAGCGCTTGGCCGAGCAGCGCCCGGCCCACCTGCCCCCCTTGAATATCTGCCTGCAAGTGAATGTCAGCGGCGAGGTGAGCAAATCCGGTTGTGCGCCAGAGGAGCTGCCGGCGCTGGCCAGCGCTGTGGCCCAGTTGCCACACCTCAGGCTGCGCGGGCTGATGGCAATTCCCGAACCCAGCGACGATCCCCGCGAACAACACGCCGCGTTTGCCCGCCTGCGCCAACTGCAGAGCGCGCTACCCTTCGATCTCGACACACTTTCCATGGGCATGAGCCACGACCTCGAAGCCGCCATTGCCGAAGGCGCCACCTGGGTGCGCGTCGGCACTGCGCTGTTTGGCGCACGCGACTACGGCACGCGCCCTTAATTAAGGACTTCTCTCCATGAACGAACCCCGAATTGCCTTTATCGGTGCCGGCAACATGGCCGCTAGCCTGATCGGTGGCCTGCTCGCCCAAGGCGTGCCGGTCGAACGCATCCGTGCCAGTGACCCAGGCGCCGAGCAGCGCGCCAAAATCAGCGCTGAACACGGCATCTTCATCTGCGCCGACAATGCCGAGGCTGTGGCTGGCGCCGATGTCATCGTCCTGGCGGTCAAGCCGCAGGTGATGAAGCGTGTGTGCCAGGCATTGGCGCCGCACCTGAGCGACAGCCAACTGATCGTGTCCATTGCCGCCGGTATTCCCTGTAACAGCCTTGAGCGGTGGCTGAGTGCCCAGCCGGAGGCCGCCCCGGCCATAGTGCGCTGCATGCCCAACACGCCGGCGTTGCTGCGCCAGGGCGTCAGCGGCCTGTACGCCACGGCGCGGGTCACCGCCGAACAGCGTCAGCAGGCCGAACAACTGCTGTCCGCCGTGGGCGTGGCGTTGTGGCTGGATGCTGAGCAACAGATCGACGCGGTCACTGCGGTGTCCGGCAGCGGGCCGGCGTATTTCTTCCTGCTTATCGAGGCGATGACTGCTGCGGGGGAACAGCTCGGGCTGCCCCGCGAAACCGCCGCCCAGCTGACGATGCAGACGGCTTTGGGGGCAGCGCGCATGGCGCTGGAAAGTGATGTCGACGCTGCTGAGTTGCGCCGCCGGGTTACCTCGCCCAACGGTACGACCGAAGCGGCGATAACGAGTTTCCAGGCCGGTGGATTCGAGGCCTTGGTACACCAGGCCCTTACCGCGGCCGCGACACGCTCGGCCGAGCTGGCCGAACAATTGGGTCAATAAGGAGTTTTTGATGAATGGTCTGACTACCGCCGCCGTCTACGTCATCCAGACGCTGGGCAGCCTGTACCTGCTGATCGTATTGCTGCGTTTCATCCTGCAACTGGTGCGTGCCGATTTCTACAATCCGCTCAGCCAGTTCATCGTGCGCGCCACCTCGCCGCTGCTGATGCCGCTGCGGCGCATCGTTCCCGGCTTCGGCGGCGTCGACCTGGCCTCGCTGGTGCTGGCCATCCTCGTGCAGCTGGCGCTGATGGTGGTCACCCTGCTGCTGATGGGTTACGGCATTGGCGGCTTTTTGCTGCAGGTGCTGATCTGGTCGGTCATCGGGGTCACGGCCTTGTTTTTGAAGATCTTCTTCTTCGCCCTGATCATCAGCGTGATCCTGTCCTGGGTGGCGCCTGGCAGCCACAACCCGGCGGCGCAACTGGTCAACCAGCTCTGTGAGCCACTGCTGATGCCGATCCGGCGGTTTCTGCCGAGCCTCGGTGGTTTGGATATTTCGCCAATATTCGCTTTTATCGCGCTGAACCTGCTCGACATGCTGGTGATCCGCAACCTGGCGGCCATGACCAACATGCCGACCATCCTCAGCCCCTTCATGTAATGGAGTGGTACCGCTGGGACGGCGAGGACCTGATCCTCGCCTGTCACTTGCAGCCCAAGGCCAGCAAGGACGAATTTGCTGGCCTGAACGGCGATCGTTTGAAGATCCGCCTCACCGCCCCGCCGGTGGAAGGCAAGGCGAACGCCCACCTCATGGCCTTCCTGGCCAAGGCCTTCGGCGTGGCGAAAAGCCAGGTCAGCCTGGAAAGCGGCGAGTTGAATCGGCAGAAGCGTGTGCGAATTACCAAGCCGCAGCGGCTGCCGGAAGGGCTCGGGGTGCAGCCACATAGCTAGACAGCGCAGCTAACGGCGGCGGCTGCGCAAAGCACCGTGTATGGGGGCGCTGGACGACTCGCTGGAGTTTTCCTGAGTGTTGAGTCGGAGCGCAAGAAGCGTAGCGCCTAAGGCGTAGCGGTAATGGTACGCGGGCGACCACCTTTGGGCGGTCGCCCGTTTTTTTATCGAACCGGGTGAGGATCGTTTGCGCCAGGGCTTGCCGCTCGGGTGCGGGCGAAACGCTCATTGATCGCAGCAGATGTGCACCAGTCGCTGGACGTTCGCCGTCGCTGACCAATAATGCTTGGCATGCCTTTCGCTCCCACAAGGATGTGCCACATGAGCCTGGAACGTCTCAGCCAGCAGGTCGATGATTTTGTCGCCTGGAAGCGGGTACTGATTCGCGAAATCACCCGTTATCGCGGCTGGTTGGAGACCAACCGGCTCAGTTCGCCCGCCTTGCTGGCGCGGCTGGAGCGCGCGCTGCTGCGCTTGCGCAGCGATCAGATCACCCTGGCTTTTGTCGGCGAGTTTTCCCGCGGCAAGACCGAGCTGATCAATGCGCTGTTTTTTTCCCACTATGGCCAGCGCATGCTGCCGTCTCAGGCCGGGCGTACCACCATGTGCCCGACCGAGCTGTTTTTCGATTCCCGTGCCGAACAGGGCTATCTGCGCTTGCTGCCAATCGAGACGCGGCTGGGTGAACTCAGTGTGGCGGAGCATAAACGCAGCTCCGAGGGCTGGCTGCACCTGACCCTCGATCCGGCCAATCCGGAAAACATGGCGCAGGCCTTTAGCCAGGTGGCCAAGGTGAAAGCGTTGCCGGTGATGCAGGCCATCGAGCTGGGTTTCCATCCTCATCAGCTGGAGCCTGCCGAGGCAGAACGGCATGTGCTGGTGCCTGCCTGGCGGCATGCGCTGGTGAACCTCGATCATCCGCTGCTGCGCAACGGGCTGCGCGTGCTGGATACCCCGGGTCTGAATGCCCTGGGCTGCGAGCCGGAACTGACCCTGTCGATGCTGCCCAATGCCGAGGCGGTGCTGTTCATGCTGGCGGCCGACAGCGGCGTAACGGCCAGCGACATGATGATCTGGAAACAGCACATCGGGCAGCTCGATGAGGATCGCCCACAGCGGCTGTTTGCCGTGCTCAACAAGATCGACGTGCTCTGGGACGATCTGGACGGTAGCGCCCACATGTCGGGCGAGGTGGAGCGCATTCGCCGGCTTACCGCCGAGCAACTCGGCCTCGACGAACACAGCGTACTGCCCCTGTCGGCCAAGCAGGCCCTACTGGCCAAGGTGCGCGGCGACGTCGCGCTGTTTGAACGCAGCCGGCTGGCGGACCTGGAAACGTTGCTGTGTGAACGCATCGTTGCGCAAAAGGAACAGTTGCTGGAAGGGCAGGTGGTGGGCCAGATACTGGGCCTGCTTACCAACAGCCAGCAACTGCTCCAACAGCGCCTGGACAAGGTGCTGGAACAGCACTACCAACTCAGCGAACGCAAGGGGAATAACGCCCAAGTGCTGGCCGGATTGAGCGCGCGGGTGCGCGTCGAGCACGATCTGCACCACAAACGGCTGCTGGGCCTGCGTACCAATCAGAGCCTGTTGCAGCGCCAGTCTGAACTGCTCAGGGCCGCGCTGCACGTGCACCGCCTGGAGGCCCATGTGCAGCAGGTGCAGCATCATTTGAAAAGCAGTTGGACGACACTGGGCATCAATCGCGCGATCCTGGCGTTCTTCAGCGTACTGGATGCCGATCTGGACCATCTCGAACGTGAAGCCGCCATGGCCAACAAGATGGTTGCGGCGATCTATGAGCGGCATAACCAGGAAGACCCGCTGCATGCGGTCGAGGCGCCCAGCCTCAGGTTGCAGCCGTACCGTCGCGAGCTGCAGCAACTCAAGGAGCAGGCGGACCTGTTCCGCCTGCAGATCAAGACGCTGCTCACCGAGCAGCGCAGCCTGACCCGACGCTTTCTCACTACCCTGGCGCAGGCAGTGGTCGATCTGCATCAGCGCATGCGTGAGGCGCTCGAGCACTGGAACGCGGAAGCCCTGCTGCCGTTGTTGCATTATCACCGCGATCGCAAACAGCTTCTGGAGCAGCACCTGCTGGAGTTGCGCACCTTGAGCCAGGACAGCCACCAGGCGCAGGTGCGCGGACAGATCCTGTCGCGCTACGCCGAGCAGTTGGGCAGCCAATTGTCCCAGGCCAACGACATGCTGCGCATCCTGCGCCGTCCGGCGCCGATGCTCAGCCGCGGCAAAGTGGTGACATTGCCGTCGGCGCAGCAGTCAGGCTAGTTTTCGTCGGTCCGATTTTATTGGCCTGCAGGCCAGCACGTCCCCGTTGTAGGATGGCGTTGAGCGCAGCGATACCCATCGGGTTGTTTGGCCTGATGGGTATCGGCGCGGGCCGCCTGGCAAATCCTGAATCTCTCAGCCTGCGTCTCAACCTATAGAGCGGGCCAGCTCCAGCAAGGTTGCGCGCCACGTGGCAGCGCTGGGCAGGGCCAGGAACGAGGGATTGAGGAAGCTCTCTCGGGCGTCGTAGCGCAGCGTGTGGCCCTGCAAATCGAGCACTTCGCCGCCTGCCCCTTCCAGCACGCCCTGAGCGGCCGCGGTATCCCACTGCGACGTGGGCGCCAGGCGCGGGTAACAATCGGCCTCGCCTTCGGCCAGCAGGCAGAACTTCAGTGAACTGCCCACGCTGGCCAGTTGCAGGTCGCCAAACGACGACTTCAATCCGGCCAGCAAGCGTTCCTGGGCGGGGCTGGAATGGCGCCGGCTGGCCACGACCGTAAAGGCACTCTGCGGTGCCAGACGCACGCTGAGAGGTTGCGGTGCGGTCTGTGGCGCCACGCGCCAAGCGCCCAGCCCGGCGCCTCCGTAATAGCAGCGTTCGCTGGCCGGTACGCCCACTACCCCGAACACCACACGGCCTCGTTCGATCAACGCCACATTGACGGTGAATTCTTCACTGCCCGCGATGAATTCCTTGGTGCCATCCAAAGGATCCACCAGCCACCAGCGAGTCCAGCCAGCCCGTTCGGCCAGCGCAAGATCGCAGGCTTCCTCGGAGAGCACGGGAATGTCCGGGGCCAGCGCAGTCAGGCCTTCGGCGAGCAGGTGATGGGCGGCTAAATCGGCTGCGGTCACCGGTGATGCGTCGGCTTTTTCCTGCACCGCCACGTCGCTGCGCCAGTAGGGCAGGATGACCGTTCCGGCCCGCTGCACCAGGTCGATGACCGGCTGCATTAGATCGACCGTGCTCATAGCGTCAGCTCGCCGCGCTGCACCAGCAGGTCGCGAACCAGATACAGCGCCGCCAATGCGCGCCCTTCGCTGAACTGCGGGTGCTGGATGAGCGTTAGCAACTCGCGCAGGTTGACCTTGCTCACCGCCATCGGCTCGGGTTCGTCACCGGGCAAGCGTTCCTCGTAGAGGTCGGTGGCCAAGACCACTTGGATGCGCTGGCTCATGTAACCGGGCGACAACGACAGCTCGGTGAGCAGCTCCAGGCGCCGGGCGCCGAAGCCGGCTTCTTCCTTGAGTTCGCGGTCAGCGGCAACCAGCACGTCCTCGCCGGGTTCGATCAGGCCCTTGGGCAGTGACAACTGGTAATCGTCGGTGCCGGCGCAGTATTCCTCGATCAGTACCACGTGTTCGGCATCCTGCATCGCCACGATCATCACCGCGCCGTAACCGCTGCCCCGGCTCGCCAGCCGTTCATAGGTTCGTTCCACGCCGTTGCTGAAGCGCAGTTGCAATTCCTCGACGGCAAATAGCCGACTGCGCGCGACAATCTCGCGGGCCAGAACGGTAGGTTTCTCACGCATGGGGCATCTCCAAGTCGGGCGTGGGGGTATCATAACCGCCTTTTTCAGCCGCACCGCGCCACAGCTCGTGGCTTCGTGTGCCACGCCCATCTGGAATTCGCTCATGTCCGCTTTATCCTGGACCGCCATCGACACCGTGCTGCTGGATATGGACGGCACACTGCTCGATCTGCATTTCGACAATCATTTCTGGCTCGAACACCTGCCCCTGCGTTACGCCGAGCAGCACGGCATCAGCCGTGCCCTGGCCGACGAGCAGTTGGCGCCGTTGTTTGCGCGCCACGCCGGTCAGTTGAGCTGGTACTGCCTGGATTTCTGGAGTGCCGAACTGCACCTGCCGGTGCTTGAACTCAAGCACGAAGTGGCGCATCTGATTACGCTTCGCCCAGACGCCGACCGTTTTCTCAAGGCGTTGCGTCAGGCTGGCAAGCGCGTGGCTCTGGTTACCAATGCGCACCGTGATTCGCTGTCGCTGAAACTGGAACGCATAGAACTGGCGCCGTATTTCGACCGCCTGATCAGTTCCCACGACTATGGCTTTGCCAAGGAAGATCAGCAGTTCTGGCACGCCTTGCAAGCGGACTTCGGCTTCGAGCCGGCGCGTACGCTGTTTATCGATGACAGCCTGCCGGTGCTACGCAGCGCGCAGCGCTACGGCATCGCCCAGCTGCTGGCGGTACGCCAACCGGACAGTCGCAAAGACGCCAAGGACACCGAGGAATTCGCGGCGCTGGATGACTACCAGGCGTTGATCGCCGGCTTGTAACGGGGCATGCCCTGATGGCTGCTGTTACGTGCCGGCGGGTGGCCGCCCGGGATGCCTGGGAACGCCCGAGTCAGGCCTGTTACAACGGTCAGTGCGTCATTCGTTCAAGTGGCTGAGGCAGGCGCTTGCCGCACGCCCGAGACGCTCACGGGTGTCGGCATCCAGTGCGTTTTCGCCTTGCAGCTGCTTGATTTCTGCATCGCTGAATTCATCGCTGACCCGCTCTGCCGCGCAGGTGCAGTACGCCTCGGACTTGGCGGGTGGCGTGCCCGCGGTGGCGCTGCGCTGACATTCGCTGATGAACTGGCTTTTGGCGCCAGCGGGCCATTCGCCGGCCATGAGCGGGGCGCTGAGCAGTAACGGGATGAAAAGAGCGGTCAGGGACATGGCACGCATCGCAGAACTCCTGTTGGACAGAGATAAGCATCGCTCTTGTGAGGATTTGTGCGGCGCGGAGTTCCGCAGAGACAACGGTTTACCCACAGGGGGCGTGGATAACTCTGGGGACAAGCTGTCGGCAAGCGCAGCCGGCAACGGCCATCGGTGGGTTCCCTGCCGATGGCGTTTTTTTGAGCAACACCAGCCAGTTGCAGCTTCTACTGGGCGGCGCGGCATCTCTCTGAGAGGGCGCGCCGGGGGGACGGTATAACTCAGCTGTCGCGTCGTCAGCGCCCCCGCCTCAAGCGTTTCAGGAAAGGCGGAAACGGTTGACCATGTCGCTCAGTACGCGGGTCATGGCGTTGAGACGCTCACCGGCATCGCCGACGCCGCGCGCGGTGCCGGCGACACGCACCGAGGTGGTGCTGATGCTGGCCACATTGCGGTTGAGTTCGGCGGTGACCACGCTTTGTTCCTCGACGGCTGTGGCGATCTGCATGTTCATTTCGGAAATCTGCGACACAGCCGTGGTGATCTGGCGAATCGATCCCCCGGCGCTTCCGGCCTGTTCAACGCTGGTCTGCATGCTCGCCTGGCTGCGTTGCATCACCGCGCCGATTTGCGTGCTGCGGTTTTGTAGCTGATCGATGATGCCGTTGATCTCGCCGATCGAGTCCTGGGTGCGCCGCGCCAGATTGCGGACTTCACCGGCGACCACAGCAAAGCCACGGCCCTGCTCGCCGGCCCGTGCCGCTTCGATGGCGGCGTTGAGCGCCAGCAGGTTGGTCTGGTCGGCGATTTGACTGATCACGTCGGAGATGGCGCCGATGGCTGCGCTGTCGCTCTGCAGGGCACGGGCCAGTACGCCGGCTTCGGTGACCTCGGCAGCGGCCTGGTCGAGCTGCTGGATGGCCTGGCTAACCACGCGATCGCCGCTGACGGTCTCGTTATGCGCCTGTCCGGCGGCAGTGGCGGCCTGCCCGGTGTTGCGGGCCATCTCATGGAACGTCGACTCCATTTGGCTCATCGCCGTGGCGATCTGCGCGATTTCGCCTTGCTGCTCGTTGAGCTCGGTGGCGGCTTCGCGGGAGAGGTTATGCATCTGCACGGAGGTGTCTTGCAGCTCGATCAAACGGCCCTGTACCGCGCCTACCAGGCCCGCAATACCCTGCTGCATGGCATGGAAGTCGCGGGCCAGTTCGCCCAGCTCGTCCTCGTGGAAGGCATGCAGATCCAAGTCCTGGCTCAGGTTGCCTTCACCGACTCGGCGCATCTGTGCGCTCAACTGCTGCAGGGGACGGTTGATCTTGTTGATGATCGTCCAGCCCAGGGCCAGGGTCACCAACAACAGGGCCAGGCCAATCAGCGTCTGTAGCAGCTGCAGATGTTTGATGGTGGCAACCTGTTCGGCCTTGAGCCGGTTCGATTCCTCGACGATCTGTGCCTGCACCTGCGTGAGCAAGGCCACCAGCTGGTCGAAGGGCGCCAGCATGTCGGTGAGGATCTCGCGGCGCGCCGCGTCTATGCGGCCTTCATCGATCAGTGCCACATAGCGGTTCTGCATGTCGTGGTAGGCCTGCATTTGACGGCGAAAGTCGGCAATGAAGTTGCGAATCATGCTGCCGGCCGCCAGCGCTTCCATCTCGCGCAGATGCCGCTCCACTGCCGCATTGTTTGTCTCAATCTTGCGCAGGATGGCCGGGTGTTCGCTGGCCTCGGTCGTCAAGCCGTAATCAAGGGCGAAACGCCGGTAGGTCACCGTGCTGTAGCGCAGGTTGGAAATCGAGTCGAGCAGGCTGACGTTGCGCTCGACCACGCTCTGCAGCTGTGCCCCCACGTTGCCGATGGCGATATGCAGGTAGAGGCTGAAGATCAAAAGAGCGCTCAGAATGATGCCGAAGGATATCGTCAGCAGGCGCTTTATAGAGAGTTGGGCCAGCAAGGGTCGAGCCTCAAAAAGGGAGTTGGTGTCAAATTGGCATCAATGATATAGGCCACCGTTTAACAAAGCTTTTTTATCGCTTTATTTTTGAGGGGGCCAGACAGGCGGTTCTGCATATGCCGTTGCAGGCATAGCTGCTTTAAACTCCCAGCTTTTGCCGCGGGGTCCGTCATGCGTCCTTCCAGCCTGCTCGATGACCGTACCGCTCGCCTGCTGCCCTGGCTGGTAGCCGTCGCCTTCTTCATGCAGACCCTGGATGGCACCATCCTCAACACGGCCCTGCCGGCTATGGCGATCGACCTGGCCGAAGATCCGCTGCGCATGCAGGGTGTGATCATTGCCTACATGCTCACCGTGGCGCTGTTGATTCCCGCGTCGGGGTGGATTGCCGACCGTTTTGGCACGCGGCGGGTTTTTTTCAGCGCCATTTTGTTGTTCACCTTCGGCTCGCTGCTCTGCGCGCTGTCCATGACCTTGCCCCAATTGATTGGCGCGCGCGTGCTGCAAGCGGTAGGCGGCGCGCTGATGATGCCGGTCGGACGGTTGGTGGTGCTGCGCGCTTATCCACGCTCGGAGTTGGTGCGGGTAATGAGCCTGATCACTCTGCCTGGCCTGGTCGGTCCGCTGCTGGGGCCGACGCTCGGCGGCTGGCTGGTGGAATATGCCAGCTGGCACTGGATTTTCCTGATCAACCTGCCGGTCGGAGCGCTGGGGTGTTATGCCGCGTTGCGCTTCATGCCCGACCTGCGCGGTCCGGAGCGCAATCACTTTGATACACTGGGTTTCGTGCTGTTCGGCGCAGCCATGCTGATGATTACCCTGGGCCTGGGCGGCCTCGGCGAGCTGCACATGCCCCATGCGCGGGTCATGCTGCTGCTGTTTGCCGGCGCTGCCTGCCTGGCCGCTTACTGGCTCCGGGCGGGGCGCATCGCCAAGCCGTTGTTCAGCCCCAACCTGTTTCGCACGCGCAGCTTCTCCGTGGGCATTCTGGGCAACCTGTTCGGCCGCCTGGGCAGTGGGGCGCTGCCCTTCATGGTGCCGTTGTTGCTGCAAGTGGCGCTCGGCTACTCACCCGCCGAAGCCGGGATGAGCATGATTCCCCTGGCGCTGGCCGCCATGGCCATCAAGCCATTTGCCAAGTTGCTGATTGATCGCCTGGGTTATCGACGTGTTCTTACCACCAATACGCTGCTGCTCGGCCTGCTGATCGGCAGCCTGGGCTTCACCAACGCACAGACACCGCTGTTCATGCTGTTGATTCAGCTGGGGTTGATCGGGGCGATCAACTCGCTGCAGTTCACCGCGATGAACACCATTACCCTGATCGGCTTGCATGACCGAGAGGCGAGCAGCGGCAACAGCCTGCTGGCGGTAGTAGTGCAACTGGCGATGAGCCTGGGGGTGGCCACCGCCGGTGCGCTCCTCGGCGGTTTCACTCTTGAGGGGGCGGCGCCTGGCAGCGAGGCGGTACTGCGCGCGTTCCAATTGACCTTCCTGTGCGTCGGCGGCATTTCGATGCTGGCCTCGACGATCTTCCTGCAATTGGGGCGGGAAGATGGCAGGGCCCCCCCGCAACCGTAGGCGCGCAGATCGAAGTGCATCCAGCGCCGGGATCCACTGTTGGTCTGGTGCCTCTTGACCCGCATCCATCACCGGCGGAAGGTGACCTTTTTGACTGCGGGCTGAAACTGCGAGGTCGCCGCCATGCTCGATCCGACCTATTGGCTGCTGTTCTTCTCCGCCGCGCTGGCCCTCAACCTGGCGCCGGGTCCTGATCTCTTGTTCGTGCTGTCGCGCAGCATTGCCCAAGGTCGGCGCTGCGGCATCGCCGCGTCCTGCGGGGTGTGCAGCGGAGCCTTGGTGCATGTCTTGGCTGCGGCGCTTGGGCTTTCGGCGATCCTGGCCACATCGGCGTTGGCCTTCAGCGTGTTGAAGTGGATCGGTGCCGCTTATCTGCTGTATATCGGCTGGCAGGCGCTGCGCTCCGCCGGGCGCAGTTTCACCGCTGTGGAGCAGGTGGCACCCAGCGGCAACGGGTGGCAGATTTATCGCCAGGGGGTGCTGGTCGACCTGCTCAATCCCAAGGCGGCGATCTTTTTCATGGCGTTCCTGCCGCAATTCGTTCGCCCTGAACTTGGCCATACCACGCTGCAATTGCTGGGGCTTGGCATGCTGGTCATCGTCGTGGCGATTCTGGTCGAGCTTGCATTGGTGCTGGCGGCCAGCCAGGCCACCGGCCTGTTGCGCCGTCGCCCAGCGATTGCCGCTTGGCTGGAGCGCGGCATGGGCAGCCTGTTGGTGGCATTGGGGCTGCGTCTGGCGCTGAGCGAAAAGGCCTGATGGCCTTCTGGCCCCTCCGGTACCTGAGTTATGCGGAGGCGGGACAGACTGCAACAAACAGCGGGCTGGTGCGCTCGATGACCTGCGGCGTTTCAGTCAGCGCCCGATTGTGTTCTGAGACCGGGATCATTTGTGCTTGCGTGCAATTCAAGACGTAGCGCCTATGAGTGACCACATCAAACGCCTTTTTCTCGAAGCGATACTGGATGAATTCAACCAGGGTCAATCCTTCGAGGTGGCGTGTTTGGGTATTCGCGCTGTCGACCACGGTAAACGCCGTGGTCATCGGAAAGAGATAGGTCCAGGGTCGCCAGAAGGCCTCGCCCTGTTCGCTGGAGACCACAACGACGCCCTCCGGCTGGCGGGAGGTTTGATGGTCGAACCAGCTGTATTCAAAATAAATCTGGTAGCCCAGCATGCCGATACCGGCGAACACCGGGATCAGCCAGTTAGGCGCGTTGTTTTTAGACAGGACGCGAATCAGCAGGGCAATGCCCGCTGCGCCCAGACCCGCAAAGATAGTTGCGACTAAATGCCAAAGCATACTTTTCTCTTCTTATAAGCAAGCGGGCCTCGATTAAGAGGCCCGCCCGCGATAGGCCTGTCAGCGTTTTGCTGCAGGAGCTGTGAGTTGCTTAATGATCAAGCGCCGCACCGGCACCTTTCGGGTAACGCACGCTATCAACCAGGTCGCGGATGCGTTGCGGCGTCGTTTCAGTGACGCTGCACACGCTGTAGGCGACCGCAAAGTTGATCACAGCACCGATTGCACCAAAGGATAGGGGCGAGATACCCATGACCCAGTTGTCCGGCGTGTTCGGCAGCATGTTGGTGCCCGGGATGAAGAACCAGCCCAGGTAGGTGAAGATATACAACAGGGTGGCAGTCAGGCCTGCCAGCATGCCGGCAACCGCACCCTTATCGTTCATCTTCTTGGAAAAGATACCCATCATCAGCGCCGGGAAGATCGACGCTCCGGCAATACCGAACGCCAATGCCACCACCTGCGCGGCAAATCCCGGCGGATTGAGTCCCAGCCAGGTGGCCAAAACAATTGCGGCAGCCATCGAGATCCGTGCTGCAAGCATTTCGTTTTTCTCGGATATCTTCGGATTGATGATTTTCTTGATCAAGTCATGACTGATGGCCGACGAAATCGCCAAGAGCAGACCCGCTGCCGTCGACAGTGCCGCGGCTATCCCGCCCGCCGCGATCAAGCCGATTACCCAGCCCGGCAGATTGGCAATTTCCGGGTTGGCCAGCACCAGAATGTCGTTGTTGACCGTCAGCTCATTGCCGGCCCAGCCACGCGATTCCGCTTCTGCGGCAAAGGTGGTGTTGGTGTCGTCATAAAACTGGATACGGCCATCTTCGTTCTTGTCCACGAACTTGATCAAGCCTGTTTCTTCCCAGGTCTTCACCCACTGCGGACGCTCTTCATAGGCTAGGGGGGAACCCAGAGCCTGATCGTAGTTTTCCACTTGCCCCGCGGCTTCCGGGTAGACCGTGGTGAGCAGGTTCAGACGTGCCATGGAGGCAACGGCAGGCGCCGTCAGGTACAGGAGCGCGATAAACACCAGAGCCCAGCCGGCCGACCAACGCGCATCGGCAACCTTCGGTACGGTGAAGAAGCGAATGATCACGTGGGGCAGACCGGCAGTACCCACCATCAGCGACAGGGTGAACAGCACCATGTTCAAGTGGCTCGGCACATCCGCTGTGTAGTCGGTGAAGCCGAGTTCAACCAGAACTTCGCTGAGCTTGCCCAGCAAGGGTGCGCCCGACTCGATATGGGTACTGAACATCCCCAGGCTGGGAATGACATTGTTGGTCAATTGCAGAGAAATGAATACGGCAGGAATGGTGTAGGCAATGATCAAGACAACATATTGCGCCACCTGTGTGTAGGTGATGCCTTTCATGCCGCCGAAAACTGCGTACACGAATACCACCAGCGACGCGATCCAGATGCCTGCCTCGCTGCTCACTTCCAGGAAGCGAGAGAACGCAACACCGGCACCGGTCATTTGCCCGATCACATAAGTGACGGATGCCAGGATCAGGCACAGCACCGCAACCAATCGTGCGCTCTTGCTGTAAAAACGCTCGCCAATGAAGTCCGGTACGGTGAATTGGCCGAATTTACGCAAATACGGCGCCAGCAGCATCGCCAGAATGACATAGCCGCCGGTCCAGCCCATCAAGTAAGCAGAACTTGCATAGCCCGTGGCGGCAATGATGCCGGCCATGGAAATGAACGACGCGGCTGACATCCAGTCGGCCGCGGTTGCCATGCCGTTGGCTATGGGGTGAACGCCCCCTCCTGCAACGTAAAATTCTTTGGTGGACCCGGCGCGGGCCCACCAGGCAATTGCGATGTAAAGAGCGAATGAGCCACCGACGAACAGCATGTTGATCATGAATTGACTCATGCTGTTACTCCTCCACATCGAATTGTTTATCGATCTTGTTCATTCTCCAGGCATAGAAAAAGATCAAGGCGATAAAGGTCAGAATGGCTCCCTGTTGGGCGAACCAGAAACCAAGGTCGGCCCCACCTACATCGATGCCGGCCAACAACGGCCGTAGAAGAATGCCGAAGCCATACGAAACCAGTACCCAGATCACGAAGCAGCAGGTAATCAAGCGTAGGTTGGCAGACCAATAGGCAGCAGCTTGTGTTTTATCTTGCATAGGCTCATCTCGTGTTTTGTATTTATTGAGTTGATGTAGCGTTGCCAGACAAATTTATAGAGAAATTACGCGCAGAATAACCCCCTGTTTTAGTCTTTTTTCTTTTTTTTTGTATCTGCCCGGTTTTGAGGAAAGGCTCTGGGCAGCCCATTACGCGCCAGGTAGTGCGGGCAGCGGCGCCTGCCCGGCGGCTCTGCCTGAGCCGTGCAGCCTGATACACTGCACGCCATTTTTCGCACCCCAGGCCTGCCTCTGTGACCACCTCTGCTTTCTCCTCCCTGCCGCTGTCCGCCGCCTTGCTGTCCACTATCGAGGACCTTGGCTACAGCGCCATGACGCCGATCCAGGCGCAGAGCCTGCCGCTGATCCTCAAAGGCCAGGATCTGATCGCCCAGGCCAAGACGGGCAGTGGCAAGACCGCCGCCTTCGGCATCGGCTTGCTGCACCCGCTCAACCCGCGTTACTTCGGCTGCCAGGCGCTGGTGCTCTGTCCGACGCGCGAGCTGGCCGACCAGGTGACTAAGGAAATCCGCCGCCTGGCGCGAGCCGCTGACAACATCAAGGTGCTGACTCTGTGTGGCGGCATGCCATTCGGCCCGCAGATCGGCTCGCTGGAACACGGCGCGCATATCGTCGTCGGCACGCCGGGCCGCGTGCAGGAGCATCTTGCCAAGGGCACCCTGAAACTGGACGGCCTGAACACCCTGGTGCTCGACGAAGCCGACCGCATGCTCGACATGGGCTTTATCGATTCGATCAGTGCGATCATCGAGCAGACGCCGGCACGCCGGCAGACGCTGCTGTTTTCCGCCACCTACCCCGAAGGCATCGAGCAGCTGGCTGCACGCTTCCTGAAGAAGCCGGCGCGGGTCGAGGTGGAAAGTCAGCACGACAACGCGCAGATCGAACAGCGTTTCTACGAAATCGAACCGCAGCGCCGTATGGAAGCGGTGGCGCAAGTGCTCGACCATTACCGGCCCACCTCGACCATCACCTTCTGCCAGACCAAGATCCAGTGCGACGAACTGGTGGCCTTTCTCAAAGCCCGTGGCCTGAGCGCAGCCGCCTTGCATGGCGACCTGGAACAGCGCGATCGGGATCAGGTGCTGACGTTGTTCGCCAACCGCAGCCTCAGCGTGCTGGTGGCCACTGACGTGGCGGCGCGCGGCATCGACATTGCCGGCCTCGACCTGGTGCTGAACGCCGAGCTGAGCCGCGACCCGGAAATCCACATCCACCGCGTCGGCCGTAGCGGTCGCGCCGGTGAGAAGGGCCTGGCGGTATCGCTGGTCGCGCCGAGCGAGGCGCAGCGCGCCAGCGCCATCGAAGACCTGCAGCAACGTGCGTTGAACTGGAAAAACCTCGACAGCCTCAAGCCGAACGGCAGCGAGCTGCTGCGCCCGCCGATGATCACCCTGAACATCGGTGGCGGGCGCAAGGACAAGGTGCGCCCCGGCGACATCCTCGGCGCGCTGACCGGTGATGCCGGCCTCAAGGCCGAGCAGGTCGGCAAGATCGCCCTGTTTGATCACCAGGCGTATGTGGCGGTGGAGCGCAGCGTTGCGCATCAGGCGCTGCTGTGCCTGCAGAACGGCAAGATCAAGGGCCGCTCGTTCCGGGTGCGTAGCCTGTGAGTCATGCCACCGATGTGCTGATCATCGGCGCCGGTGCCGCCGGGCTGATGTGCGCCTTTCAGGCGGCCATGCGCGGCCGCCGCGTGCAGGTGCTCGAGCACGCCAACAAGGCCGGCAAGAAGATTCTCATGTCCGGTGGCGGGCGCTGCAATTTCACCAACCTGTATGTCGAGTCCGGCAACTTCCTATCCGCCAACCCGCACTTCTGCAAGTCGGCGCTGGCGCGCTTCACCCAGTGGGATTTTCTCGAACTGGTCGGCAAACACGGCGTGGCCTACCACGAGAAGAAGCTCGGCCAGCTGTTTTGCGACGGCAAGTCCAGCGACATCCTCGACTTGTTGCTCAACGAATGCCGCGAAGCCGATGTGCAGATTCACCTGGATACCTCGGTCGAGACCATCGCTCCGTGCGACGGCGGCGGTTATCGCCTGACCACCAGCATGGGCGAATTCGTCTGCCAATCATTGGTGATCGCCACCGGCGGCCTGTCGATTCCCACGCTGGGCGCCAGCGGCTTCGGTTATCAGATAGCGCGTCAGTTTGGCCACAGCGTGCTGCCAACCCGTGCCGGGCTGGTACCGTTCACCCTCACCGATCCGCAGCTCAAACAGCTGTGCACAGAGCTGTCCGGCACTTCGGTGGAGGATTGCCGGGTCAGCTGCAACGGGCAGAGTTTCGTGGAGAACATCCTGTTCACCCACCGTGGCCTGTCGGGACCGGCGATCCTGCAGATTTCTTCTTATTGGCAGCCGGGCGACCGCGTCGAGATCGACCTTTTGCCGCACCTGGAGCTGCCTGAATGGCTGCCCGAACAGCAGCGCGAACGGCCCAACACGGAACTCAAAACCCTGCTGGGCGAGCTGTTCACCAAGAAGATGGCCGGGCTGCTGTGCGAGCAGTGGTTCGTCTCCAAGCCGCTCAAGCAGTACACGCCAAGCGAACTGAACGCTATCGCCGAACAGTTGCAGGCCTGGCAACTGGTGCCGGCCGGCACCGAGGGTTACCGCACCGCCGAAGTCACCTTGGGCGGCCTGGATACCCGTGAAGTTTCTTCGAAGACCATGGAGTCGCTGAAGGCGCCGGGCCTGTACTTCATCGGCGAGGTGCTCGACGTCAGCGGCCACTTGGGCGGCTTCAACTTCCAATGGGCCTGGGCCTCGGCCTACGCGGCGGCGCAATACGTCTGAACCCGTTAAAACCTCGGCAGACGTAGGGTGGATGACGCTTTTACATCCACCAGTGCCCCCGCTCGGTGGACAAAAAAAACGTTGTCCACCCTACATGTCCAAGCCATACGCTGCACATAAAAAAACCGCGCCGTTGTAACCAACGACGCGGCAAGGGGAACCGGGTGCAGCGGCGTCGTTCAGGCGCCGCCGCGGATCAGTCGAGCATGTCGCGGTAGCGTTCGTCCTGCTGGTAGGTCACCGGCTGTGCGAAGCCCGGTACCTGGATCAGCTGATCGGTGATGAGCAGATCTTGGTCATGAATCATATCCAGGCCGAAGTTGTAGATCACGTCGAAGTCGCCCTGCAGCGCGCGTTCTTCGTAGGCCTGGGCGTTGGCGCGGGTCTGTTCGCGGCGGGCCAGGTAGTCGTTGAAGGCGGCTTCGCCGTGGCGCTTGCGCAGCATGCGTTCGGCCACATGGGGGGCCAAGACGTAGCCGGTGGCGTTGTTGCCGCCAAAGCCCTTGGAGTTGAGGAAGCACACGTCCAGCGTCTGCTGGTCGCGCGCAACGTCGGCAGTGGAGATCTGCAGGTGATCTTGGTGCACGTCGTCGGCGACCCGGTCGATGGTCTTGATGCCGGGAATCAAGCCGTACTTGAACGAGCCGAGGGCGGCGATCAACTGGTCGGCGCTGGCCGGGGCCAGGGAGTGGCCGACATAAGCCTTGACGGCTGCCACCGGCCAGCCGTCGATGCCAAACGTAGTGGCGATGCGGTTAAGCAGTTCAGATTCGGTGGTGCGGTTGGCCGGGGTGCTGGAGCCGTGGGCATGCACGAAGCTGCGCTGGCGTACGCCGTCGATGCCGACGATTTGCGCGGCGCTGGCCACGGCCTTGGCCAGGGTCAGGTAGT
This sequence comes from Serpens gallinarum, assembly GCF_014836765.1. Lineage (GTDB taxonomy): Bacteria > Pseudomonadota > Gammaproteobacteria > Pseudomonadales > Pseudomonadaceae > Serpens > Serpens gallinarum. Next base: position 210,824 of record NZ_JACSQG010000001.1, read on the forward strand.
TGCCCGGGCCGGGAGCGGAGATCGAACGCTTGAAGCCGTCGGCATTGACGAAGACATCTGGGGTCGCGCCATGGATATCGGCGCCCAGTTGCAAAGCCAACTCGTCATCCATCAACACCACGAACTGGCAGGACTCGGCCAGGGTGAAACCGCAGTTCTCACCGAATGGGCGGCTGGCGCGGCGGAAGTCCACCTCTGGCTTGCCTTCGATGGCGCGCAGGCCATCCTCGGTGGCCAGGGCGCTCATGGCGCCGTAGCCGTCGACGCATTCGACGGTGACCGGCGCTTCGCTGTTGCCGACGATCACCACCCGCGAGCGGCCGTCGACGATACTGTCGATGCCCTTTTGCAGGTTGTAGAGAAAGGTGGCGCAGGCGCCGGTCATTGCGCCGGTGCTGCCGACGCTGCCCAGCACATACGCATTGATGAAGTCCGCCGGCATGGTGTTCAGGCCCAGCGGCAATTGCTTGGAGGAGACCCGTCCACCTTTCAGGCGCGCTTGCATCAGGCCGCCATAACCGTTGTCGTCGAGCTGGCTCATGATGCTGCCGGCGTGCACGGCGATCTGGTCCGGCGGTACGCTGTCGGTGATGGTTTTCCAGTCGATGCCGATGGAGCGCAGTGCATCGGTCATGCCGACCACGGACATCTGCAGGCCGCGGGGGTGGAAGCGCGAGTTGTACAGCTCGCCGGGCTCGAAACCGGTGGGCAGTTGCCCGGCGGATTTCACCGGCATTTCGCGATAACTGTCGACCTTGAAGTCGCAGCTGCCGTTGAGGGTGACGCGCACCTCGTTGCCCGCCAGCGGCTCGATGCTCCAGTTGGCCGGCAGCGGCTCGGGCAGCTGCTTGCGGCTGGTGGTGAAGCTGAAGGGCGCGTCGCTGTCGCTGTTCAGGCTGATGCTCTTCTGCCAATGAGTGGCATCGACGTCGAAATACTGTTTTTCGATGCGACGGATCAGCGTGTGATCGAGAATCTGCCGGGCGTAGCGGGTTTCGATGTCAGCCAGGGTCAGTGCCTGGTCGTCGCTGTCGCGGTAGGCACCGTTTGCGTAGCGCACCAGCTTCATCATGATCGCCAGGCCGGCGAGGGTCTGTTGACGCGCCTCACTGTCCAGGGACTCGATGACCATACGCCGGAAACCGTGGTGGAACGAGCTGCGCCCGGCGGAGTTGTAACCACCGAAACCAACGATGACAGGTAAGCGAGACATAACCCGGAAAACTCCTTACGCAAAGGGCCTGGCGCCCGAAGGTGGGGGTGACAGGCCTGAGGCCGTCGATCATGCCGACTGCGTTCAGCCAGCGACGGACAATTCTTGTGGATGCCTATGCTGACGCGGCACTCGACCATCAAGTCACGGCGGTAACCCAATGGTCGTAGATTTCAGGGTGGCCGTGGCAGGCCGTTCGTCTGTTGCCGCGGCTTGGTTGCAAAGGTTTGGCGAACAGGTGGCGCCTTTCCAGCGAAGCATTAAGCACGGCTGCGCGCCCGTTTGAACAGCAGCACGCCCCACAGGAAACCCACGCAGGCCGCAGTGGCGGAGCCCAGCAGGATGCCCAGCTTGGCGGCGCTCAGCAGGTTCTCGCTGGTGAAGGCCAGGTTGGCGACGAAGATCGACATGGTAAAGCCGATGCCGCCCAGCAGCCCGATGAGCAGCACGCCGTTCCAATTCATGTCCGGTGCCAGCCGGCACAGACCGAGGCGCACGGTGATCCAGGTGGCCAGGAAGATGCTCAGGGGCTTGCCCAGCACGAGCGCACAGAACACGCCGAACATGACCTTCTGCGAGTCGGCGAGGGCGAGGTCGACCGTGCCCAGCGCCACGCCGGCATTGGCCAGGGCGAACAGCGGCATGATGCCGAAGGCCACCCAGGGGTGCAGGGCCTTTTGCACGCGAATCACCGGGGGCAGCAACTCGCGCTGGGTCTTGCGCAGCTCGCTGAGCGGCTGGGCCAGTTCATCCGCCTGGCCCTGCCCGGCCAATCTGCGTACCTCATCGAGATTGCTGGCCAGCGCCTCCAGCGGATGGGCATGGCGATACAAGCGTACTACGGGCGTCATCAGGCCCAGCACCACACCGGCCAGGCTGGGATGCGCGCCCGTTTTCAGCAAGCCGAACCAGATGACGGCGCCGGGAATGACGTAGGCATAGGCCGTGCCGATGCCGATCCATTGCAAAGCCAGCACCATCAGCATGCCGAGGCCGGCCACCAGCAGACCGCTGTAATCCAACCCGCCGGAATACACCACGGCGATGATCAGCACGGCGATCACGTCATCGATGATCGCCAGGGTCAGCAGAAAGATGCGAAGGCTACTGGGAATGCCACGGCCCAGCAGGGCGAGCACACCGATAGCGAAGGCAATGTCGGTGGCGGTCGGAATCGCCCAGCCATGGCTGAGCGGTGCCTGCTGGTTGAAAGCCAGGTAAAGCAGCGCGGGTACCAGTACGCCACCGAAGGCCGCGATCACCGGCAGGGCAGCCTGGCGCAGGTTGGCCAGGGCACCGTCGTGGATTTCGCGGCGGATTTCCATGCCGACCACCAGGAAGAACACCGTCATCAGCGCATCGTTGACATAGAAATGCAGTGAGCGGGTGAACTGCCAGTCGCCCAGCCCCAGGGTGATGGGCAGGTGCCAGAGTGCCTCGTAGCTCTGTGCCTGTGCGGAGTTGGCCCAGATAAGGGCGATCAGGGTGGCGATCAGCAATGCCGCGCCGCTAACGGCTTCGATGTGGATAAAGCGTTCGAGGGCGGAGAAAGCCTGCTGGGTATAGCGCTGAGCCCTGGAGGCAGGGCGATAGGACAAGGGTTGTGGCATACGGAACTCCCTGCGTGGCGGCCCGACCTCGCATGAGTTTTTTAACCTGCTTCACCGAGCAGCCGGTGAATGCACCCGTGCCGAATTATAGGGACCGGCATCAGGCAAAGGGCAGGCATACGGCTATAGGATGAGGGTAGGCCAGAAAGCACAAAGCCCGGCACTAGGCCGGGCTCCGTGTTTACGCAAGGGTTGAGTTACGGCATACCCAGCCAGTTTGGCAGGCCCAGCGAGATCGAGGGCACATAGGTGACCAGCACCAGGAAGCCGAGCAGCAGGCACAGCCACGGCATGGCTGCGCGGATTACCTGCGGCACTGTCATGCCGGTCACCGCTGAGGTGACGAACAGGTTCAGGCCCACTGGTGGGGTGATCAAGCCGATCTCCATGTTCACCACCATAATGATGCCCAGGTGGATCGGATCGATACCCAGCTCCATGGCAATCGGGAACAGGATCGGCGCCAGAATCAGGATCACCGCAGACGGTTCCATGAACGCACCGGCGATCAACAGAACTATGTTCACCACCAGCAGGAACTGCCAGGGCTCCAGACCCATGCCCATCACCATGCCGGTGATCTGCTGCGGGATCTGCTCAGTGGTCAGCACGTGGGCGAACAGCATGGCGTTGGCGATGATGAACATCAGCATGATGCCCAGCTTGCCAGAGTCCAAGATCACATGAGGGACCTGCTTGAAGGTCAGGTCCTTGTACACGAAGATCGCGATGAACGCCGAGTACACGGCGGCCACGGCGGCGGCTTCGGTCGGGGTGAACATGCCGGAGTAGATACCGCCGAGGATGATCACCATCAACAGCAGGCCCCACATGGCTTCGCGGCCGGAGCGCAACCATTCGCGCAGCGATGCGCGCGGCATGGCCGGCAGGTTCTTCTTCACGGCAACGATGTAGATCGCCACCATCAGCACCAGGCCCAGCAGAATGCCCGGGACGACACCGGCCATGAACAGCTTGCCAACCGACTGTTCGGTAGCAGCGGCGTATACCACCATGACAACCGACGGCGGAATCAAGATGCCCAGGGTACCGGCGTTGGTCACGATGCCGGCGCCGAAGGCTTGCGGGTAACCGGAGCGCACCATGCCGGCAATGGCAATGGAGCCGACCGCGGCCACGGTGGCCGGCGAAGAACCGGACAGGGCGGCGAACAGCATGCATGCCAGTACGGCGCCAATGGCCAGACCGCCACGGATATGGCCGACACAGGCGTTGGCGAAGTCGATCAGGCGACGGGCCACGCCGCCGGTGGTCATGAACGCACCGGCCAGCAGGAAGAACGGAATGGCCAGCAGAGTGTAGTGCTCGGAGGTTTCAAACAGCTTGATCGCCAGCGAACGCACGGAGTCGTTACTGAAGAACATGATGGTCATCGAGCCGGCCAGGCCGAGGGAAATGGCAATCGGCACGCCGATGAACATCAGCGCGAAGAGCAGGGCAAACAGGAACAGAATGGACATTTACTTGCGCTCCTCGGTGTCGACCTGATTCAACTTTGTAGCGTCGGCGGCTTCGTCAGCCAGGCCCAGGCCCAGTTGTTGGCCACGCAGGATGCGCACAAGAATTTCAGCGAAACGAATGAAACACATGAAAAAGCCGAAGGGCACGATGGCCGCGATGTGCCATTGCATGATGCCGTAGTGGCCGAGATCTTCTGCACCGATGCCGGCTTTGGCCAGGGTGTAGACCCACTCCACACTGGATTCGCCCAGCAGGCCGGCGTAGCCCAGGCAGACCAGGCAGGCAATGGTGCCGACGATACGCTGATTACGGGTATTGAGCAGTTTGACCAAAGCGTCGACGCCGATGTGGCCGGCGGTGCGTACGCCATAGGCGATGCCAAAGAAGATCAACCAGGCGAACAGGGCCTTAGTCAGCGCGTTACCCCAGGTCATCGCCTGGGCCATGCTGAGAATGGGATCGCCTATGGCGTACCAGAAATTTTCCATGCTGGGGAAGGTATCCCCGAAGTAATAAAACATGGAGTAGAGGTTGTTGAGCATGACGTAGACAAAAGTCACCAGTGTCATGGCTGCAAGCAGGAAGACGATAAAGCCTTCCTCGAAGTGATCCCAGAGGCGCCGCAGGGCGTTCATGGATGACATCTCCTGATTGATTGGCAGTTATTGGAGGCGTCGCAAGAGCGAACGGGGAGCCTTACCTGGCAAAGCGTTTCTGTTGCCGGAGAACCCTGCAACAGAAGCGGGTACGCGCAAACGTACCCGCCGCAACAGTCTTACTTACTGTTGGTTGGAGGCTTCGGCGGCCTTGATCAGGTCGGCGCCGATTTCAGCTTCGAACTTCTTCCACACCGGCTTCATCGCATCACGCCATTTGGCGCGCTGCGCGTCAGTCAGGGTGAGGATTTCGGTGGTGCCGGCAGCCAGGATGCGCTGCTTGTCACCTTCGTTCAGGTCGTTGGCCAGCTTGTTCACCTCAACGCTGACTTCATCCATGATGCTGCGCAGCTCGGTGCGAATGTCGGCCGGCAGGCCTTCCCAGAACTTGGTGTTGGTAATCACCATGTAGTCGAGCAGGCCGTGGTTGGACTCGGTGATGTAGCTCTGCACTTCGTGCATCTTCTGCGAGTAGATGTTCGAGTAGGGGTTCTCGGCGCCGTTTACCACGCCGGTCTGCAGGCCCTGATACACCTCGGCAAAGCTCATCTTGCGTGGGTTGGCGCGCACAGCCTTGAACTGCTCGTCCAGTACGGCGGAAGCCTGTACGCGGAACTTCAGGCCGCGGGCGTCTTTCGGCTCGCGCAGGGGCTTGTTGGCCGACAGCTGCTTGAGGCCGTTGTGCCAGTAGCCCAGACCGGTGATGCCCTTGTCTTCCATGGAGTTGAGCAGGCTCTGGCCGGCTTCGCTCTTCTGGAAGCGGTCCACCGCCTCGATGTTGTCGAACAGGAAGGGCAGGTCGAAGATCTGCACGCCCTTGGAGTAATGCTCGAACTTGGCCAGCGACGGAGCAATGATGTGTACATCGCCCAGCAGCAGCGCTTCCATTTCCTTGCCGTCGCCGTACAGCGAAGAGTTCGGGTAGACCTCGACGCGGACTTTGCCGGGCAGGCGTTCTTCAGCCAGCTTCTTGAATAGGTTGGCGCCCTGCCCCTTAGGAGTGTTCTCGGCAACCACGTGGGAGAACTTGATCAGGATCGGGTCGGCCGCCTGGGCCATACCAGCGATGCTCAGGGACAGTGCGCAGGCAATTGCCTTGGCAGATAGCTTGAACATTTGGAATGCTTCCTCTTTGTTTTATGTATCGCAAGTGCGATGGCGCGTTGATGCCAGCCGCAGTCTAATGAATCATCTGACCGATAGCACCGGACATCCTCTAAAGCGTGTCTCGTTTAACGCGCTCTATGATATTAGCAATAGGTATGCCAGACCTGCGAAGCCGTGTGAACCTTATCGCACTGGCGTTGTATGCGCAGGCAAGGGGCGCTTTCTGGCGGATTACCGCCACGCTAGTCGGCAACCTCTGGCGAGTTTCCGCCAGCTTCATGAAAACTCAGCCCATGCTTACGCAATTTGTCGTGCAAGGTCTTGCGCGGCAGGCCGAGGGCTTCGGCGAGGCTGCGTAGTGAGTTGTGCGGCTGATTGAGTTCCGCCGCGATCAAGGCGCGCTCGAACGCCTCGACCTGTTCGCTGAGGCCGCCCGTCACCGACGAGGTCTCTGCGCCGACCTCTTCTGTCTCATGCTCCAGGCCCAGGCCCAATCCCAAGGCGAACCGCTCGGCGACGTTCTGCAGCTCGCGGACGTTGCCGGGCCAGTCGTGGCGCAGCAGTTGGGCCCGTTGCGCCGGCTGCAGCATGGGGGGCGGCAAACCGTGGCGGGTACTGGCGGCCTGGGCGAAATGCTCGAACAGAAACAGCACGTCATCGCCGCGCTCGCGCAGTGCGGGGGTTTTCAGGGGCGCGACGTTCAGCCGGTAATAGAGGTCGGCGCGGAAACGTCCCTGATCGGCGGCCTGACGCAAATCCTCCTTGGTCGCGGCAATCACGCGGATGTCCAGCGGGATCAGTTGGTTGGAACCCATGCGCTCGACCGTCCGTTCCTGCAGCAGGCGCAGCAGTTTGACCTGCACATCGAGGCTCATGCTCTCGATCTCATCGAGAAACAGGGTGCCGCCATTGGCATGTTCGAACTTGCCGATGCGCCGCTTGGCCGCGCCGGTGAAGGCTCCGGCTTCATGGCCGAACAGTTCGCTCTCGACCACCGACTCGGCCAGAGCGCCAGCATTGATGGCCACGAAGGGGCCGCTGCGGCGACTGGACAAGTCGTGCAGAGCGCGCGCCACGACTTCCTTGCCGGTGCCGGTTTCGCCGAGGATCAGCACATCGGCGGAGGTCGCCGCCAGGGCGCCGATCTGCTCGCGCAAGCGCTGCATGGGCGGGCATTGGCCGAGCAGGCGGCCATCCAGCTGCTGGCGGTCGGCCAGGGCCAGACGCAAGCTGCGGTTGTCCACCACCAGGCGACGTAGATCCAGTGCGCGACGCACGCTGTCGAGCAGTTTTTCGCTGGCGAAGGGCTTTTCGAGGAAATCGTAGGCGCCGGCGCGCATGGCCTGCACGGCCAACGGCACGTCGCCGTGGCCGGTGATCAGCAAGATCGGCAACTGCGGGTCCTGGGCCTGAATCTGTTCGAGCAATTGCAGGCCGTCGAGACCGGGCATGCGGATGTCGCTGACCACCACGCCGGGCCAGTCAGGGTGGATGCGCGCGGCGACATGCAGCGCCGAATCCAGCGCCACGACCTTGAGTCCCGCCAGGTCCAGGGTTTGGCTCAGTGCCTGGCGTAAATGGGGATCGTCGTCGATCAGCAAAACCTGGATAGCGCTGTCAATGGCGAATTCCGTGGTCATGCGGGAAGGTCCTCGGGCGGATAGGGGTTGACGCCGGGCGCGCCGGTGCGCAGACGCAAGGTCAGCACGGCGCCGCCTTGGGGGTGGTTTTCGAACAGCAGTTCGCCGTCCAGGGCGCGCATCAGGCTGTCGCAGATGGCCAGGCCCAGGCCCAGTCCCTGGGTGCTGGTCTTGGTGGTGAAAAAGGGCTCGCAGGCACGTTGCAAGGCTTCGTCACTGAAGCCTGGGCCATTATCGCGAATGCGCAGCTCAATGCTGTCTTCGGTCTGTGTGGTGTGCAGCCAGAGCTTGCGGGGCTGGGGTTTTTCGGCCAGGGCATCCAGCGCGTTGCCGATCAGGTTGCTGAGCACCTGGCGCAGCCGGGTCTCGCCCGCCTGCACCCAGAGCGGGGCGTCCGGCAGGTCGCGGATCAGTTCGACATCCATGGCCCGGCGTCGCTGGCTGTGCAGGGCAATGGCATCTTCCAGGGCCGGTTGCAGGGCGATGCTTTCCGGCGCATGACGGTCGCGACGGGCGAAGGCGCGCAAGTGGGCGATGATCGAGGCCATGCGGGCGGTCAGCGCGCTGATCTGCTGCAAATTGCCGTGCACGTCATGGTGGCGTTGGTGCTCCATGAGTACACGGGCGTTGTCGGCATAACTGCGGATCGCCGCCAGCGGCTGGTTGAGTTCGTGGCTGATGCTCGCGCTCATGGTGCCCAGCGCCGACAGTTTGCCCGCCTGCACCAGTTCATCCTGGGCACGCACCAGCTCCTGCTGGGCATGTTCGCGTTCCAGCACTTCTTGCTTGAGGCGGCTATTGAGGGTTTCCAGGGCGCGGGTACGCTCCTGCACACGTAACTCCAGGTCGCGCCGTGCCTTGGTACTCAGATCGATACGTTCCAGGTAGTGGCGCTGACGCTGCAGCCAGAGGCCGAACAGCAACAGCACGGCGAGCAGGGCGATGACGCCGCCGCCGATCACGCTGCGCACGGGGCGGTCGATCAGGCTGGTGGGCGCGAGAATACTCACCGTCCAGTCGATTTCTTCAAGCTCGCGCTGTTGCGACAGCCAGACCCCTGCGCCGAGTTCCAGCGGCTGTAGCTCCTGGGTCGGATAAGGCTTGTGAAAGGCGATGGCCGCCCGTTCCTGATCTGTCTGCTCGCGGGTGAGGCGAAAGCGCCAGTCCGCATGGGAGGTGAGAATCACCACACCCTGGCCGTCGGTGACGAGCAGGCGTTCGGGTGCGTTGCCCCACAGGGTCTCCGTGTGGTCCAGATCGACCTTGACGACCAGTACGCCCAGCGCTTCGCTGCCGCTGTAAACGGCTGAGCCAAAGTAATAACCCCGTTTGTCCGAGGTGTTGCCGAGGCCGAAAAAACGACCCAGCCGACCATCCATCGCATCGCGAAAATACGGCCGGAAAATGAAGTTGCGCCCGACGAAACTGTCTTTTTGATCCCAGTTGGACGCGGCCAGGGTCAGCCCCTGTGCATCCATCAGGTAGATGACATCGGCGCCGGTCTGCTGCTGCAGTTGCTTGAGCACATGGCTAGCCAGCTCCTGAGAGGCGGAGTTCTGTGGGCTGAGCAAGGCATTGCGTAGCACCGGCAGGTTGCCAAGGATGGCCGGCAGGTTCTCATAGCCACGCAAGGTGCCGAGCAGGTTGGCGACATACAGATCCAAAGTCTGGCGATTCTGCTCGATGAGTTTGGCGTGGTAATGGTTTTCAGCCAGGTATTTCAACGGCCAGAGCAAGGCTGCCAGCGCCAGCGCAAATGGAACCAGGCGCCGCCAGCGGGGGCGTTTGAGGTAAAGCTGGAATTCGGACATAGGCAAGCGTACTTCGGCAAGCGAAACATAGGGTGGCTGGAAAAGAGCCCTGCGGGCAAGTGGCGACGACCAACGTCGGCCGGGGCGCGTTTGGTTCGGGCGAGCGGGTTGGCATCCCTTGAAACTCAGCTAAACGCCCCAAGCTAGAGGAGAGGAAGCGTGATTGGTCGAATCTATCGATAGCATTTAGTTAATAAATTAGTGCTTGTCGACTGATCGGCTAAGATGCCTCTCGTAAATTTTAAACACCTGAACCCCCAAGGAGTCAGTAAATGTCCGTTATCAACACTCAGATCAAGCCGTTCAAAGCCCAAGCCTTCAAGCAGGGCAAGTTCATCGAAGTTACCGAAGCTGATGTGAAGGGCAAGTGGTCCGTATTCTTCTTCTACCCGGCTGACTTCACCTTCGTATGCCCGACCGAACTGGGCGACGTGGCTGACAACTATGCCGAGCTGCAGAAGATGGGCGTAGAAGTTTACTCGGTCTCTACCGACACCCACTTCACCCACAAGGCCTGGCACGACAGCTCCGAGACCATCGGCAAGATCCAGTACACCATGCTGGGCGACCCGACCATGCAGATCAGCCGCAACTTCGAAATCCTGCGTGAAGACCAGGGCCTGGCCAACCGCGGTACTTTCATCGTTGACCCGGAAGGCATCATCCAGGCTGTGGAAATCACCGCCGAAGGCATCGGCCGTGACGCTACCGACCTGCTGCGCAAGGTCAAGGCTGCCCAGTACGTTGCCGCCCACCCGGGCGAAGTCTGCCCGGCCAAGTGGAAGGAAGGCGAAGCGACTCTGGCTCCTTCCCTGGATCTGGTTGGCAAGATCTAAAACAACCCACCACGGTTGTAACGCTATAAGGGGCTGAAACCCGGTCCCTGCTAGCCCGACGCCCGGGCGTGATCCGTCCGGGCGTTTTATTTCCTGAATTTAGTGAAACGGGGTACCGCACACATGTTGGACGCCAATCTTAAAACCCAGTTGAAGGCCTACCTCGAAAAGGTCACCCAGCCGTTCGAGATCGTCGCGTCCCTCGATGATGGCGCGAAATCCCAGGAACTGTTGGGCCTGCTGCAAGACATCACCAGCCTGAGCGACAAGATCACTCTGCGCACCGATGGCAATGATGCACGCCGCCCTTCGTTCTCGTTGAACCGCATCAACGGCAACATCGACCTGCGTTTCGCAGGTATTCCGATGGGCCACGAATTCACCTCGCTGGTGCTGGCGCTGCTGCAAGTCGGCGGCCACCCGTCCAAGACCAGCCAGGACGTGATCGAACAGATCAAAGCCATCGAAGGCGACTACTCCTTCGAAACCTACTACTCGCTGTCTTGCCAGAACTGCCCGGATGTCGTGCAGGCGCTGAACCTGATGGCCGTGCTCAATCCGAACATTCGCCACGTCGCCATCGACGGCGCGTTGTTCCAGGATGAAGTCGAGGCACGCCAGGTCATGTCGGTGCCGAGCATCTACCTGAACGGCGAACTGTTCGGCCAGGGCCGCATGGGTGAGGAAGAAATCCTCGCCAAGCTGGACACCAACGCTGGTGCCCGCGACGCTGAAAAACTCAACGCCAAGGACGCCTTCGACGTGCTCGTCATCGGCGGTGGTCCGGCGGGCGCAGCGGCAGCGGTGTATTCCGCCCGTAAGGGCATCCGCACCGGTGTTGCTGCCGAGCGCTTCGGCGGGCAGGTGCTGGACACCATGTCCATCGAGAACTTCATTTCGGTGAAGGCCACCGAAGGCCCGAAACTGGCCCGCGCTCTGGAAGAGCACGTGCGCGAATACGACGTGGACATCATGAACCTGCAGCGTGCCAGCAAGCTGATCCCGGCCGCGACCGAGGGTGGCCTGCACACTGTCGAGTTCGAGAACGGTGCGCAGCTCAAGTCCAAGACGCTGATCCTGTCCACGGGCGCCCGCTGGCGCGAAATGAACGTGCCGGGCGAAGCCGAGTACAAGGCCAAGGGCGTGTGCTTCTGCCCGCACTGCGACGGTCCGCTGTTCAAGGGCAAGCGTGTGGCGGTCATAGGCGGCGGTAACTCCGGCGTTGAAGCCGCCATCGACCTGGCCGGCATCGTGGGCCACGTGACCCTGCTGGAGTTCGGCGAAAGCATGCGTGCTGACGCGGTGCTGCAGAGCAAGCTGCGCAGCCTGCCGAACGTGACCATTCACCTGATGGCGCAAACCACCGACGTGCTGGGCGATGGCCAGAAGGTCACCGGCCTGGTGTACAAGGACCGCACCAGCGAAGAGCTGCACACCGTCGAGCTGGAAGGCATTTTTGTGCAGATCGGCCTGCTGCCCAACAGTGATTGGCTCAAAGGCAGCGTCGAACTGAACCGCTTCGGCGAGATCATCGTCGACGCCAAAGGCCAGACCAATATCCCTGGCGTGTTTGCCGCCGGTGACGTGACTACAGTGCCCTACAAGCAGATCATCATCGCCACCGGCGATGGCGCCAAGGCGTCGTTGAGTGCCTTCGACTATCTGATCCGTCAGGGCTAAGAAATACCTAAATGCCTGCGTGCACAGGCCAGGCCCCGTGGTGAAAACCACGGGGCCTTTTTTATGTCCGACTGATTTGGCGCGCTACGGTCAGCACAGCTCCTGTAGGGTGGATGTCGCTTTTCCATCCACCCAGGCCCCGCTCGGTGAACCGCCACCCGGTGGACCGCCCCCCGGTGGATCGATGAAGCGCGACACCCTACGTATCTGATACTGCCCTTCGCGGCGAGGTCGCCACTCCCACAGACCTGAGGGTGTACAAAGCAACTGTGAGAGGCCCGACCTCGGGCCGAAGCATTGCCGTTCAATCGGCTGGCTGGTCTGGCCATCCGGGCTCATCCTGGGGCACGACGATGCGCTTGCGGTCATACTTTCCTGCCATAGTTGAAACGGGCCAATCAGGGGAGGCAACACATAGCATGTATCACGGAGAACGACTCAACGCCTGGACGCATCTGGTCGGCGCGGTTCTTTCCTTTATAGGTGCAATCTGGCTGTTGGTACTGGCCAGCCTGGATGGCGATCCATTGAAAATCGTCGGGGTAGCGGTCTACGGGCTGACCTTGCTATTGCTCTATACGATTTCCACCGTCTATCACAGCGTACGCGGGCGCGCGAAAGTGATCATGCGCAAGCTTGATCACCTGTCGATCTACTTGCTGATTGCCGGCAGCTACACGCCGTTCTGCCTGATCACCCTGCAAGGCGCCTGGGGTTGGACGTTGTTCGGGATTGTCTGGGGCATGGCGCTGATCGGCATGTTGCAGGAAATCAAGCCGCGTTCCGAAGCGCGGGTGTTATCCATCGTCATTTATGCACTGATGGGCTGGATCGTGCTGGTGGCGGTCAAGCCGCTACTCGCCGCCCTGGGGCGCGCGGGCTTTACCTGGCTGGCCGCCGGGGGCGTGCTGTATACGGTGGGCATTGTTTTCTTTGCCTACGACACGCGGTATCGCCACTGGCACGGTATCTGGCACCTGTTCGTCATTGCCGGCAGCTTGCTGCACTTTATTGCCATTCTCTTTTATGTGCTGTGAGGCGCGAGGCATCGGCATCGTGCGACTTGGCCGCCACTAACGGCTGAATAATGTGAATTCTTTGATAGGAATGGGTTGGAAGACAACCGTTCGTCACGGCTTGGCGTAGAATCCCCAGGCCATTTCCAGGCGTCATTCGGGAGAAATGCATCACCATGTCTCTGTCCTTCTTGCGCGGCCTGCTGGTCGCCACCTGTTTTGGCATGTTGGCCGGCCAGGCCCAGGCTGCCACCCTCTCTGCTGATCTAAAGCCCGAAGCCGGCACGCTGAAGCTCGGCGTACAACCATGGCTGGGTTATGGCCAGTGGTATGTCGCTGAAGATCAGGGGCTGTTCGAGGCCAATGGCTTGAATAAAGTCGAACTGATTAACTTCAACGAAGACAAGGACATGAACGCCGCGCTTGCCAGCGGGCGCATCGACGCCGGCAACCTGGCGACCCACACCGCCATGGCCATGGTCGCCGCCGGCCTGCCGGTGAAGATCGTTCTGCTGCTCGACCAGAGCACCAGCGCCGATGCGCTGATCGCCGATGCCTCGGTCAAGACACTCGCCGACCTCAAGGGCAAGAGTGTCGCCTACGAGGAAGGCACCACCAGCGACATCCTGCTGCACAGCGCGTTGGCCAAGGCCGGCATGAGCCTGGCCGATGTGAAGCCGGTGCCGATGCCTGCATCTTCCGCCGGCAGCGCGCTGCTCGCAGGCCAGGTACCGGCTGCGGTCACCTACGAGCCGTACCTGAGCGCCGCGGCCCGGCAAGGCGCGAACATCCACACGCTGTACCAGGGTTCCGACGATGCCGGCTTGATCAGCGATGTGCTGGTGGTGCGTGAAGACGTGCTGAAACAGCGCCCCGGTCAGGTTCTGGCGCTGCTGAAAAGTTGGGATGCGGCCTATACGCACTTCCAGGCCCAGCCCGAACAAGGCCGCGCCATCATCGCCAAGGGCGTCGGCGCCGATGTCGGTGAGCTGGACAGCGCCTTCGCAGGGGTGCAGTTCTACTCCCTGGCCGATAACCAGCGCGAGTTGCAAGGCAGCTTCGTTGGCGACACGTGGCAGCACATCATCAAGGCCGCCGGCAACGCCGGTATCCTGCCGCAACCGATCGATCCCGAGCAGATACTCGACACCCGTTTCGTCGATACCCTGAAGTAACCGAACGGCGCCCCGCAGCGACGCGGGGCGTCAGCGCTGCCTGTTTTTATCGAGAGAACCACCCAGCGCCAGGGCAGGCCGAGGGTGGTCATGATTATGCCCCTACGCAAAGCGTCCCCTCTGTTCACCATCGGCAAGCCCCTGGCGCGTCGGCCGCAATGGCTGATCGGCATTGGCGTATTCGTCGTGCTCGGCCTGGCCTGGTACCTGTCCACCGCCAGTGGCCTGGTGCCGAAACTGTTTCTGCCCCATCCCGCCGACGTCTGGGCCCGCATGGTCAAACTGGCTGTTGAAGGCACCTTGTGGGCCGACCTCAAGGTCAGCCTGTATCGCATCCTGGTGGCTTTTCTGGTGTCCTCGGCCATGAGCATCGTTGTCGGTGTGCTGGCCGGTTGCTATGGCTTCTGGAAGGCCGTCAGCGAGCCGCTGGTGGATTTCATCCGCTACATGCCGGTGGTGGCCTTCGTGCCGCTGAGTATTCTGTGGACCGGCACAGGTGACATGCAGAAATTCCTGATCATTTGGATCGGTACCTTCTTCCAACAAGTGCTGATGGTCATGGACGCGGTCAAGCGGGTACCGCAGGATTTCATCGGCCTGGGCCGCACCCTGGGCCTGAAGGATCGCCGCATTCTGCTGCGCATCGTCCTGCCCAGTGCGTTGCCGGGCATCTGGGACGCCTTGCGCATCAGCCTGGGCTGGGCCTGGACCTGGCTGGTGCTGGCCGAACTGGTGGCTGCCAGCTCCGGCCTGGGCTATCGCATCACCGTGTCGCAGCGTTTCTTTCAGACCGACACCATCATCGGCTACATCCTGCTGCTCGGCGTGCTCGGGCTGATTACCGATCAACTGATGCGCGCCGCCGAGCGCGTGTTGTTCCGCTACAACCGGAGGCGCAGCTGATGGCCAGCCTGGAAATCAAGGGACTCACCAAGAGCTATCCCATGGGCAGACAGCGTCGCGAGGTGCTGTGCGACATTGACCTGACCCTGGCCGACAACGAATTCGTCTCCCTGGTGGGCACCTCGGGCTGCGGCAAAAGCACGTTGTTGTCGATTGCCGCCGGCCTCGAGGATTTCGACCGCGGCGCGGTGCTGGTGGATGGCCAGCCGATTACCGGCGCCGGGCTGGATCGCGGCGTGGTGTTCCAGTCCTACACCTTGCTGCCCTGGCTGACCGCGCGGCAGAACATCGAGTTCGCCCTGAAGGCCGCCGGTCACGGGCGCGGCGAGTGCCGCGAAATCGCCGCCGAGCACCTGGAGCTGGTCAAGCTCAGCGCGTTCGCCGAGGCCTACCCGAACGAACTTTCCGGCGGCATGCAACAGCGCGTGGCCATCGCTCGCGCGCTGTCCTATCGACCGAAGATCCTGCTGATGGACGAACCCTTCGGCGCGCTGGATGCCATGACCCGCCATCAGATGCAGGACCTGCTGACCCGCATCTGGGAAAGTCACCGGCTGACGGTGATGTTTGTCACCCACGACATTGAAGAGGCGGTGTACCTCTCCGATCGCATCGTGGTCATGGGCCTCGGTCCGGGACGGATCAAGACCAGCTACCACGTCGGCCTGGCGCGTCCGCGTCATGAAGACATGGTGTCCACCGCGGATTTCATCGCGTTGCAGCGCGAGGTGTTGCGCTCGATCCGCGAGGAAGAACGCAAGGTGAGCTGAACCTTCTCCAACCCCTGGGGGCACGATGTGATTGAACTCGATTCAGCCCTGGCGCAGCGCATCGTCGATCGCGCCATGGCCATCCTGCCGTACAACATCAATGTCATGGATGCCCAGGGCATGATCATCGGCAGCGGTGACCGTGCGCGCCTGCACACTCGCCATGAGGGCGCGCAGCTGGTGCTGGCCAATCGGCGCGTGGTGGAGATTGATGAACAGGCGGCAGCGTGCCTGCGCGGGGTCAAACCCGGCGTCAACCTGCCGCTGCTGCATGCGGACCAGTTGATTGGCGTGCTGGGCATTACCGGCGCGCCCGACGTGGTGAGGCCCTATGCCGAGCTGGTGCGCATGGCGGCCGAAATGCTGGTCGAGCACCAGGTGCTGCAAAGCGACCGGCATTGGCAACAGCAACAGCGCGAAACCTGGGCGCGTCAGTTGCTCGATCCGCAGCAGAGCCTGGCCACGCTGGCGGCGGAGGCCGAGCACCTGGGGTTGAAGCTGACCTGGCCCTGCCAGCTGTGTTTGCTACAGGTGCAAGGGGTGGGCGATCCCGTGTCCCATCAGGCCCGGCTGGTGGCGGGAATGGAGGGCAAAAGTGGGCAGGTACTGGCGCCGCTGAGCGCCGATGAGCTGCTCTGGTGTCGTCCTTACAAAGCCGGGCGCGACGACCAGGCCTGGCTGGAAATGGCCGACGCGCAGCACTGGGGCGTGCGCCGTCTGGTGGTCAGCGATGTCTTGCCCGATCTGCACGCAGCGCGTCAGGCCAGCCAGGTACTGCGCGATGTGCTGGCCTATGGGCAGGCACGATTCCCGGAACGACGTCTGTTGCACCTGGATGCGCTGCGCTTGCCCACGCTGTTGTATGCCCAACGGCACAGCTGGCTGTTGCAGGGCTGGCTGGCGCCTTTGCGTCAGGTGTTGGCGCAGGACAGCCAGGGTGTGTTGCGCGCCACACTGGAGGCCTGGTGCGCCCATGACGGGCAGATTCAGGCCTGTGCCCAGGCGTTGGGTATTCACCGCAACACCTTGCGCTATCGTCTGGAGCGCATCGGCGAACTCAGTGGCCTGGAGTTGAGTCGACTGGATCAGCGCCTGCAGCTTTATATCGGTTTAGGGCTGCTGACCGAGAACTCGCCTTGACTTGATTGTGCGACTGCACAAAAAACACTGTCATCCGTAGGGTTTTTGCGTCCCGTTGCACAAGGCGCTCAGGTCTGCGTCTGGGTCAAAATGATGTAGTGCCATTCGGCATTGGCTACAACGCCGCGGTGTGGGCGTAAGAGGGCGCCGCAGCGTTCCGCTCAAAAAACAACAACGAGGAAACTGGCCATGGGTCTGGTTCTTATTCTGGTGGCACTGATCGTCTTCATCGTGCTGGCCACCACACGCTTGAAATTGCATCCCTTCCTGGCGCTGCTAGCTGCCGCGTTTATCGCCGGCTTTGCCTATCAACTGCCAAGTGCTGAAATCGTCAAGAACATCGCCGGCGGTTTCGGCGGCATTCTCGGTTACATCGGCATCGTCATTGCGCTGGGCACCATCATCGGGGTGATCCTGGAGCGCAGTGGTGCGGCGATCACCATGGCGGAAACGGTGATCAAGCTGCTCGGCGAGCGGTTCCCCACGCTGACCATGTCGATCATCGGCTACCTGGTGTCGATCCCGGTGTTCTGCGACTCCGGCTACGTGATCCTCAATTCGCTGAAAAATGCCTTGGCCACGCGCATGAAAGTGTCAGTGGTGGCCATGAGCGTGGCGCTCGCCACGGGCCTGTATGCGACCCACACTTTCGTGCCGCCGACGCCCGGCCCGATTGCCGCGGCCGGCAACCTGGGGCTGGAATCCAGCCTGGGCCTGGTGATTGCCGTGGGCCTGGTGGTGGCGCTGGTCACCGCGCTGGCGGGCATGCTGTGGGCCAACCGCTTCATCGGTAAGGACTACGCCCTGGAAGATGACGGTCTGGCCCATGACGACGCGCAGGACTTTGCCGCGCTGCGCGCCAAGTACGGCACTTTGCCGTCGGCGGCCCAAGCCTTCGCGCCGATTTTCGTGCCGATTCTGTTGATCTGCCTGGGCTCGGTGGCGGTATTCCCCAGCAAGCCGCTGGGCGATGGCCTGGTGTTGGACGTCCTCAGCTTCCTCGGTCAGCCGATAGTGGCCCTGCTGGTCGGCCTGGCGCTGGCCTGCACGCTGCTGAAAAGCGCCGACAAGCGTAAAGAGTTTCACGACCATGTCGCCGAGGGTCTGCTGCAGGCCGCGCCGATTCTGCTGATTACCGGTGCCGGCGGTGCGTTTGGCGCGGTGCTCAAGGTCACACCGCTGGGCGATTACCTCGGCCAGACGCTGTCGGCCCTGGGCATCGGTCTGCTGATGCCGTTCGTGGTCGCTGCCGCACTGAAAACCGCCCAGGGTTCGACCACCGTAGCGCTGGTCACCACCTCGGCGCTGGTGGCGCCGCTGCTGACGCAGTTGGGCCTGGACAGCGAAATGGGCCGGGTGCTCACTGTCATGGCCATTGGCGCCGGCGCGATGACCGTCTCCCATGCCAATGACAGCTTCTTCTGGGTGGTCACCCAATTCAGCCGCATGCCGGTGGCGTTGGCCTACCGCGCCCAGACCATGGCCACCCTGATTCAGGGCCTGGCGGGCATCATCACCGTATGGCTGCTGAGCCTGGTGTTGCTGTAACAGGCCGTTCCGGTCTGCGCAGCGGGGTTTAGGAGAAGCCGAAATACGTCATGCTTGAACGTATTTCGGCTCTTTCGTTTGTGTACTGCGCGTTACCACCGCGGGGTAGTTTTTTATCGGCGGCGTGCCACGCCGCTTTTGAGGTTGGATATGAAAATCGTCATTGCTCCGGATTCTTTCAAAGAGAGTCTCAGTGCGCCCCAGGTGGCTGCTGCAATTGCCCAGGGCTGGACGGCCATCTATCCAGAGGCCGAATGCCTGTTGCGGCCCATGGCCGATGGCGGTGAAGGCACCGTGGACGCGTTGCTGGCGGCCACGGGCGGGGAGCGCCGCGAGTGCTCAGTACAGGGGCCATTGGGCACGCCTGTGGCCGCCCACTGGGGCTTGCTCGCGGACGGCACCGCAGTGATTGAAATGGCCGCCGCCAGTGGCCTGCACTGGGTGCCGCTCGCACAGCGCAACGTGTTGCAGGCCTGCAGCTACGGCACGGGCGAACTGATCGTTCAAGCGCTGGACGCCGGCGCGCGCCGGATCATTCTGGGCCTGGGCGGCAGTGCCACCAACGATGGCGGCAGCGGACTGCTGCGTGCACTGGGCGTGCGCTTTCTCGATGACCAGGGACAGTTATTGGCCCCGGGTGGCGCCGCCTTGGCGCAGCTGGCGCAGATTGATGTGTCGGGTCTGGATGCTCGCTTGCAGCAGGTTCAGGTGCAGGTGGCAGCGGATGTCGACAACCCGCTGTGCGGCCCGCGCGGCGCCTCGGCGGTGTTCGGCCCGCAAAAAGGCGCCAGCGCCGCTGAGGTCGAGCAGTTGGACGCGGCGCTGGCCCACTATGCGCAAATCATGGCGCGAACCCTGGGTGAAGACCATGCGCAGGTTCCCGGTGTCGGAGCCGCAGGCGGCTTGGGCTTTGCCGCGCGCGCGGTTCTCAAGGCCGGTTTTCGCCCGGGCATCGAGGTCGTTGCCGAACTGTCCGGCCTGGCTGAGGCGGTGCAGGGCGCGGATTTGGTTATCACCGGCGAAGGCCGTCTGGACGCACAGACCCTGCACGGGAAAACCCCTCTGGGCGTGGCTCGCATCGCCGCCGCCGCCGGTGTACCGGTGATCGCCCTGGCCGGCAGTTTGGGTGAGGGCTATCAGCGCTTGTATGACGAGGGTATCGCCGCTGCGTTCAGCCTCACCCCCGGCCCGGTCAGCCTGGAGCAAGCCTGCGCCGAAGCGACGGACCTTCTGCGAAACCGCGCGACCGATATCGCCCGCTTGTGGCGTCTGGCACGAGGAAAATGAGGAAAACGTGCTGCCAATAAAAAACCGCGCCGACATGCGCCGGCGCGGTTAGCCGTTATCACCGCTTCGCTTCTGTATCCGGCGCGGCGGAGCGGGCCAGAAACGCCCTGGTCAGTTCCGGCAGGTGCTCGCGCAGCCAATCGGCCATGGCGATTTCCTGGGGCAGGATCGTTTCGCACGCGCGCTGGGTTTCGATGTCCCCGGCCGCTTTGGCGGCTTCGATCAGCACGGTGTAGGAAGCGATCTCCATGTTCTCGAACACGTAGCCACTCATGGCGCCTTTCACCACTTCGTCACTCATGGCCATACCGCTCACAGCCTGACCGAACGCCATGAGCTTGGCTGAGATGTCCTTGATGGTGGAGGGGCTGCTGCCCAGACGCTGCAAGCAGCTTTCCAGCAACGCCCGCTGCTGGTGGGTTTCCTCAAGGTGCTGTTCGATACGAATGCGTAAGTCCGGATAGTGCTCCAACCGCTCGGCCTGCGAGCTGAGCATCTTCTCCGCCTGCTGCTCCATTGCATGCGCATCGCGCAACCAGTCGAGGAGGTTGTCTTGTGCGGTTGCCATCGTCTCGCTCCTTTCTAGTGGAGGGGGTGATAGTTGTGAGCCTGTGCGGGTTTCTGTGTTCAGGGGAGGAGACGGATGGCTAGTGATCAACTGACGAGCTTTGGACATACACCCGGAGGCCATGACAATACGGCTAGCTGTTATAGGCGCGGATTTTTCCGAGATCAGACAACATCGTGCGAGGGGTAAAGTGCGGTCAATCGCCTCCTTACAATTCGTATTGGGGTGGTTCGATGCTTATGTGCGTTTAAATAGCACATCGACCTTTACCCTCGTATAAGGACGCGCATAAGGTGGCGATCTCATGGCAGATCGTGACACCCAAGGATGATTTTTCGCGTCAACCTTCTACTACTCTGCCATCCCTTAAAGCTGCAGGTTAATAACCTGGCAGCACTGATTTCGGAGTGTGTTAGGTGAGCTGTACCGAGGCCTACTACAACCGCCATGCCCAGCAATTCGTCGATGACACGCTGCGTGTCGACATGCGGGCGCTTTACGCGCCCTTTCTCGCGGAGCTGCCGAATAATGTCCATATCCTAGATGCCGGTTGCGGCTCAGGCCGCGATGCTCTGGCATTTCAGAAGCTGGGATATCAAGTCAGCGCTTTCGACGCCAGCGAACCACTGGCCGGCCATGCCAGCCAGCTGCTGGGCATTAGCGTTCCGGTAAAACGCTTTGATGAAGTGGACGAGCGTGAGCGTTATGACGGCATCTGGGCATGCGCCAGCCTGCTGCATGTAACCGAACAACAACTCCCAGATGCCTTCGAGCGGCTATGGCGAGCGCTGAAACCCGGCGGGGTGTTGTATTGCAGCTTCAAGCTGGGGCAGGGCGAGCGGCAACACCATGATCGGCACTTCACCGACGCGGACGAAACGCGCATTGGTCTTTGGACCCAGACGCTTCCTGGTATAAGCCGCACGACCTGTTGGCTGACTCAAGACCAACGGCCGGGTAGGAATGAGCAATGGCTGAATGTTTTGCTGCACAAGGCATCTAGCAAGCTGGTGACTGGCGGCGACGACAGCCCTTTCCTGCCGCACCTGTGCGCCGCCATCCACCAAGCGCACCGGGTCGACATGGCGGTGGCTTTCATCAAAGTCACTGGCCTTCGCCTGTTGTTGCCAGACTTGCTGGAGTCTCTGCAGCGCAACGAGGCGGCGTTGCCAGCCGCGCAAGTACGCATCCTGACCAGCGATTATCTGGACGTGACCGATCCAGAGGCGCTGCGCTTGCTGATGCTACTGGCTGAGCAGGGCGCCCAGGTGCGCGTCTACGAAAGCGGCGGTAGCAGCTTTCACCTCAAGGCTTATTTGTTCGGCGGGCAGGATTGGGGCCGAGCCTTTATTGGCTCCAGCAATATCAGCCGGCAAGCGCTACAGCAGGGTCTGGAATGGAACTATCGAATCAACTACCCCGGCGATGACGGCTATCTGGAAGCCTGCCGGCGTTTCGATGAATTATTCGAGCATCCCCGCTGCACCGCGTTGAACGATGCCTGGATAGATGCCTATGAGCAGCGGCGTATTAAACCTGTTCAGCAGCTTGAGCCGGGCAGTACAGAAAGCGAGCCGCCCCCAATGCCCAGCAAAATCCAACAAGAAGCGCTGCACGCCCTGAGCGCCACGCGAGTGCAGGGTTATATGCGCGGCTTGGTGGTGCTGGCCACCGGTCTGGGTAAAACCTGGCTGGCCGCCTTCGACGTTAAGCAAATGGGCGCACGCCGCGTGCTGTTCGTGGCCCACCGTGAGGAAATCCTGAATCAAGCGGCGGCAACTTTTACTCGTATCCAGCCCTCGGCACGTGTCGGGTTCTATCGTGGCCAGCAACGTGACAGTCAGGTCGACGTCCTTTGCGCATCGGTGCAAACGCTCGGGAAGGTTGAACACCTGGAGCGCTTCAAACCTCAGCACTTCGATTACATCGTGGTCGACGAATTTCATCATGCATCGGCGCCGACCTATCACCGCCTGCTACAGCATTTCGCGCCCGCGTTCCTGCTCGGCCTGACGGCGACGCCGGACCGCACCGACAACGCCAACATCCTCGCTCTTTGCGACAACAACTTGGTCTACGAGAGCGACCTGTTTTGCGGCGTGAGCGAAAAGCTGCTCGTACCGTTCCACTACTACGGCATCTTCGACAGCGACGTGGATTACCAAGGCATCCCGTGGCGCAACGGCCGCTTCGACCCCGAGCTGTTGGCCAACAAACTGGCCACCCTCGGTCGCGCCCGCCATGCGTTGAGCAATTGGCGGCTGCATGGGCAAACGCGCACTTTGGCGTTCTGTGTCTCCACTCGCCACGCCGATTACATGGCCGAACATTTTCGTAAAGAAGGCGTCCGTGCAGCGGCGGTATATGCGGACTCGCAGTTATCGCGGGGCGAGGCGCTGGAACAACTACGCGCCGGAGAATTGCAGGTGCTGTTTTCCGTCGACCTGTTCAACGAAGGCGTCGACCTGCCGGTTATCGATACGGTGATGATGCTGCGCCCCACCGAGTCGAAAATCCTCTTTCTCCAACAACTCGGCCGCGGTCTGCGCAAGGCCGACGGCAAGGACAAGCTGGTGGTGCTGGACTTCGTCGCCAATCATCAGAGCTTTTTGCACAAGCCGATGGCGTTATTGAATCAAAGCATGAACCGTCGGCAACTGGCTGAGCTCGCCCGGCAAGCGGAACAGGGCCAACTGGAGTTGCCGGAAGGCTGCTTCGTCAATTTTGACCTGCGCTTTATCGACTTCCTCAAGTCGCTGGACAGCGACAGCGTGCAGACCGACTACCACAGCCTGCGCGACACGCTGGGCCGTCGGCCGAGCCTGACCGAGTTCTATCGTTCGGGCGCCAGTTTGCAGGACATGCGTCGTCAGTTCGGCCATTGGTTCGCCCTGATGACCACCGAGGAAAGCGAACTGCCGGAGGTGCAGCGCACCATCATCGGCAAGCATGGCGACTTCCTGCGCGAGCTAGAAACCACCGCCATGACCAAGAGCTACAAGATGGTCTTGCTGGAGGCATTTCTGGAACTGGATGGCTGGCGCGAGGCGGTCAGCCTGGAGCGACTGGCTGAACGTTCCTGGCTAGTTCTGCAACGCCGCCGTCCGCTGCTCGGTGATCTTCCCGATGACTATCAAGACATGAGTCAGATGCCTGGCGATTGGCTGAGCTATTGGAAGAAAAATCCAATCAGCGCCTGGGGCGGTGGCCGCTACTTTAGCGTTGAAGAGGGGCTGTTTATCGGCAATGTTCCGGTTGAGGAGCAGGCAATAGCGCCGTTGAGCGAGCTGGTACAGGAACTGGTGGATTACCGTCTGACTACCTACGCGGCTCGCTCCAGCCTGCCGAGCGCCACGGTACATCCGTTGCCGAGCCGGACGGAACAGGTGGAGCTGGCCTATTTCCCTAGCCTGAAAATCGCCTGCGGCCACTTCCGTACCAGCCATGCCGATTACGAGGAATACCGCTCGCTCGGTCGGAATTACGGCAATCTTGATCCCGCCCGCCACTTTCTCGCCCGCGCATCTGGCAATTCCATGAACGGCGGCAAGCAGCCGATCAAGGACGGCGATTACCTATTGCTGGAGGTCATCAATAGTGAAAGCGCCGGCAAGACTACCGGCGACGTTATGGCCATCGAGCGCCAGGACGAAACCGGCGATAACCAATACCTGCTGCGTAAGGTGCTCAAAGATCCCAACGGCCAAAATCGCCTGCGCGCCCATAACCCCGACTACGCCGACATCCTGGTCAGTGACGAACTGCGAGAGCAATTCCGCACCTTCGCACGCCTCAAAGCGATCATCGACCCGCTGCAAATGCAGGTTGGCCAACGCTTTATGCGCGAAGAAATCCCACCGCTGTTTGGCACCGAGTTCAATGCCGGCAGTTGGAACAGCGGGCACGTGGTGATAACGGAGCGCAATGCGCATGTCTTGTTGGTGACGCTAAACAAACAAGGCAAAGCCGAAGACCTGCGCTACCAAGACCACTGGATAGATGAGCAACACTTTCACTGGCAAACGCAGAACCAGACGGCACCCGATAACAAACGCGGCAAGGAAATCATCAATCACAAAGCGCTGGGCATTGTTCTGCATCTCTTCGTGCGCGAGAACAGGCTGGAAAACGGCAAGGCTGCGCCCTTCCGCTACTACGGGCAGGTGAGTTATCAGAGCCACAGCGGAAGTAAGCCGATGAGTGTGAGTTTCGAGCTGCAGCCGTAGTCCGTATCCCTATCATATGCAGGCGGGTCGGTCTAACACTCGCCCCAACGGGATGCAGAACGGGATGCAGATTCCCCAAAACGAAAAAGGCCCACCGTGCGGTGAGCCTAAGTCGTTGTTTTGTATGGTGCCGGCACCAAGAGTCGAACTCGGGACCTACTGATTACAAGTCAGTTGCTCTACCAGCTGAGCTATACCGGCGTAATGGAGGCGCATTATAACGATTGGGCCTGCGCTGTAAACCGTTGAATGGGCTTTTCGGTCTCGTTGGGTAGAAAATGGTTTGCGGTTATTCACAATCGGAATTGAACGTCGAGCTTTTTGAGAAAAAATCTGTGATTGGCTCGACGAAATGCTCAACCTGCTGTTTTAACTGACTTTATTGCCGTTGGTTGAAAATAGGCCAACTATTCAGAAGGCCCGGTTTTCGGGCTTTAGCGCTGCTTTTCCAAACATTGCGCACAGAGTTATCCACAGGTTCTGTGGGTATCTCACTCAGCGTTCGGCAATAAGTAGCAGGTTGCGCGGTGTCAGTTCGCTAGGGCAAAAGTGGCCCAGACGGACCTGAAAACCCTGTTCCTCCAGAAACAGGGCACGATCCAGCACCAGCCAGAGCTCCAGCGGGCGACGGAACAGGCCGCGCACCAGTTCCAGGTTGCGTACTTCGGCCAGGCGCTGCCAGCCCGCGGCTTCCAGGGCCGGCCAGTCTTGCTCGCCTGGATCGGGCAGATTTTTGAGGGCGGCCAGCTCACGGCAGTAATCGGCGCAGCTCTTGTTCAGCCAGCCAGCGGGCAGCGAGGGGGTGTTGAGGTACTCGTCGATATTACGCAACTGACGTTGCAGCAGGTCGAAGCTCAGGCGGCGGGCCATGGACAGATCACGCTGGCGGCGCACCCGGGCGCCGGCAGTGACGGTTTCGCTCAGCGGTAGGCCGAGTTCGTCGCGGCTCAGCCGCAACGTCGAAGTGTGGCCGGCGGTGGAAAGCGGTTGATAGCTGTCGTCGGCGATACGGTTGTAGCAGCAGGGAGCGATTGCCAGTTGCCGACAACCTTGCCTGACGGCCAGCTGCAGCAGGCGCACGTGCAAATCACCGCACGCATGCAGGGCCACGGGCGTGATGCTGGGGCCGAGGTGGCGGGCGGCGTCCTCGGCCATGACATCCTGATGCAGATGCCGGGCCATGGGCAGGCTGCGCCTGGCCAATAGCTGACCCGCGCTCACCAATGCTTCGTCCCGTTCCAGGCAGGTGAGGGCGGTGCCGTTGCTCGCCAAGTGATGACCGAGATGGCCCTTGCCGGCGCACCAGTCGAGCCAATGTTGAGGTGCCTGGTCGAATTGCAGGTGATCGCAGAACGCTTGGATCTGTTGCCATTTACGCCCGGGCACGGCAACGGGTTCGGCATGGTCTTGTGGCGGTGCGCAGAACAAGGTTTCGACCTGGCTGAGCGCCAATGCCTCGGCGGCCAAGGCGGGAAACGGCGCGGGTGCTTCTCTGAGCAGGGCTGGCTGATGATGTGCAGTTTCGGCGTCGGCCAGGCTGCGTCGGCGTAGCCAGTGGCCTAGTTCAGGGTGCTGATGTTCCCAGGGCAGGTGCCGGTGGGTGAAAGGGCGCGGGCGCCACAGGTCCTGATGACGGAGCAGAAAGCTGTTCAGGGACCGGAAGTGTGCGGCAAGGCGGGAAGGCATGAATGTACCGGTGGGCGTAGCGTCCGGGCGTCGGCGCAGGTGCCTGATAAAAAGCGACGGCGCCCGGCTGGCTGGCAGCCGGGCGCCGTCTGTTCGGATCAATAAATGCTGAAGGGGAAATACTTGTCGTTGATCTTCTTGTAGGTGCCGTCAGCGACAATTGCGGCCAGTGCCTTGTTCAGGCGCTCACGCAGCTCATCGTCGCCCTTGCGCACGGCAATACCGATCTTGTCGTTGTCGAACACCGGCTCGCCCTTGAACTCGAAGTTCTTGCCGGCATCGCTCTTGAGCCATTCCCACTGAACGAAGGTATCGGCAAGGATGCCATCGATGCGACCGGAAGACAGGTCCAGATAGGCGTTTTCCTGGGTGTCGTAGAGCTTGATCTCGATGCTGTTGCCCAGGTTGTCGTCCAGCCAAGAGCCGGCGATGGTAGCGCGCTGGGCACCGATCACCTTGCCCTTGAGGCTGTCTTTGTCAGTCTTGAAATTGGCCGACTTGGGTGCCACGAATTGCAGCTTGTTGGTGTAATAGGGGTTGGTGAAGTCAACGGCCTGCTGGCGCTCCTCGGTGATCGACATGGAGGCGATCAGCATGTCGAACTTACCGGAGTTGAGGGCCGGGATGATACCGTCCCAGTCCGAGGTGACCACGTTGCATTCGACTTTCATCTCGGCGCACAGCGCTTGGCCGATTTCGACGTCGAAACCAACGACTTGTCCGCTGGCGTCTATCAGGTTGAACGGGGGGTAGGCACCTTCGGTACCGATGGTCAGCTTTTCGGCAGCAAAACTGCTGCTGGCAAACACGAGTGCAGCGGCAGTCAGCAGGAGTTTCTTGTAGTTCTTCATGGAGTGTTGCTCCCTTTTCTTGGCAGTGGCTGGACATGCAGTGTTTAGAATAGGTCGGCCGGGAGGTTTAATTCCCGGCCGCAGTACCGATATCAGGCATTTTTCATACCAGGGCGACGCGTGGGTTGTATCAACGGCCTTGCTGGGTAGCATCGACCCGCAGCCAGCGCTCCAGCAATTTGAAGCCCTGCATCAAGATGAAGGCGATCAGTAAGTAGATCAGGCCGGCTGTCAGAAACATTTCCTCATGCAAATAGGTGCGGGCGGCGACCTTGCGCGCCATACCCGTCAGTTCCAGCAGGGTGATGGTGCTGGCCAAGGCGCTGGCCTTGAGCATCAGAATCACCTCGTTGCTGTAGGCCGGCATGCCGATGCGTGCTGCGCGCGGCAGGACGATATGCCACATGGTCTGGCGACGGGACATGCCCAGCGCCCGGGCCGCTTCGATTTCGCCCGGTGGCACCGCCTGGATGGCGCCGCGGATGATCTCGGCGATATAGGCCGCCGTGTGTAACGTCATGGTGATGATCGCGCACCAATAGGGATCGCGAAGATAGGGCCACAGTGGTCCTTCCCGAACCGCCTCGAACTGCGCCAGGCCGTAGTAGACCAGGAACAGTTGCACCAGCAGCGGAGTGCCGCGGAAAAAGAAGATGTAGCAATAAGGCAGCGCCTGCACCGCCAGATTGCGCGAAGCACGGGCAATGCCCAGCGGCAGGGCGAGGATCAGGCCGGCCACTACGGAAACACCGACCAGTTGCAAGGTCAGCCAGGCGCCGTCGAGGAAGCTTGGCAGCCAACGAATGAAAACGTCCCAGCTCATGCTGCGCTCCTTGCAAAGCCGCGAGCGGCACGTTTTTCCAGGAAGTGCATGCAGGTCATGGCCAGCACGGTCAGGCCCAGGTAGATGAAGGCTGCAACCAGGAAGAAGGTGAAGGGCTCCTTACTGACGCTGACTGCAATCTGCGAGCGGCGCATGATTTCTTCCAAGCCGATCACCGAGACCAGTGCGGTGTCCTTCATCAGGATCATGAACAGGTTGCCCAGGCCCGGCAGGGCGATGCGCCACATTTGCGGCAGCACCAGGCGCCAGAAGATTCGCACCTTGCTCAGGCCCAGGGCCAGCCCGGCTTCCCGGTGACCCTTGGGAATGGCCAGCAGCGCGCCGCGGAATACTTCGGTGGCATAGGCGCCGAAACACAGGCCCAGGGCGATGGTGCCTGCCGCGAACGGGCTCAGAGCAAGGTTCTTGATGCCGAACAGTTCACCGAGGGCGCGCATCACGTCGGTGGTGCCGAAGTAGATCAGCAACACCCAGAGCAGCTCGGGAATGCCGCGCACAATGGTTGAATAGGTGCCGCCGACCCAGCGCAAGGTGGCGTAGGGGGAGGTCTTGGCCAGGGCGCCGAGCAGGCCGAGTATCAGGCCGAGGGCCAGGGAGGCCAGGGCCAGTTGGATGGTCATCCAGGTCCCGGCAACAAGGGCCGGGCCGAATCCGTGCAAATCGATCATGTGAGCTCGTGCGCCGCCGCCCGGCAAAGAACCAGGCGGCGGTCTGGCTGATTAGTAAATGCTGAAGGGGAAGTACTTGGCATTGATTTTTTCATAGGTGCCATCGGCGAGGATTTCCGCCAGCGCCTTGTTCAGCCGCTCGCGCAGTTCGTCATCGTTCTTGCGCACGCCAATGGCGATCTTGTCGTCGTCGAAGACCGGTTCACCCTTGAATTCGAAATCCTTGCCGGCCGGACTGTTCAGCCATTCCCACTGGGCGTATTTGTCGAACAGCATGGCGTCGATGCGGCCGGTCGACAGGTCCAGGTAGGCGTTTTCCTGGGTGTCGTAGAGTTTGATGTCGATCACGTCTTCCAGGTGGTCTTCCAGCCAGATGCCGGCGATGGTCGCGCGCTGTGCGCCGATCACCTTGCCCTTGAGGCTGTCTTTGTCAGTCTTGAAGTCCACCGACTTGGGCGCCACGAACTGCAGCTTGTTGGTGTAGTAGGGGTCGGTGAAGGAAATGGCCTGCTTGCGCTCCTCGGTCACCGACATGGAGGCGGCGAGCATGTCGAACTTGCCGGAGTTGAGCGCCGGGATCAGACCGTCCCAGTCGAACAGTACCACCTCGCACTCAACCTTCATCTTCGCGCACAGCGCCTGGGCAATATCGATGTCGAAGCCGACGACCTCGCCCTTGGGGCTGATCATCGTGAAGGGCGGCAGGGCGCCTTCGGTACCGATCTTGAGCTTCTCGGCCGCGAAAGCCTGGGTACCGAAGAACAGGGAAAAGACAGCACCCAACACAAATGTCTTGATGTGTTCCATGTGATTACTCCCTCAGCGGTTGCTGGACATGAATTGTTTGCAGCGTGCCGAACGGGGGTTGTCGAATACCTGCTCGGGTGTGCCCTGTTCTTCGACCAGGCCCTGATGGAGAAACACCACCTCGCTGGAAACCTGTTTGGCGAAATTCATTTCGTGGGTGACCAGCAGCATGGTGCGACCTTCTTCGGCCAGGGCGCGGATCACGTTAAGCACTTCCTGGACCATTTCCGGGTCCAGCGCCGAGGTTGGCTCATCGAACAGGATGACCTTTGGCTGCATCGCCAGCGTGCGGGCGATGGCAGCGCGTTGCTGCTGGCCGCCGGACAGCTGATTGGGATACACGTGGCGCTTGTCGGCAATGCCGACCTTGGCCAGCAGGGCTTCGGCCGCCTCGATGGCCTCGGCCTTGCTCTGGCCGAGCACGCGGCGCGGGGCTTCGATGATGTTGTCGAGCACGCTCATGTGCGGCCAGAGGTTGAAGTTCTGGAACACAAATCCGAGCTTGCTGCGCATCCGGTTGATCTGTGCGGCATCGGCCGCAACCAGTTCGCCACTCTTGCCCTGCTTGAGCTTGAGCTGTTCGCCGGCAACCAGGATTTCCCCTTCGTTGGGGTTTTCCAACAGGTTGATGCAGCGCAAGAAAGTGGATTTTCCGGAGCCGGAGGAGCCGAGAATGGAGATCACATCACCATCGCGAGCGGTGAGGGAAATGCCCTTGAGCACTTCGAGGTCGCCATAGCGCTTGTGCAGGTTGCGGATTTCCAGTGCAGGCGGTGCCTGAACCATACGTTGTCCTCTTTTGTTCTTCATGACGCACAACTGCGGCAACGCTCTCGTCTGCACGCTAGCACAGGGGGCATGGAGCGCCAAGCAAACCGCACGCAGCATCAATAAAGCAAAAAGCCCACCACGAGGTGGGCTTGCGGGTGTCTCAGGGCTCTCGAAATATCCTCTAAATGGAAGGATTTTGTCGGCTTGAGACTCAGGGTGGCGGGATTTTACTGAAAGTGCCGGTCGCGATCTACGCCGCATGGGATTTCGCGACAGAACAATGCGTTCTGGCTCACGGCAGGATGTTATCCGCGACCTTATCAACGCCGCTTCTATAACCGTTTTGTCGGATAGACGCGGGCCAGGTCAGGCGGTCAAATGCAGTGCATCGGTGCTCAGTCCGATGCTGTAAGACTTTGCCTGAAAGTCGCTTTGTTCACGCAATCTAAAAGGATTGGTGCGTGCATCTGTCCCACTTGGTTCACCCCCAACATCGTTTCGCGCTGGTGTTTGCAGCAGGTTTGCTCGGGCTGGCCTTACTCGGCCTGTTGGCGATCCAGTGGGCAGCTGGAATTTTACCTTCGCACAACCCGCATTTTCTGACGTGGCATCAGTGTCTGGAAATCCTTGCCATTCTGGTGGCCGGGCTCATTTTCACGGTGGGCTGGACCACCTATGGCCTGCATCGCCAGCGCAATATCCTGCTGGTGTCCTGTGCCTTTCTGGGTGTGGCCATTGCGGATACGTCGCACATGCTCTCCTACCCGGGCATGCCCAGCTTCTTTACGCCGAGCGATCCGGAAAAGGCCATCAACTTCTGGTTGCTGGCCCGTTACCTGGCTGCGTTGTCCTTGTTGCTGGTGGCCTGCTTTCCCTGGCATCTGGTCGAAGAGCAGCGGCGGCCGTTCCGTGCGCCCTGGCGGCTGCTGGGCCTGTGCGGCGTGCTCGCTGTCGTGGTTCCGGCGCACTGGGTTTTTTTGGTCCATCCACACTGGATGCCGCGCACCTTTATTCCAGGGTTGGGCCTGACACCGATCAAGCAAATTGCCGAATACGGCCTGATCGGCATGCATCTGCTCAGCATGCTTCTGCTGGTACGCCAGCTGCGCGAGCGCAGCAGTTTCAACGTGGCACTGTTATTCGGCGCGCTGGGCCTGATGGTCATGAGTGAGCTGCTGTTCACCCGCTATGCGCAAGTGACCGACCTCTACAATCTGGCCGGTCATGTCTACAAGGTGCTGGCGTACCTGCTGCTGTATCGCGTGATGTTCGTGGGGACCATCCTGGCCCCTTACCGCGCGCTCCACGAAACCCGCGAACACGCCCACGCGGTAATCGATGCCATTCCCGACCTGTTGTTCGAGTTTGATGCCAAAGGGCGGTGCCTGCGCGTACACATTCCCGACAATTACCGGCAAATCGATGATCTGCCCTACATGCTGCACCGCACGCTTGACGAAGCACTGCCGACCGATGCTGCCAACGCATGCCGGTTGGCGCTCAACGAAGCCCGCCTGCAAGGCGTCAGCAATGGCCGTCAGCTGCGCCTGGAGCAGGCCGGTGGCGTGGTGCATTTCGAGCTGTCGGCCGCGCGCATGTACAAGGGTTTTCAGCAGCGCTTTGTGGTGCTGGCGCGGGACATTTCCCAGCGCATCCTCGATCAGCAGCGCATCCAGCAATTGGCCCACTTCGACGCCTTGACCGGTTTGCCCAATCGCACGCTGTTTGCTGCGCGCTTCGCCCAGGCGCTGGAAATTTGCGAACGCAATCAGCAGCCATTGGCTGTGTTGTTCATGGACCTGGACCACTTCAAGCACGTCAATGATCAGCTGGGTCATCAGGTTGGCGATTCGTTGCTGGTGGCCGTGGCCCAGCGCCTGCGAGACTTGTTGCGCGACGAGGACAGCGTGGCCCGCCAGGGTGGCGATGAGTTCATCCTCACCTTGCCCTTTACCAACGCAGAGAGCGCCGCCCAGGTTGCCGTGCGATTACAGGCTCAGCTTGCTCAGCCCATTGAGGTCCAGGGCCATAGCCTGCAGGTCAGCGCCTCGATCGGTATCGCCATGTTTCCTGAGGATGGCCGGGACCAGGACACGTTGTTTCGCCATGCCGACAGCGCTATGTATCGAGTCAAACAGGAAGGGCGCGGTCACCATGCGTTCTTCACAGCCGAGTTGCAGGCGCGCCTGATGCGCGCGCAATTGCTCAGCAACGCCTTGCGCCAGGCCCTGGCGAACGACGAGCTGGAATTGCATTACCAGCCGCAGCTGAACGTGGAGGAGGGGCGCCTGGTGGGTACCGAGGCGCTGCTGCGCTGGCGGCATCCCGTGCTGGGCAACATCGCGCCGACGGAATTCATTCCGGTGGCCGAAAGCACCGGACAGATTGTCGAGATTGGCGCCTGGGTACTGCGCACTGCAATCACCCAGATGAGCCGTTGGTTGGCTGCCGGTTATCCGGCCGAGATGCGCATGGCGGTCAACCTGTCGATGGCCCAGTTTCGTGTGCCGGGGTTGTTCGAGCTGGTGTGTGAGAGCTTGACCGAGAGCGGCTTGCCAGCCAACTGCCTGGAGCTTGAATTGACCGAAAGCCTGACCACACCGGACTCGGTCAGCGTGGGGCGGGAAATGCAGCGGCTGGCCGAGCGGGGCGTACACCTGGCCATCGATGATTTCGGCACAGGCTATTCATCGCTCGGCTATTTGAAGCATCTGCCTGTGCATCGCTTGAAGATCGATCGATCATTCGTGCGCGATTTGCATAACGATGCCAGCGACCAGCGCATCGTGCAGGCCATCCTCGGCATCGCTGATGGCCTGGGGTTGAAGACCATGGCCGAGGGGATCGAAACCCAAGAGCAATTGGCCCTGCTGCGGCGTCTGGGCTGTCAGGAGGTCCAGGGCTATCTGTTCAGCCGGCCATTGCCGGCGGATCAATTCGAGGCATGGGTGCGCAGTACGGATTGGTTGCCGGCGCACCGGCACGCTGAAAACAGCTGATCGAGAGTCGACCGTTCACTCGCCGCGAATATAGCTTTCCAACTGGCGAATCAGGCTTTCCTGCTCGTAAATGGCTTCCTTGACCAAGTCGCCGATCGATAGCATGCCGATCAGCTTGCCATCCTCGACCACGGGCAGGTGGCGCAGGTGGCACTCGGTCATGGTGCTCATGCACGCCTGAATACTCTGGCGGGGCTCGGTGGTGATCACTGGAGCACTCATGATGGCGCTGACCGGGGTGCCCACCGAAGAACGGCCTTGCAGTACTACCTTGCGTGCATAGTCCCGTTCACTGACCACGCCAATCAGTTGACCGTCCTCGACAATCGGCAAGGCGCCGACATTGTGCTCGGCCATGATGCGCAAGGCTTCCAGCACGGTGGTGTGCGGGGCGATGGTATGAACATCGTGGTTCTGCTTGTCCTTGATCATCTGAGCAACGGTCTTCATGCGCTTCTCCGGCAGTGGCGTTTGGACGGCCAGGGGCCGTCTTGATGCAATGGAGGATCGCGGAACTCCCCCGTGTCGAGCAAGAGCGACATTGGATCGATTGAAAAACCGTCAACTGCATGCTTGCCGGACCAGGCGGCAGGCGATGATTTGCCTGGGCAATGAATAAATTGCAGGCAATAAAAAGCCCCAAGCGAATGATCGTCGTTTGGGGCTTTTCGGTATCAG
>NZ_JACSQG010000001.1:244895-924928 GCF_014836765.1 Serpens gallinarum
TGGTGCCCAGGGACGGAATCGAACCGCCGACACGGGGATTTTCAATCCCCTGCTCTACCGACTGAGCTACCTGGGCATATCAGGAATTTGAGCACCTGATAAAAAGTGGTGCCCAGGGACGGAATCGAACCGCCGACACGGGGATTTTCAATCCCCTGCTCTACCGACTGAGCTACCTGGGCAACAACGGGCGGCATTAAACCGGTTTTACCGCCACCGAGTCAACCGGCGGCGGTAGAAAAAGCTGTTTATTTAAGTACTTGGCTGTTTTTTAGGCACTTGGAGGCACGTAGCCTTCGGCCTGTGCGAATTCTTCGCCTGAGAGAAATTTGTCCATCTCGAGCTGCAGGAATTTGCGGTCTTCGGCATTCATCATGTTCAGATGACGTTCGTTGATCAGCATGGTCTGGTGCTTTTGCCACTCATCCCAGGCCTTCTTCGACACGTTATTGAAAATGTCTTCGCCCTTGGCGCCCGGATAGGGCTGGCGGTCGAGGCCGGGCAAATCTTCGTGGTATTTGCGGCAGTGCACCGTACGGGTCATGACAATTCTCCTGCGATCAATTCATCGGCCGCGCGCTTGAGCAGTTTTTTCACCGGGGCGGCGAGGCCCAGGCGCGGCGGGGTGGCAAGGTTATACCAAAGCCAGTCGTCTTCGGCCACGACGCTGCTCAAGGCGCTGGTCGGCACCAGCCAGGGCTCGATGCTCAACTGGAAATGGCTGAAGGTGTGGGTGAAGGCGGGCAGGCGACGGGGTTCGCCCAGCTCCAGGCCGTAACGCTGGGCCAGCGCATGCAGGTCAGGCAGTGCCGCGACTTCCGGCAGGCTCCACAAACCGCCCCACAGGCCGCTGGAAGGGCGTCGGTAGAGCAGGATGCTGCCCTCGGCATTGGCGAACACCGGCATCAAGGTGTGCTTCTGCGGCAGCTCCTTGCGCGGCTTGGGCACCGGATAGGCGCTTTGCTGGCCGAGCAGCTGCGCGCGGCAGCCTTCGCGCAGCGGGCAGAGCAGGCAGGTCGGCTTGCTGCGTGTACACAGCGTGGCGCCAAGATCCATCATCGCCTGGGTGTAATGATTGACGCGCGCGTGCGGGGTGAGGCGCTCGGCAAGCGCCCAGAGTTGCTTGGCAACCTTGGGCTCGCCCGGATAGCCGTCCTGAGCGGCGTAGCGTGCCAGCACGCGTTTCACGTTGCCGTCGAGGATCGGCGCGCGCAGGCCCATGCTCAGGCTGGCGATGGCCCCGGCGGTGGAGCGACCGATGCCGGGCAGTTCCGTGAGTTGCTCGACGTCGCGTGGAAATTCACCGCCATGTTGCGCGACGACGATTTTTGCCGCCTTGTGCAGGTTGCGCGCGCGGGTGTAGTAGCCCAGGCCGGTCCACAGGTGCAGGACTTCATCTTCCGGCGCGTCGGCCAGGGCCTGGACGGTGGGCAGGGCCGCCATGAACCGATCGAAATAACCCAGCACGGTGGCGACCTGGGTCTGCTGCAGCATGATCTCCGAGACCCACACCCGATAAGGCGTGATGCCTTGTTGCCAGGGCAGGTCCTTGCGGCCATGCTGGTCATACCACGCCAGCACGGCCGCGCCGAAATACTCGGGACTCATCGTTTGAACAGGCCCTTGAGGGCGTCCTTGAGCTCCGGGCTGACCTTGTCGCCAAGTTTTTCATCGAGCTTTTCGGTGAGTTTCTCGCCCGCCAGCTTGCCGGCGATCTTGCCCAGGCCGTCCTGGTCGATACGGCAAGCCTTGGCGCCCAGCTCCAGCGGGCCACGGCAGCGCAGCGGCCATTCCAGGCCGACGTAGCGTTCATTGACCTGGCAGGCCGGGTCGGGCATTTCGCGCTGGTCACCCTTGATAAGAATGCCGATGTGGTAATCCAGGCCGAGCACGCGCAGGTCGAGGCTGCCGTTGCCGCTGATGGCCAGGCCGGGAATGCTAGCTTTGAAATCCGGGTTGTTGGCCACGCCATTAGTGACCACCAGGTTGCCGCGCAATTGCTCGAACGGCGTATCCCGGCTGCGCGATTCCTTGCTCAGCTCCTTGCGGTTGAGCGTGGCGATGGCCTTGCACAGGTACTGGTCGAGGTTGGCATCGACCAGCACGCCGTCGCTAAACAGGAAGTCGGCTTTGCCATTGAGGTTGTCGACCCAGCTTTTCTGGCTGTTGCCCCGTGTGCTGAAGTCGGCCTTGAGGTCGAGCAGGCCCTTGATGGGCGAGGGCTGGTTGTCCAGTTGGATGAACTTGTCTGCCGGCAGGTTGCTGATCGTGCTGGCGATGGCCAACTGTGGCAAGGCGTTGCGCACATCGACCTTGCCGCTAGCGTCGACATGACCGTTATACAGATCGGCGCGCAGCTCCTTGAGGGTGATCAGGCCGGCCTTGCCTTGGGTACTCAGACTGGCATTGCTGATCGGATGCTTGTCGAAGACCAGTTCGCCAAAGTTGACTGCGAGCTGGAAATCCAGCTGACGCAGCAGGTCCATGGGCAGAATCGGCGCATCGCTCCAGGCTTGCTGAGTGGGTGCGTTGGGCAGCGGCGAATTGCCGTCTCCGGCGGCCTGGCTGGAGCTTTTTACCTCGGCCTGGCGCGCAGTGCTGGCGCTGTCCGCCTCGCTTTTCGGCGGCAGGTAGCGGTCCAGGTCCATCCGATCGCCCTTGAGCTGGGCGCGCAATGCAAGGGTGCTAAAGTCGGCAACGGCCACGTTACCGGTGAGTGTGGTGTCGTCGAGTTTGAGGCGCAGCTCTTCCATCAGGATACTGTTTGGCGTGCCGCTCAGACGGGTGGACATTTCGAGCCTGCCCAGAGCATTGGCGTCGGCCATCTCCGGCAGCGTCTGGCCAAGACCTTCGAGGAAATCACGCAGATTGAAGGCGGCGATGGACAGGCCACCACTGATCTGTGCCTCGTCATCAAGCTCGCGAACCTTAAGGTCGCCTAGCGCATGCAGCTGATTGGCGGAAAACTTCAGGCTGTTCCATTCGGCGATCTGCGCCTCCAGATCGACCAGCAATTCTCCCTGGGCGCTGAAGGTCACGGTCTTGGCATTCAGCGGTTCGCCGGACGCCTCGCCGGTCAGGCGCAGATTTTCCAGTTGGTAGCGTTGTAGCGCTGTATCGAAGCGAAGGTTGCCGCGCACTTCAGTGCGCGCGCGCATGACCGGCTGGTTGGTGCCGAAGAAGGCGCTTAGTTTCAGCGGAATGGAGGCGCCTTCGCGAATCGCGTCGGTTTCCAATTGAATGCTTTCGGCGCTGAACTGCTGGCCGGTTTGCGCATCGTGGTAACTGAAGCGGGCGTCGTTGACCTTCAGGCTATCGATATCCAGCTGGATCGGCAGGGCTGCGTTGTCCTTGGCACCCTCGGCAGGCTCGGGGGGCGTGCTTTGTGCGACCGGCGTGTCATCGCGGGCGCTGTCTTTGGCCGGCTGGCCGATGTTTTCCCAGTTGCCGTGCCCTTGTTCGTCGCGCTGCAACGTGAGGTTGAGGCCATCAATGCGGATGTCACTCATCTGCACTTCTTTGCGCAGCAGCGGCAGTACACGCACCGAAAGACCCAGCATGCGCAGCTCGGCGAAGGGCTGTTGCGGTGTTTGCGCACTGGCCAGGGTCGTCTGGTGCAGTTCCAGGCCCAGCCAGGGGAACAGGCTCCAG
This sequence comes from Serpens gallinarum, assembly GCF_014836765.1. Taxonomy (GTDB): domain Bacteria; phylum Pseudomonadota; class Gammaproteobacteria; order Pseudomonadales; family Pseudomonadaceae; genus Serpens; species Serpens gallinarum. Next base: position 248,547 of record NZ_JACSQG010000001.1, read on the forward strand.
CCGATGTCACCGTTGAGGGTCAATTCCAGGTTGGCTTTGTCGCGTGCCAACTGACGAATTTCGTCCTTGTAGTCGTTGGGATCGAACCAGTGGGTGAGGGCGAAACCCAGACCGACCAGGATCAGCAAGAGCCCAAGGAAAATAATGCCCAGGATTTTGCCGAGCGCTTTCATGGACAAGTCCTTACGGGTAAATGGATGGATTTGGCGAGGAAGTATACGCATTGACGCTCTTGACGCGTACCGCCAAGCGGGCAGATCACAGGGCTTGAGCGATACGGTCGGCGATTGCCAGGCTGGCGGTGAGCCCCGGCGATTCAATGCCAAACAGGTTGACCAGTCCGGGCAGGCCATGACTGGACGGCAATTGGATATGAAAATCCGCCGCAGGTTCGCCAGGGCCGGAAAGCTTTGGCCGGATGCCGCTGTAGCCGGGCTCCAGGCGCTGGCTGTCGAGGTCGGGGAAATAGCGGCGCACGGCCTGAGCGAAAGACTCCCGCAGAGTGGGATCGACCGCGTAATCGATGTGTTGCAGGTAATGCACATCGGGGCCGAAACGCAGCTGGCCGCCCAGATCCAGGGTGGCGTGAATGCCGAGCCCGGCTTGGTTGGCTGCCGGCAACGGATAAATCAGCCGGCTGAACGGCGAGCGTCCGCTGTAGTTGAAATAGCGGCCCTGGCACAGGTGCAGTGCAGGGATGGACCCAGGTGCCAGACCCTCAGTCGCCGCCGCCAGCTGTTGGGCGAACAGCCCGCCGGCATTGATGACCTGCTGGGTCCGGATCTGGAACGGCTCGCCGGCGCTGATGCCGCTGGCCAGCCAACCGTCACCCATCTTCTGCAGTTGGGTGACCCGGGTATCCAGGACCAGCTGCGCGCCTTGCTGTTCGGCGGCAGCGAGCAGGGACTGCAGGTAGGCGTGACTGTCGATGATGCCGGTGCTCGGCGACAGCAACCCGGCTACGCCACGCACGGCCGGCTCCAACTGCTGTAACTGGCGGGCGTCGAGGGTCTGCAAGTCGTTTACGTTACAGGCGTGGGCATTGGCTAGCAGGCCGGCCAATTGCTCTTGCTCGGCATCCTCGACAGCCACCAGTAGCTTGCCGATCTGCCGGTGCGCCACCTGGTACTGGCGGCACCAGGCATACAGACGCTCGCGACCTTCCAGGCAGAGTTCGGCCTTGAGCGAGCCCGGCGGGTAATACAGGCTGGCGTGGATGACTTCCGAATTGCGGCTGGAGGTGTGGCTGCCGATCAACCGTTCGGCTTCGACGATCAGGGTACTGCGCTGCGGGTCGGCCAGGCGCGCTGCACAAGCCAGGCCGAGTGCGCCGGCGCCGATGATGAGGGTGTCAATACTGTCCATGGAAAGCCCGTTTTTTTCAGCCGAGCATATCAAAGCTCAAACGCCGGGTTTAGGTGTGCGCGCCAGGCAGTAGACATCGACACGCGCCGCGCCCGCCTGGCGCAACAGGTGAGCCAAGGCTTGGGCGGTGGCGCCCGTGGTAAGTACATCGTCGACCAGCGCCAGATGTTGATTCGCAATGACTGCCGCCGCGCTGGCGGACAAGGCAAATGCCTGGCGCAGGTTGCGTTGCCGGGCGCGTGCATCCAAGCCTTGCTGGGCGGCCGTGTCACGGGCGCGCAGCAGCAAGTGCTCGTCCACTGGCAGATGCAGTTCGCGACCCAGCCAGTTACTTAGCATGGCTGCCTGGTTGAATCCGCGCTGCCGTTGTCGGGAGCGGGCCAGGGGAACCGGCAAAATGCGATGCGGGCGCGGCAGGCCTTCGGCATACGCATGGCGCAAATGCCGCGCGAGCAGCTCGGCGAGCAAGCGGCCCAGTGGCCAACGAGCCTGATGCTTGAAGCGGGTAATCAGGGTGTCGATTGGAAAGGCGTAATGCCAAGGTGCTTCGACCCTACTGAAGGCCGGCAGCTGACGCATACAGGCGCCACATGTCAGCCCCTGGGTCGGCAAAGGCAGCGCGCACACGGCGCATTGCCCGGCCAGCCAAGGCAGGTCGGTCTCGCAGGGGGCACACAGTGGCAACGACTGTTCGGCGAGTTCGTCGCAAAGCAGGCATTTGTGGTTGATTTTTAGCCAGTAGTAAACCGGTAAAAATTTTGCAGTTGACATAGGCCTGGGCCATCCCCTAGTTTTTCGCGCATCCATGTCGCGCCGGGAAATCTAGCAGGCGCTGTTCAAGAAGAAGGGAAACCCATGAGCGCCACCGCAACCGCTGTCAGTCGTCACGATTGGACCCTGGCCGAAGTGCGCAGCCTGTTCGAGCTGCCGTTCAACGATTTGCTGTTCCAGGCACAGACGGTGCACCGTCAGCATTTCGACCCGAACCGCGTGCAGGTTTCCACGCTACTGTCGATCAAGACCGGTGCCTGCCCGGAAGACTGCAAATACTGCCCGCAATCCGGCCATTACAACACCGGCCTGGACAAGGAAAAGCTCCTCGAAGTGCAGAAGGTGCTGGAAGAGGCTGCCCGTGCCAAGGCCATCGGTTCCACGCGCTTTTGTATGGGCGCGGCCTGGAAACATCCTTCCGCCAAGGACATGCCTTACGTGCTGCAGATGGTCGAGGGTGTGAAGGCGCTGGGCCTGGAAACCTGCATGACCCTGGGCAAGCTCGATCAGGAGCAGACCCGAGCCCTGGCTGAAGCCGGCCTGGATTATTACAACCACAACCTGGACACCTCGCCGGAGTTCTACGGCAACATCATCACCACCCGCACCTATGCCGACCGCCTGGAAACCCTGGCCTACGTGCGCGATGCGGGGATGAAGATCTGTTCCGGCGGCATCCTCGGCATGGGCGAGTCGCTGGACGACCGCGCCGGCCTGCTGATTCAACTGGCCAACCTGCCGGAGCACCCGGAGAGCGTGCCGATCAACATGCTGGTCAAGGTCAAAGGCACGCCGCTGGCCGAGGCGCAGGATGTCGATCCGTTCGACTTCATCCGCATGCTCGCCGTGGCGCGCATCATGATGCCCCAATCCCATGTGCGTCTGTCCGCCGGTCGCGAACAGATGAACGAGCAGATGCAAGCACTGGCGTTCTTTGCGGGCGCCAACTCGATCTTCTATGGCGAAAAACTGCTGACCACCGCCAATCCGCAGGCCGACAAGGACATGCAACTGTTCGCGCGCCTGGGCATCCAGCCGGAAGCCCGCGAAGAGCATGACGATGACGTGCACCAAGCCGCCATCGAGCAGGCGCTGGTCGAGCAGCGTGATTCCAAGCTGTTCTACAACGCCGCGTCGGTTTGATGGCACGTTCGGTGGATGGATGAAGCGTCAGCTGGGCGCCCCGATCCACCCTACGCCAGCCCAACCATTTTTGTAGGGTGGATAACCCGCTTGCGGTTATCCACCGGCTTCTGGTGCTGCCCATGAGTTTCGATCTTGCTACGCGTCTCGCCGCCCGCCGTGCCGAGCATCTTTATCGCCAGCGTCCGTTGCTGCAAAGCCCCCAGGGACCGGAGGTGGTGGCCGATGGCGAACGGCTGCTGGCCTTTTGTTCCAACGACTATCTGGGCCTGGCCAACCATCCAGAGGTGATCCAGGCGATGCGCGCTGGCGCCGAGCGCTGGGGCGTGGGCGGCGGCGCCTCGCATCTGGTGATCGGCCACAGCTCACCGCACCACGAGCTTGAAGAAGCCTTGGCCGAGTTCACTGGCCGGCCTCGTGCGCTGCTGTTTTCCACCGGCTACATGGCCAATCTGGCCGCGGTCACCGCGCTGGTCGGCCAGGGCGATACGGTGCTGGAAGATCGCCTCAACCATGCCTCCCTGCTGGATGCTGGCTTGCTCAGCGGTGCGCGCTTTTCGCGCTATCTGCACAGCGATGCCGCCAGCCTGGCGTCGCGACTGGCCAAGGCCGAAGGCAATACCCTTGTGGTCAGCGATGGCGTGTTCAGCATGGACGGCGACCTGGCGCCGCTGCCGGAGCTGGTCGCCGAGGCGAAGAAAGCCGGAGCTTGGCTGCTGGTCGATGATGCCCACGGCTTTGGCCCGCTGGGCGCCACGGGCGGCGGCATCGTCGAGCATTTCGGCCTGAATCAGGACGACGTGCCGGTATTGGTCGGAACCCTGGGCAAGGCATTCGGCACGGCGGGCGCGTTCGTCGCCGGCAGCGAGGAGCTGATCGAAACGCTGATCCAGTTTGCCCGGCCGTACATCTACACCACCAGCCAACCACCGGCCGTGGCCTGCGCGACGCTGAAAAGCCTGCAGCTGCTGCGCACGGAAGGCTGGCGTCGCGAGCACCTCAACCGACTGATCGCACGCTTTCGCCAGGGCGCGGCCGAGATTGGCCTGAGCCTGATGGACAGCCCGACGCCGATCCAGCCCATCCTGATCGGTGATAGCCAGCGCGCCTTGCGCCTGTCGGCTCGCTTGAAGGAACTCGGAATTCTGGTCGGGGCGATTCGCCCGCCGACTGTACCGGCCGGCACCGCGCGTTTGCGCGTCACGCTTTCTGCCGCGCACAGCGAGGCGCATCTGGAGCGGTTGCTGGACGCGCTCGCCACCGCCTGGGCGGAGCTGGCCCATGGCTGAACGGCTGTTACTGTTGCCCGGCTGGTCCTACTCCAGCGCGGCACTGCAGCCGCTGGCGACGGCGCTGCGAGACTTTTCGAGGGGCGCGCTGCAGGTTGAGCTGGCCGAACTGCCAGTGCTGGCCGAAGCCGAGCACTGGCTCGATGCGTTGGACGCACAGCTGCCCCGCGACACCTGGCTGGGCGGCTGGTCGCTGGGAGGCATGCTCGCCGCCCAGCTGGCGGCGCGGCGCGGCGTGTCTTGCCGTGGTTTGATCAGTATCGCCAGCAACCCGAGCTTCCAGCAGCGCAGCGATTGGCCCGACGCCATGCCGGCCGAGACGTTGGCCGCGTTTCGCCAGGGGCTGGCAGCGGACTGCGCCGCAACGCTGCAGCGTTTCGACCTGCTGGCCAGCCAGGGCGACAGCGCCCAACGGGCCTTGCGTCGCCAGCTGCAGGGTATGCGCAGCGCGGCGGATGAAGGCGTGCTGGCTGCCGGCTTGGAATGTTTGGCGCAGCTTGATGGCCGGGCCGCTCTGACGACCTGGCAGGGACCGCAACTGCATCTGTTTGCCGAGCAAGACGTGTTGGTGCCGATAACGGCAGCGCAGGCCACGCGTCAGCACCTGCCGCAGGCGCATATCGAAGTCATCGAACAGGCCAGTCATGCCGCGCCCTTCAGTCATGCGCGGCAGGTGGCCGGATCAATGCTGGCGTTCATTCAGGAGTCCGCACGATGAATGCTTCGCTCCCCAGCCAAAGCCTGCCCGACAAGCGCCAGGTGGCGGCGTCGTTTTCCCGCGCAGCGGCCAGTTATGACGGGGTTGCGGCGTTGCAGCGCACCGTCGGCATGCAGTTGCTGGATAAGTTGCCGGAAAGCACCACGCAGGCACAGCGCTGGCTCGACCTGGGCTGCGGCACCGGGTATTTCTCCCGAGAGTTGTCGGCCCGGCTGCCGGCAGCCCGGGGCGTGGCGGTGGATATCGCCGAAGGCATGCTGCGCCATGCCCGGCCATTGGGCGGTGCGCAGGATTTTATTGCCGGCGATGCCGAGGCCTTGCCGCTGCGGGACAACTCGACGGAGCTGATCTTTTCCAGTCTGGCCCTGCAGTGGTGCGCCGATTTCCCGGCGGTGCTCGACGAGGCGCGCCGCGTGCTGAGCCCCGGCGGAGTGATGGCATTTTCCAGCCTGTGCATCGGCACGCTGCAGGAACTGCGCGACAGCTGGCAGACGGTGGACGGCTTCGTGCACGTCAATCGCTTTCGGGCATTCGAGGACTATCTGACCCTGTGTGCGAACAGCGACTTGCAGGTGGTGCACTTGAGCCGGCGCGCCGAGGTGCTGCATTTTGCCGATCTGCGTCAGCTGACCCATGAGCTCAAGGCGCTCGGTGCGCACAATCTCAATCCGGGTCGCCCCGGTGGTCTGACCGGGCGGGCGCGGCTGCGCGCCTTGGCCGAGGCCTATGAAACGTTCCGCCAACCGAAGGGTTTACCGGCCACCTATCAGGTGGTCTACGGCGTACTGCGCAAGGACTCCTGAGCATGGCCGCGTTCTTCGTGACCGGTACTGACACCGAAATCGGCAAGACCACCATCGCCGCCGGTCTGTTGCACGCTGCCCGGCAGTTGGGAATGAGCACGGCGGCGGCCAAACCGGTGGCCTCAGACTGCCTGGTTACGGCTGAAGGTTTGCGCAATGGCGACGCTCTGGCCTTGCTGGGCGAATGCAGCCTGCCGCTGGACTACGCCACGGTGAATCCCTTCGCCTTTGCGCCAGCCATCGCGCCGCATCTGGCGGCCCGGGAAGTAGGTGTGCCCTTGAGCGTGGAAGGGCTGGTAACGGCGACTCGCCGCGTGCTCGCGCTTGGGGCGGATTTCACCCTGGTGGAAGGCGCTGGCGGCTGGCACGTGCCGCTGGACGGCGGTGCCTGTTTGTCCGACCTGGCCGTGGCGCTGCGGTTGCCCGTGATCCTGGTGGTGGGCGTGCGTCTGGGCTGTATCAACCATGCCCTGCTGACGGCTCAGGCGATTGCCGCCAACGGCCTGCGATTGGCCGGCTGGGTTGCCAATGTGGTCGATCCGGCCACCTCTCGACTGGCGGATAACCTGGCGACGCTCACCGAACGGCTGCCAGCGCCGTGCCTGGGTTGCGTGCCTCATCTTGCTTCTCCGCAGCCCGCCCAGGTAGCTGAACATCTGCAGCTGCAGTCCCTGCTGACCCGCTGAAAAACCGTGTTGATAGTGATGGTCTGGAAGCCCCGTTTGGGGGCTTCTAGGCTTATGCCTGTTCGTGTGCCTGGACTTGACAAGGGTAGGAGGTAAACGTAAGTTTCAAACAACTGTTTGAGCGCGCGTGGTTGTGTCGCAGCTCACCACCCCAAAGACCTACCGCTGAGGTTTACCGCAATGCCCGACTACAAGGCCCCCTTGCGCGATATTCGTTTCGTTCGTGACGAGCTGCTTGGCTACGAAGCCCACTACCAGAGCCTGCCGGGCTGTGAAGATGCCACCCCGGATACGGTCAATGCGATCCTTGAAGAAGGCGCCAAATTCTGCGAACAAGTAATTGCCCCGCTGAACCGCGTGGGCGATCAGGAAGGCTGCGTCTGGTCCCCTGAGGGTGTGAAAACCCCGACTGGTTTCAAGGAAGCCTATCAACAGTTCGTCGAAGGCGGCTGGCCGAGCCTGGCCCACGACGTCGAGCACGGCGGTCAGGGTCTGCCGGAATCCCTCAGCCTGGCCTTCAGCGAAATGATCGGCCAGGCCAACTGGTCCTGGGGCATGTACCCCGGCCTGTCCCATGGCGCGATGAACACCATCTCCGCCCACGGTACCGAAGAGCAGATCAGCACCTACATGACCAAGCTGGTCACCGGTGAATGGACGGGCACCATGTGCCTGACCGAACCGCACTGCGGCACCGACCTGGGCATGCTGCGCACCAAGGCCGAGCCCCAGGCTGACGGCAGCTACAAGGTCACCGGCACCAAGATCTTCATTTCCGCCGGCGAACACGACATGGCCGAGAACATCGTGCACATTGTGCTGGCCCGCCTGCCCGACGCACCGGCCGGCACCAAGGGTATCTCGCTGTTCATCGTGCCGAAGTTCCTGCCCAACGCCCAAGGCGGTGTGGGCGAGCGCAACGGCGTGTCCTGTGGCTCCATCGAACACAAGATGGGTATCCACGGCAACGCCACCTGCGTGATGAACTTCGACGCTGCCACCGGCTTCCTGATCGGCCCGGCCAACAAGGGCCTGAACTGCATGTTCACCTTCATGAACACTGCACGTCTGGGTACCGCACTGCAGGGTCTGGCCCATGCCGAAATCGGTTTCCAGGGTGGCCTGGCCTACGCTCGCGAGCGCCTGCAAATGCGTTCGCTGACTGGCCCGAAAGCGCCTGAGAAAGCCGCCGACCCGATCATCGTGCACCCGGACGTGCGCCGTATGCTGCTGACCATGAAGGCCTTCGCCGAAGGCAATCGGGCCATGGTGTACTTCGCCGCCAAGCAGGTGGATATCGTCCAGCGCAGCCAGGATGAAGACGAGAAGAAAGCCGCTGACGCGATGCTTGCGTTCCTCACCCCGATCGCCAAGGCGTTCATGACCGAAGTCGGTTTTGAAGCTGCCAACCACGGCGTGCAGATCTTCGGTGGCCACGGTTTCATCGCCGAGCATGGCATGGAGCAGAACGTGCGTGACGCGCGTATTTCCATGTTGTACGAAGGCACCACCGGCATCCAGGCCCTCGACCTGCTGGGTCGCAAGGTACTGATGACCCAGGGCGAGGCGCTCAAGGGTTTCACCAAGATCGTGCACAAGTTCTGCCAGGCCAACGAAGGTAACGAGGCCGTCAAGCACTTGGTCGCGCCGCTGGCGGCGATCAACAAGGAGTGGGGCGAGCTGACCATGAAGGTCGGTATGGCTGCCATGAAGGATCGCGAAGAAGTCGGCGCCGCCTCGGTGGACTACCTGATGTACTCCGGTTATGCCTGCCTGGCCTACTTCTGGGCTGACATGGCTCGCCTGGCCGCCGAGAAACTGGCTGCTGGCACCAGCGAAGAAGCCTTCTACAAGGCCAAGCTGCAGACCGCCCGCTTCTACTTCGAGCGTATCCTGCCGCGCACGCGCACCCACGCAGCAACCATGCTGTCCGGTGCCAACAACCTGATGGACCTGGCTGAAGAAGACTTCGCACTGGGCTACTGATCCCGCGCGGTGCTGGAAAGTCAAAAGCCGCCTGCCCCTCTGGGGGCAGGCGGCTTTTTTATTCTCGAGGGTGAGCTGCGATACGCTGCAGGCGGCTGCCCGATGACTCCGGCTTAACGAGCAACATCGCGTAACGGCGAGGCCGCCTGCTTGGGCATGACAGCCGGCATTTTTACAGCGCGTGTGCTTGCCGACGCTTCCAGTTGCTGACACGCCGTGCCAGCAGGTCTGGGCTGTCGAGTTGCTGACGTCGGGCGCGGTTGAACAGGATCAAGGCCAGTTCGGCACTGACCAGCGCATCGGCACTGGCATTGTGGCGTTGCTGCACTTGCAGCCCAAAATGCTCGAGCCAGTCGTCGAGCCCGGCATTGGGGAAGCGCACCTGCGGGCACAGCAGAGGCGCCAGATGGGCGAGATCGATGAACGGATTGGGCAGCTTGTAACCCAGGCTTTCCTTCATTGCGCGGGTCAGCATGCGCTGATCGAAACCCGCGTGAAACGCCAGCAGCGGGCTGTTGCCAACGAACTCCATGAAATCGAGCAGCACCTCGGCCGGATCGTCTCCTGCGGCTATTTCGCTGGGTGCGATCCCATGAATCAGGACGCTGGGCCCAGGCGTCTGATACTCGCGCTGCAGGGTGCGCTCGAACTGTTCAGCAAAGTGGATCGCGCCTTGATCAATTACTACGGCGCCGATCGACAGCACCTGATCGCGATGCAGGTTCAGGCCGGTGGTCTCCACATCCACTACAACAAAGCGCTGAGTGTTCAAGGGCGCGACGCTCAGCGCCGCAGCACGCGGCAGTCGTTCGCAGCGGCGGCGCTGCGCATCGGTGAGGAGTGGGTTGCGTCGAGTCAACCAGGTGGTGAATGCATTCATAACTGATACCGGAGTGTCAGGCTGCTTTGCAATCGCAGGGCCTGGCGGAACGACTCGCGCAGGATGCGGCGATCCAGATGGTTCAAGGTGTCTGGATCCAGCCGGTTCGAATAGGGCTGGCCCTGTCGTGCTTGTTGCTGATGCTGCTGCATGCGCATCTGCTGAATAAAGTGGTAGGCCTCTTCATAGGCCGCTCCGTCCTTGGCGTCGATGGCTTTTTTGAGTACTAACAAGCGCAACCGTTCCAGGGTATTCGTCTCGTCGATGCCGTGGGCCAGCGCCAGTAACCGTGCACCATCGACGAAGGGCGTCAGGCCTTGCACCTTGAGGTCCAGGGTGTCTTTTTCCGCGCCTTTGCGGGCGACCACGAAATCGCGGAAGCGCCCTACAGGCGGGCGATGGCGCAGGGAATTCTCGGCCATCATGCGTTGAAACATGGTATTGCCGTGGATCAGTTTCATTAATTCCTTCTGCACGGCTCGGCAGCCCTGGTCCGGGCCCCAGACCACACGCAAATCGAAATAGATGCTCGAGCCGAGCAGATTTTCCGGCGTCGCCTCGCGCACGAAGCCCTGAAAACGGCGCATCCATTCGGCGCGCGACAGGCACAGCTCCGGATTGCCGGCCATGATGTCGCCCTTGCACAAGGTGAAGCCGCACTGATCCAGGCGCTGGTTGATGTGTTCGGCCAGCGGCAGCAGGCGGCCGCGCAGGGAAGCGGCCTCGGCTGCGGTACGGGCCTCGAACATGATGCCGTTGTCCTGATCGGTGTGCAGCGTTTGTTCGCGGCGACCTTCGCTGCCAAAACACAGCCAGCTGAAGGGCACGCCGGGATCGCCGAGCTCCTCGATGCTCAATTCGATGACCCGGCACACGGTGTGGTCGTTGAGCAGAGTGATCAGTTGGGTGATTTGGGTGGAACTCGCACCGTGGGCCAGCATGCGCTCGACCAGCAGGCCGACGTTTTTGCGCCGGGCAATCAATGACTCGATGGTTTCCGCATGGCGAATGGCACGGGCCATATGCACCAGATCGACCCGTTGCAAGGAAAACAGGTCACGCTCGGAAAGCACGCCCACCAGACGATCGTCTTCCACCACGCAGACATGCGCGATGTGCCGCTCAGTCATGGCGATGGCCGCGTCAAACGCGCTGGCCGAAGGCCCCAGGTAAAAGGGGTCATGGGTCATCAGGTCGTGGATCGGCTGCTCCAGGTTGGCACTGGCATCGGCAATCACCCGGCGCAGGTCGCGCAGGGTAAAGATGCCCAGCGGGCGATGCTCGCTATCCACGATGACGATACTGCCCACTGACTGTTCGTGCATCAGCCTTACCGCAGTGCGCAATGGCGTGCTCGGCACGCAAACGACTGGCGCATGGTGGGTCAGAGCATCGAGGCGGGTATCCAGAGAATAATCCTCGCCCAGGCTTTCCGCCGCCCGTCGCTGCACCTGCTGGTTGACCTGATCGAGTAGGCTGCTGACGCCGCGCAGGGCAAAATCGCGAAACACGCTGGACAGGCTGAGCAACTGCAGGAAGACGTCGCGCTTGAGCAACAAACAGAAACTGTCGGTCGCGGCCATATGGGCGGTGCGAGTGGCACGTTCGCCAATCAGCGCGGCGATGGGAAAACACTCGCCGGTGCTGATTTCGAAGGTGGTGTCATGGGCGTGTCCGTTCGGGCTGCGGCGCTGTCCCTGGATTCGTCCCTGTTTGACGATATGGAAATATTCCACCGGGCCGTCTTCGGGTCTCAGAATCGGCTCGCCTTGGGCGTAGAAACGCAGCTGGCAATTCTCTACCAGCGTGACCAGATGGGTATTTTCCATCTGATCGAACGGCGGGAATTTTTGCAGAAATTCAAGGGTGCCCTGAATGTTCTGCAGTACTGCTGTCCTACCAGCCTCGGCAAAAGCGTCCGCCTTGCTCATGGCTACTCCATGTGTTGTGTGAAAAGACTGACTGCCTCGTCCAAGCGGTTTCAGGTGCCGCAGAAAAGGTGCACGGGAGTTCCCCCGTGGCCAGTGCGCCGCTCAAACACGGCGGGTCAGTAATGGTGGGCCGCGGACCCGCGAGCCAACATTGGACGTAAGTCTATGGCGTAACTGGCATTTCTGTTTGTAGAAAGGGCGGTTTCAGGCTGTCGGCCCGTCTTTCGGACCGGCTTCCTATTAAGACGACGCAAAAAAGCGCCGCGATTGATCGCGGCGCTTTTTACGAGGGCGACGATCACCCTGACTAGCGCAGGGTGAAAAGCACCTTGACCGAGCCGGTGACAGCCTGGCTGTCCACATAACCGATGGCATTGCTGTCGCTGGCGACGCGCGCGACCACGGCGGCGTCATCGTCCAATGTGGCCAGCGGCTGGCCTTTGCCCGTGAAAATCAGACCCGACCAGTAGGATTTCAGCTGGGCTTCGTTCTTGCTGGTCACCTGGGCGTAGAAGGTTTCCTTGGTGGCGTTCCAGCCCTTGAGATCGAAGCCTTTCAGAGACTTGTCCTTGCCGAGGAAGATGTTGGCCACTTCTGCCTGGCTCGGCACTTTGGCCGCGCCGGGGTTGATGATCACGGCGACGTCGGCCTGGGCGATGCCAGCCAGAACGCTCAGCGCAGACACGCCAACAATGTGAGAAATAAACGTCATGGTCGTGCTCCTCAGAATACGAAGTCGATGCCGAGACTGATGATCTCGCCGTCGAAATTCGGGATGCTTTGAGTGAACACTTCGCGGCCCGAGGGCACGAACATGCCTTCAAAGTTGTTCTCGGTTTCGACCTGCTTGTACTCGCCCTTGAGGGTCACGTTCGGCGCCAGGCTGTAATTCAGGCCCAGGGTCCAGGACGACTGGCGGGCTCCTTTCTCTTCATCCAGCTGTGCATAAGTCACGTGCGGCAGGAAATCGCCAAAGCGATGGCCGCCCATCAGGTAGAAGGCGTTCTGGTCGGGGCTCAGCGGGCCGTCGATGGTGCGCTGAGTCCATTCGTTGGCGCTGATCCAGCTGCCATCATCGTATTGGTAGCCGACGCTGAGAAAGCTGCCCTTGCTGTCAGCGATGCCCAGCAGCGGCTGGTCGATGGTCAGCTTGGCCTGGTTGTAGGCCACACGCAGGGTTCCGTAATTGTTGCTGGCCAGGCTCAGGCTGGCGCCCAGCAGGTTGTCCCAATCGGTATCGTAGAACTCGTCGAACAGGTAGTAGTCACGATCCTTGGCCTGGCCGGCGACGGCCTGGACGCTTAGTGTGGCGAAGGACAGCGGCAGGCTGTACACCACATCGACACCTTCGTAATTGGACAGCTGAATCTGCCCGTAGACCTCATCGGGCAAACGCAGCCAGGGATAGCTGAAGCCGACGTCGAGGGTTTCCGAATACATGTAGGCCGGGGTGCGCAGGCGGCCGGCGCGCAGCAGCAGTTGATCATTGGCCTGCCAGGCCAGGTAGGCCCACTCCAGATTGGCTTCCCACGAGTCCTGCTCGGCCTTGGCAGTCAGTTGGGCGGTGGCGTTTAGGCTGTCGGTGAGGCCATAGCTCAGCTGAGTACCGAACTTGGACAGTTGGTCGCCGCGCCAGGTATCGGTGGTCTGGCCATTGATGCCGTAATTGCGGCCATCCTCTTCGCCGCCCAGGTAGGTGACGCCGACGGTGCCGAAGGCATTCCAGCGATAGTCGCCTTGATCCAGTGCGAAGGCGGGTGTGATGGCCAGGCAGGCGGCTGCCAGCCCAATGACTCGTAGTGCAGTCATGGAAAGTCCCTGTAGGAGGTTAAACGCGGAATTGGGCGGTGGCTGCCCGTAGATGATCGCCGGTGGTGACCAATTGCTCGCCGAGCCGGGTGGTGGTGCCGGCGCCTTGAGCAGTGGTCTGGGCGCCTTGCTGCAGCACCAGAGTTTCTTGTTGTATCGAGCTCGACAGGCTGATCTGCTCCTGGGTGAAACGAGCAATGGCAGCGTTGAGGGTGTCGATCTGGCTGACGGTACGGGCGATGTCTTCCAGCAGGCGGGTCGCCTCGCTGGAGCGTTCGATGCTGGCGCGGGCTTTTTCGCCGTTGGCGGTCATGGCATCAAGCACCGCATTGGCGCTGCGTTGCAGGCGCTGAATAATGTCCTGAATCTGCTCTGTGGAACTGGCCGTCTTTTGCGCGAGGTTACGCACTTCATCGGCCACCACGGCGAAACCGCGGCCCTGTTCGCCGGCGCGGGCCGCTTCGATGGCTGCGTTGAGGGCCAGCAGGTTGGTCTGCTCGGCAATGGTACGAATGACCGTAAGCACCGAGCCGACTTCCTGGGTTTCCACTTCCAGTTGTGTCATGGCCGCCACCGAGGCCATCACGCTGCTGCCCAGATCATGGATACCCTCGGCCAGGCCGCCGATGTTATCCCGGGCGGCTTTGGCCTGTTGCGAGGCGGTGCCTGCATCGTCAGACGCCTGGCGCGAGCGTTGTGCGACTTCTTCGATGCGCGTCGACATGGTCTGAATGTCACGGCCGATGGAGTCGGTGTGATCTTGCTGGGATTGGGCGTTGCGCTCCGCCTCGCTAGTCAGTCGATAGAGGTCTTGGGACATCTGCGCCAGCGGGCTGGCCGCCTCGACAATCTGGCGAATGGTGGTCTGCAGCTTGTCGAGGAACAGGTTGAACAATTGGATCATGGTGCCGATTTCATCGTTCGACACGACATCGATGCGCCGGGTCAGATCGCCGTCGCCACGGGCAATCGCGCGCAGGGAATCGATCACCCGATGTACGTTGCCCATGATGTTGCGCGTGACCCACCAGGCGCCGCACCCCACGATCACCATCAGCAAGGCGCTAAGACCGATACCCAGCTGGGTGGTCGCAACGTTGCCGGCACGGGTAAGCGCCAAGGTCTGCTGGAAGTCCTGATAAGCGCTGGAGCGAAAGGCAGAAGCCAAGGCCTGGGCGCGCTCCAGATCGACGGTCATGCGTTGTAGATTGTCAGTCAGGTCACCGAACGAAGCTGAGCCGTCGATCAGCTGGCGCGAAACGTCCAGTGCGTTGTTGCCATAGGCTGTCACGGCGTTGCGCCAGGTCCGCAATTCCTGGCTGCGCCGAGTGTCGTTCAGCAGGGCGCCAAGCTGCCGTTGTTGAGCTTCGATTTCATTCAGCAACTGGCGAGCGTCATCGACCAGCGTTGCTTCGCCGGCAGTGACGGCGTTATTGAGCAGTCCCGGCAGGCGGGAGAACTGAAAAATCACCGCATCGCTCTGTTCCAGAATCGGATAGCTGCGACTTTCCAAAATGTGCAGGCGGTCATTGGTCTCGGCCAACTGCAGTGAGGTGTAACCGACGAAGAGAATCAGTCCCAGCAGAGCAACAGCCGGTACCAGAGACAGTTTGGCAGTCAGCGACAGGCTCTTGAACATGACGAACTCCATGGCGGCTAAGGCTGCCTAACACTGCAATGTCAAAACGACACTATATGTCGTTTTATGACCAAAAGGTAAAAAATCGTCAGTCTATCGGCGTGTGTCGGTGCTCCTTTAGCGGTTGGCAGGAATAAAAAAACCGCCCGGCGAGGGGCGGTTTTTTCCAACGTACCGGCGATTACAGGCCGTTCTTGGCCTTGTACTCGCGGCGGCGGCGGTGCAGCACCGGCTCGGTGTAGCCGTTGGGCTGCTTGGCCCCTTCGAGGATCAATTCCAGCGACGCCTGGAAGGCGATGTTGTCGTCGAAGTTCGGTGCCATAGGCTTGTACAGGGCATCGTCGGCGTTCTGACGGTCCACTACCGCGGCCATGCGCTGCATGCTTTCCACAACCTGAGCCTCGGTGATGATGCCGTGGCGCAGCCAGTTGGCCAGCAACTGGCTGGAGATACGCAGGGTGGCGCGGTCTTCCATCAGGCCGATGTCATTGATGTCAGGCACTTTGGAGCAGCCAACACCCTGGTCGATCCAGCGCACAACATAGCCCAGGATGCCCTGCACGTTGTTGTCGATCTCCTGTTGCTTCTCTTCGGCGGACCAGTTGGTGTCCTGGGCCAGTGGCAGGGTCAGGATATCGTCCAGCGAAGCGAATTGACGGCTGGCCAGCTCCTGCTGACGCGCGAACACATCCACCTTGTGGTAGTGCAGGGCGTGCAGGGTGGCGGCGGTTGGCGAGGGCACCCAGGCGGTGTTGGCGCCGGCCAGCGGGTGGCCAATCTTCTGTTCCATCATGCCGGCCATCAGGTCGGGCATGGCCCACATGCCCTTACCGATCTGGGCACGGCCGGACAGGCCACAGTTGAGGCCGTGATCGACGTTCCAGTTTTCGTAGGCGGCAATCCACTTCTCCGCCTTCATGGCGGCCTTGCGCACGACGGGCCCGGCTTCCATCGAGGTGTGGATTTCATCGCCGGTACGGTCGAGGAAGCCGGTATTGATGAACACCACGCGCTCGCTGGCGGCCTTGATGCAGGCCTTGAGGTTGACGGTGGTGCGGCGCTCTTCGTCCATGATGCCGACTTTGAGGGTGTTGCGCGTCACGCCCAGGACATCTTCGATGCGGTTGAACAGTTCGTTGGTGAAGGCGACTTCTTCCGGGCCGTGCATCTTCGGCTTGACGATGTACAGCGAACCGGTGCGGCTGTTCTTGCGGGTGGTGTTGCCCTTGATGTTGTGCAGGGCAATCAGGCTGGTCAGCAGGCCATCGAGGATGCCTTCCGGTACTTCGAAGCCGTCCTTGTCGATGATCGCATCGTTGGTCATCAGGTGGCCGACGTTGCGGATGAACAGCATTGAGCGGCCGTGCAGGTTCAGCTCGGAACCGTCCGCCTTGGTGTAGACGCGGTCCGGATTCATGGTGCGGGTAAAGGTCTTGCCGTCCTTGGTGACGGACTCGGCGAGGTCGCCCTTCATCAAGCCCAGCCAGCTGCGATAGACCACGGTCTTGTCGTCGGCGTCGACCGCGGCGGTGGAGTCTTCGCAGTCCATGATGGTGGTGACGGCGGCTTCCATCAGGATGTCTTTGACACCCGCTGCGTCGGTCTGGCCGATCGGGCTGTTGGCGTCGATCTGGATTTCAAAGTGCAGGCCGTTGTTGTTCAGCAGCACGGCGCTCGGCGCGGCGGCTTCGCCCTGGAAAGCAATGAACTTGCCCGGCTGTTGCAGGCCGGTGGTGCTGCCGTCTTTCAGGCTGACGTCCAGTTGGCCATTGGCGATGCGATAGCCAGTGGCGTCAACGTGCGAGCCGTTGGCCAGCGGAGCGGCTTCGTCGAGAAAGGCGCGGGCGAAGGCGATGACCTTGTCGCCGCGTACCTTGTTGTAGCTTTTGGTTTTCTCGGCGCCGCCGTCTTCGCTGATGGCGTCGGTGCCGTAGAGCGCGTCGTACAGCGAACCCCAGCGGGCGTTGGCGGCGTTGAGAGCGAAACGGGCATTCATGATCGGCACCACCAGCTGCGGGCCGGCCATGGTGGCGATTTCAGCGTCGACGTTTTCGGTGGTGACCTTGAAGTCGGCCGGTTCGGGCAACAGGTAACCGATTTCCTGCAGGAAGGCCTTGTAGGCGACCGCATCGTGGGCCTGGCCCTGGCGAGCAGCATGCCAGGCGTCGATTCGCGCTTGCAGCTCGTCACGCTTGGCAAGCAGGGCACGGTTCTTCGGCGCCAGGTCGTGGATGACGCCCGCGGCGCCTGCCCAGAAGGCATCGGCATTCAGGCCGGTGCCGGGAATGGCTTCGTTGTTCACGAAGTCAAAAAGAACTCTGGCGACCTGCAAGCCACCGATTTCAACGCGCTCAGTCATTATTCGCCTCACTTGATCTGCTCTACGATTGGTCTCGGATGCTTTTTTGTTCTTCTTGTAGTCCGAGCTGGCGGATACTACATGAAGACGAATGGAAAAACAGCGGGCCGGTGGTTAGGGTCTGTTGACGTTTCGTTCGCGGCCGCGCCGGCCCGACCCTTCGGGTTGCGCGGCAATGTCGCCATGCGGCGTTGCGGGACTTGGCAAGGGAATAACCATTGCCTTCGTCCCGCGCCTTGCCTGGCGACATTTGCCGCAGCAACGCGGCTCGCGACAAAACGTCAACAGACCCTACGGCCGTTCTGGCGGACTGTTCTATACCTAGTGAGCGGTCGTCGTCTTGCGACTTCTTACAGGAGCAGCCGAACATGGAGCATCTGGTATTCACCATCATTGCCCCGGATCAGCCGGGGCTGGTCGAACGCATCGCCCGCTGTGTCGCCGAACACGGCGGCAACTGGCTGGAAAGCCGCATGGCGCGCATGGCCGGTCAATTTGCCGGAATCCTGCGGGTAGCGGTGCCTGCCGAGTCCCACGAAGAATTGCTGGAAGCCTTGCAGGCATTGAATCAGCACGGCATACGCGTACTGGCCGAGCCTTGTGGGCCCGAGCCGGCCTGTACCTGGCGGCCGGTACAACTGGAGCTGGTGGGTGATGACCGCCCGGGCATTCTGTACGACATCACTCGCGTGTTGACCGAGTTGGGAGTGAACATTGAAAAGCTGGAAACGGAAGTCGATGCCGCGCCCATGAGTAACGAAATGCTGTTTCGCGCCCATGCCTGGCTGGCCCTGCCGCTGGCGGTTAGCATAGAAAACCTGCAGGCGAGCCTGGAAACCCTGGCCGATGATCTAATGGTCGATGTGCATCTGCGTGTCGATGACGGCGAGGACCGCGCCCGATGAACATCTCCGGGCATCTGTGTAGCGAAGGGCACGCTCGCACTACGAAACGACTCGACCTGGCTTGCTGCGGCGCAGGCTTAACCAAGCATCCACGCTGTAAACTGCCAGCGCAGCCCAAATGAAGGCGAAAGACAGCATGCGGGCCGGGTCGAAGTGTTCGCCAAACAGGAAGATGGCCTGTAACAGCACCAATGTGGGTGCCAGGTATTGTAAAAACCCCAGCGTGGTGTACGGCAGGTGGCGCGCGGCGGCGTTGAAACACACCAGTGGCACCAAGGTAATGGGACCTGCGGCGGCCAGTAGCCAGGCCAGTGGCGTGCCCCAGAACTCCAGCTGACTGCTGACCGCAGCCGGGTGAAAAGCCACCCAGAGCAAGGCCACCGGCAATAGCAGCCAGGTTTCCACCACCAGCCCCGGGAGCGCGGCTACCGGGGCTTGCTTGCGGATCAGCCCATAGATGCCAAAGCTCAGGGCCAAGCCCAGCGACACCCAGGGTAGGCTGCCCAGCTGCCAGATCTGCTGCGCCACGCCAATCAAGGCCAGCGCCACGGCCAACCACTGCAAGCGCCGCAGCCGCTCGCCGAGAATCAGCATGCCGAGCATCACGTTGACCAGCGGGTTGATGTAATAACCCAGGCTCGCCTCGAGCATCCGCTCGTTATTTACGGCCCACACATAAATCAGCCAGTTGGCGGCGATCAGCGCGCCGCTCAAGGCCAGTACGGCAAAGCGTTTGGGATTGGCGCACAGCTCGCGCCACCAGCCGGGGTGCTTCCAGAACAGCAGCAGCACTGCGCCGCACAAGGCTGACCACAACACGCGATGAACAATGATCTCGGTTGCGGGAATACTTTCAATGGCTTTGAAATAGAGGGGAAACAGACCCCAGATGACGTAGGCGACGAGACCGAGCAAGTAGCCGCGACGCAGATTGGCGGGAGCCATGGAAATCCTTGATTAGGACGCTAACGATGCTGCCTAGTGTAAGCCTGTGTGCGGGTTTTGGCAGTTTCTGCAAAGCGTTCAGTACAAGCGCAACGGCTCTTCATCCAGCGCGGCGAGTTGTTCGCGTAGGGTGAGTATCTGGTCGCCCCAGTAACGCTCGCTGGCGAACCAGGGAAAGCTCGGCGGGAAGGCAGGGTCGTCCCAGCGGCGTGCCAGCCAGGCGCTGTGATGCATCAGGCGCAGGCTGCGCATGCCTTCGATCAATGGCAGTTCGCGGGTTTGGAAATCGTGAAATTCCTGATAACCCTCCACCAGTTCGGAGAGTTGGCGCAGGCGTTCCTGGCGGTCGCCGGCCAGCATCATCCACAGGTCTTGAATCGCCGGACCCATACGTGAGTCGTCGAGATCGACGATGTGGAAACTGTCGTCGCGGTGCAGCAGGTTGCCGGGGTGGCAATCACCGTGCAGGCGAATGCTGTCGTAGCATACTCGGGCGAACAGTTCGTCGAGGCGCTTGAGCAGGTCACGGGCCACGGATTCGTATGCCGGCAATAGGCCCGACGGAATAAAGCCGCCATCTAGCAGGGTCGCCAGGGATTCGTGACCAAAGTTATCCACCGTCAGGGCTTCGCGTTCCAGAAACGGCCGGCTGGCGCCTACGGCGTGCATGCGACCGAGCAACTGGCCGAAGCGGTACAGCTGATCGAGATTGCCGGGTTCCGGCGCGCGGCCGCCCCGGCGGGGGAATAGTGCGAAGCGAAAGCCGGCGTGCTCGAATAGGCTTTCATTGTCGCGACGTAGCGGTGCGACGACGGGAATTTCCTGCTCGGCCAATTCCTGGCTGAAGGCGTGCTCCTCGCGGATAGCGGCGTCGCTCCACCGGCCGGGGCGATAAAACTTGGCGATCAGCGGCACGCTGTCTTCAATGCCCACCTGATAGACGCGGTTCTCGTAACTGTTGAGCGCCAGCACGCGGGCGTCGCTCAGGTAGCCGAGGCTTTCCACGGCATCCAGCACCAGATCGGGGGTGAGACTGGAAAAAGGGTGCGACATGGAGGTGGACTTCCGTTCAGAGTGCTTCCAGGGACAGCTGATGGTGCGCAGCCAGACGTTGCGCAGCAGTCTGACCGGGGTTGGCGGCAAGTACCAGCGGCACGTCGGCTTCGCGGGCCAAGCGTCGCGTTTCGTCGAGCAGGCGCTGGGCGACGCCACGACCGCGAGTCAGTTCGCGCACGCACAGGTGCGTAAGCCGCCAGCGGTCCGCCAGTCGCTCCAGTCGCGCAGCACCCAGAAGGCGGCCGTTAAAGCGGCCGACCAGCAGGCATTGGTTCGCCAGGGCGTCGTCGATCAAGGCGCTAGCCTGGGGATAAGGCGCCAGCAACCACTCGGGCGCATCGGCATAGATGAGTTCCAGATCGCGGCGGTCCTGGGGTGAGGCGTGGCTGAGGTTTTCGACGTAGACGGGCATGGTTCCGGTTTTCAATACGTGAGTCGTACAGCCCTTGGGCTTGGCGGCGAAATACGGTATCAAGCGCCACTGCTTTGTGCACGCACTGGGGCGGTATGTCGCCCAGGCGTGTGACAGGTGGTGGGTTACGTTGTAAGCCCGGCAATTATCGGTAAAAGCCGAACAGGTTATCGGCGTAAAACGACCGGCGCGCCGCGCGGCTTCAAGCCGTGGGCGTTCCGGCCTATAATGTCCGCCCTTTCGCCCCCTGATTTTTATTGCGGAGCTGGTAATGGTCGAACGTAAGGCGTCCGTTGAACGCAACACCCTGGAAACCCGCATCAAGGTTTCAATCAACCTGGATGGCACTGGCCAGGCGCGTTTCGCCATCGGCGTGCCCTTTTTGGAGCACATGCTTGACCAGATCGCTCGTCATGGTCTGATCGACCTGGACATCGAATGCCAGGGCGACACCCACATCGACGATCACCACACCGTGGAAGACGTCGGCATCACCCTCGGCCAGGCCTTCGCCAAGGCCATCGGCGACAAGAAGGGCCTGGTGCGCTACGGCCATTCCTACGTGCCGCTGGATGAAGCGCTGTCGCGTGTGGTCATCGACTTCTCCGGGCGTCCCGGCCTGACCATGAACGTGCCCTTTACCCGCGCGGTGGTCGGCAAGTTCGATGTCGACCTGTTCCAGGAATTCTTCCAGGGCTTCGTCAACCATGCCCTGGTGACCTTGCACATCGATAACCTGCGCGGCACCAATACCCACCACCAGATCGAGACGGTGTTCAAGGCCTTTGGCCGCGCCCTGCGCATGGCCATCAGCGAAGATCCGCGCATGGCGGGGCAAATGCCGTCCACCAAGGGATGCCTGTGATGCAAACCGTTGCCGTTATTGATTACGGCATGGGCAACCTGCACTCGGTGGCCAAGGCCCTCGAGCATGTCGGCGCCGGCAAGGTGCTGGTGACCAGCGACGCCCAGGTGATCCGCGAGGCGGATCGCGTGGTCTTTCCGGGCGTCGGTGCGATTCGTGACTGCATGGCAGAGATCCGCCGCCTGGGGTTTGATGAGCTGGTGCGCGAAGTCAGCGTCGATCGGCCGTTTCTCGGTATCTGCGTCGGCATGCAAGCGTTGCTGGAGCGCAGCGAGGAGAACGACGGGGTCGATTGCATTGGCTTGTTCCCCGGTCAGGTGCGTTACTTCGGCAAGGACCTGCATGAGGACGGCGAGCACCTGAAAGTGCCCCACATGGGCTGGAACGAAGTCGAGCAGAACGTGCCCCACCCGCTGTGGCACAACATCCCCGACCGGGCGCGCTTCTACTTCGTCCACAGCTACTACATCGAGGCGGGCAACCCCAAGCAGGTGGTCGGTCGCGGCCACTACGGCGTGGATTTCGCCGCCGCACTGGCTGACGGCTCGCGCTTCGCCGTGCAGTTCCACCCGGAAAAAAGCCACACCCACGGCCTGCAGTTGCTACAGAATTTTGTCGCCTGGGATGGCAGGTGGTAATGAGTCGCGCGAAGGCCAGGGTGCCATCCCTCAGCCTTGAGCCTGCCCAGGAGCAGGTTGCGGTGCAGGTGCTGCAGCGCTTTCTCGAAGAGCGCTTCGAACTGGAGCTGGGTTCGTTCGAGGTGCAGGAAGTGCTGGAGCTCATCGGCCGCGAAATTGCCCCGCATTACTATGACAAGGCGATTGCTGATGTGCAGACGGTGCTGGCCGACCGTTTCGCCAGTATTGAAAGCGATGTCTGGGCACTCGAGAAGAGTTGACCCGTCTTGGAATTTCACTGATTTGAACAGGTTCGAGTAATGCTGATTATCCCC
The DNA here is from genome assembly GCF_014836765.1 of Serpens gallinarum. Lineage (GTDB taxonomy): Bacteria > Pseudomonadota > Gammaproteobacteria > Pseudomonadales > Pseudomonadaceae > Serpens > Serpens gallinarum. The sequence continues at coordinate 271,061 of NZ_JACSQG010000001.1, forward strand.
GCTATCGATCTCAAGGACGGCGCCTGCGTGCGTCTGCGCCAGGGCCGCATGGAAGACTCCACGGTGTTCTCCGATGACCCGGTGAGCATGGCCGCCAAGTGGGTCGAGGGTGGTTGCCGCCGCCTGCACCTAGTCGACCTCAATGGTGCTTTCGAAGGCCAGCCGGTCAACGGTGAAGTCGTCACCGCCATCGCCAAGCGCTATCCGAACCTGCCGATCCAGATCGGTGGCGGCATCCGCTCGTTGGAAACCATCGAGCACTATGTGCGCGCCGGCGTCAGCTACGTGATTATCGGCACCAAGGCGGTCAAGGAGCCAGAGTTCGTCGCCGAGGCCTGCAAGGCCTTCCCGGGCAAGGTGATCGTCGGTCTGGACGCCAAAGATGGTTTCGTTGCTACTGATGGCTGGGCTGAAGTGTCCAGCGTGCAAGCCGTGGACCTGGCCCGTCGTTTCGAGGCCGACGGCGTCTCCGCCATCGTCTACACCGACATTGCCAAAGACGGCATGATGCAGGGCTGCAACGTCGAAGCCACCGCCGCCCTGGCCGCTGCCAGCCGCATTCCGGTGATCGCCTCCGGCGGCATTCATAACCTGGGTGACATCCAGAAGCTGCTCAATGCCCGCGCGCCGGGCATCGTCGGCGCCATCACCGGTCGGGCCATTTATGAAGGCACGCTGGACGTGGCTGAAGCCCAGGCGCTCTGCGACAACTTCAAAGCGTGAATCCGGCGTAGGGTGGAAAACCGCGAAGCGTTTTCTACCTGTCGATGGTGGACAAGCACAGCGTTGTCCACCCTACAGAACTGCGAGAGCACCAATATGGCACTGGCCAAACGCATCATCCCCTGCCTCGACGTGGACAACGGTCGCGTGGTGAAGGGCGTCAAGTTCGAGAACATCCGCGATGCCGGCGACCCGGTGGAGATTGCCCGCCGCTACAACGAGCAGGGCGCCGACGAGATCACCTTTCTCGACATTACCGCCAGCGTCGACGGCCGCGATACCACCCTGCACACCGTCGAGCGCATGGCTAGCCAGGTGTTCATCCCGCTGACCGTGGGCGGCGGCGTACGCACCGTGCATGACATCCGCAACCTGCTGAATGCCGGCGCCGACAAGGTGTCGATCAACACCGCCGCAGTGTTCAATCCGGAGTTCGTCGGCGAGGCCGCGCAGCGCTTTGGCTCGCAGTGCATTGTCGTCGCCATCGACGCCAAGAAGGTCTCCAAGCCGGGTGAAACCCCGCGCTGGGAAATCTTCACTCACGGCGGACGCAAGCCGACCGGTCTGGATGCTGTGCTCTGGGCCAAGAAGATGGAAGATCTGGGCGCCGGCGAAATCCTGCTGACCAGCATGGACCAGGACGGCGTGAAAAGCGGTTACGACCTGGGCGTGACCCGCGCGATCAGCGAGACCGTAGGCATTCCTGTGATTGCGTCGGGCGGCGTGGGCAACTTGCAGCACCTGGCTGACGGCATCATTGAAGGCAAGGCCGATGCAGTATTGGCGGCCAGTATCTTCCACTTCGGCGAATACACCGTGCCGGAGGCCAAGGCTTACCTGGCCGCGCGTGGCATCGTCGTCCGGTAAGTTTTGTAGCGTCAAAAAAAAGCGGTCAAGGCTAGGTCTTGGCCGCCTTTTTTGTTTTTGATCGCAGTGGTGGAGGTGAAGCGGCGACCTCGCCGCGAAGCTGTTAACCAACCTTCTTGGGGCGATCAACGCAGCGTGTGGGCCACCGGTTGCGTTTGCGGCGGCGTGCGATAAACACCGTTTTTGCCATGGGCCGCCATCGCCCGGTTGCCGCGCAGGGCAATCATCGCCGGCACGTCGATCCAGTCGATACCTTGCTCGGCCAGGTTCGGCAGTTCACGTTCCAGCACCGCCAGGGTGTTGAGATGGGGATGGCCGATCATCACCACTGAACCTTGCCGGCGTGCCAGTTTTACCGCGCGCTCGAACTCGCGGGCGACGGCCTGCAGGCTTTGGTCGTGATCGAGAAACACATCCCGCGACAGGCTGGCCAAACCGATGCGTTGCGCTTCGGCGGCGGCCACCGTGGCGGCATTGGTACGGCTGTCGACAAAGAACAGGTGGCGTTGCTGCAGCTCGGGCATCAGCCAGGCCATGGCCTGTGGGTCGGCGGTCATTTGGCTGCCCATGTGGTTATTCAGACCGCGGGCATGGGGCACGCGGGCCAGGGCAGCCTTCAGGCGTGCCTGCAATTCTTCCTGCGGGCGTCCGGGCCGCCAGGCGTAGGGCCCATCGGCGGGTGCCATGGGCATGTGCAGCAGGACGGTTTTGCCGGCGCGGCTGGCGGCACGGGCGACTTCGTCGGCGTGGAGCGAGTCCGGAAGCACGGCCAGTGCCACCGGACCAGACAGCTCCAGTACGCGCCGGTCGCGTTCCGGGTTATTGCCGATATCGTCGATGATCAGGCTCAGGCGCGGTCTCTGCGTCTGGCTGCCGTCAGCGGCCAGCGAGCCGAGCGACAGCAGCAAACCGAACGCGCCAATGAGGGCGCGTGCCGCGCAGGTCATTTAGCGCGGGTAATGCTCAATCCTTTGAGCAGGTTGAGCGCCTGGCTCAGTTGGTAGTCGTCATCCTGAAGACGGGGTTCATTTTGGGCTTTCTGGCTGCTGGGCTTGTCAGCCCCGCCATTGCCGTTGCCAAGATGGCCGAGCAGATCAGCCTCCTTGAAGTTCTCGTTGTCATTGCTGTCGCGGGTCAGACGGGCGCGGCGCACCTCGATGTCCGGAACGATGCCCTGGGCCTGGATCGAGCGGCCATTGGGCGTGTAATACAGCGCGGTGGTCAGCTTCAGGGCGCGGTCATTGTTGAGCGGCAGCACGGTCTGCACCGAACCCTTGCCGAAACTGTCGGTCCCCATGACCACGGCGCGCTTGCTGTCCTGCAGGGCGCCGGCGACGATTTCCGCGGCCGAGGCACTGCCGCCATTGATTAGCACCACCAGCGGTACGCCTTCACTGGCGTCGGCGCTGTTGGCAGAAAAGCGCAGCTCGGAATTGGCGATACGGCCTTCCGTATAGACGATCAGGCCCCTGGTCATGAAATGATCGGAGACTTCTACGGCCGACTGGAGAACCCCACCGGGGTTGTTGCGCAGGTCCAGCACCAGGCCTTCCAGCTTGCCGCCATTGGTGTTGCGCAGTTTGGCCAGCGCTTGACCGACTTCACTGCCGGTATTGACCTGGAACTGGGTGATGCGCAAGTAGCCATAACCGCTTTCCAGCATCTGAGAGCGCACGCTCTGCACCTTGATCACGGCGCGGGTCAGTTGCACATCGAAGGGTTTGCCGCCGTCGCGTACCAGGGTCAGGGTGATTTTGGTCCCCGCCTTGCCACGCATCTTGTCCACGGCTTCCTGCATCGACAGACCCTTGGTGGGCTGGCCGTCAATCATGATGATCAGGTCGCCCGCTTCGATGCCGGCCTTGGCGGCCGGGGTGTCGTCGATGGGCGAGACCACGCGGATGAAGCCGTCTTCCATGCCGACTTCGATACCCAGGCCGCCGAATTCGCCGCTGGTGCTTTCCTGCAGTTCCTGGAACGCCTGCGGATCGAGATAGGCCGAGTGCGGGTCGAGGTTGCTGAGCATGCCCTTGATGGCGTTTTCCAGCAGCGTCTTGTCATCCACCGGCTCGACATAGGCCGCCTTGATGCGGTCAAACACCTCGGCAAAGGTGCGTAGATCTTCCAGTGGCAATGGCGCCTGGGGCAAAGCGACCCGCTCGCCGCTGGCTGCGGGCTGCTGTGCCCAGGCATGACTGAAGGCCAGCGCCAGGCATAGCGTCAGTCCGCGCGAGAGGGCGATAGCGAAAGGGCGCAGATGCAGCATGTTGAACTCCAGGAATAATGAAAAGGCGCGCTAACCCTGCGCGCGGCACCATTGTGCAGGATCACTGGGGCGACCCTGCTGACGAATAGCAAAATACAGCGCCGGAATTTCCTGGCCGCCGCTGGTGCCAACCGTGGCAATGGTATCACCGGCCTTGACGATGTCACCGGCCGTTTTCAGCAGGCTTTGGTTATGCCCGTAGAGGCTGAGGTAACCACCGCCGTGATCGAGAATGACCAGCATGCCGGCGCCACGCAACCAATCGGCGAATACGACCCGGCCACCGTGCACGGCGCGCACTGGTTGGCCGGCACGGCTGCCGATCAGGACGCCATCCCAGGTGCTGCGCGCATCTTCGCCACGCTGGGCACCATAGCGGGCCAACAGGCGGCCATCCACGGGCCAGGGCAATTTACCCCGCGCGTCGGCGAAGGGGCCGCCAAAGGTGAAGCCGCTACTGGAAACCAATGCCTCGCCGCTGACCGGTGCGCCGCTGGGGCGCTGCCGTTCGCGTTGGCGGCGCTCTTCGGCCAGGGCCTGCTGGCGAGCCTGTTCGGCTTCGCGGGCCTGGCGGGCGAGGGTGGCTTCGATGGTCTTGAGGACGTTTTGCAGTTCGGCCTGGTCTTGCTGACGGGCCTTGAGCTTCTGATTGCGGCTGTTTGCATCCTGATTCAACTGGACCAGCGCCTGCTGGCGCTCTTTGCGAACCTCGCCAAGACGGGCCTGGCGCTCGGCCACGGCCTGTTTTTGCTTGGCCAGTTGCTGCTGCTGTGCGTCCAGGTCGCTTTCTACCTGGTGCAGTTGCACGAGCGTGTCGTTGAACCCCTGAAGCTGTTCCAGACGCGCCTGGTTCAGGTAGCTGTAGTAGGTCTGGACGCGGGAAAAGGCGGCGGGATTTTGCTGGTTGAGCAGCAGCTTGAGGTATTCGCCGCGCCCGTTCTGGTACGCAGCGCGCGCTTGAGTGCCGATCACACGTTGCTGTTCAGCGCGTGATTGCTGGAGTTTTTTTTTCTGTTGATCGAGTTGCTTGAGCTGCGCCTCGCTTTGATTCTGTTGCTGTTGCAGCTCGCGAACCTGTTTTTCCAGCTCGCCCATCTCCTGCTCGGTGGAGCGAAGCTGCTGCTGCACGCCGGACTTTTCCTGCTGCAGCTTCTCCAGCATCTTCTTCAGTTCGGCCACGTCTTTGCGGGCCGCTTCGAGTTGTTGCTGGGTCTGCGCCTTCTGATCGGCGAAGGCTGGAGCCAGCAGGCAGCTCAGCAGAATAAGGGCAAGGGCTCGAAACATGGGGCGTACGGCACCTGGAACAAAAGACTGGGCAAGTATGCCCAAAAAAGCAGCGGCGAGCTGCAGGCCAGGCGGCAGACTGTCGGATGGTTGGCAGGGTCGGTTTTCCGCGTACGGCTACGGATGATGCCAATCATGGGCAGGGTATATGCCGCTGGGGACGATTCCATTCGTCCCTGGCGAGCAGCTTAGCAGGTGGCTCTCAAAAAAATGATCAGTGCAGTTCGACGATGCTGGTGCCGGTCATTTCTGCGGGTTGCGGCAGTCCCAGCAGGTTCAGCATGGTCGGTGCGACATCGGCCAGCACGCCGCCTTCGCGAATGCTCAGGTTGCGTTTGCCGACATAAATGAACGGCACTGGCTCGCACGTATGCGCGGTATGCGCTTGGCCGGTGACGACGTCTTCCATCTGCTCGACGTTGCCGTGGTCAGCAGTGATCAAGGCTTCGCCACCCACCTTGTCCAGCGCGGTAACGATCCGGCCCATGCAGGCATCCAAGCACTCCACGGCCTGCACGGCAGCGTCGAACACACCCGTGTGGCCCACCATGTCGCCGTTGGCGTAGTTGACGATGATTACGTCATAGCGCTGCTGCTCGATGGCTTCGATGATGCGGTCGGTGACTTCCGGCGCGCTCATCTGCGGCTGCAGGTCATAGGTGGCGACGTTCGGCGAAGGGATCAGGATGCGTTCCTCGCCGGGGAAGGGCTCTTCGCGGCCGCCGGAGAAAAAGAAGGTGACGTGAGCATACTTCTCGGTTTCGGCAATGCGCAGCTGAGTCTTGCCGTTGTTGGCCAGGTACTCGCCGAGCACGTTAGTCAGCGGCTCCGGCTTGAAGGCGCAGGGCGCGTCGATGCTGGCGGCGTACTGGGTGAGCATGACGAAGCCGGACAACTGCGGCACACGGGCACGGGTAAAACCGGTGAAGTCGGCCTCGACGAACGCACGGGTCAGTTCGCGGGCGCGGTCGGCGCGGAAATTCATGAAGATCACCGCATCGCCGTTTTCCACACGGGCCGGGGCGCCGATGGTGGTGGCCTTGACGAACTCGTCGCTCTCCTCGCGAGCATAGGCGGCGTTCAGGCCCTCCACGGCGGTGGCGGCGTGGAAGTGGCCCTGGCCTTGGACGATCAGGTTGTAGGCCTGCTCGACGCGGTCCCAGCGGTTGTCACGGTCCATGGCGAAGTAGCGGCCAATCAAGCTGGCGATACGGCCCTTGCCGAGCTTGGCAAAGGAGGCTTCGAGCAGCTCGATGGACGGCTGGGCGCTTTTTGGCGGCGTGTCGCGGCCGTCGAGGAAGGCGTGCAGGTAGATGTGTGTGGCGCCACGGCGGGCAGCCGATTCGACCATGGCCACCAGGTGATCCTGATGACTGTGCACGCCACCATCGGAGAGCAGCCCCATGATGTGTACGGCCTTATCGGCGGCCACGGCCTTGTCCACGGCCGCGTTGATCGCCTCATTGGCGAAGAATTCGCCGTCGCGAATGGCCTTGGTGACGCGGGTAAAGTCCTGGTACACCACGCGGCCGGCGCCGAGGTTCATGTGGCCGACTTCGGAGTTGCCCATCTGCCCGTCCGGCAAACCGACGTCCATGCCCGAGCCGGAAATCAGACCGTGGGGCTGGGTGGCGAGCAGTTGATCGTAAACCGGCGTATTGGCTGCATGGATGGCGTTGTAGTCGGGGCTTTCGCTGTGACCGAAGCCATCGAGAATCATCAGGACCAGGGGTTTGGGCGTGGCAGGCATAAGATCGACTCGTTCCGCTTGATGGGGTCAATGGAAAAGGGCCGGGGATTCTAAGCGTTGGCGAGCGATGCGTCACGGCGCGTCAGGGTGCCGCCGGCTCGGGGCCCTGTGTATACTGCCGGCATTTTACCGTCCGGGAACATCTAGATGCTTGCCACGTTGATTGAATTTGTCACTAACCACTATGTATTGAGCGGTATTTTCGTCGTTCTGGTGGTCCTCTTTGCGCTCAATGAACTGAGCCGCGGCGGCCGTAGTCTCAGCACCCGTGAACTGACCGCGCTGGTCAACAGCGAGCAGGGCATCGTGTTGGACGTGCGGGCGAAAAAGGATTTTGACGCCGGACATATCGTCGATGCCTTGCACATGCCCTACGAAAAACTGGCTGCGCGCATTAGCGAGTTGGACAAACATAAAGCCAAGACCATTATCGTCGTCGACGCCATGGGCCAACACTCCGGCACGGTGTGTCGCGAACTGCAGAAGGCAGGCTACACCGCTGCCAAGCTGTCCGGTGGCCTGGCCAGTTGGCGCGGTGACAATCTTCCAGTGGTGAAATGATATGGCCCACGTCCTGATCTATACCTCTGCCTGGTGCCCGTATTGCATCCGCGCCAAGCAGCTCCTCGATCACAAGGGCGTGGTCTATGAAGAAATCGCCGTGGACGGTCAGCCTGCAGTGCGTGCCGAAATGCGCGACAAGGCGGGACGAACTTCAGTGCCGCAGATCTGGATCGGCGAGCGGCACGTAGGCGGTTGCGACGATCTGTATGCTCTGGAGCGCGCTGGCAAGCTGGACGCGCTGCTCCAAAGCTGATTTCAACAAGCACGACAATAAGGCTCAGCCATGACTGAACAAGCAAACAACGGTGCCGCGCAGAACGGCGAGAACCCTCAGTTTTCCCTGCAGCGCATCTATGTGAAGGACCTGTCCTTCGAAGCGCCGAAAAGCCCGGAAATCTTCCGTCAGGAATGGGCGCCGAATGTCGCATTGGACCTCAACACCCGTCAGAAGAGCCTGGAAGGCGACTTCCACGAAGTGGTGCTGACCCTCTCGGTAACGGTCAAGACCGGCGAAGAAGTGGCCTTCATCGCCGAAGTGCAACAGGCCGGCATCTTCCTGATCAAGGGCCTGGACGCCGCGTCCATGAGCCACACGCTTGGCGCGTTCTGCCCGAACATTCTGTTCCCCTATGCCCGCGAAGCGCTGGACAGCCTGGTCACTCGTGGCTCGTTCCCGGCCCTGATGCTGGCGCCGGTGAACTTTGATGCCCTGTACGCCCAAGAGCTGCAACGCATCAATGCCGAAGCCCAGACGGCTACGCAGCAGTAAGTTTCACGCTGCGGCAAGATGCGAAAAGCGCCCTCGGGCGCTTTTTTTTGTTTGGCGGAGCGAACGGCGATCACTGCTCCTGCGCGAAATCCAGTTGCCGCCAGGCCTCATAGACGGCCACGGCGACGGTGTTGGACAGGTTGAGGCTGCGGTTGCCTTCGCGCATCGGCAGGCGCAGGCGTTGCGCCTCAGGCAGGGCATCGCGTATCTCTGCGGGCAAGCCACGGCTTTCCGGGCCGAACAAAAAGGCATCACCGGCGCGGTAGTGCACCTGGTGATAGGGTTGCGAGCCCTTGGTGGTGAAGGCAAACAGGCGGGGCGCCTCGGCATCGATGGGCGCTCCGAGGCGCAGGTCAAGGCTGTCCAGGCAGTGCTTCAGGTCGGGGTGGCGCTTGAGCGGCGCGTATTCGTGATAGTCCAACCCGGCGCGGCGCAGGCGCTTGTCGTCCAACTCATAGCCGAGCGGTTCGATCAGGTGCAATTGACACCCGCTGTTGGCGCACAGCCTGATAATGTTGCCGGTATTGGGCGGAATTTCCGGTTGAAAAAGGATGACGTGAAACATGCGCGGTTCTCAGCACGAAGACGGGCAGCATTCTACTCCTCCGGCAGACCCTCGGCGGCGCGTGTGGCCCCTGTTTCTGCTCGGCTTGGCGGTAAGTGGACTGCTGGTCGGGCTGATGCTGGGCAGGCTAATGGCGCCCGGAGATGTGCAGTTACTGGCTGTGCAGGCCACAAATGGCCTCGAGCTGTACTTTGACCGCGAGCCGGCCGTGCAGGCCCAGGATGTGGAAGGAGCCTATGCCCTGTTGATTCAGGCGCAGGGCGCTGCCGAACAAGGCACACTTTCTCTGGCCGGTGGCGACGTGAAGTGGCGGGTGATGCCCTCGGCGCAGGGCCTGCTGGTCTACCTGGTCGCTACCCGCCCTTTGCCCGCGCAGTGGCAGGGCATCGAGGAGGGGGAGACGTGGCGGCTGGTCATCAGCCTCGCCACGGAATAAAAGGGGGGTTCCCCAATCCTGCCTGAACCAGGGGCCCCGAAAACTGGAGTCCTTGGACAATAAACCAGGGATGTTTATGTTTTATGACAGCCTTGGTCGGGTGTACGGATGTAGAGGCGAATTCTTCGCCTGGCACATAACGTTCAAGCTGCATGAGCCTTGTGACGGACACCAACGTTTCCAATTCCCCGGTTAGTGGCATCCCAGCCGTCTTCGTAAGACGCAGGGGCCGGCGAATAAATTCGCCGCTACCTCGAAGCGTGCGAAGTGGACATGTCCGCCAGGCAGGCAGTGCTCGTAGAGGCCGCTAGCCGCCTTCTTCACCATCCTCTTCGTCACCGCCGTCTATGTTCAGGCCAAGTTCTTTGATCTTGCGTGTCAGGGTATTGCGGCCCCAGCCGAGTAGCACGGCGGCGTCGCGCCGGCGGCCGGCGGTGTGTTTGAGGGCGGTCTCGATCATGATCCGCTCGAACGCCGGCACGGCGCTGTCGAGGATGTTCGACTGCCCGCTGGCCAGGGCTTGGTCGGCCCAGTGGCGCAAACCGTGTTCCCAGTTGATGGCGGGCGCGGCATCCTGACTGTGGGTCAGTAGTTCCGGCGGTAACTCATCCAGGTGCACCTCGCGACCGGACGCCATCACGGTGATCCAGCGGCAGGTGTTCTCCAACTGGCGCACATTGCCTGGCCAGGGCAGGTTGCACAGGTACTCTTCGGTGTCCGGCTTGAGCAGTTTGGGCTCTACCGCCAGCTCACGGGCAGCCCGGCCGAGAAAGTGTCGGGCCAGTGCGGGAATGTCTTCGCGACGGTCGCGCAGTTGCGGAATATGAATGCGAATGACGTTCAGGCGATGAAACAAATCCTCGCGGAACCTGCCGTCGCGCACCAGGTTTTCCAGGTCCTGGTGGGTGGCGGCGATGATGCGCACATCGACCTTGACCGGGATATGGCCGCCGACCCGATAAAACTCGCCGTCGGCCAGCACCCGCAATAGACGCGTCTGGGTGTCGGCCGGCATGTCACCGATCTCGTCGAGAAACAGCGTGCCGCCATCGGCTTGCTCGAAACGCCCGCGACGCTGGTTGGCGGCGCCGGTAAAGGCGCCTTTCTCGTGGCCGAACAGCTCGGATTCCATCAGGTCCTTGGGAATCGCCGCCATGTTCAAGGCAATGAACGGCGAGGCGGCGCGCGGACTGTGACGATGCAGGGCATGAGCAACCAGCTCCTTGCCGGTACCGGACGCACCGTTGATCAGCACGGTGATCGTGGACTGGCTGAGCCGGCCAATGGCGCGAAATACTTCCTGCATCGCCGGTGCTTCGCCGATGATTTCCGGCGTGGCGTGCTGGGGTTCGGGGGCCGCCTGGTTTTGCTGTTCCTGGGCGTGCAAGTGGGCGCGCTTGACCAGCGAAACCGCCTCGTCGACATCGAACGGCTTGGGCAAATATTCGAAGGCGCCGCCCTGGTAGGAGGCCACCGCGCTGTCCAGGTCCGAATGCGCGGTCATGATGATCACCGGCAGGCCGGGGTGCTGTGCACGGATCTGCGCCAGCATGTCCAGGCCGCTGGCGCCGGGCATGCGGATGTCGGAAATGATCACGTCCGGTTGCTGGCGGGCCAGGCGACTGAGCACGCTATCGGCGCTGTCGAAACTTTGCGTGGTGAGTCCGCCTTGTTGCAGCGCCTTTTCCAGCACCCAGCGGATGGAGCGGTCGTCGTCGACGATCCAGACAGTTTCGCTTCGGTTCATGACGGAGAAATTCCTTGTTCCAGTGGCAGGACGATGGCGAAGACGGTGCGCCCAGGCTGGCTCTCGAATTCGACCAGCCCCTGATGCTGGCTGATGATGTTCTGGGTGATCGCCAAGCCCAGCCCGGTACCGTCCGGACGGCCGCTGACCATGGGATAAAAGAGGGTGTCGTGCAGGTCGGGCAGGATGCCTGGGCCGTTGTCGATGATTTCCAGCCTGATTGCCAGGCGGTGCCGGACGTGACCAATGGTGAACTGACGCAGCGCGCGAGTGCGCAGGGTGATGCGGGCCGGTTCGGTCATGGTATATCCAGCCAGTGCCTGCAGGGCATTGCGGGCAATGTTGAGCACGGCCTGAATCATCTGTTCGTGGTCGATTAAGACGTCCGGCAGGCTTGGATCGTAATCGCGCACCAACATGGTGCAATCCTGGCTTTCCGCTTCGATCAGGCTGGCGACTCGCTCCAGTACTTCATGGATATTGGTGTAAGCAAGCGACGGCAGCTTGTTGGAGCCCAGCATGCGATCGACGAGGTTACGCAGGCGGTCGGCCTCCTCAATGATCACGTTGGTGTAATCCTTGAGCGCTTCGCCCGGCAGCTCGCGTGCCAGCAATTGCGCCGCACCGCGAATACCACCCAGTGGATTCTTGATCTCGTGAGCCAGGCCGCGCACCAGCACTTTGGTGGTTTCGATCTGCGATTGCTGGGCCTCTTCCTTGCTGATGCGCAACAGCCGGTCGCGGGGATGGATCTCCAGCAACAGCAGCGTGGTGCCGTGATTGATGATTGGCGTTACGGCGTAATCCACGGTCAGCGATTGGCCGCTCAGGGTGGTGAGCAGGGCTTCGCGCTTGGTGAAAGGATGGGCTTCTTCAACGGCTTGACGCAGCGCGGGCAAGGCCTCGGGCGATTCGGTGAACAACTCGCTGATGAACTGCCCCTGGCTGCGTTGACCACTGACGGCCAGCAGCATTTCGGCGGCCGGATTCATGTATTCCAGGCGCAGGCTGTCGTTAAGCAGCACGATGGCGGTGTTCAGGTTATCCAGCAACAGCCGATGCGTGGCGTCAGTGTTCATCATCATGGGTAGGTTCCATCTTCTGGCGGCATTGAAATGCAAGAAGCAAACCAGGCGGCGTATGGCACGAGCGATGGGGCACCCGGCGGCTTTCTGCGGCCCGGTTGCCCTAAAAATGTGCCGTGATTGGCGCTTCCATGCACCAGTATGGTGCGTAAACGGGGAGAGTGCGGTGGAGTCGAGATGCGAAAGGTCAGAAGAGGGGGACGTAAGGGATGTCGCGCTTCTCGACAGGTTTGTCGCGCATCGGGCATTCCAGGCGACGTCCGTAGTCGTCACCCTGGCAGGGCCTGACTCGCCGCTTCTGGGCCAGGGAAGGGCGGTGGATATGCACGGTTTGCTCGGCACTGCGGATCAGGCTTGTGCCTGTGGCATCGACAATCTCCACCGCCAAACGATGACTGCCGCGGTCCAGATTGTGCAGTTGGAAGCTGGGTTTCGAGCCGGCGCTGCCCAGCGGCTGGTCATCGAACAGCAACTGGTACGCATGGCCAGGGTGCAAGGCAGGCTCGCTGCCGGCGAGCACGCTGAGATTGCCGGCGCCATCCCGGTAGGTCTCATCCGCCGTGGGCTGCAGAATGCGCACCCATTGGTATCCCTGCCGCAGGCTGTGTTCAGCCGGCGCTACGGAGCGAAGTTGCGTCTCAACCGGCAGTACAGACGGCAAGCGATTGATGGGAGGAAGGGCGACAGGCTGAGAGTGCTCATGCAATGGGTGGCCGCTGAAGACCCGGTTGCCCTCGGCATCGACGTGCGTATAGACCTGCGCGAACAGCGGCAGGCTGACAAGCGCCAGAGCCAGAACCGCCAGGCGCGTCAAGGAGCGGCCTTGCGAGCCGGGCTGTTGATGCTGATGCGCTGGACAGTAAAGGTCAGTACATCGCTTTGCTGCAGCGCCTTGCCATCGGCCAGTACCTGTACGGCCAGGCTGTGGGTGCCGCGATCGGTCTGATTGATCTGCAGCTGTGTAGTGGTACTGGCTGGGCCATGGGGGCTGCCGTCGAGTAGCAATTGCAGGCTGTGCCCTGGCGCCAGGGGCGGCTCGATCTGCACGCTGACGGTGAAGGTGCCGTTATTGGCGCGCAAGGCTTCGTCATCCGGAAGACCGACCAGTTGCAAAACTCGATAGCGGGAAACGAGTGACGAAGCGGCGGGTGGTGTAGAGGCGCCCTCGGGAAACGAGGATTGGATCGTATTGGTGGGGGGCAACTCGATGCGCTCGACCGGCTGGCCTTCGGGCGGCTGGTTGGTGAACACCGTTTTGCCTTGGGCATCGGTGTATTTGTAGACCTCGGCGCTGGCCGACAGAGCCAGAGCGCAAAGCAGGCAGCAGGTGAGCAGGCGCATGGGATTTTCCCTCCGTGGCAATCTGGCAAGACTTGCACCGGACCTCGCGACTGGCAAGTGGCAGACGCACGGGACGTGGGGTGGTGCATGGAATGTTGGGTGCGAGCCAGGAAAGGGTTTGATGACGGGTTGCTGCCGAAGTAAATTCGGCCCCACAGGTGAAGGTATCTGCTTTGTGCACACCGCAGGATGTCCAGCTGTAGGGCCGAATTCATTTCGGCAGCGGCGCCCATACTGGCTAAAGTGCCCTGGGTATCATTATCCAAAGGCAAAGGACATGCCCTATCAAGACCTCTGTCGAGGACGTGTTTCGCTACCCCATCAGGTTTATCACGTGACGATCTGCACCTACCAGCGGCTTGCCTGGTTTGATGATTTCGACACTGCACGTCTTGTGATTCGAGAAATGCGCCGGCTACAAAACGAGCGTCGGCTTGATTCGCTGGCATGGGTGCTCATGCCGGACCATTTGCATTAGATGTTTCAGTTGCAGAAGGCAGCAACCTTTCGGTGCTGATCAAGACGTTGAAAGGGCGCGTTGCAAGCTCAACCCGGCGCCGTGTTAACCGGCAGGTGCCGCTTTGGCAGCGTGGGTTTCATGATCGAGCGGTGCGCCACGATGAAGACCTGACGAGCCTGGCGCGTTATATCGTGGCGAACCCGCTGAGGGCGGGCCTGGTGGAGCGAATCAGTGAGTACCCGCACTGGGACGCGGTTTGGTTGTAGGAATGTGTCACCCACTAGTGGGGTATTCAGCCTGTAGGGCCGAATTTATTTCGGCTGCGGCGGTAATACTGGCCCATGCCTTGGGTATCACTCTTGCGGTAACGGGAGAGGCCTTATAGGGGCCTCTTGGGTGTTAGCGCTGGAGCACAGGCTTGTACGGCGGGCCGAGCATCGCCGCCGAAGTAAATTCGGCCCCACAGTTAAGGCAGGCCCACCAACTAGTGGGGTATTCGCCTGAGGGCCGAATTCATTTCGGCAACGGCCTCTGTGCCGGCTAAAGTGCCTGCATCACGCAGGCACAGCCCAAACTAAAAAGGCCTCCCGAAGGAGGCCTCTTGCTTGCTACACCGGCAGCGGCCGGCGCTGGCTTAGACGCTGTAGTACAGGTCGTATTCCAGCGGGTGAACGAAGGTGCGCACCTTGAGTTCTTCAGCGGCTTTCAGCTCGATGAAGGCATCGAGGAAGTCGTTGCTGAACACGCCGCCCTTGAGCAGGAAGTCGCGGTCGGCGTCGAGGGCTTCCAGGGCTTCCTTCAAGCTGCCGCACACCTGCGGGATCAGTTTGGACTCTTCCGGCGGCAGGTCGTACAGGTTCTTGTCGGCAGCGTCGCCAGGGTGGATCTTGTTCTGGATACCGTCCAGACCGGCCATCAGCAGGGCGGAGAAGGCCAAGTAGGGGTTGGCAGCCGGGTCCGGGAAGCGCGCTTCGATACGACGGCCTTTCGGGCTGGAAACGTACGGGATGCGGATCGAGGCGGAGCGGTTGCGCGCCGAGTAGGCCAGCATCACCGGGGCTTCAAAGCCCGGAACCAGGCGCTTGTAGGAGTTGGTCGACGGGTTGGTCAGGGCGTTCAGCGCCTTGCCGTGCTTGATGATGCCGCCAATGAAGTACAGCGCAGTGTCGGACAAGCCTGCATAGCCTTCGCCCGCAAAGGTGTTCTTGCCATCTTTGGCAATCGACAGGTGCACGTGCATGCCCGAGCCGTTGTCGCCGTACAGCGGTTTTGGCATGAAGGTCGCGGTCTTGCCATAGGCATCGGCGACGTTGTGCACGCAGTACTTGAGGGTCTGAACTTCGTCGGCCTTGGTGACCAGGGTATTGAAACGCACGCCGATTTCGTTCTGACCGGCCGTCGCCACTTCGTGGTGATGGATTTCAACGAACTGGCCCATCTCTTCCAGGGCGTTGCACATGGCGGTGCGGATTTCGTGGTCATAGTCTTTCGGCGGGGTCGGCAGGTAGCCACCCTTGACCGGGACATGGTGACCCTTGTTGCCGCCCTCGAAGTCCGCGTCGGTGTTCCAGGACGCCTGCTCGGAGTAGATCTTGAACATTGAGCCCGAGATGTCGGACTTGAACTTGACCTGATCGAAGATGAAGAATTCCGGCTCCGGGCCGACGAACACGGTGTCGCCGATGCCGGTGCTTTTCAGGAACTCTTCGGCACGGCGAGCGATGGCGCGCGGGTCGCGGTCGTAGCCCTGCATGGTGGAGGGCTCGATCACGTCGCAGACCAGAATCAGCGTCGGCTCTTCGGTGAACGGGTCGAGTACGGCCGTGGCGTCGTCCGGCAGCAGAATCATGTCGGACGCTTCAATGCCTTTCCAGCCGGCTAGGGAGGAGCCATCAAACATCTTGCCGTGTTCGAAGAAATCGTCGTCGGCATCGCGCGCCGGCATGGTGATGTGGTGCTGCTGGCCTTTGATATCGGTAAAACGCAGGTCAATCCACTTCACATCATGGTCTTTAATCAGTTGCAGCGATTTCGACATAGTGTCCTCCAAGGGAAAGCAAACCGGGGTACACGCCGAATGCGGCTGACTCCCAGAGAATTAGGTAATGCTGGGGCGGCATGATCCGCCAGGGCACCCTCCACCACAAGACAGCAATGAGTGTGCCAGTGTCCCGACATGCCATGGATGGGGCTGATTATGGAGCTTCGTTCTGCTTGCAGCCGTGTTTTTGCACCAAAACAGTGCGTGCTCGCCCACTTCGATACAAAGTGGTGCGAGTTGCGAGTTGCGCCTCATCAGTTGCTTCGCCTCGACCCTCTGTCGGCACCCCGCTGCGTTTACGACCTGTACACCCGATTGGGACAGTCGATTCATCTGAACGGCTGCGTTTTCAATGACAATCGGGCGCGCTGCAATTAATCGATCAAAGCTTGCACAATTTCCGGTATAATTCGCGCCCCTCTTTTTTCTGGCTGCCCGCCCAGTCCCGCCTTCCATGAAAGTCATCGTCAAGCCCTTCGCCGAAATCACCATCAAGAGCCGTCCGGTGCGCAAGCAGTTCATCCGGCAGCTGGCGAAGAACATCCGCATGGTGCTCAAGGATCTCGATCCGCAACTGGATGTGCAGGGCGAGTGGGACAACCTGGAGCTGGAAACCCGGCAGACCGAGCCGAAGCTACTGGCCGAGATGCTGGAGCGCCTGCGCAACACGCCGGGCATCGCGCATTGCCTGGAAGTGCACGACTACCCCTACGTCGATTTCGACGATGTGTTGGAAAAATGCCGCGAGCATTTTGGCGCACAGTTGCCGGGCAAGATCTTCGCCGTGCGCTGCAAGCGTTCCGGTAACACCCACTCGTTCACCTCAGTAGAACTGGCCAGCTTCGTGGGCAGCCGCCTGCGCCAGGAGTGCGGGGCCGCCGGCATCGACCTCAAGCGCCCCGAGGTCGAGGTGCGGTTCGAGGTGCGTTACGACCGCTTGTACATCATTCATGCGCAGCATCAGGGCCTGGGCGGTTATCCGCTGGGCTCCATCGAGCAGACGCTGGTGCTGATGTCCGGTGGTTTCGACTCCACCGTGGCCGCCTATCAGATGATGCGCCGCGGTCTGCTAACCCATTTTTGCTTCTTCAACCTCGGTGGTCGTGCCCATGAGTTGGGGGTGATGGAAGTTGCCCACTATCTGTGGCAAAAATTCGGCTCGTCCCATCGCGTGCTGTTTATCAGCGTGCCTTTTGAGGAAGTGGTCGGCGAGATTCTTGGCAAGGTCGACAACAGCCAGATGGGCGTGGTGCTCAAGCGCATGATGCTGCGCGCCTCCAGCCGCATCGCTGCCGAGCTGAACATCGATGCGCTGGTTACCGGTGAAGCCATCTCCCAGGTGTCCAGCCAGACCCTGCCTAACCTGTCGGTGATCGATTCGGTTACCGACACCCTGGTGCTGCGCCCGCTGATTGCCGCGCACAAGCAGGACATCATCGACACCGCGACCGCCATCGGCACCGCCGAGTTCGCCAAGAACATGCCGGAATACTGCGGGGTGATTTCGGTCAACCCGACCACCCGCGCCAAGCGCGGGCGCATCGAGCATGAAGAAGAACAGTTCGACATGGCGATTCTCGAGCGCGCGATCGAGCGCGCCACGCGGATCACCGTGGACAAGGTCATCGAAGAGCTGGGTAAAGATGTGCCGGTGGAAGTCGTCAGTGAAGCGCTGCCGGGGCAGATCGTCCTGGACATTCGCCATCCCGACGCGGTGGACGATGAACCGCTGCAGTTGCCGGGGATCGAAATTCAGACGCTGCCGTTCTACGCGGTCAACAACCGCTTCAAGGAACTGGATGACAATCGCCAGTACCTGCTGTATTGCGACAAAGGTGTCATGAGCCGCCTGCATGCTCATCATCTTCTGTCCGAGGGGCATGCCAATGTGCGCGTTTATCGTCCGACCTGACAGGTCCGTGAAGCAGCCTGGGCTGCTAGGTGGCAGTATCCGCCACCGACCTCCCGACTCTGGCGCGTCCCGCGACGCGTAGCGAGCCCGGAAGAGAGCGGCCTTCGCGCCGCCGCTTCCATCCATCCCGTGCGGCAACAACCGCGGGAATCAGCTTCCCAGCTCGGGCCTTCAGCCACGAGCTTAATATCGAGACAAAACTGTGATCGAGAATCTTCGCAATATCGCCATCATCGCCCACGTCGACCATGGCAAGACCACCCTGGTTGACAAGCTACTGCGCCTGTCCGGCACCCTGGACCGCAAGGAGCTGGAAAACGAGCGCGTGATGGACAGCAACGACCAGGAAAAGGAGCGTGGCATCACCATCCTGGCGAAAAATACCGCGCTGAAGTGGAAGGACTACAACATCAACATCGTCGACACCCCCGGCCACGCCGACTTCGGCGGTGAAGTCGAGCGTGTGATGAGCATGGTTGACTGCGTGCTGCTGGTGGTCGACTCCATCGACGGCCCGATGCCGCAAACCCGCTTCGTGACCCAGAAAGCCTTCCAGGCCGGCCTGAACCCGATCGTTGTGGTCAACAAGATCGACCGCCCGGGCGCGCGTCCGGACTGGGTTGTCGATCAGATCTTCGACCTGTTCGACAACCTCGGCGCCACCGAGCAGCAGCTGGACTTCCCGATTGTCTACGCCAGCGCCCTGAACGGTCTGGCCGGTCTCGATCATGAGAACCTGGCCGACAACATGGACGCCCTGTTCCAGGCCATCGTCGATCACGTGCCGGCGCCCAACGTCGACGTGGACGGTCCGTTCCAGATGCAGATCTCCCAGCTGGACTACAACAGCTTCCTCGGTGTGATCGGCGTGGGCCGCATCAAGCGCGGCAAGATCAAGACCAACACCCCGGTGGTCGCCATTGGCGCCGACGGCAAGAAGCGCCAGGGCCGTATCCTGAAGGTCATGGGCCACTCCGGCCTGCAGCGCGTTGAAGTTGCCGAAGCTGAAGCCGGTGACATCGTCTGCGTCAGCGGCATGGACGAGCTGTACATCTCCGACACCTTGTGCGACATGAACCACGTCGAGGCCCTGCCGCCGTTGACCGTGGACGAGCCGACCGTGTCCATGACCTTCCAGGTCAACGACTCGCCGTTCTGCGGCAAGGAAGGCAAGTTCGTCACCAGCCGCAACATCAAGGAGCGTCTGGAAAAGGAACTGCTGCATAACGTTGCCTTGCGCGTCGAAGAAGGCGACTCGCCCGACAAGTTCAAGGTTTCCGGCCGTGGTGAACTGCACCTGTCGGTACTGATCGAAACCATGCGCCGTGAAGGCTTCGAGCTGGCCGTGGGCCGTCCGGAAGTGGTGATCAAGGACGTCGACGGCGAGAAGCAGGAGCCCTACGAGAACGTCATCATCGACATCGAGGAAACCCACCAGGGTCCGCTGATGGAACAGATGGGCCTGCGCAAGGGCGATCTGACCAACATGGTCCCGGATGGCAAGGGCCGTGTGCGCCTGGAATACACCATCCCGGCCCGTGGCCTGATCGGTTTCCGCAACAGCTTCCTGACCATGACCTCGGGTACCGGCATCCTGACCTCGACCTTCAGCCACTATGGGCCGGTCAAGTCAGGCGAAGTCGCCAACCGCCAGAACGGCGTTCTGGTGTCCATGGCCACCGGCAAGGCGCTGACCTACTCTCTGGAAACCCTGCAGAGCCGCGGCAAGCTGTTCCTCGAGCCCGGCCAGGATATCTACGAAGGCCAGCTGTGCGGCATCAACAGCCGCGACAACGACCTGACCATCAACCCCACCAAGGGCAAGAAACTCGACAACATGCGTGCCTCGGGCAAGGACGAAGTCATCGCCCTGGTGCCGCCGATCAAGTTCACCCTGGAACAGGCGCTGGAATTCATCGACGACGACGAGCTCGTCGAAGTGACCCCCAAGTCGATTCGCCTGCGCAAGAAGTACCTCAACGAAAACGACCGCAAGCGCTTCGAGCGCAGCAAGGTCTGATCGGCTGAGCTGAACTGAAAAGCCCCGCCCGGAGTGATCCGGGCGGGGCTTTTTTGTGGTTGGTTTGTGGCGCAGGCAATGGCGGAGGGGTAGGCGATATTTATTCACATGACCGTCTCCTAAAGCATTCCTTGGGATAAACCTTCTCGAGACGCCGCAATAAACAGATGGGTTAGAGGTCCGCCTGGTTCAACTAACCGGCAATCGGTCAGTGACCTAACGAAACGAGGTCTAGAGTCGTTGAGGGTGCTTTTACAACACCAACAATGACAGGAGTCCTTTATGACGTTTCGACGCCACACCTTGGGCATCGCGCTGTTGTTTGCCGGTCTTCCCGCTCTTTCTTCCGCCTCGCCGTATTCGCAACTGGTGATCTTTGGCGATTCGCTCAGTGACAGTGGGCAATTTCCAGATCTAGGTGGCGCCACACAAAATGGCCTTCCCACCGATGGGATACGTTTTACCAACCGCATTGGGCCCGACTATATCGATGGCCGTGATGAGCCGTATGCCGCTGTCGCCTCCCAGCGGCTGGCCGGGCGGCTTGGGCTGCAGGCACTCCCCTCGACGCCGATCCTTCCCGAGGAGCTTACCGGCAATCCGGACGGCACCAACTATGCGGTAGGGGGGAGTCGCACCGATGAAATCCTGGCATCGATCATCGATGAAGATGGCTCGGAGGTTGATGCCGGGCTAGTTTCGCGCACCCGTGACGGTTACCTGGTTGATGTGCCGCGGGTGAGTGCCTCGACGCTGTTTTATGTCAATGGCGGCGGTAACGACATTCTTCAGGGACGAATTAACGATCAAGCCAGCGCGGCTTCCTCCGCAGCCGATCTGGTCGCTGGCGTGGCGGCACTGCAGCGCGCCGGGGCGCGTTACATCATCGTTTCGGACTTGCCGAACGTGGGCCTAAGCCCGGCGGGCTTCGTCAGTGGGCAACGCGATGCGTGGTCAGGTCTGAGTGGGCTGTTCAATGCCGAACTGGACCGGCAATTGCTGGCGCTGGGCGGTAACGTCATTCGGCTCAATTACCGCGCGCTGTTCATTGAAATGCTCGCCGACCCGGCGCGCTTTGGCTTCGACCCCAATGTTGCGCAGATGGACGTGTGCTTCAACGGGGACCGATGCCAGCCCGATCCGACCTGGGGCCAGGGCAATGCTTCGGCAGATCCGGACAAGTTGATTTTCTATGATGGCGTTCACCCCACAGCGGCGGTGCAACAGATCAGCGCCGACTACGTCTATTCGCTTCTGTCGGCCCCGTGGGAAATCGGCCTGCTGCCGGACATGGCCCTGTCCGGTTTGAACACGCACCAACAGCACCTGCGCAGTGAGTGGCAGGCTGACCGTGGCGATTGGCAGACGCGGGGCAACTGGCGCAGCTTTACGGCGGCAACCGGCCAGCGGCGGGATTTCGACGAGCATCTGGCCGTGGCGCCTGGCGACAGTGAAACCCTGGGCGTGAACCTGGGCGCGACCTATCGGCTGAGCGAGCGCTGGCGCCTGGGTTTTGCCCTGGGTTTGCAGGAAAGCAGCCTGGAGATGGACCACAGCCAGTCCGATTATGACCTGCGGGGCTACCTGCTCAGCACCTTTGCGCAGTATCGGCAAAAACGCCTGTGGGCCGATGTCGGTGTGACGGCGGGTCATTTGAATTACCACGATCTGGAACGGCGTTTCGACCTGGGCATCGCCGAGCGCATCGAGAAAGGGGACACCGATGGCCAGCTTGCGGCCGCCACCCTGCGACTGGGCTACGCGCTGGGGCGGCGGGGCAGTTGGCAGGTCAGTCCCTTTGTGAGTGCCGACTATGTGCGCGTGGAAATCGACGCGTATCGCGAGGATGGGGAAAACTCCACGGCGCTGCATTATGCCGAGCAGACCCGTGACAGCAAGCGACTGGGGGTGGGTCTGGAAGCCAACCTGCAGCTGAGCCGCACTTTGCAGGTGTTCGGCGAAGTGGCGCGCGAGCGTGAGTACGAGGACGATCCACAAACCCTGCGCATGGGGCTCAATTCAATGCCGGGTTTCGACTATGACCTACAGACCATCACGCCCTATCAGGACCAGACGCTGGCAACCTTGGGGCTCGGCTTGTCGCTGGGGCATACCGTGACGGTTCGTGCGGCCTATCACCTGCGGGATGCGGAGGAGCGCCAGCATGGCGCAAGTCTGTCCCTGAACCTGAGCTATTAAGCGGACAGCCGCCTGTATCAGCGGGCGGCTGTTAGTTGTACAGAAGACGCATCCCACAGCGTGCCGTCCTGCAAGGCCTGGGAAGGCACGTAACGGGGTGTTCCGCCTAACTCTTCCAGCTCGGTCAGGCCGGCCAACTGATTGACGATGCGGTAGCGGGTGCCGGCCTGCTTATCCTTCAAGGGATACAGGTTTTCGATGTGTTGGGCCAATTCGATAAGCGTGGTCATGTTGGTCGTCAATACAGTGTGATGAAGAGTTAACAGCTATTTTTTACGGCAGCTTCGTTACAGTTTCACGACGTCAGGGGTGCAGTCATCAGGTGAATAAATGCCCGCGCGGCTGGCGCGGAAATCTGACTGTTGAACCTTGCCGCGGTTCCCTCAGCAGGAGCAATTCAGGCGGTATATAGGTGCAGACGAGGCGCCGCGCATAGCCACGAGCGAACACATTGTGCGCGGCTGTCCAGGTAGGTTTTGCTGTGCTCTACAACGGTTGTACATCGCGGGGGTAGAACCGATGGTGCGCCGAGGCTTCTATTGTTAAGCCCACCTGCTTCCACGCTCGCGCGGAACAGGCTCTGCGTCCTGTCGATCAGCGAGGCCCCGCGTGCAGACCTTGAAAATCGCCACCTTCAATATCAACGGTATTCGCTCACGCCTGCCGGCGCTGCTGCAGTGGCTGGAGCGCGAACAGCCGGACGTGGCCTGCCTGCAGGAACTCAAGGCTGCGGATGTGGCCTTTCCCATCCTGGATATCCAGGCGGCCGGCTATGGCGCCATCTGGCACGGCCAGGCGTCATGGAACGGTGTGGCCATTCTGGCCCGGGATGCGGAACCACTGGAGATTCGTCGCGGCTTGCCGGGTGATCCTGACGATACCCACAGTCGCTACCTCGAGGCCGCAGTGAAGGGTGTGATTGTCGCCAGCCTTTACCTGCCCAATGGCAACCCGCAGCCAGGACCCAAGTTCGACTACAAGCTCGCCTGGTTCGAACGGCTGATCCAGCACGCCGCCTCGCTGTATGCCAGCGGACATCCGGTGGTGCTGGCCGGTGATTACAACGTGGTGCCCACCGACGACGATATCTACAACACGCGCTCCTGGCGTAAGGACGCGCTGCTGCAACCGGAAACCCGTGCGTGCTATCAACGCTTGCTGGCCCAGGGGTGGACGGATGCCCTGCGTGCGCGCTTTCCGCAGGAGCGCATCTATACGTTCTGGGATTACTTTCGCCAGCACTGGGAAAAGGACTCGGGCCTGCGCATCGACCACCTGCTACTCAGCCCCGACCTGGCGCCACGGCTACAGAACGCCGGTGTCGATCGCTGGGTACGCGATCAGCCCCGCGCCAGTGACCATGCGCCGACGTGGGTTGAATTAGAGGTGAGCGAATAAGAGGGGATAAGTCAGTAGGGTGGACAACGTTTTTTTTCCTTGTCCACCGAGCGGTGGTGGTGGATGTGAAAAGCGACATCCACCCTACGCTACATTCGCCAATCGCTTACAACGGCCGGTCGTTCAAGCCGGATGGGTGGATGCCGTTTCCATTGTCCACCCGCGAGGTTGGTGGCTGTGCTTGCCGTCGTTGTCAGAGCCAGCAAGTAGGGTGGACAACGCTTTTCCTTTTCCACCGAGCGGTGGTGGGTGGATGTGAAAAAGCGATATCCACCCTACGTACCCTCCGCCCATCGCCAGCAAGCTGACTTCTACCAAGGACAGTCGATCACAGCGGGTAGTGGGCAGGGTAGGGCAAGCGGGCAACACCTGAATCGACCGCAGCTTTAGCCACGGCACCGGCCACGGCACCCAGCAGTCGCGCGTCCAGCGGCTTGGGCAGAATGTAGTCAGGGCCAAACTCCAGGCGGTCGATGTTGAATGCTTGCAGCATTTCGACCGGCGTCGGCTCCTTGGCCAACTGGCGCAGGGCTTCAACGGCGGCGATCTTCATCTCTTCGTTAATTCGCGCTGCACGCACATCCAGGGCGCCGCGGAAGATGAAGGGGAAACCCAGCACGTTGTTCACCTGGTTCGGGTAATCGGAGCGGCCGGTGGCCAGGATCAGGTCGTCGCGCAGACTCATGGCCAGTTCCGGCTGGATTTCCGGATCGGGGTTCGAGCAGGCAAAGACGATCGGCTTGGGCGCCATGGCCAGCAGTGCGTCTGCCGTCAGCAGGTTGCCACCCGAAAGGCCGATGAACACGTCGGCGTCTTGCATGGCGTCCAGCAGGGTACGGGCACCGCCGTCATTGACGAAGGCTTGCTTGTGGCTGACGAGATCGCCACGGTCGGAACGGATCACACCTTGGCGGTCGACCAGATACAGGTTCTCGCGGCGGGCACCAAGGCTGAGCAGCAGCTTCATGCAGGCGATGGCCGCCGCGCCGGCGCCGAGGCAGACGATGCGTGCGTCAGAGAGCAGCTTGCCCTGGATCTCCAGCGCATTGAGCATGCCGGCGGCGGTGACGATGGCGGTGCCGTGCTGGTCGTCGTGGAACACCGGGATGTCGCACTGCTCGATCAGAATTTTCTCAATCTCAAAGCACTCGGGCGCCTTGATGTCTTCCAGATTGATGCCGCCGAAGGTATCGGCGATGCGCGCAACCGTGTCGATGAATGCCTGCGGGTTTTCCGACTTGACCTGGATATCCACCGAATCAATGCCTGCGAAACGCTTGAAGAGCAGGGCTTTGCCTTCCATAACCGGTTTGCTGGCCAGCGGCCCGAGGTCGCCGAGGCCGAGGATGGCGCTGCCGTCGCTGATCACTGCGACAAGGTTGCCCTTGCCGGTAAAGCGGTAGGCATTTTCAGGGTTGGCGGCAATCGCGCGAACGGGCTCGGCTACACCGGGACTGTAGGCTAGGGCGAGGTGGGCGGCGGTATCGGCGGGTTTGCTCAGTGCGATGCTGATTTTGCCGGGGGTGGGGAATTCGTGGTAATCCAGCGCGGCTTGTTTGAAGTCAGTAGTCATCTGAAGCCTCTTGCTATGCATCAGCGCCGGTTAAACCGGCGCTGTGCTTTATCATTTTCAGTTAGAGCTTGGAGTCGATGCAGCTCAGTTGCTGGCGATCACCAAGGGGTCGGTAATGCCCATGATGAACACGGCAATCAACCCGATACCACCGGCCAGGATGAGGTAGTACAGGGTCGGTAGCATGGTTTTGCGCAAGGTGATGCCTTCACGTCCCAGCAAACCTACCGTCGCCGAGGCCGCCACCACGTTGTGGATAGCGATCATGTTGCCCGCCGCCGCACCGACGGATTGCAGCGCTACCATCAACGCACCGGACATGCCCAGAAGCTCAGCGGCGTTGAACTGGAACTGCGACAGCATCAGGTTGGACACGGTGTTGGAGCCGGCAATGAACGCGCCGAGCGCACCGACTGCCGGTGCAAAGAACGGATACACATCGCCTACGCTGTCGGCCACCAGACGCGCCATGGCCACCGGCATGGAGATCAGGTCCGACGCGTTGACCCCGGAGTTGATCAGAATGCGCACCATCGGAATGGTGAAGATCAACACGAAGCCTGCCCCCAGGAGCGTTTTGCTGGACTCGCTGAACGCAGTCACCAGCTCACTCACCCGCATGCGATGCATGAAGAAGGTCCCCAGCGCAGCGATGCAGAGCAGGCCACCCGGCAGGTAGAGCAGTTCCAGGGTTCCGGATACGCCCGTTTCGCCCATGATGTCCTTCCAGCCGAAGCTCAGGGACAACAGCCAGGCCTTCAGCTCAGGTACGTTGCGCGTCAGCACCAGCAGCACAGCCAGCAGCACGTAGGGCGCCCACGCCATGGGCACGGAAATCGCTTTTTTACCGGACATATCGTCCAGCTTCATTTCGATCTTGCCCATCCACTCGGCTGGCCACTCGCTGGCCGGCGCGAAATCCCAGCTCTGCTTGGGGATTAGGAAGCCTGCCTTGGCGGCCGGTACCACAATGGCCAGGCCTACCAGGGCACCGATCATCGAGGGGAATTCCGGGCCGAGGAACACGCCAGCCGCCGCGTAAGGGATGACGAAGGCAAAGCCGGTGAAGATGGCGAACGGCGCGATGGCCAGGCCTTCGGTCCAGGAACGGTTCTTGCCGAAGAAGCGAGTCATGATGCTGATCATGATCAGCGGCATGAGAATCCCGCACAGGGCATGAATGATCGCGACACGCGAGAAGATCAGGTGGAAGAACACCTCCCAGCTGCTACCCATCGTGACCAGCTGCTCGCTGATCCCGCTTTTGTCCAGGCCGGCCCCCACGCCCACCAGGATCGGCGTACCGACTGCGCCGAAGGACACCGGCGTGGATTGCACCAACATGCCCAGCACGACGGCGGCCATGGCGGGGAAGCCCAGTGCCACCATCAGCGGAGCGACCACGGCGGCCGGTGTACCGAAGCCGGATGCGCCTTCGATGAAGCAGCCGAACAGCCACGCCACGATCACCGCCTGAACGCGGCGGTCAGGGCTGATGTTGGAGAAGCCGCGCCGAATCGCGCTGATCCCCCCCGAGTGCTTCAGCGTGTTGAGCAGCAGGATCGCGCCGAAGACGATCCAGAGAATCGCGGCGGTGAGGATCAGGCCTTGCAACGTTGAGGCAATGACCCGGTTGAGCGTCATGTCCCAGGCCAGCAGCCCGATCACCGCCGTCAGGACGAAAACCAGCGGCATTGCATACTTGGCGGGCCATCGAAAGCCGATCAGCAGCACACCCGCTAGCACCAGTGGCACGAAGGCCAGAATGGACAGTAGTGTTTGACTCATGCTTGGGTCCCTTTTTTTTGTTGTGAACCACTTTCAGTAATGCCTGGATGTACCCGGCGTTTTGCATAACCCCGTCGTGTGGACGAAGCCTGGGTTGCAAGTTGGCAGATGCGAATACCTACAGCCCGATGCTTGAAAGCCCCAGGCAGCTTAGGCTGTCTGGGGCTTGTAAATCGTCACGGCTGCGAACGCGCAGTGCGTTGCGCAGCTGTGATTGCCCTTGTGTTACTCAGTTGGCTTCCTTGAAGCGGCGACGCCAGGCATGCAGCAGCGGCTCGGTGTAACCCGCAGGCTGTTCCCGTCCCTTGAACACCAGGTCCGCAGCTGCCTGGAAGGCAATCGACTGCGTGTAGTCGGTGGACATGGGGCGGTATAGCGGATCGCCAGCATTCTGATGGTCCACCACTTTGGCCATGCGCTCAAGGGTTTCCTGAACCTGCTCGCGCGTCACCACGCCATGGTGTAGCCAGTTGGCGATGTGCTGGGCGGAGATGCGCAGGGTGGCGCGGTCTTCCATAAGGCCGACGTTGTGGATATCCGGCACCTTGGAGCAACCGACACCCTGTTCAACCCAGCGCACCACGTAGCCGAGGATGCCTTGGCAGTTGTTGTCCAGCTCCTGCTGCTTCTCTTCGGCGCTCCAGTTGGCCTCGGCGACGACCGGAATGGTCAGCAGGTCGTTGAGCAGTTGTTCGCGCTCGGCGGCCAGGTCAACCTTCTCCAGCTCGCTCTGTACGGCCTGCACATCCACCTGGTGGTAGTGCAGCGCATGCAGCGTGGCGCCGGTGGGCGACGGTACCCAGGCGGTGTTGGCGCCGGATTGCGGGTGACCGATCTTCTGCTCGAGCATGGCCGCCATCAGATCCGGCATGGCCCACATGCCCTTGCCGATCTGCGCCTTGCCCTTGAGACCGCAGGCCAGGCCGACCAGCACGTTGTTGCGCTCGTAGGACTTGATCCACGGGGTATTCTTGATGTCGCCCTTGCGCATCACCGGGCCGGCTTCCATGCAGGTGTGCATCTCGTCGCCGGTGCGGTCGAGGAAGCCGGTGTTGATGAAGGCCACACGATGCTTGGCGGCGCCGATGCAGGCCATGAGGTTGGCGCTGGTGCGGCGCTCCTCGTCCATGATGCCCATCTTCAGGGTATGGCGCGGCACGTCGATCAGGTCTTCAACGCGGCTGAACAGCTCATCGGCGAAGGCGACTTCCACAGGACCGTGCATCTTCGGCTTGACGATATAGACGCTGCCGGTGCGCGAGTTGCCCTTGCGCGCCAGGTCGTGCTTGGCGATCAGGCTGGTGAACACGCCGTCCATGATGCCCTCAGGGATCTCGCTGCCGTCTTCGAGCAGGATCGCCGGGTTGGTCATCAGGTGACCGACGTTACGCACGAACAGCAGCGAGCGGCCGTGCAGGCTCAGGGTGCCGCCGTTCGGTGCGCTGTATTCGCGGTCCGGATTCAGGCGACGCACGAAGCTGGTGCTGCCCTTGACCACTTCCTCGCTGAGGGTGCCCTTGGCAATGCCCAGCCAGTTGCGGTAGGCCAGCACCTTGTCGTCGGCATCGACGGCGGCGACCGAGTCTTCGCAGTCGAGAATGGTGGAAATCGCGGCTTCGATCAGCAGGTCCTTAACGCCGGCGGCGTCGGTCTGGCCGATCGGGCTGTTGGGGTCGATCTGGATTTCGACGTGCAGGCCGTTGTTCTTTAGCAACACGGCCTTGGGCTCGAGCGCATCGCCCTGGAAGCCGACGAATTTTTCCGGCTGGGCCAGTGCGGTGACGTTGCCGTTCTCCAGCGTGACCTTCAGCTGGCCATCCTGCACACGGTAGTTGACCGCGTCGGCATGGCTGCCGGCGGCCAGCGGCGCAGCCTGGTCGAGGAAGTTGCGGGCAAAGGCGATGACCTTGGCGCCGCGGACTTCGTTGTAGCCCGGACCCTTCTGCGCGCCGCCTTCTTCGCTGATGGCATCGGTGCCATAGAGGGCGTCGTAGAGCGAGCCCCAGCGGGCGTTGGCGGCGTTCAGCGCATAGCGCGCGTTCATGATCGGCACCACCAGCTGCGGACCGGCCTGGCTGGAAATTTCGACGTCAACGTTGGCGGTTTCGATCTTCACCTGCTCGGGCACCGGCAGCAGGTAGCCGATGGACTCGAGGAAGGCGCGGTAGGCCGGCATGTCCTTGATCGGGCCGGGGTTGGCCTTGTGCCAGGCGTCCAGCTCGACCTGAATGCGGTCGCGCACGGCCAGCAGTTCACGGTTCTTCGGCGCCAGATCATGGGCCAGGGCGTCCAGGCCCTGCCAGAAGGCGGCGGCGTCGAGGCCGGTACCCGGCAGGACTTCGTCTTCAATAAAACGCTGCAGAGTGGTCGCTACATGCAGGCGACCCAGGGTTGCACGCTCAGTCATGCTCTTGTTCTCCTTTGTTGTCTGGCCTGAAAAATCAGTTGAGGACGGCGGCGCCGGCCTTGGCAACCTGTGCATCCTGGGCGGCGGTGACGCCGGACACACCCACCGAGCCGACGATCTGGCCGTCGACGATCACCGGCACGCCGCCTTCCAGCGAGCACACCACTGGCGCTGACAGGAAGGCGTTGCGGCCGCCGTTGACCATGTCTTCGTAGCCCTTGGTTTCGCGACGACCCAGCGCTGCGCTGCGGGCTTTCTCGGTGGCGATGTAGGCGGCGATCGGCGCGCAGCCGTCCAGACGCTCAAGGCCCAGCAGGTGGCCGCCGTCATCGGCGACCGCGACGGTCACCGCCCAGCCATTGGCCTGCGCCTCGGCACGGGCGGCGGCGAGGATGGCGGTGACTTCGGTCTGGCCCAGTACGGCTTTGGTTTTCATGCGTTCTCCTATCGAATTCGGTCTGCGCCAATGCGCAGGTGGGTTGCAAGTGTTCAGGTTCGCTCGGCTTCTTCAGCCTTACTGCATCGACTCCTCGACAATCTCGATCCAATGCTTGACCGGCGTGCGCCCGGCGCCGTCCAGGTGGGTCTGGCAGCCGATGTTGGCGGTGACGATCACCTCCGGCTTGCCGCTTTCCAGGGCGTTGAGCTTGTTGTCGCGCAGCTGCTTGGAAATCTCCGGCTGGGTCAGCGAATAACTGCCCGCTGAACCGCAGCACAGGTGCGCATCGGGCACCGCAGTGAGCTGGAAGCCTAGCCGGCTCAACACGTCTTCGACCGCGCCGCTCAGCTTCTGGGCATGCTGCAGGGTGCACGGGCAATGGAAGGCCATGCGCATGGTGGATTTGACCCCGAGCTTTTCCAGCTCAGCACCACGCAGCACTTCGACCAGGTCCTTGGCCAGCTCGCTGACGCGCGCCGCCTTGGCGGCGTAAGCCGGATCGTCCTTGAGCAGGTGACCGTATTCCTTGATGAAGGCGCCACAGCCACTGGCGGTCTGCACGATGGCTTCGGCCCCCGCCTCGATGGCGGGCCACCAGGCGTCGATATTGCGCCGGGCGCGTTCAAGGCCGGCATCCTGAGCGTTAAGGTGGTAGTCCACCGCGCCACAGCAACCGGCTTCGCGGGCCGGCGTGACGCTGATGCCGAGACGGTCCAGCACCCGCGCGGTCGCGGCATTGGTGTTGGGCGACAGGCTCGGCTGCACGCAGCCTTCGAGCATCAGCACGGTGCGACTGTGGGTGGTCTGCGGGCGCGGTTTGGCCGGGCGGATCTCGCGCGGCAAGTGAGCTTGCAGCGAGGCCGGCAGCAGCGGGCGCAGCGCATTGCCGGTGTTCAAGAGTGCCTTGAACAGGGCAGGGCGTGGCACCACGGTGCGCAGGCCACCGCGCAGCAGACGCTCGCTGGTGGTGCGCGGTACCTGGCGCTCGATGAAATCGCGGCCGATGTCCAGCAGGTTGTGGTACTTCACGCCGGACGGGCAGGTGGTTTCGCAGTTGCGACAGGTCAGGCAGCGATCCAGGTGCAGCTGGGTGCTCTGGGTTACTTCGCCGCCTTCGAGCATCTCCTTCATCAGGTAGATGCGCCCGCGCGGGCCGTCCAGCTCGTCGCCGAGCAGTTGGTAGGTCGGGCAGGTGGCATTGCAGAAACCGCAGTGCACGCAGGAACGCAGAATGCTTTCGGCTTCTTCGGCACGCGGCAGCTGCTTGGCCGCTTCGCTCAGATTCGTTTGCATAGCGTCATCAGACCTCGGAATACAGGTGGCCGGGATTGAAGATGCCCTGCGGGTCGAGCGCCGCCTTGAGCTGGCGGTGATAGCGCAGCAGCGGCTCCGGCAGCGGCTGGAACGGGCTGTCAGTAACGCCCAAGGTGTAGCACTGGGCATGGCCGCCGACTTCGCGGGCGATGCCACGGATCATCTCCGCATCGGCATCGCTCTTCAGCCAGCGCTGGGCCCCGGCCCAGTCCATCAGTTGCTCGCCAGGCAGTGCCAGCACCGGCGTATTGTTGGGCAGGGACAGGCGCCACAGCGGGCGCGCGTCGGCAAAGAACGCCAGGCGCTGTTCGCGCAGGTCGTTCCAGTAGCCGGCATCCAGATCTTCACCGCCGATCCGTTCACGGGCGGCCTTGACCGAGCCTTCACCGCCTTCCAGTCGCAAGTGCAGCGCCTGGCCGTCATGGCTGGCCGCGCTGATCGGAATCGGCTGCTGGCCCCAGTCGGCGAGCTTGAGCAGGGCAAGCTCCTGGTCGATTTCCAGGCGCAGGCTGCTGCACAGGCGCGGCTTGGGCAGCACCTTGAGCGAAACTTCGGTGAGCACGCCGAGGCAACCGAAACTGCCGGCCATCAAGCGCGACAGGTCGTACCCGGCGACGTTCTTCATCACTTCGCCACCGAAGCGCAGGTGCTTGCCCTGGCCGGTGATGATGCGCGTGCCGAGTACGAAATCGCGGACCGATCCGCTCCACGGCCGACGGGGACCGGAAAGTCCGGTGGCGATCATGCCGCCGACCGTGGCGCCCGGACCGAAATGCGGCGGCTCGCAGGGCAGCATCTGCCCGGCGGCGTCCAGCGCGGCTTCCAGCTCCGCCAGCGGCGTGCCGGCGCGCACGCTGACCACCAGCTCGGTAGGGTCGTAGCTGACGATGCCGCGATGTGAGCGCGTGTCGAGCAGTTCGCCCTCGACCGGACGACCGAGAAAGCCTTTACTGCCGCTGCCCTGAATGCGCAGTGGCGTCTTGCTGGCGAGCGCCTGATTGACCTGATCCAGCAACTGGGCGCTGGTGTCGTTTTCAAATACGGACATTAGAAACGCTCCAGTTCGGGGAAGGGCAACTCGCCGTTGTGGATATGCATGCGGCCGAACTCGGCGCAACGATGCAGCGTCGGGATGTTCTTGCCGGGGTTGAGCAGGCCGCTGGGATCGAAGGCCGCCTTCACCGCGTGGAACAAGGTCAGCTCGTCGGCGTTGAACTGCGAGCACATCTGATTGATCTTCTCGCGACCCACCCCGTGTTCCCCGGTAATGCTGCCGCCCACTTCGACGCACAGCTCGAGGATCTTGCCGCCCAGGTTTTCGGCGCGCTCCAGCTCACCGGGCTGGTTGGCATCGAACAGAATCAGCGGGTGCATGTTGCCGTCGCCGGCGTGGAATACGTTGGCCACGCGCAGGCCGTACTGCTCGGAGAGGTCGGCGATGCCCTTGAGCACGCCCGGCAGCTCGCGGCGCGGGATGGTGCCGTCCATGCAGTAGTAGTCTGGCGAAATGCGCCCGACCGCTGGGAAGGCGTTCTTGCGCCCGGCCCAGAAGCGTGCGCGTTCGTCTTCGTTTTGTGCCAGCCTCACCTCGGTGGCGCCGGCCAGCTTGAGCACTTCGCTGACGCGTGTGCAGTCGTCATGCACGTCGGCCTCGACGCCATCCAGTTCGCAGAGCAGGATCGCCTCGGCATCCACCGGGTAGCCGGCGTGGATGAAATCTTCCGCAGCGCGGATCGACAGGTTGTCCATCATCTCCAGGCCGCCGGGGATGATGCCCGCCGCGATGATGTCGCCTACCGCGCGGCCGGCCTTTTCCACCGAGTCGAAGGCGGCCAGCAGCACCTTGGCTACTTGCGGCTTGGGCAGCAGCTTGACGGTCACCTCGGTGATGATCCCGAGCATGCCTTCAGAGCCGGTAAACAGCGCCAGCAGGTCAAAACCCGGCGAATCCAGCGCGTCGGAGCCGAGCGTCATGTGCTCACCCTCGACGGTAAGAATGTCCACCTTGAGCAGGTTGTGCACGGTCAGGCCGTATTTCAGGCAGTGCACACCACCGGCGTTCTCGGCGACGTTGCCGCCGATGGAGCAGGCGATCTGTGAAGAAGGGTCCGGCGCGTAGTACAGCTCATAGGGTGCGGCGGCTTGGGAAATCGCCAGGTTGCGCACGCCAGGCTGAACGCGGGCGAAGCGACCGTCAGGATCGACTTCGAGAATCTTGGTGAAACGCGCCATCACCAGGAGAATGCCTTGTTCCAGCGGCAGCGCACCGCCGGACAAGCCCGTGCCGGCGCCACGGGCGACCACGGGCACGCCACGTTCGTGGCAGATCTTGAGCAGGGTTTGCACCTGCTCGACGTGCTCGGGCAGCACCACAAGCATCGGCGTGGTGCGATAGGCTGACAGGCCATCGCACTCGTAGGGCTTGAGGTCTTCGGTGCGGTGGAGGATTTCCAGATCGGGCAGCCGCGCTTGCAGCTCGGCCAGCAACGCGCACTTATCGACCTTGGGCAACGCACCATCGACGCGTTCGTCGTAAAGAATATTCATAGGGCTCACACGGTGGTGGTTTTTTAATTGTTCTCGGAGTCCGCCGGTTGGCTTCACTAGAGGCGTAACCGGTCGGGCTCGCTGAGCCATGGCACCTTGAGAGTGGCCCAGGCCGCTTTTAGGAGTCCATGGGGGGCGGGACTGGTCCTACCAGTTTCGTCCTCGTCTCACCGGTGAAAGGCCGGTAGCCCTGTATCCATGCGGGTACGGTTTCGGCTGTTGGCCATATGCTTGTATGCTGGTCCTACCAGTTGGAGAGCTAAAACATGGAAAATGCCAAGGGTAATCAGCAGGGTAAAAGCCGAATCGCCGACCAGGTGGCGGAGCGCATCGAGCGGCTGATCGTCGACGGGGTGCTTAAAGTCGGCCAGGCGCTGCCGTCCGAGCGGCGCCTGGTGGAAACCCTCGGCTGCTCACGCTCGGCGCTGCGCGAGGGCCTGCGCATCCTGCGCGGACGCGGCATCATCGACACTGAGCAGGGGCGGGGCTCGTTTGTCGCCGACCTGAACCGGGGCAACGATGCGACACCGCTGATGAACCTGTTCAGCTCGCAGCCGCGTACCTTATTCGACCTGCTGGAAGTACGCGCCTTGCTGGAAGGGGAGTCGGCACGCTTGGCCGCGCTGCGCGCCACCGACGCCGATCTGCTGCTGATCAAGCGCCGCTACCAAGAAATGCTCGCCGCCTACGACGAACCGCAGCCGCTCGACCCCCGCGAGCACGCGCGCCGCGACCACGCCTTCCACCGCGCCATCAGCGAGGCCTCCCACAACCCGGTGCTGGTGCTGACGTTACAGTCGCTGAGCGAACTGATGCTGAGCACGGTGTTTGCCTCGGTAAACAACCTCTACCACCGCCCGCCGCAGAAACGACAGATCGACCGCCAACACACCCGCCTGTACCACGCGGTAATTGAACGCCTGCCCGAACAAGCCCAACGCGCCGCCCGCGAACATATCAACAGCGTGCGCGACAACCTGCGCGAGATCGAGCAAGAAGAGCAGCGATTGGTGCGATCGACGATGCGGTTGGAGGGGGTGGAGTGAGAGCTCGGGCTGGCTTTTAGTCTGATCGACACAAAAAAGCCGCGCAGTGCGCGGCTTTGAAGGTGGTGGGCCCACACGGACTCGAACCGTGGACCAAAGGATTATGAGTCCTCTGCTCTAACCAACTGAGCTATAGGCCCCCAGAAGGAAGGCGCGATTATAACGGCGTCGGCGGGGATGCGCCATCCGTCGTCCACAATGCAAAACCCCCGGTTTGGGCCGGGGGTTTTGGTATCACTCGTCGAGGAAGGAGCGCAGGTGCTCGCTTCGTGTCGGGTGGCGCAGCTTGCGCAGTGCCTTGGCTTCGATCTGGCGGATACGTTCGCGGGTGACATCGAACTGCTTGCCGACTTCCTCGAGGGTGTGGTCGGTATTCATGTCGATGCCGAAGCGCATGCGCAGGACCTTGGCTTCGCGGGCGGTGAGGCCCGAGAGCACGTCGCGGGTGGCTTCCTTGAGGCTTTCCACGGTCGCCACGTCGATCGGCGATTGCATGGCGGAGTCTTCAATGAAGTCGCCCAGGTGCGAGTCTTCGTCGTCACCGATCGGGGTTTCCATGGAGATCGGCTCTTTGGCGATCTTCAATACCTTGCGGACCTTGTCCTCGGGCATTTCCATGCGTTCGCCCAGCTCTTCCGGAGTGGGCTCGCGGCCCATTTCCTGCAGCATCTGGCGAGAGATGCGGTTGAGCTTGTTGATCGTCTCGATCATATGCACCGGGATACGGATGGTGCGCGCCTGGTCGGCGATCGAGCGGGTGATCGCCTGGCGAATCCACCAGGTGGCGTAGGTCGAGAACTTGTAGCCGCGACGGTATTCGAACTTGTCCACCGCCTTCATCAGGCCAATGTTGCCTTCCTGGATCAGGTCGAGGAATTGCAGGCCGCGGTTGGTGTACTTCTTGGCAATCGAGATCACCAGACGCAGGTTGGCCTCGACCATTTCCTTCTTGGCGCGGCGGGCCTTGGCCTCGCCGATGGACATGCTGCGGTTGATGTCCTTGATTTCGGCAATGGTCAGGCCGACTTCGTTTTCAAGGTCGATCAGTTTTTGCTGGTTGCGCTTGATGTCGTCCTGCAGGTTGCCAATGGCTTCGGCGTACTTCGCCTTGCCCTTGGCCAGGCCTTCGCTCCAGGTCAGGTCGACTTCGTTGTGCGGGAACAGCTTGAGGAAGTCGGTACGCGGCATGCGCGCGTCACGCACGCACAGCTGCATGATGGCGCGTTCCTGCTGGCGCACACGGTACAGGGCGCTGCGCACGGTCTCGACCAGGGGATCGTACTGCTTGGGTACGAGCTTGATCGGCATGAACAAGATGCCCAGGGCGTCCAGCTCGGCATTGGCCTGCTTGCTGCCACGGCCGTATTTTTTCAGGGCCTTGTTGGCAACTTCCAGCTGGTCGGCAATAGCCGTGAAACGGCGCAGGGCTTCTTCCGGGTCCGGGCCGCCATCACCTTCCTCTTCGGCTTCCTCGGTCTCGGTCTCTTCCTCTTCCTCGTCGTCCTTGTCCTTGGCCGCAGGCGCGGCGGGCTTGGCGATGACCGGCGCTACTTCCTCGGCGGGCAGCGTGCCATCGTCCGGGTCGATATAGCCGTTGAAGACATCGGTCAGGCGACCGCCTTCGGTGCTGACGCGTTGGTATTCGGCAAGAATGCCATCGACGATGCCGGGGAAGTGGGCCATGGCGACCATGACTTCACGGATACCTTCCTCGATGCGCTTGGCGATTTCGATTTCGCCTTCGCGGGTCAGCAGCTCAACGGTACCCATTTCGCGCATGTACATGCGCACCGGGTCCGTGGTGCGACCGATGTCGGTTTCCACGGCAGCGAGTGCCGCTGCGGCTTCTTCAGCCGCGGCTTCGTCGGTGTCGCCTTCGGCCAACAACAGGGCATCCGCATCCGGGGCAGTCTCGAATACGTTGATACCCATGTCGTTGATCATGCGGATGATGTCTTCCACCTGTTCCGGATCGGAAATATCCTCCGGCAGGTGGTCATTGACCTCAGCGTAAGTCAGGTAACCCTGCTCACGACCGCGGGCGATCAACTCTTTCAAACGAGATTGCTGTTGCGCTTTTACGGACATAACACCCTATCCACTGACGGTCTGGCGGGCTAAAAATAAGCCGAGGATTATAGCCGATTATTGACCACGCGCGCCAGATGTGCGTGTGGGCATGCCGGCATCGCGGCTGAGCAGCTCGCGTAACTGGTCTTTTTCAGCTGCGTTCAACTCGGTTAGACGTGCTTTTTGCAGGAGTTGTTCAAGGCAACGCTCCCGCTGGCGGGCCGTTAACCTAGTTATAGTGTCGAAAAATTGTTGTTCAAGGTTGTCTGCGGAAATCAGCCACTCCTTTTCTGCCAGGGCGCGCAGCAGGCGGCCTTGCTCGGTGCCATGCCAGCGGGCGATGAGTTGCAGGGTGCGCAGGTTGGGATTTTTCTGCAGGGCTTCGATCAGCGCGACCAGCAGCTGCGCGTAGGTATCGTCTTCGGCGGCGAAGGTATTGGCTTCCTCGACCTTCTGAGCCAGTTCGGGGTGATGCAGCAGCGTGCGTAGCGCGCTCAGGTTGGGCGGCTCGACACTGACGGCGGTGCGCGGCGCGCGCGGCTGGAAGTCACGCGAGCCTTTTTTCTCCCAGCGCTTGCCATCTTTTTTCCACTCGCTTTTTTGCGGACGGGGACGCTCAAAGGCAGGGGCGGGCGAGGCGGTTTCGTAATCGGCATAGCCGGGTGAGGCCTGGTAATAAGCCTCCTCATCGTAGGGCGAATACTCGCTTGGCGGTGCGCTGGATGGAGTGGGTGCCTGGGATATCGCTTCACCGCTCAGGCCGGTGATTTGCGTCAGGCGCTGGCGCATCAGCGCGCGCAGGTTGGCGCCGGGGATCTTTTCGATCAGCGGTGCGGCGAGTGTGGCCAGGTGGGCCTTGCCTTCCAGGGAGCGTGGGTCGGCTTCCTGGCTGAGTTGTTCAAAAAAATAATCCGCCAGGGGTTGGGCTTGCTGGTGGATGCGTGCCTGAAACGCCTCGGCGCCTTCGGCGCGCACCAGGGTGTCCGGGTCTTCGCCTTCGGGCAGGAACAAAAAGCGCGCGCGCCGGCCATCTTGCAGGCTGGGCAAGGTGGATTCCAGGGCGCGCCAAGCCGCCTTGCGTCCGGCGGCATCGCCATCGAAGCAGAACAGTACGCTGGGCACCAGGCGGAACAGGCGCTTGAGATGCTCTTCGCTGGTGGCGGTGCCCAGTGTGGCGACCGCGTTGCGCAGGCCTTGCTGGGCGAGGGCGATGACGTCCATGTAGCCTTCGACGATCATGACTTCGTCGAGGTTGCGGTTGTGCTTGCGCGCCTCATACAGGCCGTACAGCTCCTGGCCTTTGTGAAACACCGGGGTTTCCGGGGAGTTGAGGTATTTGGGTTTGTCGTCGCCCAGTACTCGGCCGCCGAAGGCGATCACGCGTCCGCGGCTGTCGCGGATCGGGAAGATGATGCGGTCGCGAAAGCGGTCGTAGCGCTTGCCGGTTTCGGTATTTTCGATCAGCAGGCCGGCATCGATCATCGCCTTTTGCTGCAGCGGGTCGCTGCCCATGTGCTTGAGCAGGCTGTCCCAGCCCGGCGGAGCAAAGCCCAGGGCGAAGTCGCGGGCGATCAGCCCGGACAGGCCGCGTTTTTTCAGGTAGCTCACCGCCGCCTGGCGCGCGGGATGGTTTTTCAGGGCCTGGCGATAGAATTCCGAGGCGGCATGCAGCAGCGGATAAAGCGGCGAGTCGGTGGGCTGGCGTGGTTTCTGGCCGCGGCCGCCTTCCTCGCGGGGCACCTCCATGCCGGCGCGCTTGGCCAGATCCTCGACGGCCTGGGGAAAGTCCAGGTTGTCGTGGTCCATGACGAAGCCGAGGGCGTTGCCACCAGCGCCGCAGCCGAAGCAATAGTAGAACTGCTTGTCCGGGCTGACTGTGAAGGACGGTGTCTTTTCCTTGTGAAACGGGCAGCAGGCGCTGTAGTTCTTGCCGGTCTTTTTCAGCTGGATGCGCGAACTCACCACGTCGACAATGTCGGAGCGGTTCAGCAGGTCATCGATGAAAGACTGGGGAATCAAGCCGGCCATGGTTTCTCAGCATACGCCTCTGAAGTCAGAAGACGGAAACGAAAACGCTCCGCCATTCGCAAGACTGCGAAGCGGAGAATGTGGCGCTTGAAATGCCAACGCCCGGCGTTGGCCGGGCGTTGCGGTGTCGCGCTGCGGCTGTAACTTAGTACAGACGCTCGCGACGGCGCTGTTCGCGCTGTACTTTCTTGGCGTGACGCTTGACTGCGGCAGCAGCCTTGCGCTTGCGCTCGGCAGTCGGCTTCTCGTAAAACTCGCGGCTGCGAACTTCGGCCAGTACACCGGCCTTTTCGCAGGAGCGCTTGAAGCGACGCAGAGCTACGTCGAAGGGTTCGTTCTCTTTAACTTTGACGGCGGGCATCCAGGTCGTACCTTCAATTAATTACCGGGGGTGAACGCACTCCGGGCAATCGGCACAGGAGGACGTCGGTTTTCAAGGGTTGCGGATGTTAACGGTTCGGCGCCCGGAATGCAAAGCCCTTGAATCGAAAAGCGCTGGCCGGGGCGAAGTGCGGAGTTTATCATGCGGCGCTTCGAAATTGCCTAGCTGGAATGCTTTTGCCCATGCGTGTGCTGGGATTGGAAACCTCCTGTGACGAAACCGGCGTCGCCCTTTACGACAGTGAAAAGGGGCTGCTGGCCGATGCGCTGTTCAGTCAGATCGAGCAGCACCGTGTGTATGGCGGCGTGGTGCCCGAACTGGCCTCGCGTGATCACGTCAAGCGCATGATACCGCTGATTCGACAGGTGCTGGACGAGGCCGACTGCGCGCCGAACGAGATCGATGCGATCTGTTATACGGCGGGCCCAGGACTGGTGGGCGCCTTGCTGGTCGGCGCGTCCTGCGCACAGGCCCTCGCCTTTGCGTGGGGGATTCCGGCAGTCGGAGTACACCATATGGAAGGTCATTTGCTGGCGCCGATGCTGGAAGAACAGCCGCCCGCTTTTCCGTTCGTCGCATTGCTGGTGTCCGGCGGTCATACGCAGCTGGTGCGGGTCGATGGTATCGGCCGTTATCAGTTGCTCGGCGAGTCGCTGGACGATGCGGCAGGCGAAGCCTTCGATAAAACCGCCAAGATGATGGGCTTGCCTTATCCGGGCGGCCCGGAAATCGCTCGCCTGGCCGAGCACGGCACGCCGGGACGTTTCGTCTTCCCGCGTCCGATGACTGATCGGCCTGGGCTTGATTTCAGCTTCAGTGGCCTGAAAACCTTTTCTTTGAACACCTGGCAACAGTGCCAGGCCACGGGCGACGACACCGAGCAGAGTCGTTGCGACGTGGCCCTGGCGTTCCAGCAGGCGGTGGTCGACACGCTGACCATCAAGTGTAAGCGCGCACTCAAGCAGACGGGGCTGAAATCGCTGGTGATCGCTGGCGGTGTCAGTGCCAACCAGGCGCTGCGCCAGTCGCTGGAAAAAATGCTGGGCGGCATGAACGGCCAGGTGTTTTATGCCCGACCACGATTTTGCACCGACAACGGAGCGATGATTGCCTACGCGGGCTGTCAGCGTTTGCTGGCCGGTCAGCGCGATGGCCCGGCGATCTCCGTGCGGGCGCGTTGGCCGATGGAGCAGTTGCCGGCGGTCTGAAACATTGCGCCAAGCGTGCGGCTGAGAGCGTTCGTGCCAACCTTTGCTGCTATGTCGGCTTAAAAATGCCGCTCGCGTTTGGCAAGCAGGTCCTGCAAATTGCTGCGGTGGCGCCAAACGATCAGCACGGTGAGCATGCTGATGGGCAGCAATACCGCCGGGTGCTGCCAGGCCAGCAAGGGCAGGATCAAGGGCGTGGCAATCAATGAGGCCAGCGAACTGGTGCGGGTCAGCAGGAACACCAGCAGCCAGGCGGTCACGGCGAGCAGGGCGGCCGGCGGGAAGATGCCGATTAGCAAGCCCGCGGCAGTGGCCACGCCCTTGCCGCCGCGAAAACGAAAATACAGTGGATACAGATGGCCCAACACTGCGGCAAGACCGACCCAGGCCTGCTGTTGGGCCGAAAGACCGGCCAGGTAGGCGATCAGCACCGGCAGATAGCCCTTGAGCAGATCGCCGAGCAGGGTGACGGCCGCCAGGCGCCAGCCGGCCACGCGTAGCATGTTGGTCGCGCCCGGATTGCCTGAGCCGCTGGTGCGCGGGTCGGGGCCATCCACCAGCCGGCTGAGCAGGATAGCGAAGGACAGGGAGCCGAGCAGGTAGGCGAGAAGCGTCAGCAGCCAGAACATGGGTAGCCAATCCGGGGCGAGGGTGTCCCGATTCTAACGGGGTGTCGCGCCCTTGTCGTGCGGCGGAGAACAAGCAAGTTGGACAGAATATTTATCGAAGGTCTGGACGTGGACACCGTCATCGGTGTGTACGACTGGGAGCGTGGCATTCGCCAATGCCTGCGTCTGGACCTGACCTTCGCCTGGGATATTCGCGCGGCTGCTGCCAGCGATGATCTGAGCCATGCCCTCGACTACGCGGCGGTCTCCGAGCGCATTCAAGACTTTGCCAGCCAGGCACAATTCCAGTTGGTGGAAACCTTCGCCGAGCGTCTGGCCGCCGTGTTGATGGAGGAATTCCAGATTCCTGGGCTGCGTCTGAAGGTGACCAAGCCTGGCGCGGTGCCGGCGGCTGCAGGCGTTGGCGTGGAGATCGTGCGCGGATGTCTGTAAGCCGCGTCGTGCTCGGACTGGGCAGCAACATCCAGCGTATCGAGCACCTGCACGCCGGTCTCGAGGCGCTGAGCGAACTACTGGGCGAGCTGCACTGTTCGCCAGTGTTTGAGAGTTTGCCGGTGGGCATCAAGAGCGGCCCGTTCTACAACCTGGCGGTCAGCGGCACGACCCGCCTGCCGCTCGGCGAGTTGGACCGTAAACTGAAGTTCATCGAGGCGGACAATGGCCGTTACGCCCCGGATCGCAAGGGCTTGCCGCTGGATATCGACGTGCTGCTGTACGACGAGCTGGTTGGCAATTTCTATGGTCTGATCCTGCCGCGCGCGGAAATTCTCAAGAATGCGTTCGTGCTCTGGCCGCTGGCGCTGTTGGAACCGCAGACACGGCATCCCGGTGTGGGCAAGACCTTTGCCGAATTGTGGCGTGAGGCACGCATCGATCAACAGCTCTGGCCGGTACCTTTCCAGTGGCGGGGAAGTGAATTGACCCCTGTGGACTTGCTGCAAGCCTATCCGACGCCGCCTGCCCCGTAAGGCTTTGAGCGAGCGATACCCATCGTGCATTGGCCCTGATGGGTTTCGGCGTGATGCCACCGGGTCAACCTGAGTCATCCTGGTCGCGCGCCTCAACCCATCCCTACTCACCGTCGCTTTTTCACATCCTATGGCTGTGTTTCAGCGCCTTTCTTCAGCGCTTCGGCGTAGTCCTGTTTGTAATGCTTGAGGGCCTTGAGCCGCTCCTGTTGCAAAGCTTCGCCCAGTTCCGCGCCTTGCAGACCGTTTTCCAGCAGCGGCTGGATGGCTACGGCCCGCGCACGGGCGGCGGCGCCGCGCAAATAAGCGGCTTGGGGATATGGGCGTTGTTCCAATCCGAGCCGGCCGCGTGCATCCATCTCGCTGGCCGCGATGAACTCTTCAAAACGCTGCGGGCGCCGAAAGACATCGAAGCGCTGGAGCAACTCCAGTAGCGTGCTGGGACGCAGTTCAATGGCCCGATGGCTGTGGGTGTGGTATTCGCCAACCAGCAGGGCCAGTTCGGCGCAGTCCCTGGGCACCTTGCAGCGCTCGTTGATGGCCTTGATCAGCCGGTAGCCTTTGTTTTCATGGGCGATATGGCGGGGCCATTCGGCCTTGGGTGTCAGGCCCTTGCCCACGTCGTGCAGCAGGCAGGCCCAGCGCACGGTCAGCGGTTGCTGATGCTCGGCGCATTGAAGCAGCACGCGCAGAACATGATCGCCCGTGTCGATTTCCGGGTGGTGCACCGCTGTTTGCGGTACGCCGAACAGGACATCGATTTCCGGCAGCAACTCAGCCAGCGCGCCACAGTCACGCAGCACCTGAATGAACACGTCCGGGCGCGGCTCCAACAAGGCGCGGGAAATTTCCTTCCAGCTGCGCTCTGGGGTGAGTGCACGCAACTCGCCCGATTCGCTGAGCTGACGCATCAGTGCCAGGGTCTCCGGGGCGACGGTAAAACCCAAGGGGGCGTAACGGGCGGCGAAGCGCGCTACGCGCAGCACGCGGAGTGGGTCTTCGGCAAAGGCTGGGGATACGTGGCGCAGCAGGCGAGCGGCAAGGTCACGCTGGCCGCCGTAGGGGTCATAAAGCTGGCCGTGTTCGTCTTCGGCGATGGCGTTGATGGTCAGGTCGCGGCGAATCAGGTCGTCTTCCAGCGTGACATCCGGGCTGGCATGGAAGGTAAACCCACCATAGCCGCGGCCACTTTTGCGTTCGGTACGCGCCAGGGCGTATTCCTCACCCGTATGCGGGTGCAGGAAGACCGGGAAGTCCGCACCGACCGGGCGATAGCCCAGCTCGCCCATCTGTTCGGCGCTTGCGCCCACCACCACCCAATCGACCTCGGTCACCGGCCTGCCGAGCAGGCGATCACGTACGGCGCCACCAACTTTATAAATTTGCATCGTCACCTCCGTGGCCGCTCAGAATAACAGCCGGCGCGGTCAGGGACGATCACCGGGCGGGCGGCAATTCCTCGAGCAGAGCGTCCACGGCGTGCTTGAGCAGCTCGTTGCGCTGATGTGCCGGGCTCAGTCCGGTGCGGGTGATCCCTTCCCACAGCACCTTGCCGTCGGCATCGGTAATGCGCAGGCGCAACGTGCCGGTCTCATCCGAAAAACGATGGATCGCCTGGTAGGGGCCCAGCGGGTTGGGTGGTGGCATGTCGACGTGATAGTCCAGCGGGGTTTCGCGGATCGCCAGCCAGTAATACACCTGCAAGGCGCCCTCGCGGGTTTCCTGATAACCACGGTCGGCAAAGCCTTCGCGCAAGCTCTTGGCAAGCAGCGGATAGCCGGCGGGATAGGGCAATTCTCCATTGATGGCCTGGTCGGGGGCCACCAATTGGTAGTCATGCACGGTACCGAAGTCTGCTGCGCTGTGGAGCACCTCCACCGGTGGAGGTGTGTCTGCTGTACTGCAGGCGATCAGCAGCAGGCTGGTCGTAAGTGTGAGACACGTGCGCATGGCAAGCCTCCAGTGCCTGAAGCAGGTTCAGATCGGGGGCAGGGCAAGATCCAGGTGCGGGTAATCGTCCTCGCCGCCTTCGCCACCACCACTGTGGGAGGGAATGTGCTGGCTGTGAATGATCTTGTCACCGCGCACCGTATCAAGGTGCACGTCGAACCCCCACAGGCGGTGCAGATGCTTGAGCACTTCATGGGTTGAGGTGCCCAGTGGTTTGCGCTCGTGTTGCTGGTGGCGCAAGGTCAGTGAACGGTCGCCGCGCCGGTCGACATTCCACACCTGGATGTTCGGCTCACGGTTGCCGAGGTTGTACTGGGCGGCCAGTTGCTCGCGGATCGCCTGGTAACCGACATCATCATGGATGGCGGGCACCAGCAGTTCGTCCCTCTGGTCGTCATCCAGCACGCTGAACAGTTTGAGGTCACGTATCACCTTGGGTGACAGAAACTGCAGGATGAAGCTTTCATCCTTGAAGTTGGACATGGCGAACTTGAGGGTTTCCAGCCAGTTGCTGCCGGCGTAATCGGGAAACCACTG
Organism: Serpens gallinarum; assembly: GCF_014836765.1. Classification (GTDB taxonomy): domain Bacteria; phylum Pseudomonadota; class Gammaproteobacteria; order Pseudomonadales; family Pseudomonadaceae; genus Serpens; species Serpens gallinarum. The sequence continues at coordinate 315,374 of NZ_JACSQG010000001.1, forward strand.
GCGGTCTTCCGCGGTGGGGGCTTCACAGATACGCCGCAGGTCGCTGTAGATGGCAAAGCCCAAAGTGTAGGGGTTGATGCCGCTGTAATACGGGCTGTCAAAACCCGGCTGGTAGATCACGCTGGAATGTGCCTGCAAGAATTCAAGCATGAAGCCATCGGTGACCAAGCCTTCGTCATACAGGCTGTTCATCAGGGTGTAATGCCAGAAAGAGGCCCAGCCTTCGTTCATGACCTGGGTTTGCCGCTGTGGATAGAAGTACTGCGCGACCTTGCGCACGATACGTACGATCTCGCGCTGCCAGGGTTCCAGCAGCGGCGCGTGCTTCTCGATGAAATACAGGATGTTTTCCTGAGGCTCGGCGGGGAAGCGCTTGCTGTCGTCCTTGCGCTTGTCTTTGTCGACGCTCTTGGGAATGGTCCGCCACAGGTCGTTGAGCTGCTTCTGGATATGCTCTTCGCGGCTTTTCTGGCGCAGGCGCTCCTCTTCGGCCGAAATAGGGTACGGGCGCTTGTAGCGGTCGACACCGTAGTTCATCAGCGCGTGGCATGAGTCCAGCAGGTCTTCCACCGCATCGATGCCGTGGCGCTCCTCGCACTGCACGATATATTGCTTGGCGAACACCAGATAATCGATGATCGAACTGGCATCGGTCCAGCTGCGGAACAGGTAGTTACCCTTGAAGAAGCTGTTGTGGCCATAGCAGGCATGGGCGATCACCAAGGCCTGCATGCACATGGTGTTCTCTTCCATCAGGTAGGCGATGCACGGGTCCGAGTTGATCACGATCTCGTAGGCCAGACCCATCTGCCCGCGTGTATAGCCCTTCTCGGTGGCCAGAAAATGCTTGCCGTAGGACCAATGGTGATAGCCGATGGGCATGCCCACGGAGGCGTAGGCGTCCATCATCTGCTCGGCCGTGATCACCTCGATCTGGTTGGGGTAGGTTTCCAGGCCGTAGCGCTTGGCCAGCCGGCCGATTTCGCGGTCATAGGTCTGGATCAAATCGAAGGTCCACTCCGAGCCTACGGACAGCGGTTGTCGCTTTTTCTCCCTGCTGCTCGGCTCTCTGGCATTCATGAGCTAAGTCTCCGCTGAAAGAGTTCGCGAAACACCGGATAAATATCGCCGGCAGAGACCAGCTGCTGCTGGGCGAAGCTGTCTTCAAAGGCCTCGCGCACGGCTTCGTATTCGTACCACAGAGCCTGGTGTTCTCGCGGGGTGATCTCGACATAGGTGAAGTACTGAACGTAGGGCATGATTTTCTCGATCAGCATGTCTCGGCACAGGGGCGAGTCGTCGTTCCAGTTATCACCATCTGAAGCCTGGGCACCGTAGATGTTCCATTCATTCACCGGATAGCGCTCGGCCATGACTTCATGCATCAGTTTCAAGGCGCTGGACACGATGGTGCCGCCGGTTTCTCGAGAATAGAAAAACTCCTCCTCGTCGACTTCCTTGGCGCTGGTGTGATGGCGGATGAACACTACTTCGATCTTGTCGTAGTTTCGCTTGAGGAACAGATACAGAAGGATGAAGAAGCGCTTGGCGATGTCCTTGGTCGATTGGGTCATCGAGCCGGACACGTCCATCAGACAGAACATCACTGCCTTCGAACTGGGGTTGGGATGCTTGACCAGCAGGTTGTACTTGAGGTCGAAGGTATCGAGGAACGGGATCTTGTCGATGCGTGCGCGCAATCTACCGATCAATGCTTCGGTGGCCTGGATATCGGTGAAATTGTCCGGCTCTTCGCGCTTCAGACGCTCCAGTTCGACCCGCGCCTCCCGCAGCTTGAGGCGGCTGCTGCCCGACAGGGCGATGCGCCGGGCCTGGGCCGAGCGCAGGGTGCGGATGATATTTATGCGGGCCGGGTTGCCCTCGTTGCTGATCCCGGCGCGCACGGTCTTGAAGGTGTCGGCGCCGGTGATGTGGCGTTTGACCAGGTTGGGCAGTTCCAGGTCCTCGAACATGAAATCGAGGAATTCCTCCTGGGTGATCTGAAAGACGAAGTCATCCAGCCCCTCGCCCTTGTCGCTGGCACCACTGCCGGCGCCGCCTGCGCCGCCGCCGGAAGGGCGGGGGATGCGTTCTCCGGCGACGAACTCCTTGTTGCCGGGGTGCACGGTGGTCTGGCGCCCACCCTGACCATGGTGGAAAACCGGTTCGTCGATGTCGCGGCCTGGAATGCTGATCTGTTCGCCGTGTTCCATGTCGGTTATGGAGCGTCGGCCAACCGCTTCCTCCACCGCTTTTTTGATATGGCCGCGGTAGCGGCGCAAAAAGCGCTGGCGGTTCACCGTGCTCTTGTTCTTGCCATTCAGTCGGCGGTCGATCACATAACTCATAGGTCGTGCCCCTTAGGGGCAGCTGTCAGCTTCTAGCTGCAAGCCGCAAGTGAAAAGCCGCGCTTTGGGCGTGCCGGGTTCCCGCTTGCCGCTTGCCGCTCACCGCTTGCCGCTGCCTTATTGCGATTTGCGTACTCGCAGGTACCACTCGGACAACAGACGCACCTGTTTTTCCGTGTAGCCGCGTTCGACCATACGCACCACGAAATCGTTGTGCTTCTTCTGATCCTCCTTGCTCGCCTTGGCGTTGAAACTGATGACTGGCAGCAGGTCCTCGGTGTTGGAGAACATTTTCTTCTCGATCACCACGCGCAGTTTTTCATAGCTCAGCCAGCTGGGATTCTTGCCATTGTTGTTGGCGCGGGCGCGCAGTACGAAGTTGACGATCTCGTTGCGGAAATCCTTCGGGTTGCTGATGCCGGCGGGTTTCTCGATCTTTTCCAGTTCCTCGTTGAGGGCCATGCGGTTAAGAATTTCGCCGGTCTCCGGGTCGCGGTATTCCTGATCCTGGATCCAGAAGTCGGCATACAGCACATAGCGGTCGAAGATGTTCTGTCCGTATTCGCTGTAGGACTCCAGGTAGGCCGTCTGGATCTCCTTGCCGATAAACTCGATATAGCGCGGCGCCAGATATTCCTTGAGGAAGCGCAGGTAGCGTTCGCGCACCTCGGCGGGGAATTGCTCCTGCTCGATTTGCTGCTCGAGCACGTAGAGCAGGTGCACCGGGTTGGCGGCGATCTCATGGGGGTCGAAGTTGAACACCTTGGAGAGAATCTTGAAGGCGAAGCGGGTGGAAAGCCCGTTCATGCCCTCGTCGACACCGGCGTTGTCCCGGTATTCCTGGATCGACTTGGCCTTGGGGTCGGTGTCCTTGAGGTTCTCGCCGTCATAGACGCGCATCTTCGAATAGATGTTGGAGTTCTCCGGCTCCTTGAGACGTGACAGCACCGAGAACTGGGCCAGCATCTTCAGCGTATCGGGCGCGCAATGGGCCTTGGACAGCGAGCTGTTGGTCAGCAGCTTGTCGTAGATCTTGATCTCGTCGGTAACCCGCAGGCAGTAGGGCACCTTGACGATGTAGATGCGGTCGATGAACGCTTCGTTGTTCTTGTTGTTGCGGAAGTTGTGCCATTCCGACTCGTTGGAGTGAGCCAGCAGGATGCCGTTGAAGGGGATCGAGCCCAGCCCTTCGGTGCTGTTGTAGTTGCCTTCCTGGGTCGCGGTCAGCAGCGGGTGCAGCACCTTGATGGGCGCCTTGAACATCTCGACGAATTCCATCAGGCCCTGGTTGCCACGGCACAACGCGCCCGAATAGCTGTAGGCATCGGCATCGTTCTGCGGGAAGTCTTCGAGCTTGCGGATATCCACCTTGCCGACCAGCGAGGAAATGTCCTGGTTGTTCTCGTCCCCCGGTTCGGTCTTGGCAATGGCGATCTGGTTGAGGATCGACGGGTACAGCTTGACCACGCGGAACTGGCTGATGTCGCCGCCGTATTCCTGCAAGCGTTTGGTGGCCCAGGGCGACATGATCGCGGACAGGTAGCGCAGCGGAATGCCGTATTCCTCTTCGAGAATGGCGCCGTCTTCAGTGGCGCTGAACAGGCCCAGCGGCGATTCGAACACGGGGGAGCCCTTGATGGCATAGAAGGGGACCTTCTCCATCAACTGCTTGAGCTTTTCCGCCAGTGAGGATTTACCGCCGCCGACGGGGCCGAGCAGGTAGAGGATCTGCTTTTTTTCCTCGAGGCCTTGGGCGGCGTGGCGGAAGAAGGAGACGATCTGTTCGATGCACTCTTCCATGCCATGGAAATCGCCGAAGGTGGGGTAGCGGCGAATGACCTTGTTGGAAAAGATCCGCGACAAGCGCGGATCGATCGATGTATCGATCAACTCCGGCTCACCAATGGCCAGCAGCAGGCGTTCCGCTGCGCTGGCATACGCGGCACGGTCTTCCTTGCATAGGTCGAGATATTCCTGCAGGGAATACTCTTCCTGTCGAGTCGTCTCGAATCGTTGCTGAAAGTGGCTAAAAATGCTCATCGCATCACCTCGCTCGATTTAAGGAGCCGGCGTGGCTCGTTCTTGCGGGTGCTGACAACCCGTCGACACGTCGATCAGGTAAATCCCCCAGAACCTAAAGGTCGCTATCGCCGGAAGCCGGTGGTCCGGCTTTCCCCTTTTTGGATGGTCTGAGGTCAAGGATAGTTCGTTATCGGCAGGGTCAAGGTGCGTTGCTTTCGTGCCGAGCGAAGGGAGGGTGTGCGGTAACGAAGCAGCCCAGCGCTGACGCGGTTTGTCGTCGGAAAAACTATTCCGTGCCGGCGGTCGCGGTGTCCTGCGGGAAGGTGGCCTGCCACAATTCGAAGCCGCCATCCAGGCTGTACACCGCGCTGAAGCCCTGGTGGACCAGGTAGGCGGCTGCGCTTTGGCTGGAAATACCGTGATAGCAGGAGACGATCAGAGGTTGGTCAAAATCGGCCCCGGCGATGAAGTCGGCCAGGTTGTGATTGTCCAGGTGCTGGGCGCCGATGATATGGCCGCGTGCGTAGCTGTGCGGATCGCGGATATCCACCAGCACGGCGCCTTGGGCGCGCAATGCCTGGGCTTGCTGGGGGGAGATGCGTTCATAGGTGTCGGACATGGCGGGTTCCTGTAGAAAGCGAGGGGGCATGTAGGGCCGGCTGCTGGTGCGATGCCGGCCTCGAGCACCCTTAGGGGCATCGCAGCGATGCCCAAGAGCACCCCATTTTACGCCGGGGCTGTAGGCGTCTGGGTTTTGGCATTTTTGCCGCGTGGTTGCTTCTTGGGGCAATCACAGCGGTGCAGTTCTCCGCTGTCCACGTTCAACAAGGTCATCGCGTTGCCCCAGACGCAGCCGGTGTCCAGGGCATGCAGGCCGGGCTCGTTGCAGTTGCCCTCCAGGGCCGCCCAGTGGCCAAAGATGATCTTTTGTCCGCGGGTTTTGCGACCAGGGTGGCTGAACCAAGGCGCGTAGCCGGACGGTGCACTACCCAGGCCTTCCTTGCTTTTCAGATCAAGGGCGCCCGTTGCGGTACAAAAACGCATGCGCGTGAAGTAATTGGTGATCACGCGCAAGCGCGCGGCGCCGTGCAGCTCCTCGCTCCATTGCTCGGGCTCGTTGCCGTACATGCCGTCGAGAAACAGCGGCAGGCGGGCGTCGTCGCGCAGGGCTTCCTCGACTTCGCCGGCGCGCTGCAGGGCTTCCTGCAAGGTCCATTGCGGCGGAATGCCGGCATGCACCAGGGCAATGTCTCGCTCGGCGTCGTAGTGCAGCAGCTTCTGGCGGCGCAGCCAGTCCAACAGGTCGTTGCGGTCTGGGGCCTCGAGGATTTCACGCAACGTGTCGTGTTTTTTCAGGCGTTCGATGTTGTTTGCGATGGCCAGCAGGTGCAGGTCGTGGTTGCCCAGCACGGTGGTCATCGAATCACGCATGGCATACAGGAAGCGCAGGGTTTCCAGCGATTGCGGGCCGCGGTTGACCAGGTCGCCGACCAGCCATAAGTGGTCATGGGCCGGATCGAAGTGGACCCGCTCCAGCAAGCATTTCAGCGGTTGCAGGCAACCTTGCACGTCTCCAACGGCATACAGCGCCATCAGTGCAACGCTCCGGGAACGGCCAGGCTAAAGGGCGCGATGATCGCCTCGAAGTGCTGGCCATCGTCGGCCAGCATGTGGAAGCTGCCCTGCATGCTGCCGACTTCGGTGTGCATCAGCGTACCGCTGGTATAGGTATGGCTGTGCCCCGGCGGCAGGTGAGGTTGCTGGCCGACCACGCCTTCGCCGCGCACTTCCTGCACCTGGCCGTCGCCGTCGGTGATGATCCAGTGGCGACTGAGCAGTTGGGCACCTACAGCGCCGCTGTTAAGCACGGTAATGGTGTAGGCAAAGGCGAACCGCTGGGCATCCGGCTGGGAGCGCTCGGGCAGGTAGCGGGTGACGACGCTGACGTCGATGAGGTGGCGGCTATCGGACATGCAAGGCTCTCACAGTAAGGCGAGGTTCGAGTCTAGGGCGTTTCGCCGTGCGTTGTCTGCAGAGCCAGTTGGTCGGCGAGGCGCACGAAAGCGGCCAGGTCCAATTGCTCGGGACGCAAGCCGCCGTCCACGTCGGCGGCCTCGATGGCCGGTGCAGGCAGCAGATTTTTCAGTGTGTTGCGCAGTGTCTTGCGGCGTTGATTGAAGGCTTCGCGCACCACGCGTGCCAGCAGACGCGGGTCCTTGGCCGGATGCGGCAACCTGTCATGGGGCGTCAGGCGAACGATCGCCGAGTCGACCTTGGGCGCCGGGTTGAAAGCCCCGGGGCCCACATTGAACAGGTGCTCCACGCGGCAGTAATACTGAACCATGATCGACAAGCGGCCCCAATCGCCGCCGCCGGGTGCAGCGGCCAAGCGCTCGACGACTTCCTTCTGCAGCATGAAATGCATGTCGCGGATCAGGTGGGCATGATCGAGCAGGTGGAAAATCAGCGGCGTGGAGATGTTGTAGGGCAGGTTGCCGACGATGCGCAGGCTGTGTGCATCTTCGCTGAGCCGGGTGAAATCGAATTTGAGCGCATCTCCCTGGTTCAGGTGAAAGTTCGGCAGGCTGCCGAATTTGCCCTGCAGGATCGGTATCAGGTCAAGGTCAAGTTCAATGACATCCAACCGTGCGCCGCTGTCCAGCAAACCCTCGGTCAAGGCACCCTGGCCCGGACCGATTTCCACCAGATGCTCGCCGGCACGCGGATAAATGCCCCGCAGGATGCGATGAATCACGCCCGCATCATGCAGAAAATTCTGGCCAAAGCGCTTGCGTGCGCGGTGTTGGTATTCGGACATCAGGGCAGCTCCAGGCTTCGGCTGCACGCGGCAGGCGCAACGCTCAAGACAAAAAGGAAAGAGGCGCAGTTTACCAGTGAACCGCTGCCTCACGCTGCACGTCATCAGCTGTTGTGGCGCAGGGCGATGGAGATCTTTGCACCACAAACAGACTCTTGCGGTCTGGTTGCGGCCTTAACGCCGGCTGCCAGCCATCTGGTATGCCGTCTCCAGGGCCACCTGCAGGCTACCGGTATCAATCCGGCCGGTGCCCGCCAAGTCCATGGCGGTGCCATGATCGACCGAGGTGCGGATGATCGGCAGGCCCAGGGTGACATTGACCGCAGCGCCGAAACCTTTGTATTTGAGCACAGGCAATCCCTGGTCGTGGTACATGGCCAGCACCGCGTCGCACTGCTCCAGATGCTTGGGCGTGAACAGCGTATCGGCCGGCAGCGGGCCGATCAGGTCGAAACCTTCGTCGCGCAGGCGCGCCAGGCTGGGTGCGATGATGTCGAGTTCTTCGCGACCGAGGTGGCCGCCTTCACCGGCATGGGGGTTGAGGCCACAGACCAGAATGCGTGGCTGGGCGATCCCGAACTTCTCCACCAGGTCCGCATGCAGGATGCGCGTGACCCGTTCCAGGCGTTCGGGGGTAATCGCGGCGGCGACATCCTTGAGCGGCAGATGGGTGGTGACCAGGGCCACCCGCAGGCCGTGGGTTGCGAGCATCATCACCACTTGCTCGGTGTGGGTCAGTTCGGCGAGAAATTCTGTGTGCCCCGAAAAGGGGACACCTGCCTGGTTGATTACACCCTTGTGAACCGGGGCGGTGATCATGCCGGCGAAGTCGCCGTCCAGGCAGCCCTGGCCGGCGCGACGCAGGGTTTCCAGCACGTAAGCGGCATTGTGTGGGTCCAGGTGACCGGCTTGCGCGGGGGCTGCCAGCGGAGTGTCCCAGACATACAGGCTGCCTGCCGAGGCAGGGGCGCTTGGCCATGCGGAGGGTCCGACAGCGATGACGGTAATCGGTACGCCAAGCTGGGCGGCGCGCTGTTCCAGCAGCTCGCGGCTGGCGATGGCCACCAGAATATGCGGTTGAGCCTGGCGGGCCAGGAGCAGGCACAAGTCCGGGCCGATACCGGCCGGCTCACCGGGGGTCAGGGCAAAGCGACGGGGTTCGGACATGACAGACCTCGATAGCAGGCGTCGGGCGACACTAGGGTCAAAACGACGGGACAACAGACACGCCGGCACAGTGGCTGTGGCAGAGGCCAACTGGGGGACTCAGACGTCTCACAAAGGCAGCGTTGCAAGCGGGCCTACCTGGCTCTGATTGTGGAGCCAGGCGGCTTTTCAGGTTTATTACAGCTTGACCTCTACATACGCCTCGTCGCGGATCTGGCGCAGCCAGGTCTGCAATTCTTCGTCGTATTTACGGTTGCGCAGGGCGGTGAGCGCCTGTTGTTCGCGGAACTGGGCGCTACTGTCGGTTGCGCGGCGGCCGAGGACTTCCAGCACGTGCCAGCCGAAGGGGCTTTGGAACGGCTTGGACAGTTGGCCGGCCGGCGTATTGGCCATCACCGCGCGGAATTCGGGCACCAGGGCATTGGGGTCGATCCAGTTGAGATCGCCACCATTGAGGGCCGAGCCCGGATCTTCGGAGAAGCGCTTGGCCAGGGTGGCAAAATCCTCGCCGGCTTGCAGGCGTTGATGCAGGCGCTCGGCCAGGCGACGGCTTTCGTCCAGGCTGCGGATTTCACTGGGTTTGATCAGGATATGCCGCACGTGCACTTCTTCGCGCACCAGGGTGCCGCCGCCGCGCTTGTCGAGCAATTTGAGAATGATGAAGCCGCCCGGTGCTCGCAGGGGCTCGGTGATATCGCCGGGGCGCAGGGAGGAAATCATCGAATCGAAGGGGGCCGGCAGTTGGGCTGCCTTGCGCCAGCCCATGTCGCCGCCTTCCAGGGCCGTTTCGCTGGCCGAGCGGGTAATCGCCAGCTGGGCGAAATCGGCGCCCTGACGTAGTTGCCGGTGAACCTCGCGTGCCTGGCGTTCGGCGGCCTGGATGGTTTCGCTGGAGGAACCGTCGGGCAGCGGAATCAAAATATTGGCCAGGTGAAATTCTTCGGACAGCTGCAGCTTGCCCAGGTCGGAGGCGAGAAAATTCTGCACTTCCTGGTCAGTAACCTGGATGCGCTCGGCGACACGGCGCTGACGCACACGGCTGATGATCATCTCGCGGCGCACCTGATCGCGCGCTTCTTCATAGGACAGGCCGTCGCGGGCCAGGGCGGCCTGGAACTGTGCCAGGCTCATGCCGTTACGTTGGGCAATGCTGGCCATGGCGCCATTGAGCTCCTCATCACCGATGCGGATGCCCGAGCGTTCGCCGATCTGCAGCTGAATATTTTCAATGATCAGCCGTTCCAGCACTTGCTGGCTGAGCACATGTTCGGGGGGCAGGGCCGCGCCACGCTTGGCGATGGTTTGCTGGACTTCGTTCAGGCGCTGCTGCAGTTGGCTGTGCATGATCACATCGTTGTCGACAATGGCGACCACGCGATCCAGGGGGCGGACGTCGGCCGTGACCGTGCCGGTGAACAACAGCGCGCCCAACAGCAGGGGGCGCAGACAATCAGAAAGCTTGGTCTTCACGTGTTCGGTAACCTTGAATGCCTTGGTCGAGGAAGGACTCTAACTTGTTGCCGGTAACTCCGCCGAGTCCTTTGAGGACAATTTGCAGAAAGATGCCGCGGTCTGGGTCGTCGTTCTGGGCGGGGTCGAGGCTGGTCTCGTCGTAGTCGATCCAGTAACGATTGACCAGACGTAGTTTCCAGCAGCAGCTGTCGTATTCGAAACCGCCCATGGCTTCCAGGGTGCGGTTGCGACTGTAGTCATGCTGCCAGCGGGCAATCAGGCTCCACTGCGGAACAATGGGCCAGATGGTCGAGAAGTCATGCTGGCTGATCTTGTAGTAGTTCTTGACGTAGTTGGGGCTGCCGGGGGTGCCGAAGTCCGGGTTGGTTCCATACAAGCCCGTAACCGGGTCATAACGGGTGATGTCGTTGCGGTAGCGATAACCCACATTGACGATCTTGTTGGGATTGTCAGCCGGCTGGTAATGGAACATGGCGCTGCCCGAGCGAGTGCGGTGAGCATCCGGGTCCCAGTTGAAGGTCGAATTAAGGCGCCAGTCCTGATTGAAACGGTACTGATATTCCAGCGCGTAAGGCGACACCGATGACAGTGCATCGGCACGGGTTTCGTAGCGTATGTCGGGTAGCTGGACTTCGCGATCCCGGAAGTAAAAAATCTGCCCGATGGAAAAGCGCTGGCGCTCGAAGCCGTTGGCCTGGATCCAGCGGTTGGTCAACCCGAACGACAGCTGATTGGCGTCGCCAATGCGATCCTTGCCAGAGAAACGGTTGTCGCGCCACAGGGAGGAATAGCTGAAAGTGCTCTCACCAGTGTCGAAGATTGGGATGTCATCCTGGTCTTCGTGGGGCGCGTACAGATAGAACAGGCGTGGTTCCAGCGTTTGCCGGAAGGGTTTGCCAAACCATTGGGTATCGCGATCGAAATACAGGCCTGCATCGAGGCTGAAGATCGGGATGCCGCGATCCGGGGCATCGTCAAATGTATTGCCCGTGCCCAGCGTGGCAAGCCCCCTGGTATCCAGATCCAGGTCGTATTGAGTGTGGGCGTATTTGACCGTCGGTTTGATGAATCCCCAGGTCCACTGGAGTGGCAGGCTGACGCTGGGCTCCAGATGTACGCGGCTGCCTTCGGCGCGCTTCAGGCCACGTAAGTTCTCGTCATACCAACGGGTCTGGTTACCATCAATATCGGTGAACAGGCCGCTACGCAGGCTGCGCTCAAACTGCACGTATTCCGCGCCATAACTGAAATTCAATCCGCCCGGCTGCACCGGCAGGCGGCCATTCACCGTCAATTGCGGCATCCGATTGTAGGGTGTCACGTCGGTGACCGAGGTCATTTCGTAGCCGTGGGCGGCCAGGCGCGCGGTAAAACTGTCGCCGCGCCAGCTCAGGCTGCCGCGCTGGTTGAGAAAGTCCGAGGTGCCGATGCCCAGGTTGGTGGACAGGTCCTGGAAGTAGTAGGGATCGCTGATGTCGGTGTAGTCGACCTCGGCCAGCAGGCGTGAACTCAGACCGGCACGGTGTTGCCAGCTGTACATCCAGCGGTTGGATTCGTACTCGGACTGCAGTTCGCGTTCGGTTTCCTTGTCATCCAGCCAGGCGGCGCCAAACTGGCCTTCGCTGTTCTTGCCCAGGTAGCGGAATTCACCTTCCATCAACAAGCCGCGCTCGGTCATATAGTGCGGATAGAGCGTGGCGTCGTAGTTCGGCGCCAGGTTGATGTAGAACGGCGTTTGCAAGCTGAAGCCGGTGTCGCTCGAGGTGCTGATGCTGGGGGCCAGGAAACCGGTTTGGCGACGCTCATCAATTGGGAAATAAATGTACGGCGTATAGAACACCGGAATGTCCTTGACCCGCAGTGTCACGTTGGTGGCGGTACCAAAGCCGGTGGCCGGGTTGAGCGTGACGGTGTTGCCCCTCAGGTGCCAGGTGTTTTCGCCCGGCTCGCAGCGCGTGTAAGTGCCGTCTTTGAGGCGCACGACGGCGGTTTCCTCACGCTTGGCATAGCGTGCGCTGCCCCGTGAATGGGTCTGGTGGATAACGTACTCGGCGTTATCCACCTGGGCGGCGCCCGTGTCCAGCTGCAGTTCGGCATGATCGCCCAGCACCAGCATGCCGTTGTCACGCAGGCGGACATTGCCGTCCAGAATGCCGCGGTTTTGCAGCTGGTTCAGGTGCGCCGTGTCGGACTCGACCTGCATGCTGCCCTGGCGCAAGACCACATCGCCGGTCAGGGTCGTGCGTTCATCGCGCTGCTCGTACACCGAGGCGTTGGCCGACGCGTAGGTCGGCGATTGGTCGCGCGGCGTGGTGTCATACATGCCCGGGCGTTGTGGTTCGACGTAGCTGCCCATGCAGTACGGGCCGACTTCGGCCAGTTGCGCGGCGTTGAGTTGCTCGCGGGGTACCCAGTCGAGATGACGGTATGGATTGGGTGCGAGTGCGGTGGATGCCTGGGATTGGGGCGTTTGTGTCGCTGCCGGCTCAGGGTCGGAGCTGCTATGCTGCGGACGCGGCGGCAGGTCGGCGGTTTCGGCGTCATCCACAGGGGCGCACGCCCAATCATCGGCGCTTACCGCGCGACAATCGAACTGCTCTTCCGCGCTGACGAATGTAGCCGCAACGGATTGCAAGGCGAGCATGCCTCCGGTCACCAGCAGCGGAAGTTTTTTGCGAAATGCGGGGGGGGTATCGGCCATCTTCCGGGTCCGGCTTCCTGCGCTCGAAGGGCCTGCGAAGAGCCGTCGCACGCCTCTCAATGGGCTGATAAAGATTTTGGATGATAAAACATGACCTGCGTAACGGCCAGCGCCGTCGGAGACTCCTGAATGCTTGAACCTGATGTTCGTCTGCAACAACTATCTGCCTGGTTCGACCAGCAATTGTCGCACCTGTTCGCAGAGCATGGCTGGGGAACCGTACCACAGGGTACCTTGACCCCTGCCAGCAGCGACGCCAGCTTTCGCCGCTATTTTCGCTGGGAGGCCGAGGGACGCAGCCTGATTCTCATGGATGCGCCGCCACCTCAAGAAGACTGTAGACCCTTCGTCAACGTGGCTGCGTTGCTGGCGACCGCCGGTGTGCATGTGCCGCGCGTACTCGCCAGTGATCTGCAGCACGGCTTTCTGCTGCTCGACGATCTGGGACGCCAAACGTATCTGGATGTGATCGACGACACGAATGCCGATGTGCTGTTCGAGGACGCGGTGCGTGCGCTGTTGGCATTCCAGCAGCTACCCCTGGATCCGGGTCTGCCGCTTTACGATGAAGCGCTGCTGCGCCGAGAGTTGCAACTGTTTCCCGACTGGTACTTAAAGCATGAGCGGGGAATCGAATGGCAAGGCGAGCGACTGGCTGCCTGGCAACGGGTCTGCACGTTGCTGATTGATAACGCCTTGGCGCAGCCCCAGGTGTTGGTACACCGCGACTTCATGCCGCGCAATCTGATGCTCAGCGAGCCCAATCCTGGTGTGCTGGATTTTCAGGATGCGGTATACGGCCCGGTTACCTATGACATTACGTGTCTGTTCAAAGATGCCTTCCTTAGTTGGCCTCAAGCGCGTGTCGATGCCTGGCTGCAACGCTATTGGCAGCAAGCGCATGCGCAGGGCATTAAGGTGCCCGAGCTGTTCGAGGATTTCTTGCGTGCCAGCGATCTGATGGGCGTGCAACGGCACCTGAAAGTGATCGGTATTTTCGCGCGCATCTGCCATCGCGATGGCAAGCCCCGCTACCTCGGTGACGTGCCGCGCTTCTTCGCCTATCTGGACGAAGTGGTAGCCCGCCGGCCGGAGCTTGCGGAGCTGGGTGAATTGCTCGCCACCTTGCGCGCCGAGGAAGTCTCGCGATGAAGGCCATGATTCTTGCCGCAGGCAAGGGCGAGCGGCTGCGTCCGTTGACGCTGCATACGCCCAAACCGTTGGTGCGGGTCGGCGGCGTGCCCTTGATCGAGTACCACGTGCGGGCGCTGGCGGCGGCGGGCTTTACCGAGCTGGTTATCAACCACGCCTGGCTTGGCTTGCAGATTGAGGAGTATCTGGGGGATGGCGCTCGCTTCGGCGTGCGTATCGTCTATTCGCCGGAAGGTGAACCGCTGGAGACCGGTGGCGGCATCCAGCGCGCGCTGCCGCTGCTTGGAGAAGCACCGTTTGTTGTGGTCAATGGTGATATCTGGACCGATTACGACTTCAGTCGGCTGCGCGGCGAATGGTCGACTTCAGCCCATCTGGTTCTGGTCGATAACCCTGAGCATCATCCTGGCGGTGATTTTGGCTGGAGTGCTGGGCAATTGGCCACCGAAGAGGCGATCTCGCGTCTAACCTATAGCGGAATCGCCGTTTTGCACCCTCGCTTGTTCGCTCAGTGCCCAGGTGGCGCATTCAAGCTGGCGCCGTTGCTGCGCCAGGCGCTGTCCGATGGACAGGCCAGTGGTGAATATTATTCAGGGCGCTGGATCGATGTCGGCACTCATGAACGACTGGCGCAGGTCGAGCGCCTGCTGACTGGAGAATCTTGACCCATGCTTTGGCCTGTCACTTTGTTGGGCGCCGTCGCCGGGCTGGCGTTGGCCAGTATTCCAGGCGCACTGCTGGGCGGCGTGCTGGGCCATAGCGTTGATCGACGCCTGCGCCTGAAATCCTGGGGGGGGCTGGCCAAGCGACTGGGCTGGGCCGAAGAACTGCCCGACAACGATCTGCAGTTTCTTTTGCTTGGCCGTCTGGCCAAGAGTGAAGGGCGTGTGGATGAGGCGCATATTGCCCAGACACGGGAGGAAATGCGCCGCCTGCACCTGGATGCCGAAGGTCGCAAAAAGGCTATCGCCGCCTTTACTCGCGGTAAAACGGGCGGCGACGGCTTGCGCTTGCCCTTGCATCGCCTGCGCAACCGACCCGAGCTGGTGCGCCGTCTGCTCAGCAGTTGCTGGCGCCTGGCCGCAGCAGAGGGCAAGGTCAGTGACCGCAAGCGCGACCTGATCCTGCTCTGGGGCCGCTGGGCCGGATGTTCGCCGGGTCAAGTGTTATCGCTTTATCAGCGCACCCAACATGAAACGCGCGGTAGTACGGCCACCGTCACCACGCGGGCACGCAACGCTTATGAAGCTGCGTTGCACCTGTTGGGCGTGAACGAAAACAGCGATGAAAAGGAAATCAAGCGCGCGTATCGGCGCCTGCTCAGTCAGTACCATCCCGATAAGCAAGCGGGCGCTGGCGCCAGCGAAAGCGAAGTTCGCCTGGCCACGGAGAAAACCGGTGAGCTGCACAGTGCCTACGCTTTGGTTCGCGAGCGCCACGGCTTCTGATTCCAGGCGCCATTCAGTAAACGTTGCTTCTCATCGCAACGAACCATGACCACTAGGTGGGGATGAATGGATGCGCAACTCGAAATCCACTCTTCGAAGCTGAGCCAGCGGTTGCGGGAGCCAATCGTTAGCGAATAGTCCTAGCGACTGGCGCGGGGCTCAAGCTCCAGCCAGCCGCGAACGCGGCGTACCAGTTGCCCTTGTTCGGCTTGTGCGTCGCCAGGCAGTGCTTGCAGGCCCACTTGCACGTAACTTGGGTGTTTCTGACGCTTGCTGGCCTGCAGACGCTCACGGGCCGCGCTGCGCTGCGCGGGGATATTGCGGTAATAGAAATCACCGGTCGCCAGGCGCAGGTCGGGGAGGACTTCATCAAGGCCAGGGACAACGTCCTCGGGCGCGCGCGGCGCCACAAGCAACAGGTTGGCAACCCCGTGTGGCTGCTTTTCACGCAGGTAGTGCGCAGCCCAGTAGGCGCCCGTGCCATGGCCAAGCAGCACGATGGTGCGCGGTTGCTGCTGGTAGGCGTACTCCAGGGCTGCGTCGATGCGGGCCAGCATCTGCTCGTTGTGGGCCTGATCGGCATCAATGACCGCTTCCTCGACAGGCTCGGCAGCATAGTCACCGAGCTCCAGGCTTTCAGCCTCTAGCGACGCTTGCATCTCCTCATTCGTGGCGGGAACGGGGAGCTCTGCAGTTTCCGGGGCTTGCGCTGCGTCTTCGGCTGCGGTGCTTTCCAGCGGTAGCGGCGCCTCCGCTACCCGGCGCGGGGCGATACCGGCATTGGGCGCGTCGGGCAGCGTCAGGCTCAACGTGCTCCAGCCAGTATCCGGCAACTGGCGCCGCAGCGGGCCGATTGCTCGCGGCCAGTCGGCCGTTTCGCCCTCGCCGGGCAGAATGATGACCAGCCCTTTGGCCTGCGCCTGGTTAGCCGGTTGCCACAGGCCCAGGAATGCATCATTGCCGCCATCCAGTCGCAACTGCTGATGAACTGGCACTTGACGTTGCAACGCCACGGCGGCCGTTTCGCTGCGGCTGTCAGGCGCGGGCCGTGGCGCAGCAGTTTCCGGTTGTTCGACTTGAGTAATGGCTTGCGTGGCCTCGTCGAGGTTTTCCTCGGCGATGGCTCCCGACATGAAGAAAGCCAATGTCAGCGGGGGAAGGAGGGCGGCAAGGTTACGCGGCATGGCAACGGACCGGGGGCTGAAAAATAGGGAGTCTAAAGCCCAATCGAGAGGTTGTCAGGTTACGCCGCCCATGGACCGAATGAATGCCTGATTGAAACCCTGTCAGGTGCGCTTTTGCCGATTGACGCTACGCTTTTAAAGGCAGGTTTCAGGCAGCTCGGTGACGAAACCGGGCCTTTGAATCGCCGGACTACAAACTTTCGAATGGTCATTTCAATGGTTGATGCACCGACAGGCGAAGTCTTGGTCAGCTTTCGTGGCATCCAGAAGAGCTACGACGGTGAAACACTGATTGTCAGGGACCTCAATCTGGATATTCGCCAGGGGGAATTCCTGACCTTGCTCGGCCCTTCCGGCTCGGGCAAGACCACCAGCCTGATGATGCTCGCCGGCTTCGAAACGCCCACCGCCGGAGACATCCTCCTTAACGGCCGCTCAATCAAGCATGTGCCGCCGCACAAGCGCGATATCGGCATGGTGTTCCAGAATTACGCCTTGTTTCCGCACATGACGGTGCGGGAAAACCTAGCCTTTCCGCTCAGCGTGCGAGGGCAAGGCAAGGCGGAAATCGCCGAGCGGGTAAGCCGGGCGCTGGCCATGGTGCAACTGGATGCCTTTGCCCATCGTTACCCCGCGCAATTATCGGGTGGCCAGCAGCAACGGGTGGCGCTGGCACGTGCTCTGGTATTCGAGCCTCAGCTGGTGCTGATGGACGAACCGCTGGGGGCACTGGACAAGCAACTGCGTGAACACATGCAAATGGAGATACGCCATTTGCACAGGCACTTGGGCGTGACCGTGGTGTATGTCACCCACGACCAGGGCGAGGCGCTGACCATGTCCGACCGGGTGGCAGTGTTTCATCAGGGCGAGATCCAGCAGGTCGCGCCACCGCGGGTGCTTTACGAAGAGCCGCAAAATGCCTTCGTTGCCAACTTTATTGGTGAGAACAACCGCATCAATGGCCAGTTGCTCAGTCGCAGCGGCGAGCATTGTGTGGTTCGACTGCCCCAAGGCGAAACCGTCGAAGCGCTGGCGGTACAGGTCGGTCAGCCGGGCGAGCCGGTGAGCCTGTCCGTGCGGCCGGAGCGGGTGCTGCTCAACGGCCACAGTGCCGCATGCGCCAATCGCTTTGCCGGGCGGGTGATGGAGTTCATTTACCTGGGCGACCACGTGCGGATGCGGCTGGAAGTTGCCGGGCAAAACAATTTTTTCGTCAAGCAGCCAATTGCCGAGCTCGATCCCGAGTTGCGGGTCGGCGACGTGGTGCCGTTGGGCTGGCAGGTCGAGCATGTGCGTGCGCTCGACCCCCTGACGACGGAATAAATAAACGCTAGTGGCCTGTGCGGTTAGTTGGTTCCCTCAAGTTCGGATGCCTGAGGTTCCGAGACAAGGCGCCACGACGAGTCATAGCAGGGCTATGGCGAGGAGTGGCAACGCAGTATCGGGGCCTCGGGCGCCGAAATTGACTAACTGAACTAGCCAAACAGGCCATTAAACATGCCAACCACACAACGAGCGGGGACAACAACAATGATGACCACTCTGAGAATCACATTCCTGGCCGCCACTCTGGCGACTGCGGGACCCGCCCTGGCGGTGGATTTGACCGCTGTGTCGTTTGGCGGGGCAAGCAAGCAGGCCCAGGTCAAGGCGTTCTATGAGCCCTTCGCGAAAGCCACCGACAACCGCATCCTGGCCGGTGAATACAACGGCGAAATGGCCCGGGTCAAGGCCATGGTCGATACCAATAGCGTGACCTGGAACCTGGTGGAGGTGGAGTCGCCTGAGCTGGCGCGCGGGTGCGACGAGGGATTGTTCGTGGAGCTGGACCTGGAGCGGTTCGGCAATCCGGATGACTTCATTCCCGGCACCTTTCAGCCCTGTGGTGTGGGTTTCTTCGTCTGGTCCACAGTGCTCGCCTACAACGCCGACAAATTGAAAGCCGCGCCGGCCGGCTGGTCTGATTTCTGGGATGTACAGAAATTCCCCGGCAAGCGGGGCCTGCGCAAGGGGGCCAAATACACGCTGGAATTCGCCCTGATGGCCGATGGCGTCGCCCCGGCGGAGGTCTACGACGTGTTGGCAACGCCTGAAGGCGTTGACCGGGCATTCGCCAAGCTTGATCAGCTCAAGCCGCATATCCAGTGGTGGGAAGCCGGTGCGCAGCCGCCGCAGTATCTGGTGTCTGGCGACGTGGTGATGAGCTCGGCCTACAACGGGCGTATTGCCGCTGTGCAGAACGAGAGCAACCTGCAGGTCGTCTGGAACGGCGGTATCTATGATTTCGACTCCTGGGCAATTCCCAAAGGCGCCCAGAATCAGGAGCAGGCCCTGGAATTCATTGCCTTCTCGCTTCGGCCCGAACAGCAGAAGATCTTCTCCGACAACATCGCCTACGGGCCGACCCATAAGGGCGCCGTCAAGCTGATGGACCCGGCGCGCCTACCGCTGATGCCGACCACCCCGGAAAATATTGCCAACCAAGTGGCCATCGACGTGACCTTCTGGGCGGACTACGGCGAGCAGCTGGAACAGCGTTTCAACGCCTGGGCTGCACGCTGAGCAGGCGTCCTCGCCCATGACAGGGCGAGGACGCTCATCAAACGGAGTGATCTATGGCCATTGCGCCGATGCCACTCAGGACCGGGCTGTCGCTCAAGCGCCGCCTGGCCCGCGCCGAACGGCTGACGCGTCTGAAATCCCAGGCGCTGATCCTGCCCTTATTGCTGTTTCTGTTGCTGACGTTTCTGGTGCCGATCGGAGCGTTGCTAATGCGCAGTGTCGACAACCCGGAAGTGGTGGGCGGTCTGCCGGAAACCCTGGCGATTCTCGCCGATTGGGACGGCCAGGGTTTACCAGGCGAAGGGGCCTATCGCGCGCTGGGCGAGGATCTGTATCAGGCGCGCCGGCAACAGCGGCTCGGTGATCTTTCCAAGCGCCTGAATCTGGAATTGCCTGGCTACCGTAGCCTGTTGTCGAAAACCGCGCGTGTCATGCCGCTTAAGCCTGAACCGGTGAGCTATAGGGACGCATTGATCAAGCTCGATGCACGTTGGGGCGATCCGGCCTACTGGCAGGTCATGCGCCGCAACGCCCGCGGGGTGACGCCTTACTACCTGCTCGCTGCGCTCGATCTGCGTATAGACGAGCAGGGTGAGCTATCGGCAACCACGCCTGACCAAGCGATCTACCTGGATATTTTTGCGCGCACCTTCTGGATGGGGGCGGTCGTCACCGTCTGTTGTCTGCTGCTGGGCTATCCGCTGGCCTACCTGCTGGCTACGTTGCCGACCCGGCAAAGCAATTTGTTGATGATTCTGGTGCTGTTGCCCTTCTGGACGTCGATTCTGGTCCGCGTGGCCGCCTGGATCGTGCTGTTGCAGTCCGGTGGTCTGATCAACGGCGCGCTGCTGAAACTGGGGCTGATCGAGCAGCCGTTGCAGCTGGTGTTCAACCGCAGTGGCGTGTACATCGCCATGGTGCACATCATGCTGCCGTTCATGCTTCTGCCAATTTACAGCGTGATGAAAGGCATCTCGCCGTCTTACATGCGCGCGGCGATCTCCCTCGGTTGCCATCCGTTCGCCAGTTTCTGGCGGGTGTATTTCCCGCAGACCTTGCCCGGGATCGGTGCCGGTGGACTGCTGGTGTTCATTTTGTCCATCGGCTACTACATCACCCCGGCGCTGCTGGGCAGTCCGAACGATCAGATGATCAGTTACTTCGTGGCGTTCTACACCAACACCTCGATCAACTGGGGCATGGCCACGGCCCTGGGTGGGCTGCTGCTGTTCGCCACCTTGCTGCTATATATCGTCTACAGCTGGCTTGTGGGCGCCGGCCGGCTGCGCCTGGGATAAAGGACTAGGAGCCCCATATGCTGACCCCCTACGCCTCGCCCATCGAGCGAATATGGCATTACAGCCTGCGCATCTTTTGCGCCTTGGTGCTGCTGTTTCTGATCCTGCCGGTGCTGGTAATCGTGCCGCTGTCGTTCAACTCCGGCTCCTTTCTGGTGTATCCGCTGCAGGGATTCTCCCTGCGCTGGTACACGGAGTTCTTCGGCTCGGCCGACTGGATGCGCGCGCTGAAAAACAGCCTGATCATCGCGCCAGGCGCGACGTTGTTGGCGCTTATATTCGGCACTTTGGCAGCAGTGGGGCTGACGCGCAGCGAGTTTCGCGGCAAGGCGCTGCTGATGAGCCTGCTGATTTCTCCCATGGTGGTGCCGGTGATCATCGTGGCGGTGGCCTGTTACCTGTTCTTCGCACCGCTGGGGTTGGTCAACAGCTACCTGTCGCTGATTGTGGTGCATGCGGTGCTCGGCGTGCCGTTTGTGGTGATTACCGTGACGGCAACGTTGCAGGGGTTCGACAGCAACCTGGTGCGTGCCGCCGCAAGTCTGGGGGCGCCTCCGCTGACGGCATTCTTCCGCATCACGTTACCGATCATTGCGCCGGGAGTGATTTCCGGCGCGCTATTTGCGTTCGCGACCTCGTTTGACGAAGTGGTGGTCACGTTGTTTCTCGCTGGCCCACAGCAGGCCACTTTGCCCCGGCAGATGTTCACCGGTATCCGCGAGAACCTCAGCCCGACGATTGCCGCCGCCGCCACCTTGCTGATCGCCTTTTCCGTGTTGCTGCTGCTGACGCTGGAATGGCTGCGTGGACGTAACGAACGCCTGCGCACAGCAACCAGCGGCCCATGAGCACGCCGAAGGCGGTGAGGGGTACAATGCGCCGCATCCCGCTTTCGCCCCGAGGAGCCGCCCATGCAACCCTTCGCCATCGCCCCGTCGATCCTGTCCGCCGATTTCGCCCGCCTCGGCGAGGAAGTGGACAAGGTGCTCGCCGCCGGTGCCGACATCGTGCATTTCGATGTCATGGACAACCATTACGTGCCCAACCTGACCATCGGCCCGATGGTCTGCGCGGCGCTGCGCAAATATGGCATCACTGCGCCCATCGACGCCCACCTGATGGTCAAGCCGGTAGACCGCATCATTGGCGACTTCCTCGAAGCCGGCGCCAGCTATATCACCTTCCACCCGGAAGCCTCCGAGCACATTGATCGCTCCCTGCAGCTGATTAAATCAGGTGGCGCCAAGGCGGGCCTGGTGTTCAATCCGGCCACCTCGCTGGACAGCCTGAAGTACGTGATGGACAAGGTCGACATGATCCTGCTGATGAGCGTCAACCCAGGTTTTGGCGGGCAGAAGTTCATTCCCGGTACGCTCGACAAGCTGCGTGAAGCCCGCGCGCTGATCGAGGCGTCCGGCCGCGACATTCGCCTGGAAATCGATGGTGGGGTCAATGTGCAGAACATTCGCGCGATTGCCGAAGCGGGCGCCGACACCTTCGTGGCTGGCTCGGCGATTTTCAATCAGCCCGACTACAAGGCAGTGATCGACGCCATGCGCGCCGAGCTGGCGCAGGTCCGCTCATGACGCGTCTGGAACAGCTGTTCAACGGTCGTCTGCCACGCCTGGTGATGTTCGATCTGGATGGCACCCTGGTGGATTCGGTGCCTGACCTGACGGCAGCGGTGGACAGCATGCTTGCCCAGCTCGGTCGGCCGGTGGTCGGTATCGAGCGGGTACGCAACTGGGTGGGCAACGGCTCGCTGGTGTTGGTACGCCGTGCCCTGGCTGGAGAGCTTGAGCACGATCACGTGGACAACGGACTGGCGCAGCAGGCCCTGGCGCTATTTATGCAGGCTTATGCCGGCAGTCACGTGCTGACGACGGTCTATCCTGGTGTGCACGAGTGCCTGGAATGGCTGGCGGACAAGCACATTCCGTTGGCTGTGGTAACCAACAAGCCGAGTGAGTTCGTTGCGCCCTTGCTGGAAGAGAAGGGCTTGGGCGGTTACTTCCGCTGGCTGGTCGGCGGCGATACCTTGCCCCAGCAGAAGCCCGATCCGGCGGCGCTGTTCTGGGTCATGGACAAGGCCGGAGTCAGTGCTGGGGATGCACTGTTCATTGGTGATTCGCGCAATGATGTGCACGCCGCCAACGCGGCGGGCGTGCCTTGCGTGGCATTGTCCTACGGCTACAACCACGGTCGACCGATTGCCGAGGAATCGCCGGCGCTGGTACTTGACGACCTGCGTGCGCTGGTTGCCAGCGCTGCGGCGCTGAGCTAGTGTTGCGGCTCAATGTCATTTCCCGCCAAAGAGTTCAGATCGTGGTGGTCACCCGCAAACAGTGGATGAAAGTCATCAAGGCCCTGGCCCGTTGGCGCTGGCGCGCCTGACTTTTGCCTCGCCGGCCCTGATGGCGCCGGCCCGTTTGCCCGACCTTATGTGTATATCCCTCCGACCACGAGGCTGACATGACCCGCGAAGACTTCCTGCGTTTGGCCGCCGACGGCTACAACCGCATTCCCCTGGCGTTCGAAACCCTGGCGGATTTCGATACGCCGCTGTCGCTGTATCTCAAGCTTGCCGATGCGCCCAACAGTTACCTATTGGAGTCGGTGCAGGGTGGCGAGAAATGGGGGCGCTATTCGATCATCGGCCTGCCCAGCCGTACCGTACTGCGCGTTTATGGCCATCATGCCGAAATCCGCGAGCATGGCGAGTTGATCGAAGCGATCGACGTAGAAGATCCGCTGACGTTTGTTGAGCAGTTCAAGGCCCGTTACCAGGTGCCGACTCTTGGTGGTCTGCCGCGCTTCGACGGCGGCCTGGTGGGTTACTTCGGCTACGACAGCGTGCGCTATGTCGAGCAGAAGCTGGCGCAGTGTCCCAACCCTGATCCGCTGGGCACGCCGGACATCCTGCTGATGGTCTCCGACGCCGTTGTGGTGTTCGACAATCTGGCTGGCAAGCTGCACTGCATCGTGCTGGTCGATCCGGCCGAGGCGAATGCCTACGAGAACGGCCAGGCGCGCCTGCGTAGATTGCGCGACACGCTGCGCCAGCCGATCACGCCGCGGCTGGGACTGGATTTCACCCAGAACGGGGGGGGCGAGCCCACGTTCCGCTCCAGCTTCAGTCGTGACGATTTCGAGGGGGCCGTGGCGCGGATCAAGGATTACATCCTGGCCGGCGACTGCATGCAGGTGGTGGTGTCGCAACGCATGTCGATTCCCTTCCAGGCCGCGCCCATCGATCTCTACCGCGCCCTGCGCTGCTTCAACCCCACGCCCTACATGTACTTCTTCAACTTCGGCGATTTCCACGTGGTGGGCTCCTCGCCAGAGGTGCTGGTGCGCGTCGAGGATGGCACGGTTACGGTACGCCCGATCGCCGGTACCCGTCCACGTGGTGCCAACGAGGAGGCCGACCTGGCCCTGGAGCAGGACCTGCTCTCGGATGCCAAGGAATTGGCCGAGCACCTGATGCTCATCGACCTGGGTCGTAACGACGTGGGTCGGGTATCCGACACCGGCTCGGTGAAAGTCACCGAGAAAATGGTCATCGAACGCTATTCCAACGTCATGCACATCGTGTCCAACGTCACCGGCCAGCTCAAACCTGAACTGACGGCTATGGATGCGCTGCGCGCGATCCTGCCCGCCGGGACATTGTCCGGCGCGCCGAAAGTGCGTGCGATGGAAATCATCGACGAGCTGGAACCGGTCAAGCGCGGCGTCTACGGCGGTGCGGTGGGTTACCTGGCGTGGAACGGCAACATGGACACGGCGATTGCCATCCGCACGGCGGTGATCAAGGACGGCGAACTGCATGTGCAGGCCGGTGCCGGCATCGTGGCCGATTCACAGCCGGCGCTGGAGTGGGAAGAAACCTTGAATAAACGCCGCGCGATGTTCCGCGCGGTGGCCCTGGCCGAACAACACGGCACGTGAAGGAGAGCAACCATGCTGCTGATGATCGATAACTACGATTCCTTCACTTATAACGTGGTCCAGTACCTCGGCGAGCTGGGCGCGAATGTCCATGTGGTGCGCAACGACCAACTGAGTGTGGCGGATATCGAGGCGTTGCAACCCGAGCGCATCGTGGTGTCGCCCGGCCCTTGCACGCCCAGTCAGGCGGGGATCTCGCTGGAAGCCATCCGCCATTTTGCCGGCAAACTGCCGATCCTCGGTGTCTGCCTCGGCCATCAGAGCATCGGTCAGGCCTTCGGCGGCGAGGTGGTGCGCGCCCGCGTGGCCATGCATGGGAAGACCAGCCCGGTATTCCATGAGCATCACGGCGTGTTCGCCGGACTGAGCAACCCACTCACCGTGACCCGTTACCACTCACTGGTGGTCAAGCGCGATACGCTGCCGGAGTGCCTGGAAGTAACGGCCTGGACCCAGCTCGACGACGGCGGTGTCGATGAAATCATGGGCCTGCGGCACAAGACGCTGAACATCGAGGGGGTGCAGTTTCACCCGGAGTCGATCCTTACCGAGCAAGGCCATGAACTCTTTGCCAACTTTCTCAAACAATCCGGAGGCGTGCGCCAATGAATATTAAAGAAGCCCTTAATCGGGTGGTGAACCATCTGGATCTGAGCACCGAGGAAATGCAGTCGGTGATGCGCGAAATCATGACCGGCCAGTGTACGGATGCGCAGATCGGCGCCTTCCTGATGGGCATGCGCATGAAGAGCGAGACCATCGACGAGATCGTCGGTGCCGTGCAGGTGATGCGCGAGCTGGCCACGCCGATGCCGCTGGTCGGTGCAGGCATGGTCGACAACTGTGGCACCGGCGGCGATGGCGCCAACATTTTCAACGTGTCCAGCGCCGCCAGTTTCGTGGTCGCCGCGGCGGGCGGCAAGGTCGCCAAGCACGGCAATCGCGCGGTGTCTGGCAAAAGTGGCAGCGCCGACCTGCTGGAGGCTGCGGGGCTGTATCTGGAACTGACCCCCGAGCAGGTGGCGCGCAGTATCGATACCGTTGGCGTCGGCTTCATGTTCGCTCCGGCCTACCACGGCGCCATGCGCTTTGCCGGCACGGCCCGCAAGGAGCTGGGCATGCGTACCCTGTTCAACATCCTTGGTCCGATGGCCAACCCGGCTGGCGTCAAGCACCAAGTGCTCGGCGTATTCAGCAAGGCGTTGTGCCGGCCACTTGCCGAGGTGCTGCTGCGTCTGGGCAGCAAGCACGTGTTGGTGGTGCATTCCCAGGACGGTCTGGATGAAGTCAGCCTGGCCGCGCCGACCCACGTGGCTGAGCTTAAAGATGGGGTGGTCACCGAATATGTGATCAAGCCGGAGGACTTCGGCATCAAGAGCCAGACCCTGATTGGCCTGGCTGTTAACGATGCCCAGGAATCCCTGGCGCTGATCAAGGATGCCCTGGGCAAGCGCAAGACTGAAAACGGTCAGAAGGCTGCCGACATGATCGTGCTCAATGCCGGTGCGGTGCTGTATGCCGCCGATATCGCCAGCACCTTGAAAGACGGCGTGCATATGGCCCATGACGCCTTGTTCAGCGGCCTGGCCCTGGACAAGCTGCAGGAGCTGGTCTCCTTCACGGCCATATTCCGTCAGGAGAATGCCCAATGAGCATCCCATCCGTGTTGAATAAAATTGTGGCCCGCAAGGCTGAGGAGGTTGCTGAGCGTCGTGCGCGGGTCAGTCTTGCCGAGCTGGAGGCGCTGGCCAAGCAGGCCGATGCACCCCGTGGTTTCGCCCAGGCTCTGCGTGATCGCGTTGCCCGTCGCGAAGCGGCGGTGATCGCCGAGGTAAAAAAAGCCTCGCCCAGCAAGGGCGTCATTCGCGAACGCTTCATGCCGGCCGAGATCGCGCGCAGCTACGAAACGGGCGGTGCCGCTTGCCTGTCGGTACTCACCGACATCGACTTTTTCGAGGGCAGCGATGCTTACCTGCAAGAAGCCCGTTCTGCCTGTTCGCTGCCGGTGATTCGCAAGGACTTCATGATCGATCCCTACCAGATCGTCGAGTCCCGTGCGCTGGGCGCGGACTGCGTGCTGCTGATCGTCGCCAACTTGGAAGACGGACAAATGGCAGAGCTGGCTGCGGTGGCCAAAGAGCAGCATCTGGATGTGCTGGTAGAAGTGCATGATGGTGACGAGCTGGAGCGTGCCTTGCGCATCGACACGCCGTTGCTGGGCATCAACAACCGCAACCTGCATAACTTCGAGGTCAGCCTGAACACCACGCTGGAGCTGAAAAACCGCGTGCCGGCGGATCGTCTGGTGGTAACCGAAAGCGGCATTCTCGGGCGTGCGGATGTCGAGTTGATGGCCGCCAACGATGTGTATGCCTTTCTCGTCGGTGAAGCGTTCATGCGTGCCGAGGATCCGGGTGCGGAGCTCAAGCGACTGTTCTTTCCCTGAGTGGCGCAGCGGACATAAAAAACCGGCCTTATTGGCCGGTTTTTTATTTTGGTGTGTTGGCTCAGCGTGTGCCGAATACCACCATGGTCTTGCCTTTGACGTTCACCAGGCCCTGTTCTTCCAGAGCCTTCAACACGCGACCGACCATTTCGCGGGAGCAGCCGACGATGCGGCCGATTTCCTGGCGAGTGATCTTGATCTGCATGCCGTCCGGGTGGGTCATGGCGTCGGGCTGCTTGCACAGATCGAGCAAGGTGCGCGCCACGCGACCGGTCACGTCGAGAAATGCCAGGTCGCCCACTTTGCGTGTAGTGTTGCGCAGACGCTCGGCCATCTGGCTACCCAGGGCGTAGAGGATGTCCGGGTCTTGCTGGACGAGTTCGCGGAATTTGGTATAGCTCAGCTCGGCGACTTCGCATTCGGTCTTGGCGCGTACCCAGGCGCTGCGCTCCTGCTCGGCGCCGTTCTGGTCGAACAGGCCCATCTCGCCAAAGAAATCGCCCGTATTCAGGTAGGCGATGATCATCTCGCGACCATCATCATCCTCGATAAGAATGGTGACCGATCCCTTGATGATGAAAAATAGAGTTTCGCAGCGATCACCTGCATAAATGATGGTGCTTTTCGCGGTGTAGCGGCGTCGGTGGCAATGTGCCAAAAGTTTATCGAGGTGTTTGTTTTTTGACGGAATGCTGATAGCGACCATGCTCAAGTTCCCAAAAATGTAAGGTGCGTTCTGGCGAACAGCCCTTTGTTCTAGTTATAGGCGGAGTGTGCCATTTAACAGCTGGCAACTTAACAGTCACCCCTGCTTTGGTATCGGCGTTTCGTGACCAGCCTCTCATCCTGCGCTTGGTTTCGGCAAAAGTCGCGGGTCAGGGCGGCTCAAACAGCTGTGATAAGCTGCGCGCCTTTCAACAGGTGAGAGCGAGTGGTAGCGATGAAAGCGCGCATTCAGTGGGCCGGCGAGGCGATGTTTCTCGGTGAGTCGGGTAGCGGCCATGTGGTGGTCATGGATGGTCCGCCGGAAAATGGCGGTCGTAACCTGGGCGTGCGACCGATGGAAATGCTACTGCTGGGCCTGGGTGGCTGTGCCAGTTTCGATGTGGTGAGCATTCTCAAGAAGTCACGCCAGGCCGTGGAGAGTTGCGAGGCTTTTCTCGAGGCCGAGCGGGCCGATGAAGACCCCAAGGTGTTCACGAAGATTCACCTGCGCTTTGTAATCAAGGGGCGTGGCTTGAAGGAACCTCAGGTGAAGCGTGCGGTGGACCTGTCGGCAGAAAAATATTGCTCGGCGTCGATCATGCTCGGTCGTGCGGGCGTAGACATGGGCCACAGCTATGAGATCGTCGAGCTGGGTTGAGACTACTGCTGTTGCATGAACGACAAAGGGCGCCCAGGCGCCCTTTGTCGTTCATGCAGAGCCTAGATCCGATAGGCGGTCTTGGTCATGACCTTGGCCATCAGCGACATGCCGAATTTCACTGGCGCGGGGAAACGATAGCCACCCGCCGCCAAGGCATTGCTGGAATGTTGTTCTTCGTCGATGCGCATTTGCTCAAGCACGGCGCGGCTCTTGGCATCTTCGGCGGGGATCTGCGCCAGGTGTTCGTCCAGGTGCTTGACCACCTGGTCCTCGGTGGCGGCGACGAAGCCCAGGCTGACTTTGTCGCTGATCAGGCCGGCACCCGCGCCGATGGCAAAGGACATTCCGTAAAACAGGGGATTGAGCAGGCTGGTATGGCTGCCCAGTTCCCGGATGCGCTGTTCGCACCAGGCCAGGTGGTCGATTTCTTCATCGGCGGCGTGTTCCATGGCATCGCGGATATGCGACAGCTTGGCGGTCAGCGCCTGGCCCTGATAGAGCGCCTGGGCACAAACTTCGCCGGTATGGTTGACGCGCATCAGGCCGGCGACGTGGCGGGCCGTTTCCGGGTCGAGCGTCGCTTCTGTTTGCAAAATGGCGGGTGAAGGCCGGGTCGGGGGGCCGCTGAAGGGCAACAGGGTGCGCAGTGCGGCATCAGCCTGGAGCAGCAGGCGGTCGGCAGGGGAATAGTGGCGTTCGCTGGCCATGGGCACCTCCGGAAACAGATACGGCAGTTTACCCCATTGTCGAGGCGGTGATTTGACCCGCATCAGGGACGACTAGCTGGCCGGTCAGCCGGGTGGCCAATGCATCTGCCGCTGGCCAAGAACATGCATGTGAATATGACTGACCGTTTGCCCGCCGTGTTCGTTGCAATTCATGACCACCCGAAACCCTTGGCTGCAGCCTTGTTGCGCGGCGAGGCGTTGGGCGGTGAGAAGAATATGGCCGGCCAGTGTGGTGTCGTTATCAGCCAGGTCATCAAGGGTGGCGATGTGTCTTTTCGGAATGACCAGAAAATGCACAGGCGCTTGTGGATTGACGTCATGAAAGGCGACCACCTGGTCGTCTTCGTAGAGAATGCGTGCCGGAATCTCACCGGTAATGATCTTGCAGAAGAGGCATTCCACAGAAGGCTCCAAATCGCGAGAAGAGCCTTCAGTGTAATGGTGCTGCGGCCGACCTGCCCTACTGCGGCAGGCAAGCGGCCGACAGGGGAGTCAGAACGGCTTGACGATGACCAGAATCACGATGGCAATCAGAACCAGAACAGGAACTTCATTGAACCAACGGTAGAACATATGGCTGCGTGGTGTCTCGCCCTTGGCAAAGCGTTTCACCTGGGCACCACAGACATGGTGGTAACCGATCAGCAACACCACCAGGGCCAGCTTGGCATGCAGCCAGCCGCCGCCGAGAAACAGCGTGGGATTGAGTGCCAACAGGGCAATGCCGAAAATCAGCGTGGCGAGCATGGCCGGCAGCATGATGCCGCGGTACAACTTGCGCTCCATGGTGCAGAAACGGTCACGGCTGATTTGGTCGTCGCTCATGGCGTGGTAGACAAACAGGCGCGGGAGATAGAACAGGCCCGCAAACCAGCAGACCATGGCGATAACGTGCAGAGCTTTGAGCCACAAGTAGAGCATGATGGATGTCCTAAGGTTTTTCAGGGGGCGGCCGATAGTAGTGACAAAGCTGTCAGGCGTCACCTCAACGGTTGGCTGGTGTGTGCAGCGGTCTTATCATCAGCGGTTTTTTCTGACACGTATTTGAGGTACGCAACATGATCAAGGTTGGAATCGTCGGGGGTACGGGGTACACCGGGGTTGAATTGTTGCGTTTGCTGGCGCAGCACCCGCAGGTCGACGTCGCGGTCATTACGTCGCGCTCGGAAGCGGGTATCAAGGTCAGCGACATGTATCCCAATCTGCGTGGTCATTATGATCAACTGGCCTTCAGCGTGCCGGATGCTGCCACCCTCGGAGCCTGCGATGCGGTGTTCTTTGCAACTCCCCATGGCGTTGCCCACGCATTGGCAGGTGAACTACTGGCCGCCGGCACCAAGGTAATCGACCTGTCTGCCGACTTCCGTCTGCAGGACGCCGAAGAATGGGCCAACTGGTACGGCCAGCCCCACGGTGCGCCCGAATTGCTGGGCGAGGCGGTTTATGGCTTGCCGGAAGTCAATCGGGAAAAGATCAAAGCGGCACGCTTGATTGCAGTGCCGGGCTGCTATCCGACCGCGGCTCAGCTGGGGCTGCTGCCCTTGCTGGAGGCTGGGTTGGCCGATACCTCGCGGCTGATTGCCGACTGCAAGTCGGGCGTCAGCGGTGCTGGGCGAGGCGCCAAGGTCGGTTCGCTGTTCTGCGAAGCTGGGGAAAGCATGATGGCCTATTCGGTAAAGGGCCATCGCCATCTACCGGAAATCAGTCAGGGTCTGCGTCGCGCCTCTGGGGGCGATATCGGGCTGACCTTCGTACCGCACTTGACTCCCATGATTCGCGGTATTCACGCCACGTTGTATGCCACTGTGGCGGATAAATCCGTCGATCTGCAGTCCTTGTACGAACAGCGTTATGCCAATGAACCCTTCGTGGATGTGATGCCGGCTGGCAGCCATCCGGAAACCCGGAGCGTGCGGGGCGCCAACGTGTGCCGCCTGGCCATACACCGCCCACAGGGTGGTGATCTGGTTGTCGTGCTGTCAGTGATCGACAACCTGGTCAAGGGCGCTTCCGGCCAGGCGGTGCAGAACCTGAACATTCTGTTTGGTTTCGATGAGCGAATGGGGCTCGCCCATGCGGGGATGATGCCCTGATGGCTGATTGGGAAGTACGGGCGCGCAACCCGCGCCGGCAGCGTCAGGTCAGGGTATTGATCGTGCTTGCGATAGCGTCCCTTCCGGCCATGTTTGCGGTGGCGTACTGGCTGGGTGGGCACAACAGTCGTGCCGAGCTGCTCGAGCTGCGAGCCATGCAGGAGCAGTTCGAGGAACGCGCCAATGAGCTGGAGCAGGCGCAGCAGATGCAAGTGGTGCTGGCCAGTGGCGAGCGCCTCGTGCGTCAGGCCAACGAACAAAGTCGCCTCACCATCAAGTCGCTGGAAGAGCAGATCTACAAGCTGCAGCAGGATTTGGCGTTCTACAAGGGGGTACTGGCCCCGGCCAGTCGCAAGGAAGGGCTGCGAATTCGCTCTTTTGAGCTGCAAGCCACTGATTCGCCCCGGAACTTCCGCTACAAGCTGCTGCTCAGCCGAGTTGGTGAGGATAACAAGCCGCTCAAGGGCAAGGTACAGATTACGGTGATCGGCAAGCAAGCCGGCAAAACCGTAACCCTTGATATGGCCGAACTCTCGCCGGAATGGCAGGGTGCGACACCTTTTTCCTTCAAGCATATGCAGGCAATCCCCGAGGGGGGGCGATTCGCCGAGTTGCAATTGCCTGAGGATTTCACCCCCAGTCAGGTCAATGTGCAGGCCGAGATCTCCGGACAGCGCAAACCTCTGGAACGCACATATAACTGGATTGAAGAGAAAAAATAATGTCTAGGTGGGGAAAGAAGAAAGTGGCTGCCGATCTGCAGCAGTTCAATGGCAAGACCAGCATCATCGCAGCGGGTGCTCTGTTGGTTGGCGACCTGCGCGTGAAAGGTGCAGTGCAGTTGGATGGTCGCTTGCAGGGCAATCTGATCGCTGAGGACGGACTGGTGCGTGTCAGTACCGGTGGTCTGGTCGAAGGGGAAATTCATGCAAAGCATGTCATCCTGGACGGCGAAGTGACTGGCGATGTGCATGCCAGCGAGCAGGTCGAGCTTGGCGCTGACGCCCGTGTACGCGGCAACCTGTACTACGGACTGATGGAAATGACCATCGGCGCTCAGGTAGAGGGGCGTTTGTTTGCGACCCGCGATGGCGCGGCTCCTTTAGAACTGCCGGCACCGCTGGATGCGGAGCTCGTTGAGGAATAGTTGACCAAATTTGTCGGACAAGCGGATAATGCGCATCACGATGTAGTTGGCTTGCTGCCGGGAGATCTACAGCATGAGCGTTGAAACCTTCACCCCCACTCCCTTGCAATTCACCCAGGGTGCGGCGAGCAAGGTGAAGAACTTGGTCGATGAAGAGGGTAATCCCCGCCTGAAATTGCGGGTTTTCGTAACGGGAGGCGGTTGTTCCGGTTTCCAGTACGGCTTTACCTTCGATGAAGAGGTGGCCGAGGACGACACCATCGTCGAACGCGAGGGGGTCAGCTTGGTGGTCGATCCGATGAGCTTCCAGTACCTGGCCGGTGCGGAAGTGGATTACCAGGAAGGGTTGGAAGGTTCACGTTTCGTGATCAACAACCCGAATGCCAGCACCACTTGTGGCTGTGGTCAGTCATTCTCAATCTGATGCGCGTTGCCTGCTTAAAAAACGCCGTGTTTCAACACGGCGTTTTTTTTGGCTCTGCGTTAAGTGGTGCGAGTCCTGTAGGGAAGGAGCGACCGCCGATAGTGCATCTTGAACAGCCGTTGGGGCTCTGAGTTAGGCGGGATAAATGGCGCCCAGTATTCGCTGACCACCTGCGCCGGTCACGCTGGGCCGATTAGCGGGAATACGTTCCAGGCAGCAGTGTGCTAGCCAGGCAAAGGCCATGGCTTCTACCCAGTCGGGATCAATGCCGTAATGTGCCGTGGTGGTCACATGGACACCCGGTAACAGCTCGGCCAGACGGCTCATGAGTGTCTGGTTATGGGCTCCGCCCCCACACACCAGGACTTCCCGGCAATCGGTTTGGGCCGCCTGCAGGGCGTGAACGATGCTGAGTGAGGTCAATTCCAGCAACGTACGCTGTACGTCTTCTGCTGCGATGGGCGGCAGGGCGTTCAGGTGCTCTTGTAGCCAGGGCAGGTTGAACAGCTCACGGCCTGTACTCTTCGGGCCTTGGGTCTGGAAGAATGGCATTGCCAGCAGGCGCTGTAGCAAGGCGGGGACCACGTGGCCGCTGGCTGCCCAGGCGCCGCGGTCATCGTAGGTCAGGCCGCGCTGAACCCCGATCCAGGCATCCAGCAACGCATTGCCCGGGCCACAATCGAAGCCACAGACAGGCTGTTCGGGTTGCAGGAGGGTGACGTTGCTGAAGCCGCCGATATTTAGAACTGCGCGGGGCATGTCGCCCGTGTCGAACACGGCCTGATGAAACGCCGGAACCAGTGGTGCACCCTGTCCATTGGCGGCTACATCGCGGCGGCGAAAATCCGCAACCACACTGATGCCGGTGCGCTCGGCGAGCAGCGCGGGGTTGCCAATCTGGACCGTGAAGCCGCGAGCTGGCTCATGGCGAACGGTCTGGCCATGGCTGCCAATGGCGCGGATAGCGGTTGCCTCCAAGCCTTCGCGCTGCAGCAAGTGGGTGATCGCCTCGGCGGCCAATTCTGCCCAGCGGTTCTCCGCCAGGGCGGCACGCGCCAGTTCGTCATTGCCCGTGGCGCACAGGCTAAGCAGCTCGTGGCGAAGGGTGTCGGGCATGGGGCGATACAGTGAGGCTAGCAGCCGGGGTTGTTGCAGTTGCTCGATCAGGGCGATGTCCAGCCCATCCAGGCTGGTACCGGACATGACGCCCAGATAAAGAGGCATGGTTTACTGCTTGTTCTCAGCCAATACAGTGGTGCGCTGCTGGTTCAGGTGTGCAACCAGCGGCTGGCTCATTTGCAGGAAACGCTTTTTTTCCTTGCCGGTGAGCGGATCGGCCATCAGCTGCTTCTGGCTCAGCGGATCAACGTGGGTGCCATTGACCTGGAATTCATAGTGCAGATGTGGCCCGGTGGACAGGCCCGTGGTACCGATGTAGCCAATGATCTGGCCCTGTTTTACCGTGCTGCCGTTGCGCACGTTCTTGGCGAAGCCCTGCATATGCGCGTACAGCGTGCGGTAGCGGCTGCCGTGCTGAATGATCACGGTCTTGCCATAACCACCCTTGTTGCCGGCCAGGATCACCTTGCCATCACCGGCGGCCTTGATCGGCGTGCCACGTGGCGCTGCGTAGTCGACACCTTTATGGGCGCGGATCTTGTTGAGGATCGGGTGCTTGCGGCCTGTGGAGAATCGCGAGCTGATCCGGGCGAAATCAACCGGGGTGCGGATGAATGCCTTGCGAACGTTGGTGCCGTCGGCGGTGTAGTAGCTGGTTTGCCCCTTGGTGTCGGTATAACGGACCGCCGTGTAGGTGGTGCCACGGTTTACGAAGCGAGCCGCGAGGATATTGCCGGTGCCGACAGGTTTGCCGTCCAGTACCTTCTCCTCGTAGAGCACGTCGAATTCGTCACCTTCACGAATGTCCATGGCGAAGTCGATGTCGTAACCGAAGACGTTGGCCAGATCCATGATGACGGTATGGCTCAGGCCGACTTGCTGGGCTGCGCCAAACAGGGAGCTGTTGATCGTCGCGTGAGCATAGGCCTGGCGGGTTTCCGGTTCGAGGCGCTCGCGCTCGAATTGGTAACCTTGGTCCGTTCTGGACAGGCGAATGGTTTCCAGGCTGTTTAGCGATGAACTCATCGACTCCAGTTGGCCGTCAGGGGTGAGTCGAAAATCGATTTGCTGACCTGCCCGGATACGGCTGAACTGCTTGGCTTCTTTGCTGCTGTTGAGCATTTCATGCAGCGTGTTAGCAGAAAGGCCCAGGCCGCTGAACAAAGTGGAAAGCGTATCGCCACTGCCGACGGTAACTTGTCTTAGCAGCGGATCAGTGGGCGTGTCGCTCGCCTGGTCGATCGCTTCAGCGTCGTGCGAGAAGGGCGCGGTGTCCGCAGCAGTCAGCTCAGGGGCTGGATTGGCTAGAGTGTCTTTCTCGAGATAAGCAGCCGAACCCAATTCCAATTCCTGGGTCAGGTAAGTTTTCTTGGCTTCGACTTCTCGCGAGGGAAACACCAGCAGAGCCAGGCTGAGCAATGCAGCTACGCCGCTGGCCGCCAGCAGGTGGCTTTTTGGATACAGCGGCGTGCGTAAAATGGTTGGCTTCATTGGCGAATTGAATGCTAGCTATGAAATAACTGAATAAAATATAACCAAAAAAAAGGTCGGGCAACTTCGTTCAGACTTTGCAGACGTATGGTCATGTCGCCGGTACCCTTATCGCACTTCAAGGAAGCGGGTGCAAATCTTGTCAGTTTCACGGACGAGACAGATTTGCATCGACTCAATCGTCTGGTATTATCCGCCGCCTGTTTTGCGTGCGGTATTCGGCATAGGGCCGGGTGGCGGCGCGCCGACTGAGGACTTTGCTATGAAAGCCGATATCCATCCGAATTATGTCGCGATCGAAGCTACCTGCTCCTGCGGTAACGTGATCAAGACCCGCTCCACGATTGCTAAGAACATCAGCCTGGACGTGTGCTCCGAGTGCCACCCGTTCTACACCGGCAAGCAGAAAGTGCTGGATACCGGTGGCCGTATCGACCGCTTCAAGCAGCGTTTCGGTGGCTTCAGCGCCAAATAAGCGCAGCAAGCCGGGAAAGCCTGATGGGCTTTTCCAGGCTGATGAAAAGGCGTCCCTGGTGGCGCCTTTTTTGTGCCTGTCGTTTGTGGTTTTCGGCGGGTTGTCGGGTTGCCTGGGGGACATTGAGGCCGATAGCTGGATGTGGCGAGCCATTATTGCGCTATCAAGTGGAGCGGGGCTGATTGCTTGTCTGGCCCCAAATCATGGTGCTGTTGCTTTAGAACTCACGCTGGCAGCGACGCTGTGTCGCACTGTTGCGTCCACGCCACAGGCTGCGCCAGACCGCCCTGTGCATGTGGTTGCAGCAGCGTCAAGACGACCTTGTGAGGTGTATTTATCTTGCGTATGCTCGCTGATCAGTCGGTTTAACTAGAAAAAAAAGCGGGACTCCCACCATGTCAGATCTGAAAACAGCCGCCCTCGAATATCATGCTCAGCCCCGCCCCGGGAAACTGAGCGTCGAGCTGACCAAGCCCACGGCCACCGCCCGTGATCTGGCTTTGGCTTATAGCCCTGGAGTGGCTGAGCCGGTGCGCGAGATTGCTCGCGATCCCGAGCTTGCTTATCGCTATACCGGCAAGGGTAACCTGGTTGCGGTGATTTCCGACGGCACCGCGATTCTCGGTCTGGGAAATCTGGGCCCGTTGGCCTCTAAGCCGGTGATGGAAGGCAAGGGCGTGCTGTTCAAGCGTTTCGCCGGTGTCGACGTGTTCGACATCGAAGTGGATGCTGAGAGCCCCCAAGCGTTCATTGATACGGTCAAGCGCATCTCCATTACCTTCGGCGGCATCAACCTGGAAGATATCAAGGCACCCGAGTGCTTCGAGATCGAGCGGACGCTGATCGAACAATGCGACATTCCGGTGTTCCATGATGATCAGCACGGTACCGCCATCGTCACGGCGGCCGGTATGCTCAACGCGCTGGAGATCGCCGGCAAGACTCTTGAGGACGCTAAGATCGTCTGCCTCGGTGCGGGTGCGGCCGCGACGTCCTGCATGCGACTGTTGATCAGCATGGGCGCCAAGGTCGGGAACATTTTCATGGTCGACCGCAAGGGCGTGATCCATGCTGGCCGCGACGACCTCAATCAGTACAAGGCAGCGTTTGCCCATGAGACTGACCGGCGCACGCTGGAAGATGCCTTGGACGGCGCCGATGTGTTCGTCGGTCTGTCCGGCCCAGACCTGCTCAGCGCCGAGGGTTTGAAGCGCATGGCTGTCAATCCCATCGTCTTCGCCTGCTCCAACCCCGATCCGGAAATCAGCCCCGAACTCGCCCACGCCACCCGTGACGATGTGATCATGGCGACAGGGCGTTCGGATTACCCGAACCAGGTTAACAACGTGCTCGGTTTTCCGTTCATTTTCCGGGGTGCTTTGGACGTGCGCGCAACGCGCATCAATGAGGAAATGAAAATCGCAGCCGCGTTGGCGTTGCGCGACCTGGCCAAGCTGCCGGTGCCGGCGGATGTGTGTGCAGCCTATGGTCTGGGCGAATTGCAGTTCGGTCGCGAGTACATCATTCCCAAGCCGATGGACCCGCGCCTGATTACCCTGGTCTCCGATGCGGTTGCCAAGGCCGCGATCGAGTCGGGTGTGGCCACGCTGCCCTACCCGTCGAACTATCCGCTGAAATCAGTGGATGATGTGTTCAACGGTTAAACCGGCCGCCACAAAAAAACCGCCTTAGGGCGGTTTTTTTGTGGGTTCGATTGGCTTGCTGGGCTGCTTCAGAACAAGTCGATGGGGGCGACTTCGTCAGCTGGCAGCGGGCTGCCCGGAACACCGAAGCCGGAGTCGAATTCGCTCATGGGTGGTGGCGAGTCCTCGGCCTTGAACAGTTCAAAGTAAGCGTTCGGCGTGCTGGGTGAGGCGGCGCGGCCACTGAGCGGATCGACGCGTAGCGAGAGCAGGCCTTCGGGCTCGGCGAGTTGGTGCGACGGACGGCCTTGTAGTGCGGGACCCATGAAATTCATCCAGATGGGCAAGGCGACAGTTCCGCCGTACTCCCAGCGGCCGAGGCTTTCCGGTTGATCGAAACCGGCCCAGACGGTAGTCACATAGTCACCGTTGTAGCCGCTGAACCACGCGTCCTTGGAGTCGTTGGTCGTCCCGGTCTTGCCCGCCAGGTCGTCGCGCTCCAGCGCCAGTGCGCGGCGGCCGGTGCCCCGGATGATCACGTCTTGCAACATGCTGTTGAGAATATAGGCGGTACGCGAGTCGACGATCTGCTCGGCCAGCTGGGTTTCGGGTTCTGTGAAGGCCACCGGTTGGGCCGGAATAATGCCTTCTTCATGCGGAACGGCGTCGGCAGCGGGTGCGGACCGGGGGGCGCGGGGAGGATTGGCGGCGAACAGGATGTCGCCGTCACGGCTTTCCACGCGCTCGATCAGGTAGGGTTCGATCTTGTAGCCGCCGTTGGCGAATACGCTCCAGCCGCTGGTGATTTCCAGTGGCGTAAGCGCTGCGGTGCCCAGTGCCAGAGACAGGTCACGAGGCATTGATTGGGTGTCGAAGCCAAAGCGGCTGAAGTAATTCAGGGCGTACTGCATGCCTATGTTTTGCAACAGGCGGATCGATACCAGGTTGCGAGAGCGATACAGCGCTTCCCGGAGGCGGATCGGACCCAGGAAGGTATTGTTGTCGTTTCGCGGGCGCCAGGCTTCATCCATGCTCGAATCGTGGTAAACGATGGGGGCATCATTGACCAGGGTCGCTGCGGTATAGCCCTTGTCCAGGGCGGCGCTATAAAGGAAGGGTTTGAAGCTGGAGCCCGGCTGGCGTTTGGCCTGGATGGCGCGGTTGTAATTGCTTTGCTCGAAGGAAAAGCCCCCGACCAGCGCCTGGATCGCCCCACTATAGGGATCGAGTGATACCAGCGCGCTTTGCGCCGTGGGCAGTTGGCTGAAGACGAGACGGCCATCGTCCTCGCGCAGGAGGCGAATCAGGTCGCCCGGCTGCACGATATCGGCGGGTTTCTTGGGCCATTCCCCGACGCTGTTGGTATTTAGATACGGGCGCGCCCATTTCATGGTTTCCCAATCAACGCTTTCCTCTTCGCCTTGTTGCGTCAGCACCTGGATGCCGGTGTCATTCAACTCAGTGACGATGGCCGGCTGCAGACCGCCTTGAGTGCGGTGTTCCGACAGCTTGTGCTTCCAGGTTTCCAGGGACTGGCCGCGATAGCGAGCCTCCGGACCTCGATAGCCGTGGCGCTGGTCGTAGTCGATCAAGCCTTGGCGCACCGCGGTGTTGGCGTACTCCTGGAGCTGGCTGGGCACGGTGGTATAGACCTGAAAGCCTTCGGTGTAGGCGTCGCTGCCAAAACGGCCGACCATTTCCGCGCGCGCCATTTCGGCGATATACGGGGCCATGAGTTCCGGTTCCTGCAACTGCAGGCGGACCTCTACCGGCTCGGCAAGTGCCGCCTGATAGCGCTCGTGATCAATCTTGCCCAGGCGGTACATGCGCCCAAGGATCCAGTCACGGCGCTCTTTGCTGCGCTCCGGGTTGGCCACCGGGTTGTAGCGCGACGGCGCCTTCGGCAGGCCGGCGATCATCGCCATCTGCGCCAGGCTCAGCTCTTGAATGGACTTGCCGTAATAGATCTGCGCCGCCGCCTCGATGCCATAGGCGCGATTCCCCAAATAGATCTTGTTCACGTACAGCTCGAGGATTTCGTCCTTGCTCAATTCCCGCTCGATCTGTAGCGCGAGGAGGATCTCGGTGATCTTGCGCGAGAAGCTGCGCTCGCTGGTCAGAAAGTAGTTTTTCGCCACCTGCATGGTGATAGTGCTGCCACCGCTCTGGATATGCCCTGACTTCAATAATTGCGTGGCAGCGCGCATAAGGCCGGTGACATCGACGCCATAATGATTCGCAAAGTTGTCATCTTCGGCTGACAACAGCGCATCGATGAACTCTTTGGGAATAGCGGTGAATTCGATAGGCGACCGGCGCATTTCGCCATATTCGGCGATTAACTTGCCGTCGCTACTGTAGATGCGCAGAGGGATCTGCAACTGGATGCTACGCAGTGCATCCGCTGAAGGCAGCGTGGGGCTCAGATACAGAAAAGCGCCGCTGATGCTGAGTGCCAGGGCACACACAACAGCAACACATGACCAGGACAGGAATTTCAGCAGGCGAATCAAGTGTTCGGATTTCCAGGTTCAAGAAGCAGTTAGGACATCGCTAAAGGCGAAAGGGGAAAGCTGGTCACATTATAAGCATTTTCATCCCTGTGAACCATTTACGCCCGTGTCAAGTGCGCTATTTAATGTGAAACAACACGATTACTTCATAAGTAACCGATAGCTATAGGAATACGCTCGTGCTTAGTCTCTTCAATAAGAAGGGGAACACGCTGCTGGGTGTCGATATTAGTTCGACCTCGGTCAAGCTCCTCGAATTGAGTCGTTCGGGAAACCGCTACAAAGTAGAGGCTTACGCGGTCGAGCCGCTTCCAGCCAACGCAGTCGTCGAGAAGAACATCATCGAACTGGACGGCGTCGGTCAGGCCTTGGCCCGCGTGCTCGCCAAGGCCAAGGTATCCACCAAGTCAGCCGCGGTCGCGGTGGCGGGCTCGGCGGTCATTACCAAACTGATCGAAATGGATGCCGGCCTCAGCGATGACGAGCTGGAAACCCAGCTCACCCTAGAAGCTGACCAGTACATTCCATACCCCCTGGAAGAAGTCGCCATTGATTTCGAAGTGCAGGGCGCCTCGACGCGCAATCCGGAGCGGGTCGATGTGCTGCTGGCCGCTTGCCGCAAGGAAAATGTCGAGGTCCGCGAAGCCGCCCTTGGCTTGGCGGGGCTGACGGCCAAGGTGGTGGATGTCGAGGCCTATGCGCTGGAGCGTACCTACAGCCTGCTGAAAGCCCAGCTGGGTGATCAGGCCGATGATTTGACCGTGGCGCTGGTGGATATCGGCGCCACCATGACCACGCTCAGCGTGTTGCACAACGGGCGCACGCTTTATACCCGTGAACAGCTGTTTGGCGGTCGTCAGCTCACTGAGGAAATCCAGCGGCGCTACGGTTTGTCCGTCGAAGAGGCAGGCCTGGCCAAGAAGCGCGGCGGGTTGCCTGAGGATTACTCCCGGGAAGTGCTGCAGCCCTTTATGGACGCCGTGGTGCAGCAAGTGTCGCGCTCCCTGCAGTTTTTCTTCGCAGCAGGCCAGTTCAACCAGGTCGACATCATCATGCTGGCCGGCGGCACCGCCTCAATCCCCGGACTGGATCGGTTGGTCGAGCAGAAAATCGGCACACCCACTCTGATCGCCAATCCGTTCGCCGACATGGCCCTGAGCAGCAAGGTCAACGCTGGCGCGCTGGCCAGTGATGCGCCGGCGTTGATGATCGCCTGCGGCCTGGCGATGAGGAGTTTCGACTGATGGCGCGTATCAACCTATTGCCGTGGCGTGAGCAGCTTCGCGAAGAGCGCAAGCAACGTTTTCTCGCTTCTCTGATCGGCGTGCTGCTGATAGCAGGCGGCGTGGTTTTCCTCACCGATCAATATTTTTCGGCCGCCATCGACCGCCAGACTGCCCGCAATGAATTCGTGCGTAAGGAAATCGCCGTCCTGGATGCGCGCATCAAGGAAATCAGCGAATTGCGCACCCGTCGCCAGCAACTGCTGGAGCGGATGAAGATCATTCAGGACCTGCAGGGCAACCGGCCGATCATCGCCCGGGTATTTGATCAGATGGTGCGTACGCTGCCCGATGGCGTGCATTTCTCTGAATTGAAAATGACTGGCAAAAACATCGCCATCAAGGGTGCTGCGGAGTCGAACAACCGGGTTTCCAACCTGATGCGTAACCTTGACGCCTCGGATTGGCTGACCGCGCCCAATCTCACCGAGGTCAAGGCAGTCACCTCCGGCGCAGTCGAGCAGGCCAACCACTTCCAGTTGACTGTGCAGCAAACGCAGCCGGTACCTGCAGAGCAAGGAGTCAAGAAGCAATGAGTCTGGCCGCATCGCTAGAGAGTCTGCGCAAGGTCGACCTTGCTGATCTCGATGTCAATAATCTGGGTTCATGGCCGGCGCCGGTCAGGGTCATCACCGGCATTCTGCTGCTGATCCTGGTGCTGTTTTTGGGCTACCACTTTCACCTCAAGGACCTGCAGTCGCAGCTGGCCCAGCGCGAAGCTGAGGAAGTCACCCTCAAGCAACAGTTCACCACCAAGGCGTTTCAGGCAGCGAACCTCGAGGCTTACCAGGCGCAAATGGTAGAGATGGAGGAGTCCTTCGGCGCCATGCTGCGCCAACTGCCCAGCGACACCGAAGTGCCGGGCCTGCTTGAGGACATCACGCGTACGGGTCTTGGCAGCGGGCTTGAGTTTGAGGAAATCAAGCTGATGCCCGAGGTCGCCCAGCAGTTCTATATCGAACTGCCCATCAAGATCAGCGTGGTGGGGGCCTATCACGACCTGGCCACCTTCGTCAGTGGTGCGGCCAGCCTGCCACGCATCGTTACCCTGCATGATT
Organism: Serpens gallinarum; assembly: GCF_014836765.1. Lineage (GTDB taxonomy): Bacteria > Pseudomonadota > Gammaproteobacteria > Pseudomonadales > Pseudomonadaceae > Serpens > Serpens gallinarum. The sequence continues at coordinate 357,287 of NZ_JACSQG010000001.1, forward strand.
TCGAGATTAAGCCGCTGTCAGCCGACAGCGCTGCGAAGCTGCGCATGGGCATCACAGCCAAAACCTACCGCTATAACGACAAGGGGGTGCAGAAATGAAGCGCTTCCACAGCCTGGTCTGCCTGACGCTGATCCTCGGGCTCAGCGGTTGCAGCGGCAACCATGACTTCAATGATCTGCAAAGTTTCATGGATGAGGTGCGCGTACGGCCCAAAGGCACCATCGAGCCGTTGCCCACCTTCCAACCCTATGAGGCCTTTACCTACGGCGCCTCGAATCTACGCAGCCCGTTCCAGCCGCCCATCCGTATCGACCTGGCCAATCAGCAGAAAGGGTCCAAGGACATCAAGCCGGATGAGGCACGTATCCGCCAATTCCTCGAAGGGTTCAACATCGAGCTGTTCGAGATGGTCGGCAGTCTGTCCAACGAGGACGGCATGTACGCCCTGGTGCGCGGTGCGGGCGGGGTTCACCGGATCCGTATTGGTGATTATCTGGGGCGCAACCACGGCAAGATCATCGCCATCAACGAGGCGAAGATCGATGTGCTGGAAATTGTTCCAGATGGAGAAGGGGGCTGGTTGGAGCGCCCACGAAGCATGACGCTCAAGGAGCGTTCCTAATTGGGCGGAGAAGTACACATGAGAACAACACGCCAGTCTGCACAACGGAAGTACACAATGAATAGCACCCTGCCGCGCTTTGGCCTGCCACTTCTGGCTGCTTTGCTTGCTCCGCACCTGATGGCTGCCGATCTGCAGGCACTGGATGTTGCCACGCTACCGGGCAACCGCGTCGAGCTGAAGCTCAGTTTCGACGAACCGGTCGCCGTGCCGCGTGGCTACACCATCGACCAACCGGCGCGCATCGCCCTGGACATGCCCGGGGTACGCAACAAGCTGGGTGTGAAGACCCGTGACCTGGGAATCGGTAACGCGCGCAGTGTCACCGTGGTAGAGGTCAAGGACCGCACGCGGCTGATCGTCAACCTGTCGGCGTTGGCGCCCTACAGTACGCGCGCCGAAGGCAATAACCTTTACCTCGTGCTGGGTGATACGGCCGTTGCCTCGGCAGCACCCAGTACAACCGTGAGACCCCCGGCACAGGGGCAGCCGCAGAGCCAGGCGGTCGCGGGCAAGACCATCCGCGGCATCGACTTTCAACGCGGCACCGAAGGTGAAGGCAATGTGATCATTGACCTGAGCGACCCGACCACCGCTCCGGACATTCAGGAACAAGGCGGCAAGATCCGCCTGGAATTCGCCAAAACCCACCTGCCAGAAGCGTTGCGCGTCAGGCTGGATGTCAAGGACTTCGCCACCCCTGTGCAATTCGTCAGTGCCAGTAGCCAGGGTGATCGTGTGGTAGTGCTCATCGAGCCGACCGGTCATTACGACTACATGGCGTTTCAGACGGACAGCCGCCTGACTGTAAGCATCAAGCCGCTGTCGCGCGATGACCTGGAAAAGCGCAAGGCTGAACGCTTTGCCTACACCGGCGAAAAACTGTCGTTGAACTTCCAGGACATCGACGTGCGTTCAGTGTTGCAGCTGATTGCCGACTTCACCGACCTCAACCTGGTGGCCAGTGACACGGTGCAGGGCAGCATTACCCTGCGCCTGCAGAATGTGCCCTGGGACCAGGCGCTGGATCTGGTACTCAAGACCAAGGGGCTCGACAAGCGTCAGATCGGCAACGTGCTGCTGGTCGCGCCGGCTGATGAGATTGCTGCCCGCGAGCGTCAGGAGCTTGAGGCCCAGCGCCAGGTGGCGGAACTGGCGCCGCTGCGCAAGGACGTCATCCAACTCAATTACGCCAAGGCGTCCGACATTGCCAAGCTGTATGAGAGCGAGTCGCAGAAAGGCGCCTTGAAGGACGACATGCGCGGCTCGGTGATCTACGACGACCGCACCAATAGCCTGCTGATGACCTTGACGCAGGAGCGCATCGACGAGATGCGTCGCATCGTCAGCCTGCTCGACGTGCCGGTACGCCAGGTGATGATCGAGGCGCGCATCGTCGAGGCCAATGTCGACTACGACAAGAGCCTGGGCGTGCGTTGGGGCGGTAGCCAGACGTTCGCCAATGGCCGCGGCCTGTTTTACGGCAACGATGACCGTGGCGATGAGGGCGGTAATACAGGAGACGACATGACCGGTAACGTCCCCTTCGTCGACCTGGGCGTAGCCAGCCGCACGGCAGGGTTCGGCATTGGTTACCTGACCGACAACCTGATCCTCGACCTTGAACTGACAGCGATGGAAAAGAGCGGTAACGGCGAAGTGGTCTCTCAGCCCAAGGTGGTCACCGCCGACAAGGAAACCGCCAAGATCCTCAAGGGGGCCGAAATTCCGTATCAAGAGGCCAGCTCCAGCGGCGCCACCTCTACCTCCTTCAAGGAAGCCGCGCTGTCGCTGGAAGTGACACCGCAGATCACCCCGGACAACCGCATCATCATGGAAGTGAAAGTTACCAAGGATGCGCCGGACTTCGCCAATGCCCTCAATGGCGTGCCGCCGATCAACAAGAACGAGGTGAATGCCAAGGTCTTGGTGGCGGATGGCGAAACCATCGTTATCGGTGGTGTGTTCTCCAACACCCAGACCAAGGGTGTGGAAAAAGTGCCCTTCCTGGGCGACCTGCCGTTCCTCGGCCGCCTGTTCCGCCGCGATATCGTGCAGGACAAGAAATCCGAGCTGCTGGTCTTCCTCACTCCGCGTATCATGCACAACCAGGCGATAGCAGTGAGTCGTTAATGTTGTGCAGAATCTGATCATCGTGGGCCCGATGGGGGCTGGAAAAAGCACCATCGGGCGGCTGTTGGCCAAGGAATTGCGGCTGGCCTTCAAGGATTCCGACAAGGAAATCGAACAGCGCACCGGCGCGAATATCCCGTGGATATTCGACGTCGAGGGTGAGCAGGGTTTTCGCGACCGCGAGCAGTGCGTGCTTGCCGAGCTGTGCCTGGAGCAAGGCCAGGTGGTCGCCACCGGCGGCGGCGCGATTCTGCGACCCGAAAACCGCCAGGCCATGCGGACCGGCGGGCGGGTGATCTATCTGCATACCTCGGTCGAGCAACAAATCGCCCGCACCGCCCGTGACCGCAACCGGCCCCTGCTGCGCACTGCCAACCCGGGTCAGGTGCTGCGCGACCTGCTGGAAATCCGCGATCCGCTGTACCGCGAGATTGCCGACATCATCATCGAAACCGACGAGCGCCCACCGCGCATGGTGGTGCAGGAAATTCTCGCCCGCCTGGATGACTTGCCCCACCGTTAAAGGCCGCCGCGAACTGGGTTATCCTAGAGGCCTATCCAATATGGGGGTTCCATGCAGACTCTTCAGGTCGATCTCGGCACGCGTAGTTATCCCATTTACATCGGTTCCGGGTTGCTTGACGACAGCGCGTTGTTGGCCCGGCACATCGCCGGCCGCCAGGTGGCGATTGTCAGCAACGAGACGGTGGCGCCGCTGTATCTGGAGCGGCTAGCCCAAGCGCTGAAGGACTATCAGGTCACCCGTATCGTGTTGCCCGATGGCGAGGCCCATAAGAATTGGGAAACCCTGCAGAGCATCTTCGATGGCCTGTTGCAGGCTCGCCATGACCGCCGTACCACGGTGATCGCCTTGGGCGGCGGGGTGATTGGCGACATGGCCGGCTTCGCCGCCGCCTGTTACCAGCGTGGGGTCAACTTCATTCAAGTGCCGACCACGCTGCTGTCCCAGGTGGATTCTTCGGTGGGTGGCAAGACCGGCATCAATCATCCGCTGGGCAAGAACATGGTCGGCGCTTTCTACCAGCCGCAAGCCGTGCTGATCGACATTGCCAGCCTGTCCACCCTGCCGGCTCGCGAGCTCTCCGCCGGCCTGGCTGAAGTGATCAAGTACGGACTGATTTGCGACGAGCCGTTCCTCGGCTGGCTGGAAACCCACATGGATGTCTTGCGAGAGCTCGACAATGCCGCGCTGACCACGGCGATTGCCCGCTCCTGTGAGGCCAAGGCGCGCGTGGTCGGTGCCGACGAGCGTGAGTCAGGCATCCGCGCCACGCTGAATCTGGGCCACACCTTCGGGCACGCCATCGAAACCCACATGGGCTACGGCGTTTGGCTGCACGGTGAGGCGGTGTCCGCGGGCACGGTCATGGCCTTGGAGATGTCCCATCGCCTGGGCTGGATCAGCGCCGCCGAGCGTGATCGCGGCATTCGTCTGCTGCAGCGCGCAGGTTTGCCGGTGGTCCCGCCTAAGGAGATGACCCCGGAACATTTTCTTGAACACATGGCTGTGGACAAGAAGGTACTCGATGGCCAGCTGCGCCTGGTTCTGCTCAAGCGCTTGGGGGAAGCGGTGGTCACCGCCGATTATGCCCAGGACGCATTGCAGGCTACCCTGAGTACCGATTATCGCGCCCTCGTCGAACAGCTTGGAGATGCCTGAGCCATCATGACCAGCCTACATGCCGAGGAAGTTTTCCTCAGTCACTACCAGTTCAGTCACGATCCCTTCGCCGCACGGGTGCCCGGCTTCAAGTTCTTCCCGGCACAGCGCAAACCCGTGCTTGGCCAACTGCACCATCTGGCGCGCTACAGCCAGTTGCTTCTGCTGGTCAGTGGTCCGCTGGGCAGTGGCAAGACCTTGCTGCGCCAAGCCCTGGTAGCCAGTACCAACAAGCAGAACGTATTGCCGGTGGTGGTCAGCGCCAGTGAGGCGGGCAGCGCAGCGAGCTTGTTGCTGCAGATCTCCCAGGTGCTGGGCCTGCCTGCAGCGGACGCTGCGGCGATCCGCGCCCATGTGGAGCAGTGCGCGTTGACCGGGCAGGAGGTGTATCTGCTGGTCGATGACGCAGAGCGGCTGGATAGCGAGGCACTGGCCGAATTGCTTGCCCTGGCCCAGGAACGCCGCGAAGGTCGCGCCCATGTCTTCCTGTTCGGCGAGCCGGACACCGCCGAGCGGCTGCAGGCGCTCAGCGAGGAAGGGGACGAAGAGCGCTTCCACACCATTGAGCTGCAACCCTACACCGAGGAAGAGACTGCCGAATATCTGGCGCAGCGCTTGGAAGGCGCCGGGCAAAGTCTAGCCGTGTTCAGTGCAGAACAGCTGGCCGAGATCCAAGAGCGGTCTGGCGGCTGGCCAGGCGCGATCAATGAGGTCGCGTACGAAATTCTCATCGAAGATATGCAGACCGAGCGCGGCCTGCTGCGTCCGCCCGGATTCACGTTCAACCTGCCACGCCAACAACAACTTGGCTTGCTCGGCATCCTCCTGGTGGTGCTGGTGGGCTGGTTGTTGTTGGGCGGCGATGACGCCGAGCAAGCGCCGACGACTGCCCCGCTTGCCGATAACCGTCAACCGGCACCGCCGCGTACCGTAAGTGCGACCAGCAGCCAGGCATTGCCGTTGCCCCGGCCATCACGTAGCGACATTGAGGCGCAGCCAAACGCCGTGGTCGCCGATGCTCCAGCGCCGGACGAACAGACGTGGACGATCGACCCCGCTCCGCAAGCATCGGCGACCACAGCCTTGCCCTTGCCATCGATACCGGCAGAGGCCATAGCACCGGCACCGGTTACCGCTCCCGCTCCTGCACCGGTTGCCAAGCCAGCACCTACGCCGGCGCCAGCACCTGCGCCTGCCGTCGCCAAGACCACACCGCTGCCGCTGCCATCGACGGTGGCAACCGAACTCGACAGTGATTGGTATTTGGCGCAGAACGGAAAGCAATACGCGCTGCAAGTGTTGGCCTTGAGTACCGAGGCGGCCGCCCGTGATTTTGTACGCGCACAAGGGAGTCAGTACCGCTATTACCGCAAGCTGCATCAGGGCAAGCCGCTGTATGTGGTGACCATGGGCGCTTTCCCGTCCCAGGCTGCAGCCAGGGCCGCAATCGCCAATTTGCCCGCCACGGTGCGTGAGGCCAAACCCTGGGCACGTCCCTTCGCGGGTATCCAGCAGGAAATCGCCCAGAGCCGCTAATCACCGCTGCGCCTGCTGCTCGCGGCGGTGCGCCAAACCCAAGGCCCCGTCGCCCTTCGTCCAGCAGCTGGACGAAGGGCGACGGGGCTTTTTTTTGTGGGTTTGTAGCGAGATGGATAGGCGCTGTGCACCCGTGACGGAAAGGGGGGTGGTAAAGCAAGCTCGCTTGGGAATCTGCCCAGGAGGCTGGTCAGCTGTCCCTTGGACCGTTAATTCAGCTATCACGTACCTGTTCTATCATCGTTCTCTTTTGCGACATTAACTTTCATATTTCAGTCGCTTTTTTATTGTTTGGCCTAAAGTCGCTGTGTAATATGGCCGACCGCGATCCCTGCAAACGACCTCTCAAGAAGAGGTTTTAGCGATGTAAGTGATTGAATTTAAAGTAATTTGCCTTTAAGGCTGCATGGCGAGAGTCCCCTATGAAAGCAGGTCTGTTTCATCCGGAAGAGTTCAAGGATAACTGCGGCTTCGGCCTGATCGCCCACATGCAGGGCGAGGCCAGTCATCACTTGCTGCAGACCGCTATCCAGGCCCTGACCTGCATGACCCATCGTGGCGGCATCAACGCAGACGGCAAGACCGGGGACGGCTGCGGCCTATTGATCCAGAAGCCTGACTTGTTCCTGCGCGCTGTGGCGCGCGACACCTTCGCGGTCGAACTGCCGGCGCAATATGCGGTGGGCATGGTGTTCCTCAACCAGGACCCGGTGAAGGCCGCCGCTGCTCGCGCCAACATGGAGCGCGAGATCCTCGCCGCTGGCCTGCAACTGATCGGCTGGCGCAAAGTGCCGGTGGATACCTCGGTGCTGGGTGAGCTGGCGCTAGCGCGTCTGCCACAGATCGAACAAGTATTCGTCGGCGGCGACGGGTTGTCGGACCAGGACTTTGCCGTACAGCTGTTCCGCGCGCGTCGCCGGTCCTCGGTGGCCAACGCCGCCGACAGCGACCATTACGTGTGCAGCTTCTCGGCGCAGACCCTGATCTACAAGGGCCTGATGATGCCCAAGGATCTGCAGGCCTTTTATCCGGACCTGGGCGATGAACGCCTGCAGACCGCCATCGCGGTGTTCCACCAGCGCTTCTCCACCAACACCCTGCCGAAGTGGCCGCTGGCCCAGCCGTTCCGCTTTTTGGCTCACAACGGTGAAATCAACACCATTCCGGGCAACCGCAACTGGGCGCTGGCACGCCGCTTGAAGTTCGCCAATGATCTGATCCCCGATCTGCAGGAGCTCGGCCCGCTGGTCAACCGCGTCGGTTCAGACTCGTCAAGCATGGACAACATGCTCGAGCTGCTGGTCACCGGCGGCATGGACATGTTTCGCGGCCTGCGCATGATCATGCCGCCAGCCTGGCAGAACGTTGACACCATGGATGCCGACCGCCGCGCCTTCTACGAATACAACTCCATGCACATGGAGCCCTGGGACGGTCCCGCCGGTATCGTACTTACCGATGGTCGCTACGCCGTGTGCCTGCTCGATCGCAACGGTCTGCGCCCGGCGCGCTGGGTCACCACCACCAATGGCTACATCACCCTGGCATCGGAAGTCGGCGTATGGGGCTACCAGCCCGAGGAAGTCATCGCCAAGGGGCGTGTCGGGCCGGGGCAGATCCTGGCCGTCGACACCCACACCGGCGACGTGCTGCACACCGAGGATATCGATAGCCGTCTGAAATCGCGCCATCCCTATAAGAAGTGGCTGCGCCAGAATGCCCTGCGCATTCAGTCGACCCTGGACGACAACGACCACGGTGGTCCGCAATACAACGGCGAGCAGCTCAAGCAGTACATGAAGATGTTCCAGGTCACCTTCGAGGAGCGTGACCAGGTGCTGCGACCGCTGGCCGAACAGGGCCAGGAAGCGGTCGGCTCGATGGGCGACGACACGCCGATGGCGGTGCTGTCGCGGCGCGTGCGCTCCACCTATGACTACTTCCGCCAGCAATTCGCGCAGGTCACCAACCCGCCGATCGACCCGCTGCGTGAAGCCATTGTGATGTCGCTGGAAACCTGCCTGGGCGCCGAGCGCAACGTGTTCGAGGAAACTCCCGAACACGCCAACCGCGCGATCCTCAGCAACCCGGTGATCTCCCCGGCCAAGTGGCGGACCATCATGGAGCTGGAACGTCCCGGCTTCGATCGCCACGTCATCGACCTCAATTATGACGAGTCCATCGGCCTGGAAGCGGCCGTGCGCAGCATCGCCGATCAGGCCGAGGCGGCGGTGCGTGCCGGCAAGGTGTTGCTGGTGCTGTCCGACCGCAACATTGCGCCGGGCACGTTGCCGGCCCATGCTTCGCTGGCGGTCGGTGCGGTGCACCATCGCCTGACCGAAACCGGTCTGCGCTGCGACTGCAATATCCTGGTGGAAACCGCCACGGCGCGCGACCCACACCATTTCGCCGTGTTGCTGGGGTTTGGCGCCACCGCCGTGTACCCGTACCTGGCCTACGAAGTGCTGGCCGACCTGATCCGCAGCGGCGAAGTGCTGGGCGACCTGTACGAAGTCTTCAAGTACTACCGCAAGGGCATTTCCAAGGGCTTGCTGAAGATCCTGTCGAAGATGGGCATCTCCACCGTGGCTTCCTACCGTGGCGCCCAGCTGTTCGAGGCGGTCGGCCTGGCCGACGACGTGGTCGAGCTGAGCTTTAAGGGCGTGGCCAACCGCATCAAGGGTGCGCGTTTCGTCGACATTGAAGCCGAGCAGAAACTGCTCGCCCTGGAAGCCTGGAATACCCGCAAGACTATCCAGCAAGGCGGTCTGCTCAAGTTCGTGCACGGCGGCGAATACCATGCCTTCAACCCGGACGTGGTCAACACCCTGCAGGCGGCTGTGCAGCAGAGCGATTACGCCAGGTTCAAGGAATACACCGCACTGGTGGATAACCGCCCGGTGTCGATGCTGCGCGACCTACTCAAGGTCAAGGAGGCGGCCCAGCCGCTGTCCCTTGACGAGGTCGAGCCGCTGGAGTCGATCTTTACGCGCTTCGATGCCGCCGGTATCTCGCTGGGCGCGCTGTCGCCGGAGGCCCACGAAGCCATTGCCGAGGCGATGAACCGTATCGGCGGTCGCTCCAACTCCGGTGAGGGTGGTGAAGACCCGGCCCGTTACGGCACTAACAAGAGTTCCAAGATCAAGCAGGTGGCCACGGGCCGTTTCGGCGTGACCCCGGAATACTTGGTCAACGCCGAAGTGCTGCAGATCAAGGTTGCTCAGGGTGCCAAGCCTGGAGAGGGTGGTCAGTTGCCCGGCGGCAAGGTCAACGGCCTGATTGCCCGGCTGCGCTACGCCGTGCCCGGCGTGACGCTGATCTCGCCACCGCCGCACCATGACATCTATTCCATTGAAGACCTGGCGCAGCTGATCTATGACCTCAAGCAGGTCAACCCGCAGGCGCTGGTCTCCGTGAAGCTGGTGGCTGAGCCGGGCGTGGGCACCATCGCCGCCGGCGTGGCCAAGGCCTACGCGGACCTGATCACTATCTCTGGTTACGACGGTGGCACCGGCGCTTCGCCGCTGACGTCCATCAAGTACGCCGGCTCGCCCTGGGAACTGGGCCTGTCCGAAGCGCACCAGACCCTGCGTGGCAATGACCTGCGCGGCAAGGTGCGGGTACAGACCGACGGCGGCCTGAAGACCGGCCTGGACGTGGTCAAGGCGGCAATTCTCGGCGCCGAGAGTTTTGGTTTTGGCACCGCGCCGATGATCGCTCTGGGCTGCAAATACCTGCGCATCTGCCACCTGAACAACTGCGCCACGGGCGTGGCCACCCAGAACGACAACCTGCGCAAGGAACACTTCATCGGCACCGCGGAGATGGTGGTGAATTTCTTCACCTTTATCGCGGAGGAAACCCGCGAGTGGCTGGCCAGGCTGGGCGTACGCAGCCTCGGCGAGCTGATCGGCCGAACCGACCTGATCGAGCTACTACCCGGCGAGACTGACAAGCAGGGCCAGCTGGACCTGTCGCCGCTGCTGGGCAGTGCGCATATTCCGGCGGACAAGCCGCAGTTCTGCCAGGTCGAAAACAACCCGCCGTTCGACCCGGGCCTGCTGGCCGAGAAAATGGTCGAGCTGGCGGGCGGCGTCATCTCCGACAAGTTGGGCGGCGAGTTCGAACTGGACATCTGCAACTGTGACCGCTCCATCGGAGCACGGGTGTCGGGCGAGATTGCCCGTCGCCATGGCAACCAGGGCATGGTCAACGCGCCGGTCACCTTCCGCTTCCAGGGTACGGCCGGGCAGAGTTTTGGTGTGTGGAACGCTGGCGGCCTGAACCTGTACCTGCAAGGCGACGCCAACGATTACGTCGGTAAGGGCATGACCGGCGGCAAGATCGTCATCACCCCGCCGGCCGGCAGCCGATTGAAGACCCAGGACAGCGCGATCATCGGCAACACCTGCCTGTATGGCGCTACCGGCGGCAAACTGTTCGCCGCCGGCACGGCGGGTGAGCGTTTTGCGGTGCGCAACTCCGGCGCGCATACCGTCGTGGAAGGCACAGGCGATCATTGCTGCGAATACATGACCGGCGGCTTCGTGTGTGTGCTGGGCAAGACCGGCTACAACTTCGGGTCGGGCATGACCGGCGGCTTTGCTTACGTGCTGGATGAGGACAACAGTTTCTTTGACCGGGTGAACCACGAACTGGTGGAAATCCAGCGCATCACCGGCGAGGCGATGGAGGGCTATCGCAGCCACCTGCAGCAGGTGCTCGCCGAATACGTGGCGGAAACCGGCAGCCCTTGGGGCGCGGAGCTGGCCGAGAACCTGGACGACTACCTGCGTCGCTTCTGGCTGGTCAAGCCCAAGGCCGCGAGCCTGAAGACGCTGCTCGCCAGCACTCGGGCCAACCCGCAATAAAGCAGCTGCAAGCGGCAAGCCCCCACGGTGCAAGCGAAAAGCAGCGCAGGGTTTGCCGGTTCAACGTGATTGTCCTGCAGCGGCAACTTGAAGTGCCGCTGCCGTTAAGAGGTTTATGCAATGAGCGAACGTCTGCACAACGACTTCCAGTTCATCGAAGTGGGCCGTCAGGACCCCAAGAAAAAACTGCTGCGCCGCCGCAAGCAGGAGTTCGTCGAGATTCACGAACCCTTCAAGCCCGATCAAGCGGCCGAGCAGGCCCACCGCTGCCTGGAGTGCGGCAACCCGTACTGCGAGTGGAAGTGCCCGGTGCATAACTACATCCCCAATTGGCTGAAGTTGGTGACCGAGGGCAACATCATTGCCGCGGCCGAGCTATCGCACCAGACCAATACCCTGCCGGAAGTCTGCGGTCGCGTCTGCCCGCAGGACCGCCTCTGTGAAGGTGCCTGTACCTTGAATGACACCGGCTTCGGCGCGGTGACCATCGGCTCCGTGGAGAAGTACATCACCGACACCGCCTTTGCCATGGGTTGGCGCCCGGACCTGTCCAAGGTCGTGCCGACCGGCAAGCGTGTGGCGGTGATCGGTGCAGGTCCGGCGGGCCTGGGCTGCGCCGACGTGCTAGCGCGCAACGGCGTGAGTGCGGTGGTGTTCGACAAGAACCCGGAAATCGGCGGTCTGCTGACCTTCGGTATCCCGGAATTCAAACTGGAAAAAACCGTGCTGACCCGTCGCCGTGACGTGTTCACCGGCATGGGCATCGAATTCTGCCTGAACACCGAAGTGGGCAAGGATGTGACCATGGCCCAACTGCTCGACGAGTTCGATGCGGTATTCATGGGCATGGGCACCTACACCTATATGAAGGGCGGATTCCCCGGCGAAGACCTGCCTGGCGTGCATGACGCGCTGGATTTCCTGGTGGCCAACGTCAATCGCAACCTGGGCTTCGAGCAATCGCCAGCCGATTTTGTCGACATGAAAGGCAAGAAAGTGGTGGTGCTCGGCGGTGGCGATACGGCGATGGACTGCACCCGCACCTCGATCCGCCAGGGCGCCAAGAGTGTGACCTGCGCCTATCGCCGTGACGCGGCGAACATGCCGGGCTCGCGCAAGGAAGTGAAGAACGCCAAGGACGAGGGCGTGAAATTCCTGTTCAACCGCCAGCCCATCGCCATTGTCGGCGAGGACAAGGTGGAAGGCGTGAAAGTCGTCGAAACCCGCCTCGGCGCACCGGATGCCCGTGGTCGGCGCAGTCCTGAGCCGATCCCCGGTTCCGAGCAGATCCTGCCGGCCGACGCGGTGGTGATTGCCTTCGGTTTCCGCCCCAGCCCGGCGGCCTGGTTTGGCGACTTCGATATCGCTACCGACACCCAGGGCCGCGTTGTCGCACCCGAGCAGGGCCCGTACAAGTTCCAGACCGGCAACCCGAAAATCTTCGCTGGCGGTGACATGGTGCGCGGCTCCGATCTGGTGGTGACCGCGATCCATGAAGGGCGCACCGCCGCCGAGGGCATTCTCGATTACCTCGGCGTATAAGGGCGCGCTGAGCAGCGCCGGCGGCCCCGCCAAAAGGCGGGAAGTGGCTATAAAACACGCCATTTCCCTCGCGGATTATTCGTCTGACCTAGGCTTGCCGCTTGCCGTGGATCAAGCCAAAGACAAAAGGCGGGGCCCCCACCGTGCCTTTTGTGGTGGGCTTTGCGACAATGCGGGCACTTTTTTTGCTGGAACCTGGACATGACTGCTCTGAAGAATGATCGCTTCCTCCGTGCCCTGCTCAAGCAACCTGTCGACGTCACTCCCGTCTGGATGATGCGTCAGGCCGGTCGCTACCTGCCGGAATACCGCGCCAGCCGCGCCAAAGCGGGTGATTTCATGAGCCTGTGCATGAATCCCGAGTTCGCCTGCGAGGTGACCCTGCAGCCACTGGAACGCTATCCGCTGGATGCGGCGATCCTGTTCTCCGACATCCTCACCATCCCGGATGCAATGGGCCTGGGCTTGTATTTCGAAACCGGCGAAGGCCCGCGTTTCAAGAAAGTGGTCAACACGATGGCGGATATCGAGGCGCTGCCGATCCCAGATCCGGACAAAGACCTCGGCTATGTGATGGACGCGGTGCGCACCATTCGCCGCGAGCTGAACGGCCGCGTGCCGCTGATCGGCTTCTCCGGCAGCCCCTGGACCCTGGCGACTTACATGGTGGAAGGCGGATCAAGCAAGGACTTCCGCAAGTCCAAGGCGCTGCTGTATGAAAACCCGCAGGCCATGCACGCATTGCTGGACAAACTCGCCCAATCGGTGACCAGCTACCTGAACGGCCAGATCCTCGCCGGTGCCCAGGCGGTGCAGATCTTTGACTCCTGGGGCGGCAGCCTGTCGGCGGCGGCCTATCAGGAGTTCTCCCTGGCCTACATGCAGAAGATCGTCAATGGTCTGATCCGCGAGCATGACGGGCGCCGCGTGCCGGTGATCCTGTTCACCAAGGGCGGTGGCCTGTGGCTGGAGTCCATGGCGGATTCCGGCGTTGAAGCGCTGGGGCTGGACTGGACCTGCGACATCGGTGCTGCTCGCGCTCGCGTCGGCGACAAGGTGGCGCTGCAAGGCAACATGGACCCCAGCGTGTTGTATGCCAAACCGGAAGCGATCCGTGCCGAAGTGGGGCGCATCCTCGCCGCTTATGGTCACGGCAATGGTCACGTGTTCAACCTCGGCCACGGCATCACTCCGGAGGTCGACCCGGCCCACGCGGGTGCCTTTATCGAAGCAGTTCACGAGTTGTCCGCGCAGTATCACGTCTGATAAGCGTGAACGGCTGATACAAAACGCCCCGCATCGCGGGGCGTTTTGCATTCTGCGGCGATTAGAGGCAGGACTTAGTGCGCCGGGCGCTGAACCGCTTCCGGCAAGGCTGGAACGCGGGCCAGGTGCAGGGCCACCAGCAGCGCGATCAACAACAGCGAGCCGATAAACAGACCGACCCCATCCCAGCCGGCCGCCTGCCAGAACACGCCGCCGAGGGTACCCGCCAGGCTGGAGCCCACGTAGTAACAGAACAGGTAAAGCGATGAGGCCTGCCCACGGGCTTGCTTGGCGCGTCGGCCGACCCAACTGCTGGCCACGGAGTGCGCGCCGAAGAAGCCAAACGTGAACATCAGCATGCCGAGCAGCACGGCGGGCAGTGCGTCGAACAAGGTCAAAACCAGCCCGGCCAGCATCAGGCCGATGACCACCCAGAGCACCTTGCCGCGCCCCAGCCGGTCAGCCAGCGCGCCCACTTGTGCGGAGCTGTAGATCCCCGACAGGTAGACCACGGCCAGCAGGCCCACGCTGGTTTGGCTCATCTGGAAGGGGTCGGCGATCAGCCGGTAACCGATGTAGTTGAACAGGGTCACGAAGCTGCCCATCAGCAAGAAGCCTTGCACGAACAGCCAGGGCAGGCCCGAGTCACGAACATGCAGGGCGTAGCCATCGATCAGGCCCCGCAGGCGCAACGGCCGTGGGCGGAAGTTGCGGGATTCGGGGAGCAGGTGCCAGAACAGCAGCCCTGCCAGCAGTGCGAGCCCGCCGACAATGCCGAGGGCTGCGTGCCAGGACATCCAGTCCACCAGAACGCCGGTCAATAAGCGGCCGCTCATGCCACCAATGGCGTTGCCGCCGATATACAGACCCATGGCGAAGCCCAAGTGCTTGGGATGGATTTCTTCGCTGAGGTAGGTCATGGCCACAGCCGCCAGGCCACTCAGCGCCAGGCCCACCAGGGCGCGCATCAGCAGCACGGCTTCCCAGGTCGGCATGAAGGCACTGATGATGGTGAACACGGCGGCTGCGAGCAGCGACACGGCCATCACTCGCTTACGGCCTATGGCATCGGAGATCGGTCCGGTAATTAGCAGGCCGATCGCCATGGTGATGGTGGAAATAGACAAAACCAGGCTGCTTTGCACCGCACTGATGCCGAAGGTGGCGGACAGCACCGGCATCATCGGCTGCACGCAATACAGCAGCGCAAAAGTGGCAAAGCCACCGCAGAACAGGGCTACGGCGGTCAGTAGAAAGTGCCGGGTGCCTTTTTCGGTGTACGTCTCGATGGGCTGCACGGCCGGAATTGCAGGGGCGGGTACTTCGTTGGGTGACACCAGTTCGCGGGGCGAACTCTGGATGTTGCTCACAAGGTCCTCTCTAGGGCGCTTTTGGCGGCCACAGCCGGTCCGTAACAGGCACACGACGATCTCGCGCAGCTGCAGTAGGCGGCTTAGGGGTGGGTTATGGCTGTAAAGGATAAGCAGCTTGATTTAATCTTTCCAATATATTATTCGACATAATTGATATGTTTTACGACTTATTGGAGTGACGATGGAACTGCGACATTTGCGTTATTTCGTGGCGGTTGCGGAAGAGCTGCACTTTGGCCGTGCGGCCGAGGTGCTGGGGATTTCCCAGCCACCCTTGAGCCAGCAGATTCAAGCCTTGGAGCAGGAGTTGGGCGTGCGCTTGTTCGATCGCACCAACCGGCGCGTATCGCTCACCGACGCGGGTCGGTTGTTCCTGGACGAAACTCGGCAGACCCTGGCGCAGGTTAACAAGTCGGTCGACGTGGCGCGGCGGGCGGAACAGGGCGAACTGGGCGAGCTACAGATCGGCTTCACGGCGTCGGCGCCGTTTGTGTCGATTATTCCGCGGGCGATCTTTGCGTTTCGGCAGGCCTTTCCGGCGGTGCATCTAAATCTGGAAGAGATGAACAGCCGCGAGGTGAGCCAGGCGGTGCTCGATGAGCGTCTGCAGATTGGCATGATCCGCCCCTTGGCGTTGCCCGATACGCTGGAAGCGGTGGAGCTGTTCACTGAGCCGCTGGTGGCCCTGGTGCATGCCGATCACCCATTGGCCGAGGCGGGTGATGCCGGTCTGCAGCTCAGTGAGCTGGCTGGGCAACCCTTTGTGTTTTTTCCGCGCACCCATGGCACAGGGCTTTACGATCAGCTTGTCGGCTTGACCCGCCAGGCCGGCTTTACGCCACGTATCGCCCAGGAGGCCCATGAGGCGCTGACCATTATCGGTCTGGTGGCGGCGGGGTTGGGGGTCTCGGTGTTACCTGCGTCATTTCAGCGCATTCGCATCGACGGAGTAGTCTTTCGCCCGCTGCTCGACAGCGAGGCTACAACGGCAGTGTGGTTGATCAAGCGTCGCCTGGAGCATTCCCCTCTGGCTCAGGCGTTCGTTGATCTGGTGACCCGCGAGGCACAGACGCGCCGCTAAAGTAGTATGGTTTTTTGATCAGGGGCAAGCCCCGGCAGCGTGGCTGAGAACGGCGTGTGATACGCACGGGATGAGCCTTGACACTTGTAGGGTTATTGCCGAAAGCTATAACGGCAGTCGGATTGGCCGACGCCTCCTTGAATACCTCGAAGAAGAGAAAAAAACATGAAACGGATTCTGCTCGGTACCCTGATCGCCGCCGCCTCCCTGAACGCTTTTGCTGAAGCACCGGGCGGCCCGAACTGCGGCTGGGGGAACATGCTGTTCGAAGGTCAGAAAGGCCTGCCGTCGCACGTAGTGGCTTCGATCACCAACGGCACGTCCGGCAACGCTACCTTCGGCATGACCTCCGGCACCAACGGCTGCTCCGCCGAAGGCACCCTGACCTATGGCGGCAAGCCGATGCTGGTTCTGGGCAGCATCATGAACGAGCTGTCCGAAGACATGGCCAAGGGTGAAGGCGAAGCGCTGACCACCTTCGCCGTGGTACTGGGCGTGCAGCCGGAAGACCGCGCTCACTTCTCCGCCGTGACCCACAGCCATTTCGAGCAGATTTTCAGCTCCGCCGACGTCACCGCCGAGCAGGTCCATGCCGCTACCCTGGCCGTGCTGAAGAAAGACGCTCGTCTGGCTCAGTACGCCGACAAGGCCTAACAAGGCTGCGGGCGTTCTCCGGACGCCCGACTCTTTTTTGTATGCCCGCCACGGCGGGCATACTTTTATGCCCTCGCCATTGGCTTTTCATGTTTCGAGTTCTGCTTCCACTCTTGCTGAGTGGCGCTTGCAGCCTGTTGCAGGCTGCCCCGCACATTGCCCCCGACCGTCTGCAGGCCCTGGCCGGTGAACCGTTCTGGCTTTCTTTGGGCCATTACGAGCGCGGCACGCTGGGCGGCTGGCACAGCTATGTCGACGATGACGAATATTTCCTCGCCGAACAGGGCGAGAAGGACCCGCTTGCCGAGTTGAAAGCGACCGTCCCGGCCTTGTACCGCGACCCCGCGCTCGGTAACCGCCATCCGCAGTGTATCTATCCGGCCCGCACCCGCTGGCTGCGCGACCAGCTGTCACTGGACGATTTGCCGAAGGTAAATTGCGCGGAGTACGACACTTGGTACACCGACATCGCACCGCACAGCACCGTGCTGGTGTTCCCGGCGGCCTACCTGAACAGCCCGTCCTCGATGTTCGGCCATACCTTGCTGCGCATCGACCCCGTGGACATCGACCGCGAAGGCAGTCCGCTGCTGAGTTATGCAATCAACTTCGGTGCCTATATCGAAGGCATGGACAACAGCATCCTGTATGCCTGGAAAGGGCTGATGGGCGGCTATCCCGGCCTGTTCTCGCTGATGCCCTACCGTGAGAAAATCGGTGAGTACAGCCGCCTGGAAAACCGCGACCTGTGGGAGTACCACCTGAGCCTCACCCCGGTGGAAACCGCACGCATGCTCGAACATGTGTGGGAGTTGCGGCAGATCCAGTTCGACTATTTCTTCTTCGACGAAAACTGCTCCTACCGGTTGCTCGAGCTGCTGGAAATTGCCCGGCCGGGGCTTGAGCTGACCGATCAATTTCCGCTGACCGCCATTCCTGCCGACACCGTGCGTGCAGTGAAGGACGCCGGGTTGATCGAGCGCATCGACTATCGTCCCTCCCGTGAACACGAGCTGCTGGCACGCGTGGCACCGCTGGATGCGCGCGAGCAGGAGTGGGTGCAACGCCTGGCCGAAAACGACGCCTGGCTCCAGGATGCCGAGTACCTTGCCCTACCGGCCGAGCGCCGCGCGATGATTCAGGATGGCGCCTACCGCCTGCTGCGCTATCGGAAGACCGGTGCGGAGCGCGATGCCGCCAGCGCCGAGCGCAGTTATCGCCTGTTACAGGCGATCAACCGCAACCCGCCGCCACGTCTGGATGTTCAGCGGCCGCTGTTGCCCGAGGACGGCCACCGCTCGCGAGCCTTGCAATTGGGTGTCGGTAACCGTGGAGATCGCGCCTTCGCCGAGTACGGTCTGCGCATGGCGTACCATGACCTGCTCGACAACCTCGACGGTTTTCCGCTCGGGGCACAGATCGAACTGGGTGAATTGAAGCTGCGCCAATACGAGGGCAACCACTGGCAGGTACAGCAGTTTGACCTGATCAGCATTCGCTCGCTGACGCCGCGCACCCGTCTGCTCAAGCCCTGGTCCTGGCAGGTCGCAACAGGCGCCGAGCGGGTGCCGGGGTTCGGCGATGATGAACGCCTGGCAGGCTATCTCACCGGGGGAGGTGGGTTTTCCTGGAGCCTTGGCGAAGGGCTGCTCGGGTTTGCCATGGGCACCGTGCGCCTTGAGCACAATCGCGACTTTGCCGCAGCACTCAGTCCGGCAGCCGGTTTCGATACCGGTCTGCTCTGGCGGAACGCGGTCGGCAACTTACTGCTCGAAGCCCAGGGCGACTACTTCCATAACGGTGAAGTGCGTCGCCGTCTCAGCCTCACTCAGCATCTGGAGGTGAGTAACAACCTCGGTGTCAGGGTTAGCGCGCAGCGCGAGTTTGGCCAATGGTCGGCGCCGGCCACCGAAGTCCAGGTGCAAGCGCGCTGGTACTTCTACTAGCGCGGGCGCGTATCCGGAGCGAAGGCGGGGTCTTCACCCTCGCGCCACCAACACATCGCAGGGCGGCTGGCGCAGCATGTCCCGGGTCAGGCTGCCCAGCAGCGCTTCGCTCAGCAGGTTGCGCGTGTGGCGACCGAGGGCGAGAAGTTGCGGGCTTCGCTCGCCAATGACCGCCTGTAAGCAATCCTGCCGTTCGCCATGGCGAATGCCGTACTGCACGACTCGACCCGGTGAAGCCAGCCGCGCTTGTTCGTCGGCAACCATGCGGCTGAACAATTGGCACTGCATTTCCAGCTCGGCCTGATCTTCAGGTGCGCGGGACGGCGCCACTTCGCAAATATTCAGCGCAAACAGCTCGGCGCTGGCCGGCAACAGGCGATGGGCCTGGTGCAGGGCGGCATTGGCGCACTGGGAAAAATCCAGAGCGACTACGGCTTGTTGATACGGCTCGCTGTTCTGATTCACCGCCAGCAGCACTGGAAGTGTGCTAGTGCGCGCCAGACGTTCCAGGGTGGTGCCCGTGAACAGCTCGGGCCGAGACTTGTGATGGGCGCCGAGGACCAACAGGTCGGCGCCTATACCGTCGGCTTGTGCGGCGATGGCCTGCGAGGGCTGGCCGCCGGCCAGGCGCACCTGGGCGTCGGGCAGGTTGAAGCGCGCGAGCTGTTCGGTCAGTTGGCGCTCGATGGCAGGGTCGGCAGGCAGGCGGTCCACGATGTGTAGCAGCGTCAGGCGAGCGTTGTGCTGAGCGGCCAGTTGGGCGGCGCGCTGCAGGGCCAGGTCGGCTTCGGGGCTCAGGTCATGGGCGATTAGGATGTGCATGGGGCAGGGCCTCTGGCGCGGATGATTCGACAGCCTAGCAGCAGCGACCGTCGCCGGCCTTGTCGTGGCTCAGCGTTTGCGCAGTTGATACAGACCGTTGCTGCGGGCTACGACAACGCCGTGCTGGTCGGTCAGTTCGAGTTCCAGACGGTATCCCGCCTTGCCGTTCGCAGCGGCCTCTGCCTGCAATCGCTCGACGGTGGCCGCATCCAGACGCGCGTCGACCTGGATATCGCCCAGCGCCGGCTTGAGAAAGTGCAGGTCCAGCGCCTTAACGATGGGGTAGAAGCGCTGCACGTCGAAACTGGTAACGTACAAAGCGCCGCCAGGTACCTCGGCCAGCGTGAACAGGGCGCCGGCATACAGGCTGCCGATATGGTTCTGATTGCCGGCCTGAGGCATGCGCAGGCGCACAAAGCCGGGCTCCAGCACCTCGGCCTTGAGGCCACTGCGCTGGACAAAGGCGATCTGTTCTTCAATCAACTGACGTGCAAGCTCGATGGGCATGGACATGGTGCAGCTCCGCGGCTGATAAGTCAGTCCCCAGCCTAAGAGGCCCGAAGCGGCCAGCAAATGATCGAGTCGCCCGTGAATGTTGACCGATGCGCTCAGATGGCGTGCTGACGCAACCACGCCAGTAGCTGGGGCAACGGCAGTGCGCCGCTTTGCCGGGCGATTTCCTGGCCAGCCTTGAACAGGATCAGGCTGGGTATCGAGCGAATGCCCAGTTGCGCCGAAAGTTGCGGGTTGGCCTCGCTGTCGAGCTTGGCCAGCCGGCAACGGCCCTGCAGTTGCGTGGCGGCTTGCGCGAAGGTAGGTGCGAAGCTGCGACACGGCCCACACCAGGCCGCCCATACATCCACCAATAACGGCAGGTCGCCCTTGATCTGACTGGCATAGCTGGCCTGAGTCAGGTCGAACGGCGCAGCCGGCAACACGTCGTTTTTGCAACGCCCACAATGCGGCGTGTCGCCCAGGCGAGTAGTAGGGATACGATTGATGCCGTTGCAGTGAGGGCAGGGGACCAGCAGGGATTCGGACATGAGGGGCTCCACAGTTGAATGGCCTGAATGTGGCGCTCGCCGCGGTGAATATCAAGGTTATGGAGACCGCGGTTGTATGGATGGGCTACGGGATGGCTGTTATGCCGGTGTGGTAGTGATCTGAAGCGAAAAAAGGGGACCTCGACCTATCGGTCTAGCCTAATAGACTGCAACCCAAAGGCGAGCGGGCGCGTGTCGCTAGACATACCTAGTGAGTAAGGGGACGTCGGGGACGCGAAGTGGAAACCGAAGACAGTGTCGTTCAACGTTTCAAGAGGAATGGGGGTAGAAACTTCCAAGGTGGTTTCGGGCCAATTGACAGTTGCCTGCTGTATCAGGTTGCCGTTAACGAAGAACGACACCATTTGCTTGGGGTGCTGGTCATTTACGAAGACCCAACCTTGGAGGGTTACATTGACCGTACCAGGGACGTCCGGGATGTTTACGTTAAGCTTGAGCGAGGCCGTTTCATTAACACTCCAAACGCCCCAGGACTCGGGAAATGACCAGCCTGAAAGTAGTTGGATCTCTCCCCCGGAATGAAGCGACGCCTGCACGGTGAGTGGGAATGATGTCGAGCAGGTGAGACGGCCGGTCAGGTAGATGGTGTCATGTTCGGTTTTATGAAGGCGGGGTTGGCTGGTGGGCCGAGTATCGATCGGTATCAGTGTTCTGCCGGCGCCACACACCTCCTCCTGCGCGTCTTCCAGGGTCGGTTGTTGGGTGAGCACTCGAAGGATGCTGCCTTGCGCACTGCGAAGCAGGACAGGGCTTTGTGAAGCGCCATCACTGCGTAGAACACGCTCACGGAAGATTTCCGGCAAGGGGTGGTAGAGATGAGGATTAACGCTCCAGAGCGGCAGTACCCATGGAGCGAGTTTGACGTAGGACGGGTGTTTCTTGGCATAGGCGCCACCACTGTATCCCAACAGCGCGATCTGCAGGCACACGGCGGGAATTACAGCGATCAACCATCCTTTCTTGGACGTCGCTCGGCCAAGCGTGATGCCCGTCCACACCAGTATTGGCATCCCTGCCCAGGCGGCATAGCGCAAGAAGACACTTTGCCCTGCGTTCCAGTTGGCCTGTGCCAGGGTGGGCAGCACCATGATCACGAAGGCGACTAACAGAAGGTCTTCCTGGCGAAGTCGGATACCTCGATCACGGCGGAGTCTGGCAAGAAGGGCCAATGGGAAGGACCACGCCAGCATAGGCATACCCACCGTCAGGCCCTGATTCAGGTCGAAGATAAACGACATTAGCCGGGATAGGTTGATATCCGAATAAGCAATGTAGTGGCCGCTTGCGGCGATAGGATTCAGTAGCTGGAACTGGTACAAGCTCCAGACATAGGGCACCAGTGTTAGGGATGCCGCGCAGGCGGTGTAGGCGAGCTTGCGAAGCGAGTCCTTGCTAATCCCGGTGTGCCGAAGCTCAACAAGTTGAGCGAGGACCAGGGGGAAAATCAGGAAGCTGGCCGAAGGATTCTGGAACGACGCGATGGCTGCCAGTAGGGCCGCCGAACAGTATTGGCGACTGGCCGCTAGAACGGAGGCAATCAGCAGTAACGAGGCCGTGAAGACCTCTGGGTGTGTCCATTGGAAATAGAGCGTGGCGGTGGACAAGATAAAGCCACCGGCAATTAACCAGCGCACCGCCCTACCAAGACTGGAACGCAGCACGAGAAAACGGAGCGACCAGATAATCAGAAAGGCGTTGGTTATTTGAAAGGCCTGGAGTGTATCCAGGTCCAATGCCTTTAATAGCCAGTAGGCGGGTACGCATGCGAGCGAATACGCCCAAAAGTGCCAGGCGTACAGATTGCCATCTGTCCCCCGGAGCACCATGCCTGCTTGGGTATCTAATCCTGTTCGGTCAAATACAGTCTGGGCTACCTCATGGGTAATGGCCGGACTGAAGTGGTTCGCTAGGCCTTCCAGCATCGCAAGGTAATACTGACCATCGCCCGTCCGGATGGGGTTCATCATAAACGCCATCACAAGCAGAACAGTGCTGATGAGCAAGAGAGCAACAACGTCAGAGGACCGGGCTAACGTGAGATTGTTGAAGGGGCTCGCCGAGCGATCAATTAGCAGACTCCTCATTGCAAAGCACCCTTGCTGACGAGTAGCAGCCCGACGACGACGAGCCCCAGGCCTATCCAGGCTGTCATGCTGTATTTCTCATCAAAGAAGAAAATACCGCACACAATCAGCGCTGTTTGCGCTCCGAAAGTCATCAGGGTATAGGCCTTACTGACAGGCAAGGTTTTCAACAGCGCGGCGTAAACCAGGAAGGCGAGTCCGTAAAAGAATACAGAGCCACCCAAGTGGAGCAGTGTCGACATGCTCAGGTGGCTGGCGTCGCCCTGAGTGGAAAACTTCTTGAGCAGGATGCTTGCCAGTGCGTTAGCAATGATGGCCATTATCAACAGGGTGATCGACAAGGGACTCATGTATGACTCCTGAAAGTTAATGGCGTTATACGGCCAGCCAAAACACACCTGCCAGGATCATTCCAGTCACGAGGCTGGTGCGATCTCTCACGGCAAAGACGACCGGGTCATCGTGCACCTGACCGCGATGCGCAAGAATCCAGATGCGGCTGATCCAGAAGAGCATTAGCGGGCAGGCGAGCCAAATGATGTGTGGGTGGCTGTAGAGCAGGGCGGTGGTTGGCTCATTGATATACAGGGCCAGCACCATGACAGATAAGTAGCCTGAGGCGGCACCCAGTGCACTGATTATTTCTAGATCACTGGCGTAATAACCGCGCCCACGTGTTCGGGTTGTGCTGCCCTTATTGCGTTCGGCCAAGAGTTCGGTATGCCGCTTGACCAGCGCCAGGCTGAGGAAAATGAACATGGAGAAGGCCAAGATCCACGACGTCAAGGCAATTTGGCAAGCAGCCGCTCCTGCAACGAGGCGTGTGGTGTAGAGCAGGGCTAGGGTGATGACATCCAGGCTCATCTGACGCTTCAGGAATAACGAATATGCCAGTGTGAGTAGGTAATAGCCCGCTAGAACCACTGCAAATGTCCAGGGCAGGAGAAGTATCGCGCCAGTGAAGGAGAGCGCGAGCAGCAGCGGAAATGCCACGAGTCCGCGTTGGATGGAGAGATCACCGGAAGCGAACGGACGACGACGTTTACGGTGGTGGTGGCGATCGTCGGCCAAATCCAGAAGGTCGTTGAGAATATAGACACTGGAGGCGCATAGACCGAACAGCAGGAAGGCCAGTATGGAGTGTGATAAAAGCTCAAGATTGGTAATCTGATGCGAGGCTAGAAGCGGAACGATGATCAGCAAGTTCTTGAGCCACTGATGTAGGCGCAAGGCTCTAAGCCAATGGCGAATTCGAACTCTCGCCGGGGTAATTACTTGTTCAGTGTTGCCGTGAGCTTGGGCCTGCCGTACTAAACGGCTGTCTGGATGGCTGACCACAACGGCAGAGTGGGCTGAACGCCAGACGACGAGATCATCCGCAGAATTGCCTATGTAATCAAATTGCCTTTCTCCAAAAGCATCAACCAACGTTCGCTGCTTATTTACAGCCGATAGGTTGCATTGTTCATCCGAAGCCAGCACGTCGTCGAACAGACCGAGATGCTCGGCAATGTTATGTGCCAACACCCGATGGCTTGCCGTTGCCAAGATAACGCGCCGGCCTTGTTTACGTACCGATTCAATAAGAGCAATAACATCTGGATTGTAGGGCAGAACGCTGACATCCAGATTGGTGGCTTGAGCAAGTTTGGACTTTAAATGTGCCTTCCCCTTCAATAACCACAGAAAGGGCCTGTAGAAGTACAAGGGGTACTGACGCAGATAGGCCAGTCCCGTTTCAAGTAACATGTCGCTGTTGAGGAGCGTTCCATCAAGATCAACAACCAGAGGACGGCTTAGCATCGGTATGACATCATCCTAATGAAATACAAAACCCGGGAGTATATGGAGCGGCCGAGCCGCTTTGGTAGTCGCGCTTGGAACGTGTGCTCCGGTGCACAATGTTGCTATTGAAATGTCCGAAAGCTCGGATTATTTCCTGCATGTGCCTTGTTGAATTTCAGCTTGCAGGAGGATGGCGATCGGTCTAAGCGGCTGAATGCGGCGGCGGAGTCTCATTCAGAGGTTGATCCGTTGACTTCCAGTGCAACGGAGTAGCTACAAAACGAGACCCGGCCTTTCACAAGCGCGGCTTATCCGCGCGCAGCCTCCAGCGCCTGGCTCAGGTCGGCGAGGATGTCGTCGATATGCTCAATGCCGATGGACAGGCGCACCAGGTCGCGGGATACGCCGGCACGAGCCAATTCCTCGTCATTGAGCTGACGGTGGGTGGTGGACGCCGGGTGGCAAGCCAGGGACTTGGCGTCGCCAATATTTACCAGGCGCACCACCAACTTGAGTGCGTCGATAAAGCGTGCTGCAGCCTCGATGCCACCTTGAATGCCGAAGGACAGGATCGCCGCCGGCTTGCCCGCGGTGTAACGCACCGCCAGTTCGTATTCCGGGTTGTCGGGCAGGCCGGCGTATTTCACCCAGCTAACCTGCGGATGCTGTTGAAGGTACTCGGCGACCTTGAGGGCGTTTTCGCAATGGCGCTCCATGCGCAACGCCAAGGTTTCCAGGCCCTGCAGGATCAGGAAGGCGTTGAACGGCGACAGCGCGGCGCCCATGTTGCGCAACGGCACCACGCGGCAGCGACCAATGAACGCGGCCGGGCCGAACGCTTCGGTGTAGGTCACGCCGTGGTAGGACGGGTCCGGGGTGTTGAGCAGCGGAAAGCGTGCCTTGTTGTCGGCCCAGGGGAATTTGCCGGAGTCGACGACGATGCCGCCGATGCTGGTGCCGTGGCCGCCAATGTATTTGGTCAGCGAGTGCACGACGATGTCAGCGCCGTGCTCAAACGGCCGGCAGAGGATTGGTGTGGCCACGGTGTTGTCGACGATCAGTGGCACGCCATGGCGGTGCGCGGCGTCGGCCAGCGCCTGCAGGTCGATGATGTTGCCGGCCGGGTTGCCGATGGATTCGCAGAACACCGCCTTGGTGTTGTCGTCGATCAGTGCTTCGAGGGCGGCGATATCGTCGTGGGGCGCGAAACGCACCTCGATGCCCTGACGCGGCAGGGTGTGGGCGAACAGGTTGTAGGTGCCGCCGTAGAGCTTGGCCACCGAGACGATGTTATCGCCCACGCCAGCAATGGTCTGGACCGCGTAGGTGATGGCCGCCATGCCCGAGGCTACCGCCAGCGCCGCCACGCCGCCCTCCAGCGCCGCCACGCGCTGCTCCAGCACGTCGGTGGTGGGGTTCATGATGCGCGTGTAAATGTTGCCGGCGACCTTGAGATCGAACAGATCTGCACCGTGCTGAGTGTCGTCGAAGGCGTAGGAGGTGGTCTGGTAGATCGGTACGGCCACGGCCTTGGTGGTTGGATCGGGGCTGTAACCGGCGTGGATGGCGAGGGTTTCGGCTTTCATGCGGACGCTCCTTGCGGCAGAGAGAAAGCGCCCAGCATGAGAAAACGTCCGCTATCGGTCAATGGCTCAACGCAATAAACAGTCTGTTTGCTTAGAATCTTTTTGTAGGTGCCGTTACCGGTCCGGTTTTATCTCAGCTCAGCGCGCTGTAAATGTTGTAGGCGCTCATCAACGTGATGAGCACGCCGACGATGATCAACAGCGTGCGCGCCGGCAGCTTCTTGCACAGCAGCGCGGCAAAGGGCGCGGCGAACAGGCCACCGAACACCAGGCCGGCCACCATGGCCCAGGTATCGGGCTCACCGGCGAGCAGAATGAAGGATGCGGCGCTGGTGATGGTCAGGAAGAACTCGGCGAAGTTCACCGAGCCAATGGTGGTTCGCGGGTCGCTGCCCGAGCCGATCAGGCTGCTGGTCACCACCGGCCCCCAGCCACCGCCGCCGGCGGCATCCACGAAGCCGCCAAACAGAGCCAGCTTGCCGACATGCCTAGGCTCCTTGCGTTGCACGATGTGGCGGTAGGCCTTGCTCAGGATGTACAGGCCCATCAGCAACAGATAGGCGGCAATGAAGGGCTTCATGACCGCGCCGTCGAACTGGGTAATCAGGACCGCGCCGAGAATCGCACCGATCATCCCGGGCAGCAGCAGGCGCAGGAACAGCGACTTGTTGACGTTGCCCAATTTCACATGGGCAATGCCTGACAACCCGGTGGTGAACACTTCAGCAATATGCACGCTGGCACTGGCTGCTGCGGGACTGGCACCAGTGGAGAGCAGAAAGGTGGTGGCGGTAATGCCATAGGCCATACCCAGCGCGCCATCAATCACCTGAGCCAGGAAACCAACGGCCACCGCGCTCCAGAACGCTGGGCTGTGCAGCACACGGTCAACGATGGCGAAGCCGTTGTCGAGGCCGTTGGCGAAGAACACCCGCCAGGCAAGAAAGAGCAGCAGGCCCAGCAGAATCAGCACGGCGCTCCACATGGCAGCGCGTAACACCGGGTGATTAGCCGGGTGGGCAATAAGGGCTTCGACGGGCGGCAGGCTCAAGGCTTCGTGTTCAGCATTTAGCGAACTTGGGCTGAGGTCCAGACTGCGGATTTTCATGCGGGGCCTGACAGTGAGTTGTAGAACAGGCGCTGTATAGCGGCAAGGGACGGTAAAAGAATTTCCTTAGAGCGTCTAAGACTGTTTTGGAAGATTTATATGTCTTTAAGTTTGATTGTTCGGGTGAGTACGCGCATCGTGAGCGGCGCTGCGGCGCTACGCTTGATCCAAGGAAAGCGGAGGCGACCATGAACTGTTTGGGCGTGCTGGGTGGCATGAGTTGGGAGTCAACGGTGAGTTATTACCGTTTGTTGAACCAGGGCGTACGCGCGCGCCGTGGTGGGCTGCACTCGGCGCCCTTGCTGCTGCACTCGGTGGACTTTGCCGAAATCGCCGACTTGCAGAGTCGAGGTGAGTGGGACGAGGCGGGACGCCAACTCGCCGCTGCCGCCCTTGGGCTACAACACGCTGGAGCCACTGCGTTGCTGCTGGCTACCAACACCATGCACAAGGTCGCTCCGGCCATCGAAGCGGCGATTAAGGTGCCCTTGCTGCATATCGGCGATGCGGTCGGCGCAGCGCTGCAACAACGCGGGATCAAACGCGCCGCATTACTCGGCACACGCTTCACCATGCAGGAAGATTTTTATCGCGAGCGCCTGACTCAACATTTCGGCGTCGAGGTGTTACTGCCCGATGCATTGACCATGGATGAAATCGATCGCAGCATTTTTGCAGAACTTTGTCGCGGCCAATTCATCGACTCAACCCGTGACTTCTACCTCGAAACCTTGGCGCAACTGCGCCAGGCGGGCGCGAAGGCAGCCATTCTCGGCTGCACCGAGATCGGGTTGTTACTGGAAGGTGTCGAAAGCCCGCTGGCGCTGATCGACAGCGCCGAGGAACACGTGGCGATGGGGTTGGAGTGGGTGTTGGGGTAGTGGATCTGCGGCAGGGAAACGTTTAGGGGCACGCGTCAACCGAGTAGTTCAAGGCAATGAGGTCGCCGTCACGAGTATACCTAGTCAAAAGCAGAGATTTTCGCGCGTAATATGTTCCGATTTTGGATTTGTCAGTGAAACATATTATGTAATCCAAGATTCCATCGTTGTTTCCGTCTCGGGTTTCGGTTAGTTCTACCCTGTAGAGCCAGTCATCATTCTCTATTTCAAATTTCTTGTCGTCCAAATAAGAGGTTCGAAGCTTCAAACTAGGTAAGGTTTTTTGGCCGGTCTCTCGCATTTGAAAAAGTGAGTTTCTGAAGGTTGTTATATCGAGCTTTTCATAGATTTCTTCAAGTAAATTGGCTTGTGATGCCTGAGTTGATTCTATGGATAAGGATAAAGATAGAAGCAGCGTTAAAAGTAGATGCACCTTCATTGATTAATTACTCCCTTGAGAAATTGTGCTTCTTTTTTTCTTCTGGTTGGATAGTCGTCATGAAAATCTAACAGGTTTTCATAGGCAGAATTCCAGTCTTGCTTGATGATTTGTTTCCAGAATTTTGGAGTCCTGGCGACTAGGGAGCCGTACTGAAAGGCCACCGAGGCGATAACAGTCTGGGCCTCCTTGGGTAGACAGTTGAAAGGTGTTGGGCTGGCACTATCATAAGCGCTGATTAGGTTTTGAGATGACTGTTTTTTAACGTTCTGATAAATGATTTCGGCTTCTTTTTTGCTTATAAGTAGTGGGTTATCTGTTAGATACTCCAGTGCTTCCCGGGTTTTGAGCGTGAGATATGGGGTCAGTTTTTCTATCAGGTCGACTGGCAGATCAAGTTTTTCTAAGTCGTTAAGGTTTCTGGCCCCTAAATCGAAACCAACTGAAACGGTCACGCCGCTTTTGCTTTTTTCCGGGTTGGGGACGTAGCCTTCAAGAAGCAAACCTCCTTCAAGTTCAGAAATAAAGTCAAAATCGATAGCAGTCTCGCATGCTATAGGCTTGTCACAGGCTGCGCACCCCGTGAGGCTTCTACTTGCTTGTTCGTAAGGAGACTGTGTTTCAGATAACGACTGGGGGAATGAAGTTTTGGGCGAGTCTTGTTGCTCGGTTTGTAAGCCAAATATTGTTCTGGTTGGGAGTCGGGGTGACATGAGCGTAAAACCGCTGCCCTTCCCCGCACTCCCACCCGCATTGATCTTCACCTGGGGGCCAACCAAGCTAACGCCACCGGGGTCGAGCTTGATAAAGCTGCCACCGGCCTTGAGGGTCAGTTCGTCGCCGGCTTCGATGATCAGTTTCTGTCCAGCCTTGAGGTGGATTTCCTGGCCAGCGTTGAGCAGGTGGGCGGTGCCCAGTTTGATGTGCTGGCTGTGACCGACGCTGAGGTGATCGTCGGCCTTGAGTTCGGTTTTGCGTGTGCGATGGGTGAGGCGGTGTTCTTCGGCGTTCAGCTCGGTGTAGCTGTTGGCGCCGACGTGGTCGTGGCGTTCATGACCGACGTGCACAATCTGATCATGTTGAATGTGCTGCTCCCAGTCGCGCTGGGCGTGGATATAGACTTGCTCGGCATCCTTGCGGTCTTCGATGCGCAGCTCGTTGAAACCGCCACCGCCGGGCGAGCTCAGCGTTTTGAACACCGTGCGGGTTTTGTGGGCCGGCAGGTCATAGGGCACCGGGTTTTCGGTGTGATACAGGCAGCCAGTGACCAGTGGCTGGTCGGGATCGCCTTCCAGAAAGCTGACCAGTACTTCCATACCCACACGGGGGATGGCAACTGCGCCGTAGCGTTCGCCGGCCCAGCTACTGGCCACGCGCAGCCAGCAACTGCTCTTGTCGTCGGCCGGGCTGTCGCGGTCTCCATGTTCCCTGTCCCAAAAGAAGTGCACCTTGATGCGGCCGTATTCGTCGCAGTGGATCTCTTCGCCCTTGGGGCCGGTGACTACAGCGCTCTGGTTGCCGAAGAGCTGTGGTTTCGGATGGCGCAGCGCTGGCCGGAAAGGAAGATCCCACGGTGTGGCGGTGAAGCGGTTGCGGTAGCCCTGGTTGAAGCCATCGGCCGCTGCGGTATCGCCAGAGGCAAACTCTCCCAGCACCTGGGGCTGTTTGCCTTCGTGATGAAGTTCGGTGAGCAGCCATAGATTGTTCCAGACATCGCGCGGATGCTCGTTCAGCGCCAGGAAGTGACCGCTGAGCAGGTGCGGTTGATTGCTCTGGCCTTCGGCCTGGCGGACATCGCAGCGGTGTCGTTCCAATGCGCGTTGGCTGAGGTGCCGGCCGCGTTCGCGATCAACGAAGCGCCCAGGATAGCCATAATCCTCACGCAGCCTATTGCCGTCGAGAGGGGCGGCGCTGTCCAGAACCAGACTCGGTTTTTCAAAATCGTAATCGCGCCGGCTGACCCGGCTAGTGCGATTTGTCATGCGTACGCTGAAGCGGTGGATGGCTGGTGCATCCGCGACCTGGCCACTGCCGGGCCGATAGGCCGTCGGCTGACACCGCTGAGGAAACGCCGTCTGGTCATCGCCAAACACCAGCACGTGACCTTGTGTGCTGTGCCGAAAGTGATAGTGGATGCCTTCTTCTTCGCACAGGCGCTGCAGAAAGTGCAGATCACTCTCGGCGTATTGCACACAGTACTCGCGCTCGAGATAAACCGTTGGGCCTAACTGAAACCGGTAGGCATCGGCCTGAATGCCGTGCGCTTCAAGCAACTGGGCGATGATCTGCAGGACTGTCTGCTGTTGGAAGATGCGCGCATTGTGTCGATGAGCCAGCCGGCTCAGGTGCGGCACCAGGGTCATGCGATAGCGGGTCAAGCGCGGGCCCGATTCACCTTGGGCAAGCTGTTCGATCACACCGTGGATGCCGCTGCCGTCTGCAGCAAAGGCCAGAAACGCCGGCTGATGCAGCAGGCTGTGCAGATCGAGATCGGCGCGCTCGCTGACCAGTTCCAGCTCGAAGGCATAGGGCTGGCTGATGGCCTCAAAGCCGGTGAAGGCCAGCACCTGGAAGTCGTGCTCGACGCCGG
This sequence comes from Serpens gallinarum, assembly GCF_014836765.1. GTDB lineage: Bacteria > Pseudomonadota > Gammaproteobacteria > Pseudomonadales > Pseudomonadaceae > Serpens > Serpens gallinarum. The sequence goes on from NZ_JACSQG010000001.1 coordinate 388,351, forward strand.
GAAGGCTCAGGCGAAACTGGGCGTGATTGGCGGGCGCGAACATGGGCGGTACCTCGTGATCGTCCGTGAAATGAATCGTCCGTGAAACCCCTTCGGCCTGCGGGGGGAAAGGCCGAAGGGGGGAAGCCAGAGGTTAACCGACGTTGGCTGTGCGCCAGTCGTCCGAACCGGAGGTGCCGGCAACTTCGTGAGTCCAGACGATCTTGCGGTAGGTGAAGTACACGTCTTCCAGGTGAGTGAAATGGGACATAGCCGGGTCCTGGCAGTTGGGCATGCGCGACTGCACGTCGACGATCACCGCATCTTCCAGCTCGATGGTGAAGTAGTGCTCCTGAGTGCCGGTGGCCGAGGTGCGGTACCACTCCAGGCGGCACTTGTTCAGACGCTCGCCGGAGGTCAGGGCGTTGAAGATCAAGGGCGAGGACTTGTCGAATACCTTGGTGATCATCAGCGGCTTGTGCACGCGCTGGCCGGTGGGCTGACCGGACTGCGGGTCGCGGGGGATGATGACCTGGTGACTGAAGGCCTGGACCAGGATCTGGTCTTCATGACCCTCCTGGAAGATGTTGCCGACCGAATCTTCGGTAAAGGTGCCGGCGGTGATCAGGCCTTGCTTGCTGCCTTCGATGGACAGAAAAGAGGGAGTGGGCATGCTGTGCTCCTTGCGGGTGGTAATGAATCGCTGTGTCGATTCGGAACCCGGAGCCAGGCGAATTCAGTGCCAGATCTAAATTCGACTTATAAATCAAGCAGATAGGCTAGAAGGCCGCGACCGCTGGGCGTTCGGGATATAAAACCGGCCCACAAGTTGCGCAAGCCTGGCGACAGGTTGCGCACGCGGCCAAGTACGCTGGCTGCGTGCCGGGCGGTCTGTTTCCTTGAGCTGGAGGTGCAAAGACTTGCACACCCGCTGAGAGCCCTGACGAGTCTCAGGACGAACAGCTGATCTCCAGGTGCTTGCCCCATTCCGGAGGGCGCTCGGCGTAGCGTTGCATGCCGGGTTGATCGTCGAACGGCTGGCAGAGGACGGCGTGCAGCTCGCGGACAGGGCCATAGTCACCCTGTTCAGCGGCTTCGATGGCCTGCTGGGCCAAATAGTTGCGCAGGCTGTATTTCGGATTCACTGCATGCATGCGCGCCTGACGCTCGGCTTGGGTGCCGCCGTCGCGTTCGGCGCGGGCGCTATAGTCGACCGCCCAGGCGTCGAAACCGGCCATATCGATGAAGTCCTCGCGCAGGCGAGCCAGCACGGCATCCGGTGGGTTGTCGCCGAGTTCTCGGAAGAAGTTCGGGTAATCGATGGCGCTGGTTTGCATCAGCTGCAGCAGACGCTGGATCAGCTCGGCATCGTCGTCTTCGGCCTGGCTAAAACCGAGGCGGCGGCGCATGAGATCCAGATAATGAGACTGATACAGCGGCAGAAACAGGCCAAGGCTTTCGCGCAGCGTGTCGACGGCAATGAACGGCGTCAGCGCCTGGGCCAGGGCACTGAGGTTCCAATGAGCGATGGGCACCTGGTTTTCGAAGCTGTAGCGCCCGGCGTCGTCGGAGTGGTTGCAGATGAAGTGCGCATCGAAGTCGTCGAGGAAGGCGTAGGGGCCATAATCGAAGGTGATGCCGAGGATCGACATGTTATCGGTGTTCATCACTCCGTGGCAGAAACCGTAGGCCTGCCAGCGAGCGATCAACTCGGCGTTGCGCTCGACTATCTCGCGGAACATCGTCGAATAATCCGCGCACTGCGGAAAGTGGCTGGCCAGCACATGGTCGAGCAACTGCTTGAGGGCCTCGTGCTGGCGGGTGTAGTAGAAATATTCGAAATGGCCGAAGCGCACATGGCTGGGCGCCAGGCGCAGCAGCATGGCGGCGGTTTCCTGTCGTTCGCGCCATACGGGGCTGCTTGAGCCGACCACGCACAGCGCGCGACTGGTGGGGATGCCCAGCGCCGCCAGGTACTCGCTGGCGAGAAATTCGCGGATCGAGCTACGCAACACCGCGCGGCCGTCGCCCATGCGCGAATAGGGCGTCGAGCCAGCGCCCTTGAGGTGCAAATCCCAGTGCTCGCCGGCGGCATTGACCACCTCGCCGAGCAGCAAGCCGCGACCATCGCCCAAACGCGGGTTGTAGACGCCGAACTGATGCCCGGAATACACCATCGCCCGCGGCTCGGCAGTACTCCACAGCCTATGGCCGGCGAACAGCTCGGCGAACTCGGGGGTGTTGGCTTCGGCCAGATCGAGATCGAGCAGGGCCATGGCCGCGCTGCTGGCAATCACCAGGCGCGGCTCGGCGATGGGCTCGGGCAGCACCGCGGTGGAGAATGTATCGCCCAGACGGGCGAAGCGGTTGTCGAAGTGCAACTGATCAAGGGTTTTCATCGGGGCGAAAGCCTGAGTGCTTCAATCGGAATAACGTCAGCATACCCTGTTGCCTGGCGCTAAGCCGTACGCTGCCCTGGTGACGGGTGTCAGGGCGTTTCCGACTTGGCCGGTTCGACGGCTTGTTCCTTGCCCTCGCGGTTGACCATGAAGACTTCCATCTGCGGCCTGCCCACGACATTGATGCCATTTTCAATGAACAGTTGATCCACGCGCCGGTTGATTTCGTCGGTGGCCAGGCCGCGGTCGACGAGCTCCTTGACATAGAACTTCAGCTCATGGGTCAACCCACTGGTGGCGTAGGTGGTCATCTGCACCACAGGCTCGGGATCGCGCATCACCCGCGGGTTTTGCTGCGCGGCCTGCAGGAGCAGTTCACGCACGCGGCTCAGGTCGGCGCCGCGATTGACCCCGAAGGACAGCACGATACGAGTAATGGTGTCGGTCAGGGTCCAGTTGATCAGTTGGCTGGTGACGAAGGTCTTGTTGGGCACGATCACTTCCTTGCGGTCGCCATCGATGATGTGCGTGGCGCGGATGTGGATGCGCTTCACCGTACCGGTGACGTTGCCGATGGTCACCAGGTCGCCGATGCGGACCGGGCGCTCAAAGAGAATGATCAATCCGGAAATGAAGTTGGCGAAGATTTCCTGCATGCCGAAGCCGATACCCACCGACAGCGCGGCCACCAGCCATTGCAGCTTGTCCCAGCTCACGCCGAGGGTGGACAGGGTAGTGACAATGCCGAAACCGAGAATCGCGTAGGACAGCAGGGTGGTGGTGGCATAGGCGCTGCCCTGGGCCAGCTTCAGGCGCGAGAGGATCAACACCTCCAGTAAACCGGGCAGGTTGCGCGCCAGGATCACGGTAATGGCCACGATCAGCAGCGCGCCCAGCACGTCGAGCATGCTGATCGGCACCAGGCTGGCGGTGGCGCCGGTGCCGCTGGTGAACTGGTAGAGGGTGATGGTATCGAGGTAGGTGAATACGGTCAGCATGTCGGACCAGACCCACCAGAGCACAGCAACCAGGCCGGCGAGCAAGCCCAGACGGATCAGGCGCAGGGACTGCTCGTTGACGTCCTCGATGGCCAGCTCTGGCTCCTCCACCGCGACGGTGGCGCCGTCGGGGGTTTCCTGCTGGGCGGCGTCGCGCTTGGCCTGCAGCCGTTGCCAGGCCAGGCGCCGAGCGGCGAGGCTCAGGCCGCGCACCAGCATGGCTTCCAGCAAAATCCAGATCAGCAGGGCGTACAGGGTATCGATCAGGCGGCCGCTGAGCTTCAGCGTGGTGTAGTAGTAGCCGGCGAACAAGGCCACCATCATACCCAGCGGCAACAGGGTGAGCAGTGCGCCGATAAGCTTGCGAAACGGTGAGGCCTGGTCGCTGTGCGGGCCGCTGAACATCAGGCGGCCAAGCAGCCAGGCCAGTACCCCGAAGCTGCAGAGCAACAAGAGCACACCGAGCACATCTTCAGTGAGCACCGTGGGCTGGTCTTCGGCGAAAGTCACCACGCCCACCAGCACCAGCACCACCACGCCAAGCCAGCGCACATTCCGGTAGAGGAAGCTGATCTGCGCCCTGGCCCAGCCGAAATGCCGCTCGGCGACACCGCCCGGGGTGAGGATGCGGTAGGAGGTGTAGATCACCAGCCAGGCTCCGGCCATGGCGAACAGCGCCGCCCCCAGGTGGGTGTTCTGCCCGCGCGCATCGATCTGCAAGGCATACCCGCACAGCGCCAGCAGCATGGTGCCGGGCAGTGCTTGCAGCAGGTTGAACAGCAGCGCCAGCGGCGTATGCCGCTGACTGTCCCGGGGGAAGTGGCCGATGTCCTGGTGCAGCGCGTGCAACTTGCGCCGAAACAGTGAGCGTTTGAAGAACAGCAGGGCACTGAGCAACAAGGGCAAAAACACCCAGGGACGCGCCATCAAGCCCCGACCCAGGTCCTTGACAGTGTCCAGCCAGGGCAGCGTGGCGATCTGGGCGGCCAGGCGCTCGGGTGCGCGCGCCCACCAGACCAGGCTCAGCGGCGGGTTGCTGGGGATCCAGAACAATTGCTCTTCCAGCGTCTTGCTGAGTTGGCTGGCGAGCGTGTTCAGCTGCGTCTGGTTGAGCTGCAGGCTGATGGCTTCGCCCAGCAAGGCATTGAGTTCACGGGCGAGACGGTCGAGCAGTTCGCTGCGACTTTTCGCCAGCTCCAGCAGGGAGGCGCGCATGCTCTCGCTGTCAGCGCCCGGCTCTTTTTCCAGCAGGGTGGCGACGAACTGCTGGGGGTTGTTCAACTGCTCGCGATTCTGGTTGAGCTCGAATTGGTACAGGCGGATATCGGCGATGTCGTCGGCCAGACGCGTATCGGTTTTCACCTGCGGCAGGCGCCGCTTCTGTTCGAGGAGAATCTGCGAGAGCAGCAGGCTGCCGCGCAGGACATCGATCTGCTCCTCAAGGGCCTGCTCACTTTGCGTCAGAGTGTCCAGGCGCTGTTTGGTGCGCAGGTTGGCTTGCGTCACCTCGTTAAGGCGGTCGGTAACGCGCAGCAGATAATCGGTGAGCTTCAGGTTGGTGGCGGTTTCCCGTGCCAGCAGGCTGCCGGGTCCGGCACTGCGGGCTTCCCGGGACACCTCCTCGCGGGTTTCCGCGGACTGCGCCAGGCGGCGTTCATTGATCAGGGTCTGCAGGCCTTCCAGCTCGTTTTCCAGGCGAGTGACCTGCTCGGTGAGCAGTTCCCGGCGGCTGGTGCCCAGATCGAGCAGCGGGTTATTGCCGGCCAGCTCCTGGCGGCGCAATTCATTGCGCAGCTCAAGGGTGACCAGCTCGGCGTTGAGCAGGTCGCGCTGCTCAGGGATCAAGGTTTTACCCTCGAGCTTGTCATCCTTGAGGGCCGTCTGCAGTTGCAGGATGCGGTTCTGGTTGGCACTGATCTCGGTCTGCGCGCGTTCCGGGCGGGTTTGGGCGCTGATGATCAGGCTATTGGCGGCGGTCAGTTGCTTCTGCCAGTCGGTCAGTTGCTGGCTGCGGTCGGTGAGGATCAGCTCCAGCTCCACCATGTCGGTGTCCGCATATTGGGTGAGGGGGTTCTTGGCGGGATGCAGCTGCAGCTCCTCCAAGGCCTGGCGGGCTTCATTGATCTGCTGCGGCGCCACGTCCAATTGTTGCTGGAGGGCTTCCAGGCGTTGCTGGAGCTCCTGCTGCTGGTCGAGTTGGGCCAGGGTTTGCTCGAGGGTCTGCTGCACCCGCAACTGTTCGGCTTCTGGCAGCTTACGATCCGCCAGCGCGGCCAGGCTGGCTTCGACGGCTTCCCGACTGGGCGGGTCGGCGGCCAGCAGGACGCCGCTCAGTACAAACAGGAACGTGAGGCACAAGAAGCGAAACACAAGCATGGTTGGGATCAATCGCGAATCGGACCCTGCCTACGTCTGCCACAGGCAGCCAGGCAAGGCCCGTCAAGAAAACACCCCCGGCGGCGTGGCTTATAGGCTCTCGGGGAATTTGAGTCCGACCTTGTGAATCTTGTGCTCATCCATTTCGGCCACGGTCCAGGTCAGGCCGTTCCATTCGACCTGATCACCGACCACGGGTTCGCGACCAAATTTACGCGCAATGAACTGGCCCAGCGGCATTGTCTGCTCCTGGGGCTCAACGGCGAAGCCGTACAGGGTGGCAATCGCGCCCAGTTCGGCGTCCCCCCCCAGGATGAATTCGCCAAAGATGCGCATATCCGGGCTGCGCTTGGGCGGTTGGCTGAACAATTTGCCCAGGGCGGGCAAATCCTTTTCATGGCCGATCACACAGAGGATGTCGTTCACTTGCAAGGTGGTGCTGCCGGTGGGGTGCAGCAGGTGCCGGCCGCGAAACAGCGCGGCGATGCGCGTGCCGTCCGGCATGTTCAGCGCCCGCAACGGTGCGCCGATGAACCACTTTTCCGCGCTCAGGTGATAGACGAACAATTCCCACTGGCTGGTCGGGTGAATTTCCAGGCCGGCACGGGAAATCGGTGCCGGTATGGGGGGCACCAATACCCGTGCCTTGCGCGCGGTCCAGGCCAGACTGCTGCCCTGCAGCACCAGCGACACCAGGACAATGAAGAAGGCCACGTTGAAAAACAGCTGTGCCCGCTCCAGCCCCGCCATCAGCGGGAAAACCGCGAGGATGACCGGCACCGCGCCGCGCAGGCCGATCCAGGAGATGAACATACGTTCGCGCAGGTTGAAGCTGCGAAACGGCAGCAGGCCGAGGAACACCGAGATCGGTCGGGCGAAGAGGATCATCCATATCGACAGCAGTAAGGCTGGCACAGCAATCGGCAGCAGCTCGCTGGGCGTCAGCAGCAGGCCCAACACCAGGAACATGCCGATCTGGCTGAGCCAGGCCAAACCGTCGAACATGTGCACAATGCCGTGGCGGTTGCGGATCGGCTGGTTGCCCAGCAACAGACCGCAGACATACACGGCAAGAATGCCGCTGCCGCCGATGGCGCCGGCGATGGCAAAGATCATGATGCCGCCACTGACGGCCAGCAGCGGATAAAGGCCATTAGCGACATTCAGGTGATTGATCAGCTGCAACAGTAGCCAGCCCCCGACCAGGCCAAGGAAGATCCCCAGGCCGAACTGTTGGATCAGGCTACCAAGGAAGCTCAGGCCGAAACTGCTTTCACCACTGGCGATCATGGCGATCAGCGACACAGTGAGGAACATCGCCATGGGATCGTTGCTGCCCGACTCTATTTCCAGTGTCGGTCCCACCCGTTCATTGAGGCCCTTGCCATTGAGCAGGTTGAACACCACTGCAGCGTCGGTGGAGCCGACGATGGCGCCAATCAACAGGCCTTCCAGCAGGCTGAGGTTGAACAGCCATGCAGCGGCCAGGCCGGTCAGGCCGGCCGTGATCATGACACCGCCGGTGGCCAGCGACAGCGCCGGCCACAGGGCCACCCGGAAGGTGGCGGCCCGGGTGCGCATGCCGCCGTCGAGCAGAATTACCGCCAGCGCGAGGTTGCTGACCAGATAGGCAATGGAATAGTCATTGAAAACGATGCCACCAATGCCATCCACGCCCGCCAGCATGCCGACGCCGAGAAACAGCACCAGCACCGGAATGCCAATGCGCGTGGAAAAGGCGCTGACCAGAATACTGATGGCGACTAGAAAGGCACCAATGAAAAAGAGGCTGTTGATAGTGCTGGCATCCAGCATGGACACTCCAGATACGTGAAGGCAAAGATTCGACACGCGCAGACAACAGTGTGCTGGCGGAATGAGCGGGCTTGAGCGGTTACGCTGGCGGGCCAGCGAGGTGATGACTTTACCTTGGCAGAGGTGCTTCGTCAGCCTCTATGAACGCATTGCACGCTCGTTTAGGCCGGCCTGGCGCAGCGCGGTCGCCTGTCGCTCCAGGGTTTGGCATGCGCGGAGGAGGCGGCGAACACCCGCCGCCGTTCAAGTTCCAGGCACGTATTACTTGAGGCCCTCAGCCAGGCGACGGGTAATTTCAGCTGCGGGTAATGCCTGGCATGCGCTGGCGTTTTGCCCGGACCAGAGAGGCGAGCAGTCGCCGAGGCCGCGCTTTTCCGCCGCGGCGCGCAGGGGGCCGATGGCATTGCCGGCCAGCGGAAAGAGGGGAATGCCCTGGGGCATTGCACCCAGCGTGCGGATCAGGCGGTTGACGATTCCGCGCGCCGGTCGGCCGCTGAACAGCGTGGTCAATACCGTATGGCGCGCGGCTTCGCTCTGCAGTGCGGCGCGGTGCAAGGCGCTGATGATGGTTTCGGGACATAGTAGGTAGGCGGTGCCCACTTGTACGCCGCTGGCCCCCAGAACCATGGCCGCTGCCACGCCACGGGCATCGGCAATGCCGCCGGAGGCGATCACCGGTACCTGCAGGGCATCTACCAGTTGTGGCACCAGGGCGAAGGTGCCGAGCTGGGTGGACAGGTCTTCACTGAGAAACATGCCCCGATGGCCTCCCGCTTCCAGGCCCTGGGCAATCACTGCGTCCACGCCGTGTTCCTGCAGCCAGAGGCCTTCTTCAAGGGTGGTGGCGCTGGACAGAATTTTCGCGCCGGTGGCCTTTACCCGCTGCAGCAACTCGGGCTCCGGCAGGCCGAAGTGGAAACTGACCACTGCCGGGCGATGGGCTTCCAGCACCTCGGCCATGGCCGCGCTGAACGGTTGGCGTCCGGGACCGCTGGGGATGCTGGCGGGGTCGACCTCGAACTCGGCCAGGAACGGCGCCAGTAATGCGTGCCAGGCCTGCTCCCGCACGGAGTCGACAGCGGGGGTTTGGTGAGCGAAGAAGTTGACGTTGAAGGGCCGGTCGGTCAGGGATCTGAGCTCGCGAAGCTGGGTATCCAGTGCTTCGGCGCTGAGCATCGCGGCGGGCAGCGAACCCAGGCCGCCGGCATTGCACACGGCAGCGGCGAGGGTGTGGTGCTGAGCACCGGCCATCGGGGCCTGGATAATTGGCAGCTCGGTGCCGAGCAACGAAGTCAGGGTCATGAGGAAGCTCCGGCGGGAGAAGAATGACTAGCAGAGCTGGGCAGGGTACAGGTCCAGGCCAACGCCCAGATGAGGGCGCCAACACCCAGCGCGAAACTTTGCGTCAGCGTGCCCCCTGCGCCGATCCAGAGACCGGCCAGCCACGGGCCCAGCAACTGGGCGCCGCCATACAGGGCGATCAGCGCCGCGGACAGCTTTGGGCCCTGGTGCGGTTGCAGGCTGCGCGCCAGGCGTTGGGTAAGAAACACCGTGCCGATAAAGGTGCCACCCACTAGCGCCGCACACAACAGCACGCCAGTGGCGCCCGGCCAGAGCAACGGTGCGGCGCAGCCCACGGTTTGCAACAGATAATTGGCCAGTAGCGCATGACGGTCGCCGATACGGGCACCGAGGCTGTTCCACAGCGGGACGGCGACCACGCACGCCAATGCCGTCCAGCGCCACGCGCCACTGATCAGCGAATGGTCGGCCGGGAGATGTTCCTGGGCCAGCGTCGGCAAAAACGTCATTGGCAGAATGTAGCCCAGCCCCGCACCGGCATAAGCGAGAAACAGCGGTGTGCTGGCGCGGTCGAACAGCGGGCTGGTCGTCGCGCTGGCACTTATCTGGCGCGGCGCGAGGTGCAGACGACCAAGCAACCAGGCACTGAGCAGGGCCAGCGGCAGGGCCAACGCCGCCATCGGCCACCAGCGCGCCGCGCCGTGCAGCAGCGTGGCCGGCAATTCGGCCAGCCAGCCGGCCAGCAGTAGACCGATGGCAAATCCCAGGTAAACCAGGCCGCTGAGGTGGGCGCGCTGACGCTGGGCCAGCCATTCCAGCACCAGCGCCGGGGCGAGCACGAATACCAGGCCGTTGCTCACGCCATTGAGCAGGCGTAGCGCCGCCAGGCTCGGGTAGTGCTCGCTCAGGCCCTGCAGCAGGGTGAGCAGGGCGTTGCCGAGCAGCGCCGTCGGCAAGGCCACGCGCATCCGCGCCGGTGTCGCCATGGCCACAGCCAGCAGGGCACCGAGCAGATAGCCTATGTAGTTCCAGGTGGCCAATTGCGCGCCTTGTTGCAGGCTGAACAAACCGTCGCCCAAAAAAAGTGGCAGCAGCGGGGTATAGGCAAAGCGCCCGAGGGAATGCACCACCACCAGCGCGGCGCTGCCGGCCAGTAGGGCAATGAAAATCTGGCGGGACGGGATCGAAGGCATGGCTGAACTCGTCAAGGGAGGCTGCCAACCTTAGCGGTTGCCGGTGCAAGACTGCCAGTGATAAATATTGCGCTTGTTGTTCACTTTTAATGAATGTCGAGGTGACAGTGTCATCCTGGGAACGTCTCAATCCGCAGCTGCTGCGGCATTTTCTGGCCATTCATCGCGCGGGCTCGTTGAGCGGTGCGGCCCAGCACCTGCATTGCGTACCGTCCAACGTCTCGGCGCGCCTGCGTCAGCTGGAAGAGCAATTGGGCGCCGGCTTGTTCCAGCGCCAGGCCCGGCAGCTACTGCTAACGCCTGCCGGTAAACGTCTGCTGCCCCATGCCGAGTCGCTCGAGCGCCTGTGTCAACTGGCCTGGAGCAGCGTGCGGGACGATGTGTGGAGTGGCGAGTTGCGCCTCGGCTCAATGGAAACCACGGCAGCGGTGCGTCTTCCCGAAGTGTTGGCGGCCTTCCACCGCGATGCGCCTCGGGTCGATTTAAGTCTGGTAACCGGTCCCAGCCGCCATTTGCTCGAAGAAGTGCTGGCCGGCCGCTTGGAGGCTGCGCTGATCGGTGGCCCATACAGTCATCCGCAGCTGGACAGCGAGGTGTTATGGCGTGAGGAGCTGGTGCTGGTGATGCCGGCGCAGGCGAACCTGCACAACCTGCTGCAAACACCGGTCACCTTGCTCGGCTTTCCCCACGGCTGCCATTATCGCGAGCGATTGGAGCGCTGGAGCGAGCAGCAGGCCTTGCTGATCGCGGCTCGGCAAAGTTACGGTTCGATCGAGGCAATACTCGGCGGCATCGCTGCCGGCATGGGCATCGGTCTTTTGCCCCGCAGTCTGCTGCAAGCTCACCCACGAGGCCCTCTGGTGGCCTGGCAGTCCATCGCCCCTGAGCTGGCTGTGGCGCCCACACTGCTGGTGCGGCGCCGCGATGCACCGGCGCACCCGGCACTGGAGCGGCTGATCGAATTGCTGCGCGCGCCGGCAGCCCCGGCCTGAGTATTGTTCAGCGGGGGTCGGGTGGGCTGAACTGGCTGGCCAGCGACCCCAGGTGTTGCATCTGGTCGCCGATATCGGTCGCCGACCTCCGGACCTGCTTGGCAGCACAGACGTTTTCCTTGTCGAGGTGCATGAGGGTGTCAATAGTGAGGTACATGGTGTTGGTCACAGTCAAAGGCTCTACAGCGACTGCGGCAATCTGCTGGCTGAGCTGACTGAACGTGCCGGTTTCCGCCGCGATGCGCTCGAAAGAGGTGCGGGCGGTGCGGATGTGTTCAAGGTGGATGTCGGTAGCGTGCTGGTTCGTGGCAATGGCCCTGGCCAGTTGCAATACATGCTGCTGCATTCGCGAGATTAGGCTGCGCATGCCCTCGGCACGGGCAGTGGAAGAGTCTGGGCCCTGTACACTCGCCTCCGTTACACACCCACTCTCGACCATGGTTTCCAGCAGACGGCCAATTTCGCGGCAATCGGCTTGCAGGTGATAAACCGCCTCGGCCGCCCGGTCAGATTCTAAATTCAGCGACTCGATACCCGCGAGCGTCTGGTCTACGCGCTGTATGCCCTCTAGCGCATCACGCTCGGTGCGTTTGGCAGCAGCGGCGGTCTCGAGGGTATGGCCGAATAATTCCCTTTCCAGTGCGTCAATCTGGGTCAGTGCGGTTGCCAGCTGAATGAGCGAAGCGTGCTGCTGGTCGATGCGCTGTTCGATTTGCGTCGACTCCGCACCGATCCGTTCGGACGCGTTGCCGATCTCCACCGTGGCATCGTGGGCGGCTTGAATGAGCACGACGAGACGGTCGTGCAGCGCGTTGTAGGCACGGCCCAGGGTTGCCAGTTCATCGCACCCGGTGGCGTCGAGTCTCAGGCTCAGGTCATTGCTGCGCTCTGCGGACTGAACGCGCACCGCTGCCTGGTGTAGGCGCAGGCAGATGCGCTTGACCAACAAAACCAGGGCGGCGCTGATGAGCAGTATGCCGATCAGCATGGCAATGGAAAGCTGATAATTGAGTTGCGCCGAACGGCTCGCGGCGGCGGCATCCTCAGCGGCGCTGGCATTGATCACCTCGCCGAAAGCTTGCAGGCTGTCGATCCCGCTGGTTGCGGCCTGCAGCCATTGGCGCTCGGTGAGCGGATAATTGCCCTGCGCGGTAGCGGCATAAACGTTGGCGCGAACTGCACCAAAACGCAGCACGAACTCCCGCTGCAGGTGCTCCCAGGCCTCATCCACTCCGGCTGTCTGGGTCATCTGCAATACCGGCAGACCCGCCTCGCGCAGGTAGGTTAGTTGCCTGTCGACGATGCCGCGGTATTCCATCAGCTCTCTGGCTCTCGACGCCGACAGGGGAGTGCGCTCGGCAAGGGCAATGGCCAGCAAGGCGCGCTCGCGGTCGGCATATTCGGATGCAAGCCAGATGGCCTGCTTGAGGTCGATATTTTTGTATGCGGCGCTTTCCAGCGCTGTGGTGGGTAAAAACGCCAGTCTGCGCAAGACGGTTATTCGCTCGATCAAGGTATTGAGCGACCGCAGCCAGTAGACCGACTGGATATCGGCAAGAGCCTGGCTGCTACGATCGACCCGCTGGCGGGCCAGTTGTACGCGCTCCCACGCAGATTGCACCGATAAGATGTGGGCTCGCACAGGCTCGGCCATTTGGTTGCCAGCAATCAACTGTTCGCCTTGAGCAAGCGCGAGCTCCAAAAGCTCGTCGCCCAAACGGCGGGTGGTGTGGATGTGCTCCACCATCTCGGCGTCGCTTGATCCAATAGCCAGCAGGCTGAGATGAGTCGCAGTCATCCCGCGTTCTTGGGCGAACTCGGCAGCGGCCTCGATGAGCAGGTCGCTCATTCGGTTGGCTTGGCTATAGGCCTGTGCGGTGCGGATATTCGGCTGGTAGACAAACACCAATTGCCAGAGCATCACACCCAGCAACAGGGCGGCGAGGGTGATGACCAGAGCGGTCAAGGTCACCCGCAGCGGCCATTGCCGCAGTAACGACACCATGCAACAAACTCCCTTTTCTGTTACCGCCAACGCATGGCAGGAGGCTGGGCGCACAGGTGTGGCCTGTTAGACTACGCCATCGCAGGAGCCTTCCCACATGAATTACCGTCACGCCTACCATGCTGGCAACCATGCCGACGTCTTCAAACATCTCACCCTGGCGCGCTTGATCGCCTTGCTGGCGCGCAAGCCCGCGCCTTTTGCCTATCTGGACACCCACGCCGGGGTGGGCCTTTATGACCTGGGTGGCGACCAGGCCAACCGTACCGGTGAATATCTAGAAGGTATCGGCCGTGTTTGGTCGAACGAGAGGGCGCCGGCGCTGCTGGACGATTACCTGGGTGTGATTCGCGCCATGAACCCGGACGGCGAGCTGCGCCACTACCCCGGTTCACCGGAACTGGCACGGGTGCTGACACGTGAGCAAGACCGTCTGCACCTCAATGAAAAACACCCCGAAGACGGCGAGCTGCTCAAGAACAACATGCGCGGCGACCGGCGCGTGGCCGTGCACCGTGGTGAAGGCTGGCTGGTGCCACGCGCCCTGCTGCCCACTCAGGAAAAACGCGTACTGCTGTTGATCGACCCGCCGTTCGAACAGCCCGACGAGCTGGAGCGCTGCGTGCATGCGCTCGAGGAAGCCCACGGGCGTATGCGCCAGGCCATCGTGGTGATCTGGTATCCGATCAAGGACGAACGCCAGCTCAAGCGCTTCTATCAAAAGCTCAGCAAAAGCAACGCCCCAAAACTGCTGCGCGCCGAGCTGTACGTGCACAACCCGGACGATGCCACGCGCCTGAACGGCTCCGGCCTGGCCATCAGCAACCCGCCGTGGGGCCTGGAAGACGAGCTGCGCGAACTGCTGCCCTGGCTGGCCCAGACCCTTGCGCAAAGCCACGGCGGCTGGAAGCTGGACTGGCTGGTTGAAGAGGGTGCGGTCAACGCCAAGCCGGCGGTGAAAGACAAGAAGGTGCGCTGAGCCGTGAGGGTGGGCCAGGCTTCATCAATCCGCCATGTTCAGGCTTTACGCGACAATCGCACATCCTATGTGCCGTTAACCGAGCGAGCGTCATGCAGATCGACGAAGAACTAACCCTTAAGAAACTAGAGGTATTTCTGGCCTTTATGCGCAGTGGCACCCTGAGCAAAGCAGCTGCCGAGCTGAAAACCAGCAATGTCAGCGTGCATCGTGCCATTCATTCACTGGAAAGCGCTCTGCGTTGCCCGCTGTTCAAGCACGAGGGGCGCAACCTGGTTCCTCTGGATAGTGCATACGTGCTGGAAGAGCGGGCCTTGCACATAGTCAAGGACGTGCTCGAGACGGTGCGCCAGACCCGTGAGGCGGCCGGTTTCTCGGCAGAGCGCTTCAAGCTAGGCGCGCTCTACTCGCTGACCATCAAGACTGTGCCGCAGCTGATCATGGGGCTGAAACTGCGCCGCAGCGAACTCAATATCGACCTAATCCTCGGCTCCAACGTCGACCTGCTCTACAAACTGAAGAACATGGAGCTGGACGCGATCCTGGTCTCACTCAATGAGAGCGTCATCGATCAGGGCTGCGAGCAGGTGTCGCTGTTCTCCGATGACATTTTCCTCGCTGTTCCGGCTGAATCACCTTTTGCCCAGCAGGACGATGTCGATCTCAGCGACCTGCGTGATGCCACCTTTATCACCCTGACGCAGGGTTTCGCCACCCATCAGGACGGCAACCGTGTGTTCGAGCTGGCAGGCTTCGAGCCCAAGGTGGCGATGCAGGTAAACGATATCTTCACCTTGCTGAGCATGGTCAATTCCGGCGTTGGCTACGCCCTTCTGCCAAGTCGGGTAGCAATGGTCTACGAATCGCGGGTCAAGCTCATTCCGTTGCAGGCGCGATATCACCTGCAGCAGCACATCGGCGCAGTGTTCCTCAAGGCCAAGGAGCGCGACCCCAACCTGCTCGCGCTCCTCGCGGAATGCCGCATGTATGCGCGCCGTGTGCTGGAGCGGAGCGGGTCCCCGGGCAGTAAGGTGGAAACGGCGACGCCTTTTCCCTAGCACCGGTCGTGTTCTAGCGACTGCACGACCCCAGGTCAGCCGCAGGGGCTCAGCGTTGACATTGATCGCCGTCCTGGCTTGAGCGCTACTGGTATTGCACCTTCGGTGCTGCGGTCCGCTGCAATCTCTTCCGCTACCACCCCGGTTCGCCTCGTACCGTCAACGGCGACTCTTCGTGTATGGTCTGGCGCTGTACCAGAAACGCGGCTGCGCCCCCGGTTCAGCTAGCACCCATCCGAAGAAGCAAGGATGGGCGCATTGCAATCATTACTCTTGCCGTAACGATGGGGTGTGGCTCGTTATTGATCCGCCTTACTGCACGCGCTAGGTTGAAGTCCTTGGCTCGGGCATGTCCCGCGACAACGACAAGAAATTCTGTGCCGTTATAAAAATAATTATGAGCCGCAGCGCTCTGCCAGGAGAAAAATGCCAATGAAAGCCCTATTCCGTACCTCGGTTGCGGCTGCAATGCTGGCTGCCAGCATTCCAAGTTTCGCTGAGACCGTCTTGCGCGCCTCCCACCAGTTTCCCGGCAATCAGGGCGACCCGCGCGACGAGATGGTGCAGATCATCGCCCGTGAAGTTGCCGCCGCTAATGTCGGCCTTAAGATCCAGATCTTCCCCGCCTCCTCGCTGTACAAGGCCAACGAGCAATGGGGCGCGATGACCCGCGGCCAACTCGACATGACCGCCCTGCCACTGGACTACGCCTCCGGCCGCGTGCCGCAATTCTCCGCCACTTTGATGCCCGGTCTGGTGCGCAACTACGAGCACGCCCAGCGCCTGAATCAGTCCGATTTCATGAAGGAGATCCATGCTCTGGCGGAAAAGAACGGCGCCATCGTTCTCGCCAATGCTTGGCTTGCCGGCGGGTTCGCTTCGAAAGAACACTGCATCACCGCGCCGGAAACCATCAAGGGACAGGTGATTCGCGCCGCCGGGCCGGCCTTTGAAAACATGCTCGCCGCCGCCGGTGCTTCGATTTCGTCGATGCCGTCGTCGGAGATCTATACAGGAATGCAAACCGGCGTGCTGGACGCCGCCAACACTTCCAATGACAGCTTCGTCTCGTACCGTCTGTATGAGCAGGTGAAATGCCTGACCGCACCCGGCGAACACGCCATCTGGTTCATGTACGAGCCGGTGCTGATCTCCAAGCGCACCTTCGAGCGCCTCACGCCTGAGCAAAAGGAAGTTATGCTGGCCGCTGCAGCCAAAGCCGAGGCCTACTTCGCTCAGGAAGGCCCGAAGGGCGAACAACGCATGAACGAAACCTTCACCAAAGCCGGCGTGAAAGTGGTCAGCCTGAGCAAGGAAGAGCACGACGCCTGGATGGAAGTCGCCCGCGAATCCTCCTACAAATATTTCGCCGAAAAGGTGAAAGGTGGCAAGGACCTGCTGGACAAGGCTCTAGCCGTTCAGTGATGCCCAGCCATGGCCGCTGCTCGCAGCGGCCATCTGAACGTGCCGATCCGCAGCGCAATGCCGGCGGAGCCGAACCCTTCTAGGAGTACCCATGTCCAGACGCTTAATCCTTGCCGTCGAGGCATTATCGAAGACGGGCGGGGCCGCGGCTGCGCTGCTGCTGATCGCCGCCATGACTGTCATGTGCCAGATGATCCTCATGCGCTACCTGTTCCGGTCTCCGACCATTTGGCAGACCGAATTCGTGGTGTTCACCGCCACCGCGGCGATCTTCATCGGTGCGCCCTATGTGCTGATGAAGAAGGGCCACGTGGGGGTCGATGTGCTCGAGCTGATACTCTCATCCGCCAACCGCCGCCGCTTGCAATGCGTTGGCTCCGTGCTGGGCCTGGCGTTTTGCGGCCTGATGGCCGTAGCCAGCGCAATCTACGTGTTTGAGGCCTGGGAAGGCGGTTGGACCACCCCGACCATCGCCGCCATTCCGCTGTGGATTCCCGCCACACCCATGCTCGTCGGGTTCATCCTGCTCTGCCTGCAGTACCTGGTCGAGATCGTGAAACTGTTGAATCCGCAGCTACTCGAGGAGCAGGCGCCAACGCCCTCCGAGCAAGCCGCTCCGGTAACCGGGCACCAGCCCTTGGGAGATGCGAAATGACCACCTCGATGTCTGGGATGATTCTGATCGCTACGCTGTTCCTGTTCCTCGCCACCGGTATGCCGATCGCCTTTGCTCTTGGCCTGGCGGCTATGGGCGGGCTGTTCATGGCGATGGGCTTCGAAGTCATCGGCATCGTCGCTGAGACGATGTTTGCCGGCATCGGCAACCTGGCCTTCGTCTCGATCCCGATGTTCGTGCTAATGGGCGCCATCGTCGCCGGAAGCCCGGCTGGGGCCGACTTATACCGAGCCCTTGATCGCTGGCTATACAAGGTTCCCGGCGGCCTGGTGCTGTCCAATATCGGCGCCTGCGCCGTTTTCTCCGGGATGACCGGCTCCAGCCCGGCGACATGCGCGGCCATCGGCAAGTTGGGCATCCCGGAAATGATGAACCGCGGCTATCCGGCTTCAGTGGCTACCGGCTCGATCGCCGCCGGCGGCACCCTGGGCATCCTGCTGCCGCCGTCGGTGACCATGATCGTCTACGGCATCGCCACGGAAACGTCCATCGGCCGTCTGTTTCTCGCTGGCGTGATCCCGGGTCTGATGCTGACCGCCATGTTCATGGCCTGGGCGCTGATCGACGCACGCCGCAAGGGCTTCCGCTTCGACACCAGCGGATTGGTCTACACCCTGCGCGACAAGCTGGCCGTGCTGCCGCGAGTACTGCCGCTGATGCTGATCATCGTGGCAGTACTCTACGTGCTCTACGGCGGCGTGGCGACGCCTTCGGAAGCGGCCGGTGCCGGCGCCATGCTGACCCTGATTGTGGTGATGGTGGTGTACCGGCTGTACAAGCTGCGCTCCTTCAGTGGCATCTTCGGTTCCGGTATGCGCGAAAGCGTCATGATCATGATGATCCTGGCCTCGGCCGAGTTGTTCGCGTTCGCGCTGTCGTCGCTGTATATCACCCAATCGGTGGCCGAAGTGATCGCCGCGCTGGAGGTCAACCGCTGGGTGCTGATGGGAGTGATCAACGTGTTCCTGCTGGTGGCCGGCCTGTTCCTGCCGCCAGTCGCGGTGATCGTGATGTCCGCCCCGCTGCTGTACCCCATCGTGATTCAGGCGGGTTTCGACCCCTACTGGTTCGCGGTGATTCTCACCGTCAACATGGAGATCGGCCTGATCACACCGCCGGTGGGGCTGAACCTGTTCGTGATCAAAGGCATCACGCCGCAGGTCCCGACCAAGGAAATCCTCTGGGGCGCTCTACCTTATGCATTGGTGATGGTGTTGGCCATCGTCATCATGTGCGTGTTTCCGCAGATCGCGACGTTCCTGCCGGACTATGTAATGGGCCCTGCCATCTAGGATGAGCTGTAACCATTGACCATGTGGCGGGCTTCCTCGGGAGCCCGCTTTTTTTTGCCTCGCGATACGCCATGAATGGCTTGAGCCACATAACTCGCGAGACCGGGCGCTCTTGAATTGCGTCATCAGCCGATCAGGAACGGTCGCTCTCTGCGCAACAGCGCACCAGATTTCAAGGCGAGTGCTATCGAATGTAGCCACCTGGGGCAACGAACCAACCTTCAGCACCGCGCCGAGCGGCAGCCCTGCAGGCGCATGCCACGCTCGTAAGTGCCGCAGGTGCGACCAGTTCAGTTGTGGATCGGCAGGCAGACTCAAGTAGCGAAGACGCGGCGCTGTCCTCGACCTCACCCACGACGTAGTTCGCCCTGTTCAAGTCAGGCCAAGTCCCCGTAGCGAGATGGCTGTCCATTGCACGTCGACCCGACAGCGTATGCACAGCAAGGCGCAAAGCTCGCGTGCGATCTGGCGAAAAGGCTGGAATATGCGCAGCAGCATGTCGAGAGTAGCCGGCGTGAGTTCGTGATGTCCGTGGCACGCTCGAACGCGGCGCTGCCGGTCACGCGGGGCGAAACCGAGGACCTCGGTTCGCTGCGAACGATTGCCAGGGCACGGCATACCGGGAAAGGGTCTGCATCGCTGCCAGGATCGCGCTGGCGGCTCGGGCAGATTCGCCGTCTAAGCGCAGGACACGTTCATTCCGCTGCAGGCGAAGGTGTCGCCTGCAGCAGCACATCGGCGCGGTGTGTCTCAAGGCCCAGGAGCGACCCTCGCGCTGAAACACCGATTGAAGCGAGTCAGACTCGAAAACGTGCAGCCAGGCCTTGCAATTCGTTGCCCAGCCTCGCCAGTTGCACCGTCGAAGCAGCGGTCTGCTCCGCTGCAGCTGCCGACTGGTCAGCTACGTCACGCACGTTGAGCACGCTACGGTTGATGTCCTCGGCCACCGAGCTCTGTTCCTCCGAGGCCGTGGCGATTTGCAAATTCATCGTTTGGATGGTGGAGATGCTGCGCGTGATCGCCTGCAGTTCTTCACCGACGTCACGCGCCAGCGACACGGTCTCGGCGGCCAGGCCACGACTGCTGTCCATCATCGACGAAGCATTCAGTGCGCCTTGCTGCAACGTGTCGATAAGCCCTTCGATTTGCGCCGTCGATTCCTGCGTTCGCTGCGCCAGACCGCGCACCTCATCGGCCACCACGGCGAAACCGCGACCGGCTTCACCCGCCCTGGCCGCTTCGATCGCCGCATTCAGCGCCAGCAGGTTGGTCTGCTCAGCGATGCCATGGATTACGGTGAGCACGGTACTGATACCCGCGGCTTCCTTGTTGAGCTGATCCATGGCTTCGGCGGACAGGCCAACTTGCGAAGACAGGCTGTCGATCTGGGCCAGCGCCCGCTCCACCACGACATTGCCCTTGACTGCCTGGCGCTCAGCATGCTGAGCGGCGCTCGACGCCTCATCGGCATTGCGCGCCACTTCCTGCACCGTCGCGGCCATCTCGTGCATGGCTGTGGCGACCTGATCGGTCTCCTTGCGTTGGCTCTGGATACCCGCGCTGGTCTGTTCGGTCACTGTGGAGAGCTGCTCGGCGGCCGAGGCCAGCTGGCTGGTAATGCCGGCCACCTGGGCGAGCATGTCGCGCAGATTGCCGCGCGTAAGGTCCAGCGCATCGAGCAACTGCCCGAACTCGTCGCCACGCTGCTGCCGCGGCTGTTCCGTCATATCGCCCGCACCGATGCGCTCGGCGACGCGCACGGCCTGAGCCAGCGGGTTGGTGATCTGCCTTACGATCAGCCAGCTGATGAACAACCCAAGCGCCACTGCCAGCAATGTGATCCCCAACAGCAACGCTTGTCTTCCTCCTGCTTCAGCGCTGCGCTTTTCTGTCTGGGACTGAACAATTTCGTTAGTGTTGCGATAGATATTGTCGAAAATGCGCTGCATTTCCTGCCGCGCTTGCACCTGGGAGGCCACGATCGGTGGCAGCTTGGCGAATTGGCTGATGTAGGTGCCGACGGACTCATGCAAGGGCTGCAGAAGTTCCGCCGAAGCGCCAGCCAGGTGCCTGTCGAGCTTGTCGACGGCTGCCTGAAGCCTCTTGAACTGTTGCTGCAACTGCTGCAGGGATTGCTCGGTTTCGGTCATCAGGTAACCGCGTACCATGAAGCGCACCAGCCGGTTGTGCTTGGACACCTCGCCGGCGAGCAGGCCGATGGTGGCGGCTTTACGGCTGGTGTGAACAATTGGATCATCCGCAGTGCCCGCCCAGCGTTCTTCCAGTTCCGCGATCAATGCATCGGAGGTATTGCCGGCGTTCACCCAGCCGCTGCGCGTGGTCACCTTGAGCTGCCAAAGTGCGGCCAGCTCCTGGAAGTGCTGCTGGTAACGCTGTGCCTCACTGGCAATGACATCCAGCCGCTGCAGATCCTCTGGGTCGTTAAACTGGGCCTTGTGCTCTTGCACGAGCTGGACGATCCGAGCCACCGACTGGTCCACCGCCTCCACATACTGCTTGTCGCCTCGGGTTTCGAAGCTGACCTGCGCGTAGCGGATCTGATTGGCCTCATCCAGCAGAATGGCGGCGTCCTGCGCCTTATCGCTGCGTGAGATCAATGCATCCATGCCGTAGATACCGATTAAAGCTACGGCCACCGTCAGCGTAAGAATGGCTGCAAAACCTAGAGCCAGTTTGTGGCTGACCTTGAGAATATTCATTGTTCGGTAATCCTGAGAAGCGCGAACGCGCCCATAGAGGCGCGCTGCGGGTTACGTTGAGTATCAGCGGAACTGCTGAGGCATCAGTCAGCAGTCCGCGCATCTTCGAACACGAGCCGAAACAGCTGCCCAATGGGGTGTTGAACGCCTCGGTAAGGCACACCTGCAGGGCACCCATTTCGGTTCGGGCGGAAGGCGGCACCGCGACCCTCCCTCCTGCTGTGCTACTCGGCTCGACCTACCTCCCGACGCAGCAAGGCGTCCAACGTATCGAGCCGGGCGCCATCGAAAGCGACCAGCGTGCCTTGCTCGATTACCCGTCGCGCCAGCCCGGTCAGGACCGAGCCCGGCGGCAGTTCGATGTGGAGGCGCACGCCACGTTCGTAAGCGGTGCGCAGCGTGGCGTGCCAATCCACGACGCGGCACATGTTGAAGGCCAGGTCATCGCGCAGCCGCTCGGGGTCGGTGATGGGCCGTGCCGTGGTGCTGCTGAGATAACGCAGGCGCGGCGCACGCAGGGTAACGGGTGCGAACGCCTCGGCCAGTTGCGCGGCGGGCGTTTCCAGCAGCGCGCTGTGCGATGGCACGCTCACCGCCAGGCGCCTGGCACAAGATGCGCCCAAGGCTTTTGCATGCTGCGCGACCGCCGCCATGGCCGCATCGCTGCCGGCGATGACGATCTGGTTGTCGGCGTTGATGTTGGCCAGATGCACCGGTGTGTGCGGGCCGTGGACCTGCGCCAGCAGGCCCTCAACCTGCCCGAGATCGAGGCCGAGAATGGCCGTCATGCCATAGCCCTGGGGATAGGCGTTCTGCATCAGTTCGCCGCGCAGCGCCACCAGGCGCAGGGCATCGGCATAGTCCAGCGCCCCGGCGGTAACCGCGGCGGCATAGGCACCGATGGAAAGCCCGGCGACATAGTCGGGGTGCAGGCCTTCACGCATCAGCAAGCGCGCCCCAGCCACCCCGGCTATCAGCAGGCAGAGCTGCACGGCGCGGGTCGAGGCGAGCGCTTCAGCCGAATCCAGGGCCTGCGCGTCCTCGCCAAGCGCCTCGCTGGCCTCGATCAGGGTAGCGGCGATCTCCGGCTCGTCCGGCAGGCGATGCAGCATGCCGGGCTTTTGCGCCCCCTGGCCGGGAAAGGCGAACAGGCTACTCATGCCGCCATCTCCCCGGGAGCCCAGGGGTTCTCGATCAGCCGAGCACCTGTGGCGCACTTGAGCAGGATACGGGGCGAGCCGCCGGCCCACTCGCGCAGGGCGACGGCACCGGCCGGGGTTTCCAACTGCAGGTCTACGCGGCAGGGCGAAGTGTCCAGCAGCTGCTGCAGTTCGCGCGCTTCGGTGCGTGGCAGCTCGTAGGGCGTGCGCAGCAGGAGGTCGAGATCGCTCTCGACACGCGCCACGGCAACACCTGTGGCCAACTGGAAACCGACCGAACCGGTGACGCCCCAGGGGCGCTCCAAACCGTCGAACACCGGCTTGAGCACGGCAAGTGCCCTAAAGGCCGGCAAATCACCAGCGGTAACCTGCGCGACCAGTTGCTCGGGACTCATGCAACGCACCACCCGGTTCACGCTCATCACCGTGGCATAACGCTGATCGCGGCGGGTGCCGCGCACGCCGACCGCAATCTGACCCGGCGCGACGAGCGCGCGGCGCACCACCACCGGCTGGCCAGCGGCCAATGCCTGCCGCGCCCAGGCCGGCGCGTCAGTGGGCAACTGCGTCGGGGTCATACCCCAGAGCAGGTCGTGGGGGCGTGGAGTGTCGTTCATCTGCAGCCTCCTCGTGATTGTTGTTGTGGAGGTGAAGCTTGGGGGCTCGCTATTGGCCCCTTCCCGCCGCTCTCCTTGACGGGAAGGGGCCGAGTTTCAATCACCACTGGGCTCGGAGCATCTCCCGCACCCGCGATGACGCCTCGCGATTCGGCGCGCCGAGGCGGCCACGGAGGTCGGTGCTGGCGCCGATGTCGGCGACGGCCTTTTGCAGGCAGTCACGCACGAGGGCCAGGTCTTCACCGGCCGGCTGCTCGATGTTTTCCACTGAGAGGGTTTGCCAGAGCAGCCCGAGGGTCGCGTAGTTGTCAATGTCATAGGCCATCGGCGGCACCGACTCGGCCAGCGCCTCCAGTTCCTCGACGCTGCGCAGGGTGATGCGTGCGGCGGCGGCCTTGCCCATGGCGTGCACCATTACGCCCGGATCGCGCAGGGCGATGATCCGCTGGGCCTGGTAGCCATGGGCGAGGAAGGCGCCGGACATGGCCTTGCCTACCAGCAGCGCGACGACGGGGTGGCCGGCCAGACGAGCTCGGGCATAGCCGTCCACCGCCCCAGCCAGCGCCTGATGGATACCCAGGGCCTCCTCGCGGCGGCCGTAGGCCTGGCTCGGGACATCGACCACGGCAACCACCACACGCTTGTCGGTTTTCTCGCGGTCG
Organism: Serpens gallinarum; assembly: GCF_014836765.1. Taxonomy (GTDB): domain Bacteria; phylum Pseudomonadota; class Gammaproteobacteria; order Pseudomonadales; family Pseudomonadaceae; genus Serpens; species Serpens gallinarum. The sequence continues at coordinate 411,999 of NZ_JACSQG010000001.1, forward strand.
GCTTCGATTACTTCGTCCACGGCCTTGCCCAGGCCCCAGCCTTCGAGCAGGCCAACTTCTCCATTACGCGCTCGCGGGTATGGATTCTCCGCATCGGGCACCACGGCGATATAGCGCGCGGCACGCCCGCCGAGTGAGCCGTCGATAACCTTTACCGAGGCCGGGTAGCCGGCCAGGGCCTGGCCGCCGGCCAGAGCTTGCAACCAGTTCAGTCCACGGCTCATTGGGCATCTCCTTGATAGAGGGCACGTACTGCCGCGGCATCGGGCTGCGTGCGAGTGTCGGCGTCAGCCAGGCGTTGCAGGAACCAGGCATGGCGGCGGCTGCGCGGCTGCGCCGGCTTGCCTTGGGCGAACAGCCGATGCAGTTCATTACGGATGGCATCGGTATCGTCGGCGACGTAGCTGTCCGCCAGGCCGCTGGCATGGCGCTGCTCGCCGCCAGTCAGGCTCCAGATGAACGGCCGGTCGCTGGCGTCGTATTCCTCGATGCCGGCTTCTTGCTCGATCACTTGTGGTCCGTTCAGGCCCAGACGCGCCTCGCGAGTGACCAGGAGATAGCTGCATAGTCCGGCGGCAATCCCCATGCCGCCGAAGCAGCCGACCGAGCCGGCGACCACGCCGATCACCGGCTGGTGGTCGCGCAGTTCGACGATGGCCGCCTGGATCTCGGCGATGGCCGCCAGGCCCAGGTTGGCTTCCTGCAGGCGCACACCGCCGGTTTCCAGCAGCAGCACGGCGCGGGTGGGGATGCCGTTGCGGTTGTCCTCGGCGGCAAGCTCCAGCGCACCGGCGATCTTTGCGCCGCCGACCTCGCCCATGCTGCCGCCCTGGAAGGCGCCTTCGATGGCGGCGATCACTGCGGGTAGGCCGTCGATGGTGCCCTTGGCCACCACTACGCCGTCGTCGGCCTGAGTGACGATGCCCTGCTTGTTCAGCCAGGGCGAGGTGACGCGGTCGAACGGGTCGAGCAGTTCACGGAAGCTGCCGTCATCCAGCAGTGCACGGGCACGCTGGCGAGCGCCGAGTTCGACGAAGCTGCGTGACTGCAGCAGACGTGCAATGTCAGTCATGGCCAACCTCCTCAAGCCCTTGTTCCAGACGCAGGCGTACCACGCCGGGTGTCGCACCGAAATCGTGAATATCGATGTTCAGCGCCGGCGGCGTGTGCTCGCGGAACATCCGCTCGAACAGCTGCTGCCAACGCTGCTCGGCGCCGTTGACCGAGGTGACCACCTGGATTGACAACTTGCCAGCCTGGCCGGGCTCCAACAGCACTTCCAGATCACCCGAGCCGACCACGCCGACCAGAGCTTTGCTGCGGGCGGGTTGCCCGGCGGGAAATTCGAAAGACAGGGTTTCCATGATCAATTGCTCCCAATCGGCGCCGACGCGGCGGGCGCTAGACGGTCGAGGAAAAGAGTGGCGGCCAGCAGGTCAGCGGCGCCGCCGGGCGAGGCGCGCAGCGTCAGCATGTCGCGGTCCAGCTCCAGCAACTGCCGACGGCCGGCAAGACTCCCAGCACCACCGGCTGCGAGCACGGCGCAGGCACCGGCCTGCATGCGAGTCAGGCCTTCGAGGCCGGCACGGTGCAGCACGCAGGTGTCGGTCAACTGGCTCATGATGGCTAGCAGCGCATCGAGCTGAGCGTTCTGCTCGCCGTCACGACGGCTGGCCACGAGTTGCGGCAAGCCCTGTTCGATAACGGCCGGAAAGCCATGCTGTGCCTGTTCGCGAGCGCCCAGTACGCCATAGGTGCGGCACGCCCGCGCGCCATGACTGTCGGGGTTGACGGGTGCGCTGGGGTCATCCAGCCGAGCCAGCGCCGCAGCCGTTGCGGCGATATGTCGGGGCGCGGCGCTACCGGTGTGCAGTGCCGCCGCCGCGCAGAGCAGGCCCAGCGCCCAGATCGCGCCACGGTGGGTGTTGACCCCGCCGGTGACACGCAGCATCGCGACCTCGCCATCGCGGCCCAACTGGCCGAGGGCTTCACGCAGCGGCTGGCTGACCTCACCGGCGATCAGCGCGGCCTCGGCCATCGCCTTGAAGGTCGGCCACAGCGCGTTGGCCGAGGCGTGCATCAGGTCCAGGTGCAGGTCGTCGTGCGCACCGTTGCCGCGCCGGTCTACCAGCCCCGGCTTGGGCGACAGGTCCGCCTCGTCGATCAGCGCCTGCACCGCCACGTCCGCCAGGCGTTCAGCCAGTGAGGGCTGTACCTGCCTTGCAATGAGGGCGCTCATCACCAGCTCCTGAACTTGGCAGGCGGGTTGTAGAGACCGCCGGACCAGTCGACCAGCTCGGCGATGCTCTTGGCCGCCAGCAGCTCCCGGGTGGCGTCAGTGCGGCGAATGCCGAGGTCTTCCGGCAGCGCGATCAGCCCTTCGCGGCGCATGCGCTCGGTGTCCTTGGGGTTGTGGCGCAGGCCGATGCGGGTAACGCCCGCCACCGCGGCGATCATTGCCTGGCGTTCTTCCAGCGAACGGGCCTTGTACAGGTAGGCGATGCCTTCCTCGGTGAGCAGGTGAGTAACGTCGTCGCCGTAGATCATGATCGGTGCCAGCGGCATGCCGCTCTTCTTCGCCACCTCGACCGCATCGAGCTGCTCGACGAAGGTGGGTTTGCCGCCTTCCTGGAAGGTCTCGACCATCTGTACCACGAGCTTCTTGCCGCGCTCGAGCATGGTGACCGGGCCTTCGCCGCCGGGGCTGGCCATGTCCAGCCAGGCCGGCGTCGGATGGCGGCGACCGCGCGGGTCGTGGCCCATGTTCGGAGCGCCGCCGAAACCGGCCAGACGGCCACGGGTGACGGTCGACGAATGTCCGTCGCCGTCCACTTGCAGGGTGGCGCCGATGAACAGGTCCACCGCGTATTGTCCGGCCAGTTGGCACATCATGCGGTTGGAGCGCATCGATCCGTCGCGGCCCGTGAAGAACACGTCCGGACGCTGGGCGATGTAGTTCTCCATACCCAGCTCGGTGCCGAAGCAGTGCACGCTCTCGACCCAACCGGTCTCGATCGCCGGGATCAGCGTCGGGTGCGGGTTGAGCGTCCAGTTGCGGCAGATCTTGCCCTTCAGGCCCAGCGATTCGCCGTAGGTCGGCAGGATCAGCTCAATGGCGGCGGTGTTGAAGCCGATGCCGTGGTTGAGCGACTGCACGTTGTGTTTTTCGTAAATGCCGCGGATCGCCATCATCGCCATCAGCACGTGCACCGGCTTGATGTGGCGCGGGTCGCGGGTGAACAGCGGCTCAATGTAGAACGGCTTGTCGGCCTGCACCACAAAATCCACCCAGCTCGCCGGGATGTCCACGCGCGGCAGGTCGCGCGGGTCATCGACGATTTCGTTGACCTGAACGATGACGATGCCGTCGGAAAAGGCGGTGGGCTCGACCAGCGCCGGGGTGTCTTCGGTGCTGGGACCGGTGTAGATATTGCCTTCGCGGTCGGCGGTGAAGCCGGCCACCAGCGCGACGTTGGGGATCAGGTCCACCAACAGGCGCGAATAGAGTTCGATGTAGGTGTGGATGGCGCCGACTTCCAGCAGGCCATCTTCCAGCAGCTGGCTGATGCGCAGGCTCTGCGGGCCGGCGAAGGAGAAGTCGAGCTTGCGCGCGATCTGCCGCTCGAACAGGTCCAGGTGCTCGGCGCGGCTGACGCTGGGCATGATCATGTGCAGGTCATGCAGTTTGCCGGGATCTACCTTGGCCAGCGACCGGGACAGAAAATCAGCCTGCTTCTGGTTGTTGCCTTCGAGCACCACGCGATCGCCTGGCGCGATCAGAGCTTCGAGCGCCGCGACGATCTTGTCGCTAGGCAGGACCACCCCATCGGCGAGGCTACGCACCTGATCGAGACGGCGGGCTTTTTCTGCGCGACGACGCGACCATTGCGGCGGTGGGGATATTGTTGTTGTCATAATGACTCCACAGGTTTCCGCTTAGTGGACTCACAGTAGGCAGTGCCCCGCTGGTCATCAATCAAGCAGAGGGGGTGATAGTTACGCTTGGAGTAACTTTTACGTTGTCAGCACCAAGCCAGCCGCTTTGAGAAGCCCACTTGGAAACCCCGCGAGGCGGACACGAGAGTATGGATTAGCGTGTCTGGGTGGCTCGATAGGGGGGCGAATCCTCACGCGCAGTGCGGTGGACCCCCAGAAACAGATATTCGCGCCACGCCTCCATAGCGCTCCTGCGGCTGCACGCCGCGGGCTTTTGTGTTAAAACGCCGGCGTGCGCCATTCGACCAAGGTGGCGCGCAACGTTCTCAGGGCGGGGTGCGATTCCCCACCGGCGGTGATGGCCTGATGGCCTAGCCCGCGAGCGCTTGTCAGGGGACCACCCGAGCAAGGTCAGCAGATCCGGTGCGATCCCGGAGCCGACGGTATAGTCCGGATGAGAGAGAGCGGGATGCCTCGACGGGCGCCGTTCGTGCGTCGGTCCAATCCCTTTCGATCTGCAGTGCCCTGTTTTTAAAAACAGGAGTTCGTCATATGCATCGCTTCACCTGCCTCGTCACGGAGGCTCCATGTTCACAGGAATAATCGAAGCCATCGGCAGCATTCGCGCGATCACGCCCAAGGGCGGTGATGTGCGGGTTTATGTGGCCACCGGCAAGCTGGACCTGGGCGACGTCAAGCTCGGCGACAGCATCGCCGTCAACGGCGTGTGCCTGACCGCCGTGGAATTGCCCGGCGACGGCTTTTGGGCCGATGTCAGCCGCGAGACACTGGCACTCACCGGTTTCATCGACCTGAAGACCGGCAGCCCGGTCAACCTGGAAAAGGCCCTGACGCCGACCAGCCGCCTGGGTGGCCATCTGGTCAGCGGCCACGTCGATGGTGTCGGCGAGGTGGTGTCCCGCGAGGACAATGCCCGCGCCGTGCAATTCAAGATTCGCGCGCCGCGCGAGCTGGCCAAGTACATCGCCCACAAGGGCTCGATCACCGTGGACGGCACCAGCCTGACGGTGAACGCGGTCAACGGCGCGGAGTTCGAGCTGACCATCGTGCCGCACACCCTGGTGGAAACCATCATGGCTGACTATCGCCCCGGGCGGCGGGTCAACCTGGAGGTCGACATGCTGGCGCGTTATATCGAGCGTCTGTTGCTCGGCGACAACGCCGCCGAACCCGCAGCATCCGGCATCACCGAAGGTTTCCTGGCCGAACACGGCTACCTCAAGTAAGGAATTTGCCAGCATGGCACTCAACACTATCGAAGAGCTGGTCGAAGACATCCGCCAGGGCAAGATGGTCATCCTCATGGATGATGAAGACCGCGAGAACGAAGGCGACCTGATCATGGCCGCCGAATGCTGCAAGGCCGAGCACATCAACTTCATGGCGCGTTTCGCCCGTGGCCTGATCTGCCTGCCGATGAGCCGCGAGCGCTGCGAAGCCCTCGATCTGCCGCTGATGTCGCAGCGTAACGGCTCCGGCTTCGGTACCAACTTCACCGTATCCATCGAAGCCGCCGAAGGCGTGACCACCGGCATTTCCGCCGCCGACCGTGCGCGCACCGTGCAAGTGGCCGTGGCCAAGGGCGCCAAGGCCGAGGATATCGTCAGCCCGGGGCACATTTTCCCGCTGATGGCCCAGCCCGGCGGCGTGCTGTCGCGTGCCGGCCACACCGAGGCGGCCTGTGACCTGTCGCGGATGGCCGGTTTCGATGCCAGCGGCGTGATCTGCGAAATCATGAACGACGACGGCACCATGGCCCGTCGTCCGGAGCTTGAAGCCTTCGCCGAGCAGCATGGCATCAAGATCGGCACCATCGCCGAGTTGATTCATTACCGCATGGTCAATGAACGCACGGTGCAGCGCGTGTCCGAGCAGCCGCTGGATACCGAACTGGGGCAGTTCAACCTGGTGACCTACCGCGACAGCGTCGAAGACAACGTGCACATGGCGCTGACCCTGGGCGAGATCAGCCCCGAAGTGCCGACGCTGGTGCGCGTGCACAACATGGAGCCGCTGCGCGACCTGCTGCTGGTCAACGTGCCGGGACGCTGGAGCCTGCGCGCGGCCATGGCTGAGGTGGCCAAGGCCGGCAGCGGGGTGGTGCTGCTGCTCGGCAAACCGCTGACCGGTCCCGAACTGCTCGCCCAGCTCAACCGCCAGCAGACCCCGGCACCGACGCCGGCGATCTACAGCACGGTGGGTGCGGGCTCGCAGATCCTGCGTGATCTGGGCGTGCGCAAGATGCGTTTGATGAGCTCGCCCATGAAGTTCAACGCGATATCCGGTTTCGACCTGGAAGTTGTAGAATACCTGCCCGCTGAATAATGCCCAGAGGCGCCGCCGGAACGCGGCGCCTTCGTTCTTTAAGAGAAGAGAAGCCAGTCCATGACCCTGAAGACCATCGAAGGTACCTTCATCGCCCCCCAAGGAAAATTTGCCCTGGTGGTCGGCCGCTTCAACAGCTTTGTTGTCGAAAGCCTGGTGAGCGGCGCTGTTGACGCCTTGGTTCGCCATGGTGTGAGCGAAGACGACATCACCATCATCCGCGCGCCGGGTGCCTTCGAAATCCCGCTGGTGGCACAGAAAGTCGCCCAGCTGGACGAATACGCGGCGATCATCGCCCTCGGCGCGGTCATTCGTGGCGGCACGCCGCACTTCGAATACGTCGCCGGTGAGTGCACCAAGGGCCTGGCCCAGGTGTCCATGGAATACGGCGTGCCGGTTTCCTTCGGCGTGCTGACTGTAGATTCCATCGAGCAGGCCATCGAGCGCTCCGGCACCAAGGCCGGCAACAAGGGCGCCGAGGCTGCATTGTCCGCCCTGGAAATGGTCAGCCTGCTGACCGCCCTGGAGGTCAAGTGAGCCTGAATCGCGACGACAGTCCCGATGCCCAGCCGGCCAAGCCGGCCAAGGGCAAGATCGCGACGCGCCGAGTGGCGCGTAGCCTGGCCATGCAAGCGCTGTATCAGTGGCACATGGCTGGCCAGAGTCTGAACGAAATCGAGGCGCAGTTTCGCGTCGACAACGATTTCGCCGGCGTCGACGGGGCGTATTTCCATGAACTGCTCACTGGCGTGGCGCGCAACAAGACCGAGGTCGACGGGCATATCGAACCGCACCTGGACCGCCCGCTGGAGGAGCTCGACCCGGTCGAACTGGCCATCCTGCGACTGTCCACCTACGAGCTGAGTTACCGCGTCGATGTACCGTATCGCGTGGTGATCAACGAAGGGATCGAGCTGGCCAAGACCTATGGTGCCACTGACGGGCATAAGTTCGTCAACGGCGTGCTGGACAAGCTGGCGCCCACGCTGCGCGCCGCCGAAGTGCGCAGCAACAAGCGCTGATGATCCGCCCACATGGGTGAGTTCGAGCTGATCCGCCGCTTCTTCGCCGCCGCGCCCTGTGCGCAGGGCGGCGAGGGCGTGGCGCTGGGCATCGGCGACGATTGCGCCTTGCTTGACGTGCCGTCCGGCGAACACTTGGCGGTGTCCACTGACACCTTGGTGGCCGGTGTGCACTTTCCTGATCCGTGCGATCCCTTTCTGCTGGGCCAGCGTGCCCTGGCAGTGTCGACCAGTGATCTGGCCGCCATGGGCGCCACCCCCCTTGCGTTTACCCTATCCCTGACCCTGCCCGCTGCCGACGAGGCGTGGCTGCAGGCGTTCGCCCGTGGCCTGAATCACATGGCGCAGGCGTGCGCTCTGCGCCTGGTGGGCGGTGATACCACGCGCGGGCCGTTGAGCCTGGGCATGACGGTGTTCGGCCGGGTGCCGCGTGGTTCGGCGCTGACTCGTGCCGGCGCGCAACCCGGCGAGCTGTTGTGTGTGGGCGGTAGCCTGGGTGATGCAGCCGGCGCGTTGCCGCTGGTGCTGGGCGAGCGAGTCGCAGCGGCGTCTATCGCCAAGCCCTTGCTGGCGCGGTACTGGTCGCCGCAACCGCAGCTTGAGTTGGGCCTGCTGCTGCGCGGCAAGGCCAGCGCGGCGCTGGATATCTCCGATGGCTTGCTGGGGGATTGCGGGCATATCGCCAAGGCGTCACAGGTCGCGTTGCATATCGATCGGACGCGTTTGCCACTCTCCGAGGCCTTGCTGAGCCTTGGGGGACGCCAAGCAGCCGAGCAGTGTGCGTTGTCTGGCGGCGATGACTACCGGCTGGCGTTCACGCTGCCGGAGCGGCATCTGGCTGACGTGCAAGCGCACTGGCCGGACGTGGCGGTCATCGGCCGGGTAGCGATAGGTGAGGGCGTGCACCTGTACGATGAACAGGGAGGCGAACTTTCGCTGCCCGAACGTGGTTATCAACATTTTGGGCCTTCCCGTGACTGAGCTCTCTGGTTCCGAACCCGTACCGCCTTCGGTGTGGCGCAATCCTTGGCATTTCCTGGCCTTCGGCTTTGGCTCCGGCACCCTGCCCAAGGCGCCGGGCACCTGGGGCTCGCTGGTGGCGCTGCCGTTTATCCCACTCTGGCAGATGCTGCCGGACTGGGGCTATTGGCTGATGCTCGGCGTGACCATGCTGTTCGGCTTCTGGCTGTGCGGCAAGGTCGCCAACGACCTGCGCGTGCACGACCACGAAGGCATCGTCTGGGACGAGATGGTCGGCATGTGGATCACCCTGTGGCTGGTGCCCGAGGGCTGGCAGTGGTTGCTGGTCGGTTTCCTGGTGTTCCGCTTCTTCGACATCCTCAAGCCCTGGCCGATCCGCTGGGTCGACCGCAATGTGCATGGCGGCGTCGGCATCATGCTCGACGACGTACTGGCCGGTGTGTTCGCCTGGATAGCCATGCAGGGCATCATCTGGGTCTGGCTTAACGGCGGCGCTCAGCTCTTTTCGTAGGTGAATCACGATCCACTGAGTGGTGCTGTGGTGGATGTAAAAAAGCGACATCCGCCCTACCGGCGACGAAAAACGTGTCGCGCTTTCGTAGGGGGGCACGCTTTATCGACCCACCAGACGGTGGTCAGGCTGGAAGCAAGCACCCGCTAAAGACATCAAGTTCTGAACCTGGCCGCCTCATCCAGTTTTCACTCCCCACTGGAATTTCCCCACCTGTGACCTGGCCACGCTTTGCCGTGCACGCGGATGGCTATTCTGTTCGCCCGTATCTTTTTAGCGAGCCGCCAGTGCCGATGCGTCGTCTCCTTCCGTTGGTCAGCCTGTTGCTGGCCGCTTCCCTGGCCCAAGCCGCGCCCGAGCAGGTGCTGGTGGTTGGCCTGTTCCCCAATGCCGTCGTGCTCAATGTCGACGGCCAGCGCAAGCTGGTAAAGGTTGGCCAGGTAGGGCCCGGCGGTGTCGAAGTGGTCAGCGCCGACAGTCGCGGCGCGGTGTTGCGCATCGATGGCCAGACGCGTCGGTTTGAGTTGAGCCGAGAATACAGTGAGGGCTTCAGCGCGCCGAGCAAGCAGCAGGTCAGCATCGCCCGCGGACTGGGCGGGCATTACTGGGTCGCCGGTTCGGTAGACGGCCATCCGATGCAGTTTCTGGTGGATACCGGCGCCACCTCGCTGGCCATTAACGAGCAGGACGCCAAGCGCCTGGGGTTGGACTATCGGGTCAAGGGCCGACCGATGCTGGCCAGTACGGCCAGCGGTACGGCCAAGGGCTGGAAGCTCAGCGTCGACCGGGTTAAGGTCGGAAGCCTGGAAGTGCTCGGTGTGGATACGGTGGTGCTGGAAGGCGATGCGCCGACCGAAGCCCTGCTGGGCATGAGCTTTCTCAGCCGTGTACGTTGGCGCGAGGAGCAGGGCGTACTGATACTGGAATCCAAGTTGTAGGTCGTCACGCGTACCTTCTTCAGTCAGTCCGTTCGTGGCTTTCCACGCCCGCAAGCCGCTTCACTGCGGTTATACTCCGCGCTTTATTTTTCTGGAGTTTCTCCGGTGTCCGTCGTTTTCGTCGCCGCATCCAAACTGCCTACGCCTTTTGCCGAATTCACCATGCACGGTTTCCTCGACGAGGCGACCGGCAAAGAGCATGTGGTGCTGAGCCTGGGCGATGTCGGCGATGGCCAGCCTGTGCTGGGCCGTGTGCACTCCGAGTGCCTGACGGGCGATGCGCTGTTCAGCCTGCGCTGCGACTGTGGCTTTCAACTGGAAGCAGCGTTGCGCGCCATCGCCGATGAAGGTCGTGGCGTGCTGCTGTACCTGCGCCAGGAAGGCCGTGGCATCGGCCTGTTAAACAAGATCCGCGCCTATGAACTGCAGGACGGCGGCGCCGATACGGTGGAAGCCAACGAACGCCTGGGTTTCCCCGCCGACATGCGCGAATACGGCATCTGCCTGCCGATGCTCGCCCACCTGGGCATCCGCGAACTCAAGCTGATGACCAACAACCCGCGCAAGGTCAAGGCGCTGGAAGGCTTTGGCATCCCCGTCACTGAGCGCAAGCCGCTGAAGACCGGGCTCAATCCCCATAACCGCAAATACCTGGCGACCAAGGCCGGCAAGCTCGGGCACATGCTCGGCAGCCTGCATCAGGACGAAGTCGAACAGCCATGAACCGCGCCAACGCCCGTCGCCGGTTGAACCTGATCTGGTGGGGCCGCTTGGCCCTGTGCGTGCTGCCCTGGCTGGTGCTGGCGCAGGTTGACGTGGATTGGGGCCTGCCGCCCATGGCGTTTTTTATCGCCGGCCTGCTCAGCCTGTTTGTCACCCTGAAATTCTTCCCCGCCTTTAAACGGGCGCTTTGGGCCATGGGCCAGACGGACGCCGACGAATCGGCCCGCTGGGGCGCTCTGCAACAAGCACAGGGCAAAGGACTCTATTGGGCCAGCCTACCGGCCTGGATGGCCGCCCTCGGTACGTTGTCGGGTCTGGAAGGCGTTGCGTGCCTGCTGCTGATCTTCGGCAGCGTGATGATTTTTATTCTGTACCGTATTCCGCGTCAGGTGCTTTTGCCGTAACTCTTGCTGGCAAAGTACGTCTCTTCAAAACCGCGACGCTGGTTCACCACCAGTGTCAGCACAAAGAAGAAATTGCACATCAGGTTGCACATTCGCGGCAGCACCAGCGGCACTTCAATCCCTTCCTGATCCACACGCACCAAGGCGCGGATGGCTTTCTTCGCCACCGAGCGCGCCTGGTGCAGTTGCGGCACCGGCGCGTGCCCGCGGGGCAGGACAAACCCCTGCAAACGCTCCGACACCTCTTCGCGATAGTGCGCCATGCGCGCACTTAGCCAGCTCAGGTCATCTTCTTCGATCGCCAGGCGCCCGCGCACCGAGCCGTTGACGTGAAACGCCAGCGGTTGCAGCTTTTCGAGGTCGGCACGCAGGTCGGGCATGTCGTCCGGCAGGTAGGCGAGCACCCCACCAATCAGCGCGCATAGTTCATCGGTAACGACCTCGAAATCGCACAATGACGAGGCGTCCTGAATAAAGGGATAACAGACCTCATCGAGGTTCTTACTCAGCTTCAGCATGGTGCTCACTTGGGCAGGATGATGGGTGGATTGGTGGTGAGGTCGATATGCACATCCACCTGGAAGGCAGCGGTGATATGGGCCTCGGTCAACACCTCTTGCGGGGTTCCATAGGCCAGCACCTGTCCTTCAGCGAGCAGGCACAGCTTGTCGCAGTAGCGCGCGGCCAGCCCCAGGTCGTGAATAGACAGCACGACCGAGCGATCCTGGTGCGCATGATCGCGCAGCAGCTCCATCACCTTGCGCTGGTGACGCAAATCGAGACTGGCGATCGGCTCGTCGGCCAGCAGTAACACGGGTTGGCCGGCGAGGACGCGAGCCAGCCAGACGCGCGCCTGTTCGCCACCGGAGAGTTCCGCAACCTTGCGCGTGCGCCACTCCAGCACGCCGGTACGTTGCATGGCAGACGTGATCAGCGCAGCGTCTTCGTCGCCCCATGGCAGGCGGCCCAAGGCGACCACATCCTCCACGCTCAGGGACCAGGCGCTGTGATGGCTCTGCGGCAGAAAACCGATGCGCTGGGCACGTTGCTTCGGGCTCAGGTGAGCGGCGTCGAAGCCGAAGTAACTCAGGCTGCCGGTGTGAGGCTGAATGCCCGCCAGCGCGTTCAGCAGGGTGGATTTTCCCGCGCCGTTGGGGCCGATCAGGCCCAGCATCTCGCCGGCGGCGAGCGAGAAGCGCACAGGTTCGAGGCGGCCGGGTACGCTCACGCGTTCGAGGCGAATCAGATCCATTGCTTGCGCTCCTTCCACACCAGCCAGATAAACAGCGGGGCACCGATCAGCGCCGTGAGCACGCCCAGTTTCAATTCACGCCCGGCCGGCAACAGGCGTACAGCCATATCGGCCAGGCAGACGAGACAGGCACCGGCCAGCGCCGAGGGAATCAGCAAACGGTCGGGGCGGTGACGCACCAGCGGACGAATGAGGTGCGGGACCAGTAGGCCGACAAAACCGATGCCGCCGGCCACGGCCACGGAAGCGCCGACCAGTAGCGCGCAGCCCAGCACGACCAGGCGGCTGCCGCGCTTGTGGGCCAGCCCCAGGCTTTGGGCGACTTGTTCGCCCAGACTCAGGCCCAGCAGCAGACGGCGCTGGCCCCAGATCAGCAAAAAACCGATCAACAACGCCGGGCCAAGCAGCAGCAGATGCTCCAGTCCGCGCTCGGACACCGAACCCAGCAGCCAGAACACCAGTTCCTGCATGGCATAGGGATTGGGGGCGAAGTTGAGCACGGCGGCCAGCAGCGCTCCACTCAGGGTGCTGATGGCCAGACCGGCGAGAATCACCATGCCGGCCCCGCTGGAACCGGCCAGGCCCAGCATGAGGGTCAGGGCGATGCCGGCCCCGCACAGCCCGGCCAGCGCCGGCGCAAAGGCTCCGGCCCACGGCAGCAAACCGAAATAGAACACTCCGGCTGCCCCCAGCGCAGCGCCCTGGCTGGCACCGGTCAGACCCGGATCGGCCAGTGGGTTGCGCAACAGGCCTTGCAAGGCTGCGCCGCTCAGCCCCAGCGCCGCGCCCACCGCCAGGGCCAGCAGCGTGCGCGGCAGGCGAATTTCACCGATGACAATGGCGTCCGGGCCGTTGCCGCCGCTGAGCCAATCGAGCAGCCCGGTTAATACCGCCACCTGGGTGGAGCCGAGGCTCAGCGACAGCAGCGCCAGGACAAGCGCCAGCAAGGCCAGGAGGGGGGTGATCAGTCGAGCCATTGGTGCAGTTGTCCTATCAGATCCCAGGTCCAGGGGCCGGGGCATTGCCAGCGCCAGTAGTCGGTGGTCAGCCAGCGTTCGGCGGGTACGGCGTGCTTGAGCGCCGCATGTTCGGCGAACTGGTTGGCCAGCGCCCGGTGTTCCGGCGCAGCCCAGAGGATGGCATCCGGCGGATCGGCGACGACCTGCTCCAGATCCAGCCGCTGGTAGCCGTTGCCACGCAGGTAGTTGGTCCAGCCAGCGCGCTCGAGGATTTCGTTTTCCAGCGTGCCGCGCCCGGTGCCGATGCCGTTGGCGCCCAGCAGCAACAGACGTTGCTCGCGTGTGGGCGTGAAACTGGCCAGCGGCGGGCGACTGGCCAGGGATACCGGAAGGCCCACGGCTCGCAGGAAGTGCACTTCGTAATTCGCCACATCCTGCAGGTTTTGCGGCAATGGGAAAATCTCTACCCGCTTGCCCAGCGCTTGCAGGCGCTGGCGCAGCAAGGTGCCGGCGTACTGCCCGACCACCACCAAGTCTGGTTGCAGGGCGTAGATCTGTTCAAGGCTGCCGTCATGACTCGGCCATTGCGGGCCGATCCAGTCGATGGGGTAGCGCTTCTGCATCTGCGACAGGGCGGCCACGCGTTCAGGCGGAAGGTAATGGGCGACCATCCAGTCCAGGCACAGATCGAGTGAGACGATGCGCTGCGCCGACGTACTGTCGGCCCGGGCTGGCCCGGGCAGGGCCAGCAACAGGAGCAAGGGCATCAGCAGGACACGCAGCACCAGAAATCGCCTCGTCTGATCAGATAAAACGCCACAGCGGCGGCGTTTGCGGAATATGGCGGGTTGCCGGCTGGCCGGCAACCGCAGGGGGTGCTACAGGGAGGGTGTCCAGGTCAGGCCGAGCATCACGCTGAACGGTGCTTCCTGATAGCCGCGTTGTTGGCCCTCGTAGCTGTAAAGCAGGCGGCTGTAGTCCTTGTCCAGAACGTTGGCCAACTTCAGGTCGAAGCCCAGTTCATCGCTGGCTTGCCAACTGGTGCGCAGGTCGAGGACGCCGTGACCGGCGATTTCCTGAGTATTGGCGCCATCATTGAAGCTGCGGCTCACGGCCCGCCAACTGGCGCCGACGCCCACGGCTCCGAAGTGGCGATCCAGATCCAGGCTCAGGGTACGTTTGGCACGGTTGGGCAGGATGCCGCCGGTTTCGCGGTTGCGTGGATCAATGATGCTGACGCCTAAATTGGCCTGCCAGCCAAACAGGTCGTGCTCAAGGTGGGCTTCAAAACCGTTGATGCGAGCTACACCAAGGTTTTGCGTGCTGCCAACCCAAGTGATGGGGTCGCTCACATAAGCCAACAGGTCACGGAAGTCGGTACGGTAGATCGAGGCCTCCAGGCGGGTCTCAGCGGCCAGACGCGCACGCCACTTCAGCTCATAGCTCTTTGAGCGCTCTGGCTCAAGGTCGGGATTTCCTTTGGTCCAGCCTTCATCGGGCCAATACAGATCCGCAAAGGTGGGAACGCGGAAGCCTTCGGCGTAAGAGAGAATCACCTGGTGGTCGGCATTCACCGGCAGGCTCAGCGCGGCGTTGAAGGTGTTCTCATGGCCGAACTGCTCATTCTGGTCGTGGCGCATCCCCAGTTCAGTGGAGAATGTCTCGCCATGGAACTGATGTTGGACGATGGCCGCCTGGTTCCAGCGGCTGGTCTGATCGTATTCGTTGCTGCTGCCGACTTTGTCATTTAGATAGTCGAGCCCGATCAGCAGGCTGTGGGCGTCGTCCAGGTGTAGGGTATTCAACCAACTGGCGGAGTCCCGGTAGGTGTTGTTCACCGAGCTGCCGGGGAACAACTTGTCGAAGTTTTCCTGTTTGTCTTCGCTGTGGCCCAATTCCAGGCGGCTGCTCCAGGCATTCGTGAGCTGCGCATCGAGATAAACAGACGTACTGCTGATAGTGAATTCATCATAGGGCTCGGCCGGGAAACTGGCGTACAGGGTGTCGTCCCAACGCCCGAACGGGTTGTCGATCTCGGTCTTGCCGCGCTGATCCAGCACGTTTAAGCCGGCTTCTACCTTGTCGCTGAGACGGTGGCTCAGGCTCATGGACAAGGAGCGGTTGCGATAACCATCATCATCCGCATCGCTGGGGAAGGAGGCGTGTGTACGATCGAAACCGTCGGTCTCTTCCAGGCTCGCGTTAAGGCTGAAGCGCGTCAGCGCGTTACCACCTGACAGCCCCAGGCTGGTCTCCCGCGCGTTATCCGTGCCGGCTGCCAGGCGAACGTAGGGGGTGAGGCCTTCACCTTGGCTGCGGCGGGTGAAAATTTGCACGACGCCACCCATGGCATCGGCACCGTAGATGGCCGAGCGCGAGCCACGCAGGACCTCGACGCGCTCAATCTGATCAACGCTCAAAAATTGCAGGCTGGCGCCGCCGATAGTGGCCGAGCCGACTCGTACGCCGTCAATCAGAACCAGAGTCTGTGCGGTGCTTGTGCCTCTGATGTACAGGCCATAGTTGGCACCACGACCGCCGTAATTGGCCACCTGGACACCGGGTACATGGGTCAGCAGTTCCGGCACGCTGGCTGGGCGCAGGCGGTCGATATCGGCACGGGTAAATACACTGATCGACGCGCTGCTGTCGCTGGCGGCTTCAGCCATACGCGACGCCGTCACCACCACATTAGGCAGTTTCAGTTGTTCATCGAAGCGCGGAGTTTCGTTGGCGGCGAATGCCGTAATCGGCGCAAGGGCCACGGCCAGAGCCAAACGGGACAATTTCATCAGGAGATAATCCTCAAAAGATCGAGACTTTTGAGGAGGGCAGGAACAAGCACGGAGTCTGGATTGCAGGCACAGCGCTTGACGGTGCTGCCCTCCGCAACACCAGTCGAATCCGCTCTGGCCGGTCTCCGGGCTCTCGACTCTCATCGCGCTCGCCTTCCCATATTTAAATACAGTGGCGTTTGAGCGGACGGCGATCTCGGGGATCGCGGTCGATTACCGTTGCGGGGGCAGCGCCGGGATTGTTCGGATCGAACGCACCGGCTTCCCGTTTAATGCGCACCTTGCGGTCGCGCACACCTGGGCGGATAAGTAAAACGCGCGCACCTTACGGCGTCGCGCGGGGAAAGACAATGAGCATTGTCATGTCTGACGGATTTTCGGGCGCGGGCGAAGCTGCTTTATCGCGCGGGTAAGTGAGGAGGGGGACAGCCTAATAACCCAGGTTGCCCCTGCTTTGTAAGGAAATTGAGAGGAGGTACCAGGCCTCCATTCACCAATCTCCTTACGCCTTCAGTTGCTCCAGCCGCGCGCGCACCGCCGCCTCGATGCCAGCCTCGTCCAGACCGCATTCGGCGAGCATGACGCTGGGCTTGGCGTGTTCGACGTAGCAGTCCGGCAAACCGAGGTGAAGGATGGGCATGACCAGGTTCTGGCTGGCGAGGAATTCGCTCACCGCACTACCGGCGCCGCCCATGATGCTGTTTTCCTCGATCGTCACCAGCAGCTCATGGCTGTCGGCCAGTTGGCGAACCAGGGCTTCGTCCAGCGGTTTGACGAAGCGCATGTCGACCACGGTAGCGTCCAGTGTTGCGCCGACCTTGAGCGCTTCGGCCAGCTGCACACCAAATGCCAGCAAGGCGACTTTGGAGCCCTGGCGACGGATCACGCCCTTGCCGATGTCCAGCGGTTGCAGGCCCGGTTCCAGGGTGGCGTTGGGACCGGTGCCGCGCGGGTAACGCACCGCCGCCGGCCCGTCGAACAGGTAGCCGGTGGTAAGCATGCGGCGCAGTTCGTTTTCATCGCTGGGCGTCATCACCAGCATGCCGGGGATGCAGCGCAGGAACGACAGGTCGAAGCTGCCGGCGTGGGTCGGGCCGTCTTCGCCTACCAGGCCGGCGCGGTCGATGGCGAACAGCACGTCGAGATTCTGCACGGCCACATCGTGGATCAACTGGTCGTAAGCGCGCTGCAGGAAGGTCGAGTAGATCGCCACCACCGGCTTAGCGCCCTCGCAGGCCATGCCGGCGGCCAGGGTCACGGCATGTTGTTCGGCAATGGCAACGTCGAAGTAGCGCTCCGGAAAGCGCTCGCTGAAGGCCACCAGGTCCGAGCCTTCCTTCATCGCCGGGGTGATGCCGGCGAGGCGCGGATCGGCCTCGGCCATATCGCACAGCCACTGGCCGAAGATATTGGAGTAGCGTGGGCCGGACGGCGCCTTGGGCGTTTTCGGCGCATCCACCGGTTCCAGCTTGTTGATCGCGTGCCAGGTAATGGGATCGAGTTCGGCCGGGGCGAAGCCCTTGCCCTTCTTGGTCACCACGTGCAGGAACTGCGGGCCGGACAGGTCGCGCATGTTGCGCAGGGTGGCGACCAGGGTCGGCAGGTCGTGGCCGTCGATGGGGCCGATGTAGTTCCAGCCCAGCTCCTCGAACAGCGTGCCGGGCACCAGGATGCCCTTGGCATACTCCTCGGTGCGGCGGGCGATTTCCCAGGCGCCGGGCAGGCGCGATAGCACCTTCTTGCTGCCTTCGCGCATGCTTGCGTAGGTGCGGCTGGAAAGAATCTTGGCCAGGTAGTTGGACATGCCGCCGACGTTGCGCGAGATCGACATGTCGTTGTCGTTGAGCACCACGAGCATGTCGGCGCCAACTTCCGGGGCGTGGTTGAGCGCCTCGAAGGCCATGCCGGCGGTCAGTGCGCCATCGCCGATCACGGCAATCGACTTGCGCTTCTGGCCTTGCAGACGGGCGGCGATGGCCATGCCCAGTGCCGCGCCGATAGAGGTGCTGGAGTGGCCTACACCAAAGGTGTCGTACTCGCTCTCGGTGCGGCGCGGGAAGGCGGCCAGGCCGTCCTTCTGACGCAGGCTGGACATGCGCTGGCGGCGACCGGTAAGTATCTTGTGTGGGTAGGCCTGATGGCCAACGTCCCATACCAGGCGGTCATCCGGGGTGTCGAACACGTAATGCAGGGCGATGGTCAGCTCGATCACACCGAGACCGGCGCCGAAGTGTCCGCCGGTCTGCCCGACGCTGTAGAGCAGCTCCTGGCGCAACTCATCGGCCAGTTGCTCCAGTTCCGCTTCGCCCAGGCGGCGCAACTCGACGGGCGTCGCTGCGCGGTCGAGCAGAGGCGTGGTAGGGCGCTGGCGGGGGATTTCGTGGAACGTCTTGGGCATCAGACTGATCGTTTTATAGGTGTAAAAGTCGGCGGAGTTTACCCGATGCGGGCTTGGCGACCCAAGCGGCCCTTCAGAGAGGGGCAAGCGATGCTCAGTGAATGACCAGGCTGAACAGCCACAGGGCCAGCAACAGTAGCAAAACTCCGGAAATTAGCGCGCGCCGAAACAGCGCCCGGAATGCGGAAATGAGAACCAGCAGGCCGATCGCCACAGCCACCAGGCTGAGCAGTGACGGGTCCATGCCGAGGGCTTTCGACAGGCCGTTGAGAAAGCTGGCGCCGGCCCCCGCCAGCCAGGCAAAGACGCCGTACAGGCTGTCGATCAGTACGCGCAGAATCGTCCCCAGCACTTCGCCGAGCCCTTCGAAAAAACCTTCTGCCTGCATGCGCTGAGCCTTGCTTAAGTTGAAGCGGCGCAGTCTAGCACCACCTCGCTACACAAGCCTCAGCCGCGCTGAATCAACCAGATGCCAGCGGCAATCAACGCCAGGCCGCCAAGCTTGCCGGCACTCACCGGCGCCTCGCGATAGCCGACCCAGCCGAAGTGATCGAGCAGCAGCGCCATGCCCAGTTGGCCGGCGAGGATCAATACCATCATCACCAGCCCGCCAATGCGGGGCGCGGCGAAGGCGGCAACGGCGATGAACACGGCGCCGAACAGTCCACCCAGCCAGTGATACCCGCTCAGTTCACGTAAAGCGGTGAGGCCAGGCATGCCCCGTTGCATGAGCACAATGCAGAGCAAGGCCAGGGTGCCGACGCTAAAGGACAGCAGGGCTGCGGCCATCACGCTGGATAACTGCCTGGCCACCTGGCCATTGATCCCGGCCTGCAAGGGCATCAACGAACCCGCAATAAAAGGCAGGGCGAGTAACCACCAGGGATGCATGGCGAACTCCAGACAACGAGGGGCGGGCATTATGCCGCAGACGGGGAAAGGAAACGGTCCGCATGTTAAGAGCAGCGGGGGGCAAACATTGCCAATTTCACCCCGTTGACTAGGGTTAGAAGCAGTGGCACAGCGTGACGTCAGTCGCACGCATGCCACAGAGGCCGTCGCGCCGCTCAAGGCCAAAACGGTCTGCCTAGCCTGAATCAGGAGAACCTCGATGGACATGAACCGTCGGCAATTCTTCAAGGTCTGCGGAGTGGGCCTTGGGGCGTCGAGCATGGCGGCGTTGGGCATGGCGCCTCCGCCGGCCTTCGCCGAGTCGATCCGCCATTTCAAACTGACCAATACCCGCGAGACACGCAACACCTGCCCCTACTGTTCGGTCGGCTGTGGCCTGATCCTCTACAGCCAGGGCAGTGGCGGCAAGAACGTCGTGCAGGAAATCATTCACATCGAGGGCGACTCCGACCATCCGGTCAACCGTGGCACGCTCTGCCCGAAAGGCGCAGGTCTGCTGGATTTCGTCCACAGCCCCCATCGCCTCAAGTATCCCGAAGTGCGTGAAGCTGGCAGCAACGAGTGGAAACGCATCGAATGGGACGAGGCGCTGGACCGCATCGCCCGGTTGATGAAGGATGACCGCGATGCCAACTTCATCGAGAAGAACGACCAGGGCATGACGGTGAACCGCTGGTTGAGTACGGGTTTTCTCGCCGCGTCGGCTGCTTCCAGCGAAGCGGGTTACATGACGCACAAGGTGGTCCGTTCCCTCGGCATGTTGGCGTTCGACAACCAAGCACGTGTCTGACACGGCCCGACGGTGGCAGGTCTTGCCCCGACGTTTGGCCGAGGAGCCATGACCAATCACTGGACCGACATCAAGAATGCCGACCTGGTGATGATTATTGGTGGCAACGCTGCTGAAGCCCACCCCTGTGGTTTCAAATGGGTCACCGAAGCCAAGGCCCACAACCAGGCCCGGCTGATCGTGGTCGATCCACGCTTTACCCGCTCCGCCGCGGTCGCTGACATGTACGCGCCGATCCGTACCGGGACCGACATTGCCTTCCTCGGCGGGCTGATCAATTACCTGTTGGAGAATGACAAGGTTCAGCACGAGTACGTGCGCAACTACACCGACTTGCCGTTCATCGTGAAGGAGGAGTACAGCTTCGCCAACGGCCTGTTTAATGGCTACGACGCCGAAGCGCGCGCCTATCCGGACAAGGGCAGCTGGTTCTATGAAACCGGCGAGGACGGCTACGCGCTGGTCGATCCGACGCTCAGCCATCCACGCTGTGTATACAACCTGCTCAAGCAGCATTACAGCCGCTACACGGCGGATATGGCCAGCAGCATCTGTGGCACACCCAAGGACCGGCTGCTCCAAGTTTGGGAAGCTGTAGCCGAAACCTCGGCGCCAGGCAAGGTGATGACCATCATGTACGCCCTGGGCTGGACCCAGCATTCGGTGGGCTCACAGATGATTCGCTGCGGCGCCATGGTGCAATTGCTGCTCGGCAATATCGGCATGCCCGGGGGTGGCATGAACGCCCTGCGCGGACACTCCAACATCCAGGGTCTGACCGATCTGGGTCTGCTGTCGAACTTGTTGCCCGGCTACCTGACCTTGCCGCTCGACTCGGAACAGGACTACGCAGCCTACATCGAGAAACGGGCCAGCAAGCCGTTGCGCCCCGGGCAGCTGTCCTACTGGCAGAACTATGAGAAGTTCCACGTTAGCCTGATGAAGGCCTGGTACGGGGCCAACGCCACGGCAGAAAATAACTGGGGTTATGACTGGTTGCCCAAGCTGGATATTCCCGGCTACGACGTGCTTCAGGTGTTCGACATGATGTACCAGGGCAAGGTCAACGGCTATTTCTGCCAGGGCTTCAACCCCATCGGTTCCTTCCCCAACAAGGCCAAAGTCAGCGCCGCGCTGGCGCGGCTGAAATTCCTGGTGATCATGGACCCGCTGCACACCGAAACCGCCGAGTTCTGGCGCAATGCCGGTGAGCACAACGACGTCGATACCGCCAGCATCCAGACCACGGTGTTCCGCTTGCCCACCTCCTGCTTTGCCGAGGAAGACGGCTCGTTGGTCAACAGTGGTCGCTGGTTGCAGTGGCACTGGAAGAGCGCCGAGCCACCCGGGCAGGCACGAACCGATGTGGCGATCATGGGTGGCCTGTTCCATCGGCTACGCGAGCTGTATCGCGCGGAAGGTGGCGCGTATGCCGAGCCGCTGCTGAACCTTGAATGGGCCTATAAGCAGCCGGAAGAGCCGACCCCGGAAGAAATTGCCCGGGAGTACAGCGGCCGTGCGCTAAGCGACCTTGTCGACCCGGCCAGCGGCGCGGTGTTGGCCAAGGCGGGGGAACAATTGTCTGGTTTCGGTCAGTTGCGCGCCGATGGCTCGACTTCCAGCGGTTGCTGGATTTATTGCGGCGCCTGGACTCAACAAGGCAACCAGATGGCGCGCCGTGACAACGCCGACCCCTTCGGCATGGGGCAAACCCTGGCCTGGGCATGGGCCTGGCCGGCCAACCGGCGGATTCTATACAACCGTGCCTCCGCCGATCCCGCGGGTCAGCCGTGGAACCCGGTGAAGAAACGTCTGGTGTGGTGGGACGGTGGAAGGTGGACCGGTACCGACGTGCCCGACTTCGTAGTCGACTCGCCGCCGGAGGCGGGCATGAACCCGTTCATCATGAACCCCGAAGGCGTGGCGCGCTTCTTCGCCCTGGGCATGATGACCGAGGGGCCGTTCCCTGAGCATTATGAACCGTTCGAAACACCCATCGGGCGCAACCCGCTGCATCCGGACAACCCGCAGGCCACCAGCAACCCGGCAGCGCGGGTGTTCAAGAACGATATGGAATTGTTCGGCACCGCAGAGGAATTCCCCTATGCGGCAACGACTTACCGACTGACCGAGCATTTCCACTTCTGGACCAAGCACTGTCGCCTGAATGCGATCACTCAGCCCGAGCAGTTTGTCGAAATCGGCGAAGCCTTGGCCAGCGAGCTGGGCATCGCCGCCGGTGAACGGGTCAAGGTGTCGTCCAACCGAGGCTTCATCAAGGCGGTTGCGGTAGTGACCAAGCGTCTCAGGCCCATGACCGTGGACGGACGCACGGTGCACCACGTCGGCATTCCGCTGCACTGGGGATTCTCGGGGCTGGCCAGAAACGGCTACATGACCAACACCCTGACCCCATTTGTGGGCGACGGCAATACGCAGACGCCGGAATTCAAATCGTTCCTGGTCAACGTGGAGAAGGCATGACATGGCTACTCAAGACGTAATTGCCCGCTCCGCCACCACCACGCAAATGCCGTCGATTCGTGAGATTGGCGAGGTGGCCAAGCTGATCGATGTTTCCAAGTGCATCGGTTGCAAGGCCTGCCAGGTCGCTTGTTCGGAATGGAACGACACACGCGACGAAGTCGGCACCAACCATGGAACCTACGACAACCCGATCGACCTGACGGCGGATTCCTGGACGGTGATGAAATTTGCCGAATACGAAAACCCCAATAGCGGCGACCTCGAGTGGCTGATCCGCAAGGACGGCTGCATGCATTGTGCCGACCCCGGTTGCCTGAAGGCGTGTCCGAGCCCGGGGGCAATCGTCAAGTACGCCAACGGCATCGTTGATTTCAATCAGGACAATTGCATCGGCTGTGGCTATTGCATTACCGGCTGCCCGTTCGATGTGCCGCGCATTTCGGCCAAGGACAACAAGGCCTACAAATGCACGCTGTGTTCTGATCGAGTCTCGGTGGGCCTGGAGCCGGCCTGTGTGAAGACCTGCCCGACCGGCGCCATTGTGTTCGGCAGCAAGGCGGACATGAAGGAGCACGCCGCCGGGCGCATCGCCGATCTCAAGTCGCGGGGTTTCGACCAGGCCGGTCTGTACGATCCGGAGGGCGTTGGCGGCACCCATGTGATGTATGTGCTGCATCACAACGACCAGCCGATGCTATACAGCAACCTGCCCAACGAGCCGACGATCAGTCCGCTAGTCAGTTTGTGGAAGGGTGTGACCAAGCCGCTGGCGCTGCTGGCCATGGGCGCGGCAGTGCTCGGTGGGTTCTTCCACTATGTGGGGGTCGGCCCGAACCGTGTGAAAGAGGACGAACACGATCACGACAATGGACCCGGCGGCGAAACGGTGGTGCACCAGGTCGATCCAAGCGTGCATGTGGTTGACCCGCGCGATCCGAAAGCCTGACGCGCACCGGCGTGCCCGCCCGGCACGCCGGTGTTCGATTGCCCCTGGAGGCAACCATGAAAGAAGAAATCCTGCGTTACACGCGGTTGGACCGGACCAACCACTGGCTGGTGGCGATTCTGTTTCTCTGCGCGGGCCTGTCCGGTCTGGCCTTGTTCCACCCTTGGCTGTTCGGTCTGTCGGGGCTGTTCGGGGGCGGCACCTGGACGCGCATTTTGCATCCGATTTTCGGTGTGGTGATGTTCATCCTGTTCCTGTTTATGGCGGTGCGCTTCGCCGGCCATAACCTGCTCGACCGCAATGATCGGCAATGGCTGAAACAGATCAACGATGTTGTCGCCAACCGCGAGGAGCGTCTGCCGGAAGTGGGGCGCTACAATGCCGGACAGAAAGTCTTGTTCTGGGTTCTGCTGCTGTGCCTGCTGGTCCTGCTGGTAACGGGCATCCTCATGTGGCAGGAGTTCTTCGGGGACTATTTCCCGGTAACGGCGGCGCGCTGGGCCAGCTTGCTCCATGCCTTCGCCGCCTTCGTGCTGATCCTCAGCATCATCGTCCATGTGTATTCCGGAATCTGGGTCAAAGGGTCCATGTACGGCATGTTCCACGGCTGGGTCAGCCGTGCCTGGGCGCGCAAGCATCATCTGGCCTGGTACCGGCAGGTCAATGGCGAGTCTGAGAGCGATCTGGAACGCACTCCGCCCCGCCGACAGCCTTATCGTTAAAGGCGGCCTAGTTCACAAGGGGAAGACAAAAACGCCCGTATCTCACGATACGGGCGAAGCCAACTACGCTTGCTCTGAACACTCTATAAAAGGAGCAGGGCGTGGCAGGCAACATTCTCGAGCCCGGGCAGATTGAGGCCGCGGCAAACAAACCCCCCTTCATACAGTTACCGCCACGCGACCTGTTTGCGCGGCGTGCGGCGCGCCTGGATCAGATCGCCGCAGAACATCCGCTGGCCGATTATCTGCACCTGCTGGCGGCGGTATGCCGGGCTCAGCAGCAGGTGCTCGACCTGCCACCCACTCTGGAGCCGCTGGACGAGCACCGCAGCCGTGAATGCATCAATCATGGCATGCCGCCGCTGGCGGCAGACACGTTAGTGCGCGAAGGTCATTGGTTGCCGATGCTCGATGCCTGGCTTGCGACGTTCGATGCGCCAGTCACGCCCTCGGTGGCGTTAGCGCTGGAGCAACTGCGCAGCGCTGATGCCAGCCAACGCAAGGTGTGGGCCTTATCCTTGCTGACGGGGCAATTCTCGAGCCTGCCGGCGGCACTGGTGCCGTTCCTCGGTGCTGCCCTGCAACTTGCCTGGAGTCATTGGTTACTGGGGCTGGGCTTGTCCGACCTGCGCGAACGCGAGGATCAGGGCCAGTGTCCCTGCTGCGGCGCACTGCCGATGGCTGGTGTGATCCGCCATCGTGGCGCGATGAATGGCCTGCGCTACCTGGTGTGCTCATTGTGCGCCTGCGAATGGCATTACACCCGGCTGAAATGCAGCCACTGTCGCAGCACGCGGGAAATCGACTACCTGCACCTGGATAATTCTCCCCAGGGGGTCAAGGCCGAAGCCTGCCCGGAGTGCCGTACGTACCTCAAGCAGCTCTACCTGGATTTGCAACCGAACGGTGAAAGTCTCTCCGCCGATCTGGCCACCCTTGACCTCGATCTGCTGCTGAGTGAACAGGATTTCCAGCGTCGTGCACCTAATCTCCTGCTGGCGCCGGGAGGTGATACATGACCAGCGCGCGGCTGCCCTCGGTGGACAGTCTGTTGCGCACGCCGGCCTGTCAGCCGCTGCAGCAGCGTTACGGGCGCGAGGCGCTGCTCGCTACCTTGCGCGACTTGCTCGATGAGCTGCGCACGCCCACTCGCAACGGCCAACTGACAGCGCAGGAACTCAGTGAAGCAGTCCTCGCCGGGCGCGCCAGCGAACGGCTGGCCAACCAGCAGCGCAGCCGGATACGCCGCGTCTTCAACCTGACCGGCACGGTGTTGCATACCAACCTGGGCCGCGCGTTGCTGCCGGAAGAGGCGGTCGAGGCGGTCTGCCTGGCGGCGCGTTACCCGCTCAATCTGGAGTTCGATTTGGCCACGGGTAAACGTGGGGACCGTGACGACCTGATCGAGGGGTTGATTCGCGAGCTGACCGGTGCCGAGGCGGTCACTGTGGTCAACAACAATGCGGCTGCCGTGCTGCTGGCGCTCAACAGCCTGGGCGCGCGCAAGGAAGGCATTATTTCGCGTGGCGAGCTGATCGAGATCGGTGGCGCTTTTCGCATCCCCGACATCATGGCCCGCGCCGGGGTGAAATTGCATGAGGTGGGCACCACCAACCGCACCCATCCTCACGACTACGCCAATGCCATCTCCCCACGTAGCGGACTGCTGATGCGAGTGCACACCAGCAATTACAGCGTGCAGGGCTTTACCGCCAGCGTGCCCACCGCCGCGCTGGCGGCCATTGCTCATGAGCATGGTCTACCGCTACTGGAGGACCTGGGCAGCGGCAGCCTGGTCGATTTGAGCTGCTGGGGGTTGCCTAAGGAGCCGACGGTGCAGGAGGCGCTGCGTGATGGCGCCGATATCGTCACCTTCAGTGGTGACAAACTGCTGGGTGGGCCTCAGGCCGGATTGATCGTCGGGCGCAAAGAGCTGATTCAGAGAATCAAGAAGAACCCGCTCAAGCGCGCTCTGCGTGTCGACAAGCTGACCCTCGCGGCCCTGGAAGCGGTGCTCAACCTGTACCGCGACCCGGATCGCCTGGCCGAGCGTCTGTCCAGTCTGCGTCTGCTGACGCGTCCGCAGGCTGAGATCCGCCACCAGGCCCAGCGTCTGGCGCCGCAACTGGCAGCGGTGATGGATAAATGCTGGAGCGTCACGGCCAGCGATGCGCTGGGCATGATCGGCAGCGGCGCACAACCGGTGGCGCGCCTGGCCAGTGCGGCCCTATGCCTGCGTCCGCAACAGCCCAGACGCCTGCGCGGACGCAGCCTGCGCCAGCTGGAAACGGCGCTGCGTGAGCTGCCCATTCCGGTGCTCGGTCGGATCGACGATGACGCTTTGTGGCTCGACCTACGCCAGCTCGATGATGAGGCCGCGTTTACCGAGCAACTACCGCAACTGCGCGAGGCGTTGGGATGATTGTCGGCACCGCCGGCCATATCGATCACGGCAAGACCGCACTGCTCAAGGCGTTGACCGGCCAGGCGGGCGACCGCCGCCGCGAAGAGCGCGAACGCGGCATTACTATCGACCTCGGCTATCAGTACGCCGACTTGGGTGAAGGCAACCTGACCGGCTTTATCGATGTGCCGGGGCACGAGCGGTTCGTGCACAACATGCTGGCTGGCGCCAGCGGCATCGACCTGGTGCTGCTGGTGGTGGCCGCCGATGACGGGGTGATGCCCCAGACCCGCGAGCACCTGGCCATCGTTGAACTGCTGGGTGTTCGCCGCGCTCTGGTGGCGTTGACCAAGATCGACCGGGTGGAAGCTGCGCGTCTCGCCGAGGTTAGCCAGCAGATTGTCGCACTGCTGGCCGATGGGCCATTGGCCGGAGCGCCGATCTTTCCGGTGTCCAGCATCACCCGCGCAGGTATCGAAGATCTCCGCGGCGCGTTAGTGAGCGCTGCCGCTGAGTGTCGAGCACGCAGCCGCGACGGGTATTTCCGTCTGGCCATCGACCGTGTCTTCAGTGTTACCGGTTCCGGTGTGGTGGTGACAGGCACGGCTTTTGCCGGACAGGTCCAGGTTGGTGACGAGTTGGTGCTCAGTCCCACCGGCCAGCGCGTGAGGGTACGCGGCCTGCATGCGCAGAATTGCGAGGCGCGGGCGGCATTTGCCGGACAGCGGGTAGCCGTCAACCTGGCTGGCGAACGTTTGAGTGTCGACAGCTCCCAGCGCGGCGACTGGCTGCTGGCGCCGCCGTTGCACGCGCCAACCACACGCATCGATATCGACCTGCAGCTGTTGCCAAGCGAAGCCCGTGAGCTGCGCCATTGGACGCCTGTGCACGTACACCTCGCGGCCCAGGATGTCACCGGTCGTGTTGCCTTACTGGAAGGTGAGCGCCTGGCTCCAGGTGAACGCATGCTGGTCCAGTTGATTATCAACGCTCCCGTGCATGCCGTGCATGGTGACCGTCTGGTGCTGCGTGACCAGTCGGCGCAGCGCACGCTGGGCGGCGGACAGGTTCTCGATCCCTTCGCCCCAGCGCGTTATCGGCGCAGTGCGGCGCGACTGCAGCAAATGCGCGCCTTACGTGAGAGTGGTCTGGAGAAGGCACTGCCGGAATTGCTTGCCCAAGCCGTTAATGGTCTCGATCCACAGGTGTTGGCACGCCAGTTCAACCGCCCGCAGGCGAGCTGGCAGTTGCCTGAGCAGGTACTCAACATCACCACCCGGCTCGGTCCGCGCGTGATCAGCCGCGAACAATGGCAGGCCCTGGGTGAAAGCCTGACTGCTGCTCTGCAACGTTTTCACGAGCAGCAGCCGGATGAGCTCGGCCCCGACCGCGATCGCCTGCGCCGCTACGCGTTGCCACAGTTGGAACGCCCGGTATTTATCGCCTTGCTGGAACAGCAAATGGCTGCGGGTCATATCTTGGCCAGCGGGCCCTGGCTGCACCGTCTTGAACATCAGGTGCGCTTGAGCGAGGCGGAAGAGCGCTTGAAAACGCGCATCTGGCCAGCGTTGGTCGCGGGAGGTTTCAACCCGCCCTGGGTGCGCGATCTGGCACGGGAAACCGCAGCGGACGAAGCCGAGATGCGTCACCTGCTGCGCAAACTGGCGCGCCTGGGGCTGGTGCAGCAGGTGGTCAAGGATCTGTTCTACCCGGAAACTACGCTGCGCCAGCTGGCTGGGCATGTGCTGGCCCTGCATCAGCAAACTGGAGAGATTCGTGCGGCGGCATTTCGTGACCGCGTTGGCTTGGGGCGCAAACGCAGCATTCAATTGCTGGAACACCTCGACCGCATCGGCTTTACTCGGCGCTTCGGCAACGAACGCAAGGTGCGCAGCGACAGCGCATTGGCGCAGGACACGGAAAGCACCTAGGGTTGAGGGCTGGCGCGTTCGAGGCCGAATTCGCGACTATTGGAAGGCAACCGCAGCCGGTGCTGCGGCCGGGCTTCAAACCCGGTTGGGGGCGGCAGCCGCTCCCGGGTAGGTTCGACTCCTACTGCCTTCCGCCATTTCCTGTTGATCTTCTTGTCAGATCTACTTCCACTTCAACGCCTGCACATGGCGGTCCTCCGGGTCGAAATTATCCAGGCGCATCTGTTCGGCCAGGGCTGTGAGCGCCGATTCGCCCTGGGGGAATTCATGGCGCACGGCCAGCCAATCGTCTGGGTGCAGGCGGATCATCCAGCCTTCGCCATAGCAGTCGCGGTTGATCAAGCCCGGGCGTTCCAGCAATTGCGTATTGACCGCCCGCAGCTCGCCGGCTAGCGGGCTGCGGGCGGAAGTGGCGGCTTTGGCGAACTCCACCACGCCGAAGCTGCGCTCGCGTTCGATGCGCGCGCCGATGCGTTTGGGGGTAAAGGCGAATATTTCGCCATACAGGGCGCAGCCGTAGGCATTCAGGCCCAGCGTGACTGTGCCATCGGTTTCCTCGCGCAGCCACAGGCCATGGGCGGGGGCATAGAACAGCGCATCGGGAAACTCCAGTCCATGCAGATTCATAGCGTGAGCACCCGTTCGGCTTCCAGGATCAGTTGCGCCAGTTCGCCGCCGCTGGAAATTTCGTCGAGTTCGGCGATCAGTGCGGACTCATCCAGGGGCACGCCGGGTTGGCGGCACATCAACAGCCGTGCTCCGGCGTCCTTGGCTTGACGGATGAAATGCAGCAGCGGCTCGCCGTCCTCGGTTGCCCGCAGTGTGTTGGCAATATTCTGTTGCGCCAGGCGCACGGCTTCACCGGTTAGAAACAACGTCACTTGCGCGTCCATGCAGGCCAGCAGCGTGGCGATATGAAACGGTGCGGCGCAACGCGCCGGCGTACTGGGGCCACTGGCTACCAGGATGAGCACTTGTTGCGATTGGGCTTCCATGCGTATTACCTCAATAGGGCGGGTACTGACTGAGGACCTTGGTCACCGTTTCGTAGATGTCCAGACGGCGCTCGGTTGGGGTTCGCGAACGGCTCGGCAATACCTGCTCGGCACTGCCGCGCCATACCAGCTTGCCGTCACGGCCGTCGAACAGGTCGATTTGCAGGGTGCCAACACGGTAGTTGTACGAGCTGGTCTCGGCGTAACCCGGCGCGCCCCAGAACCCCCACGGGTTGCCCCAGTAACCGCCACCGCCGTAGACAGTGGTCACTTGGTCCTGGCGCTGCTCAACCAGCATCCAGACCTGCACCTTGAGGTCCGGGTTGCTTTGGGCCGGGCGCAGGCCGCGTTGGTCGAGCTCCTCAGCTACGGCTTCTCGTACGCGCTGGGTGGTCAGGTCGCTGTGCAAGCGCGGGTCGGCCGGGACGTATTGCACGGCCGGCTCCTGCCAGCTCCAGCTGCGGTAGGCGGCGAAATCGCGGCTAGCGTCAAAATCCCGTTCCAGACGGGTCGTCTGGCAGGCTGCGAGCACCAGCAGCAGCGGTAACAGCAAGAGTCGGTACGGCATGATGGCTTCTCCGAAACGAGAGAGGTGCCTGATCAGTATGGCGGATAACCTGCCAGTGCCTGGCGTACGGCATCGTGCAGGCTGTCGCTGCGCGTGTGGCGATCACTGCCGCGTACCGCTTCGGCGCTGCCGCTCCAGACGGGCTGGCCGTCGCGTCCATCGTGCAATTGAATATCCACCACCAGAACTTCGGTTTCGAAGGTGCGCACCAGCGGTACGCTCATGGCCAGGCCATAGCCAGAATGGTGAGGCGAGTGATAACCGTAGGGGTACAGCCCTGGATGGTAACCATAACCATAACCATAACCGCCATAGCCGTAGTCGTCATAGCGTCGTTGCAGACGGCGCTCGACTCGCAGGTCGGCGCTGACCAGTAGATCGGCGGTCCGGTTGTCCCGTGCCGGACGCAGGCCGACCTGATCAAGCCCTGCGGCAATCGCTGACTGGACTTGCTCCGGGCTGGCCTCTGTCGTGCCCGCCGGAAGTAGGCCTGGCTGCCAGGCCCAGGAGCGGTAACGGCCATAATCGCGGGGCGCGGCGGGGTAGGCGCTCACATCGACGCCGGTGGCGGCCAGACTCGGCGCCGGAGGCAGCGGAGCCGAGCTGGCCGTGTAGGGATTGTTCCCCTGACAAGCGGCCAGCACGAGGCTGAGGGTGAGAAGGGCGGGGCGGATCATGTGACGCTCCTGCCAGAGGGTATTTTACGCTTGTTAGTGGGGCCGACATATCCAGTGTAGATAGCGACCCAGGCCGGCGAAGGCCGGGTGGCGACGATAGGCCAGTTCCATTTCGACCAGCGCGGCCCCCTCGGCCTTGGTCTGGAATTCCATCGGCATGTAGTCGTGAAACACCCGCACGCCACTGGTGTGTTCAACTGTCCAGGTAGCGGCGAGTTGCGCCGCCAGTTCGCGAGGATCAAGCGGGCGTTGCGGCGTCAGGCTTTGTTTTTCCCCAGCAAACTCTTGTTTGCGCAGTTTGCGAAAGTGTCCCTTGAGCAGGTTGCGGTAGATCAAGGCGTCCTGGTTGTAGAAGGCCAGGGACAGCCAGCCGTCGGTGGCCGTCAGGCGGTGTAGCACAGGCAGGATGGCTGCGGGTTCAGCCAGCCATTCCAGCACGGCGTGGCAGAGCACCAGGTCATAGGGCTCATGCAACTGCTCGGCCAGTTCCTGCCAAGGCGACTGGATGAAGGTGGCTGTTTGTCCGGCCTCGGCGAAGCGCTGGCGCGCACCCTCAAGCATCGGTGCGGCAGGCTCGGCGAGCGTTACGATGTGGCCTTGTTGAGCCAGCCACAGCGACATGTGGCCCAGGCCGGCGCCGATATCCAGCACGCGTAGCGGGCGTTGCGGCAGAATTTCGCTGAGGTCCGCCTGCAGCACGGCCAGGCGGATTGCGCCCTTGGCGCCCCCGTAGATTTTTTCGGCGAAACGCACCGCTAGCTCATCGAAATGCCGGTCGTTCATTGTGCGTAGCGCCGTTCAGTGTCGGCCAGCTTGGCGCTGACCACGGCGTTCATGTCCAGTCCAAGCTCGGCACACAGCAGCAACAGGTAAAGCACGACGTCGCCGATTTCCTGGCCGGCGTGTTCCAGTTGGTCGGCCGGCAATTGGCGGGACTGCGCCTCGCTCAGCCACTGGAAAATTTCCACCAGCTCGGCCATCTCCACGCTGGCGGCCATGGTCAGGTTTTTCGGGCTGTGGAACTGCCGCCAGTCGTTGGCATCGCGAATGGCATGCAGGCGTTGGGTGAGGGCTTCGAGGTTCATGGTGGCTCCGCAGGGCTGAACCTGCGGATTATCCCGGATCTCGGCGCGCCGGGGCGAACTCATTGTCAGTCAGTCTGCGGTCTATGACTTCCACAGATTCCATTGGCCGGCCATATGCGGCAGGTCCTGGGTGCTACGCAAGCTGAACTGGCCATGGTCGGCCGGCGAGCTGGCCAGCAGGCGCACGTCGCTGGGCAGCAGGACCGGCTTCTGAAAGCGCGCTTCTACGTCATAACCGGCCCTGGGCAAGCGATCACCAAGGGCAGCCAGGGCGCGACCCTTGTTCCACAGGCCGTGGGCGATGGCACGGGGAAAACCGAACAGCTTGGCGCTGATGGCGCTCATGTGGATCGGGTTGTAATCGCCGGCGACCCGCGCGTACTGGCGGCCAATATTCGCTGGCGCACGCCAGCGGGCGATTTCTTCCAGCGGAAACGATGCGTGTTCGGTGCGTTCCACGGCCGGGCCGTCGATGTGCAGGCCGCGATAAAGCATGCGGCTGTTGCCTTCCCAGAGCAGGCCGAGCTGGTCTTCGAGGCGGGTGATCAGGCCGAAGGTGGTGCCTTTGTCATGGGGGGCGAGGGCGTCCAACGTTACGCTCACCCGGTAGGGTCCGAGGCCGCCGAGCGGGCGCAGCACCTTGATGTGGTTTTCCAGATGCACCAGGCCCAGCAGCGGAAAGGGGAAGTCATCGGCCGTGAGCAGTTTCATCTGCAAGGCGAAAGCGAGGATATGCGGATAGGTGGGGGGCAGCAGTCCATCGTCCGCGAAGCCGCACAACTGCCGATAGCGCGCCAGGTTATGCGGGTCGACCATCAGCGTACAGCTCAGCCCCCGCAAGGGCAGCGTCGCGCCTCGGGTGCCACGGCGCAGCACGGCACGGGCGAACAGGCTGGGCAAGGCTGGCAGATGGGGCAGATCTTGGATCAGCATCGGTTATCTCCCTTGTTCCGATTACCTACAGATTTATCGTCCCGGCGCCTGGGTACATTGGCCGCGCGCGACGAGAGGCCATGACAAAGCAGCCAATCGTTCTGCCTGCCTCAATGCCTGGCGTTCTTGAGTATCGCCCCTAAAGCTGACTAAGATGACTGCGCCACGCTCAACAAGAAAAACTAAAAATAATGATGCAAGATCTGACCGACGATGTGGCGCTGATGCGCCCGGTAATCGAGGCGTTGCGCGCCAGTGGCGTTGATCCCGAACGGGTTCTGACGCGAGTCGGCCTGCCGCAAGGCGCGTTACCGGCGAGCCGTTTCCCCCATACGGCGCAACTGCAATTCTGGCAGGCCTGCGCCGAGGCTTGCGAAGAGCAGGATGTCGGCCTGCACCTGGCCGGGTATTTACCCGCCT
This sequence comes from Serpens gallinarum, assembly GCF_014836765.1. Lineage (GTDB taxonomy): Bacteria > Pseudomonadota > Gammaproteobacteria > Pseudomonadales > Pseudomonadaceae > Serpens > Serpens gallinarum. The sequence goes on from NZ_JACSQG010000001.1 coordinate 445,134, forward strand.
TCCATGGCTTGCTGCTTGAATACCTGTTCCTGTCCAGCGCCACCTTCGGTGAAGGCCTGCGCCATGCCTTGCGCTATACGCGACTGTTATCCGACCTGCTAGCCGGCAGCCTGGAGCTCGACGGCGAGCGCGCCACATTGGTGCTGGGCATGGATGCCGGGGCCGTGCGGCATTTTCCGGAAATGCTCATGGGCGCGGCGATTCGTCTGTTTAGCGCCCTCACCGACGGTGAATTCACCCCTCTTGAAGTCCAGTTGATGCATGCCGAAGGCGCGACGCCCGAGCGCTACCACGATGTCTACGGCTGTCCGGTGCGCCTGAATGCGCCACGCTATGCCTTGGTGTTCAGCGCCGGCGTTCTGGAAAAACCCTCGCGCCATGCAGCGCCGGAGCTGCTGCGCATGCATGAGTCGCTGGCGCGCCGGCAATTGCATGAAGTGGAGCGCCTTGATCTGGTACGCCAGGTGCGTGAGCTGATCGCCGTGTTGCTGGTGGACGGTGGCGCCACCCTGGAGCAGGTCGCCTTGCGCCTGAACATGCCTTCGCGGCGACTGCGTGAACGCCTGGCCATGGCGGGGGTGCGTTTCAATGACCTGGTCACTGACTACCGCTGCCGCCTGGCCAAGGAGCTTCTGCTCAATACCGACGAACGCATCGAGGTGATCGTCGAGCGCACCGGATTCTCCGAGCCGAGCACTTTCTATCGTGCCTTCAAGCGCTGGATCGGCGAGACGCCGGTGGAGTTTCGTCGCAAGGGTCGGCAAAACAGGGCCAAGGCGCCCACGGTCAGTGTCGACTGACACGGTACAAGGCTTCGCTCACCTGCTTTCCCGAGCGCGCGGCAACAGGGCGAATTCAATGCTAAGAATCGCCTTGCAATTGCAGGCCGCTGATTGCAACAGTCACGCCCCCAGCAGACTTTGCCCGCACACCCGCAAGACTTGGCCACTGACACCACCACTGCTCGGCTGGGCGAACCAGGCCACGGCTTCGGCGACGTCCTGAGGCAGACCGCCCTGGCTCATGGAGTTCATGCGCCGACCGGCTTCGCGGATGGTGAACGGAATGGCAGCGGTCATCTGCGTTTCGATAAAGCCCGGCGCCACGGCGTTGAGGGTAATGCCGCGCTCGCCCAGAATCGGCGCCCACGCCTGGGCCAAACCGATCAGCCCGGCTTTGCTCACCGCATAGTTGGTCTGCCCCAGGTTACCGGCGATGCCGCTGATCGAGGCGATCAGCACCACGCGGCCGTCATTGCGCAGCGTGCCGGCGTCGAGCAGCGCCTGGGTGAGGCGCTGCGGGGCCAGCAAGTTGACGTCGATTACCGAATTCCACAGCGCCTCGCTCATCTTCGCCAAGGTCTTGTCACGGGTGATGCCGGCGTTATGCACGACGATATCCACGCCGCCGGACAGCGCCTGCACCAATTGTTGCGGGGCATCCTCGGCGCAGATGTCCAGGGCCAGGCTATGCCCGCCCAGGCGCGCGGCCAAGGCTTCAAGTGCGGTAGTGACAGCGGGTACGTCGAGCAGGGTCACTTCGGCGCCGTCGCGTGCGAGGGTTTCGGCAATGGCGGCACCGATGCCCCGTGACGCCCCCGTGACCAGAGCTTTCTTGCCGGCCAGTGGACGTGTCCAATCCTTGACCTCGGCAGCGGTTCGGCTGAGGCGCAGCACCTGGCCCGACACATAGGCGCTCTTGGGCGATAGGAAAAAGCGCAGCGCGCCTTCCAGTTGCGCTTCGGCGCCTTCACCGACATACAGCAACTGCACGGTGCCGCCACGGCGCACTTCCTTGCCCAGCGAGCGGGTAAATCCTTCCAGGCTGCGCTGGATGCTGGCTGCGAACGGATCGCTGAGGGATTCGGGCGCGCGACCGAGCACGACAATGTGCGGGCAGCTGTCCAGGTGGCCGAGGGCAGGCTGGAAGAAATTGCGCAGCGCGATCAGTTGCTCGGGACGCTGCAGGTCGCTGGCATCGAATACCAGGGCCTTGAGTTTGGACGTCAGCGCGGCATTCCAGGCCGGCAGAGCCACGCCTTCGCCATTGGCATACAGTTCATTGCCCAGACGCTGCAGCGCCGGCAATGCCTGGGCCAGCAGCGGTCCGCCGCCGACCAGCAAGGCGCCGTCTACAGGGCGTGACTGACCGCTTATCCAGCGTTGCAGGCGCAGCGGCGCGGGCAGGCCGACGCGGCGCACCACCTGGCGGCCCAGCGAGGAGTTGGCGAAATCGATATAACGGTCGGACATGATGGTCTCCCTGAGGACGAATGGCGAAACACTCTACGCGCTGAGTGGCTCCTGGCATTGACCGGTATTCACGAGGAACCGGCGAGGCGGCCAATGCGAGAGATGTAGCGCAGGCTAGCCTGTAGCGAATGTTCATTGCACGTTTATCGCACAGGAGTCTGTATGACCCAGCTACGCCGGGTCGCCATCGTCGGCGGCAACCGTATTCCGTTCGCTCGTTCCAATACCGCCTACGCCACCACCAGCAATCAGGACATGCTCACCGCGGCCCTGGAAGGCCTGATCGAGCGGTTCAACCTGCACGGCGAGCGCCTTGGTGAAGTGGTGGCCGGTGCGGTGCTCAAGCATTCACGGGACTTCAACCTGACACGAGAATGCGTACTCGGTTCGCGCCTCTCGGCGCAAACCCCAGCCTATGACCTGCAGCAGGCCTGTGGCACCGGCCTGGAAGCGGCGCTGCTGGTGGCCAACAAGATCGCCCTCGGGCAGATCGAGAGTGGCATCGCGGGCGGCGTGGATACCACATCCGACGCGCCAATCGGCGTCAACGAAGGCTTGCGCAAGATTCTGCTGGCGGCCAACCGGGCCAAATCCACCGGCGACAAGATCAGGGCCCTGCTCAAGGTGCGTCCTGGTCATCTGGCCCCGAGCATTCCCCGCAATGGCGAACCGCGTACCGGGCTGTCCATGGGTGAGCATTGCGAGCGTATGGCCCAGCAGTGGCAGATTCCTCGCGATGAACAGGATCAGTTGGCTTACGAGAGCCATCAAAAACTGGCCGCAGCCTATGCCGAGGGCTGGCAGAGCGATCTACTCAGTCCGTTCCTCAGCCTCAGTCGCGATCAGAACCTGCGCCCCGATATCGACCTCAACAAGCTCGCCACCCTAAAACCGGTGTTCGAGCGTAGTGCCCGGGGCACGCTGACGGCCGCCAACTCGACCCCGTTGACCGACGGTGCGTCTGTGGTGCTGTTGGCCAGCGAGAACTGGGCGAGGGCGCGTGGTTTGCCGATTCTGGCGTATTTCAAGGATGGCGAAGCGGCGGCGGTGGATTTCGTGCATGGCCAGGAAGGACTGTTGATGGCGCCGGTGTATGCCGTGCCCCGCTTGCTGGAGCGCAACGGCCTGACTCTGCAGGACTTCGATTACTACGAAATCCATGAAGCCTTTGCCGCCCAGGTGCTGTGCACGCTCAAGGCCTGGGAGGATGCGGACTACTGTAAAGCGCGCCTGGGGCTGGACGCGCCGCTGGGCGCCATTGATCGGAGCAAGCTCAACGTCAAGGGCAGCTCACTGGCGGCTGGGCACCCCTTTGCCGCTACGGGCGGTCGTATTGTTGCCAACCTGGCCAAGCTGCTCAGCGTGGCGGGTGAGGGCAAGCGCGGGCTGATCTCCATCTGCGCGGCGGGTGGGCAGGGCGTGGTGGCCATTCTGGAGCGTTGAACAAAAACTGAACGCTGCGCGCCAAGCCACGGATTGTGTGGTTTGGCTGCGCTTACCCACAGCCTTTGGACAGGGTGTTGCCCAGCGTCTGTGGCTAAGTTTCCAGAACCGGTCAAGAATTGTTCGACGGCGGCAAGGCCAGCGACTGCCACGCTCGGGGAGTGGTCTGAACAGCTTTTCCACAGGGTCATCCCCGGTTACTGTGGGCAAGCGCTCCGCTGTATAAATCTGCACATTCGCTGTCGGCCTGATAGCCCGGGCTGCTCAAATACTGAGCGTACGGCGTCAGAGCGCGTCAATGCTGGCGTCCAGGCAGGGTTGAACAGATTGTCCACAGCCTCGTGCACATTATCTGTGCACGATCCATTTGCCACTGACTGAAAAATGAACGCCACTTCCTAAGGCTTGTCAGGCCTGGCCTGGAACTCTCGCTCTACAGGTTATGCACAGGTTCATCCACCCATTCTGGGGGTAAGCGCAGCGCCTTGATAACGCTCTCGGTGAGCCTGTCTTGTAAACAGAGCGATGAATGCCATGCGCATGCATGGCGGCCAACGTTGCTTTGCCGTACTCTGCGTGCCGCCGATTGACTGCCTGGCAAGGAAGTGCAGAAACGCCGATGAAAACCCCAAAACGATTGCTCCCTCTGCAAGAGGATGGCCTGATCGACGAGGTAGTACGCCCGCTGATGAGCGGCAAAGAAGCCGCCGTGTATGTGGTGCGCTGTGGCTCCGAGTTGCGCTGTGCCAAGGTGTACAAGGAGGCTAACCAGCGTAGCTTCCGCCAGGCCGCCGAATACCAGGAAGGCCGCAAGGTACGCAGCAGCCGAGCGATGCGCGCGATGGCCAAGGGCTCTAAATACGGTCGCAAGGAGCAGGAGGAATCCTGGCAAAACGCTGAAGTGGCCGCGTTGTTCAGGCTGGCCGGCGCCGGCGTGCGCGTTCCAAAACCCTATGACTTCCTAGACGGCGTGCTATTGATGGAGCTTGTGTCCGACGGCGCCGGCGATGCCGCGCCGCGGCTCAACGACGTCGATCTGTTGCCCGAAGACGCCCGCGAATTCCATGCCTTCATGATCGGCGAGATCGTCAAGATGCTCTGCGAAGGCCTGGTGCACGGCGACCTGTCGGAGTTCAACGTGCTGCTCGATCCCTACGGCCCGGTGATCATTGATCTGCCCCAAGCCGTGGACGCCGCCGGCAACAACCATGCCTTCGCCATGCTCGAGCGTGACGTGCGCAACATGGCTGAGTACTTTGGTCAGTTCGCGCCTGAGCTGCGCTACACCAAGTACGCCAAGGAAATGTGGGCACTCTACGAGGTCGGCGAGCTGACGCCGGACACGGTGCTCACCGGCGAGTTCGAAGAGCCGGAAGAAGAGGCTGATGTCGAGTCGGTCATGCGCGAGATCAAGGCGACTCTGGCCGAGCAGGCGCGCCGTGAGGCGATGCTCAATGCCGAGGATGCACCGCGCGATATGGAACCGCCGCCGCCCTGGATGCAATAAACATCCGTCACGGGTGCGGCGAATCGCCTGAATCAGCGGGAAAACTTGACCGCCGCTGTCGTGGCGCCGAAGCTTGTCGCTTGTTAGTTCGTATCGGTTCGAGGAGTTTGAGATGCAGGGGCACGCACAGGTCGTCGACTATCTGAAAAGCCTGCTAAAGGGCGAATTGGCGGCCCGGGATCAGTATTTCCTGCATTCCCGGATGTACGACGATTTCGGCTACAGCAAGCTTTACGAGCGCATCAATCATGAAATGGAAGAGGAAACCCAGCACGCCGATGCGCTGCTGAAACGTATCCTGTTCCTGGAAAGCACGCCGGACATGGTCCCCGATGCGATCAATCCCGGCGCGACGGTGGAAGAAATGCTGCGCAGCGATCTCGCCTTGGAGTACAAGGTGCGTGCGGCGCTGGCCAAAGGCATCGAGCTGTGCGAACAGCACGGCGACTATGTCACCCGCGACATGCTCAAGGCCCAGCTCAAGGACACGGAAGAAGACCACGCCTACTGGCTGGAGCAGCAGCTCGGCCTGATCGGGCGTATCGGCCTGCAGAACTATCTGCAGGCGCAGCTCTGACGGCGATGGGTTACGCTGTATTTTTCGCGGGGTGGATCGCGCTGTTCTGATCCCCACCCTGCGGGGTCATGGTGGATGTAAAAAACGACATCCACCCTACCTGCTTATGCAGGAGCGAGCTTGCTCGCGATCACCCGAAGTTAGAAGCTTCGCCAGCACGCTGGCTCCAAGGGCAAGCATTAACCCGTGGACGACGCTTTCTCGTCCACCATGAGCCTGCACCGAACCATGCCATCCCACGCGAACTATGCTGCCGTCAATGCCCGCTGCAGCAACCTCCGGTTTCCAGGCTCTTGAGAATCGGGCAATCCGGTCGATCATCGCCGTGGCAATGCTCGACCAGCTCTTGGAGGGTGTTGCGCAGGCTGGTCAATTCCTCAATCTTGCGATTTAGCTCAGCGATGTGGTCACTGGCCAGCGCCTTGACGTCGGCGCTGGCGCGCTGGCGGTCCTGCCAGAGGGTCAGCAGCTTGCCGACTTCCTCCAGAGAAAAACCCAGGTCACGGGCGCGCTTGATAAAGGCCAGGCGGTGCAGGTCAGTGGCGTTGTAGCGGCGGTAACCATTGTCGCCACGTCCGGCCGGCATCAACAGGCCGATGGATTCGTAGTAACGGATCATCTTGGCGGATAGACCGCTCTGTTTGGCTGCCTGACCGATGTTCATGGGTCTACTCCTTCGGTTTCCAGGTTTTCAGCAGCAGCGCGTTGCTCACCACGCTGACGCTGGACAGCGCCATGGCCGCGCCAGCGACCACCGGACTGAGGAAGCCCAGCGCAGCCAGCGGAATGCCGATCAGGTTGTAAATGAACGCCCAGAACAGGTTCTGGCGGATCTTCGCATAGGTGCGCCGGCTGATTTCCAGCGCGGCGGGCACCAAGCGTGGATCACCACGCATCAGGGTAATGCCAGCGGCGTGCATCGCCACGTCGGTACCGCCGCCCATGGCGATGCCGACATCCGCGGCGGCCAGTGCGGGCGCATCGTTGATGCCGTCGCCAACCATCGCCACGACCCCACCATCCTCTTTTAGCCGGCCCACTTCGGCGGCCTTGTCGGCCGGCAGCACTTCGGCATGCACATCGTCGATGCCCAGGCGCTGGGCTACGGCGTTGGCGCTGCCACGATTGTCGCCGCTGATCAGATGAGTGCGGATGCTGCGCTCATGCAAGGCGGCGACAGCTTCGGCTGCGCCGTCCTTGAGCGTGTCGCCAAAGGCGAACAGGCCGATCACGCGAGCGCTCGGTGCGGTTTCGATCAGCCAGGACAGGGTGCGCCCTTCGGCTTCCCAGTCGGCTGCGCGCTGCGCTAAATCCCCTGGCTGCAGGCCGCTTTCCACCAGTAGACGATGATTGCCCAGGGCCAATTGACGGCCCTCCAATGCGCCGGCAATGCCGCGGCCGCTGAGGGCCTGGCTGTTTTGGACCTCGGGTACTACCAATTGGCGTTCGGCGCAGTCATCCAGCACGGCGCGGGCCAGCGGGTGTTCACTGCCGCGTTGCAGAGCGCCGGCCAGGCGCAACAGCGAGGCTTCATCGCCATCGACAGCATGCAGATGGACGATGCGCGGTTTGCCGGAGGTCAGGGTGCCGGTCTTGTCGAAGGCCACTGAGGTAACGGCGTGGGCGACTTCCAGGGCTTCGGCGTCCTTGATCAGGATGCCGTGGCGCGCCGCCACGCCGGTGCCGGCCATGATCGCGGCAGGCGTGGCCAGGCCCAGGGCGCAAGGGCAGGCAATGACCAGCACGGCCACGGCGTTGATCAGCGCGGTTTCCAGCGCAGCGCCGGCCAGCAGCCAGCCGCCAAGGGTGAACAGGGCGATGACCAGCACCGCCGGGACGAACACTTCACTGACCCGGTCGACCAGTTTCTGAATGGGCGCCTTGGCCGCCTGGGCGTCTTCCACCAGGCGGATAATGCGCGCCAGCACGCTTTCCCCGCCCAGGGCCGTGGTACGCACGATCAGCCGGCCTTCGCCGTTGATGGCCCCACCGGTCACTGGGCTGCCGGGCTGCTTGGTCACGGGCAGGCTTTCGCCGGAAATCAATGCCTCGTCGGCCTGGCTTTCGCCGTCGATTACTTCGCCATCCACCGGGAAGCGTTCGCCGGGCTTGACCACCACGATGTCACCCAGGCGCAGAGCCGCAATGGCGACATTTTCCTCACGTCCCTCGACCAGGCGCAGAGCGCGTTCCGGGCGGAGGGCTTCAAGGGCACGAATCGCCGCGCTGGTTTGGCGCTTGGCGCGGCTTTCCAGATATTTGCCCAGCAGCACCAAGGCGATGACCACCGCCGAAGCTTCGAAATACAAGTGAGGCATCTGCCCGGCCGGCGTGGCCCACCATTGATAAAGGCTCAGCCCGTAGCCGGCGCTGGTGCCCAGCGCGACCAGCAGGTCCATGTTGCCGCTACCGGCGCGCACGGCCTTGTAGGCCGCCTTGTAGAAGCGTGCGCCGAGGATGAATTGCACTGGGGTGGCGAGCAGGAACTGCGCCCAGGCCGGCAGCATCCAGTGCTGGCCGAACAGGTCGCCGAACATGGGGATCACCAGCGGGGCGGCCAGGACCAGGGCGGCGATTACTGTCCAGCGCTCGCGGCGCAAGCGCTGTTCGGCAGTGTGTGTGGCGGGCTGGCGCTCGCCGATGAGGTTGGCCCGGTAGCCGGCCTTGTTCACCGCCTGAATCAGCGCAGCGGGATCGGGCTGACCAAGTAATTCGACGTGGGCACGCTCGCTGGCCAGGTTGACGCTGGCACGGCGCACACCAGGTGCCTTGAGCAGGGCGCGTTCGACGCGGCCGACACAGCTGGAGCAGGTCATGCCTTCGATGGCCAGCTCGACATGTTGGCTGGGTACGCTGTAGCCGGCGCGGTCCACGGCATCGATCAACTGATCGAGAGCCACACCTTCAGTCTCGACATGGGCGCGCTCGCTGGCCAAATTGACCTGGACGCGTTGCACGCCGGGGACTTTTTCCAAGGCGCGTTCGACGCGACCGACGCAGCTGGCACAGGTCATGCCGTTGATGGGGAAATCGACAGTGGCCGACATAAGGTGTCCTCCTGAAAGGTCACCCTATGCTCAAGCTTGACCTCGTGGCAAGGTCAAGCTTTAGGCAGTGGGTCGCGAATCAGCCCGCGAAACAGCGCCTCGAACATGGGGGCGGCATCGCGCTCGGGGTCGAACAAGTGGGGCGCGCGCAGCCAATCGCTGATCAGCCCGATCAGCATGCCATGTACGGCGCGCGAGGCTTGAAAGGCACTGATACCTGGGTGCAATTGCCCGCGGGTTTGGCAGTCAGTCAGCAGGCGTTCGCAAATGTCGATGAACTGCTGGATGAACAGGTTGTTGCGATCTTCCGCTTCGCGCAGCTCTTCGGTGAATTCGCAGCGATGCATGAGAATGGTCAGCAGGCGGCGTTTTTGCTCGCTTTGGGTCAGCAACTTCAGCCCGGCAATGCACAGATTGCACAGTGACTGCAGGGAGAGTTCCGGATCGGAGCTGAGCTTTTCCGCCAATTGCTCAGGCGGCAAACGCACCTGGTTGAGCATGTCGTTAAACAGGTGCGCCTTGTTTTCAAAGTGCCAATACACCGCGCCCCGCGTCACTCCCGCGGCGCGGGCGATGTGCTCCAGGCTGGTATGAGCAACCCCTTTCTCCATAAACAGCACTTCAGCTGCGGCAAGAATGGAGGTGCGGGTTTTTTCGGCATCTTCTTTGGTGCGGCGCATAGATATATTTTGGAGAGAACCTGGCCAGGGGATGTCATAGAGCAAGCATTGTCGACCCCCTATTTACAAACGTCAATGTATGTAAGAAAGTCGCCAGCCCCGCTTGTTCTCTTTTTTGACAGCGCTTCGCTGCCGGTTCGCTCGGAGATTTGCCCCCACATGCCTTTACGCTTGCTCTTGGTGCTCGGCGCGTTGTCCGCGTTCGGGCCGCTGGCCATTGATTTTTATCTGCCGAGTTTCCCGGCGCTGGCCCGTGATTTTGCGACGGATGTCGAGCATGTGCAGCAGTCACTAGCCGTGTACTTCATCGGCCTGGCTCTGGGGCAATTGATCTACGGACCATTGGCCGACCGCTTTGGCCGCCGCGGGCCGCTGTTGTTCGGCGTCAGCCTGTTTACCCTGGCGTCTGCGGCCTGCGCCCTGGCGCCTAGCCTGGAATGGCTGATTGCTGCGCGCTTTGTGCAGGCGCTCGGTGGGTGCGCGGGAATGGTGGTCTCACGCGCGGTGGTGCGTGATCTGTGCGAGCCGGTGGATGCCGCCAAAGTATTTTCCCAGCTGATGTTGGTCATGGGCCTGGCCCCGATTCTCGCCCCCATGCTCGGTGGGCTGTTGCTCGAGTTGTTCAGCTGGCGGTCGATTTTCATCAGCCTCACCCTGTTCAGTATCCTAGCGGGGCTGGGGATTGCCCTGTGGTTGCCGGAAACCCTTCCGACCCAACTGCCCCGCGCGCCCCTGCGCGGTACCTTGAAGCGCTACGTAGGGTTGTTCGGGGATCATGAATTCCTCGCCTTCGGGCTCTCCGGGGGCCTGGCCATGGCCGGCATGTTCGCCTATATCGCCGGTTCGCCTTTTGTATTCATCGAGTTGTACGGCATTCCGGCCGAGCACTATGGCTGGCTGTTCGGCACCAACGCGGCGGGCTTTATCATCGCGGCGCAGATCAATGCCTGGCTGATGCGTTTTCGCGGACCGGGGTTCTGGTTGCGGCGCTTGAGCGGGCTGTATTTGCTGTGCGCCTTGTCATTGCTGACACTGGCCAGTTTGGACGCGGTGCCGCTGTGGCTGCTGATGATTCCGTTGTTTCTCAGCATGGCCTGCCTCGGGTGTATTGCGCCGAATGCGGCGGCCTGCGCTATGGCTCGCCAGGGCCACCAGGCGGGCAGCGCTTCGGCCTTGATGGGCAGCCTGCAATTTGCGGTGGCGGGGCTGGCCTCGGCACTGGTCGGCGTGTTGCACGATGGCAGTGCGCTGCCCATGGCAATGGTGATTGCCGGTTGTGCATTGTTGGCGGCAGTGCTGGCCTGGTACAGCGGACAGTTGGAGCGCCAGGCACTGAGCACGCTGTCCTAGCGGCCGGGCGGTTGCGCCACTTGTTGCCTGGCCGTTCGGGGTAACCCGAGCGGTCTAGGGCGGGCCGCCTCGGTGGGCTGTCACTTAGGGTGATGCGCAAGCGATTGCCTGCAGTGCGCAGCTTCTTGCGAGAGAATGGGCCTGAATGGTTTGAGAGGTGTTGGGCGATTGGCGTATCTGGCTGATATTTAAAGGTAATTTAAATCTGGCACTGAATTCGCCTGGCTCCGGGTTCCGAATCGACACAGCGATTCATCACCACCCGCAAGGAGCACCCCCATATGCCCACTCCCTCTTTTCTGTCCATCGAAGGCAGCAAGCAAGGCCTGATCACCGCCGGCACCTTCACCGAAGACTCGGTCGGCAACATCTTCCAGGAAGGCCATGAAGACCAGATCCTGGTCCAGGCCTTCAGCCACCAGGTGATCATCCCCCGCGACCCGCAGTCCGGTCAGCCCACCGGCCAGCGCGTGCACAAGCCGCTGATGATCACCAAGGTGTTCGACAAGTCCTCGCCGCTGATCTTCAACGCCCTGACCTCCGGCGAGCGTCTGAACAAGTGCCGCCTGGAGTGGTACCGCACCTCGGCCACCGGCACTCAGGAGCACTACTTCACCATCGAGCTGGAAGATGCGGTGATCGTCGACGTGCAGTCGCGCATGCCCAACTGCCAGGACCCGGCCATGTCCCATTTCACCCACCTGGAAGACGTCTACTTCACCTACCGCAAGATCGTCTGGACTCACGAAGTTGCCGGCACCTCCGGTTCGGACGACTGGCGCACAGCGAACGTCGGTTAACCTCTGGCTTCCCCCTTCGGCCTTTCCCCCCGCAGGCCGAAGGGGTTTCACGGACGATTCATTTCACGGACGATCACGAGGTATCACGATGTTCGCGCCCGCCAATCACGCCCAGTTTCGCCTGAGCCTTCCCGGTGTCGAGCACGACTTCCAGGTGCTGGCCTTCACCGGCTTTGAGGCCATCAGCCAGCCCTATGCCTTCGAGCTGGAACTGGTCAGCGAGCGCGCCGATCTCGATCTGCACAGCCTGCTGCATCAGCCGGCATTCCTGACGCTGTCGTCTGCTGGCAACGGCATACATGGGCTGATCTATCGCATCGCCCAGGGCGACCCCGGTGAGCGGCTGACTCGTTATCAGTTCGGCTTGCGTCCGCACCTTGCGTACCTGGCCCACAGTTATACACAGCGCATCTTTCAGCAACTGACGGTGGAGGAGATTATCCGTCAGGTGTTCGATGCCCACAGCATGCAAGCCGACGCGTATCGTTTTCAGCTCGGCGCCACCTATCCCGAGCGTACGTACTGCGTGCAGTACGGTGAATCCGATCTGCACTTCGTGCAGCGCCTGTGTGAGGAGGAGGGCATCCATTACCACTTCCAGCACAGTTCAGGCGGGCATGTTCTGGTCTTCGGCGACGATCAGACGCCCTTTCCGAAACTGGCGCCCACCCTGTACCAACCTGACAGCGGGCAGGTTGCCGACGAGCCGGCCATAAAACAATTCGGCGTACGTGTGGCGACGCGTACCAACCATGTGATTCGTCGCGATTACGATTTTGAAAAACCTCGCCTGCTGCTGACGGGCGAGGCCGCCGTTGAGACCGGTCCCGCGCTGGAGGATTACGGTTTTCCCGGTCGTTTCGTTGACCGCGAACGCGGCAAACACCTCAGCCAGCGCGCCTTGGAACGCTATCGCCACGATGCTGAGTTGGCGCAGGGTGAAAGCGATCAGCCGCTGCTGGCCAGCGGACATTTCCTCGCCCTGACCGATCACTCCCGCACTGACTGGAACGATCTCTGGCTGCTTACCGAGCTGCATCACGAGGGTAAACAGCCCCAGGTTTTGGGCGAAATGAGCAGCGACAGTCCGTCGGTCGATGGTTTTATCCAAGGCTATCGCAACCGCTTCAGCGCTACGCCGTGGGACGCCCCGTATCGGCCCGCGTTGCAGCATCCCAAACCGCGCGTGCTGGGCAGCCAAAGCGCTGTGGTCACAGGACCCGAGGGCGAAGAGATCCACTGCGATTCTTATGGCCGCATCAAAGTTCAGTTCCATTGGGATCGCGAAGGCCAGGCCGATGACAAGACCAGTTGCTGGCTGCGGGTAGCCAGCGGCTGGGCCGGCGACCGCTACGGTGCTTTAAGCATCCCCCGCGTGGGCATGGAAGTGCTGGTCAGCTTTCTGGAAGGCGATCCCGACCAGCCGCTGGTCACTGGCTGCCTGTACCACACCGAGAATCCGGTGCCCTACGAGCTGCCGGCAAATAAAACCCGCACAGTGTTCAAAACCCTCAGCTCGCCCGGAGGCGACGGCTTCAATGAACTGCGCATCGAAGATCGCAAAGATGCCGAGCAAATCTATATCCATGCCCAGCGCGACTGGGAGCAGCACATTCAACATGACCAGGTCGTGCACGTCGGCCACGAGCGCCACGACCGCGTCATCGCCAACAGCTACACCGAACTGAGCGCCGAAGAACACCGCATCACCCAGGGCAACCGCCTGGTTGAGCTCAAGGCCGATGATCACCTGACCGTTAACGGCAGCCAGCATGTGAGGATCGCTACTGGGCAGTTCATCGATGCCGGTCAGGAAATTCACCTGTCCAGCGGGATGAAAGTGGTCATGGAAGCCGGCAGCGAACTCACCCTCAAGGCCGGCGGTAGCTTCGTCAAGCTGGATGCCAGCGGTGTAACGCTGGTGGGTGGGCAGGTGAAGATTAATTCCGGGGGGAATGCGGGGAGTGGTTCGGGGGCCAAGCCGGAGTTGCCCATGCTATCAGAACAGCCCGAAGTCACTTCCTCCCCAGCGGGCACATCGAGATCCACTGATAGTTCAGCCTTGCAGGTTCAGGCACAGAAACAGGCCCTCAAAAATGCCGCACGTAATGCTCAGCCGGTCTGCGAGATTTGCCAGACGACGGAGACGGCCTGATGTCCAGCACGAACCATTACCTGCTTCTTGATGGCGCACAGATCGACGATCTCATGCAGCAGGTTTACCGGCTGCAAGATGCCACCGACTGCGCGCTGCTCTACCAGAAAACCCTATACGCTAGCTTGGCCGAAAGCGGTCCCGTGCTGGTTCGCACGCAGCCGGGCTCATCCTTGTTCGGGCATTTTCAAGCGCACTGGCAGACCACTGCCGGCATACACCTGGTCAGCGATGCCGAGCACGCTCATCTGCATGAACACCTGCGCAGCCTGGTTCACGCCCGGCTGGAAAACGGTGGCAGCGTCCTCTTTCGCTATTACGATCCACGTATTCTGCCGCTGTGGCTCGAAAGCCTCAGCGCTGAAGAGCGTGACTATTGCATGGGGCCCGTGGAGCGCTTCGTGATCCCCGACGAGGCAGGTCAGCCCGTCATCCTGCAGCGCACCGGGCCCGCTCGCATGCCCACGCCCTACACCGATCAGCCCTGGCTGTTGTTAAGCGCCGCGCAACTCGATCTGCTCAATCAAGCCAAGCAGGCTGAGTTCGACAAGCGCTTGTCGCAGCACCTGCAAAACCATTTTCCCGATCGGCTTGGCGCGCTGGATGCATTAGAGCAACAGCGCCTGGTCCGTTGCTGCCGGGACGGCGCCGAACTATATGGCTACGCAAGCGCTGCCGAGGTGGCGCGTTGGAGCGGCCTGGTCGTTCTGCTCGGCGACGACTTTCCCGAGGCGCCTCACCACAACCACTACCGAGCGCTGCTCGCGCAACCCGGACGCCTGCCGGATCAGCGCCTGGAAGATGCCCTGCTGTATGCGCAGTACCAGCAGCTCCAGCTTGCCAAGGAAACCCTCGTATGACTGCCCCCGACAATGCCTTGGCCCTGAGTCGTGCCGACCAAGCCGCTCAGGCCGGTTTTGAACGGGACGATCTGTCCAGCCCCGTCAGCGCCTGCCCAGCGCGGGAAGCCGAGCTGTTCATCGTCCCCGCACGCTATGCGCTGGCGGAAGAACAAGCCGACCATGCCTGTGCTAAACCCGGCTACACCCTCAAGAGCCAGCCCATGGCACTGCGCCGGCTGCGCCAGGGTTATCTGTATCTCTGGCACGGCCAGGGTCCGCTACGCCGATTCGGCGTCGGCAAGAACGGCTGGCTGACTGAACAGGGCCTCGATGAAGGCGACACGCCCATTGATGAAGGGAAATTGGCCGGCCTGGCCCTGGACAAGCAACACGATGCCTGGCTGATGTACGCCGATATGCCTCTGGCCGCTGAGAGCTGCCAAAAGCTCACGGAGCCCGGCTTCCGTCAGCAACGCATGCGCCAGGTCGCACTAACCACGGTGGTGCAACAGTTACAAGCAACTCATTGCCCAGCGTTGGCGGATGCTCAAAAACTCATTGCCGAGCTGATGCCCAGTGTGCGTGACCACGCCCTGGCGAGCGATCAACACCGTAACGGCGAGAAATACCATGCCGCGACCGACACCCTCGCACAACAAGCGGCCAGCAACCCTACCCCCGACACCATCAAAGCCTACGTCGACGCCATGCGCTGGACGCGTGAACGTGAAGACGCTGCGGAGCGGCATCCCTCCGCCGAGCAGAACCTACCAGGGGAGTGGAGCACCGAGGCCTGGGATGTGCCTGCTGCCGAGGACTGGCTGGACCAAGCGACCCGCCAAGCCAGCGGCCTGTACGGTGTCTTCGCCGTGGTGGATGACCACTTGGGCGTGCTGCGCGACCTCAACCAGGCTCAAGCCACCGTCAATCAGCGTCAAGAAGACTGGGACGAGGCGAACGGTCACAAGGCCCTGCTCGCCGGCTTTATCAACAGCCTTGTAGAAGAAGACGGCGCCGAACTGGCCAGCCAACTCTCCTACCGGTATAGGGACCGGGACCTGCAGCTCGCGCCTGAACACGGCGAGGCGCTGTTGCAGGCCCAGCGTGACATGCAGCCACTGTGGGCGCGCGAGACTGTCATCAACCAGCAGCAGCGCCACCAAATCGGCCATGCAGCGGCGGACGGTCTGATCGCCGATCTACATCACCAGCAGGATGCCATCCTGGCACCGCTGCGCACCTTCCTGCCCGCCGACATCGAGGGGCAATTGCGCGATCTGGTGATGACCTACCGCGCCGATAAGGCACGCCACATAAGCGGCAGCCGAAGCGGCCATCAGGTGTCTCAGCGCGTACGCCTGGAGGAAATGAAAGCCTGGGTCACCGAGGTCGCCGATGCGCATCACCGCTGGCTGAGGGAACGCCGCGAACAGATTTATGCGGACCAGGAGCATGTCCTGCCGCTGCATGGCCCGGCGCTCTGGTACGCCGACTATGACAACGCCGACCATTGTGCGCACCTGTCCAGACTGGCGTTGGAGAGTCTCGGCCTGCTGTGCAGCACCGGCCCAGGCGTGAAAATCGCAAGCAACCTGCTGCGCAGCCCGCAGCCGAATCAGCCGTTCAGCCTGCTGGCGAGCGGTTTCACACCCACCTTGACGAATGTTCTGGACAGCGCAGGTCGCGCCAACAACCTTCAGGACGTGCTCACCGCCCCGACCTCGGAGGCTGCCCGCGAACGGATCGCCGGGTTGGTTGCCGCTGGCAAGCTGCACTGGCTGGCCGGCCTGAACGACACCGTTGATCATCCCCTGAACGTGACGATTACCCGTCTTTCGGCGGCCTTCGCCGCTCTGCTGGAAGAACACCTCAAGGGCCTGCGCGCACTGCCCGCCACGCTTGTCGAGCAGTTTCCCAAGCCGATCCAGGCGCTACTCCTGCGCTTGCGCGCCACCCTCAACGACTTCGCCCTCGAACAAGCTCGAGACGGCCTGCGCCTGGCTGGCGAGAACGGCCGCAAACTTAGTGCCTGGGCCCTGGAGACTGGAAAGCGGATGCAGCAGGGTCTGACCCCGAATGCTCTACGCGGGGTAAACCACTACGGCGGCGTGCTGCCGTTGACCGCGCTCTTGCTCAACGGCGCAAACCTGTTTCAGCTTAGCCTGCGCGATCAGGGCCGGGGAGATGCTGGGGTTCGGGCAAGTGAACATATTGCGGCTTTCTTCTCCACCGGTGCGGCTCTATCGGCGGCGACAGCTATGGCCTTGGGCGCTCGCGGAAAGACAGAATTTCAACGGCGTCGCTTTAAAGCGCCTACCGTCACGCTCCTGGGCGCAACCACGGGGCTCCTGGCTGCTTTCGCCAGCATCGCTGGCCTGGCAAAACTTACCTTCGAAATGCAGAAGGAAGACGCCTATTGGACTACCGACCACTGGGCGAGGCTTGGCCGGGAAGGCGCCATGAGCGGTCTGATGGGCGTGCAAACCGGATTGGGTGGCCACGCCACCTGGATGGTAATCACCAACCAGTGGACCACCGCCCAGGCGGTGCGCTGGTTCAGCCTGCGCATGGTGCCGGTCGGCTGGCTGGTGCTGCTGGTCGAGGGGTTGTACTTCGCTTGGGACAAGTGGCTCAAGGACAGCGAGATGCAGCTGTTCCTCGAACAATGCAGCTGGGGTCAAGCACAACGTTGGGACGACTCGCCCGAGCAACGCGGCCAGGAACTGCAGGCGCTGCTCACCCTACTGTTCAAGCCCCACCTGCGGGCCGAGGGCTATGCCCAGGTCGAGCGCGTTGGCTTCGATGGTGCGGCCATCACCGGCTACCGGACCAAGGAGCTGCAGTTAACCTTACCCGGTGCCGATACCAACACCCAGCTGTACCTGTGCCTGGCCAATATCGACGGTCACGTGGCTCGAGACTGCACCGCCGCGTTTCTGCCGTCGCTGTGCAGGGAATGGCTACCGGCCCAGCAGGGCATGGGCTTGCGCTTGAGCGGCGAGTTGCCGGCTCTAATGGGCACCTGGGAGCTGCGCGTGCTCTACCACAACCCGCTGGCCATGGGCAGCGGCGTGCTGGATAAAGACACACTGACTGTCGGCGGCCAGAATGGCGTGCGCTACCTCATTCGTGGCAAGCAGGTCACTGAACACCACAGCACAGCGGGTAACCTGGCCAGTGACCGTTTACCGGCGCATAAAATCGACTCCACTCTGCTGAAACCCAAGGAACGCACATGACCAACCACGCCGGAGAAACCCGCCAGGGGCTGCTCTGGAAACAGGAGCATCTCGCGCCCCTACCCATCCCTACCGGACAGCCCGCAAGGGATTTGCTCAACCTGATCTGGCGCAAGAACGAGGTCTACCTGGATATCGGTAGCTTTGCTATGGGGGCGGGGTGGTTGGTCCTGTCGGCCCTCAGTTTCATTGGGTTTGTTGTTGGCCTTTGGGCCATTGCTTACATGCCGCCGCCAGGGGATCTAATCATGGTTGTCCCTGCCGTAAGCTTTCTGGCTTTCATGTGGTGGCAATACAGCCGCGCTTGGCGCAAGCCCCTCGGCCCACCTCTACGTTTCAACCGCCAACGGCGCGAGGTCTGCGTCACACGCCCAGACGGCAGTTTCTGGTTTGTGCCCTGGGAGCGGGTGCATGCCGTGACCCCCAGCGCCACCCAGCTCGGTCCCTACGGAGCTGGCACCAGCGGTGCGTTGATTATTTGGCTGCCCTTGAAAGGCCAGGAGCACGAGTCCTACCACCCCGACAAGGAAGGCTGGGTGATGATGATCAGCCCGGGCGGCGGCACCTCGGCCATGGCGCAGTGGGAGTGCATTCGCAGCTTTATGGAGGTCGGACCACATGCCGTACCGGAGCCAACCGTAGTGCCCAATGCCGACATGACCCTTTCGCAAAGCTATGTGCATGACTATCGCAAGGCCGTGGCTGAGCGGGGCGCACTGCTCGCCTTTCTCTGGGAAGGGTTGGGCCAAATCGTCTTCAACGATATTTTATTGGAATACCTACTCCGCAAGAAACTCGCCTATCTCCCTGACCTCACCGCCCCTGATGCGGTGGAATGGTCCAAGCCATTGTCCCCGGTACAGTGGGCCAAACGCTCACCGGAGCTGGAGTGGGCCATCGCCGAGCGGGAAGCGGAGCTGGCCGGCGAGGACAAGGACCAGCAACTCGAAACAGCCCAGACGTAAGGGGGAATATGGAATGGACTGCGTGGCCTGTGCTATGTGATGCGCCCCCGGTCACCGAGTTTCTCTGAGCGTGATCGACGCACGGCTCCCTTGAGCGGCCAAGCATGCGGCATCACGCTACAGAGCGGCGATTTGCCCGCACCCCCGGCAATGCTAGAGTTCGCCACATGCCTTTCTTCCGCCATCCCCATCCGTTGCTCGCCTGGACGCTGTGCGTGGGCGTGCTGCTCAGCCTGCACTTTTGTGGCCTGCACCATGGCCAGGCGAGTGGTTTGGCACTGAGTGGGCTGAAAACGGCGTTTTGTACGGCCAGTGGAGCAGGGCCGAGTGATGGGCGAATGGCGGATGAAGGGGCGGACGATTGGCGATGCCCGCTGTGTCAAACGCCGGCTCTCAGCGATACAGGCCAGAATGCGGGATGGCGACTACCGACAGCTCGCCGCGCACCCGTTATAGCGCGCAGGCTCGGCAAGCGTTCGCCACGTCGGCGTTGGCCGATGAAACATCCTCGAGCCCCGTAAGTGGCAATGAAGACACCGGCCGTCAGGCCTCCTTCCTTCTTGCCACTCCTTGGGGAATTTCCATGTCGCTGAAAAAATGTTTGTTGAGCGTTGTTTTCCTGGTCGCTGGTGGTCTGGCGCAGGCCCACAGCTATGAAGCCGGTGCTATCCATATCGACCATCCCTGGTCGCGAGCCATGCCGCCTACGGCGCCCGCCGCGGCCGCCTATTTCGTCTTGCAGAACACCGGGGCCGAGGCAGATCGTTTGCTGGGGGCTAGTACACCTGTGGCCGGCAAGGCTGAGCTGCACGAGCATGCCCATGTGGATGGCCTGATGAAGATGCACCACGTGCCTGTCGTAGATATCGGGCCAGGCGAACAGGTGGATTTTGTACCGGGGGGCTACCATGTGATGCTCTTTGAGCTGTCGCGGCAGATGCAGGCCGGGGAGCGTTTTCCCCTGACGCTGCGTTTTGAGAAAGCAGGCGAGGTAACCGTCGAGGTTGCCGTGCAAGCCGACGCACCGCAGTCCGCTCCCGCGCAGCATGGGATGATGCACCACGCCCACTAAAAACGAGGGCTCCCGTACTCACGGGGGCCCTCTTCGTTTTTGCGTTGTGCAATCGAGCCGTTCCAGCCGCCTAGCCGTAGCGTTTGAAGGCTTCCAGGGCCAGGCCGCTGCCGATACCGCCGAAACTATCGCCATCCACCAATCGTGCATTGGGCAGCAGTGTGGCGACACTGCCACGCAGAGCCGGCACGCTGCTGGAACCGCCGGTAAAAAACAGCGTGTCGACTTGGCCAGCGTTCACGCCTGCATGAGTCAGCAATTCCTCGATACCCGTACGGATGCGTTGCAGTTGGGCATCAATGGCCTGTTCGAACAGCGGTCGGCTGAGCGTGGCATTCAGGCCAGGCTCGAGGCGTGACAGGTCGATGGATCGTTGATCCTGATGGGTGAGTTCGATCTTGCTGTCTTCCACCTGGATTGCCAGCCAATGCCCGGCGCGTTGTTCGATTAGGCGGAACAGGCGGTCGATGCCGGTAGTGTCGACGATGTCGTAGCGCATGTTCTTCAGTGCCAACTGGTGCTTCTGCGCATACACCGCATTGATGGTGTGCCAGGTGGCCAGGTTCATGTGGGTGCTGGTGGGCATCGGCGCATCGCTCTTCATCCGGCTGCCGTAGCCGAACAGGGGCATTACGCCCTGCAGGCTGAGCTGCTTGTCGAAGTCAGTACCACCGATGTGCACACCGCCAGTGGCGAGAATGTCGTCCTGACGTTCGGCGCTGTGCCGGCGTTGCGGGGACAGACGTACCAGAGAGAAGTCCGAGGTGCCGCCGCCAATGTCGACGATCAGAACCAACTCTTCCTTCTGGATGCCTGACTCGTAGTCGAAGGCTGCGGCGAGCGGTTCGTATTGAAAAGACACGTCCTTGAAGCCGAGCGTGCGGGCAACGGCTACCAGGGTGTCTTCAGCCTCCTGATCGGCCTTGGGGTCGTCATCGACGAAGAACACCGGACGGCCCAATACCACCTGATCGAAGCTGCGGCCAGCGGCGATTTCGGTGCGTTTTTTCAATTCGCCAATGAATAGAGCGAGGATCTGTTTGAAGGGCACGGCGCTGCCGAGCACGGTGGTCTCGCTTTTCAGCAGTTTGGAGCCCAGCAGGCTTTTCAGCGAGCGCATCAGACGGCCTTCGTAGCCGTCCAGGTATTCGTGCAGAGCCAGGCGGCCAAACGCGGGACGACGCTCTTCCTGGTTGAAGAACACCACCGAGGGCAGCGTGAACTTGCCGTCTTCCAACGCGATCAGGGGCGACTGATCAGGACGTAGCCAGCCGACGGTGGAGTTGGAGGTGCCAAAATCGATGCCGCAGGCACGGGCGGGTAGGGCGAGAGTCATGGATCAACAGTCTGTGCAGTCAAACGGGCGCGCAGTGTAGGCGAGAGTGATGTTCAGACGAAGCGGGCACGCGCTTGATTATTGGTTGTTCTCTTCAGCAGACCCGAGGCTGTCATCCCGCTTCTGATGCCATTGCGACCACTCGAAGCCCAGCACCACCAGCAGCGACAGGGCAAAGGGCAGCAGCAAATAGAAACCGCGGAACACGATCAGCGCGGCCAGGACATCGGTTGTGCTGAACTCGGGCATGGCGGCCAGAAAGGTGACTTCCAGGACGCCCAGACCACCCGGTGCATGGGAAAGAAGAGCCAGCGAGAAGGAAGCAAGGAAGACGCCGAGCACCGTCAGGTAACCGGGGTTGGCTTCGCTAGGCAGAGCGAAATAGATGATTGCCGCCGCACAGGCCAGTTCCAGCGGGCCGGCTATCAACTGCTTGCGCACAATGCTCAGTCGCGGGTACTCGATATTGAACTTGCCGATGCGTAGCGGTTTGAGCTGGCGCCAGGCACCAAGCACGTACAAGCCGACCAGCCCGACCAGGCTCAGGCCGATGACAATCGACAACCACGAGTCGACATCAGCGACGCGGTGGATCAATTCAGGGCGGATGATCAGCACCACGCCACCGGCGAAGAGGGCGCCCAGGGTGAAGGTGAAGGAGCAGAACACGATCAGCAGACCGATTTCTTGCGGGCTGAGGTTCTTCGTCCGGTAGGCACGGTAACGCACCAGTGCGCCGGAAAACACCGATGCGCCGATGTTGTGGGCCAGCGCGTAGGTGGTAAACGAGCAGAGGGTGATGAACCACCAGGAAATCTTCTTGCCCAGGTGGGCGATGGCGATGCGGTCGTACCAGGCCAGAGCATAGTAAGCGCCGGCGGTGGCCAGGGCGGCGAGCAACCATTTACTCAGCGGAATGGCCAGTAGGCTATCGGCCAGATCATCCAGGGAGATGTCGCGAATTTCTTGGTAAAGCAAAAAGCAGGACAGGGCTACCGCACCAAGGCCTACGAGGCTCCAGACAACATCGCTCCTCTTTAGCATTGGTTTGGCTCCACGGCATGCAATGGTAACGGACAGGTAGGCCTGTCAAAAGACAGTTGGCAGGAGGAAGACCCCTCGTAGAGTGGGGGATCGCGGCGCAGTATTACCAAGCATGCGCCGATCCTCAACAGTTGATGACGACCGGGACGTAACCACGTGTGTCCTGCGGTCAGGCACTTCAATTGAGATGGCACACCATGTACGTAGCGGGAATGCAGTAGCTGGCCAGATGTTCGGCATGGGGTGGGTCCAGCTCAGCGTGTTCGGCATACCCCAGGCGCGACCAGAACGGCTGGGAATCCTGTACCGAGACTAGCGCGGAATAGCGCAGCTGGTGATGCCGCGCTCGTTGCAGGGCTTGTTTGACCAATGCGGGACCAATGCCACGCCCGGCTGCGCGAGAAGCCACCGCCAGATCGTGCAGGTACAAGCAGTCGGCATCCGCCGGGCTGTTGAAGTCGCCATCCAATGGGGTGACCTGGCCAACCTGCGACGGGTAGCAGAACAGGTAGGCACATACCCCGCTTGCATCCTCGGCAACCCAGGCCAGCTGCGGACTGCTACTGCGGCGCGCACGGATTACGCTTTCGCTTTCCAGTACGGCGGTCTCGTAGGCTTGCTGTTGGATTTCCATAACCTGGGGCAGGTCGTTTTCGGTCATCAATCGTATCGAGTACATCGTAATCTCGGTCAGCCGGTGTCGTGAGCTGGCGTTGGTTCGCGGGCCAGGCATTCTACGGTGCGCCGTGCGACTTGTCGCATGATCCATGGCAAGCCTTGGGAGTTTGCCTGTGTGAAGACTGGCAATCAGCACCGCGCAGCGCCTATACTTAGCTAGCTAACTATAACCCTGCTTGCTTTCTTCCTGAGTCATTTTCCATGAGTTCTTCGAAAAATCCGTTGATCGGCGTTTTGCTGATTCTCGGTTCTGGCCTCTTGCTGGCCAGCCACGACGGCATTTCCAAGCAAATGAGTTTGTTGTATCCGGTCTTTCTTATCGTCTGGGCGCGGTACTTCGCCCAGTTCTTTCTGATGACGCTGATTTTCGCGCCACGCAAGGGCCTGAACATGGTGCGCACCCAACGCCCTTGGTTGCAGTTGGCCCGCGGTTTGTGCCTAACCGGGGTGAGTGGTTTGCTGCTTACGGGGCTGCGCTACATCCCGCTGGGCGAAGCCACGGCGGTGATGTTTCTATCGCCCTTGGTGGTGACCGTACTGTCCGTGCTACTGCTTAAGGAGACGATCAGTCTTGGCCAATGGGGCGCGGTGCTGCTGGGCTTGGTAGGCGTGTTGATCATCGTGCGTCCCGGTGGTGCGCTGTTTACCCCGGCTATCCTGCTGCCATTGGGCGCCGCCATCTGCTTCGGCGTGTATCAGCTGCTGACCCGACGCTTGAACGCCACCGACAACCCGGTGACCAGCAATTACCTCTCCAGCCTGGTCGGCACACTGTTGTTCGGGGCGACCTTGCCCTTTGTCTGGGAAACCCCGGAGCTCATCCACGGCCTGATGATCCTTTCGCTTGGCGCGTTGGCCATGGTTGCCCACCTGATGTTGAGCGTTGCCTACAACTATGCCAGCGCAGCCACCCTGGCACCCTTTACCTACGGGCAGATCGTCTTCGCCGCACTGGTTGGCCTCGTTACCTTTGGTCATGTTCCTGATCTGGGTGGGCTGATTGGGATGGGGGTAATCATTGCCAGTGGCGTGTTCTCGGTATGGGTCCAGCGTCGCGCCGCGACGGCCTGATCCCTGACTGCAATCCATCGCTGCGCTTGCCAGGCGGGCTGGTTTCGGCCATACCTGCCAAGGCATTGATCGTTGTGGAGGGTGTTATGGCCGGTGGGTGGACCAACGACGGGGCGGTGCAAGAGCAGATCGATAACAGCATCGAGGATGCAATCCAACGTGCCCGCAGCCAACTGCCACGGGGCGAGAGTCGCCGTGACTGCGAAGAGTGCGGCGCGCCCATTCCCCAGGCGCGACGTGAAGCTATACCTGGCGTGCAGCTGTGCATCGCTTGCCAGAGCGAGCACGACAAAGAGCAAACGGCGTTCAGCCTGTATAACCGCCGCGCGAGCAAGGACAGTCAGCTGCGCTGAGCGCTGATTGGCGGGCTGGTTCAGGGTGTAAGGCGCGAGCTAGTCTCTACGTGATCACATCACGTTGGAGATGCGCTATGACCATTTTTGAAGCCCTGCGCCAGAGTCACGAAATACAGCGCGCCTTGTGTGCCGAGCTGCTCGCCACGCAGGGCGACAGTCCCGAGCGGCATGTGCTGTTCGGACGGCTCAAGCAGGAACTCGCCGCTCATGCGATGGCCGAAGAGCGTCATTTCTACATCCCTTTGTTACAGGCCGACCTGACCCAGACGCTTTCCCGCCATGCGATTGCCGAACACCATGAAATGGATGAACAGGTCGAGTCGTTGGAACAGACCGACCCGAGCAGTTCCAGTTGGCTGGTTCAGGCGAAAAAGCTCGCGGAGAAGGTTCACCATCACTTGGACGAAGAAGAGCATTCCTTCTTCCAGATGGCCGGCAAGGTGCTCGAGGCGCAGCAGAAACTGCTGCTCGCCGGTGACTACCTGGAGGAATACCGCGCGTGCCTCAACCAGGCCTGATCAGCCCAGCAGATAGTTTTTTACGCCAGTAAAGATGATTTGAGCGGCCAGGGCGCACACGAACAGACCCATCAAGCGACTGACTATCTGCAGCCCCTGATCGCCGAGCAGCCGCTCGAACTGGTTCGACAGATAAAGAATCGCGCCGACAGTGAGTGCAGACAGGCCCAGAGCAGCGATGGTGATCAGCTTCTGGTCCCAGAGCTGATCACCCGCGCCCATAACCAGCAGAGCACCGATGGTGCCCGGTCCTACAGTCAGCGGAATGGTCAGCGGCACTATGGTCACGTCCTGCTGCACATTGTCGCTGGTCGCCACAGCCTTGCCCTGGGCCATGCCCAGCGCCGAAATGAACAGCACCGTGCCGGCACCGATGCGGAAGGCATCGATGGTGATACCGAATAGATCGAAAATGTACCGGCCGAACAGGTACAGCAATAAACTTGAAGTCAGCACGCCAGCGGCCACGCGCCAGGCCAGGCGCTTGCGTTCCTTGACGGTGTAGCCACGGGACAGGCTGATGAAGCAGGACAGCACAAAGAAGGGGCTGTAAAGCACCAGCATCCTCAAGTAAACACTGAACAGCTCGGCGAGCATTGCGAGAGTCTCGGGGGAGGGGGACGGGAAAAAATAGCCGCGATTTTAGCCTAGGAGCTAGACAAAAGCTCGGGCTGTCCATCGTTGCCGTAAAGGTCTGCGCGCTACCGGCAACTCGCGTTCAAGAGCCATAGAACTGCCGGAACGGCATCAAGACAGTGCGCTGCGGTGCAGGTTCCGTTCAAGCACCCAGTGCTCGATGGTTTCGCGCAACTGCGAAAGCTCCACAGGCTTGGCCATGTGGCCGTCCATGCCCGCCTGGCGGGCGCGTTCCTTGTGCTCATTGAGGATATGTGCGGTGAGGGCCACCACGGGCGTGCGGGGCCGCTGTTCGCGACGTTCCCATTCACGCAGTTGTTCGGTGGCGGAAAAACCGTCAAGTACCGGCATTTCGCAGTCCATCAAGACCAGGTCGTAATGACCCTCCTTGATTGCCTGTAGGGCTTCAGCGCCGTTACTGGCGGTATCCGGTTGCAGGTTGAGCTTGCCCAGCATGCCGCGGATCACCTTGGTGGAAATACTGTTGTCTTCCGCCACCAGGATGCGGAAATCCGCAGGCAATGGCAGGGCGTCGCTCGCCTGGGTAAATCCGCGTGCACGATTCCCGCCGTTGCGTCGAATCAGCTCTTCGGCAATGGTGGTTTTCAAGGTGTAGCCGGCCACGGGCTTGGTCAGGACGCGTTTGATGCCGGCGTTGCGAGCGATGATCTTGCTTGGCGCGTTGCTCAGGCCCGTAAGCATGATCAGCAGAATATCGCGGTTGAGGAAAGGATCTTCCTTGATTCGCGCGGCCAATTGCATGCCCGTCATGCCGGGCATGTCCTGATCGAGCAGCACCACGTCGAAGTCGTCCTGCAAATGGGCCCGGGTACGCAGCAAGGCCAGGGCCTCGGTGCCGGTGGCCACGGCGCTGACGTTCATGCCCCAGGCGCTGCACTGCTGAACCAGCACCTTGCGACAGGTTTCGTTGTCGTCCACCACCAGGAGGCGAATGTTCTGCAGGGGCGCTTCCAGGTTGGCGTTCGGCTGCTCCAGATGCTCTTCATCCAGAGGCAAGGACAGCCACAGCGTATTACCCTGCTCTGTACCGCCCTGAATACCGTATTGGCCTTGCATCAGCTGCACCAACTGGCGGGCGATGAGCAGGCCGAAGTGTCCGTCCACCTTATGGGTTGAAAGCAGGTCATGGCTCAGCAACGGGGTCGTGAGCAAGGAGTCTTGTTCTTCTGGTGAATAGGGCCGACCGCTGTCCTGTACGGCGATGCGCAGGCGCGGTGTCGGACCATCATCATCCAGGGCAGCCACCAACAGGACTTCGCCCGTATCGGTTTGTTTGAATGCATTGTGCAGCAAGCTCACCAGCACCTGACGCAATCGGGTGGGGTCGCCGGAGATGACCTGTGGCACGCGTGGCTGCACAAAGCTGATCAGCTCGACTCGCTGCTGTTCAGCCTGGTTGCGGAAGATTGTCAGGCAATCATCGAGTAGGGCATGGAGATCGAATTGCACGTCTTCCAGCTCGATGCTGCCCGTTTCCAGTCGTGTGATGTCCAGAATTTCGTTGATCAGGATAAGCAGCTCATTGCCGGCACTGTGCAGGGTTTGCACATAGTCGCGTTGCCGGGTCGATAGCTGGGTGCCAAGCAGCAGCTCGCTCATACCCAGGACGCCATTCATGGGCGTGCGGATTTCATGGCTGACCTTGGCGAGAAAGTCTGCTTTGGTACGCAGCTCTGCATCGGTGACGGCTGTCCTCGTATGCGCAGTGGCGGCGGTTTGCTCGACCAGCCGCTGTTGTTCTACCAAGGCGTGGTACAGCATGAGATTGCTGAGCGCGGCGACACCATAGATGGCCACGATCAGTACCCCGAAGGGCAGTTGCATATAGCCAAGAAGCGCAGGAATGAAAAACATCAGCGTGCCGCTGAACAGCAGCATGGCAAAAAACACCAACCGTGCCGGCTGATGGCCCCTGTGCCAGTGTGAAGCACCCAGACTGCACACGCTCAACGAAACCACCAAGAGCAATCCGTGCAGCAGGGATGAGTGCCAGGGCCGGGTCTCGAAACACATGAGCACGGCCAGAGCGAGGCCGATCACCAGTTCTACTTTTAACACCGTGCGCCAGGGACTCCGGCGTGGAGCGAATGCGGTCAGGGCAAGGCTCAGCAAGCTCAGTGAGCCGACTAATTTGGTAAAGGCATTCACCTGCGTTTGCCAGCCAGTACCGGGAAGCAGGTGTAGCAGGCCCAGATGAGCGGCCAGTCCCAGCAGCAGGCTTGCCTGCAGCGCGACCAGGCAACCATAGGCGGCCGTGCGGGTACTCAGGCCACGAATCAGGCAATAGACCAGCAAGATCGCCAACGCGCCGAACAAGGCGCCAAACAGCAATAGGGGATGCCCTTGATCACGCACCATAGGCCCGTCCAGGATGTTGAACCAGGCCATCAAGGTGTGCTGGGAGGTGATGCGCAGGTAGATGTCGCGTGGCCTGGAGTCGTCGGGCAAGGAAAAATAATAGGGATGGTTGTCGTATATCTGCCCAGTGCCCGACCGATGCTCGCCCGTGCGGATTTCTTGTTGCAGATGACCGTCTTCCAGCAGGTAGAAGTCGACATGCTGCAAATAAGGCGCAAATAACCACAGCCAATGAGGTTGGTTGAGTGGCGGAACGGAGGCGTGCAGCCATACCGCGCTCTTTGTGGGCGGATGGGTCAGGGCTTGCAGCTTTAACGGCCGGAACTGTGAACTTCGCGCAATGACCTGTTCCAGGTCCAGTTCAGCGGTAGCGTCGATGAACAATTCCCAGGTTTCACGGGCAGGTTGCGAAGGCGCCCCAGGCGCATCGCTGAAAGAGGTGCTGGCATTCGCCATGGCTGGCCCTGACAGGCCCAGTGATGCCCAAGCAATTAGCAGCAGGCCGAAGAGAAATGCAGTGGCGGTCCTGAGCCTGGGCACTAAGAGAGCATCCAGCGAAAAATTTGCCCGATTATAGCCGCGACAAGAATCGGTGTAACAAGGGAAAGGTAGATATAAATCCGCCTTAAGCGCGGTTTTTAGCGTAGTCGCGCGTATCTTGATACTTACCAACCTAAGGTTAGGTGGAGGAAATACTGCCTGTACGCAGGTGCTGAGTCGTTTGGTTCGATATTTTTCAGCGTTCGCTCGAAGCAGGTGTCTGCCAGGCGCTTGCTCGGCACGTTGCACCGTTTGGCTGATTTTTTGAGCTGCCGTCTTTAATGAGAACACAAAGTAGTGTGGCGTTTTTGCCTCGCCTGTTTTCTTTAAACGAGTAGCTTTTTCGGCAAACACTCTTAAAAGACGTCCGGCACAGGGCGATCACGCGCTTGCCCGTTGGCGTCCTGGAGGCACCATGAGCGACGCAACGCTGGAGGCCGATCACCCACCGGCCAGAGCCATGACGGCGGAGGAACGGAAAGTCATTTTCGCTTCTTCCTTGGGTACCGTTTTTGAATGGTACGACTTCTATCTGTACGGATCGCTCTCAGCGATCATCGCGGCGCAGTTCTTCTCAGGGATCAACCCTACGGCAGCCTTCATCCTCGCACTGGGGGCCTTTGCGGCCGGTTTTGCCGTGCGGCCATTCGGTGCGATCTTCTTCGGTCGGCTAGGCGATCTGGTCGGACGCAAGTACACCTTCCTCATCACCATTACGATCATGGGTCTGTCGACTTTTATCGTCGGTGTGTTGCCCAGTTATGCGACATGGGGTATGGCAGCGCCTGTCATCCTCATTGCCCTTCGTCTGTTTCAGGGGTTGGCGCTCGGCGGGGAATACGGAGGCGCCGCGACCTATGTAGCCGAACACGCACCGCACGGCCGGCGGGGGTTCTATACATCATGGATCCAGACGACCGCGACGCTCGGCTTGTTCCTCTCGCTGCTGATCATCCTTGGCACGCGCACCTGGCTTGGCGAGGAAGAATTTGCGGCCTGGGGTTGGCGTATTCCCTTTTTGCTGTCCATCGTGCTGCTGATTATTTCGGTGTGGATTCGTCTGAGCCTGAGCGAGAGCCCGGCCTTCAAGAAAATGAAGGCGGAGGGCAAGACGTCCAAGGCGCCTCTCACCGAGGCCTTTGGCCGCTGGGAAAACGCCAAGGTGGCGCTGATTGCCCTGTTTGGCGGGACGGCGGGACAGGCGGTGGTGTGGTACACCGGCCAGTTCTATGCCTTGTTCTTCCTGACGCAGACGTTGAAGGTGGACGGTGCGACGGCCAACATCCTGATCGCGCTCTCGCTGCTGATCGGCACGCCCTTCTTTATCGTGTTCGGCTGGCTGTCCGACAAGATCGGCCGCAAGCCGATCATCTTGGGCGGCTGCCTTATCGCGGCGTTGACCTACTTCCCGCTGTTCGGCCTGATCACTCACTATGCCAACCCTGCGCTCGAACAGGCGCAAGCCAGCGCGCCGGTGACGGTGGTGGCGGACCCCCGCGAGTGTTCGTTCCAGTTCAACCCGGTCGGCACCTCGAAGTTCGTGACGTCCTGCGATATCGCCAAGAGCTTTCTGGCCCGCAACTCGGTGAATTATTCCAACGAAGCGGCGCCGGCAGGCACTCTTGCGAGCATCAGAATCGGCGAGGAGACGATTGCCTCGTTTTCTGGAGCCGGCCTACCTGCAGATGAGTTCAAGGCACGAGGCGATGCTTTCAACGCGAGCATGACCGAGACGATTCACAGCCACGGCTATCCCGCCAAGGCGGATCCGGAGCAGATCAACAAACCGATGCTGGTTGTGCTGCTGACGGTTCTGGTGCTGTTTGTGACGATGGTCTACGGTCCCATCGCGGCGATGCTGGTCGAGCTGTTCCCCACGCGCATCCGCTATTCGGCCATGTCGCTGCCTTACCATATCGGCAACGGCTGGTTCGGCGGCTTCCTGCCGACGACCGCCTTCGCCATGGTGGCGGCAACGGGCGATATCTATTACGGTCTTTGGTATCCAATCATCGTGGCGGTGATGACGTTCTTCATTGGCCTGTTCCTGATGCCGGAAACCAAGGACAGGGACCTGCGCAACTGGCACTGAGTACCCGCAAATGAAAAGGCCCCGCTGATGCGGGGCCTGTTTTTTCCGAGGGGACTCAGCCTTCTCCGCGTTCGCGAGCAATGGCGCGGTAGCCAATGTCGCTGCGGTAGAAGCAGCCGTTCCAGCGGATTTTTTCTGCCAGACGATACGCCTGCTGCTGGGCATCGGCCACGCTGCTGCCAATTGCCGTGGCGCACAGTACACGACCGCCGGCGGTGATCACCTGATTTTGTGCATTCAGCGCCGTGCCGGCATGGAACACCTTGCCGTCCAGCTGGGCGGCAGCATCCAGGCCTTCGATCACGTCACCCTTGGCGTAGTCGCCTGGGTAGCCGCCGGCAGCGAGGACCACGCCGACTGTCGGACGTGGGTCCCAGGTAGCCTCGACCTTGTCCAGCGCCTTGGCCAGTGCGGCCTCGACCAGCAGGACCAGCGAAGACTCCAGGCGGATCATGATCGGCTGGGTTTCCGGGTCGCCGAAGCGACAGTTGAACTCGATGACCTTGGGCGTTCCGGCCTTATCGATCATCAGGCCGGCGTACAGGAAGCCGGTGTAGACATTGCCTTCGCCAGCCATGCCGCGCACGGTCGGGTAAATGACTTCGTCCATCACACGCTGGTGGATGGCATCGGTGACCACCGGAGCGGGGGAGTAGGCGCCCATGCCGCCGGTGTTCGGGCCGCTGTCGCCATCGCCGACGCGCTTGTGGTCCTGGCTGGTAGCCATGGGCAGCACGTTTTCGCCGTCCACCATGACGATGAAGCTGGCTTCTTCGCCATCGAGAAATTCCTCGATGACCACGCGCGAACCGGCCTCACCGAAGGCATTGCCGGACAGCATGTCACGCACGGCATCTTCGGCCTCGGCCAGGGTCATGGCGACGATCACGCCCTTGCCGGCGGCCAGGCCATCGGCCTTGATGACAATCGGCGCGCCCTTTTCATGCAGGTAGGCCAGGGCCGGTTCGACTTCAGTGAAGTTCTGATAGTCGGCGGTGGGAATCTTGTGGCGAGCCAGGAAGTCCTTGGTGAACGCCTTGGAACCTTCCAACTGAGCGGCGGCCGCAGTCGGGCCGAAAATATCCAGCTTGCGGGTGCGGAACAGATCGACCACGCCTTTCACCAGCGGCGCTTCCGGGCCGACGATGGTCAGTTGTACGTTTTTTTCGGCGAAATCAGCCAGTGCCTCAATGTCGAGCACGTCGATGGCGACGTTCTCGCATTTAGCCTCGGTGGCGGTGCCGGCGTTACCGGGTGCGACGAAAACCTTCTCGACGCGCTTGTCCTGCGCGACCTTCCAGGCTAGGGCGTGCTCACGACCGCCGCTGCCGATGATCAATACGTTCATTTCTTTCTCCCGTTGGGGGCGGGCCTGTGGCCCGCGGTGGATAAGCAGAGCGTTATCCACCCTACGATGTCTGGCGTTCCCTGTAGAGTGGAGGCCGAAGCCATCCACCAGCGGATCAATGGCGGAAGTGACGCATTCCCGTAAAGACCATCGCAATTCCGGCTTCGTTGGCCGCATCGATGACTTCTGCATCGCGCATCGAGCCACCCGGCTGGATCACGGCGGTGATGCCGGCGGCGGCGGCGTTGTCCAGGCCGTCGCGGAACGGGAAGAAGGCATCGGAGGCCATTACGGCGCCCTGAACCTGCAGGCCGGCGTGTTCGGCCTTGATTGCGGCGATGCGGGCGGAGTTGACGCGGCTCATTTGCCCGGCACCCACGCCCACGGTCTGGCGGTTCTTGGCATAGACGATGGCGTTGGACTTGACGAACTTGGCCACTTTCCAGGCGAAGATCAGGTCATGGATTTCCTGCTCGCTCGGCGCGCGCTGGGTCACGACCTTGAGGTCGGATTCGGTGATCATGCCGATGTCGCGGCTCTGCACCAGCAAGCCGCCGTTGACGCGCTTGTAGTCCAGGCCATTGACGCGCTCGGCAGGCCACTGGCCGCACTCCAGCAGGCGAATGTTGGCCTTGGCGGCGACCACAGCACGAGCGTCGGCGGAAATGCTTGGGGCGATGATCACTTCGACGAACTGACGCTCGACGATGGCCTGGGCGGTAGCACCGTCCAGCTCGCGGTTGAAGGCGATGATGCCGCCGAACGCCGACTCGCTGTCGGTGGCATAGGCCAGGTCATAGGCCTTGCGGATGCCGCCCTCGGCTTCCGGTACCACGGCGACGCCGCACGGGTTGGCGTGCTTGACGATCACACAGGCCGGCTTGGTGAAGCTCTTCACGCACTCCAGCGCAGCGTCGGTGTCGGCCACGTTGTTGTAGGACAGCTCCTTGCCCTGCAGTTGCGTGGCGGTGGCGATACAGGCTTCGGCGGGCTGGGCTTCGACGTAGAAGGCTGCCTGCTGGTGCGGGTTTTCGCCGTAGCGCATGTCCTGCGCCTTGATGAACTGGCTGTTGAAGGTGCGCGGGAACTGGCCACGGTTTGCCGTGGACAGGGTCTCGCTGCTTTGATCGATGGTGCCCAGGTAGTTGGCGATCATGCCGTCGTAGGCCGCGGTGTGCTCAAAGGCCTTGAGGGCCAGGTCGAAGCGCTGCGCGTAGCTGAGGCCACCGGCCTTGAGGGATTCGACGATGCCGGCATAGTCGCTGGCGTTGACCACGATGGCCACGTCCTTATGATTTTTCGCGGCGGAACGCACCATGGTCGGCCCGCCGATGTCGATGTTCTCGATGGCGTCGGGCAGCGTGCAGTCCGGCTTGCTCACGGTGGCCGCAAAGGGGTAGAGGTTGACCGCCACCAAGTCGATCGGCTGGATGCCGTGCTCGGCCATCACCGCGCCGTCCAGGTCACGACGGCCAAGAATGCCGCCGTGGATCTTCGGGTGCAGGGTCTTGACCCGGCCATCCATCATTTCCGGAAAACCGGTGTAGTCGGCAACTTCCACAGCGGCAATTCCGCTGTCCTGGAGCAGCTTGAAGGTGCCACCCGTG
The DNA here is from genome assembly GCF_014836765.1 of Serpens gallinarum. GTDB lineage: Bacteria > Pseudomonadota > Gammaproteobacteria > Pseudomonadales > Pseudomonadaceae > Serpens > Serpens gallinarum. Next base: position 478,668 of record NZ_JACSQG010000001.1, read on the forward strand.
GAGAGAATCTCGACGCCCAGGGCGGCGAGTTCACGGGCGAAGTCGACGACGCCGGATTTGTCGGACACGCTGATCAGCGCGCGGCGGACGGAAAGACGGGTGGTTTGGTCGGTCATAGCGATTCCATCAAAGGTTTAGCTGACAGCACAAGCCGCAAGTACAGGGAAAACGCATCTGCTTGCGGCTTGGAGCCTGCGGCTTGTGGCTTAAAGAAGGTCGTACTGCTTGAGTTTCTTGCGCAGGGTGCCGCGGTTCAGGCCGAGCAGCTCGGAAGCTTTGGTCTGGTTGCCCTTCACATGATTCATCACAGTTTCCAGCAGCGGGGCTTCCACTTCGGAAAGCACCAGGTTGTACACATCCGTGACGGAGGCGCCCTCGAGATGGGCGAAATAATTTTTCAGCGCCTGCTCCACGCTGCCGCGCAGGGTCGGTTGACCCTCCTCAATAGGCGTGTTCAGGTGCTGTTTCAGGTTGGCTTGCTCACTCACGGGTGTTGTTCCACTTAAAAAGGTCTCGGTCATCGTCGTCATGCGGCCACCTCTTCTTCAGCGTCGATTCGCGCGGCGAAGAATTCTCGAATGCTGGCGCGCTGCGCGTCCGTGTTGTCCAAACGATTGAATTGAGCACGGAACTCCTTGGCGCCCGGCAGGGTTGCCAGGTACCAGCCGACATGCTTGCGGGCGATGCGAACGCCCATGACATCTCCATAGAAAACATGCAGTGCGGCCAGGTGTTCCAGCAGTATGTGTTGCACCTCGATCAGGCCTGGTCCCGGCAACTGCTCGCCGGTTTCCAGAAAATGGGCGATTTCACGAAAAATCCACGGGCGTCCCTGAGCAGCCCGGCCAATCAGCAATCCATCGGCGCCTGTGTGTGCGAGCACCGCGTGGGCCTTGTGCGGTGAGTCGATGTCGCCATTGGCGAACACCGGCATCGACACGGCCTGCTTGATGCTTGCGATGCTGTCGTATTCGGCCTCGCCGGTGTACAGGTCGGCGCGGGTGCGGCCATGCACCGCCAGGGCGGCTATGCCTGCCTGCTCAGCGATCCTCGCTATTGTGATGCCGTTTTTGTTCTGACGATCCCATCCCGTACGTATTTTAAGCGTCACCGGTACATCGACCGCGGCTACCACGGCGGCGAGAATCTCCGCCACCAGTCGCTCGTCTTTCATCAGCGCAGACCCAGCGGCCTTGTTACAGACCTTCTTGGCCGGGCAGCCCATGTTGATGTCGATGATCTGCGCGCCCAATGCGACATTGGCGCGCGCCGCTTCAGCGAGCATGAGCGCGTCGCCGCCGGCGATCTGCACCGAACGCGGCTCGGGATCATCTTCATGAGGCAGGCGCAGGCGTGACTTGCGGCTGTTCCACAGCCGTACGTCGCTGGTGACCATCTCAGACACCACCAGCCCCGCGCCAAAACGCCGGCAAAGCTGGCGGAATGGCTGATCCGTCACGCCCGCCATGGGCGCCAGGATCAAACGGTTGGGCAATGTGTAGGGGCCGATACGTAGCGCTGACATAGGACTTCCCTGCATGGGGCCTGCTGGTTCAGGTCGAATCGGGGACTGCAAAAAAGGGTGGGCATAATACCCGCTCTTCATGAACGGATAAAGGTCGAACTGAACAAATTCTGAGCAGCTTGGGGCTTATCGCCAAGGGTTGTTTTGTGATAAGCGCAGCCCGAAATTGGCTTTAACCACCATCATTCCGGCGAATGAAAGCCCAGGCTGTAGTTCACTGCCTTAGCGCCGGGGTCCAGGATGTCCAGCGAAATGTGGATCGGCGTTTGAGGTGGCATTTCCCGCTGACCGGCCAATTCGCCACTCAGGTACTCGCTGGGCTTGAAGCGCCGGCTGGCCAGCAATTGGCCGTTGATATCGGAGAAGCGCATTTCCAGCAGTGGGAAGGGTTGTGCGAAGGCGGCGCGGTTATACAGGATCGCATCCACAATCAGCGCGCCGGTATAACGTGGGTGGCTGCGCACCACCAGGTTGCTGCTCTTGATCTGGGTAATGTCCACCTTGGACGGCAGGCTGCAGCCCACCAGCGGACACAGCTGCTCGAACCAGGGGCGGTAGCGGTCCTGACGTGCCAGTTCTGCATAGTGGTAGTAGACATACTGCGCGGCCAGACCCAGCAGGGCGAGCAGGATCAACAAGCTCCAGCCAATCCAGCGTCCCCAGGGTTTCTTCGGGCGTTGCCATTCCAGTTGCAAGGGAGGTTCATTGAGCTGATCCAGGCCGCCCTCGTAGTGGCGGGCGGACAAATCGCCGTCAGGCTGGGCGTGCATGGACTCGAGCTTGGGCGTGGTGGAGCTGGAGCGCGCACCACGTGTGGGTGCCTCAGGTTCCAGCTCGCCCAGCGCAGGCTCGATGTGCAGCTCGCGGCGGGCTTTGCTGTCGGTCGTTTCGTCGAGCAGGGCCTCGGCCCAAGCCTCGTCATCCGTTATCGGGGCGTCCGGCGCGTCATCGAATGAGGGCTCGTCGGTGGCGTGCAGAGAGAGGAACTGCTGAGAAAGTTGATGTTCCTCCTGTTCCAGGCGCTCCAGCTCTCGATCCAGGTCCATGTCGCCCAGGTCTAGGTCATCATGGATGCGCAGGTCATCCTCCACGGGATTGCGTGGTGCTGCCGGGGTAGCCGTCGGGGCAGGCGGGGAAACGCCCGGGGCGGCTGGTTTGGTTTGCGCAGCGGACTTGGCCGTGGTCGTCGTGGTAGGCCTGGACGCCGGAGCTGGGACTTGAATCGCAGCGTCGCCGAGGACCTGGCGGGCGGCATTGAACACATGGAGACATGCGCCGCAGCGAACCGCGCCATGGGCAGCGCCCAACTGCGCGCGGCTGACGCGAAAGCTGGTTCGGCAATGGGGGCACTGGGCGACGAATGTCTCGGTCATGGAACAATCCGCTGAAAACAGGGGCGTCTAGTCTAGCGCAAGCTCCCAGGCTGGTGGTCAGGGCCTGGGGGAACATCTGATCGTTCAGCCGTGACGCACGCCGCTGATCCGCACCCAGCCGACTTGTTCTGCGGTGGGATCGAGATTGAAGTCTGCAGCATAGGCGGCGCGCACCTCTTCGGCCTGTTCGGCGAGGATACCGGACAGCGCCAGCCGCCCGCCCGTCTTGACCAGGGAGGTGATCTGCGGCGCCAAGGCGACCAGCGGCCCGGCAAGAATGTTGGCGACGACGACGTCAGCCTGTTCCTGGGGCAGGTTCTCGGGCAGGTAGACCGGGAAGCGCGCCGGGTCGATGCCGTTACGGGTGGCGTTGTCGCGCGAGGCTTCTACGGCTTGCGGATCGATGTCCGTGCCGACTGCGTGCTCTGCGCCCAAAAGCAGGGCGGCAATGGCCAGGATGCCCGAGCCACAACCGAAGTCGAGCACCGTACAACCCTCCAGTGCCTGACTGTCCAGCCATTGCAGGCACAGTGCAGTGGTCGGATGGGTGCCGGTGCCAAAGGCCAGTCCCGGATCGAGCAGCAGGTTGACGGCGTCGGGCTCGGGTGCTTCGTGCCAGCTCGGTACGATCCACAGGCGACGACCGAAGCGCATGGGCTGGAAATTGTCCATCCAGCTGCGTTCCCAGTCCTGATCCTCTATGCGTTCGATGTGGTGCTCCGGAAGCGGGTCACCGGTCAGCAGGCGCAGGTGGGCGACGACCTGGTCGGCATCGGCATCGCCTTCGAACAGCGCGAGCAGGTGGGTGTGGCTCCACAGCGGCGTGGTACCCAGGTCCGGTTCGAATATCGGCTGATCCTCGGCGTCCATGAAGGTGACCGAGACGGCGCCGACTTCGAGTAGCGCATCCTCGTAGGTCTCCGCCTGGTCAGGGGTGATGGCGAGACGGACTTGTAGCCAGGGCATAAAAACCTCGTTGTAAAACGGCTGAAGGCTGGAAAGCTGGACGAAAGGGGGATTATCCGCTTTTCCGTCCGGCCATCCAGCCTTCAGCGCTTTTGTCGACTTTTGCTTAGTGCTTGTCCATCCCCAGCTTCTTTTCCAGGTAGTGGATATTCACACCACCCTTGCAGAAGCCTTCGTCACGGGTCAGATCGCGGTGCAGCGGCACGTTGGTCTTGATCCCGTCGATTACGATTTCGTCCAGGGCATTGCGCATGCGCGCCATGGCTTCGTCGCGGGTGGCACCGTAGGTGATGATCTTGCCGATCAGCGAGTCGTAGTTCGGCGGTACGGCATAGCCGCTGTACAGGTGCGAGTCGACGCGCACGCCGTTGCCGCCTGGCGCGTGATAGTGCTTGATCTTGCCCGGGCTGGGCATAAAGGTCGCCGGGTCTTCGGCGTTGATCCGGCACTCCAGCGCATGGCCACGAATCACCACGTCTTGCTGCTTGATCGACAGCTTGTTGCCGGCGGCGATGCTGAGCATCTCCTTGACGATGTCGAAGCCGGTGACCATTTCGGTGATCGGGTGCTCGACCTGCACGCGCGTATTCATCTCGATGAAGTAGAAACGGCCGTCTTCATAGAGGAACTCGAACGTGCCAGCGCCCCGGTAGCCGATCTCGATGCAGGCATCGACACAGCGCTTGAGCACTTCGGCGCGGGCCTTTTCGTCGATGAACGGCGCAGGCGCTTCTTCCAGAACCTTCTGGTGACGACGCTGCAGCGAGCAGTCGCGATCGCCCAGGTGAATGGCGTTGCCCTGCCCGTCGGAGAGTACCTGGATTTCCACGTGACGCGGATTGCCGAGGAACTTCTCCAGATAGACCATCGGGTTGCCGAACGCAGCACCAGCTTCGGTGCGGGTCAGCTTGGCCGACTTGATCAGGTCTTCTTCCTTGTGCACCACGCGCATACCGCGACCACCGCCGCCGCCGGCGGCCTTGATGATCACCGGATAGCCCACTTCACGGGCGATGCGCAGGGCTTCCTGCTCATCTTCCGGCAGCGGGCCGTCGGAGCCGGGCACCACAGGTACGCCGGATTTGATCATCGCGTTCTTGGCGGACACCTTGTCGCCCATCAGGCGGATGGTCTCGGCTTTCGGCCCAACGAAGGCGAAGCCGGAGCGTTCGACCTGTTCGGCAAAGTCGGCGTTTTCAGCCAGGAAGCCGTAGCCCGGGTGGATCGCTGTGGCGCCAGTGACTTCGGCGGCAGCAATGATGGCCGGGATGGACAGGTAAGACTGGGCAGCGTTCGCTGGGCCGATGCACACCGACTCGTCGGCCAGCGACAAGTGCATCAGCTCACGGTCCGCGGTGGAGTGTACCGCCACGGTCTTGATACCCAGTTCCTTGCAGGCACGCAGGATACGCAGGGCGATCTCGCCGCGGTTGGCAATCAGAACTTTTTCCAGCTGCATCGCAGGTTCCCCGCGCATCAAACGATGGTGAACAGCGGCTGGTCGAATTCTACCGGCTGACCGTTCTCCATCAGGATGGATTCAATGACGCCACTGGCTTCAGCTTCGATGTGGTTCATCATTTTCATCGCTTCGACGATGCACAGGATGTCGCCCTTCTTCACGGTCTGGCCGACTTCAACGAAGTTGGCCGAGGTCGGCGAAGAGGCGCGATAGAAGGTGCCGACCATGGGCGAGCGGACCACGTGGCCGTTCAGCTTGGGTGCGGCCGGCGCAGCGTCGGCAACCGGAGCGGCGGCCGGCGCAGCGGCCGGAGCGGCAACTTGAGCAGGCGCTTGAGCGTAGACGGTCTGAGCGACCTTATTGTTGTGGCGACTGATGCGGACGGACTCTTCGCCTTCGCGAATTTCCAGTTCGTCGATACCGGACTCTTCCAGCAGCTCGATCAGTTTCTTGACTTTACGGATATCCATTAAGCAATCACTCCCAAGTGGGGTCAGGGGCGTTCAAGGTGTTCTAGTGCCGCCTCCAGGGCCAAGCGATAACCGCTGGCGCCGAGACCGCAAATCACTCCCACCGCAATGTCGGAGAAGTAGGAGTGATGCCGGAAAGGTTCACGTTTATGTACGTTGGACAGGTGAACTTCGATGAATGGGATGCTCACCGCCAGCAGCGCGTCACGTAATGCGACGCTTGTGTGCGTAAAAGCGGCCGGGTTGATGATGATGAACTGCACGCCTTCGCCTTGGGCGGCGTGGATGCGGTCGATCAACTGATACTCGGCATTGCTCTGCAGATGGCTGAGGGTATGGCCGGCGCTGTGTGCGCGTTGCTCGAGGTCCTGATTGATCTGCTCGAGGGTGACAGCCCCATAAAGCCCGGGCTCACGCGTGCCGAGCAGGTTGAGATTGGGGCCGTGCAGCACCAGTAAGCTGGCCATGGGAATCCTTGTCACGGTGGAAAGCGGTGAAATATGCCGGCAAAGGTGGGTGGCTGTCTAGATAAGAACAGTAGGCCGCCGATTGGTGGGGGTTTGCCGAAATTGTCAGGAAAATGGATCTTTTGTCGAAGGGCGCGACCGCCTGGTCAGCGATGCGCCGGTGACGATGGGTCAATAACCGCCTCACTCAGAAGCGGCTATTCGCCTGGCGCAGACGTGCGGCAAAGCTGGCCGCGTCGGTTTCGCCGACGGTGCGCAGATCCTGCCATTCCTCTCCGGTAGGCGCGAACAATTGCAGCGCCGGTGGGCCAAACAGCTGGTAGCGATCGAGTAGGGCACGTTGTGACGCATCGCTGCGGGTAATGTCAAAGCGCACCAGTTGATAGCCGGTGAGGTGCTCGCGGACCTTTGGCGCTTCCAGCACTTCCCGCTCTATAACCTTGCAACTGATGCACCAGTCGGCATACCAGTCGAGCAGCAGTGGCTGATCGGCATTCTTCGCCGCGAGCAGGGCAGCGTCGAGCGCAGCCGGCGTGTCCAGCATTTGCCAGCCATTGCCCGGGGACGAAAGCGTGGCGGTCTGTATCTCCATGCGACCAAGCGGACGCAGGGGATCGGACTCGCCCTGCAGGGCGCCGATCCAGGCACTCAGGCCGTACACCAGCAGTGCCAGGCCGGCCAGTTGGGCGATTTTCTGCTTGCCCGGCTTGGGGATGAACTCCAGCGCGCCCAGCCACAGCGCCGTGCCGGCCGCCAGCAAACCCCACAGTGCCAACGCCGCTGGGCCGGGTAGCACGCGCTCCAGCAGCCATACCGAAACCGTTAGCAGTAGCACGCCAAAGGCATTGCGCACGGTCACCATCCAGGTGCCGGACCTGGGCAGAAGGGCACCGCCGCCCACGGCGAACAGCACTAGCGGTGTGCCCATTCCCAAGCCCAGGGCGAACAGCTTGAGCCCGCCACCAAGGGCATCGCCACTGACGCTGATGTAGAGCAGGGCGGCGACCAGTGGAGCGGATACACAAGGCGACACCAGCAGACTGGACAGCACGCCCAGCAGCGCCGCGCCCCACAACGAGCCGCCGCGGGTATTGCTGGCCAGTTTATCCAGCGGTTCGCTGATGACGCGGGGCAGGCGCAGCTCGAACGTGCCGAACATGGCCAGGGCGAAGGCTGCGAAAAAAGCAGCAAAGGGCACGAGAATCCAGGGAGATTGCAGGCGCGCCTGCAAATTCAGGCCGGCACCAAACACACCCATCAGCGCGCCAAGCAAGGCGAAACAGGCCGCCATCGGCAGCACATAAGCTACCGACAGGCTGAGGCCGCGCATCCCGCCGATCTGCCCGCGCAAAACGACACCGGAGAGAATGGGCAGCATCGGCAGTACGCACGGGGTGAAGGTCAGGCCCAAGCCGGCCAGAAAGAACAACGCCAAATCGCCCCAGCTCCAGGCCTGTGCCTCACCCGCTGCGTCGGCTGGGGCATCGCCGATGCTGAACGCACGGGTTTCCGGGGGATAACACAGGCCCAAATCGGCGCAGCCCTGATAGCCCACGCTGAGGGTAAACGGCAGGTTTTGCGGGTTGTCCACAGGCACGACAATGTCCGTCACGCCGTAATACACCTCGACATCGCCAAAAAATTCATCGGTCTTGGCAGTTCCGGCAGGCAATTGCGGGTTGCCAATCGTCACGCCTGGCTGGTCACTGTTGAACGTGAAGCGATGCTGGTACAGGTAATAGCCATCGGCATTGATAAAACGCAGGTGAGCGCTGCCGTCATCGGCGGCCTCGCTAAGCTCAAGCCGAAAGGCTTTGTCCACCGGCAGAAAATCCTGGCTATTGTTCAGTGCGCCACCGGACAAAGCGGAGGGTGGGCGAGGGGCGTCGAACAGGCCGGCACTGGCGGGCAGGGTGAACAGCAGTAGCAGGCATAACAGCAGGCGGGGCATGGGGATCTCGCAGGCGGAAACTGCCGGCATGATAACCAACTTGTTCGTCAGCGTCAGATGACTACTGGCCGCAGGGCGTTACAACTATTGCGAAATGCTGCTTACAGTGGGTCGCAATCAGCGTCTGGCGCTAAGATGATTGGGCGTGTGCACGGCGCGCTGTGCTTGACAAGCCGGCACGGCTATAATCTGCCGCTTTCTCCGACTCTTTCCAGATCCGAAGCCATGACCGACTCCGTGCTCGACTATATGACCCGCCTGGGCCGCGCCGCGCGCGAGGCCTCGCGAGTGACTGCGCGTGCTACTACGGCGCAGAAGAATAATGCCCTGTTGGCCGTCGCGCGCGCCCTTGATGGCGCCCGTGTCGAGTTGCTGGCTGCCAATGAGAAGGATTTGGCTGCCGGTCGTGCTTCCGGCCTGGACGACGCCATGCTCGACCGCCTGGCGCTGACGCCAGCACGTATCGATGAGATGATCGAAGGCCTGCGCCAAGTTGCTGCGCTGCCTGATCCGATCGGTTCGATCCGTGACATGCGCTATATGCCGTCCGGCATTCAGGTCGGCAAGATGCGTGTCCCATTGGGAGTGATCGGCATCGTCTACGAGTCGCGGCCCAACGTGACCATTGACGCTGCCAGCCTGTGTCTGAAGTCAGGCAATGCCACCATTTTGCGGGGCGGCTCCGAGGCGATTCATTCCAATCAAGCGATTGCCCGCTGCATTCAGCTGGGCTTGGCCGAGGTTGGCCTGCCGGCGGCGTGCGTGCAGGTGGTGGAAACCACGGACCGTGCCGCCGTGGGCGCGCTGATCACCATGCCGGAGTTCGTCGACGTCATCGTGCCGCGCGGCGGCAAAGGGCTGATCGAGCGCATCAGTCGCGATGCCAAGGTGCCGGTGATCAAACATCTGGACGGTGTCTGCCACGTGTACATCGACGTCGCTGCCGACCTGGACAAGGCCATTCGCGTCGCTGACAACGCCAAGACTCAGCGCTATGCGCCGTGCAATGCCATGGAAACCCTGTTGGTGCATGCCGATGTAGCGGACCGGGTATTGCCGCCGCTGGCTTCGGTCTATCGCGATAAGCAGGTTGAGTTGCGCGGGTGCGAACGTACCCGCGAGCTGCTGGGCAGCGATGTGCGGGAAGCCGTTGAGGACGACTGGTTCGCCGAATACAACGCACCGATTCTGGCGATTCGCGTGGTCGATTCGCTTGAGCAGGCCGTCGAGCACATCAACCATTACGGCTCGCACCATACCGATTCGATCATCACCGAAAATTTCAGTGATGCGCGGCGTTTTCTCACTGAGGTGGATTCCAGTTCGGTGATGATCAATGCTTCGACCCGTTTTGCCGACGGCTTCGAATATGGCCTGGGGGCGGAGATCGGCATTTCCACCGATAAGCTGCATGCGCGTGGTCCGGTCGGCCTGGACGGCCTGACCAGTGAAAAATACGTGGTCTTTGGCGACGGGCATACCCGCAGCTGATGACACGGCGCATCGGTATTCTGGGCGGCACCTTTGATCCGGTGCACATAGGACACCTGCGCGGAGCGCTGGAGGTCGCGGAGCTGCTCGACCTTGATGAGGTGCGGTTGACTCCCAGCGCCCGCCCGCCCCATCGGGGTACGCCGCAGGTGTCTGCCGAAGACCGGCTGGCCATGGTGCAATGTGCCGTCCAGGGCGTCACGCCACTGACGGTGGATGACCGTGAACTGCGCAGGGACAAGCCGTCCTACACCGTTGATACGCTGCTTTCACTGCGCCAGGAGTTGGCGGTCCACGATCAACTGTTTCTCCTGCTGGGCTGGGATGCCTTTTGCGGGCTGCCCAGCTGGCATCGCTGGGAAGAACTGCTCGACCATTGCCATATCCTCGTGTTGCAACGGCCGGACGCCGACAGCGAGGCGCCCGATGAACTGCGCAACTTGCTGGCCGGGCGCAGTGTCAGTGACCCACTGACGCTGAATGGTCCGGGCGGGCAAATCTCGTTTATCTGGCAAACGCCGCTGGAAGTCTCCGCCACGCAATTGCGTGAGCGGCTGGCCAGCGGCAGATCGATCCGTTTTCTGGTGCCCGATGCGGTACTGGCATACATACACGCGCATGGGCTGTACCCTGCGTCGAACTGAACCTTAAGTGAAGAGTTTCCGAATGCAAAACGAACAACTGGTCCAGCTGGCGGTCGCCGCCCTGGAAGATATGAAGGCCCAGGACGTCACCGTTATCGATGTGCGCGGCAAGACCAGCGTCACCGACTTCATGGTGATTGCCAGTGGTTCTTCCAGCCGTCACGTCAAGTCGCTGGCCGACAATGTCCTTGAGAAGGTCAAGGAGCAAGGTGTGCGCCCGATCGGCTGTGAAGGCATGGAAGGCGGCGAGTGGGTGCTGCTCGATCTGGGCGATGTGGTAGTGCATACCATGCAAACGGCCACGCGCGAGTTCTACGACCTGGAGCGCCTGTGGCGCGGTGCGGAGCAAAGCCGCGCACAGCACGGCACCGACGCGGAATAAGCCGCAGCCGTGCGAATCAAACTGATTGCGGTCGGCTCGCGCATGCCGCGCTGGGTGGAAGATGGCTGGCATGAATATGCCAAGCGCCTGCCGCCCGAACTGCCGCTGGAACTGGTGGAGATTCCGTTGCACACCCGCGGCAAGAATGCCGACGTGGCGCGGCTGATCCGTCAGGAAGGCGAGGCCATGTTGGCCAAGGTGCAACCGGGCGAACGCATCGTCACCCTTGAGGTACATGGCAAGCCCTGGAGTACCGAGCAACTGGCGGCTGAGCTGGAACGCTGGCGTCTCGAAGCGCGCAATGTCAATCTGATGGTTGGTGGGCCCGAGGGCCTGGCGCCAGAAGTATGCGCGCGCAGTGAGCAGCGTTGGTCGTTGTCGCCCTTGACCTTGCCGCATCCGCTGGTGCGCATTCTGCTCGGCGAGCAGATCTATCGCGCCTGGACCGTCCTCAACGGGCATCCTTATCACAAGTAGTCAGCCGTAACGATGCCGCACTCGATCCCCCTGCATGACCACGAACGCAACACCCGCCTGGTGCGGCGGCGCATGCTCGTGGGCGCCGCCTGTGTCGTGGTGCTGACCCTGCTGCTGATTGCGCGGATGTTTTATCTGCAGGTGATCCAGTTTGAGCATCACACCACCCTGTCGGAGAACAACCGTGTTCACGTGCAGCCCGTGCCGCCAACGCGCGGGCTGATTTATGACCGTAACGGGATTTTGCTGGCTGATAACCGACCGAGTTTCAGCCTGACGGTCACGCGTGAGCGGGCCGGTGACTGGGAAGATGTGTTGGACCGCATCGTCGCGGTGCTGCAGCTGGGCGATGAAGAACGTCAGTTGTTCGAGAAGCGCGTGCGCCAGGGGCGCCGGCCCTTCGAGCCGGTGCCGATCATGTTCGAGCTGTCCGAAGAGCAGATTGCCCGCATCGCGGTCGATCAGTTCCGTTTGCCTGGAGTCGAAGTCGCCGCGCAATTGGTTCGTTATTACCCCCAGCAAGAACACTTCGCTCATTCGGTCGGCTATGTCGGGCGCATCAACGAGCAGGAACTCAAGCGTCTCGACACGGTTAATTACAGCGGCACGCACCATATCGGCAAAACCGGCATCGAGCGTTTTTACGAGGATCAGTTGCACGGTCAGGTCGGCTACGAAGAAGTCGAAACCAATGCCCGGGGACGTGTGTTGCGCGTGCTCAAGCGCACCCCGCCGCAGCCCGGCAAGGATCTGGTGCTCAGTCTGGATGTGCACCTGCAGGCCGCAGCCGAAGAGGCGTTGGCCGGGCGCCGAGGCGCAGTGGTGGCTCTGGAGCCGGCTACCGGTGAAGTGCTGGCCATCGTCAGTCAGCCCAGCTTTGACCCCAACCTGTTCGTCACCGGCATCAGTTTCAAGAAGTACGCGGAGCTCAGCGAGTCCATTGATCGTCCGCTGTACAACCGCGTGTTGCGTGGTCTGTATCCGCCGGGCTCGACCATCAAGCCGATGGTGGCAGTCGCCGGGCTGGACAGCGGCACAGTTACGCCGGACACCAAGATATTCGACCCCGGTTATTTCCAGTTGCCCAATCACAGTCACCGTTACCGTAACTGGAACCGTTATGGAGATGGCTGGGTCAGTCTGGAGCTGGCGGTTGCCCGCTCCAATGACACCTATTTTTATGAGTTGGCCCACAAGATGGGCATCGACGAGTTACATCGTTACATGTCGGCTTTCGGCTTCGGCAAGCGCGTGTCCCTGGACATGTTCGAAGAAACCGCAGGCTTGATGCCGTCGCGCGAATGGAAACAGGCGCGCTATCGCCAGGTCTGGTTCCCGGGCGAAACCGTTATTCTCGGCATCGGTCAGGGCTACATGCAGTCCACACCCCTGCAGCTGGCTCAGGCGACTTCGCTGATGGCCACGCGAGGCAAGTGGATTCGACCGCATCTGGCAAAAAGTGTCGGTGGTGTGCCAACGGTGGATCCCAATCCATTTCCGGACATCGAATTGAAAAATCCCCGCTTTTGGGAAGAGGGGCGTCGCGCCATGGAGGCGGTGGTCCACGGGGCCCGTGGCACTGCCCGCAGAGTGGGCCTGGATGCGCCTTACCGGATCGCCGGCAAAAGCGGTACGGTTCAGGTGGTGGCCATTGCACAAGGCGAAAAATATGACCGAGAAAAGCTTGATGAACGGCATCGTGACCACGCACTGTTTGTCGCCTACGCACCGGCTGACGACCCACAGATCGCCGTGGCGGTAATGGTCGAGAACGGCGAGTCGGGCTCTGGGGTGGCCGGTCCGGTGGCGCGCCAGGTGATGGATGCCTGGCTGCTGGGTGAAGACGGTCGCCTCAAGCCTCAGTTTGCCCCGCCGCAACCCGCCGAGGTGGTTCGCCGTGTTCAATGAGTTTGACCGTACCCTGTCCAACCAGGATGCGCTGCGCCGCCGGGCCAGTCCGCTGCAGCGTCTGCATATCGACGGCATTCTGCTGTTGCTGTTGCTGGTTCTGGCGGCCGTCAGCCTGTTCGTGCTGTATTCGGCCAGCGGCAAGAACCTCGAGTTGCTCGCCAAGCAGGCCAGCTCCTTCGGCTTGGGCCTGGCGGCCATGTTGGTGATCGCCCAGTTGGAACCGCGCTTCATGGCCCGTTGGGTGCCGTTTGCATATGTTGTCGGAGTGGGGCTGCTCGTGGTGGTGGACGTAATGGGCCACAACGCCATGGGCGCGACTCGCTGGATCTATATCCCCGGAGTGATTCGCTTCCAGCCGGCGGAATTCATGAAAATCATCATGCCGGCCACCATTGCCTGGTATCTGGCCAGCCGCAGTTTGCCGCCGGGCCTCAAGCACACCAGCATCAGTCTGCTGCTGATCGTTATCCCCTTCGTATTGATCCTGCGTCAGCCTGATCTGGGTACGTCCTTGCTGATTCTCGCCTCAGGTGCCTTTGTATTGTTCATTGCCGGATTGCGCTGGCGCTGGATTATCGGTGCGGTGGCAGCCGTGGTACCGATTGCCGTGTTCATGTGGTACTTCGTGATGCACCAGTACCAGAAGCAGCGGGTGCTGACCTTCCTTGATCCGGAGAGCGATCCGCTGGGCTCGGGCTGGAACATCATCCAGTCCAAGGCGGCCATTGGTTCGGGCGGTGTGTATGGCAAGGGCTGGCTGCTCGGTACCCAATCACACCTGGACTTTTTGCCGGAAAGCCATACCGACTTTATCATTGCCGTGCTCAGCGAAGAGTTTGGTCTGGTGGGTGTTTGCCTGCTTCTTCTTCTTTATTTGTTGCTGATTGCCCGTGGTACGGTAATTACGCTGCAGGCGCAGACGCTGTTTGGCAAACTCCTCGCCGGAAGCATGACGTTAACGTTCTTTGTGTATGTATTCGTCAATATCGGCATGGTCAGCGGTCTCCTGCCGGTGGTGGGGGTACCCCTGCCGTTTATCAGTTACGGTGGTACCTCGTTGGTGACCCTGCTGTCAGGGTTTGGAGTTTTGATGGCCATTCACACCCATCGCAAATGGATCGCACCCCAATGAAGAACACGTTGCAGACTGTACAGGGCTGGCTGACCGCAACCTTTGCCGCGGTGATGCTGGCCGCCTCGGGTGTTGCCAGCGCTACGACTTACCAAGGTTCGCCTCATGCACAGGCGATGATTGACGAACTGACCCGCAGCTATGGTTTCGCCGAAGAACAGCTCCAGGCCCTGTTCGCCGAAGCCGAGCGCAAGCAGGCCATTCTGGATGCCATCTCCAAGCCAGCCGAGCGGGTAAAGCCCTGGAAGGAATACCGGCCGATCTTCATCACCGAGGCGCGTATCGCCCGTGGTGTGGATTTCTGGCGCGAACACCAGGAGGCACTGAGCCGCGCCGAGCGCGAATATGGCGTGCCGGCCTCGGTGATCGTGTCGATCATCGGCGTGGAAACTTTCTATGGCCGCAACACCGGCAATTACCGGGTGCTCGATGCCTTGTCCACCCTGTGCTTCGATTACCCGCCGCGTGCACCATTTTTCTGTCAGCAGCTGCGCGAATTCCTGCAACTGACGCGTGAAGAGCAGGTCGATCCGCTGCAGCTCAAGGGCTCCTATGCGGGCGCCATGGGTCTGCCGCAATTCATGCCGGGCAGCTTCCGCGCCTATGCGGTGGACTTCGACGGCGATGGCCGTATCGATATCTGGAATAATCCCGTAGATGCCATCGGCAGCGTGGCCAGTTACTTCAAGCGTCATGGCTGGGCCAGCGGCGAAGCGGTGGTCAGTCGGGCTGAGGTCCAAGGCGATCGCATCGAGGAGGGTCTCAACACGACCCTTGACCCACAGCACACGGTGGCTCAACTGCGTGTGCTGGGTTGGCAGCCGGCTACCGCCTTGGCGGACGATTTGCCGGTCCTCGCCTTTCGTTTCGAGGGCGAGGCGGGTGATGAATACTGGTTCGGGCTGCATAATTTTTCAGTGATCACCCGCTATAACCGCAGCACCATGTACGCCATGGCCGTGCATCAACTGGCCGGCGAACTAAGCCGCGTGCGGGGCATGAAGTGATGGTCAGGATGGGGTTGCCGCTGGCTTTGTCTAGCCTGCTGATCGTGGCCGGGTGCTCCAGCCCGCCCGTGTCCAAGCCCACTGCAAGTACGCCAGGGCTGAGCGGGCCGACGAGCTACTCCCGTCCGCACCAGGATGGCGCGCCCTGGTGGGATGTGGATGTCTCGCAGATTCCCGACGCCACGCCAATGCCGCACTACGGACGCTTCAAGGCTAATCCCTATACGGTGCTGGGCAAGAGCTACTACCCCATGCCCGACGGGCGTAACTATCGGGAGACGGGTACAGCCTCCTGGTACGGCACCAAGTTCCATGGCCAGGCCACCGCCAACGGCGAGTCCTATGATCTTTACGGGATGACCGCCGCACACAAGACTCTGCCGCTGCCCAGCTACGTAAAGGTCACAAACCTGGACAACGGTCGCCAGGTGACGCTGCGGGTCAATGATCGCGGGCCGTTTTATTCCGACCGCATCATCGATTTGTCCTTCGCTGCGGCCAAGAAGCTCGGCTTCGCCGAGAGCGGTACGGCGCGCGTGCGAGTGGAAGGCATCGATCCCCATGAATGGTGGGCTGCACGCGGCCAGCCGGTGCCTGGCGTGCTGGCACAACCCGCTGCGGCTGCACCGGCTTCCAGGCTGAGCACTCAGCCCATGGAGCAGTACACACCGCCGCCACAGCAGCATGCCGCGGCCGTGCTGCCCGTGCAGGTCGCCTCGGCGTATCCTCAGGCGGTTCAAAACAATGCGCTGTATTTACAGGTAGGGGCTTTTGCCAATCCGGATGCGGCAGAGCTGCTCAAGGCCAAGTTGTCTGAAACTGTTTCAGTGCCCGTTTTCCTAAGCTCCGTGTTGCACAATAACCAGATTCTGCACCGTGTTCGCCTGGGGCCGATTGGCAGCCAGAGCGAGGCCCAGCAAGTGCAGGACAGTGTGCGTCTGGCCAATCTTGGTCAGCCCCGTCTAGTGCGTCCCGATTAGGCTGCGCATCTGAATCACGACTGATTCGGTTTGTATCGCTGGCCCACCTGCAGAATATTGGCTCGTGCTGCTATTATCGGGCAATCATGCATCCCCCTCGGTGAACTTAGTCACTCGCTCAGGGTCTGAAGCACGCCCTACGGGCGGCACTCCAGCATTGGGCTGCGTTCCTATTAAAAAATGTCAGGGAGAAGAATGAAAATCTTCAGTTTTGCGCCTTGCTTGCTCGTTTCCGTCTTGAGTTTTGTGACCCCGGCGGCAATGGCCGTCGAGCAGGCTATCCCAGCTCCACCTCAGCTGGCAGCCAAGTCGTATGTATTGATGGATGCGGCCAGCGGCAAAGTGCTGGTGGACAACAATGGCGACGAACGTTTGCCGCCGGCCAGTCTGACCAAACTGATGACGGCCTACATTGCCACGCTGGAAATCAACCGCGGGCAGATTAGCGAGCAAGACTTGGTGACTGTCAGCGAAAAGGCCTGGCGCACCGGCGGCTCGCGCATGTTCATTCAGGTCGGTAGCCAGGTAACTGTGGATGACCTGTTGCACGGCGTGATCATCCAGTCCGGCAACGATGCCAGTGTAGCGCTGGCCGAGCACATCGCCGGCAGTGAAGAATCCTTTGCCGAGATGATGAACCAAAGCGCTACGCGTTTGGGCCTGCAGAATACTCATTTTCGCAATGCCACCGGCCTGCCGGACCCGGAGCATTACTCTTCGGCCCATGACATGGCCAAGCTGGCGCGGGCAATCATCTATCAGGACCCGGAGCATTACGCGGTCTACGCGCAGAAGGAATTCCTCTGGAACAACATCAAACAGCCCAACCGCAACCTGCTGCTGTGGCGCGACAAATCCGTGGATGGCCTGAAAACCGGACATACCGATGAAGCAGGTTATTGCCTGGTGGCCTCAGCGGTGCGTGATGGCCAGCGACTGATTTCCGTGGTGTTTGGCACAAGCAGCGAAGAGGCCCGTTCGGCGGAGACCCAAAAGCTGCTCACCTATGGTTTCCGCTTCTTTGAAACGGAGACCTTCTACAAGCGCGGCGACGAGCTGGCGAAGGCGAAGATCTGGAAGGGCGAGCAAGGTGAGGTTAAGGCAGGCCTGGCCGAGGATCTGACCCTGACCGTGCCGCGTGGCCAGGGCAAGAATCTGAAGGCGAGCATGAGTCTGGATCCTACGCTGGTTGCCCCCATTGAACAGGGCCAGGTGATTGGCGTGGTTGAGGTGCGCAATGGCGAAGAGCTGGTGCACAGCGCTGATTTGATTGCCATGCAAAGCGTTGCCGAGGGTGGCATTTTCCGCCAGCTCTGGGATAGTATCCGACTGTTTTTCTACGGTTTGTTCAACTGATTTTTCCACCGTGATAAACGCCCGCCTATCCGCGGGCTTTTGTCCTTGCGGATCACAAGTCCGCCATAGAAGCTGTCCATGACTGATTCCGATATCAAAGCTCCGAAAATTGAATTTCCCTGCGAGCGCTATCCCATCAAGGTGATCGGTGACGCTGGCGAAGGTTTCGCTGCTCAGGTCATTGAGGTGATGCAGCGCCACTGCCCGGATTTCGACGAAACCACCCTGGTGCTGCGCGACAGCAGCAAGGGCCGATTCATGACCGTGCAGGTGCTGATTACCGCGACCGGTGAAGAGCAATTGCAAGCGATCCACATCGACTTGCGAGCGACCGGCCGCGTACACATGGTGCTGTAATGGCCCAAGACCTTCTCGGCGTACGCGAACTCGGCCTGGTCGACTACTTGCCGACCTGGCAGGCCATGCAGCGCTTTACCAATGAGCGGGATGCCACGCACGGCGATGAAATCTGGATGCTGCAACACCCGCCGGTGTTCACCCAGGGCCAGGCAGGCAAGGCCGAGCATGTGCTGTTTCCTGGTGACATTCCGGTGGTGCAGGCAGATCGCGGCGGCCAAGTGACCTATCACGGCCCAGGCCAACTGGTGGTCTACCTGCTGATCGACGTCAAGCGCCACAAGTTGGGTGTTCGTGAATTGGTCAGTCGCATCGAGCAAAGTCTGGTCGATTTGCTCGCCAGCTATGGCGTTGGCGCGACGGCCAAGCCTGACGCACCCGGTGTTTACGTCAATGGCGCCAAGATCGCTTCCCTCGGCCTGCGCATCCGTCGCGGCTGTTCTTTCCATGGCCTGGCCTTGAACCTGGATATGGACCTGGCGCCGTTCCAGCGGATCAACCCGTGCGGCTATGCTGGGCTGGCCATGACTCAGTTGCGCGACCTGGTTGGGCCCATCGATTTTGCTGAGGTGAGTGGCCGACTGCGCACTCAGCTCGTCTCACACCTCGACTATGTGGATTACAAGACCCTGACGGGCGGGATCGAATCATTATGAGCACCGTTGAAAACACCGGTAAGCCGGCCAAATTGGAAGCTGGCGTCAAGCTGCGCGGAGCCGAGAAGGTCGCGCGGATCCCGGTGAAAGTCATTCCCACCGAAGAACTGCCGAAGAAGCCGGACTGGATCCGTGTACGCATTCCGGTCTCTCCGGAAGTGGATCAGATCAAGCAAACCCTGCGCAAACACAAGCTGCACAGCGTGTGCGAAGAGGCTTCCTGCCCGAACCTGGGCGAATGCTTTTCCAGCGGCACCGCCACTTTCATGATCATGGGTGACATCTGTACCCGTCGTTGCCCGTTCTGCGACGTCGGCCATGGCCGGCCCAAGCCGCTCGATGTCGACGAGCCGAAGAACCTGGCCCTGGCCATTGCCGACATGCGCCTGAAGTATGTGGTGATTACCTCGGTGGACCGCGACGACCTGCGCGACGGTGGTGCCCAGCATTTTGCCGACTGCCTGCGCGAGATTCGCCAGCTCAGCCCCGGCATTCAATTGGAAACCCTGGTGCCGGATTACCGTGGCCGTATGGACATCGCTCTGGACATCACCGCGACCCAGCCGCCGGATGTGTTCAACCACAACCTGGAAACGGTACCGCGCCTGTACAAATCCTCGCGGCCGGGCTCGGACTTCGAGTGGTCGCTGGACCTGCTGGAAAAGTTCAAGCAGCGCGTACCCGGCGTGCCGACCAAGTCCGGCCTGATGTTGGGCCTGGGCGAGACCGATGAGGAAGTCATCGAAGTCATGCACCGCATGCGCGAGCACGATATCGACATGCTCACCCTCGGCCAGTACCTGCAGCCATCGCGCAACCACTTGCCAGTCAGTCGCTTCGTGCACCCGGATATGTTCGCCTGGTTCGCCGAAGAGGGCATGAAGATGGGCTTCAAGAACGTCGCCTCCGGTCCGTTGGTGCGTTCCTCCTACCACGCCGACCAGCAAGCTCATGGCAACAAGATCGGCTGAGCCTGAGCGCTAAGCAAAAAACCCGGCCCAACGGCCGGGTTTTTTTATGGCTTCGGTTAACGGCAATCGCTATAGGAAAGCGGCGTTGCTGCTGAATGAGCAGACGAGCAACACGTATATCCAAACGGCGGTCTGCCGGTGGCTCTGTATTTACAGCAGGGCGACGCCGCCGGTTATGTCAGCCGCTGCAGCAGCAGTGACGTACTGAGCAATAGGGTGTTAATCGCCCAGGCGGTGGTCAGGAAGCGGGCCATGACGCCGAATAGGGGATTCTTCACATTGTCGGCGCACAGCCAGATCTGGATAAGGATCCAGGTGGTGTAGATCATCAGCGCGGCGAACAGCAGGACCAAGGTGCCGAGCGAGGCGCCGCGCTGGAAGAGAAACAGGATGCTGGCCCAGAACAGGTTGCTGGGCACAGCCCCATAGAGCCAGAACACCTCACGGAGCGGGCGGTTAAGCGACAACATGGCAAGACGGCTGAGTTTCATGGGAAACCTCCGTATGCAAGCTAGCCGCGCGCTGTGGTGAGTATGGTCAACCAGGGCGTTAACGGGTCCGCGGCGCGTTAGGCTTGAACAGGTGCTCCAGAAGCTTTTGGCTGGCATAACCATCGGCGGGCAGGCCACGGCTTTGCTGGAACGCTCGCACCGCTTGGCGAGTATTGGCACCGATGATGCCGTCGGCACTGCCTGGGTCAAACCCCTGGGCTGCCAAGCGCTCCTGCAGCGCGATACGTTCGCTGCGACTGAGTGGTGGATCATTGCGTGGCCAATCGGCGGCAATCAACCCACGGCCTTGCAGGCGCTCGGAGAGCAGGCCGATGGCCAGAGCGTAGGACGTCGAATTGTTGTATTTGAGGACGGCGCGAAAATTGGTGAATACCAGAAACGCCGGGCCACGGTGGCCGGTGGGCAACAGCAGAGAAGCCGGTTCCTCGCTGGGTGCCGACGTTGTCCTGATCCGTACGCCCAGATGGCGCCACTCGCTGAGGGGCTTCTGGATCTGGAGGTCAGCCTGGGCGTAATCGAACTGCTCTGGCAGTTCCACCTCGAAGCCCCACGGCACTCCAGCACGCCAGCCAGATCTGCCCAGATAATGAGCGCTTGATGCCAGGGCATCGGCTGAAGAATCCCAAATATCGCGACGCCCATCGCCGTCGAAATCCACCGCGTGAACTTGATAGGTGGTGGGAATGAATTGGGTCTGCCCCATAGCGCCGGCCCAGGAGCCAATCATGCGCTCAGGGCGCACATCGCCGTTCTGAAGAATTTTAAGCGCAGCCAGCAGCTGGTCATGGGCAAAGCCGGGGCGCCGCCCCTGGTGCGCCAATGTCGCCAGGGAGCGGATGACGGATTTATTGCCTTGGGTCTGACCAAAGTTGCTTTCCAGTCCCCAGATCGCGACCAGGATTTCAGGGGGCACGCCGTAGCGGTGCTGAATGCGGCCCAGCGTGCTGAGGTGCCGGCGCAGCAGGATACGTCCACGAATGACGCGCTGGGACGCCAGGGCATTATCAAGGTATTCCCAGACGGGGCGTGTGAACTCGGGCTGTCCTTGATCCGCTTGAATGATGCTGGGGTCCAGTGTGACGCCGGCAAAAGCCTGGTCGAAGGTGGTCGCGCTGATCCCTGCCTGAAGGGCTTCCTGGCGAAAAGAGGCCAGCCAGGCGGCAAAGGATGGGTCTTGTGCGTCAGCCGGATAGATGTGCGGCTCGCTCGCCATGGATTCAGCCTGGGGAGAGTTCTCGATACAGGCGGTGAGCACGAAAATGGCCGTGAAGGCGAACAGGAATTGCTTGAGGCGGCGTGAGGCCGGGATGAACGGCATGCGAAGCGATCTCGGTCTGTGGCTAAACAGTACCTGACATTATCACGGGCTCGCAGTTTTAGGCGGCCAGAACGACGGAAGCCCCCCAGTTTTGCTGGGAGGCTTCGCGGCGGTAGCTGCCTTTACCCTTCTTGGGGCGTTCCTGACGGCAGCGGAACAGGGGTTGGGCGATCAGGCTTTTGGCCTTGTTGGGGCGAGTCTTGCCGGTTTTTGCCATAAAAATTCCTCTGTTGGGCCTGGAGTTGCCAGGCGCGCGCATCATCGGTGCTTGTTCAAAAAATGTCCAGCCTCTGAAGCGTCCGCCCGTGAGAGGCAGCACGGGGATATTCAGTGCCCGTTGTGCTGCAGTCGACGTCAGGTCTCACGGGGCAACGACAGGTGTTTGCCGGCAATGGCCAATGTCAGACCCGCCAGGCCGCTCCAAGGGCTGCCAGCAGCCTGGCCTTTGATCTGCGCGTCGATGCGCTGGGCATCGAGCAACAGCAGACCCCAGCGCTCGGCGGAGTGACGTTGCAGGGCCTTGCTGAGCAACGGTCGGCGTTTGTCCCAAACCGGGGGGCGGCATTGGCTGAAGGCACGATCCAAGGGGATTCCCTGCTCGTACTGCTGGGCGAGGTTGGCCAGTTGGCGCAGCTCGCGGGCCAGCGCCCAAAGAATCACCGGGGTTTCCACGCCTTCGCCGCGCAGACCTTCAAGCATGCGCAGGGCGTGGGCGGCGTCGCCATTGAGGGCGGCATCGATCAGGCCGAACACATCGAAGCGCGCGCTGTCGGCCACCGCTGCCTGCACCGTCTCGGCGCTGATCTGGCTACCTTCGGCGAGCAGCTTGAGTTTCTCGATTTCCTGGGCGGCGGCCAGCAAGTTGCCTTCCACGCGCGAGCAGATCATTTCCAGCGCCTCGGGACTCGCCGACAGACCGGCCTGGGCCAGACGCTGGCGTACCCAGTTGGGCAACTGCTGTATATCCACGGGCCAAATCTGGATGAACTGCACGGCGCCCCCTTCGATCAGCGCCTTGGCCCATTTGGTGCGTTGGGTGCTGGCGTCCAGCTTGGGCAAATCGATCAGCAGCACAGTGTCTTCGGCGGGGCGCGCCAAGTAGTCGAGCAGCGCAGCGGAGCCTTTGTCGCCCGGCTTACCGTTAGGAATGCGCAACTCGATCAGGCGCTTCTGGGCAAACAGCGACAGGCTGGCGCCGGCTTCGTAGAGCTGGCCCCAGTCGAAACTGGCGTCAACGCTGAACACCTGGCGCTCATCGAACCCCTGCTGGCGGGCGGCGGCGCGGATCGTATCGCTGGCCTCCTGGCACAGCAACGGCTCATCGCCGCTGATGGCATAAACCGGGGCGAGGTTACCTTGCAGGTGTTTGGCGAGTTGGGAGGGGTTGAGCTTCATGATCTGGCGCTGTCGCGCACCTGCCCCTCAGGGCGTGGGAGGTGAGAGCGGAGAGTCATTGTCTGCTGCTGGAGCTTGGGCTTCGGCTTTCGCTTCGGCATCGCGGCGCAGACGATCCAACTGATCGGGCGTCAGCGCTTGTAGGCGGCGGGCCAGTTGCTGGACCAGATCGCGGCGCATTTCCTGAGTCAGTTGCACGCGCTCCTGTTCCGAACCCACCAGGTTGTTCTGGTCGACGGCGTAGATCTTCTGCGCTTCCAGGCGGTTCTCCAGGAGAGGGAGTTGCTGGGTGCGAATTTGATAGGCCAGTGAGGTGCTGAGTTCGTATTCGGCGCTGCGCGCTGCGCTGGTGAAGCTGGCAGTGCGTTGTGATTGCTGTTCGTCGAGCAGCACCAGTTGATAAGGCGCTCCGGCATGCACACGCACGCCGCTGCTGGTCAGCAGGTCTTCCAGTTGCCGGGCGGTTTCGCCAAAGGCATCGCGGGCCTGCAGATCGATTTCCGTGAGTGCAAAGGTTTGCGTGCCACTACCGCGCAGCTGGAAGCCGCAGGCACCGAGCAGCAGTGCCAGGGCAATGACCATCAGGTTGCGGTGCAGCATCTCGGCGATCTCCTGTCCATCGGCCCGGCGCACGCGCCGGGCTCGAGTCGTTTAGTTGGCGACGATATTGACCAGTTTGCCCGGCACCACGATCACTTTGCGAATCGTCAGGCCTTCAGTGAAGCGCACAACGTTCTCGTTGGCACGTGCAGTGGCTTCGACCTCTTCACGGCTGGCGCTGGCCGGCACGTCGATTTGGCCACGCAGCTTGCCGTTGACCTGCACCACCAGGGTCAGGTTGTCCTGGACCAGGGCACTTTCGTCGACGCGCGGCCACTGGGCATCAATGATCGCCCCCTGCTTGCCCAGCTGCCGCCAGAGTTCGTGGCAGATGTGCGGGGTGATCGGCGCAAGCAGCAGAGCCACGGTTTCCAGGCCTTCTTGTAGCAGGGCGCGGTCCTGCTCGCTGGCAGTGGCGGCCTTTTCCAGCACGTTCATCAGCGTCATCACCTGGGCGATGGCGGTGTTGAACTTGTGGTGCTGGCCGACATCGATGCTGGCCTGCTTGATCGCCAAATGAATGGCGCGACGCACGGCTTTCTGCGCGTCATTCAGGCTGGCCATCTGCACAGTGCCGGGCAGGCCGGCGCTGACATGGCTGTGGGCCAGGCGCCAGACGCGGCGCAGGAAGCGGTTTGCACCTTCGACGCCGGCGTCCGACCATTCCAGGCTGAGGTCCGGCGGCGAGGCGAACATCATGAACAGTCGGCACGTATCGGCGCCGTACTGGTCGATCATCGCTTGCGGGTCGACACCGTTGTTCTTCGACTTGGACATCTTTTCGGTGCCGCCGATGATCACCGGCAAGCCGTCGGCGTTGAGGGTGGCGCCAATGATCTTGGCCTTCGCGTCACGCTCAATGTCCACTTCGGCCGGATTGAACCACTGGCGGCTGCCATTGGGCTGCAGGCGGTAGTAGGTGTCGGCCACCACCATGCCCTGGGTCAGCAGGTTCTTGAACGGCTCGTTGGACGTCACCAGGCCTTCGTCACGCATCAGTTTGTGGAAGAACCGCGCATACAGCAGGTGCAGGATGGCATGCTCGATGCCGCCGATGTACTGATCTACCGGCAGCCAGTGATTGGCTGCGACCGGATCGACCAGGCCCTGCTCGTACTGTGGCGAGGCGTAGCGGGCGTAATACCAGGACGACTCGACGAAGGTGTCCATGGTGTCGGTTTCACGCTTGGCCGCGCCGCCGCATTGTGGGCAGTTGCACTCATAGAATTCCGGCATCTTGGCCAGCGGGCTGCCGGCGCCGTCCGGGACTACGTCTTCGGGCAACACTACCGGCAGTTGGTCTTCGGGCACCGGCACATCGCCACAGCTCGGGCAATGGATAATCGGGATCGGGCAGCCCCAGTAACGCTGACGGCTGATGCCCCAGTCGCGCAGGCGGAACTGGGTGCGGGCCTGGCCGAGACCTTTCGTCTGCAGCACGGCTTCGATGGCGTCAAAGGCGCCGACAAAGTCCAGGCCGTTGAAGTCGCCGGAATTGATCAGGGTGCCGTGCTCGCCGTAGGCGTCCTGCCAGGGCGCAGGCGTTTCGTCGCCCGCACTGGTGCGGACTACTGCCTTGATCGGCAACTGGTACTTGTTGGCAAATTCGAAATCGCGCTCGTCGTGGGCGGGCACGGCCATCACCGCGCCTTCACCGTAGGTCATCAGCACGTAATTGGCGACCCACACCGGCAGCAGTTCGCCGGTCAGCGGGTGCTGCACACGCAGGGCAGTGGCAATGCCTTTCTTTTCCTGGGTGGCGATGTCGGCTTCAGCCACACCACCGCGCTTGCATTCATCGATGAACGCCTGCAGCTCAGGGCTGGACTGGGCAGCCAGGGTGGCCAGCGGATGCTCGGCGGCTACGGCCACGTATGTGGCACCCATCAGCGTGTCGGGGCGGGTGGTGTAAACCTTGAGTGCGCCTTCGCTGCCAATGGAGGCCGGATCGTAGGGGAAGCTGATCTCCATGCCACGCGACTTGCCGATCCAGTTGCGCTGCATGGTCTTGACCTGCTCGGGCCAGCCCGGCAGTTCGTCGAGACTCTCCAGCAGCTCGTCGGCGTAAGCCGTGATCTTGAAGTAGTACATGGGAATTTCGCGCTTTTCCACCAGCGCGTCGGAGCGCCAGCCGCGACCGTCGATGACCTGCTCGTTGGCCAGTACGGTCTGGTCCACCGGGTCCCAATTCACGGTGCCGTTCTTGCGGTAGATCACACCCTTTTTGTACAGGCGGGTAAACAGCCACTGCTCCCAACGGTAGTAGTCCGGCTTGCAGGTGGTGATCTCGCGGGACCAGTCGATGGCAAGACCCAGGCGCTGGAACTGCGCCTTCATGTAGGCCATGTTGGCATAGGTCCACTTGGCGGGCGCGACCTGGTTCTGGATGGCAGCGTTTTCCGCCGGCATGCCGAACGCGTCCCAGCCCATGGGCTGCAGTACGTTCTTGCCCTGCATACGCTGGTAGCGTGCGATCACGTCGCCGATGGTGTAGTTGCGCACGTGCCCCATGTGCAGCTTGCCGCTGGGGTAGGGGAACATCGACAGGCAATAGAACGTGTCCTTGCCAGGCTGTTCACTCACTTCAAAGGATTTCTGCGCGTCCCAGTGGGACTGCGCGGCGGCTTCGATTTCGCGGGGCTGATACTGTTCGTGCATGGCTTCTGGCGCTAGGAAAGGGGGACTTACGGAAGCCCGCTAGCATACATGACCCCCCTCGGCATAGGGAAACTCTGTTGGCCGCGCAGCATTCGTTTGGTTGACCAGGCGAGGCTATTCGATGCGCTAAAGCCCTTTGCCTGGCCGTGGGATGGCGCTCGGTTGCCCGTCCGTTAAGAACCTTGGGCGAACTAATATCGGCGCCACTGGTCGCGGCGAAAAAACCCCGGCAAATGGCAACGCTAAGCTTCGGGTAGTAGGGCAGACAGTGCAGGACATGAGGTAAATCGAATGATCGAGGAGCGGCAGGTCGAGGATGAAAACGGGCTTTATGGGCGTTTGCTGCAACGTCTGGGGCGGGTTTTGGAGCAGACAGATGAGCCGCCTGGGGAGATGGGCCCCGCAGAGGCCGAGCTGCTGGAGTTGCAGGGACTGAGCGACGCCGAACTGGAATTGATTCGCGCCTATCTGGCGCAGGACCTGCAATGGCTGCGGGGTTGGCATGCCGCTGCCGAGGAAATGGAGCTGATCCGTCGCTCGTCGGCAGGGACGGGAAGTTCACGCTGGCTGCCGCGGCGCAGTCTCAAACGTCGGTTTGTGCGTCATCCCCAGCTGCGCTGCGCGTTGTGCGGCGTGCTATCCACTTGGGCGGCGAATCGCAGCTTGATCCGGTGTTCATGCTGCGGCTCGCAGTTGTTTCGCGCAGCGGGCGCGCAGCATTAGGTGCGGGCGTGTGACCGCCGATACAGCGCCCAGCCCAACAGCGCAATCGACAGCAGCGCCATCGGCCAGCCGCGCCAGCGCAGGTAAGGCGTCAGCCCCTGCATGGGTTCGACTTCGCCGTACAGCGTGGCCTGTTCGAACTGCGGAATCTGCACGCTGATTCGCCCGAACGGGTCGATCAAGGCGGTAACCCCGTTATTGGTGGCGCGAATCATCCAGCGTCCGGCTTCCAGGGCGCGCATCTGCGCCATTTGCAGGTGCTGCAGCGGGCCGATCGAACTGCCGAACCAGGTGTCGTTGCTGACCGTGAGCAGAATGTCGCTCTGTGCCGCCAGACTGGCGGCGAATTCCGGGTAGACCACTTCGTAGCAGATATACGGTGCCAGTGTGTAGCCCTTGGCCTGCAGCAGCGGTTGGCCGGACGGGCCGCGGGCGAAGTCGGACATCGGCAGGTCGAAGAAGGCGATCAACCCGCGCAACAGATCCTGCAAGGGCACGTATTCGCCAAACGGCACCAGCTTCTGCTTGAGGTAGGTGCCGGCCCCGTCGCCCAGTACAGTCAGGCCATTGTAGTAGCGCGGCTCGCCATGCTGGTTGAGCTGGCGGATCGGCAGGCCGGTAATCAGCGCTGCACCGCGTTGAGCGGCATGGGCACTCATTCCTTGCAGGTAGGCCAGGGCGTATTTGCGCAATACCGGCACGGCGGTTTCCGGCCAGACGATCAGGTCGACATCGGCCGTCGCCTGGGTCATGCCGCTATACAAGTCCAGTTGCGCCCTGAGCTGTTCGCGCTCCCACTTGAGTTGTTGCGGCACGTTGCCCTGTAGCGCGGCGACCCGCAGCGGCGCACCCGACGACGTCGTCCAGGCGTGCTGCTGCAAGGCCAGGCCAAGCAGCCAGGGGGCGATCATCAGGACCAGGCCGCTGATAAGCAGCGGTGTGCGAACACGTAGGCGCGGCAAATTGATCAGCAGCGCGGCGGTAAGCGTCAGGATAAACGAGGGCAGCCAGACTCCTCCCAGCGGAGCCAGCCCCGCCAGCGGGCCGTACAGCTGACTGTAACCGGCGTACAGCCAGGGGAAACCGGTAAGAAACCAACCACGAAAAGCTTCCTGGGCCAGCCACAGGGCGGCGAAGGCCAGGGCGTCGCCCAATGGCGCTTGCTCACGGCGCAGCCAGCGTGCCCAGATCCAGGCGCTTAGGGCAAACAGCAGGCCCAATCCGGCAACGAAGGCCAGGGTCAGGAAGACTGCCAAGGGCACCGGCGCGGCGCCGTAATCGTGGATGCTGACATACACCCAGCTGGTGCCGCTGGCGAACAGGCCGAAACCGTAGAACCAGCCGCGCGCAAAAGCCGCCCGACCATTCAGCTGGCGCAAGCCCAGGTAGAACAGGGCAATGGACAGCAGTAACAGCGGCCAGATATCGAAGGGCGAAAAGGCCAGGGGCGTCAGTGCGCCAGCGCCCAAGGCCAGCAAATGGCCCGGCCAGCCGGGTTGGGTAATCCAGCGCAAGCGTGAGTCCTTATGGAAGTGCAATCGCCGCAGGCTAACGGCAGGAGCCATCGACGGCAAGTCGGCGAGCCATGTTATGCGGGTGCGGCTTGCCGCACCCGCCGGGCGTCAGGCGTCCATCGCGGTCAGGCGCAACAGGTGGATGCGCCGGCTGTTGGCATTCAGCACGCGGAAGCGGTAACCGCCGATAGTGGCGACTTCGTTGCGCTTGGGCAGATGGCCGAAGGCGTGCATCACCAGACCGCCCACGGTATCGAACTCCTCATCGGAGAATTCACTGTCGAAGAACTCGTTGAAGCTGTCGATCGGGGTGAGTGCCTTGACGATGAAATCACCGCTGGGCAGCGGCTTGATGTAGCTGTCTTCCTCGATATCGTGCTCATCTTCGATATCCCCGACGATCTGCTCGAGCACATCCTCAATGGTGACGATGCCGGCCATGCCGCCGTATTCATCAATGACCACGGCCATATGATTATGGGTGCTGCGGAACTCGCGCAGCAGCACGTTGAGGCGCTTGGACTCGGGCACGAAGGTGGCCGGACGCAGCAAGTCCTTGAGCTGGATGGGTTGCGCCTCATCGTGCAGCACCATCGGCAGCAGGTCCTTGGCAAGCAGGATGCCCTTTACGTCATCGAGGGTCTCACCGACCACCGGGTAGCGAGAATGTGCCGCCTCGATGATGGTCGGCAGATAGTCCCGAGGCGTGTGATCGGCGCGGATGCTGATCACTTGGGAGCGCGGCACCATGATGTCGCGCACTTGCAGGTCGGCGACCTGGATAGCGCCCTCGACGATGGATAGCGCCTCGCTGTCCAGAAGCTTGTTGTCGTGGGCATCGTGCAGGACTTCCAGTAGTTCTGCACGGTTTCTTGGCTCATGGGCAAAAGCCTGGGTGATTTTTTCCAGCCAGGACTTGTGCCCGTTGCTCTCTCGATCTTCGCTCATATTTCCTTGCTCAGTCATTCATCGCCGGCGTAGGGGTCGGGATGCCCCAGTTCGCCAAGCAGCTCTCGTTCCAGGGCTTCCATTTCTTCGGCTTCGTCATCCTCGAGATGATCGTAGCCAAGCAGATGCAGGCAGCCATGGATGACCAAATGGGCCCAGTGGGCCTGCAGGGCTTTGCCCTGTTCGGTCGCTTCACGCTCGACCACCGGCACGCAGATCACCAGGTCGCCCAGCAGTGGAATATCCAACAGACCTTCGGGAATGTCCGCTGGAAAAGACAACACATTGGTGGCGTAATCCTTGTGTCGCCACCTGTGGTTCAGCTCACGGCCTTCCGGCTCGTCGACCAGGCGAATGGTCAGTTCGGAGTCCGCTGTGCGCTGGCGCAGAGCCAGTTCGCACCAGCGGCGAAAGTCGTCTTCGCTGGGATGGTTGCCAGTGGTGGCCAGTTGCAGATCAAGCTCAAGCATCGTCGGCTCGCGCTCCCGGATCGTTGTCCGCCGAGCGGGGCGTTCGCGTTATGGCTTGCTGATCCTCGAAGCGCTCGTAGGCTTCGACGATGCGCTGCACCAGCGGGTGGCGTACCACGTCCTTGGGCTGGAAGTGGGTGAAGCTGATGCCGGGCACATCCTCCAAAACCTTGATGACATGGGCCAGGCCGGATTTGGTGCCGCGCGGCAGGTCGACCTGGGTGATGTCGCCGGTGATCACGGCGGTGGAGCCGAAGCCGATGCGCGTGAGGAACATCTTCATCTGTTCCAGCGTGGTGTTCTGGCTCTCGTCGAGGATGATGAAGCTGTTGTTCAGGGTGCGCCCGCGCATGTAGGCCAGGGGAGCGATTTCGATCACCTGTTTTTCGATCAGCCGCGCCACGTGCTCGAAGCCGAGCATTTCGTACAGCGCGTCGTACAGCGGGCGTAAATAAGGGTCGATCTTCTGCGCCAGGTCACCGGGCAGGAAGCCGAGTTTTTCGCCGGCCTCCACCGCTGGGCGCACCAGCAGGATGCGCCGTACCTGTTCGCGCTCCAGGGCGTCAACCGCGGCGGCCACCGCCAGGTAGGTCTTGCCGGTGCCGGCCGGGCCGATGCCGAAGTTGATGTCATTGTCGAGGATCGCCTGGACGTAGCGCTGCTGGTTGGCGCCGCGCGGGCGAATCAGGCCCTTCTTGGTGCGCAAGGCCAGACGGCTGTCGGCCTTGCCCTGCTCCAGGGCTTCCATGGCGGATTCCTGCAGGTACAGGTGCACGGTTTCTGGGGACAGTTCGTCGTTTTTGGTTTCGCGGTACAGGCGGCGCAGGAGATTTTCTGCGTTGTGGGCCTGTTGCGAGTCGCCGATCAGTTCGAATTGATTGCCGCGGTTGCGAATTTCAATGGCCAGGCGCTGCTCGATCATGCGCAGGTGCTCATCAAATTGCCCGCAGAGATTAGCGAAGCGGCGTGCCTCGAAGGGCTCGAGGGTAAAACGGTGTAAATCTGTGGGGGCGTTCAAGGGCTTTGTCAGTAACCGGTTTCATGGTGGAGATTGAAGAATAGCGCTGACAGCAAGATGCGGGAAGCGTGAAGCAAGCAGCTTTAGGTCGAATGGTGTACAGGCCGCTGCACGGCAAGGCCAGCGAAGCTCTTCTCGCCCGTTGCAGCATGCGGGTTGGAATAGGGCGTTATTCGAGCAACCCGCCATGTGCGGCTAATGCGCTGCTGGCGGGGTGTTCGTTCAGCTCGCGGACATCCAACCTGTGCGCGTGTAACAAGCGACGCCGTCTTACGCCGCGTACCTTGCTCAGTCGATCAAGGAGCCACGCAGCGAGTGCGGCAGAGCGTCGTCGATGTGCACATTGACGAAATGTCCGATCAGGCGGGGGTTGTCGCAGCGGAAGTTGACGATGCGGTTGTTCTCGGTGCGCCCCTGCAACATGCCCGGGTCTTTTTTCGAGTAATCGCTGACCAGGATGCGCTGGGTGCTGCCGACCATGCGCCGGCTGATTTCAAACCCTTGCTGGCTGATGCGGGTTTGCAGAATCGACAGGCGCTGCTTTTTCACTTCATCGGGCGTGTCATCAGCCATTTCGGCAGCCGGCGTACCGGGGCGCGAGCTGTAAATGAACGAGTAGGAGAAGTCGAAGCCGACATCCTCGATGAGCTTCATGGTCTGCTCGAAGTCCTTTTCCGTTTCGCCAGGGAAGCCAACGATAAAGTCCGAGCTGATGCAAATGTCCGGCACCGCCGCACGCAGCTTGCGGATGCGCGACTTGTATTCCAATGCGGTGTGGTTGCGCTTCATCGCCGCCAATACACGGTCGGCGCCCGACTGCACGGGCAAATGGACGAACTTCACCAACTGGGGAATCTCGGCGTGGGCCTGGATCAGCGCGTCGGAGAATTCCAGCGGGTGGCTGGT
This sequence comes from Serpens gallinarum, assembly GCF_014836765.1. Taxonomy (GTDB): domain Bacteria; phylum Pseudomonadota; class Gammaproteobacteria; order Pseudomonadales; family Pseudomonadaceae; genus Serpens; species Serpens gallinarum. The sequence continues at coordinate 510,308 of NZ_JACSQG010000001.1, forward strand.
GGTATAACGGATGCGTTCGATGCCATCGAGGGCAGCCACCAGGTACAGCAGGTCGGCGAAGTCGCACAGGCTGCCGTCCGGGTTGGTGCCGCGGTAGCCGTTGACGTTCTGGCCGAGCAGGGTGACTTCTTTCACGCCGTTTTCAGTCAGGTGAATAATCTCCGCCAGGACATCTTCCACCGGGCGACTGACTTCCTCGCCACGGGTATAAGGCACTACACAGAAGGTGCAGTACTTGCTGCAGCCTTCCATCACCGAGACAAAGGCGCTGGGGCCATCGACGCGCGGCTCGGGCAGGCGGTCGAACTTCTCGATTTCCGGGAAGGAAATATCCACCTGGGCAGTCTTGGTGGTGCGCGCGGCGTCGATCATTTCCGGCAGGCGGTGCAGGGTTTGCGGGCCGAACACCACATCGACATAGGGGGCGCGATCGCGGATCGCCGCGCCTTCCTGGCTGGCCACACAGCCGCCCACACCGATCACCAGGTCGGGGTTTTCCAGCTTCAGTTCGCGCCAGCGGCCCAATTGCGAGAACACTTTGTCCTGGGCTTTTTCGCGAATCGAGCAGGTATTAAGCAGGATCACGTCGGCATCTTCAGCCTTGCTGGTGATTTCCAGGGCCTGGTGTTCGCCCAGCAGGTCCACCATGCGCGAGCTGTCGTACTCGTTCATCTGGCAACCGTGGGTTTCGATATAAAGCTTCTTGGCCATGAGTGTCTGCGCATCGGGGTGTTCGAAAGGACTGCGGATTATAGGGGAGTGCTGGTCCAGGGGGTAGGTTTGTAGGCAAGCGGCAGGGTTGCGCACGGCAGGTGTGCCGCCGGTCGTGGGCTGCTTGTGGTATCCTCCGCGCCCGCCTTAACAGCCTTCAGTAGCCGCATCGCCATGAGCAAACATGACACACCCATCTTCAAGGTGATCTTTCTCAACCAGGGTCAGGTGTACGAGATGTACGCCAAGCAGATTTTCCAGAGTGAGCTCTGGGGGTTCCTGGAAATCGAGGAATTCGTCTTCGGCGAGCGCACGCAGATGGTCGTCGATCCCAGTGAGGAAAAACTCAAGGCTCAGTTTGACGGTGTGGTGCGCAGCTTCGTACCCATGCACGCCATCGTGCGCATTGATGAGGTTGAGCGTATTGGCACGCCGAAGATCAGCGAAGCCAAGGGCACCAGCAATGTCATGCCATTTCCCATGCCGATGACGGATAAGTAACGCGCGCCAGCGCTGTCGCACGATTCTTAGATAAATAGTCCGTCGCCTGACGGGACTGTCGCTCAGGGCAGGGGAGCGAAGGGCGAGTCGCCGTCGAGCGTCTGCAGTTCCAGCAGGTAGTTACGGAAGATATGCCCGAGTATCTGCGTGGCGACTGCCAGCTCTTCCTTGGTCATTTGTTCGGCGACCAGGTCAGCGCCGTCCAGCGCCTCTTCCGAGCCGTTGACCGCCGACATCTTCAGCACGATGAACGCCTGGATATTACTGGCCGGCACGCCTTCGCCCTTGAAGAACATGGTGCCCAACCGGCGTTGCGCCTCGGCATGCCCTGCCAAGGACGCCTGCTCGTACCAATGCAGGGCTTGTTGCAGATCCTGCTGGGTGTATTGGCCTGTGTAGAAGTATTCGCCCAGTTCGAACTGCGCCTGGTCGTCACCTGCTACGGCCAGTGCCTGGCAGGTGTTCAGGGCTTCGCTGAGGTCTTCCGCGGGGACATTCAACACGCAGCGTCCAGTCGCCGGGATCAGCAATGAATTGCCGCTGGCAAATACCTGCAGCGACAGCAGCAGGCAACACAGGCTCAGGATGGATCGGGTGCGAATCATTGCAATCAAGGCGCCTCAAGGATCAGGGCGGGTTCCGACGACCGGCACATTATGGATAAGCGGACCACGGGTGACAAAGCCTTTCGCCCCATGCCTGGACACGTACGGCAAAAAAAGCCATGACCAGACGCAATTTCTTCCATCCCTGAGGTGCGTGTCGCCGTAGGGTACCCTGCGTGCCGTGCAAACAGGGCACCTCGGCGGCGAAGGCGCTTATTTCAACTGCGCAAACGCTTTTTCTGCAGCATCCAGCGTGATTTTCAATTCCGCTTCGCCATGCACGATCGACGTGAAGCCTGCCTCGTAGGCGCTCGGCGCCAGGTAGACGCCGCCATCGAGCATCAGATGGAAGAAGCGATTGAAACGTTCCACATCGCAGGCCATTACGTCGCCAAAGGTCTGGATCGCGTCGGCGCCGCTGAAATACAGGCCGAACATGCCGCCCGCCTGGGTGGTCACGAAGGGGATAGTGGCGGCATCGGCGCGGTCTTGCAGACCTTGCAGCAGGCGGCTGGTGTAGTCGGTCAGTTCGGCATGAAAGCCCGGACGGCTGATCAGCTTGAGCGTGGTCAGGCCGGCAGCCATGGCCAGCGGGTTGCCGGACAGGGTGCCAGCTTGATAAACGGGGCCGAGCGGCGAAATGCATTCCATGATTTCGCGCTTGCCGCCGAACGCACCGACCGGCATGCCACCGCCGACGATCTTGCCGAAAGTGGACAGGTCCGGCGTCACGCCGTAATGCGCCTGGGCGCCACCGAGTGCGACGCGAAAGCCCGTCATCACTTCGTCAAAGATCAACACCACGCCATGCTCAGTGCACAGCTCGCGCAGGCCTTCGAGAAAGCCCGGTACCGGCGGTACGCAGTTCATATTGCCGGCCACCGGCTCGACGATGATGCAGGCGATGTCCTTGCCGGCCTTGGCAAGGGTTTCGCGCACGGCTTCGATGTCGTTGTAGGGCAGGGTCAGCGTGTGCTGGGCAAAGGCCGCCGGCACGCCGGGGGAGCTGGGCACGCCGAAGGTCAGCGCGCCGGAGCCGGCTTTCACCAGCAGGCTGTCGGAGTGGCCGTGGTAGCAGCCTTCGAACTTGATGATGGTGTCGCGGCCGGTATAGCCTCGGGCCAGGCGGATGGCGCTCATGGTCGCCTCGGTGCCGGAGCTGACCATGCGCACCATGTCCATGGACGGCACGATGGAGCACACCAGCTCGGCCATCTCGGTTTCCATGGCGGTCGGTGCGCCGAAGGACAGGCCATGATCCAGCTGACGACGTACCGCATCGAGCACATCCGGATGGCCGTGGCCGAGAATCATCGGGCCCCAGGAGCCGACGTAGTCGACGTAGCGCTTGTCGTCTTCATCGATCACATAGGCGCCTTTGGCGTGCTTGATGAACAGCGGCGCGCCGCCGACGCTCTTGAAGGCGCGCACCGGCGAGTTGACGCCGCCGGGGATGTGTTTCTGGGCGTTGCTGAAGAGAATTTCGGAACGGGACATGAGGGGCCTCGTAAAGGGCGGGCGGACACTATCGTCTGCCGGCTCAGGATCAGGGGGTCGCAAACAAAGCGGAAAACGCACGGGCGCGGCGTTCGACTTCAATGGCCGAATCGGCGCTGAACAAGGCATTGATCACCGCCAGCCAGTCGGTGCCGTGCTCAATCAGCAAGGGTGCGGTGGCCAGAGTAATGCCACCGATGGCCACGATCGGCGCGTCGAAACGCTCGCGTGCCTGCTGCAGCAGCTCGAGGGTGGCTGTGACCTCGCCGGGCTTGGTCATCGACGTGAAGAAGCGGCCGAACGCAATATGGCTGGCGCCCGCTGTAAGGGCCTGCTCCGCCAGTTCAAGGCTGGCATGGCAGCTGGAGCCCAGGTGCAGGCCGGCACCGAGGCGGGCGCGCGCCGCGCTCAGCGAGCCGTCTTCCTGGCCCAGGTGCAGACCGACGCCCAGGCGTTCGGCCAGCGGCAGGTCATCGTTGATGATCAGTTCGGCGCCGTAGCGACGGCACAGCTCCAGCAAGGCGCTGGCTTCATCGAAGCGCCGCGCCTGGTCGCGTGATTTCTCGCGGTATTGCAACAGCCTGGCGCCGCCTTCAAGGGCGGCTTCGACGTAGGGCAGCAGGCGTCCATCGGCGAGCAGCGTGCTGTCGGTGATGGCATAGAGACCGCGCGTCATCATGGTGCGCCCTCCATTACTGGGCATCCAGCGGCAGGCGACGGGGAATGTATTGGCCATGGCCGGGCGCTTCAGCGTCGCGCAGGCAGCGCCAGGTGTAATCCAGAGCGGTTTTTACCGCGCTGACCATGTTTTCACCCAGCGCCAGGCGACCCGAGAGGGCGCTGGCCAGCGTGCAGCCGGAGCCGTGATAGCTGCCCGGCAAGCGCGCGCAGCTGAAGCTGTGTTGGCTGCCGTCGCGGCAATACAGGCGGTTGACGACTTCTTCTTCATCGCCATGGCCGCCAGTGATCAGCAGGTTGTGAACGTAAGGCAACAATTTTTCGGCACATTCGTCGGCCGTGCCGTTGGGCAGTTCGGCGAGGATTTGTGCTTCCGGCAGGTTTGGCGTGGCAATGGTCGCGACCGGGAACAGTCGTTCGCGCATGGCGTAGCCGACTTCATCCTTGCCCAACGTACCGCCGCCCCCGGCGCGCAGCACCGGGTCGCAGACCAGCGGCACGCCAGGTAGTTTTTGCATGATTTCCAGCACGGTTTCGACCATCTCCACCGAGCCGAGCATGCCCAGCTTGACGGCCGCAATCGGCAGGTCGGCGATTACCGCATGGGCCTGGGCGAGCACCCACTCGCGGTCGAGTACGCGGAAATCAGTAACGTCGACGGTATCCTGCACGGTCAGCGCGGTGACGGTCGGTGCAGCGTGGCAACCCTGGGCAATCAGGGCTTCGATGTCCGCCTGCAGACCGGCACCACCACTGGGATCGTGGCCGGAAAGACAGAGGACGACGGGGCGAGAGTTATGTCTGTTCATGGCGCGCGAGCTTAGCATTTTTCGCCGCGACAGGCTCTACGCCACGGCTGTCTCGTCAGACTGATGGGGAGGGTAAGAACTGCTGTTCAGCTTGCAGGATTTTCGCGTTGCAGCCCGCTTCACGTCCCATCTGCCCTCGCTTTTGTCCGCTTTCCCGCTCCCGGCCGGCTGATCAGCCATGCTTCACTCAGGTGCATTGCTGATCGCCTTGCCACAGGAGCCCGCGATGAATCCGCATCACTATGCCGAAACCCATGAGGTGTTCAACCAGGTGCCGCCGCTGGACGGCGCCAACCTCTATCGTCTCGACCTGCCCCTGCAGGAGTGGATTCGCCGTTACCACGGCAGCTGGGGCGAGACGCGGCTGAATGCCTACGGCGCCCTGGCCGGCGGCCCGTTGATGGCGGCAGGGTTTTTGGCCAACGAACACAAGCCGGAGCTGCGCACCCACGACCGCTACGGCCACCGCATCGATCAGGTGGATTTCCATCCGGCGTATCACCAACTGATGCAAACCGCCATTGAACATGGCCTGCCATCGCTGCCCTGGACGGATCCCCGCGATGGCGCCCATGTGGTGCGTGCCGGATTGACCTACCTGCACAGTCAGGTTGAAGCGGCCAGTGGCTGCCCGCTGACCATGACCTTCGCCAGCGTGCCGGCGCTGAAAATACAGCCGGATATCGCCGAGCAGTGGCTGCCGAAAATCCTCGCCACCACCTACGACCCGCGCAACGTGCCCATGGAGCAGAAGGCCGGGGTGACCATCGGCATGGCCATGACCGAGAAGCAGGGCGGCACCGACGTGCGCGCCAACACCACGCGCGCCTATCCGGTTGGCGCTTCCGGGCCGGGGCAGGCCTACGAACTGGTCGGCCACAAGTGGTTCTGTTCGGCACCGATGTGCGATGCCTTCCTTACCCTGGCGCAGACCGACAAGGGCCTCAGTTGCTTCCTGTTGCCGCGCCATCGCCCGGACGGCACACGCAATCAGTTCTATATCCAGCGCTTGAAGAACAAGCTCGGCAACTGGGCCAACGCCTCGAGCGAAGTCGAATATCGCGGTGCCCTGGCCTGGATGCTCGGCGAGGAAGGCCGGGGCGTGCCAACCATCATCGAAATGGTCGCCATGACCCGGTTCGACTGCATGGTCGGCTCCAGCGCGTTGATGCGCCAGGCGCTGACCCAGGCCACGCACCACTGCGCGCACCGCAAGGTCGGTGGCAAGTTGCTGATCGACCAGCCGCTGATGCAGAACGTGCTTGCCGACCTCGCACTTGAAAGCGAAGCCGCGCTGGCCCTGACGATGCGCATGGGCCGCGCGCTCGACCATCCTCGGGACGCGCACGAGGCGAAATTCGCTCGCCTGGTTACTGCCATCGGCAAATACTGGATCTGCAAGCGCGCCCCGGAAATGATCTACGAAGCCAGCGAATGCCTGGGCGGCGCCGGCTACGTCGAAGAAACCATCCTGCCGCGCCTGTACCGCGAGGCGCCGGTCAACTCCATCTGGGAAGGCTCCGGTAACGTGCAGTGCCTGGACGTGCTGCGCGCCCTGTCCAAGGAGCCCGGGGTGCTCGATGCGCTGTTCCACGAACTCGGCGACGGCCATGGCGACGTGCGCCTCAAGGCGCATATCGAGCGCCTCAAGGCCGGTTTCTTGGACACCGCCGATATCCAGTTCCGCGCCCGCCAACTCACCGAGGACACGGCTATTGCCCTGCAAGCAACGCTGCTGCTGCAAGCCGGCAACGCGACGGTGTCCGACGCCTTTATCGCCAGCCGGCTGGAAGGGCATGGCCGGGTGTACGGCACCTTGCCGCGTGGTGTGGATGTGGACACGTTGGTGATGCGGAGTGCGCCGCACGCGGAATAGGCCCGCCTTGTTAATTTCCTGCCGAGGCGGCCGATAACCGGTTACATCGCAAGGAGTGCAACCATGATCGTCCGCCTCGATTCCATCCCTGTTTTTCCGAAGCTGCCTAACGCCCGACGCCTTGATGAAGCCGAGCGTGAGGTGGCGTCGCGTGGTACTGCGTTGACCGCTGCGCCTGTCGAGGCGAAGACTTCTACGCAGCAGAGCCTCGGCGCCATTTTGAAGAAAGCCGGCGAGGAGGCTCGCGCGTTTGGCGATTCGCTGACTGCGCGCTTCGACGAAGCCCGCAAGAACAGCGCCCGCGAACAGGTCGCGCAAATCCGCGAACGCATCAAGATGCTTAAGCAACTGATCCTGCTGTTCGGCGGCTCCAAAGCGCTGCTACGGGAACTCAAGCAACTGGCCGGAACACTCGCCTCGGCCGCCGATGTGCTCAAAGAGGGCGGCGGTGGCGGTTCGGCCGCCTCCGGGGCGGAGGGCTTTTTGTACACCGAAACGGGCGTACCTGCCGAAACCGGCAAGACAGGCGTGCCGGCCGACGGCGGCTCGCAAACTTACATGAACGAGGCGCAATCGGAGCCCGAACAGCAGGCCGCCCAGGTCCTTGCGGCGCAGGCCAAGAGCGAACTGGTCAGCCTGAAGGCCGAACCGCAGTCACCGGTCGAAGCGACAGACGAACCGCAGGTCTCCGACCCGCAACCGACCCTGGCCTTCGCCCCGGTATCTGGCATCCAGCAGGATGCCCAGCGCCGCGCCGATGCCGAGCAGCTCGCCAAGGCGCTGAGCGAACTCAAGGCTCTGGTCACCGCCGCCAAGGCTGCCCAACGCAAGCGCGACCGCGACGACCAGAAGCGCTTCGCGCAAATCGACGAACACCTGGAGCAGATCGGCGCGGCGGTGCACGCCCTGAGTGAGCCGGCGCCGTTAGTGGAGGGTGGGTTTTCGGTGCGGGCATGAGCTGGGCGGCGCGCAGTCGCACCGTCATTGGGCTGCATCGTGGATGCGCTACCCGGGAGCCTCTGCATGTCGCGGCGGCCATCGGCAACCTGGTAAATCAGCACGTGTCGGTCGAGAGTCTGGTAGATGATCCGATACGGTTTGTAAAAGACCCGCCGGTAATCGTGAATACCTAGTTCGGCCAGTTCATGGGGATGAGTCCCGCGCTCCGGTCCTGGCGAGAAGGCGAGCCTCTACTTCATTCAATGGGCTGAGTTGGCCGGCTTCCACTTCTTGGGTACCAAGTGCAAGGACTTTCAGCAGGGCCAGCGTTTCCTGTGTTTGCTCATAGGAGTGCACATCCTGGAGGACCGCTTTGGCTTCACCATTCTGCGTGATGATCAGTGGCTCCTGTTCCTCGGCTAGCTGCTTGAGCACCTCGGCGGCATTGGCCTTGAGATAGCTGATGGGTTTGATATTGGAGGAACGAATGCCAGTCTCCATGATTTTGGCGGAGACTAAATATAGTCTTTAAAAGGCTATCGTTTGGGGTTGTCCGCCGGAGCGTCCAGCTAACCTCATGAACTCCTGCACGCTGAGCTAAGTTGGGCAAATCGACTATCCAGAGCTCCTGAACCGGGCGTTTACTCGCCTATCCTGCGTTGACCATTATGCGACCCTGTTCCCCTGTCATGCCTTCGCCACCCAAAGCAGGCAAGATACGCGCATGCGAACTGCCAGGAAGCCACTGTTGTGAATACCGACTCCGCACACTTCATCGTCACCGCTACGCCTGAAGAGGCGGTCAATCGCCTTGCCGCATTGCATCAGCGCGCCACTTCGTCGCTGAGTCAAGCGCTCAAGCGTTATCTCAAAGCACGCACCCTGCCCACCGCCGAGGAGCGGGCGCTGTTTCGTTATCCGGCGCTGCGCCTGACCTACCAGTGTCAGGGCGATGAAGTGCCGACCAGTACACGGGCCTATGCCAAGGTGCAGGTGCCGGGCACCTACAGCGTGACTGTTACCCATCCCCAGGCCTTCCGCGAGTATCTGCTCGATCAGTTGCGGCCGCTGATGAGCGAGTTCAACGTGGTGGTCGAGGTCGGCGTCAGCGAGCAGAACATTCCCTATCCCTATGTGGTGGAGCAGGGCGATGAACTGGCGGGCTCGGGGGTGACTGCTGCCGCGCTGGCGCGAGTGTTCCCCAGTACGGACTTGTCTGCCGCCTCCGATGGCGTGGCGGATGGCTTGTACGAGTGGGAAAACCTCGATCCCATGCCGCTGGCGCTGTTTGACGCGGCGCGGGTGGATTTCTCCCTCAAGCGCATCCAACACTACACCGGCAGCGACTGGCGCCATGTGCAGCCGTGGATTCTGCTGACCAACTATCACCGCTACGTTGACCAGTTTATCCGTCACGGCATTGATCAGCTGTTGGCCGACACGCGCTTCGTGCGCATGGTGTTGCCAGGCAACGTGGTGATCGAGCGGGGCATGCAGGAAGGCGAGATGCAGGCGATCCTCGAAGGGGTGATCTGGCACCGCTACCAGATGCCGGCCTATCACCTGATCGCCGATGATGGCCATGGCGTGACGCTGGTCAACATCGGTGTCGGCCCGTCCAACGCAAAGAACATTACCGACCACCTGGCCGTATTGCGCCCGCATTGCTGGCTGATGATCGGCCACTGCGGCGGCCTGCGTCAGTCGCAGACCATCGGCGACTACGTGCTGGCCCACGCCTATATGCGCCGCGACGGGATTCTCGACCGCGTGCTGCCGCCGAACATTCCGCTGCCAGCCCTGGCCGAAGTGCAGCAAGCCCTGCAGGAAGCCGCGGCGGAGATTACCGGCGACAAGGGCGAGGCACTGAAGAAGCGCCTGCGTACCGGCACAGTGCTGACTTATGACGACCGCAACTGGGAACTGCGTTGGGCGCAGGAGCGTCCGCTGATCAACCTGGCCCGCGCGGTGGCGGTGGACATGGAAAGCGGCACCATCGCCGCCCAGGGCTATCGCTTGCGGGTGCCCTACGGCACCTTGTTGTGCGTGTCGGACAAGCCGCTGCACAGCGAGATCAAGCTGCCTGGCGCGGCCAATGCGTTTTACGAGCGGGCGGTGAGCCAGCATTTGCAAATCGGCATTGCGGCGCTGGATCTGTTGCGCGGTCAGCTCGATTCGCTGCACTCGCGCAAGCTGCGCAGCTTCGACGAGCCGCCGTTCCGCTGATCGCTGCCGCTTGGTATTGGTTCAGCGCAGCTGTTGGCGGCGCCAGGTTTTTGGGCTGACGCCCTGCCACTGACGGAAGGCGCGGCTAAAGGCGCTTTGTTCGGAATAGCCGAGCAGCGCGGCGATCTCCCCGAGCGGCAGGTGCGGATCGCGCAGGTAACCCGTGGCCAACTGGCGGCGGGTTTCCTCCAGCAAGACGTGAAAGTTCAGGCCTTCGTTGGCGAGGTGACGCTGCAGGCTTCGCGGTGAGCGATGCAGGCGATGGGCCAAGTGTTCCAGGCTCGCCTCGCCGTTACGCAGCAGCGGAATCAGCACCTGTTGGCACTGCTCCACCAAGGTGCTGCGCCGCTGCAACAGGAAACGCTCGGCCTGGTCATCCATCAGCGCCAGCAGGGCGGGATCGGCTTGGCGCAGGGGCAACTCAAGGTACGCCAGGGGCAGCATCAGGCGCGTGCTGGGTTGCGCGAAGCGCACGGGGCCGCCGAAAAAGTTCTCGTAGGGGGCGAGGTCCGCGGGCGCTGGATTGACGAAATCCAGCCCCAGCACCGCCAGCGGTTGTTCGGTCATGTTGCGCGCCAGTTGCACCAGCGCGGCAAGGCCGGTTTCGTCCACCAGTTGGCCAGGACGGCCATGGGCGATGCCCCATTCCACCACCAGACGGTCGTCTTCATGGCGCAACTGCACGGGGTTCACGTCGTAGACCAGCGCGTGATAGCGCTCCAGTCGTTGCAGGGCTTCACCCAGGGTGGTGCAGGCCAGAGCCGCGTAACCGACCACACCAAAATGGCGCGGGTTGATGCCTTCAGCGATGCGTAGCCCCAATGCCGGCACACCCAGGGCGGCATCGGCACGCTGCAACAGCTGTTGCCAGAGCTGCATGGGCAGCAGGCCCGTGTCGTTGACTGTCAACGGGCCGAGCAGGGCCTCGGCATCCAGCTCCTGGCGGGTCAGGAATTCATAAAGCAGCGGAGCATAACTGGCAGCGATTCGCATGGCGTACCGAGTGGCGTGTTTTGTCAAGAAGTTAGCCGGGTCGGTCAAGCCTGGCTAGTGGGCAGAGGCCATCATTAATGACAGGACTGACCGGAGGAATACCATGGAAATGCTTTCCAGTCTGTGGGCGACGGTGGATCTGCGCCGCGACGTGCTGCTGATTCTAACGCCGTTATTTGTCGCCACCCTGGCGGTGGAGTGGTTGGCCATGCGCAACCGTGGCGTCTATCGGTTGAGTGACTCCCTGGCCAGCATCGGCCTGGGCAGTCTTTACCTAGTAGTGGATGCTGTTCTGGTGGTGGTACTGGTGTTGCCGATTTACCATGCGGTGTACGGCCTGACGCCCTGGCGCCTGGAAATGACGCCGCTGATGTTCGGGCTGCTGTTTCTCGGCGTCGAGTTCTGCTACTACGTGTTCCATCGCGCCAGCCATCGCATCCGCTGGTTCTGGGCCGCCCATGTGGTGCATCACAGCTCCGAGCAGATGAACATCACCACCTCTTCGCGCCAGAGTCTGTTCTATGGATTCTCTGGTAACTGGCTGTTCTATCTACCGTTGGTAATGCTGGGCTTTGCTCCGGAGTGGGTGCTCTTCATGCTGTCGGTCGATCTGGCCTACCAGTATTTCATCCACACCCAGGCGATAGGCCGGCTGCCACGGCCGATCGAGTGGCTGTTCAACACGCCGTCTCATCACCGTGCCCACCACGGACGCAACCCGCAGTACATTGATCGCAATTACGGTGGCGTGCTGATTGTTTTCGACCGACTGTTCGGCACCTTCGTCGAAGAGCGCGAGAAGCCGGAATATGGCATCCCGCGTCAGCCGAAGGGTTTCAACCCACTGTGGCTGAATCTGCATGAGTGGGTGGATCTCGTGCGTGACATGATTCGGCCAGGACCGTTGTGGCTGCGGCTCAAGCACCTCTGGGCACCCCCGGAGTGGGAACGGCCGGCCAGTGGTGAGGCGGCGCAGCAGCCGATTGGGGTGCGCAGGACGGACGCGTGATGCCTACGACCCGTTTCGAGCGTCGCCTGCTTGGGATGCGATTGGGCGGTTTGCCGACGATACTCCAGTGACCTGTTACTGTGTCGCTGGAGGTACTCATGGAACTGTCGGTGCATCCTTTCCACAGCCTGTTCGAACAGTTGGGCCTGCCCAACGATAACGACTCGATTCGCCAGTTCATCGAGCAGCATTCGCCCTTGCCCGAAAATGTCCTGCTCGCCGATGCGCCATTTTGGACGCCGGCCCAGGCGGCTTTCCTGCGCGAGGAAATTCTCGATGACGCCGACTGGGCGGTGGTAGTCGACAATCTCAACGTCGCGCTGCGTAAGCCGGACCCCTCTGGGGCGGGGTATTGAGCCAACAGCATGCGGCGCCAACAGTCCGACGGCGCGACGATATTTTGGCTTCGGCAGGCCAGCCAAAGGCGCTCCGTTATGGTGCGCCTGTGGTTAAACGGTCATGTTCGTGGTGTTTTATGGTGCAGGCGAGCTGCCGGTCGCGCTGCGAGGTGCGACTTGCGCTGTAAATGTGTCGGCAAGCTGTTTGCATGCCTCAAAGACTTGTATGCAATGCCTTTTTTCTCAAGGACGAGTTGGCTTGTATCCGCAGCCTTATCTGCTTTATCACGAGAAGAATAAACATGCATAGAGTTTCACCCACACGCCTGCGTGAGGCCTTTCGCGCCCTGTTGAAGTCGGACGCCTGTTATCACTGCGCGTCCGTCTTTGATCCCATGTCCGCCCGCATGGCCGGCGACCTCGGGTTCGAGGCGGGCATTCTGGGTGGCTCAGTGGCCTCCCTTGAGGTGCTGGGCGCCCCGGATATCGCGTTGATTACCCTGACTGAATTCGTCGAACAGGCCACCCGTATTGGCCGGGTCGCCAGCCTGCCAGTGATCGCCGACGCCGACCACGGCTACGGCAATGCGCTCAACGTGATGCGCACGGTGACCGAGCTGGAGCATTGCGGTATCGCCGCGCTGACCATCGAAGACACGATTCTGCCGGCCCGCTTCGGCGGCAAGGCCGTTGACCTGATCGGCATCGACGAAGCCGTCGGCAAGTTGCGCGCGGCACTGGAGGCGCGTATCGATCCGACGTTCAGCATCCTGGCGCGCACCAATGCCGGCAGCGGCCTTGAAGAAACCATCGCCCGCGCCCAGGCCTACCAGGCCACCGGGGTCGATGGAATTTGCCTGGTCGGCATCGAGGATTTCGATCACCTGGAGCAGATCGCCCCACACATCGACGGCCCGTTGATGCTGATCACCTATGGCAACCCCAAGTTGCGCGACAGCGACCGCCTGGCGAGCCTCGGCGTGCGCATCGTGGTCGACGGTCACACCGCCTACTACGCCGCGCTTAAGGCGACCTACGATTGCTTGCGCGAACAGCGCCAGATCGCCACGGGCGAGCTCGGCCCCAAGGCCCTGGTGGCCAAGTACTCCGACGCTGACCAATATCGGGCCTGGGCCCGGGACTTTCTCCATCTCAAAGACTGAGCAGTCCACAAGGCCAGGACTAGACCCGGCAGAAGAGTTGGCGGAGCGAGTGCGCGGGTTCGGCGCTCGCTCCGCCTTGCGGCCGGGCTTGGGTGTCGGTCGAAGCGGGTTGCCGCTGAGTTTGGTGCACTCGACTTTAGGTGGAGAACATCTCCGGATCGACGGTGGCCATTGCCCGCAGCGGTCGCACGGAAGCTGACGCGGGGCTGACCCAGGTAGTGGCCGACACCGCGCGCGCCATGCATGCGTTGGTGGAACGCTTTAATCGATAGATGACGTTCCGATGCGTGGCCAGAGTTTTCTGGCCATGCAAAACGGTGGTGGCGCTCGCAGCCTAGGCGTCTTGAAGACCTGATGGGGTACACTGCGCCCCCCGCTCGTAGCCACAGATCCAGTCATGTCGCGCCCCCCACGTCCCGCTGCTTCCCGTCGTCCCGCCAAGCCCGCACCACGCCGGGTGGCCAAGGCGCCGCCAGCTGAGCCGCGATTGATCCTGCTCAACAAGCCATTCGACGTGCTGACCCAGTTCAACGACGACCAAGGCCGCGCCACACTCAAGGACTTTGTGCCGGTGCCGGGTGTCTATCCGGCGGGGCGACTGGATCGTGACAGTGAGGGCCTGTTGCTGCTGACCAACGATGGACGCCTGCAGGCGCGCATCGCCGACCCGAAACACAAGCTGGCGAAAACCTACTGGGTGCAAGTGGAAGGCGAGCCGAGCGAGGAGCAGCTGCAGCGTCTGCGCGACGGTGTGACATTGAATGATGGGCCGACTCTGCCGGCTGAAGCGCGGCAGATCGAGACGCCGCATTTGTGGGAGCGCAATCCGCCGGTGCGTTTTCGCCAGAGCATTCCCACCGCCTGGCTGGAGCTGGTGATTCGCGAAGGGCGCAACCGTCAGGTACGGCGCATGACCGCCGCCGTGGGCTTGCCGACGCTACGCCTGGTGCGGGTACGCATCGGCCCTTGGGAACTGGAGGGCTTGCAGCCCGGCGAGTGGCGAGAAGTGCCGGCGCAGCTGAGTCGCAACTGAAAGCAGCGGTCTGTCAGGTCTCCAGCATCAACTCGAGAACGTAGCTGATCATCGGCTTGGCCAGAAAGGCGAACAGGCACAGGCCCAGTCCCAGGAACAGGATGGCGGTGCCCAGGCGGCCGGCTTTGGAAGTCTTGGCCAAGTCCCAGATGATGAAGAACATGAACAGAATCAGCCCGCCAACCAGGACGTACATCATCAGGGCTTCGAACTGTTCGGTTTCCATGGGGACCTCGTATAGGGGAATAGGATCGGGACGGCGCGGATTATACGCCTCTTGTTCGGCGCCGGGGCAGGCAGTCCCTCTGCCCGCCACCATGGGCTTGGGTATTCAGCCGCGCAAATGGTTGAGCGGCATCTCGGTGCTGCTCACCACCTGCTCGAGAACAAAACTGGATCGCACGCTGGTCACCCCTTCAATACGTGTCAGCGTGCCGAGCAGGAATTTCTGATAGTGGTCCATGTCCGGTATCACTACCTTGAGTTGATAGTCGGCATCCATGCCGGTCACCAGGCTGCACTCGAGCACCTCCGGGCACTGGCGGATCACCTCCTTGAAATGATCGAAACGTTCCGGCGTGTGCCGGTCCATGCCGATCAGCACATGAGCCGTGAGGGTCAGGCCGAGCTTCTTGCGATCCAACAGGGCTACCTGGCGCAAGATGTAGCCGTCGTCTTCCAATTGCTTGACGCGTCGCGAGCAGGGCGAGGGGGACAGGCCGATGCGTTCGGCCAGTTCCTGGTTGGAGATGCGCGCGTCGCGTTGCAGTTCGGCGAGGATGCGCAGGTCGTAGCGGTCGAGGGTACTCATGATGGGTCGGTCCTTGGGGCAAATTGCTCGAAATGGAGTGATATTCAACAAATATTGCGCAATAGACCGTTTGTCGCGCAAGGTTTGCAATCACTTTGTGCGGCCGAGGGCGTAAGCTTGTTCTCACATTCAAAGCCCGGACCGTCCAGCAGCGTGCCCAATCAGGCGCGCCGTAGCCACCGATCCTTACCGGATTAGATGTGGCAGCCGGGTGCGCATCGCCCAACCAGGTGAGCGGAACGAGCGGCGTTACCCACGCCCGAAGCGGACCAGGATTCCCAAAAAGGGAGGCCGGAGTCATTCCGGCCTCCCTTTTTGGGTTTTAGAGGCTGTGATTTAACGGCGCTAGACTTGTGCCGACTCTTGACCCACTTCTTCTGGGTCGGCATGCACCAGCACTTCGGCACGCGGGTACTGGCTGTGGATGGCCTGTTCTACTGCGACGCATAAGTCGTGGGCGCGGGACAGGGGCAGGTCGCCGGGCAGCTCCAGATGCAGCTGGACGAACCAGTGGGTGCCGGACACCCGGGTGCGCAGGTCGTGGGCACCAAGGACGCCGGGCACGGCGCACGCCAAGGCATGCATATGTTCGCTGATAGTCGGCGGCAGCTCTTCGTCCATCAGCACGGAGGCGGCTTCGCGAACGATGCTGTAGGCGCTCCACAGGATGTACAAGGCTATACCGACACCAAACAGCGCATCGGCGCGCTGCCAGCCTACGGCGGCGAGTATCAGGGCGAGCAGGATACTGGTATTGAGCAGCAGGTCGGAACGGTAGTGCAGCGAGTCGGCCTGGATGGCGGTTGAGCCGGTGATGCGTACCACGCGCCGCTGAAAACGCAGCAGCACGCCGGTCAGTACCAGTGACAGGACAATGACCGCGATGCCCAGGTGGGTGTGTTCCAGTGGCTGGGGATGCAGCAACCGGTCGATCGCCTGGCTGCCCACCAGCAGCGCGCTGGCGCCAATGAACAGCGCCTGGCCGAGACCGGCCAGGGCTTCGGCCTTCCCGTGACCGTAGCGGTGGTCATCATCAGCCGGTCGCAACGCGTACTGCACGGCCAGCAGATTGAGCAGCGAGGCGGCGCCATCCAGCAGCGAGTCGGTCAGCCCCGCCAGCAAGCTGACCGAGCCACTCTGCCACCAGGCCAGCGCCTTGGCCGCCGCCAGGAACAGGGCGGTCGCCAGCGCGGCGCGGGTGGCCAGGCGCATCAGCCGGGCATGATCGTCACGTACGGCCATGGCAGGGCGAGCTCCTAACCTTACGCCGCCGGAGACAGGCCGTAGGCGGCCAGCTGTTCCGGGCCGCCGCGCGATTCGATCAGCTGCGGATGGTCCAAGGGCAGATCATGACCGGTAGCCTCGAGTATCAGCGCGCGAAGTTTGGCTTTGTCCACCTGGCCATCGGCATCGAGGGTGTCCTGCAGGGACTGCGGTGCCAGGGAGTAGGTGCCGTCTGGGAGGTAAATGGCGCCGGTGGCGAAGTCGACACCCAGGGCGATCAGCCCCGGCAACACATAGAACAGAATGCCGACGGCATCCAGAAGGAAGATCGCCGGATCGATCTTGCCATCGATCTGCCCGCGCCGCTCCGGATAAAACAGCGTGCCGCAGGCTGTGAGCTGGGTGAACAGGGCACCGGCCAGGGCACCGCATAACAGGCGAGAGGGAATACGCATGGAACCTCCAGGGCGAAGTGGCGCCACTCTATCGCAAGCGGCGTAACAATATCGGGATGCGGTCAAGATACGCCAGTAATAGACCGGCGCGGAGCAAGGAAGGTTGTGCACAGGGTTGGCTCGCGCCGTCTCCTTTATAATCGCCGCCCCGAACACGAGCCCTGATCCATGCAGTCGTTACCCATCGATGCCGTATTGCCTAACCTGCGCGCCGCGCTGGCCACCCGAGACGAAACGGTACTGGAAGCGCCGCCCGGCGCCGGCAAAACCACACGCGTGCCACTGGCCTTGCTCGATGAACCCTGGCTGGCAGGGCAGAGCATCCTGATGCTCGAGCCGCGCCGGTTGGCTGCCCGTGCCGCCGCCGAGCGGCTGGCCAGCGAACTGGGCGAAGCGGTTGGCGAGACGGTGGGCTATCGCATTCGCCTGGACAGCAAGGTCGGGCCGCGCACGCGGATCGAGGTGGTCACCGAAGGGATTCTCACTCGCCGGCTGCAGAGCGATCCGGCGCTGGAAGGCGTTGGCCTGGTGATCTTCGATGAATTTCACGAACGCAGCCTGGATGCCGACCTGGCCCTGGCGCTGTGCCTGAACGGCCGTGCGTTGCTGCGCGACACACCGCTGAAAATCCTGGTGATGTCCGCGACCCTGGAAGGCGAACGCCTGGCCAGACTGCTTGACGACGCGCCCATCGTGCGCAGCGAAGGGCGCATGTTTCCGGTGGCAATGCGCTGGGGTCGTGCAACCCAGCCTGGCGAATTCATCGAGCCACGGGTGATGTCCACCGTGTTGCAGGCGTTGGATGAGGAGTCCGGCAGCCTGTTGGTGTTTCTGCCGGGCCAGGCGGAGATTCGCCGAGTCGCCGAGCAGTTGGCCGACAGCCTGGCGGGTTACCCGGACGTGTTGCTCTGCCCGCTGCATGGCGAACTCGAACTGAGCGCCCAGCGCGCCGCCATCGAGCCGGCGCCTCAGGGCAAACGCAAAGTGGTGCTGGCCACCAATATTGCCGAAACCAGCCTGACCATCGACGGCGTGCGCGTGGTGATCGACGCCGGGCTGGCGCGGGTGCCGCGCTTCGATCCGGGCACCGGCATGACTCGCCTGGCGACCCAGCGCATCTCGCGGGCCAGCGCCACCCAGCGCGCCGGACGCGCCGGACGTCTAGAGCCCGGCGTGTGCTACCGGTTGTGGAGCGAAACCCAGCATGAGCAGCTGAGCGCCCATGACAGCCCGGAAATGCTCCAGGCCGATCTGGCCGGCCTGGCCCTGCAATTGGCGCGCTGGGGCGTCGCGCCGCAGGAATTGAGCTGGCTGGATGCGCCACCCGGCGCCGCGTATGCCCAGGCGCGCGAACTGCTGGCGCGCCTCGGTGCCTTCCAGGCCAACGGCAGCCTGAACAGCCACGGCCAGGCACTGGCCGAATTGCCGGCGCACCCGCGTATTGCCCATCTGTTGTTGCGCGGCCACGCATTGGGGCTGACGGAGCTGGCCTGTCAGCTGGCCGCATTGCTAGGCGAGCGGGACATTGCCCGCGGCGTAGGCGCCGACCTGCAGAGCCGCCTGGCGCTGTTGAGCGGCGAAGTGCGCGGCGGCAGTCGCGGCGGGTTGCAGCGCATTCGTCAGTTGGCCCGCCAATACCGGCAACAGCTGCGCGGCACGCCCGGCGAAGCCGTGGCCAACCCCGAGCATCCTCGCTGGCCCGGCGCGCTGCTGGCGTTTGCCTACCCGGATCGCGTCGCCCATCAGCGCCGCGCCGGGGGCGGTGATTACCGCCTGGCCAACGGCCGCGCCGCGCAGTTCGGCGAGCCGGATGCGCTGATGAAGCACGAGTGGCTGGTGATTGCCGACCTGGGCAGCCGTCAGGGGCAGCGCGAGGAGCGCATCTACTTGGCCGCCGAGCTTGATCCGACGTTGTTTGATTCGGTGCTTGGCGAGCTGGTGAGCGATCAGAACGTGCTCGACTGGGACGAACGTGAAGGGGTGCTGCGCGCCGAGCGCCAGCGACGGATCGGCGAGCTGGTGCTCAGTCGCGAACCACTGAGCGGTCTGAATGAGGCCGCGCGGGTGACTGCCCTGGTCGAGCTGGTGCGCCGCAAGGGGCTGGAGCTGTTGCCGTGGACGCCGGAGCTGCGCCAATGGCAGGCGCGGGTGACGCTGTTGCGCGCTCTGGATCTGGAACAAGGTGGTGAAAGCCAATGGCCCGATGTGTCCGATGCGGCGCTGCTGGCAAGCCTGGCGGACTGGCTGGGGCCATATCTGGGCAAGGTCAGCCGCCTCAGCCATTTCGCCAACCTCGATCTGTCATCGATCCTGCACAACCTGCTGCCCTGGCCGCTGCCGCAGCGCCTCGATGAACTGGCGCCCAAGTCTTTGACGGTGCCCTCCGGCTCACAGATCCGCATTGACTACAGTGAGTCGCCGCCGGTGCTGGCGGTGCGGCTGCAAGAGCTGTTCGGCCTGGCGGCTACGCCGCGTATTGCGGGCGGACGGCTCGGCCTCAAGCTGCACCTGTTGTCGCCGGCGCGGCGCCCCGTGCAAGTCACCCAGGATCTGGCGAGCTTCTGGGCCAACACCTATGTCGAGGTGAAGAAAGACCTCAAGGGACGTTATCCCAAGCATTATTGGCCCGACGATCCCCTGATCGCCGAACCCACGGCGCGGGCCAAGCCGCGGCGGTAGGGGCTGAAGTCCCTACCTCGGGCCGAACCTTTTGCCCGGACACGCCCAGATCGGCGCGCCTACCATGCTTCGTGTCACCTACCAATGCCTTGTCTATGCTGCTGGCAAGCCAATAGCCGAGGTGGCGCGCATGTACCGCAAGGTGTTTGCCAGCAAGGTTTTCGAGCGCAAGGTGGTGCTGATTACCGGGGGTTGTTCGGGCATCGGCCGGGCGCTGGTGCTGCGTTTTGCTCAGGCGGGTGCGCGGCTGGTGATTGTGGATATCGACAGCGAAGGGCTGGAGGCGCTGCTCCAGTACTTGCGCGATCACCACAACTGCGATGCGCTGGGGCTGCACTGCGATGTCGCCGATGCCGGCGCGGTGGAGCGGGTGATGGCTCAGGTGCTGGAGCGCTGCGGCGGCATCGATGTGCTGATCAACAACGCCGGCATCACCCAGCGCAGCCGGTTTGCCGACACGCCGCGCGAGGTGTTCGAACGGGTCATGGCGGTCAACTATTTCGGCGCGCTGTACTGCACCCAGGCGGCGCTGCCCAGCCTGCTGGCGCGTCAGGGGCAGGTCATCGTGCTTAGCTCACTGTCCGGCTTCGTGCCGCTGCATTACCGCGCCGCCTACAACGCCAGCAAGCATGCCCTGCACGGTTTGTTCGACACCTTGCGCCACGAGCTGGAAGGCTCCGGGGTCAATGTCATGCTGGTCTGCCCGGGTTTCACCGCCACCGACATGCACCGCAATGCCTTGGAAGGCGACGGCGCGGTCCAGGCGCAACCAGCATTGAGTATCGGCAAGGTGGCCTCGGCCCAGGATGTGGCCGAAGCGATCTACCGGGCAGCACTGAAACGTCGGAGCCTGCTGGTGCTGTCCAATGTGGGCTGGCGCGGCCAGCTGCTGGCGCGCTGGTTTCCCCGGCTGTTTGAGCGATTGGTATTGCCGGAGCCGAGTCGTTCGCGCTGAGTCCGGCCCTCGTCAGTCCGCGCTTTTCACCGTTTCGCTGCAGACCATGAAGCAGCGAAACATCACCACGCCGGCAAACAACTGGCCTAGGCCGGTGACGCAGCCGAGCAGCACCTGTGGCGCGCCGGAAGATTCGCCAAGCCTGCCGAACAGCCAGGCCTCCAGGCTCCATATCGGAATGAGGATGCACAACTGCAGCATCAGAATGGGCCAGAACTGTCCCGTGGTCAGGCGCAGGCTTTCCCGCAAGGCGGCCAGGGGTCGCAGGCCACGCAGCACCAGGAGGTATTCCGCGAACGCCAGTTTGACCATCAGCCACACGCCGGGCAGCACGAACAACGACACGCCGAGCATGATCAGCAGGCTGCTCAGCGCTGTGAGCAACGCCAGCGTTGGCCACAGGCGCAGGGCCATGTTCCAGAGTGCCGGCAAACCGGGCGCCAGTCCCCGGGTGCGCGTATCGAGGTAGAGAATCAGCGCGGCGCTGTAGAGCGGGTAGAACAGCAGGCCGCTGATCAGGTCTCCAGCGCCTTGCAATTGTGCGCGGTAATGCTCGGCCAGCAGCAGTTGGGCCAGGGTTTCCAGGATGATCAGGGGCAGGCAGAGCAGGGCAATGGTGCCCAGATGACGGCTGAAGAAATACCAGGCGTCACGCAGGATCGAAAGCGGATTCATGTTGATTCGGGACCAGAAAACGAGGGCGGTACTGTAGCCCAGGCCGATGGGCCGCTCCAAATGCCTGGCAATGACGCATAATCCCCATGCCAGCCTTGGGAGGCCGATGTGAAGAAAATCGCCGTATTCGTCGATGTCCAGAATCTCTATTACACCGTGCGTCAGGCCTATGGCTGCCACTTCAACTACAGCGTGCTCATGCAACAACTGCGCACGCGGGGCGACGTCGTCGAAGCCTACGCCTACGCCATTGAGCGTGGCGATGCCAAGCAGCAACAGTTCCAGCAGATCCTGCGCAATCTGGGCTTTACCGTGAAGCTCAAACCGTTTATCCAGCGCAGCGACGGCTCGGCCAAAGGCGACTGGGACGTGGGGATTACCATTGATGTGCTCGACGCCGCCAACCGCGTGGAGGAGATCGTGCTGGCGTCGGGCGATGGCGATTTCGACCTGCTACTCGATCGGGTGCGCGATTTTGGCGTCGAGGCCAGTGTCTATGGCGTGCCGGCCCTTACCGCGCAGTCGTTGGTTCGCGCCGCCACGCGCTTTGTGCCGATCGACGGCGAGCTGTTGCTGCGCGGCTGACACGCTGGCTGCATAGCTTTGTAGGGTGGATGCCGTTTTTACATTCACCATGGCCCTGCTCGGTGCACAAGAAAAACGTTGTCCACCCTACCTGTTCGATTCGCCGTACTCCGACGGATTGACCCTTGCGGGCTGTTCGCGAATACATTGTGCCTGGGCGCTTTCGGCTAAACTGTCGCCCCGTTTTTCCCGCCGGTTACCCTGCCCATGACCTTCGCCACCCTTGGCCTGATTGATCCGCTGCTGCGGACCCTGGACGCCCTCGATTACCGCACGCCCACGCCGGTGCAGAAAGAGGCGATTCCTGCCGTGCTCAAGGGGCGTGACCTGCTGGCCGCCGCGCAGACCGGTACTGGCAAGACCGCGGCCTTCGCGCTGCCGTTGTTGCAGCGCCTGACGATGGAAGGCCCACGGGTGACGAGCAATGCGGTGCGCGCGCTGGTGCTCACGCCGACCCGCGAGCTGGCCGAGCAGGTGCAGCAAAGCATCCAGACTTATGGCCAGGACCTGCCGCTGCGCAGCTACGCTGTGTACGGCGGGGTCAGCATTAACCCGCAGATGATGGCGCTGCGCAAAGGCATCGATGTGCTGGTCGCCACACCGGGCCGGCTGCTGGACCTGTACCGGCAGAACGCAGTGAAATTCAACCAGCTGCAGGTACTGGTGCTCGACGAGGCCGACCGCATGCTTGACCTGGGTTTTTCTCAGGAGCTGGATGAGCTGTTTGCTGCCCTGCCGAAGAAGCGTCAGACGCTGCTGTTCTCCGCGACCTTTTCCGACGCGATCCGCCAGATGGCCAAGGAGTTGCTGCGCGACCCGCTGTCCATCGAGGTCAGTCCACGCAATGCCGCAGCCAAGAGCGTCAAGCAGTGGCTGATCCCGGTGGACAAGAAGCGCAAGGGTGAGCTGTTTTTGCACCTGCTGGCCGAGAAACGCTGGGGCCAGGTGCTGGTGTTCGCCAAGACCCGCAAGGGCGTCGATCAACTGGTCGAGGAGCTGCACGCCGCCGGCATTGCCGCCGATGCCATCCACGGCGACAAGCCGCAACCGTCGCGCCTGCGCGCCCTGGAGCGTTTTAAAGCGGGTGGGATGCAGGTGCTGGTGGCCACCGATGTGGCCGCGCGCGGGCTGGATATTCACGACCTGCCGCAGGTGGTCAATTTCGACCTGCCCATCGTCGCCGAGGATTACGTGCACCGTATCGGCCGTACCGGCCGGGCCGGCGCCACGGGCGAGGCGATCTCGCTGGTAGCTGCCGATGAAGTTGATCAGCTGGCGGCGATTGAAACGCTGATCGGCCAGGTGCTGGTGCGTCATGACGAGCCGGATTTCATCCCCGACCACCGCGTGCCGCAGACCACCCTGGGCGGTCAGGTAGTGAAAAAACCGAAGAAGCCGAAAAAGCCCAAGGATGTCCCTGGCAAGGGCAAGATCCACTTGGGCAACTGGTTCGATGCCAGCGAGAAGCCCAACGCCACGCCGATCCGCAAGGTGCCGAGCCTGAGCGGTGGCGCAGCGGGCAAAAAGAAGCGTTGAGAGATCGGGGACGCTTAGGCCTGACCGGTCCCGGTAAATATCCCAGCCCCGCTTCTATTGACGCGCAACGAAAACGGCCGCTGTCCCGAAGGATGGCGGCCGTTTTTTTATCCGAGTTCAGCGAGTGGGTGGCGCTTAGCCCAGCGACTGCATCAGGATATACGTCAGCGCACCGGCGCTGTAGCCGGTGAAGGCGAGCAGGCTGACACGCTTGACGTACCAAAAGAAACCTATTTTCTCCATGCCCATCGCTGCAACGCCGGCCGCCGAGCCAATGATCAGGGCACTGCCGCCCGTTCCGGCGCAGTAGGCGAGGAACTCCCAGAACCGACCGTCGGTGACGAACTGGCTCGCCCAGCCCGCTTCTTCAGCGGCCGTGGCGGCGAGCATGCCATCACTGAACAGCGGGTACATCTTCATGGCGCCAGCCACCAGTGGCACGTTGTCCACCACGGCGGACAGCAGGCCGATGGCGTAGTTGATGGCAAAGATGTTGCCCAGGCTGTCGCGCAACAGGCTGGCGACCTGAGTCAGGTGCCCAGCGGTGGCCAGGGCGGACACTGCCAGCAGGATGCCCAGGAAGAACAGGATGCTGGACATGTCGATGCGGTGCAGAACCCCGACCACTGACAGCGGATGCTTGAACTCGGGCTTCTTGTCACTGTGCAGGAGTTCGGTGACGACCCACATCACGCCCAGGCCGAACAGGATGCCCATGTACGGCGGCAGGCCGGTTACGGTCTTGAATATCGGCACGAACAGCAGGGCACCAATCCCCATGGCCAGCACCATATTGCGCTCGAATGCCGTGGTGGTGGGCGGTATGCGCTCCCCCAGGTGCGTTTGGGTGCGCGGGCGCGGTGCTTCACCACGTAAGCGGAAACTGAGGATCGTCAAGGGGACCAGCAGGCACACCAGGCTGGGGACGAACAGCTGGGTGATCACTCCGGTGGCGGTAATCTGGCCGCCGATCCACAGCATGGTGGTGGTCACGTCACCGATCGGCGACCAGGCGCCGCCGGCGTTGGCGGCGATTACCACGATGCCGACGTACAGCCAGCGCTCGGGACGGCCGCGTATCAGTTTGCGCAGCAACGAGACCATCACGATGGTCGTGGTCAGGTTGTCCAGCACAGCGGAGAGGAAGAAGGTCAGCAGGCCGACGATCCACAGCAGGGAAACCCGTTTGCGGGTGTGAATGCGGTCGGTGATCACCTTAAAGCCGCCATGGGCATCGATCAGTTCCACGATGGTCATCGCGCCCATCAGGAAGAACAGGATCTCAGAGATTTCACCCAAGTGATGGCGCAGCTCGCTGACCACGACAGCGGCGGAATTTGCCGGATCATTAGTGCCCGGTTCCAACAGCGGGAGCAACTGATCGGCTCCCAGTACGAGCACGGCCCAGGTGAGCGCTGCGGTGAGAATCGCAGAAGCAGCTTTATCGAGCTTCAAGGGGTGTTCGAGCGCGATGCACAAATAGCCAACTACGAAGATGGCCGCCATCAGGACGTACATGGACATGACTCTCCAAAGATGAGGAAGCTGCTAGGGAATGGCACGAGCGAGGGCGTGGCCTGGCTGGATCCGCAAGCGGACAGCATGATAGCAGGGTGCCATTCACCTTACGTATAGATTGTCCACTGCCAAAGAGGGTGGGGGATTGTCGCGGGTCAAGATTGCTGCCAGCGCGGGCCGGATCGCGTTGCACGATCCGGCCCGGTGCAGATCAGAGGCTGGCGATACGCCCGCGCTGTTCGGCCAGCTTGGCCAGCGCCTGTTCGGCTTCGGCGAGCTTGGCGCGTTCTTTCTCGATCACCTCAGCCGGGGCCTTGTCGACGAAGCTGGCATTGGACAGCTTGCCGCCGACGCGCTTGACCTCGCCCTCCAGGCGGCCAATTTCCTTGTCCAGGCGGGCCAATTCGGCGTCCTTGTCGATCAGCCCGGCCATCGGCACCAGCACCTGCATGTCGCCGACCAGCGCGGTGGCGGCCAGCGGCGCGACGGCACCGGCGTCCAGCACACGGATCGATTCGAACTTGGCCAGCTTGGCCAGCAGCGGTTCGAAGTCGGCCAGGCGGCGCAGGTCATCGGCGTTGGCGTTGGCGAGGATCACGTCGATGCGCTTGGCCATGGAGATGTTCATCTCGCCACGGATCTGCCGCACGCCGAGCATCAGTGTCTTCACCCAGTCGATGTCGGCCTCGGCGGCGGCATCGACCTTGGCGCTTTCGGCTTCCGGCCAGGGTTGCAGCATGATGGTGTCACCGGACGTGCCGGCCAGCGTCTTGATGCGCTGCCAGATTTCCTCGGTGATGAACGGCATGAACGGGTGAGCCAGGCGCAGGATGGCCTCCAGCACGCGCACCAGGGTGCGACGGGTGCCGCGCTGGCGTTCAATGCTGGCGTTCTCGTCCCAGAGCACCGGCTTGACCAGCTCCAGGTACCAGGCGCAGTACTCGTCCCAGACGAACTCATAGAGCGCCTGGGCCGCCAGGTCGAAGCGGAAGTTGTCCAGCTGGCGGGTGACTTCCGATTCGGTGCGTTGCAGGGCGGAGACGATCCAGCGATCCACCGCCGACAGATCAACGGGCTCATCGTTGACGCCGGTGTCCTTGCCGTCGGTGTTCTCCAGCACGAAGTTGGTGGCATTCCACAGCTTGTTGCAGAAGTTGCGGTAGCCCTCGACGCGGCCCATGTCGAACTTGATGTCGCGGCCGGTGGAAGCCAGCGAGCAGAAGGTGAAGCGCAGGGCGTCGGTGCCGTAGCTGGCGATGCCCTCGGGGAACTCGGCACGGGTCTGCTTGGCGATCTTTTCCGCCAGCTTGGGCTGCATCATGCCGCTGGTGCGTTTCTGCACCAGGGTTTCCAGGTCGATGCCGTCGACGATGTCCAGCGGGTCAAGCACGTTGCCCTTGGACTTGGACATCTTGTGGCCCTGGCTGTCGCGCACCAAGCCATGGACGTAGACGGTCTTGAAGGGGATCTCGCCCATCAGGTGGGTGGACAGCATGATCATCCGGGCGACCCAGAAGAAGATGATGTCGAAGCCGGTGACCAGCACATCGGTGGGGTGGAAGGTCTTCAGGAACTCGGTCTGCTGCGGCCAGCCGAGAGTCGAGAAAGTCCACAACCCGGAGCTGAACCAGGTGTCCAGGACGTCTTCGTCCTGGCGCAGCGCTTCGTCGCTGCGAATGTTGTGCTTGGCGCGCACTTCATCTTCGTCACGGCCGACGTAGACGTTGCCGGCTTCGTCGTACCAGGCCGGGATACGGTGGCCCCACCACAGCTGACGGCTGATGCACCAATCCTGGATGTCGCGCATCCAGCTGAAGTACATGTTCTCGTACTGCTTGGGCACGAACTGG
Organism: Serpens gallinarum; assembly: GCF_014836765.1. GTDB lineage: Bacteria > Pseudomonadota > Gammaproteobacteria > Pseudomonadales > Pseudomonadaceae > Serpens > Serpens gallinarum. The sequence goes on from NZ_JACSQG010000001.1 coordinate 536,974, forward strand.
ACTTCGCCGCTTTCCACCACGGCGATGGCTTTCTCGGCCAACGGCTTGGTGGCAACGTACCACTGGTCAGTCAGCCAGGGTTCGATGACGGTGCCGGAGCGGTCGCCCTTGGGCACTTTCAGGGCGTGGTCGTCGATCTTTTCCAACAGGCCCATGGACTCGAATTCGGCGACGATGGACTTGCGCGCAGCGAAACGGTCCATGCCGGCGTAGCTGCCGGGTAGGCTGGTGTCGATGCGGTCGTTGACGCTGCCGTCGATGTTGAACACCTGGGCCTGGGCCAGCACGGCGGCGTTCTTGTCGAAGATGTTGATCAGCGGGAGGTTGTGACGTTTGCCCACTTCATAGTCGTTGAAGTCGTGGGCCGGGGTGATCTTCACGCAGCCGGTGCCGAATTCGCGGTCAACGTATTCATCGGCAACGATGGGGATCAGGCGGTTGACCAGTGGCAACAGCACATGGCGGCCGATCAGGTTGCTGTAGCGCTCGTCTTCCGGGTGCACGGCGACGGCGGCGTCGCCGAGCATGGTTTCCGGGCGGGTGGTGGCGACCACCAGGTAGTCCAGGCCTTCGGCGGTCCTGGCATCGTCAGCCAAGGGATAACGCAGGTGCCAGAGGCTGCCTTTCTCGTCGTGATTTTCCACTTCGAGGTCGGAAATCGCCGTGTGCAGCTTGGTGTCCCAATTGACCAGGCGCTTGCCGCGGTAGATCAGGCCGTCTTCATGTAGACGCACGAAGGCTTCCTTGACCGCTTCGGACAGGCCTTCGTCCATGGTGAAACGCTCGCGCGACCAGTCCACGGAGGAACCGAGGCGGCGGATCTGCCGGGTGATGGTGCCGCCGGATTCTTCCTTCCATTCCCAGACCTTTTCCAGGAACTTGGCGCGGCCCAGATCGTGGCGGCTGAGGTTCTGTGCAGCCAGTTGGCGCTCCACCACCATTTGCGTGGCAATGCCCGCGTGGTCGGTGCCCGGCTGCCAGAGGGTGTTGCGGCCCTGCATGCGGCGGAAACGGATCAGCGCATCCATGATCGCGTTGTTGAAACCGTGGCCCATGTGCAGGCTGCCGGTGACGTTCGGCGGCGGCAGGGCAATGGTGTAGGACTCGCCGCTACCCTGCGGGGCGAAGTAATTCTTGGCCTCCCATTCGGAGTACCAACGGGATTCAATGGCGTGCGGCTGGTAGGTCTTGTCCATGCGGCGGGACCCTTAACGGCTGATCGGGAAAAACCGGAGAGTATAAAGGCAAACCGACCCGTTGAGTGGATTGCCTGGGGTTGCCGGGGCGCGCAACCGAGGGCGTGGAGTATCGGTAGCGTGGGCAACGATTTAGGGTCCACCGAGCGGGGTTGGTGGATGTGAACAGCGACATCCGCCCTACGAAACTGCTGGTGTGCCCATGGCGGCGACTGTCGTTGTCAGGGCTTGGGCGTACGAATCAGGTGCGCCATGCGTTCCCTGAGGCGCCGCTTGAACTCGAATTCGATCTTGGGCATGTATTCGCGCACCACTTCCTGCATGACCAGATCGGCGGCTGCGCGCAGTTCGTCATTGTCACGGCGTTCGGCGGGCCGCGTTGATGCGGTTTTAGTCGCCGGGGCTTTGTTGGGTGTGGCACCAGCCGTGCGTGGCAGGGAGGCGGGTGGCGTCTGGGTCGGGCCGACGACATCCGAGAGCAGGGGAATGGTGTCGGTATCCAGAACGTCGGTCAGCAGCGGTGGCTCGGTATTTTTATCATCGAGCAGGTTGCGGATCGATTCCAGATCATCGAGCAGGTGCGTGGGGCGTTGCGGCGGCTTGCGGTCCATGGATATTCCGGCATGCGTGATCAAAGTTCGACACGTTGGGGAGAATAGCCGCGCCGGCGGTATTCGCGAAAATTATCGCGACAGAGGTTGAGCAGTTCAGGTGACTGATTAACGATTTCGATGACCCGGCTGAACTGATCCAGGTCGGCTGACAGCTGCGGATGCAAGTTGATCAGCAGGCCCTGGGGGGTGGCGGGCGGCGAGTCGATGCCGATCACGACGGGCGCGTGCGGATTATCGTCGTAGAGGTCGTGGGGCACGAAGCTGGCATCGCGAAAGCGCCAGAGCAGATCGTCCAGCGTGGCGCAGGTCGCGTCGTCCACACAGCGCATGAAAACGGGCAGCCCCGCTTGCCACGCCTTGCGCGCCAGCTGGCAGGCGACGCTCAGGCGGCGCTCAGGGCTGGTGTCGGGAAGCACGTAGAACTCGATGCGGGGCATGCTGTTTCCGGTCAGTGAAGCAATGAAACCTGGCGCGGTGTCCGCGCAGGGCGGACACCATTATTACGACGGTTGGAGGGACCGTCGGCGCATTCAGACGCCGCTGCGCTCCAGCAGGTACTGGGTCAGCAAGGGCACCGGCCGGCCGGTGGCGCCCTTGTCCTTGCCGCCGCTGATCCAGGCGGTGCCGGCGACATCCAGATGCGCCCAGGACAGCTTCTTGGTGAAGCGCGCCAGGAAACAGGCGGCGGTGATGGTACCGGCAGGACGACCGCCGATGTTGGCGATATCGGCGAACGGGCTGTCCAATTGCTCCTGATAGTCATCAAACAGCGGCAGCTGCCAGGCGCGGTCGTCGGCGGCGACGCCGGCGCTCAGCAGTTGCTGCATCAGCGCGTCGTCATTGCCCAGCAGGCCCGAGGTCTGGTGACCCAGGGCGATGATGCAGGCGCCGGTCAGGGTGGCGATGTCGATCACCGCGCGCGGCTTGAAGCGCTCGACGTAGGTCAGCGCATCGCACAGTACCAGGCGGCCTTCGGCGTCGGTGTTGAGGATTTCCACGGTCTGCCCGCTCATCGTGGTGACGATGTCGCCAGGACGGGTGGCACCGCCGCTGGGCATGTTTTCCGCGCAGGCCAGCACGCCCACCAGGTTGATTGGCAGTTGCAGTTCCAGCACGGCGCGGAAGGTGCCAAGCACGCTGGCGGCGCCGCACATGTCGTATTTCATTTCATCCATGCCAGCGCCAGGCTTGAGGCTGATGCCGCCGGTGTCGAAGGTGATGCCCTTGCCCACCAGGGCGTAGGGTTGCTCGCTCTTCTTGGCGCCCTGGTAGTTAAGGACGATCAGGCGCGGCGGCTGATCGCTGCCCTGGGCCACGGCGAGGAACGCGCCCATGCCCAGCTCCTTGAGCTGTTGTTCGTCGAGCACCTCGACCTTGAGGCCCTTGTGCTCCTGGGCCAGCGTCTTGGCTTGTTCGGCGAGGTGAATCGGATGGCACAGGTTCGGTGGCAGGTTGCCCAGGTCGCGGGTCAGCGCCATGCCTGCGGCGATCGCTTGACCCTGGTTGATGGCGCGCTGGATATCGGCCTGGCGCGTCTTGTCGGTCAACAGGGCGATTTTTTGCAGCTGGACCGGCTTGGCTTTTTCGCTCTTGAAACGGTCGAAGACATAACCGCCATCGGCCAAGCACTCCACGGCCAGACGCGCACGTCCATAGGCGTCACGGTCCTTGACCGTTACATCGTCAAGGGCCAGGGTGGCATCGTTGCCGCCGAGTTGCTTGAGTACGCCCAGAGTGGCACCGAGCAAGGTGCGGAACTGCTTCGGGCTGAGGGAGTCTTCCTTGCCTTGGCCTACCAGCAGGATGCGTTCGGCCTGCAGGTTGGGCAGCCCTTGCAGCAGCAGGGTCTGGCCCAGCTTGCCGCTCATGTCGCCGCGCTTGAGCACTGCGCTCAGAGCGCCTTCAGCGAGGGTATCAACCGTCAGGGCCTGTTCGCCCAGTGGGCGCCCTTCGCCGATGGTGAGTACGAGGGTGGCAGTTTTCAGGGTTTCCGGACGGGCGTTGTTGACAAGGAATTCCATGCAGTGGTGTCCCCAAGACAAAGAACCGGCTTTGCAGGATAATAGCCGGCTGTTTTCAGTGGTCCGCCTGCCGGCGGGCTGGCCATAAAGCGGCTAGTGTGAGCGTTGCCGCCCGAGCCTGACAACCCTGGAGTGTGCGGTTTGATCGTCTTCCGCTATTTGTCCCGCGAACTGTTGATCACCCTGAGCGCCGTGAGTGCCGTGCTGCTGGTCATCATCATGAGCGGTCGCTTCATCAAGTATTTGGCCCAGGCGGCGCAGGGCATTCTCGACCCTGACGTGCTGATGTACATCATGCTTTACCGCATGCCCGGCTTCTTGCAGTTGATCCTGCCGCTCGGCCTGTTCCTGGGCATTTTGTTGGCCTATGGACGGCTGTACCTGGAAAGCGAAATGACCGTGCTGTCGGCCACCGGCATGAGTCCGCAACGCCTGCTGCTGTATAGCTTCGGCCCGGCCACGCTGGTTGCGCTGCTGGTCGCCTGGCTGAGCTTGGGGTTGGCGCCGCAAGGGGTCACGGCGTCGTGGCGGATCTTCAATACCCAGGACTCGCTGACCGAATTCGATACCCTGGTGCCGGGGCGCTTCCAGTCCATGCGCGGTGGCAGTTCGCGGGTGACCTATGCCCAGGAGCTGTCGGATGACCGCAGTGAACTGGGCGGCATTTTCATCAGCGAAAAACGCTTCTCCGGCGACAAGTCGAAGGAGAAGGGCATTACCGTGCTGGTCGCCGAGAGCGGTCGCCAGGAAATCCAGCCCGACGGCAGTCGCTACCTGATTCTGGAGAATGGCTATCGCTACGATGGCAACCCAGGGGAGGCGGATTACCGGGCCATTCAATACGACACCTATGGCGTGCTGATGCCCAAGCCGGAAATTCGCCAAGAGGTCACGGCCATCGAGGCGGTGCCCACCGCGCAACTGTTCAACAGTAATAACCCCAAATATGTGGCGGAGCTGCAGTGGCGCTTCTCGCTGCCGCTGCTGGTGTTCGTGGTAACGCTGTTGGCGGTGCCGCTGGCCAAGGTCAATCCGCGCCAGGGACGCTACTTGAAACTGTTGCCGGCCATCTTGCTGTACATGAGCTATCTGGCCTTGCTGATCGCGATGCGTGGCTCGCTGGAAAAGAGCCGGATTCCGGCCTGGCTGGGCCTTTGGTGGGTGCATGGCCTGTTCCTGTCCATCGGCCTGGCCTTGCTGTACTGGGAAACAATGCAGCTGAAATGGGCGTCCTGGCGCGCGGCAAAACGGGAGGTGGCGCGTGGTTAAGCTGGACCGCTACATCGGCAGCAGTGTGCTGTTCGCAATCATTGCCGTGCTGGGGATCATCGTTGGCCTGGCCATCTTGTTCGCCTTTATCGACGAGCTGGGCGACATCTCCGAAACCTACACGCTGCTCGATGCGCTCAGCTATGTGTTGCTGACGTCGCCGCGTCGGCTCTACGAAATGCTGCCCATGGCCGGTCTGATTGGCTGCCTGGTCGGCCTCGGCACGCTGGCCAGCAACAGCGAGCTGACCATCATGCGCGCCTCCGGCGTCTCCCTGGGACGGATCGTCTGGGCAGTGATGAAGCCCATGCTGCTGCTGATGATGCTGGGTGTGGTGATTGGCGAATACGTCATGCCCTGGACAGAAACTGTCGCCCAGGCTAATCGCGATCTGGCCCAAGGTGGCGGAGAGGCGCAAACCTCCAAGCACGGGCTCTGGCACCGTCAGGGCGACGAGTACGTGCACATCAACGCTGTGCAGCCCGGTGGCGTGCTGTTGGGCGTGACGCGTTACCGCTTCGACGATGAGCGCCGTCTGGAAACTGCCAGTTTTGCCCGCCGTGCGCAATACCACGACGATTACTGGCAGCTGGATGATGTGGTGACCACCGAGTTTGCCGAGCGTGAAACCCGCGTGAACAAAACCGCCAGCGAGCGCTGGGATGTTGAGCTGACGCCGCAACTGCTCAGCACGGTGGTGATGTCACCGGACGCCTTGTCGATCACTGGACTTTGGAATTACGCCCGCTACCTCAATGAGCAAGGCCTGAACAGCGGCCGCTATTGGCTGGCCTTCTGGGTCAAGGTGCTGCAGCCTCTGGTCACGGCCGCGCTGGTCTTGATGGCGATTTCCTTCATCTTTGGGCCACTACGCTCGGTTACCTTGGGTCAGCGGATTTTCACCGGCGTGCTGGTGGGTTTTGTGTTTCGTATTGTTCAGGACCTGCTCGGGCCGTCGAGCCTGGTGTTCGGTTTTCCACCGTTGCTCGCCGTGGTGTTGCCGGCCATGGTGTGCGGAATTGCCGGGGTGTGGATGCTGCGCCGCGCGGGCTGACCGGCCGTTTAAAATTACTTGCGTTGTCGCCGCCAGGCACGGGCGGCGACGATCAGCAGGGTCACGATGGTTAGCGGTACGGCATAGCCGAGCATGGCAGTGGCGAATGTGCGTGCCAGCGGCTGGCCCGTGGTAAACAGCGCCAGATAAAGGATGTAGGCCAGGTAATAGCCGAGAAACAGCAGTCCTTCCCAGCGGCTGATGCGGTAGCCGGCAAAGAACACCGGCAAGCAAGCTACCGCCACGGCGGTCATTACCGGGAAATCGAACGCCAGAGCGTTAGGCGACACCGACAGGCCCGGCGCGGCCAGCGCACTCAGGCCCAGCACACCCAACAAATTGAATAGAATACTGCCAACGATGTTGCCGACGGCGATGTCGCGCTCGTTCCTGAGCGCGGCAAACACCGAGGTGGCCAGCTCTGGTAACGACGTGCCGGCTGCCACCAGGGTCAGGCCGATGATCAGTTCGGACAGGCCCAAGGTTCGTGCCAGCGCCACGGCTCCGGTGATCAGCCAGTCGGCGCCGACCACCAGCAAGCCCAGCCCGGCCAGCATGCTGAGCACAGCCTTGAGCGCCGAGGCGTGGGTTTCTTGCGCGGCAGGCGCAGATGCCGGCTGCGGCTGGATGGCGGCGCCTTTGCGAGCATGCACATAGAGCGCCGCCAGGTAGCCCAGCAGGCAGGCGACCAGCACGAGTCCGTCAAGCAGGCTGTAATGCTGGTCCAGGGCGAGCAGCCAGGCGAGCAGGCTGGCTCCGATCATCAGAGGCACGTCGAGGCGTACAAGCTGTCGGCGAACCTGCAGGGGCGCGATCAGTGCGCACAGACCAAGAATCACCAGTACGTTGAAGATGTTGCTGCCCAGCACATTGCCGACGGCGATATCGCCTTGCCCATTGAGGGCCGAGCGCAGGCTGACGGTCAGCTCCGGGGCACTGGTGCCGAAGGCCACCACCGTCAGGCCAATCACCAGCGGCGGAATGCGCAGCCACCTGGCCAGACGGCTGGCGCTGCTCACTATCAGGTGGGCCCCGACCGCCAGCAGCAGCAAGCCCGCTGGGATAAGCATCAAGAGCGTCAAGGGCATGGGCAAAAAGACTCCAGGCCTGGGCGCGCTGCGCCGCGAGGAGAAAAGAAGGGGTTAGGGGTGCGTCAACGAAGCGACGACCGATCCAAGTCTAGTGGCCGGTACGCGAGTTGATTAATTCAGTTCGGCTAACCGGGTTCTAAGAGCACGGCGCTGCGATGAGTCAAAGCAGGCTATGGCGAAGATGCAGCGCAATATCGGACCTTGGGCGCCGAAAATTTAGCCAATTGAACTAACCAGACAGGCTGCTAGTGGTTCAGGCGCTGTAGGCGCACCGGCGCCACGCCCCGGTCGAGCATGCCGAGCTTTTCGGCAGCCTTGCGCGATACATCAATGACTCGGCTGCCGACATAGGGACCGCGATCGTTGATGCGCACCACCACACTGCGCTTGTTGGCCAGGTTGGTAACCCGTACCAGCGTGCCAAACGGCAGGCTGCGATGGGCGGCAGTCAGTGCATGTTGATTGAAGGGTTCACCGCTGGCGGTTTTCTTGCCGTGGAAGCGCTTGCCGTACCAGGAGGCTTTGCCTTCGCGGGTCTTCAGCTGGCCTTTGATGCCCGTGGCACTTGCCTCTGGGGGGAACAAAGAGCCGTGCATGGGGTTGGAGCAGGCAGCAAACAGCGAGAGGGTAAAGAGCAGGACTAAACGCATGGAAACTCCGGGGGCGGCACCGAGGCGGCGCCCTGCACGTCGCAACCAGTCAGGCTTAGCGACGTGCAGTCGACGCGCATATGGGCCGCATGCGGCTGAGGTATCAGCTTTCGAGCTTTTTCTTCAGCAATTGGTTCACTTGACCGGGGTTGGCCTTGCCTTTGGAGGCTTTCATGGCCTGGCCGACGAAGAAACCGAACATTTTGCCACGCTTGGCCTCATCGCTGGCTCGGTACTGCTCGACCTGCTCAGCGTTGGCGGCCAGCACCTCATCGAGCATGGCCTCGATGGCGCCGACGTCGGTGACCTGCTTGAGGCCCTTGTTCTCGATGATCTCATCGGCGGAGGCGCCTTCACCGGCAGCCAGTGCCTCGAACACCATCTTGGCCAGCTTGCCGCTGATGGTGTTGTCCTGAATGCGCTGGATCATGCCGCCCAGCTGTGCGGCGGAGACCGGGGACTGTTCGATATCCAGGCCTTCCTTATTGAGCAGACTGGACAGCTCGCCCATCACCCAGTTGGCGGCCAGCTTGGCGTCGCCGCAGACTTGCTGGACAGCTTCGAAGTAGTCAGCCAGCTCGCGGCTGGCGGACAGCACCGAAGCGTCGTAGGCGGAGAGGCCGAATTCGCGCTCGAAGCGTTCGCGCTTCTGCGGTGGCAGCTCGGGCAGCTCGGCGCGCAGCTCATCGAGGAAGCTTTGCTCGATCACGACCGGCAGCAGGTCAGGGCAGGGGAAGTAACGGTAGTCGTTGGCTTCTTCCTTGCTGCGCATCGAACGGGTTTCATCTTTGTTCGGATCGTACAGGCGGGTTTCCTGCACCACGGTGCCGCCGTCCTCGATCAGTTCGATCTGACGCTGCACTTCGTGGTTGATGGCCTTTTCGATGAAGCGGAACGAGTTGACGTTCTTGATCTCGGCGCGCGTGCCGAATTCGGCCTGACCTTTTGGGCGCACCGAAACGTTACAGTCGCAGCGCAGCGAACCTTCGGCCATGTTGCCGTCGCAAATGCCCAGGTAGCGCACCAGGGAATGCATGGCCTTGACGTAGGCGACGGCTTCCTTGGCCGAACGGATATCCGGCTCAGAAACGATTTCCAAGAGCGGCGTGCCGGCACGGTTGAGGTCGATGCCGCTCATGCCGTGGAAGTCTTCGTGCAGGCTCTTGCCGGCGTCTTCTTCCAGGTGCGCGCGGGTGATGCCGACACGCTTGATCGTGCCGTCTTCCAGGGTGATGTCCAGGTGGCCCTTGCCGACGATGGGCAGGTCCATCTGGCTGGTCTGGTAGCCCTTGGGCAGGTCCGGGTAAAAGTAATTCTTGCGTGCAAAAACGTTCTTTTCGGCGATCTCGGCGTCGATGGCCAGGCCGAACTTGCACGCCATGCGTACCGCTTCGGCATTCAGCACCGGCAGGGTGCCGGGCATCCCCAGGTCAACCAGGCTGGCCTGGGTGTTGGGCTCGGCCCCAAAGGTGGTGGCACTGGCGGAGAAGATCTTCGACTGGGTGCTGAGCTGGGCGTGGATTTCCAGCCCGATCACGGTTTCCCATTGCATCTGTTTAGTCCTCAAAAACCTTCGGGAGCGCGCTGGTGCCAGTCGCTGACCTGTTGATACTGATGCGCCACGTTGAGCAGGCGAGATTCCTGGAAGTAGGGCGCCAGCAGCTGCACGCCCACCGGCAAGCCATCGACGAAGCCGGCCGGCATCGACAGGCCGGGAATACCGGCCAGGTTGGCGGTGATGGTGTAGATGTCTTCCAGATAGGCCGACACAGGATCGTTGGTTTTCTCGCCCAGCTTCCAGGCCGGGTTGGGCGTGGTCGGGCCAAGAATCACGTCGACCTCGTTGAAGGCGGCGACGAAGTCGTTCTTGATCAGGCGGCGAATCTTCTGCGCCTTGAGGTAGTAGGCGTCGTAGTAGCCGGCCGACAGGGCGTAGGTGCCCACCATGATGCGGCGCTTCACTTCGGCGCCAAAGCCTTCACCGCGCGAGCGCTTGTACAGGTCTTCGAGATTGACCGGGTTCTCGCAGCGGTAGCCGAAGCGCACGCCGTCAAAACGCGACAGGTTAGAGCTGGCCTCGGCTGGGGCGATCACGTAGTAGGCAGGAATGGCGTGCTGCATGTTCGGCAGGGATATGTCCTTCACCGTGGCGCCGAGTTTTTTCAGCTCCTCGACCACGGCCATCACCTTTTCGGCGATACGCGCATCCAGGCCAGCGCTGAAATACTCCTTCGGCAAGCCGATGCGTAAACCGGCCAGCGGCTGGCTAAGGGCCGCGAGGTAATCGTCCAGCGGCTGCTCGACACTGGTGGAATCCTTGGTGTCGAAACCGGCCATGGCCTGCAGCAGCAGGGCGCAGTCCTCGGCGGTGCGGGCAATCGGACCGCCCTGGTCGAGGCTGGAAGCGTAGGCAATCATGCCCCAGCGGGAGACGCGGCCATAGGTGGGCTTGAGGCCGGTGAGGTTGGTCAGCGCTGCCGGCTGGCGGATCGAGCCGCCGGTGTCGGTGCCGGTAGCGGCCGGGACCAGGCGCGCCGCGACAGCTGCGGCGGAACCGCCGGACGAGCCGCCAGGCACGCGTTCCAGGTTCCAGGGATTTTTCACCGCGCCATAGAAGCTGGATTCGTTGGAGGAGCCCATGGCGAACTCGTCCATGTTCAGCTTGCCGAGGGTCACGGTGCCTGCGGCGGCGAGTTTCTCCACCACGGTGGCGTTATAGGGCGCCTGGAAGTTGTCGAGCATCTTCGAGCCGCAGCTGGTGCGAATGCCCTGGGTGCAGAACAAGTCCTTGTGGGCAATCGGCGCGCCGAGCAAGGTGCCGGTTTCACCGGCGGCGCGCCGGCTGTCGGCGGCTTTGGCTTGCTCCAGAGCCAGGTCTTCGGTAACCGTGATGAAGCTGTTCAGTTGTGGGTCGAGTTGCCGGATGCGGGCCAGCAGGTCGCGACTCAGCTCTTCGGCGGAGAATTGCTTGGCGGCCAGCGCGCGGGCGATTTCGGCCAGGGTCAGTTGGTGCATGGGAAACCCTTATTCGATAACTTTTGGCACGAGATACAAGCCGCTTTCCACGGCCGGGGCGATCGCCTGGTAAGCGTCGCGGTGGTTTTCCTCGGCGACCAGGTCGGCGCGCAGGCGTTGCGTGGCCTCCAAGGGGTGGGCCAGCGGCTCAACGTCTTGGGTATCGACGGCCTGCATGGCATCGACCAGGCCGAGAATGCTGTTGAGGGTCTCAGTGGTGCGGGGAAGTTCCGCCTCATCCAGGCCTAAACGGGCCAAATGGGCGATCTTTTCCACGTCGGAGCGTTCGAGCGCCATCGGGAGTCTCCAGATAAAGCAGCAAAAAAGTCAGACTAGAACGAGCAGCGGTTTCGTCTGGCAGAGTTTTCGATACAGGTGCGGCGTCGCCTGGCTGATCCGCCAATGCACCGTGTGAAAAAAGGTTTCCGGGGTGCATTGTTAGGGGCGGGACGGGGGTCTCTAACAGGTCGCCTTGTCCGGTTTGCCTTGCCTGAAGCGCTCGAGCCTCTGCTAAAAGCCGTGTTCGCAGGCCCTGCGGCCTGATATGGCCTGGCAATCTAACACAGAGGGAGCCTTGCCCAAAATCCTCGTCATTGTTAGAGTCGGCGCTCTTTTCCCCACGCGTTGCCCTAGGGTCCCTGTCCAATGTTCAAGAAACTGCGTGGCATGTTTTCCAGCGATCTCTCGATCGACCTGGGCACAGCCAATACCCTGATTTATGTGCGCGAACGCGGCATCGTGCTTGACGAACCCTCTGTCGTAGCCATTCGCAGCAGCGGCAATCAGAAAAGTGTGGTTGCAGTGGGCACCGAAGCCAAGCGCATGCTCGGTCGTACGCCGGGCAACATCAATGCCATCCGCCCGATGAAGGATGGGGTGATCGCCGACTTCAGCGTCTGCGAAAAAATGCTCCAGTACTTCATCAACAAGGTGCATGAAAATAGCTTCCTGCAACCCAGTCCGCGTGTGCTGATCTGCGTACCGTGCAAATCCACTCAGGTCGAGCGCCGCGCGATTCGTGAGTCGGCCCTGGGTGCCGGCGCGCGCGAAGTATTTCTGATCGAGGAACCGATGGCCGCTGCCATCGGTGCCGGCCTGCCGGTTGAAGAAGCCCGTGGTTCGATGGTCGTCGACATCGGTGGCGGCACCACCGAAATCGCCCTGATTTCTCTGAACGGGGTGGTCTACGCCGAGTCCGTGCGTGTCGGTGGCGACCGTTTCGACGAAGCCATCGTCACCTACGTGCGCCGCAACTACGGCAGCCTGATCGGCGAATCGTCCGCCGAGCGCATCAAGCAGGAAATCGGCACGGCCTTCCCGGGCGGTGAAGTGCGCGAAATGAATGTGCGTGGCCGTAATCTGGCTGAAGGTGTACCGCGCAGCTTTACCCTCAACTCCAATGAAGTGCTCGAAGCACTGCAGGAGTCCTTGGCGACTATCGTCCAGGCGGTGAAGAGCGCGTTGGAGCAATCCCCGCCGGAACTGGCTTCGGACATTGCCGAGCGCGGTCTAGTGCTGACTGGCGGTGGCGCGCTGTTGCGCGATCTGGACAAGCTGCTCTCCCAGGAAACCGGGCTGCCGGTGATCATCGCCGAAGAGCCGCTGACCTGCGTGGCGCGGGGCGGTGGTCGTGCGCTGGAGATGATGGATCGTCACTCCATGGACCTGCTGTCCACGGAATAAGGCTCCACGCCGCGCCGGCGGTTTCAGGCTTGCTCTGCCTTGCCTGAGATTCGCCGCCTGGAGCCTGCCGTTGTGAGGAGCGAGCCATAAAACCATTATTCGCCAAGGGTCCGTCGCTGAGTGTACGCCTGCTGGCGTTCACCGTGCTTTCGGCTGTGCTGATGGTGGTGGATGCCCGTTTCGATGCGCTCAAGCCGGTGCGCAGTCAGCTGGGCCTGATTCTCACGCCGGTCTACTGGATTACTGACCTGCCGTTGCGCGCCTGGGAAGGCATCAGCGAGCAATTTGCCAGTCGCAGCGAGTTGCTGGCGGAAAACCAGAAGCTCAAGGCTGAAGCCTTGCTGCTGCAACGCCGACTGCAAAAGCTGGCCACGCTCACTGAGCAGAACGTACGACTGCGTGAACTGCTCAACTCCTCCGCGCTGGTGGACGACAAGGTCATCGTTGGCGAACTCATTGGCCTGGACCCTAATCCTTTCACCCAGCGCATCATTATCGACAAAGGCGCCCGCGATGGTGTGTTTGTCGGTCAGCCAGTGCTGGATGCCAGTGGCCTGATGGGGCAGGTGGTGGAGGTGATGCCCTATTTTTCACGGGTACTGCTGATCACCGATGTCACACACAGCATTCCGGTCCAGATCAATCGCAACGGCTTGCGGGCCATTGCGTCCGGCACCGGCAACACCGAATACCTGGAACTGCGCCATGTTGCGGAAACCGCGGATATTAAAGTGGGCGACTTGCTGGTGAGTTCCGGGTTGGGCCAGCGCTTCCCGGCCGGCTACCCGGTGGCGCAGATCAAGGAAGTCAATCACGACAGCGGTCAGCCTTTCCTGCAGGTACGTGCGGAACCTACAGCGATGCTTAACCGCAGCCGCTATCTGTTGCTGGTTTTCAATGACTCGCGCAGCCCGGAGGAGCGCGCCAGCGCCGCAGCGGAAGCCCAGTTGCGGGCGGATGGCAAACTCTCCGAGCCGGTCGCGCCAGGGCCTGCAGGCTCCAAGCCCGCAGAGCCTGTGGCCGATGAACAGGAGCCTCAACCATGATGTCCGAGCGCCCCAACAATGGCTGGGTGATCTGGACGACCATGGTGCTGGCCCTGCTGCTGAGCATGGCGCCGCTGCCCAGTACCCTGGATCTCGCCCGTCCTCTATGGTTGGCCTTGGTAGTTGCCTACTGGGCGTTGGCCTTGCCCCATCGCGGCGGTATGGCGATGGCCTGGGGCTTTGGCCTGGCGGTGGATGTGCTCTCCGGCTCGTTACTCGGGCAGCACGGCCTGCCGCTGGTGCTGGTGGTTTTTCTCGTGCTCAGCTTGCAGCAGCGGCTGCGCATGTTTCCCCTCTGGCAGCAGGCAACCGTGCTGTTGGTCATTTTCGGTCTGGCGCAGTTGGTGCAGTTGTGGCTCAACACGCTGACCGGCAATCGCCCGCCGACCTTGCTGTTCCTCATTCCTGTCTTGGTCAGCGCAGTGCTCTGGTTCTGGTTGTTCCTGGCCATGCAATGGCTGCGGCTGCGCTTTAACGTACGCTGAAGTTCCTCCGTAATCTGGCCGATATAGCCCGCTGAACCCTGAAAGTTGCGCTTTGCGGGTTCCGGCACCCCCAGGGATATGCGACCCTTGGTCGCGAAATTCGCGCGCCTGATTTCAGCGCAATCCAACCTCAACTGTTTTTAAGGATTCGGCATGCCTGCGCTGATTCTTGCCTCGGCGTCGCCCAGGCGCCGTGAACTGCTCACCCAGATCGGCGTGCCGTTCTCCGTCCTGTCCGTCGATATTGATGAAAGCGTCTTGCCGGGCGAAGAAGCGCGGGCGTACGTGCAACGCTTGGCGCACGCCAAGGCGCTGGCTGCGCTGGCGCGTAGCGAAGATCCCAAGGCTTGTGTGCTGGGGGCGGATACCACGGTAGTGCTGGATGGGCGAATACTGGGCAAGCCGGCTGATCGAAAGCAGGGCCTGGAGATGCTAGGCGCTTTATCGGGACGTGAGCACCGCGTCTTGACGGCCATCGCGCTCGCCGACCGTGCGCGCTGCGAGGTGCGCCTAAGCGAGAGCCGAGTGTGTTTTCGTCCCGTTTCGACTGTCGAAGCCGAACGGTATTGGGACAGCGGTGAGCCGGCCGACAAGGCCGGCGGCTATGCCATTCAGGGATTGGGCGCCGTCTTTGTCCGAGAACTGCAGGGCAGCTACTCGGGTGTGGTGGGCTTGCCGCTCTGCGAGACCGCACAACTGTTGGAAGAATTCGGTATGCAATGCTGGAGCGACACGCGCTGAAGGCGATAGGCTGGCAATGGAAATGCGCAACAGGGCCGGGCGCGACAAGACCGACCTTGAATGTCTTTAACGGGAAACGGCCATGAGCGAAGAAATACTGATCAACATCACGCCAATGGAGTCGCGCGTTGCGGTGGTGGAAAATGGCGTGCTGCAGGAAGTGCACGTCGAGCGCACACAAAAGCGCGGCATCGTGGGCAATATTTACAAAGGCAAGGTTGTTCGGGTGCTGCCCGGGATGCAGGCGGCGTTCGTCGATATTGGCCTGGAACGTGCGGCGTTCATCCATGCCTCGGAAATCTCCACCCGCGAAGGCAGCGCGGTCGAGCCGATCAGCGCGCTGGTGCATGATGGGCAGAGCCTGGTTGTGCAGGTCACAAAGGATCCTATCGGCAGCAAAGGCGCACGGCTGACCACCCACCTGTCGATTCCCTCGCGCTACCTGGTGTACATGCCGCGTACCAGCCATGTCGGCATATCCCTGAAGATCGAGGGGGAAGACGAGCGCGAGCGCCTCAAGCAGGTGGTGGCCGATTGCGTGGCGATCGAGGGCATTCAGCAAAGCGGCGGCTTCATCCTGCGCACCGCTGCGGAAGGGGCCGGAAGCGATGAGATCCTCGCGGACATCCGCTACCTGCACCGGTTGTGGGACCAGATCGGCGGACAGACGCAAACCGCCTCGGCGCCGTCAGTGATCTACGAGGATCTACCCCTGGCGCTGCGCACCCTGCGCGACCTCGTGCATCCACGCATCGAGAAGATCCGCATCGACTCGCGGGAAACCTTCCAGAAGGTGAGTCAGTTCGTGGTTGAGCTGATGCCGGAAATTGCTGACCGTCTCGAGCATTATCCCGGTGAGCGACCGATCTTCGATCTGTATGGGGTCGAAGACGAGATTCAGAAGGCCCTGGAACGCAAGGTCCTGCTCAAGTCCGGCGGTTATCTGATCGTCGACCCGGCCGAGGCGATGACCACCATCGACGTCAATACCGGCGCCTTCGTCGGTCATCGTACCCTGGAAGAAACGATCTTCAAGACCAACCTCGAAGCAGCCATGTCCATCGCCCGTCAGCTGCGCCTGCGCAATCTGGGCGGGATCATCATCATCGACTTCATCGACATGGAGGACGAAGAGCATCGTCGCCAGGTGTTGCGCACCCTGGAGAAGCAGGTGGAGCGCGATCACGCCAAGACCAACATCATCGGCATCACTGAGCTGGGTCTGGTACAGATGACGCGCAAGCGCACCCGCGAAAGCCTCGAACAGATTCTTTGTGAACCCTGCGCCAGCTGTCAGGGGCGTGGCAAGCTGAAAACCCCGGAAACCATCTGCTACGAGATTTTTCGGGAGATTTTACGCGAGGCGCGCGCGTTCCAGGCCGAAGGCTATCTGGTGCTGGCCGAGCAGAAAGTAGTTGATCGACTGCTTGATGAGGAGTCGGGCAATGTCGCCGATCTTGAAGCCTTCATTGGCCGCACAATCAAGTTTCAGGTCGAGGCCATGTATTCGCAAGAGCAATACGATGTGGTCCTGCTCTGAAGGTGGCTGAGCCGTCATGATGCTACTGTTGCGACTGTTCACCGGGCTGCTGCGCTGGGGTCTGGTGATATTTGCCGTACTGCTGGTGCTGGCGGCGTTCTACGTCAGCCTCGGCCGGGAACTGATGCCACTGGTGGCCGAGTACCGCGACGAGCTTCAGGACCGCGCCGAAGAGGCACTGCACATGCCGCTGAGCATAGGCCGCCTGGAGGGACATTGGCGAAGCTTCGCGCCGGAGCTGGTGGCTCGCGATGTGGTCGTTGGCGTGCCAGGACAGGAAATTCGCCTGGACAGTGTACGGGTACGTCCGGATTTGCTTGGCAGTCTGTTGAATTGGCAGCCACGCCTGGCCGGTCTCACCGTGGGCGGTCTGCAACTGATCGTACGTCAGGATGCCGAGGGTCGCTGGCGGCTGCAGGGCCTGCCCCATCAGGAGAGTACCGGCGTGCTGGATCCGGAACCCTGGTTGCGCCAGCTGCGGCGCTTTCCCCAGGTCACAGTGATGAACAGCCAAGTGGTGCTGCACGCCCAGGGCGAACAGCCGCTCAGCCTTAATTATCTGAATCTCAGCCTGACTGATAGCGGCGGTGGGCGTAAGCGGTTGGATGGACGCGTGCTGCTACCTGATGGCCAGCCGCTGACCTGGCAACTGAACAGCCGGCTGCGACCTGCAACCTGGCGCGATGCCCAGCTTGATCTGTACCTGCGTTTGCCGCAGAGCGATTGGTCGCGCTGGTTGCCTCGCGCACTTACCGCGCAGTGGCACACACAGCAGCTGCGCGCCGGCGGGGAAATCTGGCTGAACTGGGCAGAGCGGGATCTGCAGCATGCGGTGGTCCGCTGGCATGCGCCGAGCGTGGTGGCCGGCTATGCAGAACATCCTGCGCTGCACCTGGAAGACCTGAGCTTCAACCTGTACATGCAGCGCACCGAGCAAGGCCGTCGGCTGTTGATCGATTCGCTGGCGGCTACCCTAAATGGTACGCGCTGGGGGCCGGCGAAACTGTTGATCGACCAACAGGCGCAGGCCCTGCGGATGTCCGCTGATCGTCTGGATCTCGCGCCATTGGTGCAAAGCGTGCGTGCCCTGGCGCCCTTGCCCGAGGCCGTGACCGTGGCGCTGGAGGCTTTGCAGCCACGTGGGCGCTTGCACAATCTCCAGGTCACCTACCAGTCTGACGCCGAGCCGCATGCCCGCTGGCGCTACGCGGCCAACCTGACGGATGTCGCGTTTGACCCTTACCACGGCGCGCCGGGAGCGGAACAGGTCAGCGGTAGCGTAGAAGGCGACCTGCGTGAGGGCGAGCTGCGTCTGAACAGCGATGGGTTTGCGCTGCATCTGGACCAGCTGTTCAGCGAGCCGTGGCGCTACCGTAAGGCCCAAGCCCGGCTGAACTGGCGTTTCGACGACGAGGCGTTGAGCCTGTGGTCACCGTATCTGCGCGTCGTTGGCGAGGAAGGCCGGCTGGCGGGTGATTTTCTGATCCGCCTGCAGCGTGACCCCGAGGCCGAAGACTACATGGATCTGCGCATCGGGCTGAGCGACGGCAATGCCCGCTACGCCGGCAAATACTTGCCCTCGCGCAGTCCGGCGCTCAGTCCGGCATTGACCACCTGGCTGCAAACGGCGATCCGTGCCGGGAGCATTGAGCAGGGATTCTTTCAATACCAGGGCTCGCTGAACAAGGGTGCCGAGCCGGGAGCCCGCACGCTCAGCCTGTACTTCAAGGTGCGCGATGCCGAACTGGACTACCAGCCGGGCTGGCCAGTCCTCCAGCAAGCACGTGGCGAAGTGTTCGTTGAAGACAGCGGTGTGAACGTCACCATCAGCGATGGACGCTTGCTGGACAGCCAGGTGCTGGAGGCTCAGGCGCGGGTGCCACGGGCCGAGCCCGGCCAGGCGGCGCATCTGCTGCTCGATGCCCATCTGCACAGCAGCGTCGAGGATGGACTAAGAATCCTCCAGGACGGACCTTTGCCTACCGCTGAAACCTTTGCCGGCTGGTCGGGGCGCGGCGCGGTGGATGCCCAGCTGCATCTGGATATCGCCTTGGGCGAAGGTCCCGCGCCGTATGTACGTGTCGACTTCGCCCCGCAAGGCGCCAGGCTCAGGCTGCCGCAACCCGAGTTGGAGCTCAGAGAAGTAACCGGCGCGTTTCGCTTTGATACCAAGG
Source organism: Serpens gallinarum (assembly GCF_014836765.1). Lineage (GTDB taxonomy): Bacteria > Pseudomonadota > Gammaproteobacteria > Pseudomonadales > Pseudomonadaceae > Serpens > Serpens gallinarum. The sequence goes on from NZ_JACSQG010000001.1 coordinate 555,553, forward strand.
CCGGCCTGAGCGCGAGCAATGTTCGAGCCCAGGCACTGGGGCAGCGGCTGAGCGGCAAGATCAGCAGCGAAGGACCTGAGCGAACCCTGGTGGATGTGCAGGGGCAGATTCCGGTCAAGACCTTGAGCGACTGGCTGAGTGTGGATCGGCCGTTGCCGGTCAGCGGACGGTTGCCGTATCGCCTGCGCCTGCAGCTGGCCGGTGAACGCAGCCAGTTGCGCGTCGACTCCAGCTTGCAAGGGGTAGCCATCGACCTGCCGGCGCCGTTTGGCAAGACCGCCCGCGAGAGTCGCTATGCCGACTGGCGCATGAGCCTAGGTGGTCAGGAGCGTCAATACTGGCTGGATTACGCCGATGCCAGTCTGGCTGTGACGCTGCCGGACAACGATCTGCAGCGGCTGCGTGGCGAAATGCGTCTGGGACTGGGGCCGGCGCGGATGACGGCGCAGTCCGGTTTTGTGTTGCGCGGGCAACTGGCCGAACTGGATGTAAGTGCCTGGCAAGCGGTACGCGAGCGTTACCTTGACGAAGCGACCGAACAGGGGGGACAGCTGCCTCTGCAAGTCGAATTGTATGTCGAGCGTTTTATCGGCTTTGGGCAGGAGCTGCAGGATCTGATGCTGCGCCTCAAGCGTGATGGCGCCGCCTGGGGCGTGGAGATGGACAGTCGACGCATTGCTGGCAGCATCCGTCTGCCGGATTCACCGCAGGCGCCGATCGGAGTCAACCTGCAGCATCTGCGCCTACCGGCGGCGAGTGGTGAGACGCAGCGGCGTGATCCGCTGGCGGACATCGACCCGCGCAACCTGCCTGCGCTGGACCTCACGATCAGTCAGGTGATGCTAGGCGATTCCCCGTTGGGTGCCTGGGCATTCAAGGCTCGCCCCACGTCCAGTGGGCTGCGCTTGCAGGAGCTGGATCTCAACCTCAAAGGCCTGAAAATTGGCGGCGATGCGGGCTGGGAAATGGCGGCCGGTGCACCGCGCACCTGGTACAAGGGCCGTCTGCAGGGCGAGGACCTAGGACGCGTGCTGCTGGCCTGGGGGTTTGCACCCACCGCCAGCAGTGAACGTTTCCGGCTCGATGCGGATGCTCATTGGCCAGGGTCGCCCGCGGCCTTTAGCATGAATACCCTATCCGGGACCTTGAACGCCGATTTGCGCAAAGGACAATTTTCCGAAGTGCAGGGCTCGGCTTCCGCGCTGCGCGTGTTCGGCTTGCTCAATTTCAACGCCGTTGGCCGGCGCCTGCGTCTGGATTTCTCCGATCTGCTCGGTCGAGGTCTCAGCTATGATCGGGTCAAAGGCGTATTGGCGGTGCGCAATGGGGTCTATACCAACATAGAGCCACTGACGATGACAGGGCCTTCTGCCGGCCTGGAGTTCACCGGTACGCTGGACATGCCCCGTGATCGCATAGACGGCACGCTGCTGGTGACCTTGCCGCTGACCAATAACCTGCCCCTGGCCGCGTTGATCGCGGGTGCGCCGGCCATTGGCGGCGCCCTGTTTCTGGTGGACAGGCTGCTCGGCGACCACGTCGCACGCTTTGCTGGCGTGGAGTATGAGGTCAGCGGCTCGGTGCAGTCCCCGCAAATCACCTACGGCAAACCCGTCGATCGCAAATCAGGAACGCCATGAAGGAGCCGCTAAGCCTTGCCGTAATTCAAATGGTCAGCCAGGCCGAAGTGTCGGCCAATCTGGTCGTTGCACGGCGCTTGCTTGAGCAGGCGGCGGAGCGGGGCGCACGCCTGGCCGTGTTGCCGGAAAACTTTGCCTGCATGGGCCATCCCGACCTGGCGTCGCTGGCACGCGCCGAACATGCAGGCCACGGGCCGATTCTGCCATGGTTGCGTCAGACAGCCCGCGACCTTGGTTTGTGGGTGGTCGCTGGCACCTTGCCGCTGCCGCCCGACGATCGGCCCGGGGATAAGCCACGTGCTTGTTCACTGCTGGTCGATGACCGCGGCGAACGGGTGGCCCGTTACGACAAATTGCACCTGTTCGATGTCGATGTGGTCGATAATCGTCGACGCTATCGTGAGTCGGATGACTATGCCGCCGGTGATCAGGTGGTAGTCGCGGACACGCCCGTTGGACGGCTGGGGATGACGGTGTGTTATGACGTGCGGTTCCCCGAACTGTATGGCGCGCTGCGTGCCCAAGGTGCTGAACTGATCAGCGTGCCGGCCGCCTTCACCGCTGTAACCGGCGCCGCGCACTGGCATGTGCTGATCCGCGCGCGGGCGATTGAAACCCAGTGCGTCATGCTGGCCGCCGCGCAGGGCGGTGTACATCCTGGGCCGCGTGAAACCTTTGGCCATTCGGCGATCGTCGATCCTTGGGGTAGCGTGCTCGCCGAGCAGGCCCAGGGTGAGGCAGTGCTGGTGGCCGAGCGCGATGAAAGCGCGCAGGCGCAAGTGCGCCAGAGCATGCCGGTGCAGGCGCACCGGCGAATTTCAGTGGCGTGCGCAGTGACGCGGGCGCATCTCTCGGAGTGAATATGAGCGACCTCTTGCTACCCGTAAGCGAACACCTTCTGTCTCCCGGCGGATTGAGCGTGGATGACTTGCCGGGCATTCTCGGCGAGCTGTCCGGGCCGGGCATCGATGCTGCCGACCTGTATTTCCAGGGGCAGATCTCCGAGTCCTGGACCCTGGAGGACGGCATCGTCAAGGAAGGCAGCTTCCACCTCGACCAGGGGGTGGGCGTACGGGCCCAGTCTGGCGAAAAAACCGGCCTGGCCTACAGTAACGCGATCAGCGCCCAGGCCCTGGCCGACGCCTCGCGGGCGGCGCGTTCCATCGCCCGTGCCGGCCAGCAGGGCCGCGTGCAAGCCTTTACCGGCGTGCCGCTGAAGCGTCTGTATATCCGTGACAACCCGCTGGATGTGTGGGACCGGCCCGCCAAGGTCGAGCTGCTCAAACGCATCGACGTCGCCACCCGTGCGCTGGATTCGCGTATCAAGCAGGTCACAGTAAGTCTCGCCGGTCTTTGGGAACATATCCTGATCGCCGCCAGCGACGGCAGCCTGGCGGCGGATATTCGTCCGCTGGTGCGTTTCAATGTCAGCGTCATCGTCGAGCACAACGGTCGTCGTGAACGCGGCAGCCAGGGCGGCGGCGGACGTACCGACTATGACTATTTCCTGCAGCCAGGCAACACGGGCGAAGAACGCGCCATGAGTTACGCCCGTGAGGCGCTGCGCCAGGCGCTGGTCAACCTGGAGGCGGTGGCCGCTCCGGCGGGAACCTTGCCGGTGGTCCTGGCGCCCGGCTGGTCCGGCGTGCTGCTGCACGAGGCGGTGGGGCACGGCCTTGAAGGTGATTTCAACCGCAAGGGCAGTTCCGCGTACAGCGGCCGCATCGGTGAGCGCGTCGCTTCCCATCTGTGCACCATCGTCGATGACGGCACGCTGGCCAACCGTCGCGGCTCGCTGAGCGTGGACGATGAAGGCACGCCGACCCAGTGCACCACCTTGATCGAAAACGGCGTGCTCAAGGGCTACATGCAGGACAAACTCAACGCCCGCCTGATGGGTGTGGCTTCCACCGGCAACGGTCGTCGCGAATCCTATGCGCACCTGACCATGCCGCGCATGACCAATACCTACATGCTGGCTGGGGAGAGCGACCCGGAAGAGATCATCCGTTCGGTGAAAAAAGGCATCTTCTGCGCCAGCCTGGGCGGTGGCCAAGTGGACATCACCAGCGGCAAGTTCGTGTTCTCCACCAGCGAGGCTTACCTGATCGAGGACGGCAAGATCACCACGCCGGTCAAGGGCGCGACGCTGATCGGCAACGGCCCGGAAGTGATGAACAAGGTGTCGATGGTCGGCAACGACTTGGCGCTGGACAGCGGCGTCGGCACCTGCGGCAAGGAAGGCCAATCGGTGCCGGTGGGCGTGGGTCAGCCGACGCTGAAGATCGACGGGATTACCGTGGGTGGGACGGGAGCTTGAGGGCAGATACAAGCTGCAAGCAAGCGAAAGCCATAGCGTGCTTGAGGCTTGCAGCTGCTGTTAGCGTAATCCGCGCTGGGTTTCGTCCATTTCGCGGATGTATTTGAAGATTTTGCGCGCGGCGGTTGGAACCTTGTTACGAGCCGCTTCGTGCTGGGCATGACGAATCAGGCCGCGCAGGTGCTGGCGGTCGGTGTCGGGGTAGTCGTTGACGAAGGCTTCCAGGACTTCATCGTCACCCGCGATCAAGCGGTCGCGCCAGCGCTCCAGGGCGTGGAAGCGCTCGTTGTACTGGCGGGTGGAGGCGTCCAGTTGATCGATCAGGGCGGTTATCCCTTCGATGTCCTGCTCGCGCATCAATTTGCCAATGAACTGCATGTGGCGTTTCTTGGCGGAGTTGGCGGTGTGCTTAGGGGCTTCAGCCAAGGCGCGGCGCAGGACGTCAGTCAGGGGCAGCTTGTCCAGTACGTCCGGCTTGAAGGTCGTCAGGCGCTGACCGAGATCCTGTAAGGCATGCAGTTCGCGTTTGATCTGGGATTTGCTTTTCTCTTCGGAGAAATCGTCGAGGAATTCAGACATGGGGCGGGTCCAATGGATAATGCCGCCATGATAACAGCAGCGGTGTGCCGGGGCTTCCACGGGCGATAGTCGTGAGGTGCACGCTGAATCACTTGTTTACTTGCAAGCCGTTGCTTGCAGCTTAGGAGTAGCCATGAGTTCAGTCGATAAGGTCGGTCCGCAAGCCTTGCCGCACCTGGAAGAAAAGGTCGAGCGCATCCTGGCCGAGGCCAAACGCCAAGGCGCCAGCGCGTGTGAAGTGTCGGTTTCGGCCGGGCAAGGGTTGAGTACCACGGTGCGCCAGGGCGAGGTGGAAACCGTCGAGTTCAATCGTGATCAGGGCTTTGGCATCATTTTGTACAACGGTCAGCGCAAAGGCGCAGCAAGTACCTCAGCGGGTGGCGACGAGGCGATTCGCGAAACCGTGGCCGCCGCACTGGCCATCGCTCAGCATGCGTCTGAAGATGGGTGTGCGGGGCTGGCCGATGCAGCACTGATGGCCCGTGAGCTGCCAGATCTGGATTTGTATCATCCGTGGGCTATCGAGCCGGATCAGGCGGTGGAACTGGCGCTGCGTTGCGAAGCGGCGGCGTTTGCCAAGGATTCGCGCATTCGCAATGCCGATGGCACCAGCCTTAACAGCCATCAAAGCTGCCGGGTGTATGGCAACAGCCATGGTTTCATAGGCGGCTACGCCAATACGCGGCACAGCCTCAGCTGCGTGATGATTGCTGAGGCAGACGGCCAGATGCAGCGCGATTATTGGTATGACGTCAGTCGCCGTGGCGAAGATTTGAAAGACGGCGTATTTATCGGCCAGCGCGCCGCCGAGCGTGCTGTCAGCCGACTGGGCGCCCGTCCGGTACCTACGTGCGAGGTCCCGGTGCTGTTTGCAGCCGAACTGGCGACTGGATTGTTCAGTCATTTCCTCGCGGCGATTTCCGGAGGCAACCTGTATCGCAAGGCGTCCTTTCTCGAAGGTGCGCTCGGTCAGCGTCTGTTCCCTGAGTGGCTGAGTCTCGATGAACAGCCGTTGCTGGCCCGCGGCCTGGGCAGCGCGAGCTTCGATAGCGATGGCCTGGCCACTTATGCAAAACCCTTCGTACTCAATGGCGAGCTGGTGTCCTATGTGCTGGGCACCTATTCCGGACGCAAGCTGGGCATGCCAAGCACGGCCAATGCCGGTGGTGTGCACAATCTTTTCGTTACGCATGGTGAAGATGATCAGGCTGCACTGATCAAGCGCATGGGTCGTGGCCTGCTGGTAACCGAGTTGATGGGGCAAGGGTTGAATCTGGTCACCGGCGACTATTCACGCGGTGCGGGGGGCTACTGGGTGGAGAACGGTGAAATTCAGTTCCCGGTGCAGGAGGTAACTATCGCCGGCAACCTGCGCGATATGTTCCGGCAGATCGTCGCGGTGGGCAGCGACCTGGAGACCCGCAGCACTATCCGGACCGGGTCGGTGCTGATTGAAAAAATGACGGTGGCTGGGAGCTAAGCGCTCAAGCCGCGCCGGTGCAGCAGGGAGAATCTAAGGTGACCTCCCTGCTGTTTATTCCCCTTCGCCAAAGCAATCGTTGATCAAGTCGATCAGCGCGTCGAGGGCTTCGTCATCCTGTTCGCCTTCGGTATGCAGGTGCAAAGGCGTACCCTTGCCGGCGGCAAGCATCATGACCGCCATGATGCTCTTGCCATCGACCAGGCTATCTGGAGCGTGGCCAACGCGCACCTGACAGGGATAACGCCCGGCAGTGCCTACAAATTTGGCAGCGGCGCGGGCGTGCAAGCCCAGTTTGTTGACGATGGTGATATCGCGGCAAGGCATTGCAGGTCCCTATGGCAGATCGCGGTGGCGAACCTGGACGTTCTTCAATTGCGTCTTGAGCGTGGCACCGAGTCGTTCAGCCAGATAGACGGAGCGGTGATGGCCGCCCGTGCAGCCGATGGCGATCGTGACATAGGCACGGTTGCTGGCGGCAAAGCGTGGCAACCATTTTTGCAGGTAGCCGCGGATATCCTGATACATCTCTTCGACATCGCTCTGTGCGTCGAGGAATTCGATGACGGGCTGATCTCGGCCGGAGAAGTCACGCAGATCAGGCCGCCAATACGGGTTGGGCAGGCAGCGCACGTCGAACACCAGGTCGGCATCGACGGGCATGCCGCGCTTGAAGCCGAAGGATTCGATCAGAAATGCGGTACCCGGCTCGGGTTTGTCCAGCAGGCGCAGTTGAAGGCTGTCGCGCAGCTGATAAAGATTCAGGTGGGTGGTGTCGATTTTCAGATCGGCCAGGTCGCTGATCGGGCCGAGCAGTTGGCTTTCGTCACGTATGGCCTCGGCCAGCGAGCGGGTATCGTTGGTGAGCGGATGGCGGCGGCGAGTTTCCGAGAAGCGTTTGAGCAGTGTTTCCTCGTCAGCATCCAGGTACAGAACATCACAGAGGATGTGCCGCGAGCGGACTTCCTCCAGCAGATCAGGGAAGCGTTGCAGGTGGCTGGGCAAATTGCGGGCATCGATGGATACGGCCACTTGCGGGTGCTGCAATTCGGTGTGGATCAGCGCACTTTGGGCCAGCTCAGGTAGCAGACCTGCGGGCAGATTGTCGATGCAATAAAAACCGTTGTCCTCAAGGACGTTTAGCGCTGTGCTCTTGCCCGAGCCGGAGCGACCGCTGACGATGATCAGGCGCATTTCAGTTCCCGTTCTGAACGTCCAGCACAACCTGGTACAGGGCTTGGTTAGTCTCGGCTTGACGCAAGCGGGCACGCACATCGTCGCGATCCAGCATGTGGGCGATCTGGCGCAGAAGCTCCAGGTGCGCATCGGTGGCCGATTGCGGTACCAGCAGCACGAACAGCAGATCCACCGGAATGGCATCGATGGCGTCGAAATCCACCGCAGCATCCAGGCGTAGTAGCGCGCTGATGGGTGCAGTGCAGCCGGCCATGCGGCAATGGGGAATGGCGATGCCATTGCCAAAACCGGTGGAGCCGAGTTTTTCGCGGGCGATCAAGGCTTCAAAGATCGTGCTGGCATCGAGCTCGGGCTGTTCCCGGTCGAGCAAGTGGGCGATCTGTTCCAGGACGCGTTTTTTACTGCCTCCCGGCACGTTCACCAAGGAACGGCCGGGGGTCAGGATATCTTCAAGTCGGATCATGGTGTGGAATCAGCGGACGGTTGCGCCCTGCTCGCGTTCGAGCTGCTTTTCCTTGTATTTGATTAATTGGCGATCCAGCTTGTCGACCAAGAGGTCGATGGCTGCGTACATATCATCGTGTTCGGCAGTGCCCACGATTTCGCCACCGGCAACATGCAGTGTGGCGTCGATTTTTTGCTTCAGTTTTTCCACTTGCAGTATCACCTGTACGTTGGTGATACGGTCGAAGTGGCGCTCCAGTCGGGTGAATTTGTCGTCGATATAATCGCGCAGGGCGTCGGTCACTACCAGTTGGTGTCCACTGATGTTGACTTGCATACCGTATTCTCCTTCTTGCCGCGTGGATGGCGCAGACCAAGGGCCTGCAGCCGGAACACTGTGGCTTGGGCGACTTGCGCAGACATGGACGGTTGTCGGTCCTGCGCCAGCCTGTCCCCCAAGAGCTTGCTACATCAGTCGCTTGCGTTCACTGGACGGTGCGATCCCCATGGATTCGCGGTACTTGGCTACCGTGCGCCGGGCGACTTGAATACCTTGTGCTTCCAGTAGACCAGCGATCTTGCTGTCACTCAATGGCTTTTTGGCGTTTTCCGCCGCGACCAGCTTTTTGATGATGGCGCGGATCGCGGTGGATGAACATTCTCCGCCTTCGGCGGTGCTCACGTGGCTGGAAAAGAAGTATTTCAGTTCGTAAATACCACGCGGGGTGTGCATGAATTTTTGTGTGGTGACCCGCGAGATGGTCGACTCATGCATGCCCACCGCTTCGGCAATGTCATGCAGGACCAGGGGCTTCATCGCTTCGTCGCCGTATTCGAGAAAGCCGCGCTGATGCTCGACGATCTGCGTGGCCACTTTCATCAAGGTTTCATTGCGGCTTTGCAGGCTCTTGATGAACCAGCGCGCTTCCTGCAATTGGTTGCGCATGAAGGTGTTGTCCGTACTGGTATCGGCGCGCCGCACGAAGCCTGCGTATTGCGGGTTGACGCGCAGACGCGGCACGGATTCCTGATTCAGCTCCACCAGCCAGCGATCGTTGTGCTTGCGCACGATCACGTCCGGCACGATGTATTCCGGTTCGCTGGCTTCGATTTGCGAGCCGGGACGCGGGTTGAGGCTCTGGATCAATTCGACTACCTGGCGTAGCTCATCCTCCTTGAGCTTGAGGCGGCGCATCAGCAGGGCATAGTCGCGGCTACCCAGCAGGTCGAGGTGATCGCCGACCAGGCGCTGGGCTTCGACAAGCCAGGGCGTGCTGTTCGGCAATTGGCGCAGTTGCAGCAGAAGGCATTCGCGCAGATCGCGCGCGGCTACGCCGGCGGGCTCGAAGTGTTGCAGACGACGCAGAACGGTTTCGATTTCATCGAGCTCGATGTCCAGCTCCGGGTCGAAGGCGGCGAGCACTTCCTCCAGGGATTCCTCCAGATACCCCTGGTCGTTGATGCAGTCGATCAAGGTTTCGGCGATCAACCGGTCGGTATTGGACATGGGCGCCAGGTTGAGCTGCCAGAGCAGGTGCGTTTGCAGGCTTTCGCCTGGCGCGGTGCGCGAGGTGAAGTCCCACTCTTCGTCATCATTACTCGGCAGGCTGCTGGCGCTGGTCTGGTAGACGTCTTCCCAGGCGGTGTCCACAGGCAGCTCGTTGGGAATCCGTTCATTCCACTCGCCACCGTCATCAAGGTTTTCAACCGTGGGAATGCTGCTTTCCTGAAGGGCTATTTCCTGGCTGCCAGGGTTGGGCAGTTCGTCGCCGTCGGCCAGCGGGTCGGCGTTGTCGAAATCCTCGCCCTCCTCCTGACGTTCGAGCATCGGATTGGATTCCAGGGCTTCCTGGATTTCCTGCTGGAGATCCAGGGTAGACAGTTGCAGAAGTCGTATGGCCTGTTGCAGCTGCGGGGTCATCGTCAGCTGCTGGCCCATCTTGAGAACGAGCGATGGTTTCATGGCAGACCTTGATTGCCGGCGTCTAAGCGCCATCCACTAGCGGGCGCCGCAGCGCCATGGAAGCAAATTATATGCCTGATTTTTCTTGGGAATTCCAGTATCTGATATTACGGACTGAGCACGGCATTAATCAGAGTCGGAATTCGTGGCCCAGATAGACTTCCTTGACCAACTGGTTGGCCAGGATGCTTTGCGCATCGCCCTCGGCGATCAGGCGACCGTCGCTGACGATATAGGCGGTTTCGCAAATGTCCAGCGTTTCGCGAACGTTGTGATCGGTGATCAATACGCCGATTCCCTTGGCCTTGAGATGGTGAATGATTTGCTTGATATCGCCCACCGAGATCGGGTCGACGCCGGCAAACGGCTCGTCGAGAAGGATGAACTTGGGCGCTGTGGCCAGCGCGCGGGCAATTTCCACACGCCGCCGTTCTCCACCGGAGAGGCTCATGCCCAAGCTGTCGCGGATGTGGGTGATGTGGAATTCTTGCAGCAGGCTCTCCAGCTCCTTTTGCCGGCCCTGGGCATCGAGGTCCTTGCGGGTTTCCAGGATGGCGAGAATGTTATTGGTCACGGTCAGCTTGCGAAAGATCGATGCTTCCTGTGGCAGATAGCCGATCCCGGCACGGGCGCGGCCGTGCATGGAATGATGGCTGACGTCACGGTCGTCAATCAGCACGCGGCCCTGGTCGGCGCGCACCAGGCCGACGATCATGTAAAACGTGGTGGTCTTGCCGGCGCCGTTGGGACCGAGCAAACCGACGATCTGGCCGCTGTTGATGGTCAGGCTGACATCGCGAACCACTTGGCGCTTCTTGTAACTCTTGGCCAGATGCTGGGCGGTGAGGGTGGCCATTATTCGGACTGCTCTCCAGGAGTTTTCTTGCGCGGCTGGATGACCATGTCGATCCGGGGCTGCGGGGTGGTGATGGTATCGCCGGTGGCGCGCCCGGCATTGACGACCTGGGTTGCCGTGTCATAGATGATCTTTTCGCCTTCGAAGGTGTTGCCTTCCTGGATGACCTTGGCCTGGTCGATCAGCACGATGCGCTCGTTGCTGGCGAAGTACTGAATAGTGCGACCGTAGGCTTGCACGATGGACTTGCCGGCCTCAGGCAACTGCTCATAGTAGGCAAGCTTGCCGACGGCAGTGAAACGCTCGATATCGCCCAGTGTGTTCTGGTTGATGGTTACGGTGTCGCCGGTGATCTTCAGCGTGCCCTGGGTAATCACCACATCACCCCGGTAAATCGCCACGCCTTTTTTGTCATCCAGCTCAGCGCTGTCAGCCTGGATGTGGATGGGCTGGTCACGGTCCGAGGGCAGTGCCCAGGCTGCTGTGCTGCCCAGCGCGGCGGACAGGCAAAGCAGGAGGTGGAGAGGGTTAACGAACCTCATGTTGGCCTCTTACGTTGGAGAGCAGGAGCATCCTGCCTTCATTCAGATACGCTTTCATGCCTTGTCCCGTGGTGACGCCATTGGCGGCCTCGATTCTGACAGCTTGTTGGGTTTCGGCGTATTCCCGCTCCGGAAAGACGGTCATGCGGCTGGTGGTCAGCAGGGTATGGCGGCCCTTGGCATCGGTGCGCTCAGTGCGTACGTTGTCGATCAACTCGACCTCGGTGCCCTGCGGGCTGACTTCGCCCCGCTCGCTGCGTACGTGCCAGGGCAGTTCGCCGTCGCGGTACAGCAACAGGTCGGGCTTCTCCAGCAAGGTGATGTCGCTGATCTTCAAGTGATCAAGGCGCACGCTGGTCATTTCGTAACGCAGGGTGCCGTCGGCATGGAACTGTTGCGACCTGGCATTCTCGACGAAGAAATCGATGGGATTCTCTTCGGTGTCGGTCACCGGTTGGTCGAGAAACTGGTGGGGAACGATGTTCCAGTACCCCACGGCGGCGAGCAGCAGGGCAGCGATGATCAGGGGCAGAAGATTACGCAGCTTGCGCAGCATGGTGTTCCCTACAGGTAGGCTGACTGGGCGGCTTCGAGGCTGCCCTGGGCGCCCATGATCAGTTCACAGAACTCCCGCGCCGCACCTTCGCCACCGCGTGCCCGGGTGACGCCGTGGGCATGTTCGCGAACGAAGGGATCGGCGCTGGCCACGGCCATGCCCAGGCCGACACGTCGAATCACCGGCAGGTCGGGCAGGTCGTCGCCCAGATAAGCGACCTGCTCATAATGGAGTCCCAGTTCGCCGAGCAGTTCATCCAGCACTGCCAGTTTGTCTTCACGGCCCTGGTAGAGGTGGGGGATGCCCAGGTCCCGTGCGCGGCGTTCGACTACCGGTGTGGTGCGGCCGGTAATGATCGCGGTGCGTACGCCTGACTTCATCAGCATCTTGATGCCATGCCCGTCGAGGGTGTTGAACGTCTTGAATTCGCTGCCGTCGGTGAGGAAATACAAACGGCCATCGGTGAGCACGCCGTCGACATCAAAAATCGCCAGCTTGATGCGTTGGGCGCGTTGCTGCAGATCAGCGTTCATTACAGTACTCCCGCACGTAACAAGTCGTGCATGTTCAGGGCGCCGATGGGCATGCCCTGGGCGTCGATGACCACCAAGCCATTGATCTTGTGGTCTTCCATGATTTTCAGCGCTTCGGCGGCGAGCATGTCGGCGCGAGCGGTCTTGCCCGGGCTGGTCATCACTTCGTCGATGCCGGCATTGCGCACATCGATGCCCTTGTCCAGGGTGCGGCGCAGGTCGCCGTCGGTAAAGACTCCAGCCAGACGGCCATCGGCCTCAAGCACCAGGGTCATGCCCAGGCCTTTCTGCGTCATTTCCAGCAGCGCTTCGCGCAGCGAAGTGCCTCGCTGTACGCGAGGAAGTGCGTCGCCGGAATGCATTACATGCTCGACCTTGAGCAGCAGACGGCGGCCGAGGGCGCCGCCTGGGTGTGAAAACGCGAAGTCTTCGGCGGTAAAACCCCGGGCTTCCAGCAAGGCGATGGCCAGGGCGTCGCCCAGGACCAGGGAAACGGTAGTCGACGAGGTAGGCGCCAGATTCAACGGGCAGGCTTCCTGGGTGACGCTGGCGTCGAGGTTGACCGCGGCGGCTTGGGCCAGCGGCGAATCGGCTTTGCCGGTCATGCTGATCAGGGTGATACCCAGGCGTTTGATCAGCGGCAGCAAAGTAACGATTTCGGTGGTGCTGCCGGAATTGGACAGGGCCAGGACCACGTCATCACGGGTGATCATGCCCATGTCGCCGTGACTGGCTTCGCCAGGATGAACGAAGTAGGCCGTGGTACCGGTGCTGGCCAGGGTGGCGGCGATCTTGCGACCGATATGCCCAGATTTGCCCATGCCGACCACGACGACCCGGCCCTTGCAAGCCAGAATCAAGTCGCAGGCGCGAGTGAAATCGCCATTGATGCGGGCCAGCAGGGCTTCGATGGCTTGCAGTTCGAGGCGGATGGTGCGCTGGGCGGACTGAATCGGCGTGCTGGTATGAGTCATGGCAGGTCAGGTTGCGAATGAAAAGGCGGGGATTATAGCGACAAAGGTAAGGCGCCTCACGCTTTCAGGATGACAAAAGGTGTTACCTGGATTGCGTCGAGAAAAAATGTTCAATGGTATAGTGCGCACCGTTTCGCCCATTCTGTGGGCTGCTGTCCCACTTTGCGATACAGTGGCCCGCGTGAAACAAGGTCGTTTGCTAAGGAGGTTCGATGAGTGAGGCCAGTGCCTACGCGGTCGAGTTGCGTGAAGTCACGTTCAAGCGCGGAGCCCGGAGTATCTTCGATAAAGTGGATATCCGCATTCCTCGTGGCAAGGTTACCGGCATCATGGGGCCTTCCGGGTGCGGCAAGACGACGTTGCTGCGGCTGATCGCCGCCCAGCTGATGCCCGATAGCGGCGCCGTGCAAGTGAATGGCGTCAACCTGCCGGACCTGTCCCGCAGCGAACTCTTCGATATGCGCAAGCAGATGGGCGTGCTGTTTCAGAGCGGCGCTCTGTTTACCGACCTCGATGTGTTCGAGAACGTCGCCTTCCCCTTGCGTGTACATACGCAGCTACCCGAAGAAATGATCCGCGACATCGTCCTGATGAAGTTGCAGGCGGTTGGCCTGCGTGGCGCCATCGACCTGATGCCTGACGAATTGTCCGGCGGCATGAAGCGCCGGGTAGCCCTGGCCCGGGCCATCGCCTTGGATCCACAGATTCTCATGTATGACGAGCCTTTCGTTGGCCAGGACCCGATCGCTATGGGCGTATTGGTGCGCCTGATCCGCCTGCTCAACGATGCGCTGGGCATCACCAGTATCGTGGTCTCCCATGACTTGGCCGAGACGGCGAGCATTGCCGACTACATCTATGTGGTGGGCGATACCCAGGTGCTGGGCTTCGGCACGCCGGACGAATTGATGACGTCCGATAACCCGCGTATTCGCCAATTCATGCAGGGCATCCCCGACGGGCCGGTGCCGTTCCATTACCCGGCGGACGATTACCGCGACGCATTGCTGGGGGGGCGTTCCTGATGCGCAAGGTCTCCGCTCTGGAGCGTATCCGCCTGCTTGGCAAAGCTGGCTTCGATGTGCTCGCTTCCCTGGGGCGTTCAACGCTGTTTTTAGTGCGCGTGCTGTTCGGGCGTGACGGCTTGGGCAACGGCTTTCAATTGCTGGTCAAGCAGCTGTATTCGGTGGGGGTGATGTCGCTGGCGATCATCGTCGTCTCCGGGGTCTTCATCGGCATGGTGCTGGCGCTGCAGGGCTACAACATTCTCAGCAGCTACGGCTCCGAACAGGCGGTCGGGCAGATGGTCGCCCTGACTCTGTTGCGCGAACTGGGGCCGGTGGTCACCGCGCTGCTGTTTGCCGGCCGCGCCGGTTCGGCCTTGACCGCCGAGATTGGCAATATGAAGTCCACTGAGCAGTTGTCCAGCCTGGAGATGATTGGCGTGGATCCGCTCAAGTACATCATTGCGCCGCGCCTGTGGGCAGGTTTCATCTCCATGCCCTTGCTGGCCATAATCTTCAGCGTGGTGGGCATCTGGGGTGGCGCGCTGGTAGCGGTGGACTGGCTGGGTGTGTATGAAGGCTCCTACTGGGCCAATATGCAGAACAGCGTGCAGTTCGTCGACGATGTGCTCAATGGAGTGATCAAGAGCATCGTATTTGCCTTTGTGGTGACCTGGATTGCGGTGTTCCAGGGCTATGACTGTGAACCCACTTCCGAAGGTATCAGTCGTGCCACCACGCGTACTGTGGTGTATGCCTCGCTGGCCGTGCTCGGCCTCGATTTCATTCTGACTGCTTTGATGTTTGGAGATTTCTGATGCAAACCCGCACTCTGGAAATCGGTGTCGGCCTGTTCCTGCTGGCCGGCCTGTTGGCCTTGTTGCTCCTTGCGCTGCGCGTCAGCGGCCTGTCTGCCTCTGCGGGTGGAGACACCTACAAGGTGTATGCGAACTTCGACAATATTGCCGGCCTTACCATTCGCTCTAAGGTAACCATGGCCGGCGTGACGATCGGCAAGGTTACCGCCGTTGATCTGGATCGCGACAGCTACACCGGGCGCGTGACCATGGAGCTGGACAGCTCGGTGAACAACCTGCCGGTCGATTCCACCGCGTCTATTCTCACCGCTGGATTGCTGGGTGAAAAATACATTGGCATCAGTGTCGGTGGCGAAGAGGACGTGCTCAAGGATGGCGGTCGGATTCACGACACCCAGTCCTCGCTGGTGCTTGAGGATTTGATCGGCAAGTTTTTGCTCAACTCGGTAAACAAAGAGGCCAACTGATATGTCCGCCATGATTTCTGTCTTGCGTCGCGGTGCAGTGGTTCTGCTGGCTTGCCTGCCCCTGTGGGCCACGGCCGCGCCCGATGCGCAACAAGTCGTCCAGCAGACCGTGGATGAATTGCTGAACGATCTTAAAACCAACAAGCAGCAGTATCTGGGTGATCGGGAGGCCTTCTACCGTTCGCTGAACGATATTCTCGGTCCGGTCGTGGATGCTCGTGGGATCTCCCGCAGCATCATGACCGTGAAATATTCCCGCAGTGCCTCACCGGAGCAGCTGCAGCGCTTCGAAGACAACTTCAAGCGCAGCCTGATGCAGTTCTACGGCAATGCCCTGCTCGAATACGACAACCAGGGCATCCGCGTTTTGCCCAGCCGGCAAGCCAATGACGACCGCGCCAGCGTTGGCATGGAAGTGATCGGCAACAATGGCGCCGTCTACCCGGTGTCCTACACCATGGTCAAACAGGGCGATACCTGGCTGCTGCGCAACGTGATCATCAACGGCATCAACGTCGGCAAGCTGTTTCGCGATCAGTTCGCCGATGCCATGCAACGCAACGGTAACGACCTGGACAAAACCATCGACGGCTGGGCGGCTGTGGTCGAGCAGGCCAAGGACAGCGCCACCGGTCAGCAGGCAGGCGGGCAATGAGCAGCGCCAGTCTGCGCGAACACGCCGCAGGCGAGTTGCTGCTGGGCGGGGTGCTCGATGCCGACAGCGGACCGACCTTGCGTGCGCAGGGGCTGGCGCTGATCAAGGGCACCTCGGCAACGACAGTCACCGTTGATTGCTCCAGTGTGGAAAAGTCCAGCAGCGTTGGTCTTGCCTTGCTGCTGGCATTTATGCGCGATGCGGCGCAGCACGGCAAGGAGCTGCGTGTTCGCGCGTTGCCCGACGACATGCGCCAGATTGCCGAGGTGTGCCAGTTGCTGGAATTGTTGCCGCTGGAGGCGTGACGGCCTGACGCGAGTGAAACAGTACGGGCGGGCGGCGGAAGGGTTCGTCAGCCACCGCCGTAGCGGCCGTCCTATTGGACAGAGCCTTTTCGATGGACTGATGATCCCGTTGGGGTGCTCGGGGTTCGCAGCCCGTGGCCTTTTTTTGTATGATGCCCGGCCGACGAGCCCAGGCTCCCCGCTATCAATGCAGAACACCAAACGAGGTTGAGCATGCAGGCCTTAGAAGTGAAGAGTTTCCTGGAAGCCCGACTGCCTGGTGTCCAGGTGGATGTGGAAGGGGAAGGCTGCAATTTTCAGCTGAACCTGATCAGCGACGAACTGGTGGCCTTGGGCCCGGTGAAGCGCCAACAGCAGATTTATGCACACCTCAATCCCTGGATTGCCGATGGCAGCATTCATGCCGTCACCATGAAATTCTTCAGCCGCGCCGACTGGGCCGAGCGTTCCTGAGCCTAACGGCGTCGAGAGACCTATGGACAAACTGATTATTACCGGCGGCCACCGTCTCGACGGCGAGATCCGCATTTCCGGTGCGAAGAACTCCGCGCTGCCGATCCTGGCTGCCACCTTGCTGGCCGAAACGCCGGTCACCGTATGCAACCTGCCCCACCTGCACGACATCACCACGATGATCGAGCTGTTCGGCCGCATGGGCGTGCAGCCGGTGATCGACGAGAAACTCAGCGTCGAAGTGGATGCCTCGAGCATTCAGACTCTGGTCGCGCCCTATGAGCTGGTCAAGACCATGCGCGCCTCGATCCTGGTGCTCGGTCCGATGGTCGCCCGTTTCGGGGAGGCCGAAGTGGCACTGCCCGGCGGTTGCGCCATTGGCTCGCGTCCGGTGGATCTGCACATTCGTGGTCTCGAAGCCCTGGGTGCCGAGATCGAAGTGGAAGGCGGCTATATCAAGGCCAAGGCTCCGGCCGGCGGTCTGCGTGGCGGGCGTTTCTTCTTCGATGTGGTGAGTGTCACCGGCACTGAAAACATCATGATGGCCGCCGCGCTGGCCAATGGCCGCAGCGTGCTGGAAAACGCCGCACGCGAGCCGGAAGTGGTCGACCTGGCCAACTTCCTCAACGCCATGGGCGCCAAGGTCAGCGGCGCGGGTACCGACACCATCGTCATCGACGGCGTGAAGCGCCTCGGTGGCGGTCGTTACAGCGTGATGCCCGACCGCATCGAGACCGGGACCTATTTGGTGGCTGCCGCTGCGACCCGTGGCCGGGTCAAGCTCAAGGATACCGATCCGACTCTGCTGGAGGCCGTGCTGGTCAAGCTGCAAGAGGCGGGCGCGCATATCAACACCGGCAAGGACTGGATCGAGCTGGACATGAAGGGCAACTGCCCGCGCGCGGTCAATGTGCGCACCGCGCCGTACCCGGCGTTCCCCACCGACATGCAGGCCCAGTTCATTGCCATGAATGCGGTGGCAGAAGGGGTTGGCACCGTGATCGAGACGGTGTTCGAAAACCGTTTCATGCACGTGTACGAGATGAATCGCATGGGCGCGCAGATCCTGGTGGAAGGCAATACCGCTATTGTGACCGGCGTGCCTGTCCTCAAGGGAGCTCCGGTGATGGCCACCGATCTGCGGGCGTCCGCCAGCCTGGTAATCGCCGCGCTGGTCGCTGAGGGCGAGACGTTGATCGATCGCATCTACCACATCGACCGTGGCTATGAATGCATCGAGGAAAAACTGCAGCTGCTCGGCGCCAAGATTCGCCGCGTTCCGAACTAACGCCGCATAGCGGGGGCCGCGCTCCCGCTTTTCGCTTTCAAGGATTGCTTTTCCATGCTCACCATCGCGCTGTCCAAAGGCCGCATTCTCGACGATACCCTGCCGCTGCTGGCAGCCGCCGGCATCGTGCCCACCGAGAACCCGGACAAGAGCCGCAAGTTGATCATCCCCACCACGCTGGACGATGTGCGTCTGCTGATCGTGCGTGCCACCGATGTGCCGACTTATGTCGAGCAGGGTGCCGCCGACCTGGGTGTGGCGGGCAAGGACGTGCTGATGGAGTTTGGTGGTCAGGGACTATACGAGCCGCTGGACCTGCGGATCGCCAATTGCAAGCTGATGACCGCAGGCCGCATCGGCGCGCCTGAGCCCAAGGGGCGCCTGAAGGTGGCCACCAAGTTCGTCAATGTCGCCAAGCGCTACTACGCCGAACAAGGCCGCCAGGTGGATATCATCAAGCTGTATGGCTCCATGGAACTGGCGCCGCTGGTCGGCCTGGCCGACAAGATCATCGACGTGGTCGACACCGGCAACACGCTGCGTGCCAACGGGCTGGAACCCCAGGATCTGATTGCCATGGTCAGTTCGCGCCTGATCGTCAACAAGGCGTCGATGAAGATGCAGCATGCTCGTATCCAGGCGCTGATCGACACCCTTCGTGAGGCAGTCGAGCGACACCAAGGCTGATTTTTTACGACTTCCGGGTCGTGTGTCCGCCAGAAAGGGCGGATTGCCAAGAACGCAGGATGCACTCTTGGCCAGCCTATCCGTGTCATAGCCACTTTCTCGGGCGTCGATGCGGCGGGCTTGATAATGTGGTGGCCTGTTTGGTCAGTTCAATTGTTCAATTTCGGCGCCCGAGGCTCCGATACGGCGTTGCCGCTCCTTGCCATAGCCCTGCTATGACTCGTCGCGGCGCCTTGTCTCGGAACCTCGTGCATCCGAACTTGATTCAATCAACTAACCGCACAGGCCACTAACGACGTCCGAGCAATTGCCAATTATGAGGCCCGCCATGACCGATGCACTTTCCCTTCGCCGACTCAACGCTGCCGATGCGGACTTCAGCCGCCATCTGGATCATCTGTTGAGCTGGGAAAGCGTTTCCGACGACTCGGTCAACCAGCGAGTGCTGGAGATCATCAAAACCGTACGCGAGCGCGGCGATGCCGCCCTGGTGGAGTACACCCAGCGTTTCGATGGCCTGCAGGTCACCTCCATGGCCGACCTGATCCTGCCCCGCGAACGACTCGAAGAAGCGCTGACCCGCATCACGCCAGAGCAGCGCCAGGCGCTGGAAACCGCTGCTGATCGCGTACGCAGCTACCACGAAAGACAAAAGCAGGACTCCTGGACCTACACCGAGGCCGATGGCACGGTGCTCGGCCAAAAGGTCACACCACTGGATCGCGCCGGTCTCTACGTGCCTGGCGGCAAGGCCTCCTATCCGTCCTCGGTATTGATGAACGCGATTCCCGCCAAGGTCGCCGGCGTGCCGGAGGTGGTCATGGTGGTGCCGACCCCGCGTGGCGAAATCAACGAAATGGTCCTGGCCGCGGCAGCGATTGCCGGTGTCGATCGGGTGTTCTGCATCGGCGGCGCCCAGGCCGTCGCTGCGCTGGCCTATGGCACCGAGAGTGTGCCGCCAGTGGACAAGATCGTCGGGCCGGGCAACATCTACGTGGCCACTGCCAAGCGCCACGTGTTTGGCAAGGTGGGCATCGACATGATCGCCGGCCCGTCGGAGATCCTTGTTGTCTGTGATGGCCAGACCGATCCGGACTGGATCGCCATGGACCTGTTTTCCCAGGCCGAGCACGACGAAGATGCCCAGGCGATTCTGGTCAGCCCGGATGCCGAGTTTCTTGATCGCGTGGCGGCCAGCATCGAAAAGCTGCTGCCGACCCTCGAGCGTGAGGCCATCGCGCGTACCTCGATCCAGGGCCGTGGCGCGCTGATCCAGGTGGCCGACATGGCTCAGGCCATTGAAGTGGCCAACCGCATTGCTCCCGAGCACCTTGAGCTGTCGGTGGAAAACCCCGAGCAGTACCTGCCGTTGATCCGTCACGCCGGGGCGATTTTCATGGGGCGCTACACCGCCGAAGCCCTGGGCGATTATTGTGCTGGCCCGAACCACGTGTTGCCGACCTCGGGTACCGCGCGCTTCTCCTCGCCGCTGGGCGTGTACGACTTCCAGAAACGCTCATCGATCATCCATTGCTCAGCCGAAGGGGCTTCGGAGCTCGGCAAGGTGGCCTCGGTGCTGGCGCGCGGCGAGTCGCTGACCGCCCACGCGCGAAGCGCCGAATACCGGATCAAGAATTAAAAACGAAATAAACGCTGGAGGCTGGAGGTTGGACAAGGCACGCGCTGCTTCGACCGACCTCCAGTCTCCTGCTTCTAGCGATTCCTGAGAGGAGACAAGGGCGTAATGAGCAAATTCTGGAGCCCCTTCGTCAAGGACCTGGTGCCTTACGTGCCGGGTGAGCAGCCCAAGCTGGCCAAGCTGGTCAAGCTCAATACCAACGAAAACCCTTACGGCCCGTCCCCCAAGGCGCTGGCGGCCATGCAGGCCGAGCTGAATGACAGCTTGCGCCTGTACCCGGACCCCAACGGCGAGCGCTTAAAAAACGCAGTGGCCGAGTACTACGACGTGCAAGCCAACCAGGTGTTTGTCGGCAACGGCTCTGACGAGGTGCTGGCACACATCTTTCACGGCCTGTTTCAGCACGACAAAGCGCTGCTGTTCCCGGATATCACCTACAGCTTCTATCCGGTGTACTGCGGCCTCTACGGCATCGATTTCCAGACCGTGGCCCTGGATGAAGAGTTTCAAATCCGCGTCGCGGACTACGCGCGGCCCAATGGCGGGATCATTTTCCCCAACCCGAATGCGCCGACCGGACGTGTTCTCGCACTGGAGGCCATTGAGCAGATTCTGCAGGCCAGCCCGGATTCCGTGGTCGTGGTAGATGAAGCCTACATCGATTTCGGCGGACAGAGCGCCGTTGCATTGGTGGAGCGTTACCCGAACCTGCTGGTGACCCAGACCCTGTCCAAGTCGCGGTCGCTGGCCGGGATGCGCGTCGGTCTGGCCATCGGCAGTGCCGAGCTGATCGAGGCGCTGGAGCGGATCAAGAACAGCTTCAACTCCTATCCACTGGACCGCCTGGCCATTGTCGGCGCCGCCGCGGCCTTCGAGGATCGCGAGTATTTCGAAACCTGCCGGGAGAAGGTGATCAGTAGTCGTGAGCACTTGATCAGTGAGTTGAGTGGTCTGGGCTTCGACATCCTGCCCTCGGCTGCCAACTTCATCTTCGCTCGCCATCCGCTCAAGGATGCCGCCGAATTGGCCGTTGGTCTGCGCCAGCAGGGCGTGATCGTGCGGCACTTCAAGCAGGCGCGCATCGAGCAGTTCCTGCGCATCTCCATTGGGACGCCGGAGCAGAATCAGGCGTTGGTGGACGCGCTGCGGGAGCTGTAACGCAATGCATTCGACCGGTACCGCAAGCTTGTGGGTTGCGGGGCCGGTCGGAGCTGACTAGTTATTGCTGTTAGTCGACACCGGTGGGCGCATGCCGATTTCGGCCGTCATTTTCATCGGCTGGCCATTGCGTAGCACGTCAATGCGCAGCTTTTGACCCGGCTTGGCGCGAGCCACCTGGTTCATGGCGCTGCGTCCGTCGCTGGCGGGTTGGCCATCGATGCTGAGAATCAGATCGCCCGGTTGCAGGCCGGCGCGTTGCGCTGGACCGCCGCGATACAGGCCGGCGACCACCACGCCAGGCCGGCCTTCCAGGCCAAAGGATTCGGCCAGCTCAGGCGTCAGCGGCTGCACTTCGATACCCAGCCAGCCCCGGATGACCTGGCCGTTTTCGATGATGGCCTGCATCACTTCAAGCGCGAGCTTGACCGGGATGGCGAAACCGATGCCTTGGGAGCCACCGGATTTGGAAAAAATCGCGGTGTTGATACCAATCAGATTGCCGTGCGCGTTGACCAGGGCGCCGCCGGAGTTGCCAGGGTTGATTGCCGCGTCAGTTTGAATGAAGTCTTCATAGGTGTTCAGGCCCAGCTGGTTGCGGCCCGTGGCGCTGATGATGCCCATGGTCACGGTCTGGCCGACGCCGAAGGGGTTGCCGATGGCCAGGGTTACGTCGCCGATGCGGATGTCGTCCGAGCGGCCCAAGGTGATGGCCGGCAGGTTGGGCAAGTCGATCTTGAGGACTGCAAGGTCGGTCTCAGGATCGCTGCCGATCACCCGAGCCACCGTCTCGCGACCATCCTTGAGAGCCACCACGACCTGGTCGGCCCCTGCGCTGACATGGTTGTTGGTCAGCAGGTACCCTTCCTTGCTCATGATCACCGCCGAGCCCAGGCTGGACTCCAGGCGGCGCTGACGCGGCAGGTTGTCACCGAAGAAGTGACGGAACATCGGGTCCTGAATCAAGGGATGATCGGGCTTGTTGACCAGCTTGGTGGTGTACAGGTTGGCCACCGCGGGGGCCGCGCGGTCCACAGCAAGGGCGTAGGAAACCGGCCCTTCGTTGGGGCGTGTCGAGAGCGGCGCCTGGCTGAGACGTACGTCCTGGGTCGGCAGGCCCACCCATTCCGGGTTGCGTTCGATCAGCAGCAAAGCCAGCAGAACCCCGGCGAGCAAGGGCCAGCCGATATACCCGAGGGTTGTGGGCATTGCTGCGGCATCTGGGCGTCGCCAGACCGAAGAAGCTCGCAGCGTGACATTTCGCCAAGAGGCGGGCATCCACCGTCTGGGGTCAAGAGTTGCCTGAAGCCAGACAAGAGGTTTCAAGGCAACTGAATGCAGCGGCGGTAGACTTCGCTTTCTCAATACACGCGACCTTGTTTAGAGCAGGGTAAAGGGCAAGCATTATACGGAGGCGCCTGCAAAGAAGGAGCCGCCCGTCTATTAAAAGGAACTGAAAATGACAATAGAACTCAGCGCCCTGGTCAAACGGGCCGACCATTATCTCAATGCGGCGAAGATAGCTGATTACTGCCCTAATGGACTGCAAGTCGAGGGGCGCGGTCACGTGCGCAAGATAATCAGCGGGGTAACCGCCAGCCAGGAATTGATCGATGCTGCGGTGGCTGCCGAGGCCGATCTGATCCTCGTCCATCATGGCTACTTTTGGAAGGGCGAAAACCCCTGTGTGGTGGGTATGAAGCAGCGCCGACTGAAAACCCTGCTGCGCCATGATATCAGCCTGCTGGCTTATCACCTGCCGCTGGACGTGCACCCCCTGGTGGGCAACAACGTGCAGTTAGCCGAGCGCCTGGGCATCGCTGTCGAGGGTCCGCTGGAGCCAGAGAATTCACGCAATGTGGCGCTGGTGGGCAGCCTTCCTGAAGCGCTGAGTGCGGCAGAGTTTGTGGCCCGGGTGGCGAGCGTGCTGGGGCGCGAGCCGTTGCTGGTGGACGGCCAGAAGCCGATTCGCCGGGTGGGCTGGTGCACGGGCGGTGGTCAGGGCTATATCGATCAGGCCATCGCTGCCGGAGTCGACCTGTACCTGACGGGCGAGGCGTCGGAGCAGACCTTCCATAGCGCCCGTGAAAACGGCATCAGTTTTATCGCAGCCGGACACCATGCTACTGAGCGTTATGGCGTGCAGGCGTTGGGCGATTACCTGGCGCGGGAGTTCAATATCGAACACGTGTTCACCGACTGTCCGAACCCCATATGAGTGATATATAGCTATATCCTTTTGTTCTAATTGCTCTTTTTGTTAGAAGAGTTGCCTGTGATATCGTGCGGCCTCGTCCACGGCCCGCTGGCCGTAACTGCAATTCGTGAGTAGCCATGGTCGATAAACTGACGCACCTCAAACAGCTGGAAGCGGAAAGCATCCATATCATTCGTGAAGTGGCCGCCGAATTCGATAACCCGGTAATGCTGTATTCCATCGGTAAGGATTCCGCGGTCATGCTTCACCTGGCGCGCAAGGCGTTTTTCCCCGGAAAGCTGCCGTTTCCGGTGATGCATGTCGACACGCAATGGAAGTTTCAGGAGATGTACCGTTTCCGCGACAAGATGGTTGCCGAAATGGGCTTGGACTTGATTACCCACGTCAATCCGGACGGCATCGCCCAGAACATCAATCCTTTTACCCACGGTAGTGCCAAGCACACCGACGTGATGAAGACTGATGGCCTTAAGCAGGCACTGGACAAGTACGGCTTCGACGCCGCGTTCGGTGGCGCGCGTCGCGATGAAGAGAAGTCCCGAGCCAAGGAACGCGTGTATTCCTTCCGCGATAGCAAGCACCGCTGGGATCCGAAGAACCAGCGGCCCGAGTTGTGGAGCATTTACAACGGCAAGGTGAAGAAGGGCGAATCGATCCGCGTTTTCCCGCTGTCCAACTGGACCGAGCTGGATATCTGGCAGTACATCTATCTGGAAGGGATCCCGATCGTGCCGCTGTACTTCGCCGCCGAGCGCGACGTGATCGAGAAAAACGGCACGCTGATCATGATCGACGACGAGCGCATTCTTGAGCACCTCAGCGTCGAGGAAAGGGCGCGTATCCAGAAGAAAATGGTGCGCTTCCGTACCTTGGGTTGCTACCCGCTGACTGGCGCGGTGGAGTCCACCGCCAGCACGCTGCCGGAAATCATCCAGGAAATGCTCCTGACCCGAACCTCCGAACGCCAGGGCCGGGTCATCGACCATGACGGGGCCGGTTCGATGGAAGAAAAGAAACGTCAGGGCTATTTCTAGGGGTTCCGCACCATGTCGCATCAATCCGAATTGATCAGCGAGGACATCCTCGCCTACTTGGCCCAGCATGAACGCAAGGAACTGCTGCGCTTTCTCACCTGCGGCAACGTCGATGATGGCAAGAGCACGCTGATCGGGCGTCTGCTGCACGACACCAAGATGATTTATGAAGATCATCTGGAAGCCATTACCCGCGACTCGAAGAAAGTCGGCACCACCGGCGATGATGTCGATCTGGCGCTGCTGGTCGACGGCCTGCAGGCCGAACGCGAGCAGGGCATCACCATTGATGTTGCCTACCGCTATTTCTCCACCGCCAAGCGCAAGTTCATCATTGCCGACACGCCCGGTCATGAGCAGTACACGCGCAACATGGCCACCGGCGCCTCGACCTGCGACCTGGCGATCATCCTCGTCGATGCCCGCTACGGCGTGCAGACGCAGACGCGCCGGCACAGCTTTATCGCCTCTTTGCTGGGTATTCGGCACATCGTCGTGGCCATTAACAAGATGGACCTGATGGACTTCGATGAAAGGGTGTTCGAGCAGATCAAGGCCGACTACCTGGACTTCGCCGAGCGCATCAATTTGAAGACCGGCTCGCTGCACTTCGTGCCGATGTCGGCGCTCAAGGGCGACAACGTGGTCAACCGGTCCGAGCGCTCGCCCTGGTATACCGGTCAGTCGCTGATGGAAATCCTTGAAAGCGTCGAGGTGGCGGGCGACCGCAATCTGACCGACATGCGCTTCCCGGTGCAGTACGTCAACCGTCCGAACCTCAACTTCCGCGGCTTCGCCGGCACCCTGGCCAGCGGCATCGTGCGCAAGGGCGATGACGTGGCAGTGCTGCCGTCCGGCAAGACCAGCCGGGTCAAGTCAATCGTCACTTTCGAGGGCGAGCTGGAGCAGGCGATTCCCGGCCAGGCGATCACCCTGACTCTGGAAGATGAAATCGACGTGTCCCGTGGCGACATGCTGGTGCATGCCGACAATCGTCCGCAGATCAGCGACGGCTTCGACGCCATGTTGGTGTGGATGGGCGAGGAGCCGATGCTGCCGGGCAAGAAATACGACATCAAGCGCGCCACCAGCTATGTGCCGGGCTCGATTGCCAGCATTGACCACACGGTGGATGTGAATACCTTGGAGAAAGGTTCGGCCAGTGCGTTGCAATTGAACGAGATCGCACGGGTCAAGGTCAGCCTGGATGCTTCCATTGCTCTGGATGGTTACGAGGATAATCGCACCACCGGCGCCTTCATCGTCATCGACCGTTTGACTAACGGCACGGTTGGGGCCGGCATGATCATTGCGTCGCCTGCCGGCGGGCATGGCAGTGGACAGCATGGCAAGCGCGCTCACGTGGCCACTGAGGAGCGCGCAGCGCGCTTTGGTCAGCAGCCGGCTACTGTGCTGTTCAGCGGCCTGTCCGGTGCGGGGAAGAGCACCCTAGCCTATGCCGTGGAGCGCAAGCTGTTCGACATGGGCCGCGCCGTGTATGTGCTGGATGGCCAGAACCTGCGCCATGACCTGAACAAGGGCCTGCCGCTGGATCGCGCCGGGCGTGCCGAAAACTGGCGCCGTGCTGCTCAGGTGGCGCGCCAGTTCAACGAAGCGGGCATGCTGACCCTGGCCGCCTTCGTTGCGCCGGATGGTGAAGGTCGCGAACAGGCCAAGGCCCTGATCGGAGGCGAGCGGCTGATCACCGTCTATGTGCAGGCCTCGCCCCAGGTGTGCCGTGAACGCGATCCCCAGGGGCTGTACGCCGCCGGGGAGGACAACATTCCGGGCGAATCCTTTCCCTACGACGTGCCGTTGAATGCCGACCTGGTCCTCGACACCCAGAGTCTGAGCGTCGATGAAGGGGTGCGTCAGGTGCTTGCCCTGCTGCGTGAACGCAATGTGATCTAGCCCAAGAAGACAGGAAGGCTCGCTCTCCTTTCTCACAGGCATAAAAAACCCCGGGGAACCGGGGTTTTTTATGCAAGGCGCGTGGCGAATCAGAAGCGGTTGCGCACGCCGAAGTCTTCATCCAGGGTGCCAGGCGAGCCGGCCGGCTTGGGAGCGTAATCCTTGGGCGGTTCGGTACTGCTGGGTGCCTGCAGGCGATCCCGCGAACCCGCGTAGTCATTGCCGTTCTGTACGGCAGCGAGCAAACGCTGGCGGGTGAGTTCATCGAGGGCCAGCTGGTCAGCGCCGTCAGCCAGGTGCTGCTGAACGTCGTTGTAGCTCTGGGTAAGTTTCTTCACCAGGCTGGCTGTGGTGTTGAAGTGGGTGATCACTTCACTCTGATAGGTATCGAAACGCTCCTGCAGCTCATCGAGTTGACTCTGGGTGCGGCTGGGCGCAGCGCCGGGGGCCAGGCGAGCAATCAGAAAACCGATAGCAATCCCGACGAGTAGGGTAAAGGCTGGTACTAACCAGACCAAGATCGACTGTTCCACGAGTCCTTCCTCTATAAGCAGCTTTGCTTTACGTTAACGGCTCCAGCCTGCCCTGTATAGGCGTATGCGCAGCCGTGACGCGCAACACGGGCATTGTTGACGACGTGCGGAGTATCCCGCGCTGTGATCGAGCAGTTGCCCGAACCTAAACCAAGACGAGTCGACCCCGAGCGGGGTCACGGAGTTCCAGCCTTGCTTATCCGCGAAACCCCCCACATGCTCGAAGGTCCCTGCGGCCCGCTCGAAGCCCTGTACTTGCCAGTGCCCAATGCGCGGGGGATGGCGTTGCTGTGCCATCCCAATCCGGTGCAGGGCGGCACCATGCTTAACAAAGTGGTCTCCACTTTGCAGCGTACGGCGCGAGATGCGGGCTACAGCACGCTGCGCTTCAATTACCGCGGCGTAGGCAGCAGCGCCGGCAGCCACGATATGGCCCAAGGCGAAGTGGACGACGCCGAAGCCATGGCCGACTGGTTGCGTGCGCAGCACGCCGATCTGCCGCTAAGCGTGCTGGGATTCTCTTTCGGTGGCTTCGTTGCCGCTACCCTGGCTGGGCGTATCGAGGCGCGCGGACAGGCGCTGGACAAACTGATTATGGTCGCGCCGGCGGTGATGCGCCTGGATGCCGACGTGCGCTTGCCGCAGCAAGGCAGCCTGACGCTGATCCAGCCCGAGCAGGATGAAGTGATCGACCCTGCGCTGGTGTATGCGTGGTCCGAGGCATTGCCGCGCCCCCATGAGTTGTTGAAAGTGGCAGAATGCGGACACTTTTTCCACGGCAAGCTGACCGATCTGAAAGAACTGGTCAGCGCCCGCCTCTGACCCCGGGGCGGTACCACTCGTTTACGGACTTAAGATTTATGAGCACTCGCGTCCTCACCGGCATCACCACCACCGGTACCCCTCACCTGGGCAACTACGCTGGTGCGATCCGCCCGGCAATTGTTGCCAGCCGTGACGCCAACGTTGATTCGTTTTATTTCCTGGCCGATTACCATGCGCTGATCAAGTGCGACGATCCGACGCGCATCCAGCGTTCAAGACTGGAAATCGCCGCCACCTGGTTAGCCTGTGGTCTGGATGTGGAGCGCGCGACGTTTTATCGTCAATCGGACATTCCTGAGATTCCCGAGCTGACCTGGCTCTTGACCTGCGTGGCTGGCAAGGGCCTGCTCAACCGCGCTCATGCTTACAAGGCGTCAGTGGACAAGAACGTCGAGACCGGTGAAGACCCGGATGCAGGCGTAACCATGGGGCTATTCAGTTATCCGGTCCTGATGGCCGCCGATATCCTCATGTTCAACGCCCACAAGGTGCCGGTTGGTCGCGATCAGATCCAGCACGTGGAAATGGCGCGCGATATCGGCCAGCGTTTCAATCACCTGTTTGGCCAGGGCAAGGAGCTATTCACCCTGCCCGAAGCGGCGATTGAGGATGACGTGGCCACCTTGCCTGGCCTGGACGGTCGCAAAATGAGCAAGAGCTACGACAACACCATCCCGTTGTTCGGCAGTGCCAAGCAACTCAAGGACGCCATCGCGCGCATCGTCACCGATTCACGTCTGCCCGGCGAGCCGAAGGATCCCGACAGCTCGCACCTGTTCACCCTGTACCAAGCATTCGCGACGGTGCAGCAGCAAGCCGACTTTCGGGCCGAGCTGTTAGCCGGCCTGGCCTGGGGCGAGGCCAAGCAGCGCCTGTTCGAGTTGCTCGATAACGAGCTGGGCGAAGCTCGTGAGCGCTACCATGCGCTAATCGCCAAGCCGGCGGATCTCGAGGATATTCTTTTGGCCGGGGCCGCCAAGGCGCGCACGATCGCCACCCCGTTCCTCGGCGAGCTGCGCGAGGCAGTGGGCTTGCGCTCATTCCGCGAGCAGGTGCATGTGTCGGGTGCCGGCAAGAAGAAGGCTGCCAAGACGGCGCGCTTCGTGAGCTTTCGCGAACAGGATGGTAGCTTCCGTTTTCGCTTCCTGGCCGCCGACGGAGAAGAGCTGCTGCTCTCGCGGCCATTCCGTGATCCGAAGAAGGCCGGCGTAGTCAGTCAGCAACTGATTGCCCAAGGAGCCGACGCCCTGGAATTGCGCGCCGATGAAGGCGCGCGTTTCACTCTCTGGCTCGATGGTGAATGTTTGGCCGACAGCCCAGCATTTGCCGAGCCCGAGGCACTGGACGCGGCCATGCTGCGCCTGCGCGAAGCCGTGGCCAGCCTGGCCGAGTAACTCATCCCTGCCGCCGGGCGGCTTGCCCGGCGTTTCTGACGTTTCGGGGGCTTTACCGTTGAATGATTTGAGCAAATTGCCAAGTATCGAGGGCGCCGCTAAAGTGGCGACCCCGTTCCATTATCCAGACTCCGCCATGACCCCTCTCGAGCGCTATCAGGCCGACCTGCAACGCCCCGAATTCTTCCATGACGCGGCCCAGGAAAATGCCGTTCGCCACCTGCAGCGGCTGTACGATGATCTGGTCGCTGCCGACAAGAGCAAGTCCGGCCTGCTGGGCAAGTTGTTTGCCAAGAAGCAGCCCGAGCCGATCAAGGGCATTTATTTCTGGGGCGGAGTAGGCCGCGGCAAGACCTACCTGGTCGACACCTTCTTTGACGCGCTGCCGTTCAAGCAGAAGATG
The DNA here is from genome assembly GCF_014836765.1 of Serpens gallinarum. Classification (GTDB taxonomy): domain Bacteria; phylum Pseudomonadota; class Gammaproteobacteria; order Pseudomonadales; family Pseudomonadaceae; genus Serpens; species Serpens gallinarum. The sequence continues at coordinate 585,429 of NZ_JACSQG010000001.1, forward strand.
CGGACCCACTTCCACCGCTTCATGAAGCGCGTGCACGAAGAAATGAAAACCCTCAAAGGCGAGAAGAACCCTCTGACCATCATCGGCAAGCGTTTTGCCGACGAGGCGCGGGTGATCTGCTTCGATGAGTTTTTCGTCTCTGACATTACGGATGCGATGATTCTGGCCACCCTGCTCGATGAGCTGTTCAAGAATGGGGTCAGTCTAGTGGCGACGTCCAACATCGTGCCGGACGGCCTGTACAAGGACGGTTTGCAGCGGGCGCGCTTCCTGCCGGCGATCGCCCTGTTGAAAAAGCACACCGAGATTGTCAACGTCGACAGCGGTATCGACTACCGCTTGCGTGCCCTGGAGCAAGCCGAGCTGTACTACAGCCCGTTGGGCGACGGTGCTGATGCGAGCCTGGAGAAAAGCTTCAAGAGCCTGCTAACGGAAAACTGCGTTGTGCAGGAGAACGAGGCGCTGAGCGTCGAAAATCGGGTGATCCGTGCGCGCAAGGTCGCCAACGATGTCGCCTGGTTCGAATTCCGCGAACTGTGCGACGGCCCGCGCAGCCAAAACGACTACATCGAGCTGGGCAAGATCTATGAAGCGGTGCTGGTGTCCAACGTCGAGCAGATGGATGTGTACAAGGAGGATATGGCGCGGCGCTTCATTAATATGGTCGATGAGTTTTATGACCGTAACGTCAAGCTGATCTTGTCCGCCGAGGTAGAACTCAAGGACCTGTATACGGGCGGGCGTTTGACGTTCGAGTTCCAGCGTACCCTGAGCCGGTTGCTGGAAATGCAGTCCCATGAGTTCCTGGCCCGACCGCACAAACCCTGAGCGCCGCAGTTGCTGCTGAAACAAAAACGCCCCGCAGATGCGGGGCGTTTTGCATTGCGGCGCTGGTTACCGGTTGGACGCTTGACTTTGCGCGCCCAGCAGCTTCTTGGCGTGGGCAATTTCCAACGCTTCCATGGCATTGGCCGGTTGCAGGCTGACGGCGCGCTGCAAGTGCTCGAGGGCTTTTTGCTCCTCATCATCGCCGTAGACATAATTCAGGGCGTTGGCATATTCATAGTGGCCGATGGGCAGGTCGTCCGACTGCTGGAAGGAGCGCTGGAAGTACAGCTCCATCTTGTCGGCGGTGGCTCCGTAGGTCATGCGTCCGACCATTTTGCCGACCTTGCGGATTACGCCGGCATGGTAGCCGCCATACAGCGCCAGGGCATAGGGATGCTTCGGGTGCGCGCTAAGCAGGGCGTCCAGTTCCTTGGGGATTTGCGTGGTGTAGCCGCGTTTGAGTACCACCGGTACGGACAGCTCTTCACCCAGGCGTGCCTTCGCGTAAGCACCGCCGAACAGGGCGACGGAGTCGGCCTTGGCCAGATCGCCGGCATTTTTCGTGTGGGTGACAACCTCCTCGAGCAGACGGTGTTTTTCCTCGCGATTGTCCGCCAGGAACATGGCGTAAATCACTTGGGCATACATCGCAGGCACCTGACCGCCAACGCCAAGCGCCATGCCTTGCGCCTTGGCCGCGGCGAAATCGCCACGGAAGACAGCGCGCCAGACATCTTGCAGGCGCTCGGCATACTGTTGGGCTTCGCCTGGTTGGCCGCTGAAGCCGGTGTCGCCGTCCAGGGTCTGCTGCAGCGCTTCAGGGTAGGTGCTGGCCATCTGTTGGACCCAGGCGGCATCCGGGAACGGATAATCGCCAAAGCCGCGAGTCAGGCGTGGCCAAGCCTCACGCAGCTTGTCGCCGGAATAATCGAACGTGCTCTGGTCATGGGGGAAGGGCTTCCAGCCAGGGTCGGCCAGGACACCAAGGCTGAACAGCGAGAATAGGGCGAACAGAAGGACGCGCATGGAGGGAACCCGTTTATTGTTGTGATGATGGGCCAGCATAGAAGAGCGAGCACCAGGCGGGCCCCAAACCTACGAATGGCCGGGTTCAGGGCTCTTGCGTTGTGACTGCAGGCGGTACTCGTTGGGCGACAGCCCCGTGTGCTGACGAAACAGGCGGGCGAAGAAACTGGCATCGTCGTAACCCACCTCGTAACTGATGGTCTTGATGCTCTTGCGAGACGTGGAGAGCAGTCCCTTGGCCGTTTCAATGCGCAGGCGTTGCAGGTAGTGCAGCGGTTTGTCGCCCGTTGCCGCTTGAAAGCGGCGCATGAAGTTGCGGATGCTCATGCCGTGGGCGCGGGCGACCTCTTCGAAGCGGAACTTGTCGGTGTAATGCTCTTCCAGCCAGTGCTGGACCTGGAGGATGGCCACATCGCGGTGCAGTTTCTGCCCGCCAAAACCGATTCGCCCTGGCGTATAGCTGCGCTGCACTTCGTGAAGAACATCCCGGGCTACCGCATGAGCGACATCGATGCCGCAGAAACTCTCGATCAGGTACAGGTATAGATCGCAGGCGGAGGTGACACTGCTGGCGCAATACAGCCGATCGGCATCGGTCAGGTGCTTGTCCTGATTCAGCTGTACGCGAGGAAATCGTTCGGCAAACTCGGCGAAGAAACGCCAATAGGTAGTTGCTTCCTTGTCGTCGAGCAGGCCGGCCTGGGCCAGCCAGAATACGCCGCTGGCCTCGCCGCACAGCGTGCTGCCTTCGCAGTGGCGCTGTTGCAGCCAGCCCGTAACCTCGGGGTAACGCTGGCATAGCTGGTCGAAATCGCCCCAGAACGCCGGCAGGATGATGATGTCGGCGGCGTCCAGCGCGCCCTCCACCGGAAGCATGATGCCGCTGAAGCTACGCACGGGCAGGCCATCCGGACTGACCAGGCGGGTAGCAAAGGCGGGTGTTAGGCCGCGCCCTTGAAGCTTGCCCAGGCGCAGGCTGGCCATGTGGAAGAGGTCGCTGGCCTGCAGCAGGGTGGAGGCGAGTACGCCGTCGCAAGCCAGAATGCTCACGTGGCGCAAGGGGGGCTGAGTGGTCAAAGTCATTATTCTTATAAGGGTGAATTAGCCAGTTGGCGGCCGGATCGTCTTATTTTTTGGCGTAACTGTCCAGTGTGCTGCGCTCGGGACTTGGCTTACAGTCAAGGACTGCGCCACTTCTTCCAGGTGAATAACAATGATTCCAAGAACCCTGTTCAGCTCCGATCACGAACTGTTTCGCGACAGCGTGCGCAAATTTCTCGAGCAGCATGCAGTGCCGCACCATGCCCAATGGGAAAAAGACGGTCATATCGACCGTGCGCTGTGGAACATGGCGGGTGATGCGGGGATGCTCTGCTCACACATTCCGGAAGAGTACGGCGGCATGAGTGCCGATTTTCTCTACAGCACGGTGGTGATCGAGGAAGTTGCCCGGCTGGGGCTGACCGGCATCGGCTTTTCGCTGCATTCGGACATCGTGGCGCCTTACATCCTGCATTACGGCTCCGAAGCGTTGAAGCACAAATACCTGCCGCGCATGGTCAGTGGCGAACTGGTGACGGCCATCGCGATGACCGAGCCAGGCGCTGGCTCCGACCTGCAGGGGGTAAAAACCACCGCCGTGCTGGATGGCGATGAGTATGTGATCAACGGCTCGAAAACCTTCATCACCAATGGCTATCTGGCCGACCTCGTGATCGTAGTGGCCAAGACCGATCCGAATGCCGGGGCCAAGGGCACCAGCCTGTTCCTGGTCGAGGCGGGCACGCCAGGGTTCGCCAAAGGCAAGCGACTGGAAAAGGTTGGGATGAAGGCCCAGGACACGTCCGAACTGTTCTTCCAGGATGTGCGGGTCCCCAAAGAAAACCTGCTCGGCCAGCCGGGCATGGGATTCGCCTATCTGATGCAGGAGTTGCCCCAGGAGCGTCTAACCGTCGGTATCGGCGCGCTGGCGTCGGCCGAGGCCGCGCTAAAATGGACGTTGGACTATACCCGTGAGCGCAAGGCGTTCGGCAAGGCCGTGGCGGACTTCCAGAATACGCGTTTCAAGCTGGCCGAGATGGCCACTGAAATCCAGGTTGGCCGCGTGTTCGTGGACCGCTGCCTGGAGCTGCATCTTCAGGGAAAATTGGATGTCCCGACTGCCGCGATGCTCAAATACTGGGGAACCGATCTGCAATGCCGGGTTCTCGATGAGTGCGTGCAGTTGCATGGAGGCTACGGCTTCATGTGGGAATATCCGGTGGCGCGTGCCTGGGCCGATGCCCGAGTGCAACGCATCTATGCCGGGACCAATGAGATCATGAAGGAGATCATTGCCCGGGCACTGTAGAAATGGGGAGCTGCTATGCCTGTGATGTTCGCAACTGACGCGGAGGTTTTTCCCGGTTGGGATGGCACCGTTGCCGGGGCGCGCGACTTGCAGAAGCAGCTCGCTACCCAGGTGCGACTGCAGGACGATTTCGTTTCACCGCTGCGGCTGATTGCCGGCGTGGATGTGGGTTTCGAAGAGGGCGGCACTGTGACACGTGCCGTTGCCGTGCTGCTGGATGCGCAAAGTCTTGAAACGCTTGCCGAGGTGCTGGTGCGTCGACCTACCAGCATGCCCTACGTGCCCGGCCTCCTGTCGTTTCGCGAGCTGCCTGCGTTGCTGCAGGCGCTGGGTGAATTGCCCGAGGTGCCCGACATGCTGTTCGTGGACGGCCAAGGTATCGCCCACCCCCGACGTTTGGGTATCGCGGCGCATCTTGGGGTGGCCACTGGTCTGCCGAGCATTGGAGTGGCTAAGCAGATTCTGGTCGGTGAGCATGGCGAGCTCGGTCTACAGCGTGGCGCCCAGGTTGAGTTGTATGACAAGGATGACTGGATCGGCACCGTGTTGCGCAGCAAGGACAGCGTGCGACCGTTGATCGTTTCGCCGGGCCATCGGGTCAGCTTGGTGACTGCACCGCAACTGGTGTCGCGTTACCTGACTCGTTACCGACTGCCAGAGCCGACACGTCTGGCCGACCGGCTGGCTTCGCGGCGCGGGCCTGGTATGCGCTGAAAGGTTCGCGTGTGCTTGGACCCCGGCTTGCATTTTTCGTGGAGTTCGGCATAATCCCGCAACTTTCTCGATGGGACCGCCTAGCTTGTCGAGGAAACAGGTGGGGATGCCTAGCCTGCCGAACCTTGTAAGTCCCGCCGTAGCGGACGCGCTGACCCGAGCCCCCGATAGCGTCTGTTTCCGGCTGCCTGACCTTGTCAGGAAAAGCACTATTCAGTATGATTCGCCGTCTTATTTTCAGGGCGGCCCCTGAGGCTTATAACGAATGAAAACTTATACTGCGAAACCGGAAACCGTTAAGCGCGACTGGTTTGTCGTCGACGCTGCCGGTCAGACCCTGGGTCGTCTGGCCACTGAAATCGCGAGTCGTCTGCGTGGCAAGCACAAGCCCGAGTACACTCCGCACGTCGATACCGGCGACTACATCGTCGTGATCAACGCCGAGCAAGTACGTGTTACCGGTGCTAAAACCACCGATAAGATCTACTACTCGCACTCCGGCTTCCCGGGTGGCATCAAAGAGATCAACTTCGAGAAGCTGATCGCCAAGGCTCCCGAGCGCGTGATCGAGACCGCGGTCAAAGGCATGCTGCCAAAGAACCCGCTGGGTCGCGACATGTATCGCAAACTGAAGGTGTATAAGGGGTCTGCGCATCCGCACACCGCTCAGCAGCCTCAAGAACTGAAGTTTTAACGGGATAGCTTATTATGTCGGCGACTCAAAATTACGGCACTGGCCGTCGTAAGACCGCTACCGCTCGCGTCTTTCTGCGTCCGGGTACTGGCAAGATTTCCATCAACAACCGCACCCTGGAGAACTTCTTCGGTCGCGAAACTGCCCGCATGGTGGTTCGTCAGCCGCTGGAGCTCACCGAGAACACTGAAAAGTTCGACGTGTACGTCACCGTTCTGGGTGGCGGCGTCACTGGCCAGGCCGGTGCAATCCGTCACGGTATTACCCGTGCGCTGATCTCCTACGACGAAACCCTGCGCAGCGCTCTGCGCAAGGCCGGTTTCGTGACTCGCGATGCTCGCGAAGTGGAGCGTAAGAAGATTGGTCTGCGTAAGGCGCGTAAGCGTCCTCAGTACTCCAAGCGTTAATCGACGCTGGTTTCAAAAAGCGCCCAGTTCCCCATGGAACTGGGCGTTTTTGTGTTAGCCAAGATTCTTGTGCGACAACATGCCACAGGCTTGAAAAGCCCGCGCCATAAGGCTTGCACCGACTTTGTATCAGGCTTTTGCCTTGTCATAAGTGGGGGTTTTCTTTACCATTTGGCGAATTTTTTTGCGCGGCTCGATTTTTACTTAGTAGAGGCCTGACCAACAGGCCACAAAGCTGATGGGAGACGACTGAATGAGCAATGACGGCGTGAATGCTGGCCGGCGTCGCTTCCTGGTTGCAGCTACCTCTGTGGTAGGTGCGGCAGGAGCGGTGGGTGCCGCGGTCCCGTTTGTGGGGTCCTGGTTCCCGAGCGCCAAGGCCAAGGCCGCAGGTGCACCGGTGAAGGTGAATATCAGCAAGATCGAACCGGGCCAGCAAATGGTGGCGGAATGGCGCGGTCAGCCGGTGTTCATCCTTCGTCGTACCGAAGAGATCCTGAACAATCTGGGCAATCTTGAAGGTGTAGTGGCCGATCCGGAGTCGCAAGCTTCCGATCAGCCAGACTATGTAGATGCCAAGACCCGTTCGATCAAGCCCGAGGTCCTGGTTCTGGTTGGCCTGTGCACCCACTTGGGTTGTGCGCCGTCCTTCCGTCCCGAGGTCGCTCCGGCGGACCTGGGCGCAGACTGGGTTGGCGGTTACTTCTGCCCCTGCCACGGTTCCAAATACGATCTCGCCGGCCGCGTCTACAAATCGCAGCCTGCCCCGTTGAACCTGCCGGTGCCGCCACATTCGTACGAGTCGGATGACGTGATCATCGTTGGCGTGGATCAGGAGAACGTCTGATGAGCAAATTCATGGAATGGGTCGATGCGCGCTTCCCCGCGACTAAGATGTGGGAAGACCATCTGTCCAAGTACTACGCCCCGAAGAACTTCAACTTCTTCTATTTCTTCGGCTCCCTGGCGCTGTTGATACTGGTCAACCAATTGCTGACCGGCATCTGGCTGACCATGAGCTACAACCCGAGCGCTGAAGGGGCCTTCGCCTCCGTCGAATACATCATGCGTGATGTCGAGTACGGCTGGATCCTGCGTTATCTGCACTCCACCGGCGCTTCGGCGTTCTTCGTGGTGGTCTATCTGCATATGTTCCGTGGACTGCTCTACGGTTCCTATCAGAAGCCGCGCGAGCTGGTGTGGATCTTCGGCATGCTGATCTATCTGGCGCTGATGGCCGAAGCCTTCATGGGCTACCTGCTGCCCTGGGGCCAGATGTCCTATTGGGGGGCTCAGGTAATCATTTCGCTGTTTGGTGCCATCCCGGTCATCGGGGCTGACCTGACCGAGTGGATCCGTGGCGATTACCTGATTTCCGGCATTACGCTGAACCGCTTCTTCGCGCTCCATGTCATCGCATTGCCGGTCGTCCTGCTGGGGCTGGTGGTGTTGCACATCCTGGCACTGCACGAAGTGGGTTCGAACAACCCGGACGGTGTCGACATCAAGAAAACCAAGGATGCCAATGGTATTCCGCTTGATGGCATTCCGTTCCATCCCTATTACACCGTCAAAGACATTGTCGGCGTCGTGGTCTTCTTGTTCGTGTTCTGCGCGGTTGTGTTCTTCTTCCCGGAAATGGGTGGTTACTTCCTAGAGAAGCCCAACTTCGAAGAAGCCAACGCACTGAAGACGCCTGAGCACATTGCTCCTGTCTGGTACTTCACACCGTACTACGCGATTCTGCGTGCGGTTCCGGACAAGCTGTTTGGCGTTATTGCGATGGGCGCGGCTATCGCTGTGCTGTTTGTTCTGCCCTGGCTCGACCGTAGCCCGGTCAAGTCCATGCGCTACAAGGGTTGGATGAGCAAGATTTGGTTGGTCATCTTCTGCATCTCCTTTGTCATCCTGGGCGTACTGGGTGTTCTGTCGCCAACCCCGGGGCGTACGTTGCTGTCGCAGGTGTGCACCATTCTGTACTTCGCCTATTTCCTCCTGATGCCGTTCTACACCAGGATGGAAAAGACCAAACCGGTTCCGGAAAGGGTGACTGGCTGATGAAAAAGCTCTTTGCTGCATTGATTCTTTCTGTACTGCCTGTCGCCTCGTTCGCGGCTGCGGTCAACGTCCAGCTGGATAAAGTGGATATTGACCTGACCGACAAGGCGGCACTGCAGGATGGTCTGCGTACCTTCAGCAACTACTGCATGGGTTGCCATAGCGCTAAGTTCCAGCGCTATGAGCGGGTTGCCAATGACCTTGGCATCCCGGACGAAGTGATGATGGACAACATTGTGTTCTCCGACGCCAAGATTGGTGACCACATGAACATCGGCATGCAGCCGGCTGATGCCAAGGTATGGTTCGGCGCAGCGCCGCCGGATCTGACCCTGGTGGCTCGCGTGCGTGGTGAAGATTGGCTGTACAGCTACCTGCGCAGCTTCTACGAAGATCCGAGCCGCCCGCTGGGCGCCAACAATACGGTATTCCCCAACGTGGGCATGCCTAACGTGATGGCGGACCTGCAGGGTCGTCAGGTCATCGGCTGCAAGCAGGTGCAGGTGGTCGAGGATGGCAAGAAAATCTACGATCCGCTGACGGGCACTCCGGTGACTCACGAAGCGTGCGATCAGCTGACTGTGCTGCCCAATACCGGGTCGCAAAGCGAGGCGGAGTTCGATGAGACGGTCAAGAATCTGGTGACCTTCCTGTCCTACTCGGCCAACCCGGTCAAGCTTGAAAGCCAACGCATCGGTACTTACGTACTGCTGTTCCTGGCATTCTTCTTCGTATTTGCCTATCTGCTCAAGCGCGAATACTGGAAGGACGTACACTGATCCTCGCCTGATCAGTCCAAAGCGCGCGCGCCCTATTTGGGTGCGCGCGCTTTGCTATTTCTGAAAAACCTAAAGGAGGGACGCTATGGCCGTGTTCAACAAGTTGGCCTGCTTTTCCGATCCCGCCGACCATTACTGCCATCGTGTGCGGCTGGTGCTGGCTGAAAAGAACGTAACAGCGGACATCATCGATACAGTAGGTGGGGAATGTCCGACCGATCTGAGTGACGTTAACCCTTACGGTAATGTACCGACTCTGGTCGATCGGGATTTGGCGCTTTTTGAGCCAACGGTGATCATGGAATATCTGGAGGAGCGTTATCCCCATCCGCCGTTGATGCCGGCCTACCCGCTGGCCCGCGCCAATACCCGATTGCTGATGTACCGTATCCAGCGTGACTGGTGCGTACTGGTCGATCAGATTCTCGATTCGCGCGCCAAGGAAGCGCAGAAAACCCAAGCCCGCAAGGCGCTGCGTGAGAGTTTGACTGGCGTGGCGCCGCTGTTCGAAAGCAAGGCTTTTTTCCTCAGTGACGATCTGTCGCTGGTGGATTGCTGCCTGCTGCCGATTCTCTGGCGTTTACCGCAGCTGGGGGTAGAATTGCCAGCCCCTGCCAAGCCGTTGCTCGACTACATGGAGCGGGCTTTTGCCCGTCCGGCCTTTCAGGCTAGCCTGTCCTCCGTTGAGCGCGACATGCGCTGAAGCACAATGAGGAGCCTTGCATGAACTCCAGTAGGCCTTATCTGATCCGGGCGTTGTACGAGTGGATCGTGGACAATGACTGCACGCCGCATTTTCTGGTGGATGTCGAGTATCCGCAGGTGCAGGTGCCAAGCGGTTATGCCAATGACGGTCAGATTGTGCTCAATGCGTCGCCCAGCGCGGTGCGCCACTTGCACATGGACAATCAAGCGGTGAGCTTTGAAAGCCGTTTTGGAGGCGTGCCGCACAGTCTGCATTTGCCTATTGGTTCGATCATGGCCATTTACGCACGGGAAAATGGCCAGGGAATGGTGTTCGAGCCGGAGCCGCCACAGGACGACTCCGATAGCATCGATGATATTGGCCCAGATGGAGATGAGGGGCCGGACCCCGAGCCGCCACGACCGAGTGGTCGGCCCAGCTTGAAAGTGGTCAAGTAAGCTTCAGAACAAAGAAAGGGCGCCTATGGCGCCCTTTCTTGTTTGCGTATTTCTCGCGGCCTACTGGTCAGTCGGTATATTGAAACAGGCGCACGATACGCTGTACGCCGGACACCTTCTGGATCGCAGCCGTGGCCTGGTTGGCTTCTTCGCGCGTGACCAGGCCCAGCAGGTAAACGATGCCATTCTCGGTCACGACCTTGATGTCAGCGAACGGCACGCCAGTGCTAGCCAGCATCCGCGTCTTGATGCGCGTGGTCAGGAGTGCATCGTTGGTGCGCGCCATGCCCGACGAAGGTGCCTGCACCTGGATTTCGTTATGAACCTTCTTGACGCCGACAACGCGACGCGCAGCCACCTCGGCTTGATCGCGCAGCTCCGGGCGGGGCGTCTGACCAGCGAGCAGGATGACGCCGTTATAGCTGGTTACCACGATATGCGAGGTGGGCGAGGTCAAGTCAGCGTGGGCAGTCTGGATCTGGCCCGCGACCTTGGGCTCGAGGAATTGGTCGTCGATCTTGTTGCCAATGCTGCGATTGCTGCAGCCGCCCAACAGCAGCGTCATGGCCAAAAAGGCCAGAATCAGCGGATTGCGTGTCATTCTTCACTCCCAAACAATTGACAGTCGATTTGGTCGCACAAGCAGTGAATCACCAAGAGGTGGACTTCCTGAATGCGCGCGGTGACTTTGGCGGGGACGCGGATTTCAACGTCTTCTGGCAGCAACAGCGAAGCCATGTCGCCGCCGTCGCGGCCGGTCAGGGCAACCACGGTCATTTCCCGGTCATGGGCCGCCTGAATGGCCTGGATGACGTTGGCCGAGTTGCCGCTGGTGGAAATGGCCAGCAGCACATCGCCAGGTTGACCGAGGGCGCGAATCTGCTTGGAGAAGATTTCGTTGTAGCTGTAGTCGTTGGCGATTGAGGTGATGGTCGAGCTGTCGGTGGTCAGGGCCATGGCCGGCAGGCTGGGACGCTCGCGCTCGAAACGGTTAAGCAGCTCGGAAGAGAAATGCTGTGCATCGCCCGCTGAGCCACCGTTCCCGCAGGAAAGAATCTTGCCCTCGTTGAGCAGGGCTTGAACCATGACTTGGCTGGCCTGCTCGATGTAGGGGATGAGAACTTCCTGCGCGCGTTGCTTGGTTTCGATGCTGGCCAGGAAGTGCTGGTGAATACGGGATTGCATGTCCATCGGATGGTGACCTTTACAAGGGCGGCGGTTCAGGTATCGAACGCGTTACGGATCCAGTTCAGGCGCTGGTCCGGGTTGCTGGCGCTGTTCATGGCAACCACATCGAAACGACACGGATGCGCGGCCCAGCGTTTTTCCTGCTGTAAAAAGTGTTGTGCGGCCAGACTCAGATTGGCGCGCTTGCGAGCATCGATACTCTCCAGCGCACCACCCCAAGCGGCATGCTGACGGTAGCGTACTTCAACAAATACTACTGTATCGCCATCAAGCATGACCAGATCGAGTTCGCCGCGTCGGCAGCGCCAGTTCTGTTCAAGCAGACGCAGGCCATGCTGTTGCAAATGCTGACAGGCCAGGGCTTCGGCTTGCGGCCCGCTGAGCCTGACATCGGTATTCATTAGAGGTTGTAATCCGGCAGGCGGCGTATGGTGCCGCCCTGAAATTCAGCCCAGGGCAATTCGCGCTCGATACGCTGCTGAGAATTCAGGCTCAGACGCCCCGAATAACCATCGATACGGGTCTCCGGCAAAGCCTTCAGTTGGGCCAGGCGTGGCGCCAGCAGGTACGCGTCGATACCCATGGCATAGAGACGCCCCAGGCTGCCGCCGGCTTGCGGCCATTGCTGGATGACTTGTTCGCGAAGGGGATTGTTTTCGTCGAGCAGCCAAGGTGTTTCGCAGAAACGAATGCCGCTCAAGTCACGGTATTGGGCGGGGTTGCTGTCGCCGGAATAGAGGTGCGATGTGGCGTAGACCGGCACATCCCCTGCGTATTGGAACGTCAGGGTGGGTTTGATTTGCTGGGCTTGCAAAGGCGTGGCGGCGAGGAAGATGAAGTCGACATCGGCACGACGCGCAGGCTCGGCGGCCAGTTCCACGCCCAGCGTTTGCTTGAGTCGTTGGGCACGGGCTTCGCTTTGGCGAAGTTGGAAAAGGTCGGCAATCTGGCCCGCCAACTGTACGGGCTGGTCGATGTGTTTGGCGTCCAGCAGAGTACCGCCTTCGGCCTGCCAGCTCTGGTTGAAGGCGGCCAGTACGCGGTCGCCCCACTCGCCGCGCGGAACCAGGGCGACGGCGCGGCGCATGCCGTCGTTCCAGGCGCGCCGGGCGGCCGAGCGGGCTTCGTCCTCGGCGGCCAGGCCGAATTGGAACAGTTGTGCCGGGCTGCCTTCGCCCGCATCATCATAATTCAAGGCCAGGGTGAGGATCGGCAGCTGCGGCAAATCACCCAGTTGTTTGACAAGGGGCTTTTCCAGTGGGCCGACGACCAATTGTGCGCCATCTGCTTGGGCCTGACGGTAGAAGGCTTCCAGTGACTCTATTTGCGTACTGTCATACAGGACAATTTCAGGCGGATTGAATCCGGCTTGCTGGGCCTGGTAATGGGCAGACATAAAGCCGTCGCGTAGGGCTCGAGCCACGCTCGCCAGTTGGCCTTCCTGGGGCAGTAGCAAGGCAATCTTGCTTAACGGCTGGCTGGGCAGGGCGCGTAATTTGCTCAAAGGCTCTGGCAGGCGAAGCGCTGCGGGGTGATCGGGGTTGGCGTTGCGCCAGTTGTCGATGGCGGCCTGCTGAAGTTCAAGGGTAATGGCGTCGCGTACGGCAACACCCAACGCAAGCCAGGCGCCCAGCTCGCCGTCGGCCGGGCTGGTTGCTTCATCGGTGGGCAGGCGGGCGATCAATGCCCAGATTATCTCGTGATTGTCCTGAGCGGCGGCACCGGTCAGCTGCGGGGCGATCGATACGCGCTCGCGTACGGCAGGCAGCAGTTGATTGTCCGCCTCAAGCGCCTGGGCGCGGACCAGCCGTGTTCGCACCTGCTGTTCGGCGGGCAGTTCGCCCAGACGCTGCAGGCTGGGGTGCTCCAAGGCTTGCAGTGCGCTCTGCGGGCGGTTGCGCAACAGCGCCAACTCAGCCTGTAAGGTGCTGGCTAAAACCTGCTCGGCCGGGCTCAACTGATCCAGCGATACCTGTTGGAGGATTTGCCCCGCGCGCGCCGGGTTGTTCAAGGTAAATGCTTTGTCGGCAGCAGCCAGGCGTAATTGCGCGGCCAGGGCCGGCGGGCTTTGCTCTGCCTTTTGTAGCAATTGCTCAACGCTTGCCTGGGGCGTACGCGGCAATTCGCCAAGTGTGGACGTTGGGGTGCCGGAGCAGGCCGCCAAAAATCCGACGAGGCACAGAACGGAGAGCAGGCGAGCGATCATGGGAGTCTTCCCGTTGCACAGGCGAAAGGAACCCTGGATTGTACCCAAGCCTTGCCGGCTGTGCGATGCCGAAACGGTAAACGGGATACAATGGGTAAATTTGAAGGTTCTTGAGGTGTTTCGTGGCCGATTTCGGTGCTCAGAATGTGTCTGCAGGCACGCTTTACGTGGTGGCCACGCCCATCGGCAATCTGGAGGACATCAGTGCGCGAGCTTTGCGGGTGCTGACGGAAGTCTCGTTGATCGCGGCGGAAGATACCCGGCATTCGCAGCGGCTTTTGCAGCATTTTGGCATCAGTACGCCGCTGCAGGCCTGCCACGAGCATAACGAGCGTGACCAAGGCGGACGTTTTATCGCCCGCCTGTTGGCAGGTGATGACGTTGCGTTGATTTCGGACGCTGGTACGCCGCTGATCTCGGATCCGGGTTTCCATCTGGTGCGCCAGGCGCGCGTCGCGGGAGTGCGGGTGGTGCCTGTCCCAGGCGCGTGCGCCCTGGTTGCCGCGCTCTCCGCGGCTGGCCTGCCATCGGACCGGTTTATTTTCGAGGGTTTCCTGCCTGCAAAAGCTGCAGCCCGTTGTGCGCGCCTGGAATCGATCAAAGAGGAACCGCGCACGCTGATCTTTTATGAAGCGCCGCATCGCTTGCTGGAATCCTTGCGCGATATGGGAAAGATTTTCGGTGCCGATCGCCTGGCCGTGTTGGGGCGAGAGCTGACCAAGACCTTTGAAACACTCAAGGGGTTGCCGTTGGGTGAATTGAGTGACTGGGTGGCGGCGGATGCCAACCAGCAACGGGGTGAGTGTGTCCTGCTGGTCGCCGGCTGGCAGGCGCCTGAGGGTGAGAGCGCTGTCACGGCTGAGGCCTTGCGCGTCCTGGATCTGTTGTTGGAAGACCTGCCGGTCAAGCGAGCCGCTGCCGTGGCGGCAGAAATTACCGGTGCTCGCAAAAATGTGCTGTACCAGATCGCGCTGGAGCGCAAAGGCTGATTGGTCAGGATTCATGAAGATTGGACCGTTTTGTCTTGCAGCTTGCCGGTGGCGGCCCTATCCTTGCCGCCGGAGAGTCGATCGGACAGTCGCTGTTCTCTTTTGTTCGCAAAAGAGGAGGGAGGAAAGTCCGGGCTCCATAGGGCAGAGCGCCAGGTAACGCCTGGGAGGCGCGAGCCTACGGAAAGTGCCACAGAAAATAACCGCCTAAGTACGCAAGTGCCGGTAAGGGTGAAAAGGTGCGGTAAGAGCGCACCGCACGGCTGGCAACAGTCCGTGGCTAGGTAAACCCCGCTCGGAGCAAGACCAAATAGGGTTCCATTGGCGTGGCCCGCGCTGGAACCGGGTAGGTTGCTAAAGGCGTGCAGTGATGTACGTCGTAGAGGAATGACTGTCCTCGACAGAACCCGGCTTATAGATCGACTCTCTTCCTTTATTCCCCGCTTGTCTTGATGAAGTAAAAACAACTTCTCCTCACGTATTACGTTAACTCTCTGAGCCAGCTCTTTGATGCATTTCTCTTTCCGTCGCAATTGCTTGTTGCGCTTCGTCTCAAATCTGGCCATTCGTCGCTAAATCACGGTCCTGTAAGGGTTTTCCATTTGTGAGCAGCCTTGACGCTGAGGGACGCGCATTCCTATAGTGTGCCCAAGTGGTAGAAAGTGGCGGGAAGTGGGAATTAGGAATGTAACAGCCAGCCAAGCGGGGAAGTGCCAACGTGTTTCGCGGAGCCAATGCCGTCAGCCTTGATGCGAAAGGGCGACTCGCGATGCCGAGTCGGCACCGTGACGAGCTGCTTTCGCGTTGTGCCGGCCAGCTCATCGTCACCATTGATGCTCTTGATCCCTGCCTAAGCCTCTACCCCCTGCCTGAATGGGAACAGATCGAAACCAAGCTGCGTGCCTTGCCACCGTTGCGAGAGGAAAACCGCCGCTTGCAACGCTTGCTGATTGGCAATGCGGTCGATCTGGAGCTGGATGCCAGTGGGCGTCTGCTGATTCCGTCTCGCTTGCGCGAGTACGCCAAGCTCGACAAGCACGTCATGCTGGTTGGCCAATTGAACAAGTTTCAACTGTGGGATGAAGACGCCTGGACCTCCATTTCGATGGACGATCTTGAGGCTATTAAAGCGCCCGGCGGAATGCCGGAAGAATTGCTCGACCTGACCTTGTGATTATGACCAGCACCTTTCGCCACATCACCGTTTTGCTCGAAGAAGCCGTTGCCGCCCTCGCGATACAGCCTGACGGCTGCTACCTGGACGGCACCTTCGGACGAGGCGGACACAGCCGCTTGATCCTGCAGCATCTCGGTGCGCACGGGCGGTTGCTGGGGTTCGATAAAGACCCTCAAGCCATTGCCACAGGGCAAGCACTGGCGGCCGAAGATGGCCGCTTTGTAATTGTGCAGCGCAGTTTTGCGGAGTTGGGCCAGGAGATAACTGGCCGCGGCCTGGAAGGCAAGGTGAGCGGTGTGCTGCTCGATCTGGGTGTGTCTTCGCCGCAGCTTGACGATCCCGAACGCGGCTTCAGCTTTCTTAATGATGGCCCGCTGGATATGCGCATGAATCCGGGGGTCGGCATGAGTGCCGCTGAATGGATTGCGAGCGCGACTGAAGATGAAATCGCCCGAGTCTTCAAGGAATACGGCGAGGAGCGTTTTGCCAAGCGCATGGCTCGTGCGGTGGTGCTGCGGCGTGCTGAGAAGCCCTTCACCCGTACCGGCGATTTGGCTGCGGTGCTCACCGAGGCCAATCCGGCGTGGGAGAAGGGCAAGAACCCGGCTACCCGCGCCTTCCAGGGACTGCGCATCCATATCAATAATGAGCTGGGCGATCTCGAGCGAGGCCTTGAAGCGGCTCTCGATGCGCTTGAGGTCGGTGGCCGGCTGGTGGTGATCAGCTTCCATTCCCTGGAAGACCGCATCGTCAAACAGTTCATGCGCCGTCAGGCCAAGGGCGAAGCCGATAACCTGCCGCGAGATCTGCCGATCATCCCCAAGGCATTTGAACCTCGTCTGAAAGTGCTGGGCAAGCCGCACTATGCCTCCGAAGCCGAGCTCAAGGCCAACCCACGATCACGCAGCGCGGTCATGCGGGTGGCGGAGAAGGTGCGGTGAGCCATTTGGCCACTAGGTCAATACCCGGCGGCGGGCTGCTGCTGGTGATCGTGTTTGTCGCTGTGCTGGCGTCGGCGATTGCGGTGACGTATTCCGCGCACCTGAGCCGACAATTGGTCAATGACCTGTACGGTGAGTTGCACGAGCGCGACAAGATACAAGCCGAGTGGGGACGCCTGGTGTTGGAGCAAAGCACCTGGATGGCGCATAACCGGATCGAGGCCTTGGCCAGCGAGCGGTTGAAAATGCGCATTCCCGAAGCGGCCGATGTCCGGCTGGTGACACCATGAATTTCTTGAGGCGAGTATTCGAGCACGGCCGGTTCGGCTTTGTGCTGCTTTTGTTCGTCTTGATGGTCAGCACGCTGGGCTGGAAGATTGTTGACCTGCATGTGTTCGATCACGATTTTTTGCAGGGTCAGGGCGATGCACGCAGTGTGCGGCACATCCCGATCCCTGCGCACCGTGGGGTGATTACCGATCGTAACGGTGAGCCGCTGGCCGTAAGCACGCCGGTGACGGCCATCTGGGGTAACGGACGCGAACTGCAGGCCGTGCGCGATCAATGGCCAGTGCTGGCCGAGGCGTTGGGGCAAAAACCCGGCAGGCTGAGCGAGCGACTGGAGCAGGCTGCTAACCGTGAGTTCATCTACCTGGCCCGCGGCCTTACACCGGAGCATGGCCAGCAAGTACTCGACCTGAATATTCCTGGTGTGAACGCCCTGGAAGAGTTTCGCCGCTTTTATCCGGCGGGCGAAGTGGCTGCCCATGTGGTCGGTTTCACCGATATCGACGACAAGGGACGCGAGGGCATGGAGCTCGCCTTCGACCAGTGGCTGGCAGGGGTGCCAGGCGAACGTCAGGTACTAAAGGACCGCCGCGGTCGGGTGATCAAGGATGTCCAGGTGCTCAGCAATGCCAAGCCGGGTGGCGAGCTGGAACTGTCCATTGACCTGCGCTTGCAGTATCTGGCGCACCGCGAGTTGCGCAACTCCTTGCTGGAATTCGGCGCCAAGGCCGGCAGCCTGGTCATGATTGACGTGCGTACCGGTGAAATTCTCGCCATGGTCAATCAGCCTGTCTACAACCCCAACAACCGTCGTGTGTTGCAGCCGGGCGTCACCCGTAACCGGGCCATGATTGATGTCTTCGAGCCGGGTTCCACCGTAAAGCCTTTCACTATTGCCGCTGCGCTGGCCACAGGCAAATGGCGGCCGGAATCGGTGGTGGATACCACGCCGGGCTGGATGCGCATCGGCCGTTACACCATTCGCGACGTCTCCCGTGGCGGCCAGCTCGACCTCACCGGCATTCTCATGAAGTCCAGCAATATCGGCATCAGCAAGATTGCACTGGATATCGGCGCCGAGCCGCTCTATTCGATGATGCATTCCGCTGGCTTCGGGCAGTCCACCGGGCTGGGCTTTCCGGGTGAACGGGTCGGCGTGCTGCCCAATCATCGTGTCTGGAAAGAAGCGGAAATCGCTGCCCTGGGTTACGGCTACGGCTTGTCGGTGACTGCTGTGCAGCTTGCCCATGCCTTCGCGACACTGGGCAATGACGGTAAAAGCGTGCCGCTCTCATTGATTCGCCGCGACCGTGCCCAGGAAGGCCACCAGGTGATGGAGGCCGAAATAGCCCATCAGGTGCTGCGCATGCTGCGTGCCGTAGTCGAGGAGCCGGGCGGCGGTGGTTCGCGTGCCAAGGTACCGGGCTATCACGTCGGCGGCAAAAGCGGCACCGCCAAGAAAGTTTCCACGTCTGGCGGTTATACCGATGACGCCTACCGCTCCTTTTTTGCCGGGCTGGCGCCGCTGAACAACCCGCGTATCGCCGCCGTGGTGGTGATCGATGAACCCAGCAAAGGTGGCTATTACGGCGGCCTGGTAGCCGCGCCGGTTTTCGGCCGGGTCATGGCTGGAGCCCTGCGTCTGATGAATATTGCCCCTGACAACCTGCCGGTTGAGACCAAGACCGCTGCCGTCGTCCCTGGAAAAGGAGGGCGCAGCTGATGCCCATGCCACTTAACCAACTGCTCGCCCAGGCCGATAACGCTGCGCTGGTGCGTGAACTGACCCTTGACAGTCGAAAAGTGCGGCCCGGAGACCTGTTCCTGGCGGTGCCGGGTGTCAGCCACGATGGGCGCGCGCACATCGCCGACGCCATCGCCCGCGGTGCCGTGGCTGTGGCCTATGAAGCCGAAGGTGCTCCACCGCTGCCGGACAGCCAGGCGACCTTGCTGCCGATCAAAGGGTTGAGCAAGCAGCTCTCGGCGATAGCCGGGCGTTTCTATGGTGAACCCAGTCGCGGTTTGCATCTGGTTGGGGTAACGGGCACCAACGGCAAGACCAGCGTCAGCCAATTGCTGGCCCAGGCACTGGATCGTCTCGGCGAACGCTGCGGCATTGTCGGCACCTTGGGCACGGGATTCTATGGGGCTCTGGAAAGCGGACGTCACACCACCCCCGATCCGCTCGCCGTACAGGCGACGTTGGGGCTGCTCAAGCAGGCCGGAGCGCGTGCGGTGGCCATGGAAGTGTCGTCCCATGGTCTGGCTCAGGGCCGTGTCGCCGGGCTGGATTTCGATGTGGCGGTATTTACCAATCTGTCCCGCGACCACCTGGATTACCACGGTTCGATGGAAGCCTATGGCGCGGTCAAGGCCATGCTGTTCGCCTGGCCCCAATTGCGCTGCCGGGTCATCAATCTGGATGATCCGTTTGGCCGCCAGCTGGCCGGCCTAGAGGGTGCGCGACTGATCGATTACAGCATCGATGATGCTGCTGCCTATGTGTATTGCCGGCAGGTGCGCTTCGACGACCACGGCGTGCGCGCCGAGCTGATCACGCCGCTGGGGCAGGGGCTGTTGCGCAGCCCACTGCTGGGGCGTTTTAACCTGAGCAACTTGCTGGCGGTGATCGGTGCTTTGCTGGGCATGGACTATTCGCTGGATGATGTCCTGCGTGTGCTGCCCGATCTGCAAGGTCCGTCGGGACGGATGCAGCGCCTGGGGGGCGGCGCTGCGCCCTTGGTAGTGGTGGATTACGCCCACACCCCCGATGCCTTGGAAAAAGTTCTCGAAGCACTGCGCCCGCATGTGCGTGGCCGTTTGCTGTGCCTGTTTGGATGCGGCGGTGATCGGGACCGCGGCAAGCGCCCGCTGATGGCTGAGGTGGCCGAGCGGCATGCCGACGGCGTACTGGTCACTGATGACAACCCGCGCAGCGAAGATCCGCTGGAGATCCTTGCCGAGATTCGTGCCGGCTTCACCCGACCTGAAACGGTGCAGTTCATGTCCGGACGTGGCCAGGCGATTGCTTCGCTGATTGCCGGTGCCAGCGCAGATGACATTGTGCTGCTGGCCGGCAAGGGGCACGAGGACTATCAGGAAATCAACGGCGTTCGTCAGCCTTTCTCAGACCTGGACGAAGCTAGCAAGGCACTGGCGGCCTGGGAGGTCGAGCATGCTTGATGCATTGCACCTGAGCGCCATCGCCGCCCCGCTGCAAGGTCGCCTGTCTGGCGGCGATGCCGTTTTTTTCTCGGTCAGCACCGACAGCCGCTCAATCGCGCCGGGACAACTGTTCGTTGCCCTTGTCGGGCCGAATTTCGATGGCCACGCTTATCTCGCCGATGTTGCGGCCAAGGGCGCGGTGGCGGCCCTGGTGTCGCGCGAAGTTGCAGGTGTCGATCTGCCGCAACTGGTGGTTGACGATACCCGTCTGGCGCTGGGACGCCTCGGTGCGCTGAACCGCCAGGCCTACCACGGCCCGCTGGCCGCCGTAACGGGTTCCAGTGGCAAGACCAGCATCAAGGAAATGCTCGCCAGCATCCTGCGTGCCGGCCTTCATGGTCCCGTTCTGGCCACGCGCGGCAACCTGAATAATGAGCTCGGCGTGCCGCTGACGCTGCTGGAGCTTATGCCTGAACATGTGGGTGCGGTGATTGAGCTGGGCGCTAATCACGTGGGTGAAATCGCCTACACCGTGAGTCTGGCACGCCCCCAGGTAGCCATCATCAGCAACGCGGGCAATGCCCACGTGGGTGAATTTGGCGGCCCGGAGAAAATCGTCGAAGCCAAGGGCGAAATCATCGACGGTTTGCCCGCCGAGGGCGTGGCTGTGCTCAACCGCGACGATGCGGCATTCACCCTTTGGCAAACGCGAGCCGCAGGGCGGCCTGTGGTGAGTTTTGCCCTGCACGATACCCAGGCCGATTTCCATGCACGCGAGGTGCAGCGCGACGCTCGCGGCTGCATGGCCTTTATTCTGTGTTCGCCGCTCGGCGAGTGGTCTGTCCAGCTCAATTTGCTAGGCACCCACAACGTTGCCAATGCCCTGGCCGCTGCCGCTGCGGCCCATGCCCTGGGGCTTTCGGGCGCAGCCATTCAGCATGGCCTGCAGGCCTTGCAGCCTATGCCAGGACGCGCCGCGGCGCAGCTGACGGACCGCGGTCTGAGAATTATTGATGACAGTTACAACGCCAATCCGCTCTCGATGTGTGCCGCGGTCGATATACTCGCGGCCTTCTCCGGGCGCACCGTTTTGGTGTTGGGGGACATGGGCGAGCTGGGCGATTGGGCCGAACAGGGCCACCGCCAGGTCGGTGCCTATGCGAGCGGCAAAGTCGATTGCCTGTATGCCGTTGGGCCCCTGATGACCCATGCGGTAGCAGCTTTTGGAAAAAATGCGAAACATTTTGCCGATCAAGCTGGTCTGATCGACGCCCTGCGACATGAGCAGGGCGATACCACCATTCTGATCAAGGGCTCGCGAAGTTCGGCGATGGACAAGGTTGTCGCTGCGTTGTGCGGGTCCGCCGAGGAGAAACACTGATGCTTCTGCTGCTAGCAGAGTACCTGCAACAGTTCCATAAAGGCTTTGCGGTCTTTCAATACCTGACCCTGCGCGGCATCCTGGGCGTGCTGACCTCACTGATCCTGGCCCTATGGCTGGGGCCCTGGATGATTCGCACCCTGCAGACCCTGCAGATTGGCCAGTCGGTGCGCACCGATGGTCCGCAATCGCACCTGTCAAAGAAGGGCACGCCCACCATGGGCGGCGCGCTGATCCTCTCGTCCATCGCCATCAGCACCCTGCTGTGGTCCGACCTGAGCAACCGTTACGTCTGGGTAGTGCTGGCCGTGACCCTGCTGTTCGGTGCTGTCGGCTGGGTCGACGATTACCGTAAGGTGATCGAGAAGAATTCCCGTGGGCTGCCAAGTCGCTGGAAGTATTTCTGGCAGTCGGTGTTCGGTCTGGGCGCGGCGATTTTCCTGTTCATGACTGCGCAAAATCCGATTGAAACCACGTTGATCGTGCCCATGTTCAAGGACGCCGCCTTGCCGCTGGGCGCTGCCGGTTTCATCGTGCTGACTTACTTCGTCATTGTCGGTTCGAGCAATGCGGTGAACCTCACCGACGGTCTCGACGGTCTGGCCATCATGCCCACCGTGCTGGTGGGGGGCGCACTGGGCGTCTTCTGCTACCTGTCGGGTAACGTGCGCTTCGCCGAATACCTGTTGATTCCTTATGTTCCGGGCGCCGGCGAGCTGATCGTGTTTTGCAGCGCGCTGATTGGTGCCGGCCTGGGTTTCTTGTGGTTCAACACCTACCCGGCGCAAGTGTTCATGGGCGACGTCGGTGCGCTGGCCCTGGGTGCGGCGCTGGGCACCATCGCGGTGATTGTCCGCCAGGAAATCGTGCTGTTCATCATGGGTGGGGTGTTCGTCATGGAAACCCTCTCGGTGATAGTCCAGGTTGCCTCCTTCAAGCTGACCGGCAAGCGGGTATTCCGCATGGCGCCGATTCACCACCACTTCGAACTCAAAGGCTGGCCCGAGCCGCGCGTCATCGTGCGCTTCTGGATCATCACGGTGATCCTCGTGCTGATCGGTCTGGCCACCCTGAAACTGCGTTGAGGCGAAAAATGACATGAGCCTGATCGCTTCCGACCAATTCCGTATCGTTGTCGGCCTCGGCAAGAGCGGCATGTCCCTGGTGCGCCATTTGGCGCGCCGGGGATTGTCGTTTGCGGTGGCTGACACGCGCGCCAATCCGCCTGAGCTGGCCACCCTGCAGCAAGAATTTCCCGACGTTGAAGTGCGCTGCGGCGCGCTGGATGTCGAGTTTCTTTGCCAGGCCGATGAGCTTCTGGTCAGCCCGGGCCTGGCCATTGCCTCCCCGGCGTTGCAGGCAGCGGCGCAGCGCGGGGTGAAGCTTTCCGGCGACATCGAACTGTTCGCCCGCGAAGCGAAGGCGCCGATCATTGCCATCACCGGCTCCAACGCCAAGAGCACCGTGACCACCCTGGTGGGCGAAATGGCCGCGGCGGCCGGCAGGAAGGTCGCCATTGGCGGCAACCTGGGCACGCCGGCGCTGGATCTGCTGGCCGATGACGTCGAGCTGTATGTGATCGAGTTGTCCAGCTTCCAACTGGAAACCACCGAGCAGCTGAATGCCGAGGTGGCGACTTGCCTGAACGTCAGCGAAGACCACATGGACCGCTACAACGACCTGCAGGCCTACCACCTGGCCAAGCACCGCGTCTTTCGTGGCGCCCGGCAGGTGGTGATCAATCGCGATGATGCGCTGTCACGCCCGCTGGTGGCCGATCAGCTGCCGTGCTGGAGCTTTGGCCTGGGCAAGCCTGATTTCAAGGGCTTTGGTCTGACCGAGCTGCACGGCGAAAAATGGCTGACGTTCCAATTCGAGGCGCTGTTGCCGGTACGCGCGTTGAAAATGCGCGGAGCCCACAATCAAAGCAACGCGCTGGCTGCGCTGGCCCTCGGCCATGCCGTAGGGCTGCCTCTGGAGCCGATGCTGGCTACCCTGAAAACCTTTGCCGGTCTGCCGCATCGCTGCCAATGGGTGCGTGAATTGCGCGGCGTTCAGTATTACGACGACTCCAAGGCGACCAACGTCGGGGCC
Source organism: Serpens gallinarum (assembly GCF_014836765.1). Classification (GTDB taxonomy): domain Bacteria; phylum Pseudomonadota; class Gammaproteobacteria; order Pseudomonadales; family Pseudomonadaceae; genus Serpens; species Serpens gallinarum. Next base: position 608,857 of record NZ_JACSQG010000001.1, read on the forward strand.
GCGTTGGCGGCGATCGAGGGTTTGGGCGCGGATATTGACGGCAAGCTGGTGCTAATCGCTGGTGGCGATGGCAAAGGGGCGGATTTTTCACCGCTGCGCGCCCCAGTGGCCCGCTACTGCCGCGCGGTGGTGTTGCTCGGTCGCGATGCCGACCAGATTGCCGGCGCCCTGGGGGATGCCGTACCCCAGGCTAAGGTCGCAACCTTGGACGAAGCGGTGCAGCGCTGTGCCGAAATGGCTGAGCGCGGTGATGCCGTGCTGCTGTCGCCGGCGTGCGCCAGCCTCGACATGTTCAAGAATTTCGAAGAGCGTGGTCGCCTGTTCGCCCGTGCAGTGGAGGGCTTGCCACAATGATCGCCTTCCTGCGCCCGTACCCGTCGCCGTTGTTCAGTCGGCGCGGCCTCGACCTGGACCTCCCGCTGTCGCTGGGGTGTCTGGCGTTGCTCGGGCTGGGATTGGTGATGGTAGCGTCGGCGTCTTCGGAAGTGGCGGCCGCGCAACTGGGCGATCCGCTTTATCACATGACCCGCCAACTGGTGTACATGGTCATCGGCCTAGTGGCCTGTGCCGTGGTGCTGATGGTGCCCATGGCCACGTGGCAGCGCCTGGGCTGGATGTTGCTGGCCGCAGCCTTCGCCATGCTGGTCTTGGTGCTGCTGGTCGGACGCGAGGTCAACGGTTCGATTCGTTGGATCAGCTTGGGCATGATCAACGTGCAGCCCTCGGAAATCGCCAAGATCTTCGTGGTGATCTATCTGGCCGGGTACCTGGTGCGTCGCCAGGAAGAGGTACGCGAAAGCTGGATGGGCTTCCTCAAGCCGATTTTCGTGTTGATCCCCATGGCGGTGCTGTTGCTGCTGGAACCGGACTTCGGCGCCACCATCGTCTTGTTCGCCGCGGCGGCGGCCATGCTTTTCCTCGGCGGCGTGGGCCTGCTGCGCTTCGGGCTGTCGGCAGGGCTGGCAGTCGGTGCGTTGTACCTGCTGATCAAGACCCAGCCGTACCGCATGGCGCGTCTGACCACCTTTACCGACCCCTGGGCCGACCAATTCGGTGCGGGCTACCAATTGACCCAGGCGCTGATTGCCTTTGGCCGTGGCGAATGGTTTGGCGTCGGCCTGGGCAACAGCATTCAGAAGCAGTTCTACCTGCCCGAGGCGCACACCGATTTCGTTTTCGCCGTGTTGGCCGAGGAGCTGGGCATGGTGGGGGCCCTGATCACCTTGGCCTTGTTCGTGTTGATCAGCGTGCGCGCTCTGTACATCGGTCTATGGGCGCAAAAGGCCAAGCAGTTCTTCTCGGCGTATGTCGCCTATGGCCTGGCCTTTCTATGGATCGGCCAGTTTCTGATCAATATTGGCGTGAACGTCGGCTTGCTGCCGACCAAGGGCCTGACCTTGCCATTCCTGAGCTACGGCGGCAGTTCGCTGGTGATCTGCTGCGTAAGCCTGGGGTTGTTGTTGCGTATCGAGTGGGAACGACGTTCCCAGCTCGGCAACGAAAATTTTGAATTCAGCGAAACGGATTTTGCCGAGGAGGACGTGCGACATGCGCGGTAATGTCCTGATCATGGCGGGTGGCACAGGCGGCCACGTATTCCCGGCGTTGGCCTGCGCGCGCGAATTCCAGGCGCGTGGCTATCGTGTTCACTGGCTGGGTACTGCACGCGGCATTGAAAACCGCCTGGTTCCTGACGCCAATCTGCCCCTGCACCTGATTGAGGTCAGCGGCCTGCGTGGCAAGGGTCTGCTGGCGCTGCTCAAGGCGCCTGTGCAGTTGTTCAAGGCGCTGATGCAGGCCCGCGACCTGGTGCGCACGGTGCGTCCGGTGTGCGTGCTCGGCATGGGTGGTTATGTGACGGGACCCGGCGGGCTGGCGGCGCGCCTGTGCGGCGTGCCCCTGATCATCCATGAGCAGAACGCCGTGGCCGGTACTGCCAACCGCAGCCTGGCGTGGTTTGCCCAGCGCATTTGCGAAGCCTTCCCTAACACCTTTACACGCAGCGCCAAGCGCCGTACCACGGGTAATCCGGTGCGCAGTGAGTTGTTTCTCGACACCCCCCGCGCGCCACTGGCAGGGCGTCCGGCCAATCTACTGGTGTTGGGCGGCAGCCTGGGTGCCGAGCCCTTGAACAAGCTGGTGCCAGCGGCACTGTCGCACCTGCTCGAAGAGGAGCGTCCGGCCGTGGTGCATCAGACCGGTGCTCAGCATGCCGAAATCACCCAGCAGCGTTATGCCGAGGCCGGCCTCAAGGCCCATGTCGCGCCCTTCATCGATGACATGGCCGGGGCTTATGCCTGGGCCGACCTGGTGATCTGCCGCGCTGGCGCGCTGACTGTCAGCGAACTGGCCGCCGCCGGGCTGCCGGCTTTTCTGGTGCCGCTGCCCCATGCCATAGATGACCACCAGACGCGCAATGCCGAATTTCTGGCCCGGGAGGGCGCTGCCATCCTGTTGCCGCAAGCCACTACAGATGCGGCCGAGCTGGCTGCGCAGCTGAACGAGGTGCTGATGCAACCGCAACGACTCGAGGCCATGGGCGCCACCGCCCGCGATCTGGCTATGCCCGATGCCACCCGCCGGGTGGTGGATATTTGCCTGGAGGTGGCCCGTGGCTAAATCGCCCGCTGCTGCAAAGGCTGAAACCCGGCGCATGCGCCGTATCCGGCGTATCCACTTTGTCGGTATCGGCGGAGTCGGCATGTGTGGCATCGCCGAGGTGCTGCTCAACATGGGCTATGAAGTCTCCGGCTCGGATATCAAGGCCTCGCCGGTCACGACGCGGCTGGAAAGCTTCGGCGCCCATGTGTTTATCGGCCACCACGCGCATAACGTCGTAGAAGCCGACGTGCTGGTGATCTCCAGCGCCGTCAATGAGAGCAACCCGGAAGTCGCCCACGCCCTCGAGCGCCGGATCCCCGTGGTACCGCGGGCCGAGATGCTCGCCGAGCTGATGCGCTACCGACATGGCATCGCCGTGGCCGGGACCCACGGCAAGACCACCACCACCAGCCTGCTGGCGTCGGTGTTCGCGGCCGCCGGGTTGGACCCCACCTTCGTCATCGGCGGTCGCCTGAATGCGGCTGGAACCAATGCCCAGCTGGGCGGCAGTCGATTTCTGATCGCCGAGGCCGATGAGAGCGACGCCAGCTTCCTGCACTTGCAGCCGATGGTGTCGGTGGTAACCAATATCGACGCCGACCACATGAGCACCTACGAGGGCGACTTCAACAAGTTGAAGCGCACCTTTGTCGATTTTCTACACAACCTGCCGTTCTACGGCCTGGCCGTGCTGTGTATCGATGACCCGGTGGTGCGCGACATTCTTCCGCAGATCGCCCGACCAACTCTGACCTATGGCTTTACCGAAGACGCCGATCTGCGCGCCGTGGGCGTCCGCCAAGAAGGCATGCGTACCCACTTCACCGTGCTGCGCCATGGTCATGAGCCGCTGCCGGTAACAGTCAACATGCCCGGCAATCACAACGTCCTCAACGCCCTGGCCACCATTGCCATCGCCACCGATGAAGGTATCGGCGACGAGGCTATTGTCCAGGGCCTGTCGGGGTTTCAGGGGGTCGGCCGGCGCTTCCAGGTCTATGGCGAACTGCCGGTCGAGGATGGCAGCGTGATGCTGGTGGACGACTACGGGCATCACCCACGCGAAGTGGCAGCGGTGATCAAGGCCGTGCGCGGCGGCTGGCCGGAGCGCCGGCTGGTGATGGTCTATCAACCCCATCGTTTTTCCCGTACCCGCGATCTGTACGAGGATTTCGTGCAGGTGCTGGCCGAGAGCAATGTGTTGTTGCTGATGGAGGTCTTCCCGGCCGGCGAAGAGCCGATTCCCGGTGCCGACAGCCGCAATTTGTGCCACAGCATTCGCCAGCGCGGGCTGCTCGATCCGATTTACGTCGAGCGTGGCAGCGACCTCGCGCCTGTGCTCAAGCCGCTGCTGCGTGGCGGCGACATTCTGTTGTGCCAGGGCGCCGGTGACATCGGCGGGTTGGCGCCGCAACTGTTCAATCACCCGTTGTTTGCCGCAAGCGGCGAAGGAAGTGCGCAATGAGTGCCGCAGTGCAGTCCACTCTCGATCCGCAGGTGTTCGGTCGTGTTGCCGTGCTGTACGGCGGCAAGAGCGCTGAGCGTGACGTCTCCCTGAAATCGGGCACCGCGGTGCTCGCGGCCCTGCAGCAGGCTGGCGTGGATGCCTTCGGAATTGATGTCGGCGAGGACTTTCTGCAGCGTTTGGGCAGCGAGACGATCGACCGTGCCTTTATTGTGCTGCACGGTCGCGGCGGCGAAGACGGCAGCATGCAGGGCCTGCTGGAATGCCTGGACATTCCCTACACCGGCAGTGGCGTGCTGGCCTCGGCACTGGCCATGGACAAGCTGCGCACCAAGCAGGTGTGGCAGAGTCTGGGCCTACCGACGCCGCGTCATGCGGTACTGCGCAGCGAGGATGACTGTCGTGCTGCCGCTGAGGAGCTGGGCTTCCCGTTGATCGTCAAGCCGGCCCATGAAGGTTCCAGCATCGGGATGGCCAAGGTGACGGATGTCGAGGGCCTCATTGGCGCCTGGCGCGCTGCCAGTGTGTATGACAGCCAGGTGCTGGTCGAACAATGGATCCAGGGTCCGGAGTTCACCATCGCCGTGTTGCGCGGCGAAGTCTTGCCGCCAATCGCGCTGGGCACCCCCAATATATTTTATGACTACGAAGCGAAATATATCTCCAACGACACCCAGTACCGCATCCCTTGCGGCCTCGATGCCGAAAAGGAAGCCGAGCTGCGCGAACTGACTACCGAGGCGTGTGCGGCGGTGGGCACTCAGGGCTGGGCCCGGGTCGATGTCATGCAGGATGCCAAGGGGAATTTCTGGCTGTTGGAAGTCAACACCGTACCGGGCATGACCGACCACAGCCTGGTGCCTATGGCCGCCCGGGCGGCAGGTCTCGACTTCCAGCAACTGGTCCTGGCCATCCTGGCCGACAGCTTGGAAGCAAGGGGCTGACATGGGCGCTTTCCAGCTTCGTCATCAGCCCCCCGCAACCGGCCGCAAGCCGGCCCCCCGAGGCGCCAGTCGCCCGGTGGCCCGCGAGCCGTTGCGGGCGCGTTTGCCGAAGCTGGCACCGCAAACCCTCAAGCGCCTCGGCTGGGTTCTGATGCTGGTGGGATTGCTGTGGAGCGGCCATGAACTGACCCCGCGCCTGTTGCCCTTTATCGACCAGCCGATTGCCAGGATCGGAATCAACGGGGAACTCAACTACACCAGCGCGCAGACCGTGGAGCAACGCATCGGGCCTTTCGTCGAGAGCAGTTTCTTCAGCCTGGACCTGGCAGGGATGCGCGCCGCCCTGGAAAGCATGCCGTGGATCGCCAGCGCGGACGTTCGGCGCATCTGGCCGGATCAGGTGCAGATCCAGTTGCATGAATATCTGCCGATCGCCCGCTGGGGCGAAGAGGGGCTGCTCAACAACCAGGGCGAGGCGTTCGTACCTCGTGAATTGAGCACTTATCACTACCTGCCGCAGTTGCACGGCCCGGAGCGGGCCAAGCAGCGGATCATGCAGCACTACCAGGTACTGAGCCAAATGCTGCGCCCGTTGGGGTTCAGCATCCGCCGCCTGGAATTGCGTGAGCGCGGCAGCTGGTTCGTGTCGCTGGGGTCGGGTGAGGCGGGGCAGTCCCTTGAGCTGCTGCTTGGACGCGACCATATCGTTGAAAAAATGCATCGCCTGGTGGCCATTTATGACAAGGCCCTGAAATCGCAGATAGCCAACATCGAGCGCATCGATCTGCGTTATGCCAACGGCCTGGCCGTGGCGTGGCGCGAGCCGGTGAGCGACACGGCCGCCTCCGGGCGAACCGTGAATTGAGGAGAAGACAGCAGATATGTCAACTGTGCAGAGCGGCAAGATGATCGTCGGCCTGGACATCGGCACCTCCAAGGTGGTGGCGTTGGTCGGTGAGGTCGGCGATGACGGCCAACTGGAGATCGTCGGGATCGGCTCGCACCCTTCCCGCGGCCTGAAAAAGGGTGTGGTGGTGAATATCGAGTCCACCGTGCAGTCCATCCAGCGAGCGGTGGAAGAAGCCCAGCAAATGGCGGGCTGCTACATCCACTCAGCATTTGTCGGCCTGGCCGGTAACCATATTCGCAGCCTGAACTCCCACGGCATCGTGGCCATTCGTGATCGCGAAGTCAGTACTGCGGACCTCGAGCGCGTGCTGGATGCCGCACAGGCCGTCGCCATTCCAGCCGACCAGCGCGTATTGCACACGCTGCCGCAGGATTACGTGATCGACAACCAGGAGGGTGTGCGCGAGCCGTTGGGCATGTCCGGCGTACGCCTGGAGGCCAAGGTGCATGTGGTCACCTGTGCGGTGAATTCCGCGCAGAACATCGAAAAATGCGTGCGTCGTTGCGGCCTGGAAGTCGACGACATCATCCTCGAACAACTGGCCTCGGCCTATGCGGTGCTCACTGAGGATGAAAAAGAGCTGGGCGTGTGCCTGGTGGACATTGGCGGCGGCACCACCGACATCGCGATTTTCACTGAAGGGGCGATTCGCCACACCGCCGTAATTCCCATTGCTGGCGACCAGGTCACAAACGACATCGCCATGGCCTTGCGCACACCGACGCAGTATGCCGAAGAGATCAAGATTCGATATGCTTGCGCGCTTGCCAATCTGGCGGGCGCCGGGGAAACCATCAAGGTGCCCAGTGTCGGCGATCGACCGCCGCGGGAATTGTCCCGTCAGGCATTGGCAGAAGTGGTCGAGCCGCGCTACGACGAACTTTTCACGCTGATTCAGGCCGAACTGCGGCGTAGTGGCTATGAGGACATGATCCCGGCAGGCATCGTCCTCACCGGTGGGACCGCGAAAATGGAAGGCGCAGTCGATCTGGCCGAAGAAATCTTTCACATGCCGGTACGTCTAGGCGTGCCACATAGCGTCAAGGGACTGGCCAACGTGGTGCGCAACCCCATTTATTCAACGGGCGTGGGCCTACTGCTCTACGGGCTGAAGAAGCAGGCCGACGGCTTCATCATGCCCAGCCCCGGTACGTTTGGCGAAGACGCCAGGATACCTGTTCTGGAGCGGATGAAGCGGTGGTTCCAGGGCAACTTCTGACAAGCAGTAGCAGTAAGGTAAAACGAGAAGAGAGAGGAGAGGGAATCATGTTCGAGCTCGTAGATAACGTTACGCAAAACGCGGTCATCAAGGTGATCGGCGTCGGTGGCGGTGGTGGTAATGCCGTCAATCACATGGTCCGCAGCAACATCGAAGGCGTCGAGTTCATCTGCGCCAACACCGATGCCCAGGCGTTGAAAAACATTGGTGCGCGCACCGTGTTGCAACTGGGCCGCAGCGTGACCAAGGGCCTGGGTGCAGGAACCAATCCGGAGATCGGTCGCCAGGCGGCACTCGAAGACCGTGAGCGCGTGGCTGAAGTACTGCAGGGCGCGGACATGGTGTTCATCACCACAGGCATGGGTGGCGGTACCGGTACCGGTGCGGCGCCTATCATTGCGCAGGTAGCCAAGGAAATGGGCATCCTGACCGTTGCGGTGGTGACCCGTCCATTCCCCTTCGAAGGCAAGAAGCGCATGCTGGTGGCCGATGAAGGCATTCGCCAGTTGGCCGAATGCGTCGACTCGCTGATCACTATCCCCAACGAAAAATTGCTGACCATTCTCGGCAAGGACGCAACCCTGCTGTCCGCCTTCGCCAAGGCTGACGACGTGCTGTGCGGTGCGGTACGCGGTATCTCCGACATCATGCTGCGTGAAGGCCTGATGAACGTCGACTTTGCCGACGTGAAAACCGTGATGGCGGAAATGGGCATGGCGATGATGGGCACCGGCAGTGCCAGCGGCCCGAATCGTGCCCGTGAGGCTACCGAGGCGGCGATCCGCAATCCGCTGCTGGAAGACGTCAATCTGCAGGGCGCTCGCGGCATTCTGGTCAACATCACGGCGGGTCTGGACCTGTCCCTGGGCGAATACGCCACCGTGGGCGAGATCGTCAACGCCTTTGCATCCGACAATGCCACCGTTAAGGTGGGGGCGGTGGTCGACCCGGATCTGCGCGATGAGTTGCATGTGACTGTGGTCGCCACAGGGCTTGGCCCGGCCAAAGCCGAGAAGCCTGTCAAGGTGATCGATAACACGCTGCAGACCAACGCTACCGCAGCCTCTACGCCGGTCGCCGCGACTCAGCGGGGCGAGCCGGCGGCTGTTAACTATCGGGATCTGGAGCGGCCTACGGTCATGCGTAATCAGGGGCAGGCCTCCATGGCGCCCAAGCATAATCCGCAGGAAGATCTGGATTACCTGGATATTCCAGCATTCCTTCGTCGTCAGGCCGATTGACGGAGCTTATCAGGATGATTTGCGTGTTCGGTATTCAGCAAAGGCCGGGTCTGCTATGATTTCGGCCTTTGTTGACAAGAAACGCATTCGCGCATAAAGCAGCCACTGTCATGATCAAACAACGCACTTTAAAGAACATTATCCGCGCCACTGGCGTGGGCTTGCATTCTGGGGAAAAGGTTTACCTGACCCTGAAGCCTGCACCCGTGGACACCGGCATTGTGTTCCGCCGCGTCGACCTCGATCCCGTCGTGGAAATCTGCGCACGGGCTGAAAACGTCGGCGAAACCACCATGTCCACCACGCTTTATAACGGCGATGTCAAGGTAGACACCGTGGAACACCTGCTCTCGGCGATGGCCGGGTTGGGCATCGACAATGCTTATGTTGAACTGTCCGCCTCGGAAGTGCCGATCATGGATGGCAGTGCGGGACCCTTCGTCTTCCTGATTCAATCTGCTGGCCTGCAAGAGCAGGACGCACACAAGAAGTTCATTCGCATCAAGCGCGAGATCACCGTGCAAGACGGCGACAAGCGTGCGACCTTCGTGCCTTTCGAGGGCTTCAAGGTCAGTTTCGAAATCGATTTCGACCATCCGGTTTTTCGTGGACGCACCCAGACGGCAAGCGTGGACTTCTCCAGCACGTCGTTCGTCAAGGAAGTCAGCCGTGCGCGGACCTTTGGGTTCATGCGTGATATTGAATTCTTGCGCTCTCACAACCTGGCTCTGGGCGGCAGCGTCGAGAACGCCATCGTGGTCGATGAAAACCGCGTCCTTAATGAGGACGGTTTGCGCTACGAAGATGAATTCGTCAAACACAAGATACTGGATGCCATTGGTGACCTTTATCTGCTGGGCAACAGCCTGATTGGCGAGTTCCGTGGCTACAAGTCCGGCCATGCCTTGAACAACCAACTGTTACGTGAGCTGATCGCGCAAAAGGACGCTTGGGAAGTCGTAACCTTCGATGATACGAAGGATGCCCCCATTTCTTATATGCGTCCGGCTGCTGCTGTCTGATTCACCGAACTCTTCTCTTCTCTTTTCTTTTTTCAGGCCACCTTTGGGTGGCCTTTTTTTTGCCTGCAGCCTCGCCCACATCGGCATGTGGCGTGGACGAAGCATCTTGGTGCCTCGTAATGCAGTGCTCCGCCTGTTTCGGCGTGTGCTCATCTTTGCCTCCCAACAGGGCCTCGTTGCCCAGGCGATGCCGCCTATAAACGAGGTCCAGCCGATGACTGCGCTTCGGCGCCGCTGGGCTGCCCATGAGGCAACAATGGGCCGCTAATTGCCGCAAGCGGTGAGACATTGCCTCCTGCAGCCATGCGACAGACGGTAGCGCCAACGGAAATGCCTAATTGCCACCATGGTCTTTTTCTTGCATGATCGTATTGTGCTATCACGGCCGGTCGGGTTTTTTGACACGACTTGCCAGGCGTTCCAAGGCCTCTCGCAATTTTGGGTCATCGATAGCTGCTGCGGTTTCCTGAATGTTGCGTGCGGCAAAAGGAGTCAGTTCCGGTGTGTGACTGGGAGCACGGTTCGAGGTGTGAGGTGGTTGCACCTTGAACAGGATTCTCGTTAGGTTCGCGAACTCTTCGCACGCCTGCAATTGGCGCAGCAATCGGCGTTGTTGATAACGCAAGCGAGTGGCCCAGTGGCCGTCGGTGACGATCAGCAACAGGCAGCCCTCTCGCCAAGAAGCAACACGGCAATGTTCGCGGGCTGCGGGTTGTAATTGGCTTTCCAGGAGACGCTGAAGGATGGAGAGCCGTTGGGCCTCGCCAAACAGCGCTTTCAAGGGTTTCGCTTCGCGGAGGAGTGCAGCGGGAGCCCGGGCCGGTAAGGGACGAAAAGTCATGGCAGGACGCCTGATGTTGACAAAGGCGCATGGTAACAAAGCCAGGCAGCCGTATGCGTTACCAGGGGGATATATGCAAGTCATTCTACTCAGCCGGAGCCAGGGCGCGGCGCGCTCGTTCAGTCTCGATTCTCGAGTGCTCGCGGCGGGTATAACCACGTTGGCGATTGTGGTGCTGGCATCCGGCATCGCGCTGGGGGGGTACTTGCAGCCTTTTTTCAGTGACAAGGCGGCCAAGGTTGAGGCTCACCTTCAGCAGCAGCACGCTACCTTGAGCGAAGCGCGACGTGACGCACAACGTCAGTTAGATGCCTTTGGCGTCCATATTGCCGAGCTGCAGGCGCGCCTGACGCGGCTTGATGCGCTTGGCGAACGCTTGACAGAGCTGGCCAAGCTGGACGCACGCGAGTTTGATTTCTCTCTTAATGTAGGGCAAGGCGGTCCTGAAGAACTGATTGATAGCGCTGCATTCGCGCCGCCACCCTTCCTGCAGACGCTAGATGAATTGCTGGAGCGACTGGATAGCCGCGAACAGCAACTTGAAGTGCTTGAAGATGTGCTGGCTGAGCGCCGCTTGAGTGAAGCGGGCAGCGTTTCCGGGCGTCCGGTACGCCAAGGGTATTTGTCCTCTCCCTTCGGGCGTCGCACGGACCCGTTCAACGGTACGCCCCGTATGCACAAGGGGGTCGACTTTGCGGCCCGCGAAGGCACCGAGGTCGTCGCGGTCGCGGCAGGAGTCGTGACGTGGTCGGGCCGCAAGAGTGGTTATGGCACCACAGTGGAAATCAGTCACGGCGATGGCTACAAGACGCTTTATGCCCACAATAGGGAAAACCTCGTGCAGTTAGGTGAGTTGGTCAAGCGTGGCCAGGCCATCGCCAGAGTGGGCAGCTCCGGACGTTCCACAGGGCCTCATGTGCACTTCGAGGTCATCAAGAATGGCCGTCAGGTCAACCCGTACAGCTTTATCGCCAACGCGAAAAGTGCCAAGTAAGCGCTGATAAGGGCGCTTTCTTGATCTTCGTTTCCGGGTAGAATGCTGTCTTTCGTGTGCGATCAACAGGTCGCGCGGGCGGCTGTCTGGTCGTCCTCCATTCCTATGTGTGGAAGAACTAGTCGATATGTTTGCGCCTTTGTTGAGAAAACTCTTTGGAAGCAAGAACGAACGGGAAGTCAAACGCATGCTCAAGACGGTGCAGGCCGTCAATGCGCTCGAAGAGCAGATGCTGGCACTGTCTGATGAGCAATTGCGGGACAAGACCCTAGAGTTTCGAGCCCGGCTCGGCAAAGGCGAAACCCTTGATCAGTTGTTACCCGAAGCCTTCGCCGTGGCACGCGAGGCGGGCAAGCGGGTCATGGGTATGCGCCACTTCGATGTCCAGCTGATTGGCGGCATGACGCTGCACGATGGCAAGATTGCCGAAATGCGCACCGGCGAGGGCAAGACCCTGGTCGGCACCCTGGCGGTGTACCTCAATGCACTGGAAGGCAAAGGCGTGCATGTGGTTACGGTCAACGATTACCTAGCCCGCCGCGATGCCAACTGGATGCGTCCGCTGTATGAATTCCTCGGCCTGAGCGTGGGAATCGTCACTCCCTTCCTGCCGCCGGAAGAAAAGCGCGCTGCATATGCCGCCGATATTACTTACGGCACCAACAACGAATTCGGTTTCGACTACCTGCGCGACAACATGGCGTTTAGCCTGGAAGAAAAATTCCAGCGCGAACTGAATTTCGCCGTGATCGACGAAGTCGACTCTATTCTGATCGACGAGGCGCGTACTCCGTTGATCATCTCCGGCCAGGCCGAGGACAGTTCCAAGCTGTATCAGCAGATCAACCAGCTGATCCCGCGTCTCAAACGCCAGGTCGAGGAAGTCGAAGGGCAGGAAACGCGAGTTATCCAGGAAGGTCACTACAGCATCGACGAGAAGACCCGCCAGGTCGAACTCAATGAAGCTGGCCATCAGTTTGTCGAAGAACTGCTCAGCCAGGTCGGCTTGCTGGGCGAAGGGGAAAGCCTCTATTCGGCGCATAACCTGTCGCTGCTGACCCATGTCTATTCCGGCCTGCGCGCTCACAAGCTGTTCAATCGCAACGTCGAATACATCGTGCAGAACGATCAGGTCCTGCTGATCGACGAACACACCGGTCGTACCATGCCAGGGCGTCGCCTATCCGAGGGTCTGCATCAGGCCATCGAGGCAAAAGAAGGTCTGCCGATTCAGGCGGAGAGCCAGACCCTGGCCTCGACTACCTTCCAGAATTACTTCCGCCTCTACAAGAAGCTGGCCGGCATGACCGGCACGGCCGATACCGAAGCGTTCGAGTTCCAGCAGATCTATGGCCTGGAAGTGGTGGTGATCCCCACCAACAAACCAGTGGCGCGCAAGGACTTCAATGACCTGGTCTATCTCACCCAGGAAGAGAAATTCCAGGCCATCATCGCCGACATCCAGGAATGCCAGGCTCAGGGCCGCCCGGTGCTGGTGGGTACGGCCTCGATCGAAAGCTCCGAGTACGTCTCTCAGCTGCTCAATCAGGCCGGCATTCAGCACAACGTGCTTAACGCCAAGTTCCACGAAAAAGAAGCCGAGATCGTCGCCCAGGCGGGCCGGCCGGGTGGCCTGACCATTGCGACCAACATGGCCGGCCGGGGTACCGACATCGTGCTGGGCGGCAACTGGGAAGTTGAAGTCGCCGCGCTAGAGCTAGCCAGCCAAGTACCGCCGACCGCAGAACAGATTGCGCAGATCAAGGCTGACTGGCAGAAGCGCCACCAGCAGGTGATCGAATCCGGCGGTTTGCATGTGATTGCGTGCGAGCGACACGAATCGCGGCGCATCGACAATCAGCTGCGTGGTCGTTCCGGACGCCAGGGTGACCCAGGTTCCAGCCGTTTCTACCTGTCGCTGGAAGACAGCCTGATGCGCATCTTCGCCTCCGACCGCGTGAAGAACTTCATGAAGGCGCTGGGCATGCAGTCCGGTGAGGCCATTGAGCATCGCATGGTCACCAACGCCATTGAAAAGGCCCAGCGCAAGGTCGAGGGCCGGAACTTCGATATTCGTAAGCAATTGCTGGAATTCGATGACGTAGCCAACGAGCAGCGCAAAGTGATCTACCACATGCGCAACAGCCTGCTGGCCGCCGCCGATGTGGGGGACACCATCAGTGAATTCCGCGATGAGGTGCTGGACAGTGCCATTAACCAGCACATGCCGCCGCAATCGCTGCCCGAACAATGGAATATCAAGGGTCTGGAATCCACTCTGAAAAGCGACTTCGCCTTGGATCTGCCGTTGCAGGAGTGGCTCGACGAAGACGACAAGCTCTACGAAGACACGCTGCGTGAGAGGATCCGCGAGGCGCTGTTGGCCGCTTATGCGCAGAAGGAAGAACTGGCTGGTGCCGAGACGATGCGCACCTTCGAGAAGCAGATCCTGCTGCGTGTGGTCGACGATCTATGGAAGGATCACCTGTCCACCATGGACCACTTGCGTCACGGGATTCACTTGCGCGGTTATGCGCAAAAGAACCCCAAGCAGGAATACAAGCGCGAGTCCTTCAACCTGTTCCAGGAACTGCTGGACACCATTCGCCGCGACACCATTCGTGTTCTGTCGCACGTTCAGGTGCGCCGCGAAGACCCGGCCGAGGAAGAGGCGCGTCTGCGTCGCGAAGCCGAAGCGCTGGCCCAGCGCATGCAGTTTGAGCATGCCGCTGCCCCGGGACTGGAACCCGAGCGACCGGAACCGGTCCCAGCTCAGGCGCCTGCCGTGACAACCGTGCGGACCGAGCCGAAGATCGGCCGGAACGAGCCATGCCCCTGTGGTTCCGGTAAGAAGTACAAGCACTGCCACGGGCAGGTTAGCTAACGCCACCCCGTTCATTGCTGATCAGCGCCGCGACCGGATCTTCCGCTCGCGGCGTTTTTCCTTACACTGCAACGCCGTTACGGCGACTTTCACTTTCTGATTTAGGAGCGCTTCCATGGCTGTTGGTCTTGGCCCTCTGCCCACCCTGCATCCGGTTCCCGGTTTTGAACTCGGCATCGCCTCTGCTGGCATCAAGCGCGTCGGACGCAAGGACGTGGTAGTGATGCGCTGTGCGGAAGGTTCGCGCGTAGCCGGGGTGTTCACCTTGAATGCCTTCTGCGCCGCGCCAGTGATACTCGCCAAGCAGCGTGCCCAGGGTGAGGTGCGTTATCTGCTGACCAATACCGGCAACGCCAATGCGGGAACCGGCGAGCCGGGCCTGCGCGCCGCCGAGCGCACCTGCGCCAAGCTGGCGGAGCTGACTGGTGTGGCCGCCAGCGCCGTGCTGCCTTATTCCACGGGCGTGATCGGTGAGCCGCTGCCGGTAGAGAAAATCGAAGCTGCGCTGCCCGCGGCCCTGGCCGATCTGGCCGAGGATCATTGGGCCCAGGCTGCTGAGGGCATCATGACCACCGACACCCTGCCCAAGGGTGCCAGCCGCCAGTTCCAGCATGACGGCGTGACCGTCACCGTCACCGGCATTTCCAAGGGTGCCGGGATGATCCGGCCGAACATGGCCACCATGCTCGGTTACATCGCCACCGACGCCAAGGTTGCCCGTGATGTGCTGCAGGATCTGGTGCGCGATGCGGCGAACAAATCCTTCAACCGCATCACCATTGATGGCGACACCTCGACCAACGATTGCTGCATGCTGATCGCCACTGGCAAGGCTAACCTGCCGGAAATCACCGCGGCCAGCGGCGAGCTGTTCGCCAAGCTCAAGCAAGCGGTGTTTGAGGTGTTCATGGAAGTCGCCCAGTCCATCGTGCGTGACGGCGAAGGCGCGACCAAATTCGTCACCGTGCAGGTCAACGGCGGTGGCACCCATCAGGAATGCCTGGATGTCGGCTACGCCGTGGCCCATTCGCCCCTGATCAAGACCGCGCTGTTCGCGTCCGACCCCAACTGGGGACGCATTCTCGCGGCTGTCGGCCGCGCCGGTGTGCCCCAGCTGGACGTGGGCAAGATTGATGTCTACCTCGGCGAGGTCTGCATCGCCAGTCAAGGCGGTCGCGCCTCGACCTACACTGAGGAGCAGGGCGCAGCAGTCATGGCACAAGCCGAAATCACCATTCGGATCGAGTTGGGCCGTGGCGCGTGCAGTGAGACCATCTGGACGACCGACCTGTCCCATGAATACGTGAAGATCAACGCGGAATACCGCACCTGATCGGCTGGCCGCAGGCTGCACGTTCGCCGGGTGGGTAGGCGCGTTACGGAACCTGTTGGACGGCTCCGTCACCCATCCACCTTGCAATACCTGGCAGCTTGCGGAGGCTGTTATGTCCCTGACTCTGATAATCGGCAACAAGAACTACTCCTCCTGGTCGCTGCGGGCCGCGCTGGTCTTGGCGCTGACCGGCGTGCGGTACCAGGAACGGCGCATTGTCCTCGGCCAGCCTGAAACCCAGGCGCGGCTGCGGGAGTTCTCGCCCAGCGGCAAGGTCCCCGTGCTGCTTACCGAACTGGGCCCGGTGTGGGACTCTCTAGCGATTGCCGAATACCTGGCCGAGCGATTTCCCGAGGCCCATTTGTGGCCGCGCGGCGAGTATGGCCGTGCTCTGGCGCGTTCGATGTGCGCGGAAATGCACAGTGGCTTCGTGGCGCTGCGTACCCATCTGCCTATGGACCTCAAGCGCCAGGTCGAGCTGACTGATCTGCCCAGCGACGCCCGGGTTGATATCGAACGCATGTGCGCCTTGTGGCTGAGTTGCCGGCAACGGTTTGGTGCCGACGGCCCCTTTCTCTTCGGCCATCCAAGCATTGCCGATGCGTTTTTTGCCCCCGTGGCCGCGCGCTTTCACAGCTACGCAGTCGCGCTGCCCCCCGTAGCGGCGGACTATGTGGCGATTATTTATCAGTGGCCGGCTTTCCAGCGCTGGTACCGGGCGGCCCTGCAGGAAACGGAGACCTTGGAATGAAACGTGTACATGTGGCCGCGGCGGTGATTCGTGGCGGCGACGGCCGCGTGCTGCTCGCCCGGCGCCCGGATGACAAGCATCAGGGTGGCTTGTGGGAGTTTCCGGGCGGCAAGGTGGAAGAGGGCGAGCCTGTCTTCGAGGCGCTGGCCCGCGAGCTGCATGAGGAGCTGGGGATTGTCGTGCGCGCGGCACAACCGCTGATTCAGATTCCCCACGATTATCCAGACAAGCACGTCCTGCTGGATGTCTGGGAGGTCACGGCTTTTGACGGCCAGCCCCATGGTGCCGAAGGTCAGCCGCTGGCCTGGGCGGCGGCCCGGCAACTGTCGGAGTACGAGTTTCCCGCAGCCAATGCGCCCATCGTTGCCGCCGCGCGGTTGCCGGAGCATTACCTGATCACGCCGGAGGGCCTGTCGGCGCAGGAATTGCTCACGGGGCTGAAACGGGCGCTGGAGCGTGGTGTACGGCTGATTCAACTGCGCGCACCGGCCATGTTTGATGCGCAGTACCGGGACTTGGCCGTGGATGCGGTTGGGCTGTGCGCCGGGCGTGCACAACTGATGCTCAAGGGACCGCTGGAATGGTTGGGGGATTTTCCATCCGCAGGCTGGCACCTGAGCAGCCAGCAGCTACGCCGCTACGTTGAGCATGGACGGCCCTTCCCACCGGAGCGCTGGCTAGCGGCGTCCTGTCACAACGCTGAAGAACTGGTCATGGCCGAGCAGATGGGCGTGGACTTCGTCACGCTGTCTCCCGTGCTGCCTACCGAGACTCATCCCGAGGCTGCGCCATTGGGCTGGGAACATGCTCGAGAGCTGACCCAGGGCTGCACGCGACCGGTGTTTTTTCTCGGCGGGCTGGCGCCGGACGGTGTGATGCGAGCCAGGGAATGTGGGGCGCAGGGCATCGCTGCGATCCGAGGGCTTTGGCCCCAGGGCTAGCGGGTAGGCTGACCCCCTCTCAGTTCCGCCGCGCAACTCATCGTGAAACTTCAGCATTGCCCAGCGTCGCTTGGCGGTTCTTTCTTATGGGGAAACGGGTGCCTGCAGAGCCTGCCTTGACAACAAGCAGGTGCTCTGAACAAAGCTGGCCCAAATATTGTATGAGGCGTCCTGCAGACGTTGATAGCGAAGCAATGCCAATTTTATGGCTTTGTTCGTGATGCACGTGTGCATCCTGCCGGTCTGCCCACCAGTGCATGACCAGGCGCTAAGTGAGCCCTCCTGCTGTGCGTGTGGGTTCTGTAGTTGGCTAATCGTGGATTCATCATGCAATTTATCCAATCCAAGCGGCTTGTGACGAGCCTGAGCATTCTCGGTCTGATCGGTGTGTTCGCATTTGCCTGGTTCGACAAGCCCGGCGTCGAGCTGGCAGGTTTTGCGGTTGCGCAGGTAGCACTTCCCGCTGATTCAGCTCAGGTACCGGTCTACACCAGCCGTTTCGCATCATCGGACCTGGATGATTTCGTGCATTCCTCAGCTGTCGCCGCACTGCCTGACGGTGGTTTGATGTCGGTCTGGTTTGCCGGCACTCGCGAAGGCGCCGCCGACGTGCAGATTCGAGGGGCGCGCTACGATGCGCAGACCGGGGAGTGGGGCGAGGAAATGGTCCTGGCTACCCGTGAATCGACCCGTGATGGAATCCAGAAATACATCCGCAAACTGGGCAACCCCGTCATTGTCATGACGCCTGACAATCGCCTGTGGCTGTTTTATGTCTCGGTATCGCTGGGCGGCTGGGCTGGCAGCGCGATCAACGCCACTTACTCGGACGACCTGGGCACCAACTGGTCGACGCCGCGCCAACTGGTTACCTCACCCTTCCTGAACATCAGCACGCTGGTGCGCAGCGCGCCGGTGGTGCATGCCGATGGCTCGATCGGTCTGCCGGTCTATCATGAATTTCTTGGCAAGTTTTCCGAATACCTGTACCTGGATCGCGATGGCCAGGTGATCGACAAATTCCGCATCAGTCACGGCACGGATAATTTGCAGCCGACCGTGGTGCCGCTGGATGAGCAACGCGCGGTGGCGATGTTGCGCTATGCGGGCAAGGGAGAACGTCACGTACTGGCCAGCCGCACCGAGGATGGCGGTCGCACGTGGAGCGAGCCGCAGGCGCTGCAGCCGCAAAACCCGAACTCCTCCTTGGCGGCGGTGGGCACGTCAGGCCATGGTCTGCTGGTGGCCCTGAACGACCTGAGCAATGGTCGGTTCCGTCTGAGTCTGTATGGCACTGATGCAGACATGAGCCAATGGCGTCCGGTCGTCGAGCTGGATCAGTCGCCAGACCCGCAGGGTAATCCCTTTGCCGAGGCGGAGTACCGCAACCTGATCAGTGAAGAGTTCATGCGCTCCAGTGGTGAGCGCCGCCAGGGCCTGCTGCCGGCCTTCATGTCCAATATCGATCAGCGCAACTGCAAGCGTGGCGAGTGCGATTTCGAATACGAATACCCCTATTTCATTCGCGGATCGAACGGGTTTTATCACGTGGTCTATTCGTGGAATAACACTTTCATCAAACACGTCAGTTTCAACGATGCTTGGCTTGAGGAACGTCTGTAATGCTTGATTTATGGCATATCCATCTCAGTTTTGCCCTGGTGGCGTTCCTGCTGCTGCCCACGGGTAAATTGTCGTTGCGCACTCAATGCATTGTACTGGCCGGTCTGCTGCTGATCAGCTATGTGCCGGTGGACGATCTGCCACTGGCCATTTACCTGCGCACGCTTGCCCATGATGTGTCGATCGTTACCCTGCTGGGATTGGGTTGGGTCACCCTGGTGCGCTTGGGCTGTGTCGAACGCCTGGCCAGCCCGCAGCGCTGGCAGCTCATCGTGCTGTTTGGGGTGATGGGGTTAGTGCTTTATCCCGCCACATTGGGAATGACACCTTTCGATCCGTATCGCCTCGGGTACAATCCGCGCGCAATGATTGTGGTGATTGGAGCGCTGGCCCTGCTGATGCTGTACTGGCGCAACGGGCTGGCGGTGGCAATGCTCGCGCTGGCCACGCTGGGCTTTAGCCTGGAGCTGATCTCGTCGGATAACTATTGGGATTACCTGCTCGATCCGTTTGTCGCGATGTACTGCTGGGGTGCGCTGTTTGTCGGCGCTGTCCGGCTGTGCTTGCCGCGACGCGCCAACGTCCTGGCGGACTGAATCACCCGAGCAAAGCTGCGGTTCTGCGTTTTTGCGCAGGACCGCATTGTCATTTGTGGAAAGGCCCCTCCGGCTTTGGAACGTACATAACCAGCATTGTTAGCGAGCCACGAGCTGCCGGCGGCGTGCCTGGAATAAGAGGTGGAATGATGGATTGGCTGCAATCGCGCCGTTTGCACTATGTAGTCGGCGCAGTCGCGCTGCTGTTCGCGCTGTTCGCCGCGTTGCGGTTAATGTTCTTCTTTGGCTTTTCCGGGCTCGACAGCAGCGCCCTGAGCGGTGTTGAAGCCGTACCCGAAACCCTAGGCATCGGCCTGCGTTTCGACCTGCGCCTGGCGATCCTGGTGTTGCTGCCGGTTGCCGTCCTGGCCTGGCTGCCCCGCTGGAACCTGACCCGCGTAACGGCGCTGCGCTGGGTCGCTCGTGCTTATCTGGCCTTGGCGCTGGCCGCGCTGCTGATGATCTACATCATCGACTTTGGCCACTACGCCTACTTGGGTGTGCGCATCAATGCCACGGTGTTCCGCTTCCTGGAGGATGCGCAGATTTCCACCGACATGGTCTGGCAGACTTATCCGGTCGTGTGGATCACCCTGGGCTGGCTGCTGACCAGTGTACTGGCCTGGTTCGCCCTGGTGCGTCTGGAACGCATCACCCTGGATCGCCCCGCCAAGCGCCTGAAGAGGTGGTCGCTGGTCTGGGGCAGCGTCGTGATGGTGCTGGTACTGTTTTTCGCGTTGCTCGGGCGTATCTCGGGTGTGAACCTGGAAAACCCGGTGCCGCTGCGCTGGAGCGATGCATTCTTCTCCGGCGACAACCAGGTGTCCGCCCTGGGCCTGAACCCCGTTCTGTTCCTGTATGACACCTCCCGCGTATCCCGCACGCCTTATGAGGAAGACGTGGTGCGCCAGTACTACCCGGCCATCAGTCACTACCTGGGTGTGCAGGAGCCGGATGCCCAAGCGCTGAATTTCCAGCGTACGCAGGCACCGCAGCCTTATCAATTGCAGGCTGAGCGTCGACCGAATGTGGTCTTCGTCATGCTCGAATCCTTGGGTACCAGTGCGGTCGGTGCTTACGGCAATCCCCTGAACCCGACGCCGAACATCGACCGCCTGGCCAAGGAGAGTTGGTTCTTCGAACATTTCTACGTGCCGGTGACCGGCACGGCCAAAACCGTGTGGGCGAGCATTACCGGGATTCCCGATGTGTCCCGCGAGCAAACCGCCACGCGCAACCCGTTGATCACCAATCAGCACACCCTGATCAATGCGTTGAAAGGCTACGAGAAGTTTTACCTGATCGGTGGCAACTCCGGTTGGGCCAACATGAATGCCCTGGTTCGTCAAAGCATTGACGATGTGCAGCTGTATGAAGAGCGCCATTGGCAATCGCCGCTGGTGGATGTCTGGGGAATTTCCGACCTCGACCTGTTCAAGGAGAGCGACACGATCTTGCAGGCGGTTGCCGACGACACGCCGTTCTTCGCTTATATCCAGACAGCCGGCAACCATCGTCCTTTTACCATTCCCAAGAACAATGACGGCTTCCAGGTCAGCGAACTCACTCAAGACGAGGTTCGTGAGTACGGTTCGGTCACCAAGGCTCAATATGAAGCCGTGCGGCTGCTCGACTTCAACATTGGTCGACTGATGGAAATCGCCAAGGCCGGGGGCTGGTACGACGACACCATCTTTGTCATGTTCGGCGACCACAACACGCGCATCACCCAGTTGCCGCACATGCCGCCAGCCTTCGAAAAACTGGGGCTGGAAAGCAACCATGTACCGTTGTTGATTCACGGGCCGAAATGGCTGCAACCCAAGACGTTTGACGAAGCTGTCGGCCTGGCTGACCTACTGCCGACCGTTGCCGGCCTGCTGGGCTTCGAGTTCCAGAACGGCACTCTGGGCCGTGATATCCAGCAGCCCGCCCCAGAAGGCGAGCGGGTGGTGCCCCTGGTGTTGCTCGAAGGCACCTTCCCAATCATTGGCGGGGTCACCAAGGATTTCCTGGTGCAGATGAACCATGACGGCAGTAAGCCGACCATGCACGATCTCGCCTCGCAAATGCCTCTGGATAATGTCGCCGACGAGCATCCAGAAGAGTTCCAGCGGCTGTTGGAACTGACCCACGGCTTGCATGAAGCAGCGCGCTTAATGATGTATCAGAACGTACGCTGACGGCAGCTGCCTAACCCATGCCTCGCGCAGGCGAGGCTGACGGGCTGCGCAAGGGTCCCTGTCTATCGAAAAGCGTTGCGCTTGCCCGCAACGCTTTTTTTTTATGCCTGTTATTCAGGCTTGGCCGCAGCCTTCCACAGCACCTCGGCGACCTGCTGGCGAAGAGCAATCACGCGTGCGGCGACGAATAACAGGTCAGACATGCGGTTCAGATACGCGAGCAGCACCGGGCGCAGCGTTTCGCTGGCGTTGAGGTGCTGGCAGCGCCGTTCGGCTGTGCGCGCGACGCTGCGGCACAGGTGGGCCTGTGCGATCAGCCGCGAGCCACCGGGCAGGATGAATTCCTTGAGCGGGCCGACTTCGTCATTCCAGCGGTCTATGACGTCTTCCAGGCGGGCAATTTCACGCTCATCCACGGCCTGGTACTCCGGCATCGCCAGCTCTCCGCCCAGGTCAAACAGGCGATGTTGGCAGGGAAGCAGCACGTCGCTCACTTCGGCAAGGCCAGGCCAGCGAGCCTGTTGTTTTGCCAGATCGGCGAGCAGTAGGCCGAGCTGGCAGTTGAGGGTATCAACCTCGCCCATCGCCTCGACGCGCGGATGATCCTTGCCAACCCGGCGGCCATCGGCCAGGCCGGTCTCGCCGCTGTCGCCGGTACGGGTGTAAATCTTGGATAAACGGTATCCCATGGGGGTTTAAAGTCCTGAACTGAGAGGTTCGGCCAGTGGCAGGCGCAGTGTGAATGTCGTGCCCTGACCCGGTTTGGAACTCACTTCCATCTGGCCTTTGTGGTTGTTGGTAATGATGAAGTACGAAACTGACAGGCCGAGCCCTGTGCCCTGACCTACTTCCTTGGTGGTGAAGAAAGGCTCGAAGATACGCTTGCGCACGGCCTCATGCATGCCCACGCCATTGTCTGTCACCTGAATTTCCGCCCAGGGTGGAGTGTACCGGGTACGCAGGGTGATTTGTCCCGGCGGCCCGCCTTCGCGATGGTGGATAGCCTGGGCGGCGTTTTTCAACAGGTTGAGCAGCACCTGTTCCAGTTCATTGGCGATGCAGGGCACCGTCTCCAGCTGTGGGTCGAATTTTCGCTGGATGAGCAGCGATTTGAAGTCGAATCCCTCACTGAGATCGAAATCATTGCCGGCGATTTCCACTGCCTGATCGATCAACTGGGCGAGATTGCAGGGCGCCAACACGCGGTCACTGCGCCGGCTGAAGTTGAGCATGTGGGAGACGATGCGCGCCGCACGTGTGCCTGCGCTCTGTATGCCATCGAGCAGGTGTGGAATTTCCCGAGCGCTCAGGTAATGACTGATGCGCTCCAGGCTGACTCCGCTTTCCAGTGCCTGTTGGCGGTTCTTCTCCAGGTCGGGCGACAGGCGTCGGCGAATGTTCTGCACGTTGTGCAGGATGGCGCCCAGCGGGTTATTGATTTCATGGGCCATGCCGGCCGCCAGGCTGCCCACCGAGAGCATTTTTTCCGACTGCACCATGGCGTCTTCCAAGGCCAGCCGCTCGGTGATGTCGTCGATACGGATCACCACGCCGCGCCCGACCTTGCCGCTCAGCGGGTAAAAGGTCAGCGTGTAGTGGCGTAGCTCGCCATGGCGCGGCAGGGAAACCCGTTCGATGCGTTCGACCTTGCGCCGTTCCGCCGTCTCGCGCAACTGGGCGAGAAACGGCTTGAGCAGCGGGAAGGCCAGCAGCACCGGCTGGTTCAAGGCCTGCTCCAGGTCGGTGCCAGACAGTTGGCTGGCTTCGTGATTCCACTGGGTGACATACAGCTGGTCATCAAGGGCGATAAGGGCCGAAGGCATCGAGTCGATGATGCTGTTCAGGTAATTTTGAAAGCCGGTGAGCTGTTTTTCGATCTTGCCGCGTACCTGCACCTCGAGCTCTAGCTGACGGTTGGAGTGCCGGGTTTCCTCGGTCAGTGAGCTGGCATGGTCGAAGGCATTCTGCGCTTCGTCGCGCGCCCGCTTGAGTTGCTGCTCGCGAGACTGCATGCGCGACAGCATGGTGTTGAACGCCTCGGCCAGGCTGCCGATTTCATCCTGGTTGCCGGGCGCGGCACGTAAGGCATAGTTCTCCTCGCGGGTGACCTGACGTGTCAATTCCTCCAGGCGCCGGATAGGCTCGGTCACCAGGCGGCGAATTTCGCGCACCACCACCAGCCAGAGCAGGATGCTGAGCAGCAGGATTGCCAGGCTGGCACTCAGCGTGCCGGTATAGAACGCGCCCGGCAGTTCGCTGGAGGCGACCAGCAGCAGATGGCCCGGCGGCCCCTCGGCTTGCGGCAACTCGATCAATAGGTTGGTGCGAAATTCGGTCAGCCGCCACAGCTCCAGGCGCTCCAGATGTGCGGGCAGATCAAGCTGCTCGCCTCGCTGAAGCTGTGCCAGGTTACGGCCTTGCGGGTCATACAGCGCCGCCGCCCGCAAGGGTTCATAAGGTTGCAACCGCTCCAGCAGGGCGTGGGCATGAGCGGGCGAGCTCAGTGCCTGGCGGCTCAGCGCGGGACTGGCGATCAGTTGGCCAAGAGCCTGCATCGCTTGAGGCGTAACGCTCTGCTGGGAAATCCAGTAGGCGGCGCTGATGAAGGTCAGGTTGGCCGCAAGCAACACCGCGCTGAGCAACACCAGCAAGGCGACGAGCAGTTTCTGCCCGACCGGGAGATTGTCCAGGCGCCGACGCAGGGACATGGGAACTTCGCAGAATGGCTTGAAGGTTCCGGCAGGGTAGCCGGGCTTCAGGCGGTGGGCAATCCGCGAGCGCGCAGATGGCCGAGCAGGCGGTGCTGCAGGTCGTTCAGGTAGGGCAGCACCAAGCCCAGGCGCCGCGCCGCGGTGCAGGCATAGCCGAGCAAATAGGCGATTTCCGTACGGCGCCCCCCAGCAACGTCCTGATGCATCGAGGAGTAATTGGCGGCGGTGGCCTGAATGACCTTGAGCACTTCCTCGTGCAGGCCCACAGCAGCCTCGGCATGACCCTGAGTGCGTAGCAGCAGGTCCAATTCAGCGCACAACGCTTTGACCTCGGCGCCATGCTCGGCCAGCTCGCCGTTACGGCAGTCGAGCAGGACGGTGAGCGGATTGATTGCACAATTCAGCGCAAGCTTGCGCCACAGGCGCGCCTGGATGTCGTGGGTCCACTGATGGGGAATGCCGGCGCTGGCCAGCTCACTCAGCCAGGCCGGTGGAGTGGGGTTATCGGGGTCGCCGAGCCAGGTTTGGCCTTGTCCGGCGAACACCACGCGAAAATCACCGTCGCGGTAGGCGCCCTCGGTGCTCGAAGCCCGAATGCAGCGAGCGTGGGGAACATGGGCGGCGACCGCGTCTTGGCTGCCCAGACCATTTTGCAGCAGGATCAGCTCGGCACCTGCCGCCAGGCGCGGCGCCACGGCCTGGATAGCGGAAAGGGCGTCATAAGCCTTGCAGGCCAGCAGCAGGCGGCTGATTGGCTCGCAAGCCTCGAGGCTTTGTGCCGGCAATGCAATGTGCTGGCTGTGTCCTGCTTCGACCAGCGTCAGGCCGCCGACGGCCTCATAGGCAGCCAGCCGCTGGGCATTGCGCAGCAGCAGGGTGACGGGGAAGCCGGCGCGGGCCAGACGGGTTGCCCAGAGGGTGCCCAGGCTGCCGGCGCCCAGAATGTGCCAAGTCATCAAGTAGTGCCTTTCATGCAAAGTGATGCGAGAAGGGGCGACGATAGCGCGTCAGGGCGTCAGGGGAAATGACGCGTATCAGCGAGCGGTCAGACGCTGCACCGCGATGCGCCCGCCGGCATGGGCCTGAGGTAAATGTTGCGCAGCCTGTGTCATCAGGTCTTCGGGGGTTTGCGGCAGCGCCTCGGCGTCCAGTCCGACGAGGCTGATCACGGCGTTGAGTTCCACGAGGCCTTCGCGTGTCTTGAATGGTTGCTGGCTGAAACCTTTGGCCAGACGGGTAAAGCTGTTGGCACGGCATTCGTTCAGCTCGCTGAGCAGGGCGATCAAGGCGAAGTGCTGATCGTCCAGGCGCACCAGGACGTCCAGAGGACGAACCAGCAATTGCAGACGTCGGGCGATGCCCGACAGCAACTCCTGGTGGAAAGCATCGCCATGACGCGTGCGCAGCTCCAGCAGTTTGGGCAGGCCAATCAGCACATAGCACAGCGCGCCGCCGCGCGAGTCGATCTGACGCAGGCTGTCGGCGAGCTTCTGGCGCAGGTAGCGAAGATTGCCCAGCCCGGTCAGCGGGTCCACCAGGTTGCGTTGTTCCAGGCAGGCAATGCTCTGGGTCAGCAGGCGGTTCTCCTGCAACAGGCGGTGAAGGGTATTGCACAGCCGGTCGCCGGCATAAATGCGCGGCACCAGTTGCTCACTGAGCTGAGTCTTGCTGATGAAATCATCGACACCGTGGTCGAAGGCTTCGCCCAGGGCGTTATCGCCTTCCTTGCCGGTGAGCAGCATGATGTAGGTGTAGTGATCGGACATCTCGTCGAGCTGGCGTACCCGGGCAGTCAATTCCAGGCCGTCAATGTCCGGCATCAGCCAATCGGCGAGCAGCACACCGGTCGGGCGTTCCTCGATCTGCTGCAGCGCCTGCTCGGCACTGCTGGCAAAGCGCACGTCCTGGTAACCGGCCTGGGACAGGGTGCGGCCGATCATGGCACTGGAGAACTTGGCGTCATCCACCACCAGAATGCTGAGCTGGGGATTGGGCATGGGCAGGGCTCTGAAAAGGGGCGTGGCAAGGCACCGGGTGCGTATAATGACTGCCTCTTCTCAACCGTCAAGCTGGGTGCGCTCCGTTCCGTGAAGCCGGTCGCGCCAACTTTTGGAGGATTCTCATGCCATCGTTCGACGTAGTGTCCGAGCTGGACAAACATGAACTGACCAACGCTGTGGACAACGCTATCAAAGAGCTCGATCGTCGCTTCGATCTCAAAGGCAAATGCAGCATCGAAAGCAAGGACAAGGCACTGACGTTGACCGCCGAAGCCGAGTTCATGCTCGAGCAGATGCTCGACATCGTGCGCAGCAGCCTGGTCAAGCGCAAGATCGACTGCCAGTGCATGGACACCGAAGAGCCCTACGCGTCAGGCAAGGTGATGAAGCAGGAAGTGAAGTTCCGCGAGGGCATCGACAAAGAGTTGGCCAAGCAGATCGTCGCCCACATCAAGGAGCTCAAGCTCAAGGTGCAGGCCGCCATTCAAGGCGAGCAGGTACGCATTACCGGCAAGAAGCGTGACGATCTGCAGGAGGCCATCGCCGCCCTGCGTGCCAAAGAGTTCGGCATGCCGCTGCAGTACAACAACTTCCGCGATTGATCCTGCTGCGCGGTTGAAATTTCAAAGGCCAGCTCCGTAAGGGGCTGGCCTTTGTTTTTTTGGGGCGGGTTACATCAGGGTGTGCGGGATTCGCTAAGCGCGTCCTCGGAGGGCTGTTGGCGCTCGCGCCCCCACTGCAGGCCGATCAAAACCAATGTGGGGATGCCGAGCAGGGCGGTCAGCACGAAGAATTCCTTGTAACCGAGCATTTCCACCAGCGCTCCGGAGTAGCCGCCAATCAGCCGTGGCAACAGCAGCATGATTGAGCTGAGCAGAGCGTATTGCGTGGCCGAGAATTTCAGGTTGGTCAGGCTCGACAGGTAGGCGACGAAGGCCGCGGTGGCCAGGCCGCCGCTGAAGTTGTCGCAGCTGATGGTCACCACCAGCATTTGCAGGTTGGCTCCCAGGCTGCTCAGCACGGCGAACATCAGGTTGGTGACCGCAGCGGCCACTCCGCCGATGAATAGAATCGGCATGATGCCGAAACGCACGATCAACAGGCCGCCGGCTCCGGCGCCCAGCAGAGTCA
Organism: Serpens gallinarum; assembly: GCF_014836765.1. Classification (GTDB taxonomy): domain Bacteria; phylum Pseudomonadota; class Gammaproteobacteria; order Pseudomonadales; family Pseudomonadaceae; genus Serpens; species Serpens gallinarum. Next base: position 636,247 of record NZ_JACSQG010000001.1, read on the forward strand.
TGATCAGGCCGAACAGCTTGCTGACACTGGCGATCTCGTCCTTGGTGAAGCCCAAGTCAATGTAGAAGACGTTGGCCATCACGCCCATTACCGTGTCGGAGAGCCGGTAGGTGGCGATCAGGCCGAGCATCAGCAACGCCTGCCAGCGATAGCGGGTGATGAAGTCGTTCACCGGGGTCAGCACCGGCGCTAGGCTGCGGCGACCCAGGGTAGACAGGCACAGGGCGGTGAGAATGCCGTAGAGCAGGGCGCGCAGGAAGGCGCGGTCTTCGGTGATCAGCTCGCTCGGGTTGTCGCCAAGCAGGGTTTGGAAGCCCGTGTTGTAGAGCTGGGTGAACAGGGCCGGCACGGACACCAGCAGCACGATCAGCACCATTACGGACAGCAACTGGCGCCTAAACCCGTAACGCTCGGTAGTCTGCTGCACTTGCGGAGTCAGCGGAGGTTCGCGCATCCAGATGCTGGTGATCAGGCCCGGCAGCATCAATAGCGCAAACAGCAGGTACGTGCTGCTCCAGGCGCTGAACTGATAGTCGCCGCCGGTGGAGCCAAACCAGCTGGCGAAATACAGAGCACCGGCCGTGGCGAGCAGGGCGGCGACGCGATAACCCGCCATGTAGCTGGCGGCCAGCGCAGCCTGACGGCTGCCATCGGCGATTTCCAGGCGGTAGGCATCCACGGCGATGTCCTGGGTGGCCGAGGCGAACGCCACCAGCACGGCCAGGGCGATCAGCCAGGGCAACTGGTGCTGGGGGTCGAAGAACGCCATGCCGACCAGCCCGAGGGTAACCAGCAGTTGCGACAGAATTAGCCAGGAACGCCGTCGGCCAAGGCGGCCGAGCACGGGCAGGCGCCATTGATCGAGCATGGGCGCCCACACCCATTTGAAGGCATAGGCCAGGCCGATCAGGCTGGCAAAACCGATGGTTTGCAGCGAGACGCCGGCTTCACGCAGCCACACCGACAGGGTGGCGAACACCAGCATGTACGGCAACCCGGCAGCAAAACCGAGCAAAAGCAGGGCCAGTGTGGCTGGGCTGGCATAGGCGTTAAGGGCGTCGCGCCAGGAGCGTTTGGGCATGGAGGTCCGAACAGGAACAGACAAAGTTCTGCACTCTAACCGTAGATATCCGTTGGATGCCAGCCGTAACGCTGCATATCGACTCGATCGCCAGCCAGAATCAGACCTTCGGTACGCAGCCGAGCCCGCTGCTCGGCACCCGCCGGCGTTGCGGCTGGCAGGCTGAGACGCCCGCTGGCCGAGAGTACCCGATGCCAGGGCAGGCGGCTGTCATCCGGTAGCTGAGAAAGCGTACGACCCACCCAGCGCGCGGCGCGCCCCAGCCCTGCCAGATGCGCCAGTTGGCCATAGCCCACCACCTTGCCGTACGGCACCTGTGCGAGCACCAGGTACACCGCTTCGCGTCGGGCCTGGGGACTGTTCAGAGGATCAAAGCTGGGCATAGCAACCTGCGGGGCCATGGGAAGAAAAAATAATAGAGCGCGTGGATTAGCTCCGATTTATGAACTTATGGGTACGTTCATCGGTCCGCTTCTCCCCGAGCGGCTTATTCACGGATAATGCTCGGCTTTGTTTCGCCAGTCGACGGTTGGAAGTATTCATGTTGTCCCGTTCCCTGTTGTGTTCTTTGTTGCTATTTACTCTTGTCCCGGCCAGCGCTGATACCCTCTGGCTGAAGAATGGCGACCGGCTGACCGGCACTATCAAGGCCTTTGATGGCAGCAAGCTGGTTATTTACACCAGTTTTGGCGGTGAGCTCGCCGTGGACTGGTCGTCTATCGCCACCCTGGAAAGTACGCGGCCGCTATTGGTCAAGCAGGATGAATATTACGGCGAAATAGCTAAGTCCCTCGATCCCGCTGAGGATGGCTATGTCACCCTGGTCAATGGCAGCCAGCCGCGGACAGTGGAGCTCAGCAGTGTCCGGCAAATCGTCAAGCCAAAACCTTTGCTCACTGACCTCAGTTGGAGCGGGACGCTTGATGTGGCATTGAATTATAAAGACGCCGACAGCGAGACCGAGGATCATCATGTCAGCCTCGACACTAAATCTCGCCATGGCCGCTGGCGTCACAACACCACGGGCAAGTACAACCGTGAATTAAGTAATGACGTCGAGACTGAGGACAACTACCAGCTGGGTTACGCCCTCGACCACTTCATTGATGACAAGTGGTTCTGGCAGGGTCGCTTCGACTACAAACGCGACAATATCCAGGATCTGCGCCGCCAGCGTTCCCTGGGTAGCGGTCCCGGTTACCAGTTCTGGGACAACGAACTGGGCAGTTTTTCCCTGGCCTCACTGGCCAACCGCAGCGACTACACCTATGTCCACGGCGAGGACCGTTTCCATGCGGTGAGCCTGTACTGGAATTACAACCGCTACCTGCTGGGCAAACGCTTCGAGCTGTACAGCAAGGGAGAGGTCGGCAAGCCGCTGAATAACGTTGCCGATTACTCGCTGGATGGCGAAGCCGGGGTCCGTTACAAGGTCACCGACTGGGCTTGGCTGAACATGCGCGCCGAGCGGGATCTGATCAAGGGTGCTGAAAACAAACAGCTGGACGAGACCCGGTATCTGCTCGGCTTTGGCGTAGGCTGGTAAGCCGGCACTAGCGCCCTAACCGGCGCAGTTCATCAGACTCCACCACACGCACCCCCTGCCCATCCTCCAGGGCCAGGCGCCACAGGGCATGGGCCAGGCGGTTTGCTTCGATGCCGCGCCATTTGCCAGGCAGCAATTGTGCAAACGGCGCGGCGAGCCGCTCGCCCAGGCGAAAGTCACTGCGCTCGCCAAGCAGCAGCGACGGTCGGGCCAGGGTGAGCTGCGGCCACGCCTGGGCCCTGAGGGCCTCTTCCATTTCACCCTTGATACGGTTGTAAAACACAGTCGCCTGCGGATCGGCGCCCAGGGCGCTGACCACCAGCAAATGACGTGCACCCAATTCGCGGGCGCGCTGGGCAAAGGCGACCACCAAATCGAGATCGACGGCGCGAAAACCACTCTGCGTGCCGGCCTTCTTGATCGTCGTGCCCAGGCAGCAGAACGCGGTGTCGATGGGCCCAGTCAGCTGCGGCAGCAGTTCGCTCAATTCACCGACCGGATTGTCCAGGCGCGAGTGTTCCGCCAAGGCGCGGCGGCTCGGCGCCAGCACACGCTCCACAGTAGGTTCGTCGAGCAACCGGTCGAGCAGGTGTTCGCCTGTGAGTCCGGTGGCTCCGGCCAACAGAATGTGGCGTGGCGTGTCCATGCGTATCTCCTTGGGATTTCAAGGTGGGCGATTAGTGGCCGCCGTGTCGATAGTGCTGCCAGTGTGTCAGTACCGCGGGTGGCGCCCACAGTTGGGGGTGCGAAGGCTCGAAGCCGTCTGCGAGCTCGCGTGCGGCAACGCTTTTTCGGGCCTGCTCGAACGCCAGGGCCAGGTCATCGGTCTGCTGCAGCGCTTCGGAAAACAGGGCGCGGCCGAAATAGGTGAAGTCATTTTCTTCAGAACAACCAAACGATACCCGGTCGGCGCGGGCGGCGGTCATCACCAGGGTCTTGTCGTCCTTGAGCGGCGCAATGAAACCGCCGGAATAACAGGCGGAAATCACCACCACCTTGTGTCGGTCGGCCAACGGCCGCAGCAGGGACGCCAATTCGCTGGCCGGCAGGTCGAGCAATTGCAGGCGCGGCATATCCAGGTGCAATGCGTGGTCCGGGGAGCCGTGGCTGGTCAGGTAGAGGAACAGCAGGTCTTCCGGGCCGCTGCGCTGTGCAATCGTTTCCAGGGCGCGCTTGAGATTTTCGCGGGTGGCCAAGGGGCGGTCGGCCAGATGGTCACGATGATTGGTCAGCACAATTTGCCCATGGGCCGCGAAGCGTTCGCGCAACAGCGTGGAGACATAGTCGGCCTCGCGCATGAACACGCTTTGCTTGCCGTCGCCGGCCAGGGTCAGGCTGTACAACTCAACGGCTGGGGTGGACGCGGGCAGGCTGGCAAGGGCGTTATCAAATAACCGGCCCTGTTCGAGCAGTGCCAGTTCCATCGGGTCGCTCAGTCGCTGGCCTGCGTCATCCAGAACACGTACGCCCTCTTGCCAGATGCCGCTCAGTTGACTGCCGTCGGGGCGGGTCAGGGTGCCGGGGCCCTGGTAACGCCAGCGGTGGAATTCGCCCAGAAAATGACTGCCGTCGGCGCCACGATACTCACCTGGACCGCTGAGTGCACCGTCGCGAAACTGGCCGCTCCAGGTCTCGCCCTCGCCATTGCTGAAGACGCCATCGCCCTGGAAACGCTCCTCGACGAAGGCACCGATATACAGCGTGCCGTCGATGCCCTGGAACTGTCCTTCGCCCTCCAATAGGCCGTGCTCGAAGACACCGCTGTAACGATTGCCCTCAGCATCCACCAACACACCCGTGCCGCTCATTTCGCCGTCGCTGAAATAACCCTGGTAATGGCTGCCGTCTGCCCACTCCAAATTACCGAGACCGTGGTAGCGGTCGTTGAGAAACTCACCGCGGTAATGAGCATCGGCCAATTCGAGCACGCCGCTACCTTGCAGGCGCCCATGAGCAAATTCACCCTGGTACAGGCTGCCGTTGCTGTAGGTCAACTCTCCCATGCCATGGAACTGGCCTTGGTGGAAATTGCCGACATAACGATCGCCGCTTACGCCTTGCCAGGTTCCAGCACCGTGAAACAGGCCGTCTTTGAATTCACCCTCATAAAAGCTGCCGTTGGCGTAATCGAGGCGGCCCTGGCCCTGCAAGCGCCCATCGACCAGCGCACCGCGATATCGCCCGCCATCGGGCAGCAACGCCGTGGAGGAAGTCGTCGGCGCGCTGTCGCCACAGGCGACCAGCAGCGAGGCAAGAGCAAAGCACAACGGTACGCGCATGGTCGCAGTTCCATTAACCGAGTGAGGCGGAGTGCAGTATGCCGCAAAGTGGGGCGGCCAGAGCAGACCGGTGAGAGCGCACACGTGCCTGGCGGGAGGCATATAATGCCGGGTTGTCCCCCCGTCGGAGGTAATTGATGTTGTTACGTGGCTTGACCTGGCTAATCCTGTTTCAATTGCTCGGGACGGCGCTCAATGTGTTGTTTCTCCCCATCCTGCCAGGGCCGATCATCGGCCTGTTGTTACTGTTCATTGCGCTCATCTGGCGCGGTGAAATCAGTGAGTCGCTGAACAGCGCCTCGATGACGCTGCTGAATTACCTGCCGTTACTGCTGATTCCGCCAGCGGTGGGGGTGATGGTTTATGTCGATGCCATTGCCGCCGACCTGTGGGCGATAGTCGGTGCGCTGGTGCTGTCGCTGGTGGTTTCCCTGGGCTTCACGGGTTGGCTGATGCAAAGACTCATCGACCGCCAAGCCCGCCGGAGCACTGACCCATGAGCCTCGATTACCACGCTGCCTGGCAGGCCGTCATCCACCATCCGCTGTTCGGTCTGGGCATTACCCTGGCCGTTTATCAGTTGGCGCTGGCCGGCTATGAGCGGACCCGCTCGGTGCTGTTTCAACCGGTGCTTTTTTCCATGGTGGTCGTCATCGGCGTGTTGCTGGCCTGCGGGCTGGCCTATGACGAGTATCGCGACAGCGTGTTGCCGCTGACTCTATTGCTGGGGCCGGCCACGGTCGCGCTGGCGGTGCCGCTGTTTCTCAATATGCGGCGGATTCGCCAGCTGTTCTGGCCGATCGTGCTGACCCTGTCGATTGCGGGCGTATTCGCTACCCTGACGGGAGTGCTGGTGGCCTGGCTGCTGGGCGCCGAACCGTTGATGCTGATGACCCTGGCGCCCAAATCGGTCACCTCGCCGATTGCCATGCTGGTGGCCGAGCAGATCGGCGGCGTGGCGGCCCTGGCCGCCGTGTTCGTGATGATCACCGGCGTGCTCGGCGCGATTAGTGGTCCGAGCATATTGCGCAGGCTGCGTGTTACCCACCCGGCGGCACAAGGGATGGCGCTTGGCTTGACCGCGCACGCCGTGGGTACTTCGCGGGCCCTGCAGGACAGTACGGAAAGCGGCGCGTTCGCCGCGTTGGCGATGAGCCTGATGGGCGTGACCACCGCGGTGATCCTGCCGCTGGTGGTGGCGCTGATTGCTTGAGGAGACGCCCATGAAGCTGCCCTTGTTTCCCCTGGATACTGTGCTGTTCCCCGGTTGCATCCTCGATCTGCAGCTGTTCGAGGCGCGTTACTTGGACATGCTCAGTGCCTGCATGAAGCGTGGCGAAGGGTTTGGTGTGGTCACTCTGATCGAAGGCGAGGAGGTCGGCGCGGCGCCGAGCTCGTTTTCCGGTGTTGGCTGCGAAGCGCTGATCCGTGACTGGCAACAGCAGCCCAATGGCTTGCTGGGTATCCGCGTCGAAGGCGGTCGGCGTTTCAACGTGGAGGATGCCGAGGTGCAGCACGATCAGTTGACGGTCGCCGAGGCCCATTGGTTGGCGGAGGGTCAGGACATGCCATTGACCGATGAGCACGCCGACTTGCTCGGTCTGCTCACGGCACTGGGCGAACATCCGCTGGTTTCCTCGCTGGAGATGGGCGATATGCCGAGCGGTGTTCAAGCGCTGGTCAGCCGCCTGGCCTACCTGCTGCCATTCAGTCGCGCGCAGAAGCTGAGCCTGCTCGAGTGTGAGGATGTCGCCGAACGCCTGAAGCGGCTCAATAGCTGGCTGGAAGATTTGCAGCGTTAGGGGCTATTCCCGCTCGCAGCGAAGCGGGAACTGCTGACCCTGTTGAGGCGGTCTCAGCGGTAGCGGTACGACTCCAAGGCCGCAGGCAATTCCCAGGTGGCGATGCCGCCCAGCAGCGCCAGGCAGGCGGGCAGAATAATCCACCAGGCCTTGGACGGCAGAGCGGGCAGTGGAGAATGCCATTGCGCCAGGCTGAGACTCGCGGCGCACACCGTGGCGGCCAGCAGCGCCCCAGCGAGTACGTCGCTGGGCCAGTGTACGCCCAGGTAGACGCGCGACAGGGCAATCAGCGTGGCCGGCAGAATGGTCAGCAGCAGCCAGCTCAGGTGCAGGCGCGGGGGTTGTCCACGTCCGGCCAGAATGCCCAGGCTCAGGAAGAAGGCGAAGGCGGCCGAGCTGTGGCCACTGGGAAAGCTGAAGGTAGCCAGCGGTTCGAGCAGTACATCTGGACGCACCCGAGCGAATAGTGCCTTGAGCAAACCGTTGCACAGCGCGGTGCCCAGCAGGGTTCCGAGCGTGAAGACGAAGGCTCGCCATTGCTTGAGCATGGCCAGCAGCGCGCACAACAGCACGCCGCAATACAGCTGGGTGCTGAAGTCGCCCAGGCGCGTGACCAGCACCATAACGCGATCGAGGCCAACGCTGCGCTCGGCTTGAATCACTTCCAGCAGCCCCTTGTCGAAGGCATCCAGAGATGGCCAGCCGAGGAACAGCGCCAGCAGAGCCAGCGCACATAGCGTGGCGGTCAAAGGCGTAGCCAGGCGCTTGCGGCGCAGGCTCAGTTGCAGACTGATGATCAGCACCAGGCCCAGTCCGACGGTGACCACGCCTGCCGACGACCAGAAGCCTTCCGGCAGCGGCAGGCGCAAGGCTGCCCCGGTGGCCCAGCCCGGCACCAGGTAGGCAATCACCCAGCCGGCGGCGGCCAGCATGCTGACCAGGCAGAAACGCATGAATGGCATGTCGAGCATGCCGGCAATCATCGGCAGCATCGGGCGCAGCGGCCCGATAAAACGGCCGAGCAGCAGACTGACCGTGCCGTAGCGCTCGAAATACAGCTCCGCGCCGACCATCCATTCCGGGTGGTGACGCAGGCCGGGCAGGCGCCGGATGTTCTGGTGAAAGCGTCGGCCCAGTCCGTAGGAGAGCAGGTCGCCGAGCAGGCCGCCCAGGTAGCCGAGCAGCAGGGTTTCCCACAGGCTCAGCACGCCGCTGCCGGCCAGGACCGCGACGGCGAACATCAAGACCGTGCCGGGCACCAGAATGCCGGCAATGGCCAGGCATTCGACACAGGCAATGATGAAAATGGCCAGTCCCAGCCATTGCGGATTGCTGCCCAGCCAGAGGCTGATGCTGTCGAACCAGGGTCCCATGGATGCAGCTCCCATTGCGAAGGCGCGAAGCATAGCAATCCGGGTGGGGGGCAGTGCAGGGGCAATTGCTTTTCCCCCGCGAAAAAGCGCGTGTCGATTCTGGACATGAAGCGAGCGGCAAGCGACTCGCGACGACCCCGCCCGAGCTCTGTGGGCGGATGTCGCTTTCACATCTACCCATTCCGTTCGGTGGACAATGGAAAAACGTTGTCCCCATGGAGGTTGGCCGTGGCTCGTGAAATTTTTCTGGAAGCCGCTTCAGGCGATGCGGAACGCCTTGGCCGCGTCTTGCAGGCGATCGGCCAGGTTCAGCAAATCCGCCCCTTGCTGGCGCGCTTCAGCGATACGGATGAGGTTGGTGTGGCCGAGCTGGTTCAGTTGGTCGCTATGGTCGTGAATATGGCTCACGGCGCCGGACTGGTTCGCGGTAGCTGCGGCAATTCGCTGGGCCGTCTGCGCGATGCTCTGAATGCTCTGCACCACTTCATGCAACGCCCCATCCGCCGCTTCGGCTTGGGCGGCGCTGCGTTCGGCCTGCTCAACCTGGTTGTGCATGGCACGCAGTGAATCTGCTGCGGCCCGCTGCAGCTGCAGGATGCGTTGCTGAATCTGCTCAGTGGCTTCGCCGCTGCGTTGCGCCAGGGTGCGCACTTCAGCGGCTACCACCGCAAAGCCGCGCCCGCTGTCCCCTGCACGGGCCGCTTCGATGGCGGCGTTGAGGGCCAGCAAGTTGGTCTGCTCGGCAATATCGCGGATCACCGTCAGCACCTGTTCGATGCTGGCGCTTTCCGCCGCCAGTTGTTCAATGCCGCGCGCGTTGCCGCGCACCGCGTCAACCAGGCTGCGCAATTCGACCAGGCTGCTGTCGATTACCTGTTGCCCTTCGCGTACCGCCTGACCCGCTGCCTGGGTGGCGTCAGCTGCCTGATCGGCGTCGCTGGCCATCTGTTGAATGGTGCGCTCCAGCGAGCCCAGCGCTTCGCTTACCTGAGCATCGCCTTCGACCTGTTGCTCGGCGCCTTGGTGCAGCGCCTGGCTCAGCGTGGCCAGGGCCTGGCTGCTTTCGCCTACCTGGCCTGCGTGTTGGCGCAGGCTGCCGACCAGTCCCGCCAAGTAGTCGCGCAGCCGGTTCAGCGAGGCGGCAATGTGCTGGATCTCATGCAGGCTGGAGCGCAACACCATGGGGCGAGTGAAATCGCCTTTGGTCCAGGCTTCCAGTGCCGGGACGAGACGGCCAAGGGTTTGGGTCAAATGCTGCTGCAAGGCGTAGACCAGCAACGCAGCCAGCAGAATCAAGCCAATGGCCAATCCCTGCAGCAGGGCGACTTCGCTCTGAATGCGTCCATGTTCATCGCGCACGGTGGGCTCGAGTGTGGCCACTGCGTTCTGCAGGTTGGCAACGAGTTCCAGGGTTCGGGTGTGCAATTCGCCGCGCTGACGAATCAGCGCGCGCGTGCTATGCAGTTCCGCCGGATAGCGTGCAATCAGACTACTCAGCTCGCGCTTGAGGGCAATGCCTTGGTCTTCGCCGGAACCCTCATTCTCGTCGGCGCTGGACAAGTCCAGCAACACGGCGAAATGGTTGGCCGCCGACGGGCTTTGATCGTAGACGCCGAGCAGCGGTAGTTGTTGCAGTTGCTCGGCCCGCTGGGCGAGGTTGCCGAGCGCCTGTTCCACGCCCGCAGCCAGATCATCGCGGCCACTGCTCACCAGAGTGGCGCGTGTCTGGCCCAAGCGTTGCAGTTGCAGCGCCGCGTCCAGCAGTGTGGCGCGATAGCGCATCGAGTCGAGCCCATCAGCGGCGTCTGCATAGCGGGCCAGTTGCGCCAAGGTAGCGTTGAGTTCGCGTTCGGCCTGTACCAGCAGACCCTGGGGATCGCCGGCCAGCTTGCCGGCTGCCAGCAGGTCTTCGGCGGTATACCGTCGCAGTTCGGCGAAGCTTGGCCGCAAGGTTGCAGTCAATGCGGGAGGCAATTGTTCGAGACTGGCTGCGAGGTCATCCAGCGCTTGCAGTGCGGTGGCATGACGCACGGCATCACCCGTGTCGAGATAGCTGTGCACCTGACGGGTCAGGTGCTGGAGCTGCTGGGACAGCCCCAGGTACTGCCCCATCAGCACATAGGGGCGCTCCAAGGCACGCTGCGACCACCAGAGTGTTGCACCCAGAGTCAGGCAGACGCCCAGCAGCAAGCAGGTAATCAAGGGAGACAGCAACTTCAGGCGCATCCGCAACCTCGGCTGGGTTTTGAACTGTAATGCCCTGAAGTTATTGCATTTTTATGACGTTATCGTGAAACCCGCCGACAGGAGGGGGCCAAACAGGCGGACCTGATTACGGCCGCCACGCTTGGCCTGATACAGCGCCTCGTCGGCCTCTTGGCCGAGCGTCGCCGTGTCCTGATCGCTCAGCTCCGCGATACCGCAGCTGAAGGTACAGCTCAGGTCATCGGGCTGGGCCGGATGGCGCAATTCGGCGAAGCGCTGGCGAATGCTGTCGAGCACCTTGGCGGCGGCGGTGGCGGTGGTATCCGGCAGGATCACGGCAAATTCTTCGCCACCGTAGCGGCCGATCAGGTCGGTCTTGCGCAGGCGTTGCTTGAGGAACAGTGACAGGCTTTTGATCACGCGATCGCCCATGGGATGACCATGCTGATCGTTGACCTGCTTGAAATGATCGATGTCGATCATTGCAAAGGACAACGGCCTGCCGTCGCGGCGGGCACGCACGCCGGCATCTTCGAGCAGCTGCAGGATATGCGTGTGGTTGTACAGGCCGGTCAGGCTGTCGCGCACCATGTGGGCTTTCAGGTTGCGGGCGCGCTGAGCACGGTTGCGCACCGTGGCAATCAGGTGATGGGGCTGGGTCGGCTTGGTGAGGAAATCGTCGCCACCTTCATTCATCGCATCGAGCTGTTTGTCCAGGTCGCTTTCGGCCGACAGGTAGATGATGGGCACGCTGACGTAGCGTTCATCCTGGCGGATCAGCCGGGCCAGCTCGGGGCCGGTACAGTCGGGCATGTAGAGGTCGAGGATAATCAGGTCGGGTTGGAATTCGGCAAGGACTTCCAGGGCATCGATCGGTTCATTGAGCGCGCGGGTGATGATTCCTGCGCTGTTGAGGATGCGCTCGGTATGCGTGGCCTGGGCACGCGAGTCGTCGATCACCAGGGCACGGTAGGGTTCCTGGTGGGCGCTGTGGGTGAGCGTTTCGATTTTTTCTAATAAGCAGGAGGCATCCAGGTTGCCACTGAGCAGAGCCACCCCCCCGGCGCGTACAGCGGCCAGGCGGGTTGGCGCATCGGTTTCGCCTGGGTTGAAGAACAGCACCGGTAACTTGTCGCTGCGCGCCTGCTGCAGCTGCTGGATCAGGTGCAGGCCTTGGCGGGGCCCGGCAAAGTCGAAGTCCATGACGATAGCCGCCGGGTGGCGCTCGCGCAGTGCGGTGTGGAAATGTTCGGGGGTAGTCAGCGAGTGCGCCACCATGCCGAAAAACTCCAATTGACGAACCAGGCGTGAAGCCCATTCCTGATCCAGCAGCGCCAGGTAAATCGGCTTGCGCAACGAAGGCAGAAAAACCTGCTTGTCGTCGCCATAGCGCAGCCCGGTGTAAGCCAGGCGCTGCAGCAACTGATCAAGATCGCTGATCAGGTCACTGTCGAGTCGGCCCTGGTTGGCTTCGGCTCGCTCCACGCAGTGCTGGATGCCCCGCGCCAGTTCCACATGCTCGACTTGTCCAAAGCGTTCGGCTTGGCGCATCAGCAGCAGGTTGGCTTCGGCAAGCGAAGCCAGATCTGCAGGGTTCCAGTCGCCGCGTTGCAAACGCTGCCAGAATTCCAGGACCTGACGGGCCTGGTGGATCACGCGTTGGGCAAAATGCTGTTTGAGACGCAGGCTGGGTTCATGTTCGCTCATGGTGCGCGACTCTTGTTGATTAGAGACACAGGCTATCCGTTCCGGGCGGCGGCGATAAGCCACATTTGAGCACGCTGCGTAGCAGCTCTCACAACGTCGCGCCGGCAAGCTGCCGGCCTTCCCTATATAGTGGGTACCGGATCTCAAAACATGCTGGCGCGCAACCCGCCGGATGAGTCACGGTCGAATCCCTGCACTGAAATAAACTGGAAGGACACTGCCATGTTGGACTGGAAGAACCGCGGCGGCGGCTCAAACGACTCTGTAAACGCTACCGGCGCGACGGCCAAGGAACGCAGCTGGTTGGGGCGTGGCCTACTCATCGTCATCGCTGTGCTCCTGCTGGTCAGTTGGGTCGTCGGCTGGTACTGGAGCCGCGAGCCCGCGCCTTTCGCGGTGCAACAGCACACCCAGGCCGCAGCGCAGCAGGCCCAGCGTCAATTGGTGATTGGTTACACCACGGTGGAAACCCTCAAACAGGTGGCGCGCACGCTGCTCGACAAGCCGGGCGGCTACCTGAGCAATGACATCGCCCCGCCGGGTTTGTGGCTGGACAACATGCCCAGCTGGGAATATGGCGCGCTGGTGCAGGTGCGCGACCTGGCGCGGGCGTTGCGCAAGGACTTTGCCCGCTCGCAGTCGCAGTCCACCGAGGACCCTGACCTGGCCAAGGCCGAGCCGCTGTTCAACTTCGACAACAACAGTTGGGCACTGCCGCCGTCGGAAGGCGAATACCGCCAGGGTATCCGCGCGCTGGATCGCTATCTGGCGCGGCTCTCCGATCCGGCCCAGACCCATGCACTTTTTTATACCCGCGCCGACAACCTCAACAACTGGCTGGGTGATGTCGCCACTCGCCTCGGTTCACTGTCCCAACGCCTGTCTGCGAGCATTGGTCGGGTACGCCTTAACGCCGATCTGGAAAACACCGGCGCCGGCCAGTCGCTGCAGCTCAGCGAAGACATTGTGGAAACGCCCTGGTTGAAGATCGACGACGTGTTCTACGAAGCGCGCGGTCAGGCGTGGGCGCTGTCACACCTGCTGCGCGCCATCGAAGTGGATTTCGCCGACGTGTTGGCCAAGAAGAACGCGACCATCAGTGTGCGGCAGATCATTCGTGAGCTCGAAGCCGCTCAGGAAACCATCTGGAGTCCGATGGTGCTCAACGGCAGCGGCTATGGCGTGCTGGCCAACCACTCGTTGGTCATGGCCAACTACATCTCACGAGCCAATGCCGCAGTCATCGATCTGCGCCAATTGCTTAGTCAGGGGTAACGATGTCGATTAGCGCAGCCGAACAGGCGCACCGGGCGGCGTCGGATGTCGAATCCGTCGCCTGGGTCGACGAGCAGGACCGGTTGCTGGGTTGCCTGCCGCGCGCCGAATTACGCGCGCGGGGCCTGATTGGGCGCTGCACGTTCATTCTGCTGTTCAATTCGGCCGGTGAGCTCTGCGTGCATCGGCGGGCCCTGAGTAAAGCGCTGTATCCAGGCTACTGGGACGTGGCCGCCGGTGGCATGGTGGATGCCGGAGAAGACTATGCCCAAGCCGCGGCCCGTGAGCTTGAAGAAGAGCTGGGCATAGCCGGGGTCGAGCTACGGGCCCATGGCCGTTTTTTCCACGACACACCGGGCAATCGCCTGTGGGGCGCAGTGTATTCGACGGTTTCCGACGCCGCGCTGCGCCTGCAAGCCGAAGAAGTACTGGAAGCGGTCTTTCAGCCCGTAGATCAAGTGTTGGCGAGCATTCCAGGGCAGTCTTTCTGCCCGGACTCGCTGCAGGCGCTGCGCCTGTATCTGGATTCCCTTTCGTAAGCTGGCCGCGCCCCCTTCGTCTGGCTGGATACGCAGGCACGGCGGCAGCCCATCGGCTCGGCAGCGGCGCGCCAGAAAGACACCCCACTGGCGGGGTGCTCATCCAGCTGTGGTGAACTCGCCTATCTTTTTGAGTCGAGCGACGCCGCCTTACAACTCGGCGCCGTCGTCGCCTGTGCACCGATTGGGGCAGGGCGTGTTTGTCGTTACACTGCGCGCCCCGTGCTCTTGCGAGGACTTTGTAATGTCCAAGAAAACCTCTTCCTTCGCCGCTTTGGGCGGTTTGGTTTATTCCACCGATGCCGGCCGGCATTGTCCCGATTGTGGCCAGCCGCAGGCCGCTTGCATTTGCTCGCAGAGCCAGATTCCCGCTGGCGACGGTATTGCCCGTGTCCGCCGCGAAACCAAGGGTCGCGGCGGCAAGACGGTCACCACCATCACGGGCGTGCCCCTGGCCGAAGCGGAACTCAAGGAGCTGGCCAGCGCGCTGAAGAAACGCTGCGGCTGCGGTGGCGGTCTGAAGGAGGGCGTGATTGAAATCCAGGGTGAGCATGTCGACTTGCTGCTGGACGAACTGATCAAGCGTGGCTTCAAGGCCAAGAAATCCGGCGGTTGAGCGCCGGTTAAAAAAGCGGCAGCGGATAGTTTGCCCACCCTTCCCATTCCCGTATTGAGCTGTCAGGCTCTGGGCGACTTTGAGGTTTGCTGGAGAAAACAATGGCTCGACGTACACGCAAGGACGATGGCAGCAGCTGGACCGTAGCGGACAGTCGCAGTGTCTATGGCATTCGTCACTGGGGCGCAGGCTATTTTGCGATCAATGATGCCGGGCGGGTGGAAGTTAACCCACGCCCCGGCCTCGGCAAGCCCATCGATGTCTTCGAGCAGGTGCAGCAATTGCGCGGCAGTGGTTTGTCGCTGCCGTTATTACTGCGTTTTCCCGACATTCTTCAGGACCGCGTGCGCCAACTGACGGGTGCTTTTGACGCGCATATCGAGCGGCTCGACTACCAGAACCGCTACAGCGCGCTGTACCCGATCAAGGTCAACCAACAGGAAGCGGTGGTGGAAAACATCATCGCCACCGAAAACGTCGCCATTGGTCTGGAGGCCGGTTCTAAGCCTGAGCTGATGGCGGTGCTGGCGCTGGCGCCCAAGGGCGGCACCATCGTCTGCAACGGCTACAAGGACCGCGAGTTCATCCGCTTGGCGCTGATCGGCCAGAAGCTGGGTCACAACGTGTTTATTGTGATCGAGAAGGAATCCGAGGTTGCGCTGGTCATCGAGGAGGCGGCCGAACTCAAGGTCGCTCCGCAGATCGGCTTGCGCGTGCGCCTGTCGTCGCTGTCCTCGTCGAAGTGGGCCGATACAGGCGGTGAGAAATCTAAGTTCGGTCTGTCCGCCGCGCAGTTGCTGACCGTAATCGAACGCTTTCGCGCCGCCGGGCTGGATCAGGGCGTGCGTCTGCTGCATTTCCACATGGGCTCGCAGATCGCCAATATCGCCGATTACCGCCAGGGTTTTCGTGAAGCGATCCGTTATTACGGTGAGCTGCGCGCGCTGGGACTGCCGGTCGATCACATCGACGTCGGCGGCGGCCTGGGCGTGGACTACGACGGCACCCATTCGCGCAACGCCAGTTCGATCAACTACGACATCGATGATTACGCCGCCACCGTGGTCGGCATGCTCAAGGGCTTCTGCGACCTGCAGGACCTGCCGCATCCGCATATCTTTTCTGAAAGCGGCCGGGCGATGACTGCCCATCACGCGGTGCTGGTGGTGCAGGTGACCGATGTCGAGCGCCACAACGATGAAACGCCCGTCATCGACGCCGAGGTGGAGCATCCTGAGACGCTGCAGGAGTTGATCGGGTTGCTGGGTGACACCGACCCGGAAATGGTCGCCGAGACGTACTGGCGAGCCACGCATTTTATTGGCGAGGTATCGAGCCAGTATTCCGCCGGCAAGCTCAGCCTGCCGCAGAAGGCCCTGGCCGAGCAGTGCTACTTCGCCATCTGCCGGCGCCTGTACAACCAGCTCAAGGCCCGCCAACGTTCGCACCGCGCGGTGCTCGATGAGCTCAACGACAAGCTGGCAGACAAATACATCTGTAACTTCTCGGTGTTCCAGAGCCTGCCGGACACCTGGGCAATCGACCAAATCCTGCCGATCACGCCGTTGCATCGCCACGATGAAGAGCCGCTGCGCCGCGCCGTGCTGCAGGACCTGACCTGCGACTCGGACGGCAAGATCAAGCACTACGTAGACGAACAGAGCATCGAAACCAGCCTGCCGGTGCATGAGGTACGCCCCGGCGAGGATTACCTGCTCGGTGTGTTCCTGGTCGGGGCCTACCAGGAAATTCTCGGCGACATGCACAACCTGTTCGGCGACACCGACTCGGTGAATGTCTATCAGCGTCCCGATGGCAGCGTTTACCACGCCGGCATCGAAACCCACGACACCATTGAGGACATGCTGCGCTACGTGCACCTGTCGCCGGAAGAACTGATGACCTTCTACCGCGACAAAGTGGCCAGCGCCACGCTCACTGCCCGCGAACGCACCCAGTTCCTCGATGCGCTGCGCCTGGGCCTGACGCGGTCGTCGTACCTGTCCACGTGATTACCCAACCGTAGGGCGGTCGCGCCGCTCTACGGTTGCGGTGTCGGCGCAAACCAGCGGTCATGGCGCGCAAGTCGCCAACCCATAGTAGCCAGACAAAGGCCGCGGATGCCCATGAAGGTCAGGAACGCCAGCCACAGACCATGATTGCCCATGGGGCGCAACGCCAGCCCCAAGGGCAGGCTCAGGGCCACGGCGATGAGCATGGCATTGCGCATTTCGCGGGCTCGCGTGGCACCAATGAACAGGCCATCGAGCAGGTAGCTCCAGACCGCAATCAGCGGCAGCAGAGCCAGATACGGCAGGTATCCATGGGCCACCGCGCGCACCTCGGCAATATCGCTCTGCAGATTGACGAACACCTCGCCACCACTGAAAAACAACAGGGCAAAGAGCAGGCTGGCCAGCAGCGACCAACCCCCGCTGATCACCAAGGCGCGGCGCAAGGCAAGCCGGTCGCGAGCACCGATGGCGTGCCCGCACAACGCCTCGACTGCATGGGCCAGGCCATCCAATGCGTAGGCGGTGACCAGCAGCCCATTCAGCAGCAAGGCATTGGCCGCCACCGTGGCGTCGCCCAGGCGTGCGCCTTGCACAGTGAACAGAAAGAACACGCCTTGTAGCGCCAGGCTGCGGATAAAAATGTCCCGATTCACCGCCAGCAGCGGGCGCCAGTTACGCCAGCGGTGCAGTGCGTGAACGTCCAGCCGGCCCGTTTGCTGACGCAGGGCCAAGCGCGTCAGCAGCAGGCCGAGCAAAACCCCGCTCCATTCGGCGAGCACCGCCGCCCAGGCAGCACCGGCCACGCTCCACTCGAGGCCAAGCACAAACCACAACGACAAGACAATATTGGTGATGTTTGTGGTGAGCAGCACGGCCAGGGGTGCGCGGGCATTCTGCGAGCCGAGGAACCAGCCGACCAGCGCATAGTTGGCCAGGGCGGCGGGCAAGCCGAGCAGGCGGATATGGAAGAATTCGCGCGTCAGGTCGTGCAGCTCGGCTGAGGGGTTCATCAGCCCGAGGGCAAAGGTGCTCAGCGGTACCGCCAAGCTGCCTAGCAGCAACGCCAGTAGCACAGCCAGCACCAGGCCTTGCAGCAACACCTGTCGCAAGGCGCCGCCATCTTCACGCCCACTGGCCTGGGCGGCAAAGCCTGTGGTACCCATGCGCAAAAAACCCAGGGTGCCGACGATCATCACATATAGAGTACTGCCCACCGCTACCGCGCCGAGTTGGTGGGCGTGGGGCAAATGGCCGGCCACGGCCGTGTCGACCAGTGCTACCAGCGGCACCGACAGATTGGACAGGATCATGGGGACGGCCAGCGCCCAGACCCGGCGATGGGTCGGAGCATGGCGCCAGGCATTCAACATCACGGACATAAGGCACTCCACAGCGACCGCCGACTATAACGGTTGCAGGCACAGCGGACATGCACAGCGGCACTGAAAGTCCCGGTTAGCGTTCTGAACGCTGCTAGTCTGAGCAGGCTTGGGGCAATAACTGCCCTTGGGCAAGCAACACTCCTTTTCCGCAATCCAGAGGTCCAGAGCTTCGCATCTGGGCCTATCGGTGTGTCTGAAAAGGCCTGGGAACCCCTGCCAGGATGGCGGAGAAGAACGATAAGGAGATCGGCAATGAAGCGCTGGCAATGTCGCCGGCTGGGTACCGGACTGTGGATGATCGTGCTGATTGGGTTGGCCTGGTCAATGTGGACTTATCGCCTGGATGCATTGGGTGTGTTGGGCGCCGCTTTACCAGAGTGCTTCGACGAGAGCGCGAGCCCAGCAACGGCAGAGCCGTATGAGACCTTCGAGCAAGGCATACGCCGCCAGTACGATGGGGCGGGGCGCTTGCTGCGTGAGTTTCAGGTTGATGCCGCCGGCAATCTGCACGGGGACCTGCGCGAGTTCTACAGCACTGGCACGGTGCGTTACCAGATGGCCCACGTGGATGGGCGCCGGATGGGCCTGGAAAAATTTTATCGCACGGACGGAGGGCTGAGCCGGATTGCCTGGATTGATGCCAATGGCCGCGAACGGGCTGCGGCGAGTTTTCTTGTCGACGGTCAGTTGAGCAACCTGCAGTGCGGCCATCGACCCTTGCTGGAGGAGTTGGATCGGCAGTGGTGCGGATTTGCCGGGCAACCCAGCGAAGTGGTGCTGCACGGAGAACATGGGCCGGTGAGGCAGGAAAGCTGGCTGCTCGGTGAGCTGCAACGTCGCGACGAGCTGGACGAATGGGGGCGTTTGCGCAGCTCCTTTCGGCTGATCAATGACGAACAGCTTACGGTGCGTTATTTCCCCAATGGTCAGTTAAAAGCGGAAAGTACGTTTCGTGGACGAGGCCGGAACCAGGCCGAAGGTCTGCGCGAAGGACGGGAGCGAGAATGGGCAGAAAATGGCCAGCTCGTGCAGGAAACTGTCTGGAAGCAAGGGCATATCACTCACAGTACTCAGTGGTATCCCAACGGAGAGCTAAAGGAACGCCGCTTTGTGAAACCTGGCACCGAGGCGACGTCGCAGCCGGTGCTGCGGGTCGAGCACTACTGGGAAAACGGCAAGCTCAGCTACCGCGGCGCCCAGAGAGGAGGCGTTGGCGTGGGCAGCCACAAGCGTTTTGACGAGCAGGGACGTTTGCGACTGGAAATTCGCCTGGATCCCAATGGCACGCCGTTACTGCGCATCGAGTATGACCCCCAGACCGGCGCCGTGCTGCAGTCCGAACATCTGCAGCCAAAGCAAGGCGGGACCTCCGACACTGCTGCGCCACATGGGCGAGGCTATTTCTGAGGCGCGTATTGAGCACCGCAACCGATTGGCGCGTCTCAGCGCTGGGCCGGTGCAGGCCAATCGAGTACGCCCGAATCACTGAAACGCGCCGAGCCGAGCATGCTGCCGCCGAGCTTGCCGCGGATCACATAAGGCACGCCCTGGCCGGGCTGATAGCCTGCCAGCCCCCAGGTCTGACGCAGGGCTGAAAAGGCGGAAATGGTCACCGGCACTTCGATCAGCGTTTCGCCGAAACCGGCCACCTTGCCACGCTGATCGCTTACGCCGCTGGCCAGCGGCTGGCCGTTGATGTCCAACTCAAGCGCCACGCCATGAAAGTCGATGCTGGTGTCATTGGGGTTCTGCACGCGCAATTTCACCTTGAAGCGCACTTCCAGGCCCTGTCCCGCTAAAGGCTCCAGGCCGGCCAGATCGATCTTCAACGGATCGCGAGGCGCCAGGTTGGCGCAGGCGGCAAGCGTGGCCAGCAGCAGGGCGCTGATCAGCACACGCGAGATTCGGGACAGCGAACGACTGGGCATTGAGGGCTTCCGCTACGGCTATGGGAGAGGTTCGACCTTTAAGATGTTGCTTTGCTCCCGAAGATCGGCGCCGAGTGTAGCGCACGGCAGGTCGTGCGTTCTGGGCAATCGCGGCTTATACCGGATCACCTCGCCGGCACAGATGAATGGCCGCATCAGGTAGAGTGGCGACCGTTACATTCTCACGCGCCTGGTCAATCGAGTCGGTATAATCCGGCGCCGCCTTCTTTTGGCGATCCTGTTTTGCTGCAAACCCAACCGTCTGAGTTTAGTGCGTGCCAAGCCGCTCCGACATGCTCGGATGGTCGACCTTTGTATAGCTGTCAAAAAACTGGGTAACCCTAGAATACGGTGAGCGATTAAAAAGCGGACGTTAAGCGCGGCATGATTCCTTGTGAGGTTCTGTAGGTTGGGTGGTAGCGACATGGCGTTAGCCTCCCACGCTTGAAGTCCTGACACACTCGAACCGTCAGGGCGCTATGTGATGCGCTGCAGATCCTCATAGGCGAGCATTAATTCAGAGGTGGATTTCATGACAACGGATCTAAAAAAGTACATTCGCAATGCTGCTTTCCTGGACAAGGTTGTATCGGCAGAAGAAGCAGCATCGTGGATCGAAGACGGCATGACGCTGGGTATGAGTGGTTTCACTCTGTTTGGTGAACCGAAGGAATTCCCTCGGGCACTGTCCGAGCGTGGCCAGAAAGAGAAGTTCAAGGTCAACCTGTTCACCGGCGCTTCCATGGGCCCGGCCGCCGACCAGTCCATGGCTGAGGCGGGCATCATCAACAAGCGCATTCCTTATCAGGGCAACCCGGTACAGCGCAAAAAGATCAACGCCGGCGAAGTGCTGTACATCGACCAGCACCTGTCGCACATGGCTGAACTGATCCGCCAGGGCGTCCTGCCGCAAGTCGACTACGCCATCATTGAAGCCGCTGCTATCACCGAAGACGGTCAGATCATTCCGACCGGTTCCGTAGGCAACTCGCCGATTTTCGTACAAACCGCCAAACACGTGATCATCGAGCTGAACACGTCTGCTCCGCGTGAGTACGAAGGCATGCACGATATCTACGTGCCGGGCGCCGCCGGTGAGAATTCGCGTAAAGACATTCCTGTGTACGACATCAGCACCCGAATCGGCACCGTGGGCATTCCGGTCGATCCGGCCAAGGTGCGCGGTATCGTACTGTCCAGCCAGCCGGACATCCCTTCGCCACTGTTCGAGCCGAACGAAGACACCCAGCAAATCGCTGACAACCTGCTCGACTTCCTGCGCGCCGAAGTCAAGGCAGGTCGCCTGACCAACAGCCTGGCTCCGCTGCAGTCCGGTGTGGGCTCCGTCGCCAACGCCGTCCTGAACGGCATGCGCACGTCCGAGTTCAAGGATCTGGTGGTGGCTTCCGAAGTGCTGCAGGACGGCGTGTTCGACCTGATCGACGCGGGTGTGGTGAAGTTCGCTGCCGGTACCGCGTTCTCGCTGTCCAAGAAGCGTGTCGACAACCTGGCGTCCGACATGGCCAAGTACGCCGGCAAGGTGGTTTTCCGTCCGCAGGAAATCTCCAACCACCCGGAAGTAATCCGTCGCCTGGGTATCATTTCTTTCAACACCGCACTGGAAGTGGACATCTACGGCAACGTGAACTCCACCCACGTCAGCGGCACTCACATGATGAACGGCATCGGCGGCTCAGGTGACTTCGCCCGTAACGCGCGCATCAGCATCTTCGTGACCACCTCCACCGCGAAGAACGGCAACGTCTCCTCGATCGTGCCGTTCGTGACCCACGTCGACCACACCAACCATGATGTCGACTGCATCATCACCGAGCAGGGTTTTGCGGACCTGCGTGGTCTGGCCCCAGTTGAGGCGGCCGAGCGCATCATCAACAACTGCATGCACCCTGACTACAAGCATCAGGCCATGGCGTACCTCGAAGAGGCGAAGGCCCGCGGCGGCCATACCCCGCACGTGCTGGAAAAGGCTTTCTCCTGGCACACCAACCTGGCCGAACACGGCACCATGCAACTGAAGAAGTAATCGACCCGCACCACCTAAAATCCGATGCCGGGTATCCGGCATCGGATTTTTTGTTTTTGACGTTCACACTCGGCCGGGCTCGAGCGAGTTGGCGCGCCGTCAGGGCACAGCCATTTTGGCCACTGATCAGATTGGCGAGGGCGTCCTGCTCAGCCCGTACCTCAGCGCAGCCCTTTTCCAGAGCGTGATGGCCAGTGCGCAAGGTGCGCCACACGCAAATCGCTGCGGCTTCTGAACAAGACATCCCGCTGGAAAACCGGATAATGGCGGCCAATTCGTCCTGCTCGTTATTCTGGTAATCCCACATGGAAATCAAGGTCAACTTTCTCGACAACCTTCGGCTTGAGGCCAAGTTCGATGATTTCACGGTGGTGGCTGATCAACCTATCCGTTACAAGGGCGATGGCTCCGCGCCGGGCCCGTTCGATTACTTTCTAGCCTCCTCGGCCTTGTGTGCGGCCTACTTTGTAAAGCTGTACTGCCAGACGCGGAACATCCCCACCGAACATATCCGCCTTTCGCAAAACAACATTGTCGATCCGGAAAACCGCTACAACCAGATCTTCAAGATCCAGGTCGAGCTGCCGGCGGACATCTCTGAAAAAGACCGCCAGGGCATCCTGCGTTCCATCGACCGTTGTACGGTAAAGAAGGTGGTGCAAACCGGGCCTGAGTTCATCATCGAAGAGGTGGAGAATCTCGACTCCGACGCCCAGGCGTTGCTAATGGTGAATCCGGATTCCGAGACGAGCACCTATATCGCGGGCAAGGATCTGCCGCTGGAGCAAACCATCGCCACCATGTCCGGCATTCTGGCGGACCTGGGCATGAAGGTTGAGATCGCCTCGTGGCGCAATATCGTGCCCAATGTCTGGTCGCTGCATGTTCGCGATGCGCACTCGCCGATGTGCTTTACCAATGGCAAGGGCGCGACCAAGGAAGCCGCATTGGCATCGTCGCTGGGCGAGTTCATCGAACGCCTGAACTGCAATTTCTTCTACAACGACCAGTTCTGGGGCGAAGACATCGCCAATGCAGCGTTTGTGCATTATCCGGAAGAGCGCTGGTTCAAGCCGGGTCGTAACGATGCGCTACCGGCTGAAATTCTCGACGCCCACTGCCTGGCGGTTTACAACCCGGATGGCGAATTGCGTGGCTCGCACCTGTACGACACCAACTCGGGCAACGTGGAGCGTGGCATTTGCGCGCTGCCCTATGTGCGCAAGTCGGATGGCAAGGTGGTGTATTTCCCGTCCAACCTGATCGAAAACCTGTACCTGAGCAACGGCATGAGTGCCGGTAATACCCTGGCCGAAGCGCAGGTGCAGTGCCTGTCGGAAATTTTCGAGCGCGCGGTAAAGCGCGAGATTATCGAAGGTGAGATCGCACTGCCTGATGTACCGGACGCGGTGTTGGCAAAGTACCCTGGCATTCTGGCCGGCATCCAGGGGCTGGAAGAGCAGGGCTTTCCCGTGCTGGTGAAGGATGCGTCGCTGGGCGGACAATTCCCGGTGATGTGCGTCACCCTGATGAACCCGCGTACCGGCGGCGTGTTTGCCTCGTTCGGCGCACACCCCAGCTTGGCAGTGGCGCTGGAGCGCAGTCTGACGGAATTGCTGCAAGGCCGCAGTTTTGAAGGCCTAAACGATTTACCGCAGCCAACTTTCGAAAGTCACGCGGTGACGGAGCCGAACAACTCTGTTGAGCACTTCATCGATTCCAGCGGCGTCGTCTCGTGGCGCTTTTTCAGCGCCAAGGCTGATTACGAGTTCGTCGAGTGGGACTTCTCTGGCCAGGGTACTGACTCCAACGCCGAAGAAGCCGCGACCTTGTTCGGCATACTCGAAGACATGGGCAAAGAAGTGTACATGGCGGTGTATGAGCACCTGGGCGCAACCGCCTGCCGCATGTTGGTGCCGGGTTATTCCGAAGTTTATCCGGTGGATGATCTGATTTGGGATAACACCAACAAGGCCCTGTTCTTCCGCGAGGACATCCTCAACTTGCATCGCCTGGACGACGATGAGCTGCAAGCGCTGGTTGAGCGGCTGGAAGAAAGCGAACTGGATGATTACACCGATATCAGTACCCTCATCGGCATTGAGTTTGATGACAACACGGACTGGGGTCAGTTGACGATTCTCGAATTGAAGCTGCTGATCTACGTTGCCTTGCAGCGCTTCGACGAGGCGAAGGAGCTGGTGGAAACCTTCCTGCAGTACAACGACAACACCGTCGAGCGTGGCTTGTTCTACCAGGCCCTGAACGTGGTGCTGGAAGTGGTGTTGGACGACGAGCTGGAAATGTCCGATTACGAAGCCAACTTCCGCCGAATGTTCGGCAGCACCCGCATGGACGCCGCGCTGGGGTCCGTTGAGGGCACCGTACGCTTCTTCGGCCTGACGCCGACGAGCATGAAACTTGAAGGCCTCGATAGGCACTTGCGACTAATCGACAGCTTTAAAAAGCTGCATAAGGCGCGGGCGAATGTGTCGGCTCTAACCCATTAAGCGCGCTGACAAGAAAAGCACCTTCGGGTGCTTTTTTTTGTTGCTGGCTTTCTGTCGACCGCAACCTCGCTGAATTCAGCGAGTTTCGGTAGATTTCTGCGGTTAAGAACGGGTGGCCTGCTTCGTTTAGTCTTGGGCAACCCTGGAATAAGGGTTTGAAAGAGAGCTCCGTGCGGACCCACACCCTTGGCCTTGAAAATTTGGATTCGGTTTCATACTTCTAAATCTGTCCTCTTCCGGGTTTCCTTACCGTTGGTCTCCTTTTCAGTTGCTTTTCCGTTAGCGCATTCATGGGGTGGCACGCTCAGTCGATATAAGCGTTAAGTATCATTGCAGTGTACGAAACACTGAGAGTGCAGCGGAGTGAAGGCTTGAAAGGCAAAGCGGGATTTTTAACAGGCTCCATACTGCTTCTTGCGCTGGTGCCCATGTGGGCCTTCGTTCTGAATGAGATCAAGCATGAACGCGCCTCGACCGAAAGCGCTGCGCGAAATGATGCGATGAACCTGGCAACAGCCTTTGAAGCGCATGTGCACAGCGTGATCAGGTTGATGGATATTATTTTGTTGGATATGCGCGAGGACGTGCTTGAGCATTCCGACTTTCACAGCTATGTCAGGGGAGAGGTGGAGCCCTACGGCAGCTTCGTTGCGCAGTTTGCCGTGATTAACAAGGAAGGTCGGTTGATGTATTCCAATCTCGCTCCGGAAGCCGAGCCAGTGGATCTGAGCGACCGTGAACACTTCCGTATTCACCGTGACAACCCCGACGTCGACCGTTTGTTCATCAGCAAGCCGGTGCTGGGTCGGGTATCGCAACAGTGGACGATTCAGTTCACCCGCCCCATTCTCCAGAACGGCCAATTTGCCGGTGTACTGGTGCATTCCGTGCCCACCAGTTTCTTTGCCGACTACTACGAGCAAATCGATGTTGGGCCAAACGGCAGCATTGTGTTGCTTGGCACTGACCGCAGCGTGCGCGCCATCGCCTCCGGCTCGCCCATCATCGAGCGTTACGGTCAATTCAAGGTGCCCCAGAGCAAACCCTACTTTGACGCGAGCAGCCCCGAGCGTGGCTATTTCGAGGGCGTAAGCAGCCTTGACGGCGAGTACCACCTTGGTGCTTATCGGCGCCTCAACGAGTATGGCGTCGTGGTGGTTGTGCTGTTGGCTCCTAAGGATTTCTTGGCGGCCTACCGGGAGCGCAGGGAATTGCTGATCGTCTCGGCGGGCGTCATTTCGGTGCTGCTGTTCGCTGCGGGGATTTTAATCTTCGTGCTGAGTCGTCGGTATTTTCAAAACACCGCCAGCCTTCGTCTGGCTCATGATCAACTGTCCCAGTTTGCCAATACTGACGCGCTGACCGGCGTCAGCAGCCGCCGCTCATTCCTCCACAGGCTTGAAGCAGAACTCGCTCGGACTGGTCGTCATGGTGATTGTCTGAGCCTGCTGATGCTGGATATCGACCATTTCAAACGCGTCAACGACTGTTATGGGCACCCCATCGGCGACGCGGTGCTCAAGCAATTCACCACCATCTGCACCCGCATGCTTCGCTCGCGTGACCTTTTTGGCCGGCTCGGCGGCGAGGAGTTTGCCATCGCCTTACCGCACACGGACGCCGAAGGCGCACGCTGCGTCGCCGAGAAAATTCGCCTTGCCATCGCTCAGGCACCGATCATGACTCCAGGCGGGACCATTCCCATCACCGTCAGCATGGGTTTGGCGTGCACGCACGTAGATCGTGTTGATGTCGATCAGCTAATCGCCAAAGCCGACGGCGCGCTTTACGCAGCCAAGCACGAGGGTCGCAATCAGGTGCGTGTTGCGGGTGAGCAGCAGGGTCAGTTTTAGATTGCCCTGCTGTCTCAGCCGCAAAACGGGTCGACTCAGCGTTTGATCAGAGAAATCTTCGTGCCTTCGATGCTGACTCCGGCCATCAGCCCTTGCTGGTCGAAGATGAACGCATAGGCATCATCCTTCAGTGTCGTACTCGACAGGTTCTTCGCGACGCCCTCGTCAACCACAACCACGGTCGGCCCTACACCGATTTCCCAGCCTTTGCTTTCGCGCACGTAGTTCAGCGCTTTGTCGGTCATTAGGAACACGGCATAACCGTAAGACTGGGCACCGGCCTGCAGTCCCCAGGATCCTGATACGGAGTTGTAGTAAGCATCCACGGTTGAGCCGCGCATCAACACGCCTTCGCCATAACTACCCCCGAACACCAGCCCTGCCTTGACGATATTCGGGAAGACCAGAACGGCCTTGGCGTTGCTCGAAATGGTCTCGGCAAAGGGGTGGGTCTTGTAGAGTATTTCCAGCGCCTGCCGGGCGTCGGCATCCAGGTCTTCGGCGGTTGCGGCGCTTGCGTTGTTAAGTAGGCTCGCTGATGCCAGCCAGAAGGTCGCGAGAATGATTGCGAAATAGAACCTCAGGGGGTGGGTCATTTTCATGCTCCTCTCTACGGTAAAGCATCGATGAGTCCCGCCGAGCGGGTGCATGATCCGGAAGCAAATGCCGCCCGGTCGTATGAGGCTGAACTAACCTTTTGGCGGTCTGCAGAACGGATAGTTCCGGTGGTCGCTATGCAGCGATGATCCCTTCGCCGGCCTGCCAAGGCAGCTTTAGAGCCGTTCAACATCTACGCCCATGCGGGGTCTGCATGTCCGAATCCAGGGTTACGCGTCATACGCCTGTCGGTCGATTAGCTTCAGTGCTGGGTGCGCAGATATTGATCGTCACGTTAGCCCTATCACCAGGCCAAATGGTTCTAGGTGAGACCTGCATTGCCGGCGGCGATGATGTCGAAGGTTCTGCCGAAAGGGCAGGTCCTGCCATCGTCACAGGTAATTCGGCTGAGCAGGGGAGCGCGCAGTTGCTCACAGCCGCGCGTTTGATCATCCCGGTTATGGGTGTCACGCGCGTGAGCCTGCGGGATTCTTTCTACGAATGCCGCGGCGAGCGTCGACACGAAGGAATTGATATTGCAGCCGATCTGCGAGCCCCGGTCATCGCCGCCGGCGATGGAACGGTGGCCAAGCTATTCAATAGCGTGGCTGGCGGGCTTACGATCTACCAGTTCGATCCCGATGCGACGTTCGCTTACTACTACGCGCACCTTGACGCATTCGCTCCCGGGCTGAGAGAGGGCGCGGCGCTCAAGCGCGGGGATTTGCTCGGGTATGTTGGGGTGACAGGCAACGCGGCAGCGGATGCGCCGCATCTGCATTTCGAGATTTTTCGGTTGGGGCCCGACAAGAAATGGTGGGAAGGCGAGGCGGTAAATCCATATCCATTCCTCAATGATGCGGAGCGCTGACTGGCGGGATGGCTGCTGGGGGTATGAGTAAGAAAAAGCCTTGTGGCCGGCTTGGTTTAGGTCATAACCGCTCTGGAATAAGGGTTTTGAAGGGACTTCGTGCTGACCCGCACTTTGACTTGGTTGGCCTCTGATCTCCCAAGACTGGCTGCTATCGGCCCAAAAAAAGCGGCCTGTTCCGCAGTGGCTTATCAGACCACCTATTGAAGCCTTGATACGTCTCCAAAATAGGTGCGATCCGCAGCCCAACTCTAAGCGCGCCGCTCTCTCGCCTCGATCATGAGTTAAATTTGTCTTAATGATCAATTAAATGAGATTGCCTCATTTGTCATCAGTGCTGAAAATTCCCCCAGACAAAGCCCCCATTGATGGCCTCGGTACAAAAGTCTTTAGCCACTAGACCGATGCCAACAGTCAGGATTAATTTTAAGCATCAGAGCGACTGGACATATGAGCGCCGATTTCAAGTTCTCCGTTTACAGCATTGGTTTTGATGAGCACTACGTGCCGGCCGAGAACACTCGTCTGACCACTAACTTCGCCAATTTGGCCCGAGGTGAGCGCCGCCAGGAGAATCTGCGCAACACCCTGAAGATGATCAACAACCGCTTCAACACGCTGGCGCATTGGGACAATCTTACTGGCGACCGCTACTCGGTCGAGCTGGAGATCATCTCGGCTGCCATCGAGCTCGACGGGCAGGGCGCGGATCAGTCCCTGCCGCTGATCGAGGTGCTCAAGACCAACATCATCGATCATCACAAGAACGAGAAGATCGACGGCGTGGTCGGCAACAGTTTCTCCTCCTATGTGCGCGACTACGACTTCAGCGTGCTGCTGCTCGAACACAACAAGAACCAGCCCGGCTTTAACACCCCCGAGGGCTTTGGTGAGCTGCACGGCAAACTGTTCAAGAGCTTCGTTAGCTCAAGCGCCTACCGCGAGAACTTTAAAAAGCAGCCGCTAATTTGCCTGAGTGTCTCCAGCACCAAGACCTACCAGCGCACGGAGAACCAGCACCCGGTCCTGGGCTATGAGTACCTGCAGGACGAGTACTCACTGACCGATGAGTACTTCGACAAGATGGGCTTGGCTGTGCGCTACTTCATGCCGGCCAACAGCGTGGCGCCCTTGGCGTTCTACTTCTCCGGCGACCTGCTGGCCGATTACAGCGACCTCGAGCTGATCGGCACCATCAGCACGATGGATACTTTCCAGAAGATCTACCGTCCCGAAATCTACAACGCCAACTCGCCGGCCGGCAAACACTACCAGCCCAGCCTGAGCCATGAGGACTACTCGCTGACGCGCATTGTGTATGACCGCGAAGAGCGCAGCCGTCTGGCCATTGAGCAGGGACAATTTGTCGAAGAGAAGCTCATCAAGCCCTACCAGTCGACGCTGGAGCAGTGGGTCAAGCGTTTCGCCGCC
This sequence comes from Serpens gallinarum, assembly GCF_014836765.1. Lineage (GTDB taxonomy): Bacteria > Pseudomonadota > Gammaproteobacteria > Pseudomonadales > Pseudomonadaceae > Serpens > Serpens gallinarum. Next base: position 665,301 of record NZ_JACSQG010000001.1, read on the forward strand.
TGATTTTTGTTGAAGGAATTACCCTTGTGAAAAAGTTACTACCGACCTCCACCGCTGGCAGTCTGCCGAAACCGTCCTGGCTGGCAGAGCCTGAAACGCTCTGGTCGCCTTGGAAACTGGAGGGCGAGGCCTTGTCGGAGGCCAAGCAGGATGCCCTGCGCGTGTCCCTGCAAGAGCAGCTGCATGCGGGCATTGATATCGTCAGCGACGGCGAACAAACCCGCCAGCACTTCGTTACCACCTTCATCGAGCACCTGGAAGGCGTCGACTTTACCAAGCGAGAGACGGTCCGCATCCGCAACCGCTATGACGCCAATGTGCCGAGCGTGGTAGGCGATGTATCGCGTTCAAAGCCGGTATTTGTCGAAGATGCCAAGTTCCTGCGCGGCCAGACTACCCAGCCGATCAAGTGGGCGCTGCCCGGCCCGATGACCATGATCGACACCCTGTACGACGGTCATTACAAGAGCCGTGAAAAGCTGGCCTGGGAATTTGCCAAGATCCTCAACCAGGAGGCCAAGGAGCTGGAGGCTGCCGGCGTCGACATCATCCAGTTTGATGAGCCTGCCTTCAACGTGTTCTTCGATGAGGTCAACGACTGGGGCGTAGCCACCCTGGAGCGCGCGCTGGAAGGGCTCAAGTGCGAAACAGCGGTGCACATCTGCTACGGCTACGGCATCAAGGCCAACACCGACTGGAAGAAGACCCTGGGCAATGAATGGCGTCAGTACGAAGAGGCCTTTCCAAAGTTGCGGAAGTCCAAGCTCGACATCATCTCGCTGGAGTGCCAGAACTCCCGCGTGCCGATGGACCTGATCGAGCTGATTCGCGGCAAGAAGGTCATGGTCGGCGCCATTGATGTGGCCACCGACAGCATCGAAACCCCTGAGCAAGTGGCCGACACGCTGCGCAAGGCACTACAGTTCGTGGATGCCGACAAGCTCTATCCCTCGACCAACTGTGGCATGGCACCATTGTCGCGCCGCGTGGCCCGCGGCAAACTGCACGCACTTAATGCCGGTGCCGAGATCGTGCGCCGCGAGCTGTTGGGCTAAGCCTGCACGCTCTGGCTCACAACACCTGTGCGCCCCGTAAGCGGTGCGCGCAGATGTTTTTATGGCGTTCGAGCTCCTACGTTTCCCCTCTGTATGTGCTGTGGCTTTGCCCAGGCACTCCTGTTTCGCCTCTGTAGCTAGGATCAGTAATGTCTCTCGGCAGCCCAGTCATCGAACCTTTGAGCTTTCGCAAAGCGCTCGGGCACTTCGCATCAGGAATCACCGTGATCACCTCGGACGCCGGTGATGAGCCGGTGGGCTTTACCTGCCAGTCGTTCTACAGCGTCTCGGTCAATCCGCCGCTGGTTTCATTCAGCGTGATGGCCACGTCATCGAGCTACCCGAAAATCCGCCAGGCTGGTCGCTTTGCCGTCAACATCCTGTCCGATGAGCAAACAACGATTTCCAATCAGTTCGCACAGCGCGGCGCAGACAAATGGCAGGGCATCAACCGGCAAACCTCGCCCTTGGGCAATCCGCTGATTGGCGGCTGCCTGAACTGGTTGGATTGCGAAATTCACGCCGAGTATGAGGCGGGGGATCACGTGATTGTCGTAGGAGAGGTGAAGGCGCTGAATGTGCATGAGTCTTCTGAGTATTGCCCCTTGCTGTATTTCAAGGGGCAATACTGCACGCTCGATAAGCCCAGCCACTGCTAAAGCGCCCTCGGGTCGATTCTGTTAAAAAAGTCCCGTTGCGATATTTTCCCAAGAAAGAGCGTGAGCGACGTTGAAATCTAAATCACTCAGCGGACGTAACTGTCTTGGTTTTTGCGTAGCAACACTTAAACCAGATGTTTTTCGAGCGTCTGAATAGCCGCGCTCTCAGAAACTGACTTTTTCAACAGAATCGGTCGATAGCGGCCTGTCCGTCTGCTCGATTTGAAAGCGCCGTAAGCGGCCTAGAACACGTTTCGAGGCCGCTTCCGAGAGGAGCGTTAGCCATCAAGCACTGATCAGGGCTTGGCTAGATAACCGGGCAGTTCCTCTATCCGCTTAATCCAACCTTCAATGTGGCTGTACGGTCTTAGATCCACATCGCCTTCCGGGGCTAGCGCGACGTAAGGGTAGACCGCGCAATCCGCAATCGGGGGCCGACCAATCGCAAGCCAGTCATTTCGCTCTAGGTGTTTTCGGTCGATGGGGTTTAGCAGAGGCTGAAGTTATGCCGCGCTGGGCAGGCGAAAAGCAGATACAACGACTAAGGCCACCTTCGGGTGGCCTTTTAGCGTTTGGGGGTAATACTTCTCTGCTCAGGTGGGCGTGTTGCTGGTGGCGCGAGCCGCAGGGAGGTGTGAAGTGAACAAGCTATCAATTGTGGGTGCCGGTTTGGTGGGTGAGGCGGCGGCTCTGATCATTGCCCGGGAAGAGCTTTGTCGTGAACTGATGTTGATTGATGTGCAGGGTGAATTGGCACAGGGCAAGGCGCTGGATGTCTGGCAGGCGGCAGTTGAGTCAGGTTCTGATACCAGGGTTTACGGCGGGTCCAACGCCGAAATGCTGCAGGATTCTGACCTGGTGGTCATTACGGCGGGTGTGCCCCGCAAGCCTGGGCAGTCGCGTCAGGATGTGTTGAGTATCAATCTGCCAATTCTCGATACCATCATGCGGGATATTAATCGTCATGCCCCGGAGGCGACGGTGTTGGTGGTGTCGAACCCGGTCGACGTGCTGACTTATCGGGCCTGGAGTCTCAGTGGACAGGGGCGCGACAGGGTGTTCGGTCAGGCAGGGGTGCTGGATACGGCGCGCATGAAGTGTTTCATTGCCGAGGAGACAGGGTTTTCCGCTCGGGATATCACGGCGTTGGTGCTGGGAGGGCACGGCGATAGCATGGTGCCGCTGATGCGATACTGCGCGGTCGGTTCGGTGCCGTTGTCTCACTTCCTGTCCAGTCAGCAGATTGAGCGGATTGTGGAGCGCACACGTCAGGGGGGCGGCGAGATTCTGGGATTGAAGAAGGTGGGGAGCGCCTGCGATGCGCCGGGCGTGGCCATTGCGCAGATGGTGGATGCTATCGCCAATGGGCGAAACCGCATTTTGCCGGCGGTCGCGATTCTCGAGGGCGAGTACGGGCGAACAGGGATTGCCATGGGTGTCCCCTGTGTGCTGGCAGACAAGGGGATTGTGCGCGTGATCGAGTTGCCTCTGGATGCACAGGAGCAGGTGATGTTCGACCACTCTGCAGATCAGGTGGTGCGTGATATTGCTGAAATGAATGCATTGTGAGCGGGGGTATGCGAGGGGCTTTGGGGCGCAACGAGATTCGTCTCCCGGGAAGAAGAGTAACTGAGGTCTAGCCGAAGCGCCCAAACGGACCCCAGTAAACAGCACGAAGACCGCAGCCAGGGTTATCACCCCGCCGATTTGCTCGGCCACTCGCATGGCGATGGGCGAGGTCACTGATTTCGGCGTCAGCTCATCAGCATCATGCGCTCAACGCCAGGCCAAGCCAGCGCCACGCCCAGCGCGGTGGCAAAGGCGCCGGCCCAGAGTGAACAGCGTCGGCAAGAGGCTGCGAAGAAGCATATTAACGGGGCGTAGAGGCCGCGGATGTAGGAATTAACTGCTCGGCTACAACGCTGAGATTGTTCAGCAGATCTGCGGAATCCTTCTCGATCCGCTTGTGCAAAAAGATGCGGTTGGCCAGGCGACCGAATAGGTGAGAGAAACGGTACTCCAGCGTGCGAGTGAATCGAGTTTTCGTCGAAATCGTACTGCATTCGTAGGTCATAAACATGACCAGGCCGTATCTCCCGCGCGCCCGCGCTTTCCAGCGCTGTCCTGGAACGTATTCGATGACATCCCAGATTAGATGGCCGGCGCGGCCGCCTGTGTATGCAAAATGGGCTCCGGCAGAGAGGACACCGCTGGGGCCTTTGATAGACACCGGATAGTGATGCCATTCGTGCCAACGTGTCGGAACGGCCAGATAGCTCAGCACCCGTTCTTGCGAACGGTTGATATCGATATGGTGCTGCATGGAGATCATCTTGTTGCCTTCTTCATACCCCTCTTTTTCCCAGTAGAGCGTCCCGTATATCCAGTCCCAGAGTGGAAACACGATGTTGAAATTGAATGTATGCATCAAGTCGCGAGCGTGGTGCAGTTCGTGTAACCGCCGCATATGGCGGACCCATGGCAGCTTCGAGAGGGGGTGTTGTTCTGGAAGGTGTTCGCAAGCATGCAATGTTTCGTAGGCGAGATAGCCGAGCAGCAGCGTTCCGCTAAAAAGGGCTGCCACATTGATATTCCAATGGCTCAGCACCCAATAACTCGCCAGGGTGACCGCTGCAAACACGACTATCAGCCAGGCCGGGAACAAAATAACCCGCCAATCTCTGGCGCCTTCATAGCTCATCTGTCCGTAAGTGAAGAAGCTGTGGTGATCGCCGGTATGGCGTTGATAAAACATCTTGCTGAAACGACGTTTGACGTGGCCCAGATTTTTATGAATTTTGTACTCACCCCAGTTTTGAAGAAGTAGTGCCACCGGCACCGCCAGCCACTCCCAGGACTTGATGCCCTCGGTCCGACTCCAAAGAAATGCGATGCAAAGCGCGCCGAACAGAAAAACAAAGCCGCCATGCAGCCAGGCGCTGTAGCGGGGATTGATGCTCGCGCGATACCGCGCACGAAAGCCGGTCGTATCGAACTGCATATCCGTATCCATCCAGTCGAGGAATTGACAGGACAATATTGCACGAAGCATTATTTTTCTAATGGATATTAAGAAAGAGATTTATTCGTGATTACGAATTTGCGTCAGATCGATTTGAACCTGCTCCTGGTGTTTGACGCACTGATGCAGGAGCAAAACCTCTCACGAGCTGCCGTGCGGTTGCACCTGAGCCAATCAACCGTTAGCAACGCTCTGGCTCGCTTGCGCAATCAACTCGGTGAGCCGCTGTTCCAGCGCACCTCACGAGGGATGGTGCCTACCCCGCAGGCGCACGCCATCTATGGGCCGGTTCGCCAAGCGTTGCATTTGCTGCGTATCGGACTGGGGCCGCAGGAAGAGATTGATGTCGAAAGCGATTTAACCTTTCGGGTGTCGATGAATGACTATGCGCAGGCGGTGTTTCTGCCAGGTGTACTTTCGAGGTTGCATGCCGTAGCGCCGCGGTTGGTGCTTTCTGTGCACTCGGACGATGCGGACATTTTGGTCAAGCGCCTGGGGACCGGCGAGTTGGATCTGGCGATCGACTATTTGCACTTCGACGACGACGAATTGAGATACGAGCCATTACGTGAGGAAGAGCTCGTGGTTATTGCCAGTTCGAATCACCGCGAGATCGAGGGGCAATTGACCCTATCGCAATACCAGAACTCCTATCACGTCTCGGTTCATCCCCGTGCCGGCCGTGGCTCACCCCTGGAGATCGTTCTGGGCTCTGCCAAGGTTCAACGAAAGGTGCAGCTATTCGTTCCTCATTATCTGGCGATCCCATCAGTTGTCTCGCAAACTCATTTGCTGGGAACCGTGCCCAAACCACTCGCCGAGCACTTTGCGCGACAGTACTCCTTGCAAGTTTTTCCCTTCCCGTTGGCCATGTCGCCCGTTCAGGTCAGCCTGATCTGGCACAGGCAGCAAGATGCATCCGTCGGACTTAAGTGGTTGCGAAAGCAGCTCTCCGCGATAACAAACCCCGAATGAATCTGAGGGCAACGTTTGCTTTTGGCTAGTTCACTTTCCCGATACTCCACTTGAAAATCAGTGGCTTGCCCTCGATGGCGGTGAGCTCGACATTAGCAGTCACTTCCATCTCAATCGGCGTAGCGGGCGACGTGGCTGACATGGACATGGATGCCCACCGTGCGCTGCGCCGTCGAGAGGAACGGGTGCAGCCCCTCAACGAAGGATTCGCTGTGGGTGAGTCCCACTGACAGGGGCACTCATAATTGTCCAATCCTCATGTTGATGGGCCAAGTGATCGAGTGCCGGATCGCGCGGTCACCCCATAGCTCGGCGAGGTCTGTGGCGAAGCGATGAAGGACTTCCTCTCGCCCGGATTCCTTGGCGCTGCGCACCGCCGACCAGGTGGAGACATAGCCGAGGAACTCTTCGAGGCACCACTCGAGGTGAATGGCGATCGAGGGGCCTTCCAATTCGGTAAAGGGAAAATCGAGGGTTGCGTAGCCGCTGTCCACCAGCTTGCGTTCGGCGGGCCAGTACGGGCCGATCTCGTGGCAGTAGAACTGCTCGAAGCGAGCCCCCAGCGGGCCGCCCAGGCACAGCACGCCATAACTGATCAGCGCCAGAATCGCATTCGGTACCGCCACCCGGCGGGCCTCGCTATAAAACTTGGGCAGGTCGAACCAGTGCGCAGCCTGTGCGGCAGTAATCAGGCTGGCACAGCGGCCTGGAAGCGGCAGGGCTTCCGCCGGTGCACTGTCGTAGCTCACGTTTTCCTGCGGCACGGCGTGGGTGATCTGATCCCCACTGGGATCGAGCCCGACCACCGTGCTGAAATGCGCGGCGAGGTGTTTGGTCAGTTGACCGTTACCGCACCCGACATCGACCGCGAGCCTCCTGTCAGGGGCCACCGAGGCCAGGTAGGCCGCCAGCTCCGGCGGGTACTCCGGCCTGAAGCGCGCGTAGGCCTGCCCACCCTGCTCAAACCAGTTTTTCAGTGTTGTGGCGGAGCTATTCATCGTTGGTGCCTCCCGCTGCGAGGTTCTGCTTGATATGAGTCAGCCGCTGCGAGAAACCTTGTCGCTCCAACGCTCTGGCCGTGTCCTTCAGCACAGAGCGCAGCGGGTAGCCGATTTCTTCTTCAAGCTGCTCGATGACGTTGAAGGTCGCGGTCCAGTGCGAGCTCAGCTTCGCCATCAGTTCCTTTCCGACCGGTGTCAGCTGGATAACGCTCTTGCGAGCATCCTCGCCGCGCTGGCGGGAAATCACTCCGTCAGCTTCCATGTGGCCGACTGTCTGGCTGATGGCGCTCTGGGTCAGATGGGTACATGTGGTGATCTCCGTAACCGTCTGCGCGCCCGAACGGATGGCTCGCAGCACAGGGGTATAGCGTGCCCGGTAGTTCAGGCCCATCTGCTGGTAATGCTCCTCGGCCCCGAACTCCACCAACTCCGATACATAACGCAGCAGTTCGCCCAGGCCGGGCTCGTTGTTTCTGTTCATGGCGGCGCCTCCGACAGTTGGGAGTTAATTACATTAGCTGTAATGTACTTTGCAAGTCGTCCCGCCTTCCAGGATCGGCCCCGCTAAGGCGGAGAGTGGAGTGCGCCAAAATGACAGGTCGGCCGATTAAGTGTTTGGACCTGCCGAGGGCTCAACATCAAGGGGATGTGCGATGGCAGCGAGCCGGCAGGCGTTTGATGCGGGCGATAGCTGATCGATATTGAAGTAAATGAGGCGCCACAGCCTGACGCGGCGCTGTCAGCGCAGCCTGATCCTCGTTGCATTTCAATTTGCGAACGAACTTTCCCAGCCTGGGGTTGAAGACCGCGTTGGTCAGGAAGCGACATGCTCTGTAACGCTCAAGGCAAGTTGCGCGGCTAGAATCGAGATCAGTCCCGTGGAGATTCAAGATGATCAATAAAAATACGGTCTGTCTCTGGTACGACGGCACTGCGTTGGATGCTGCGACGTTCTACGCCGAGACGTTTCCGGATAGCGCGGTGGGTGCTGTCCATTGCGCCCCTGGCGATTATCCCGCAGGCAAGCAGGGTGATGTTCTGACTGTCGAATTCACGGTCATGGGCATCCCTTGCCTCGGGCTGAACGGAGGGGCGATGTTCAAGCACAGCGAGGCTTTCTCGTTCCAGGTTGCGACCAACGACCAAGCCGAGACGGACCGCTTGTGGAGCGCGATTGTTGGAAACGGTGGCCAGGAAAGCGCATGCGGTTGGTGCAAGGACAAATGGGGCCTGTCGTGGCAGATCACTCCGCGCGTTCTGACGGCCGCGATTACCAACCCTGATCGAGCGGCCGCCAAGCGCGCGTTCGAAGCGATGATGGGTATGCAAAAGATCGATATCGCTGCAATCGAAGCTGCACTGAAGGGTTAAGCAGCGGCCTTACCGTAAACAGCCATACGGCTTGGCCTGCACTCGCTCACACAAAACGCCGCCCAGTCATTCATCAATGCCGGCGCTTCTCCAGCAGATCGGAGCGCGAGTAAGCGGCTTCGGTCTGGTTGCGCTCAAGGCCAGTTCACAGACTTCACGCGGATAGTGGGTGAACTCGTTGGGCCGAGTGGGTCGGTGCCTGGGATCAGCATTCCGCATCGCTCAGTGGCGAGTTTGCGGGCCTCGGCGAGAGAAATGATGGGTAGGGCCCCAACCGCATTTCCCGTCTCCCTCGTGCTCGGAAGCCGGCTTTGCTTATCTGCAGATACAGGCCGTTGCCACCACCAATGATCTTCCCGAAATAGACGCCCCTTGGAGTGAGGGGAACACCAGGTGAGTGCTACGTTTGGAGAGACCTTGGTCGGAAGGGCAAGCTAAGCTGTCAGTTCGAGAGCGCTCTTTCTCGGAGTCTTTATGAAAAAGCCTATTGTTCCCCTCGTAGCTTCACTCCTTTCTGTGTGTTGTCTTTATGCGACTGCCCAGACAGTGTCACCACTAAAAGGGCAGTCTCAGGAAACCATGCAGCAAGACATGAGTGCCTGCCAGACTCAAGCAGGCACTACGAGCAGCGCGAGCACAGACAGCTCCCAGTCTGGAGGACGCGCCCGAGGGGCTGCGAAGGGCGCGGTAGCCGGTGCCGTGGTCAACGATGTGCGCGCAAGTCAGAATTCGAATGCCTATGACCGGCTGGATTCGGATACCAAACAGGAATACCGCCAGAGTCAGTCCAAGGATGCCGCAAAAACAGGCATGGTCGTAGGTGGATCCCGGCAGCGCCAGGATCGCCGAAACACACGGCAGGACAGTGCTGCCAATGCATCCGCCTACAGTACGTGCCTGCAGCAACGTGGCTATCAGGTCACTCCCTGAATCTGCAAGTCAAGTTTTAAACACCGACATCAGGGTCGAGAAATCCTTGCCTGCGAGCAAGCCGGCAGCAAAGCAATGTACGACGAGTCGGTTTAACGCAGGAGAGCACCATGGCTCAACAAGCGACTGACAGCGGCGCTGCTGCAGTATTAGCGAACTTGAACGCGCTGTTGCCTGATCTGGAATCCCTGTACAAGGACGTTCATGCCCACCCCGAGTTATCGATGCAGGAGACGCGCACCGCGGGCATCGCTGCCGAGCGGTTGCGTGCGGCCGGGTACGAAGTCACCACCGGGGTGGGTGGCACCGGTGTCGTGGGACTGCTGCGCAATGGCAGCGGGGCGACAGTGATGCTGCGGGCGGACATGGATGCGCTGCCGATTGCCGAGAGCACCGGGCTGGATTACGCCAGCCAGGTCACTAGCCAGGATGCCGAGGGCAATACGGTGCCGGTGGGGCATATGTGCGGTCACGATATCCACGTCGCCTGGCTGATCGGTGCCGCCAGCCTGCTGGCTCAGGCTCGCAATGCCTGGCAGGGAACACTGATGGTGGTATTCCAGCCGGGCGAGGAGACGGCGGAAGGTGCGCAGGCCATGCTCGATGACGGTCTGCTCGAACGCTTCCCGGCCCCGGATGTGGTGCTGGGCCAGCACGTCATGGTCGGTCCTGCCGGCAGTGTGGCGGGCAGCGCCGGACCGATTACCTCGGCGGCGGACAGCCTGCAGATCCGCTTGTTCGGGCGTGGCGCCCATGGTTCGATGCCCCAGGCGAGTGTCGACCCCATCGTCATGGCGGCATCCGTCGTTCTGCGTCTGCAGACCATCGTTTCCCGGGAAGTGGCTGCCACCGATGCGGCGGTGGTCACGGTGGGTGTGCTGCAAGCGGGTACCAAGGAAAACGTCATCCCGGATGAGGCCATCATCAAGCTCAACGTGCGTACCTTCGATCCCGGCGTGCGTGAGCATGTGCTGGCTGCGATTGAGCGCATCGTTAATGCCGAGGCCGAGGCATCGGGAGCGCCGCGCAAACCGGAGATCACGCCGCTCGATCGCTACCCGCTGAACGTCAATGACGAAACCGCCAGCAACCGTATCGCCGAGGCGTTTCGTTGCCATTTCTCCACGGAGCGGGTCAGCCATACCGGGCCGGCACCGGCGAGCGAGGATTTTGGCTGCTTCGGCACAGCCTGGCAGGCACCCTCCGTGTACTGGTTCGTTGGCGGTACCGATCCACAGACCTGGGCCAGCGCAAAGGCAGAAGGCCGGCTGAATCAACTGCCGGTCAATCACAGCCCGGCATTCGCGCCGGTGTTGCACCCCACCCTGGCAACGGGAACCGAGGCAATGGTGGTCGGCGCCCTGGCCTGGCTGGGCCGACATGACCACGATTGAAACCTTCGTGCGTGTGCTGGACCTGGGCGGCACCTTCGTGTTCGCCATCAGCGGCGCGCTGCTTGCGGTCAATCGTCGGCTGGATCTCTTCGGTATCCTGGTGCTGTCGTTCGTGGCCGGCAACTTCGGCGGAATCGTCCGGGATGTACTGATCGGCGCAGTACCGCCGGCCGCACTGAGCGATGGGCGCTATCTGCTGGTATCGGTGTTGGCCGGGCTCATCACCTTCTTCCTGTACTCCGGCGTTGACCGGCTTCGCAGTCCGGTGGCGCTGTTTGACGCGGCTGGCCTGTCATTCTTTGCTGTGGCCGGCGCACAGAAAGCCATCGAATTCGGCCTCAGCCCGGTCATGGCCGCGCTGCTGGGTATGCTGACCGGTATTGGCGGTGGCATTACCCGCGACATCCTGGTCGCCGAAGTTCCCCAGGTGCTGCGCTCCGACCTGTACGCGGTTGCCGCCCTGGCCGGTGCCGGCATCGTCGTCAGCGGCGACCAGCTAGGCCTGCCTTACGGCATCTCCGCCCTGGCCGGAGGGCTACTGTGCTTTGGCCTGCGGTTCATGGCGATTCGCTACGGCTGGCATTTGCCCGTTGCGCACTTGTCTGCGCAGGGGAGGGCCGGGGTGGAGGGGCGAAAGGATGGGGGTGACAACTAGCATTACAGCCGGTAAGCGACCTACGGAACCCGCGAGGAGTATGTTTGAATCGCCCCTGGTTTGTAGGTACATCCGAGCGGCTGCTCCTGGCCGATGTCTGCCTCTCGTTAATGGCTGCTTTGGGTCCGGTTGTTGTCGGTCATGAATGACCGAAACCGATCCCAAGGGTAAGCAGCGGGTTTACCGCAATCAGCCCTGCGGCTTCAAATTCGTCTTGCGTGGCAAAGCGCACCATCTGCGCACGGGCGCCGGTGAGGATAAGCAGGCGGGTGGCAGTGGCAGCAGTTCCTCGCGCTGGGCGAGGGTGTTCATGAGGGCAGGCACATCCTTGCCAGCGCATGGCCGGGAAGTGTTGCCGCTGACGAGCCTTGCGCTTCTGCGCCTTGCGCAAGAGGTGTTTAGGTGGCCACGCCAGCGGGCGGGGTTTTCGCCTTCGCGGAGGCCTCGCACCTGTAAGGCATCGAGCACCTTTTCGATCTGATCGACCACGGCCAACTTAAAAGTCAGGGAGTAATCACGCTGGGTCCGCTTAACACCTTGATCCATCGAGACCTCCAGATTCTCGAGAGAAAGGTGTAAACCTATTCAGGACGGGACAAAGGACTAAACAAAGCCGGCTTGTGGCCGGCTTCGTTTAGGCTTTAAACAGCTCTGGAATGAGGGTTATGAAATGGGTCTTCGTGTTGACCCACACCCAGACTCTGAGAGAAGTCAAAGTTGAGCCTGATGTCCCTGACCGCTATGGCCAAGAGCGGACGTCTACCTTAATCGTTATGGGCCTTACACCAATCTCCCCGGTAGGCTTAGAAATGACCAAGACGCAATGGCAAAGGCGAATCCATGCGGACGTTGCGGCGCTTATCATTGCTCTTGGTATAGCGTACCTGAACGAAACCCTGCTACTGCAGGGTTTGCTCTTTAAGCCTTCACCAATCGAAGCTCGGCAACACGTTTCGGTCCTAACGCGGTACCACCTATGCCCGATATAGCCACCGGTGCCATACCAAAAAGTATCGGGTTCAGATCATTCACCGATACGCAGAGTTCGTTTGCAATAGCACCCAGCGACTTCCCCTGATCCCTGGCATACCCTAAGACCTTCTGCAGCACCTGGGAGGTTTCCCGAGGGGACGGATCAGGCTCAGTCGTCCTGGCTCCCATCGATGCCAAATCAATACAGAAGCTTCGGTAGACCCATTCGGTGAGGATCCCTGTTTTATGCAAGCGATACGCTAAAGCCATAGCGGAGACGTTCCAGATCTTTTTCATCCGAATAACGTCCTTCACTGATCGGCAGTTCCACCCTTGGGCCAGAATGCTTTGCTTGGGCATAAGGAATGCTGATGCGAAGGCGTTCGCCTCGTTCTCGACTTCCTTGCCTTTGTTGCTGCCATGTCGATGGAGGACCAAGTGGCCTAGCTCATGGGCTGCGTCAAACCGGCTGGCTTCGGCGGATTTCTGGGTGTTTAAGAAAACGAAAGGGGTTACACCCCGGCGCCAACAGGAAAACGCATTGACCTGGCTTGTTTCTTCCGCCAAGGAAAACACCCGAACCCCTTTGAGCTCGAGAAGGTGCACCAAATTCTTTATGGGTAACTGGCCCATGCCCCATTCCGCACGGACCGATTCTGCGGCGGCCTCTGGGTCCATACCCGAGCAGTCAGGTACGGACGCAATGGGTAACTGAAATTTCGCATCAATCCAATCGCTAAGCATGTAGGCGATTCCGCCCGCAGCGAGTGCTGAAAATTTCTGACCTGACGTCATTCGCGAAAACGAGCGGAAGCTGGCGTTCTCATCAGTAGGCGCGTCTATATCTGCTCCGGTAAAGAAAGCAAGCGGAAAGTTAAGAGCTTGGGCAATGCAGCTCAGGCTCTCGTTGGATGGAGTCAAGTCGCCGTTCTCGTATAAAGAGATCGTCTTGCCACTCAATGATGTGGCATCAGCAAGCGACTTCTTGGTCCATCCACGGCGCTGGCGCGCGAGCACTAGTCGGGCCGGATTGAAATCGCTGGTTTCATTCATAATTTCGGTGTGACTGGAATATCGATATCTGGACCTGTTTCGGGTCCGGTTAGGTCGGGAGCGTCCAGACTGAGCGGCGGCATGATAAAGCGCGGGTTCCAATCGTCAACCTTGCCGTTCTCGCCGATGTTGATAGGCCGAGACAGTTCGTAATGTACGGTCCGATTTTCGACATCGACATGGAAAAGAAGAATCCACAACGTCTGCTCCGCCTGAGCATTTTCTGTGAACACCTGGCGCGACTTCCTCTCTATCGGAAAGAGGTCGGCTTGCCTGACGTTGTAATGCACACTTTTCGTTGTCCGGTTTCCGCGCTTATTCCGCGTTAACGGCTTGCCATAGGGATTGCCTGTATCCGCGTCACCGCAGGCGACAGTCACCGCATGCTTCCCATTGGGAGACACCACCCGCGGCTGATTGCTGGGGTCCGCAAGCTTCCATGCTTTAGGCAGCATCTGCTGACGCAGGGCCTCGGTCCCAAAGATCCATGCCAAGGTACCGTCCGACCCTTTGGGTTGGAGTGGTCCAGCAGAAGCCGCAGAGCGATAGCACTGTAGGGCTACTGCTCGAAGGTCTTCCGGACTGATGCCTAGGAGCTGTTTAATAGCTTCTTCAGGGGAAAGGTCTGCGACGGAAATGTTAGGGGAGCGTGGCGGCATTTGACTGATACTCTTGTCGGGGTTCCGCTTATGGTACATCATTTGATGTCAAAAAAAGAGAACCCTTCAGAGCTTTCATCAGGGCACGTTGGCAACTGGATCCATCCCGAACTTACCGATCCCAGCGACTTGCTATGCATTGGCCACGACCGCAACCGAGCATTCACCACTGAGATGTTGGACAATCCCACCCATAAAGCTATGTGAGGCCCAAGAAGGCCGTTGATACGCCATGGGGTCAGATCGCATAGGGAGTCGCATATAGGGACGCTGGCTATGCTCCATCGATTAGTGGAACCAGCTCATAAGCAACAGCACCAATTTATACTGGATCGTTTGGTTGGTGTATGGCTTACGCTGGGCGAGTTCATGGGCGATGGCGACTACGGCGATGTGATCGCTGATCGCCGAGTGGGAGTCAGGGTCGAGATCAGTGAAGGCCAGGACCGCTATGTTTGTCCGGCATGCGAGAAACCGATGATCTTAGCGTCCCATCGCATCCAGAACCGAACCAAGGAACGCTTTTACTTCAAGCATCTGTTCGATGACGGCTCATGTTCGGGCGTTGCTGGATTAGGCGAGAAGGCTATTGCGGCGTTGCGCTTCGGTCAGACGAAGGAAAGCGTTGAGCATCAGCGGTTCAAGTTCAGGCTCCTCGAAAGTCTTGAGTTAGACCCCTCCTTTACTAACACCATGGCTGAGCGGCGCTGGGTGGATGAGGATGGGGTGAAGTGGCGGCAACCTGATGTCCAAGCTCACTGCAACGGGCAGCGGATCGCCTTTGAAGCTCAGCTCTCGACTACGTTCCTGCACGTGATAGTGGAGCGGATGGTGTTTTATCGGCGAAATGGAGGAAGGCTGCTCTGGCTCTTCCGTGACCTCGACGTTAGCCATTTTCGGCTCGCGGAAGAAGACATCTTTTACTCAAACAATCGGAACGCATTTCGGGTAACCGAAAAGACAGTAGAGCTTTCTCGCGCAGGCAAGCACTTCGTGCTTGAGTGCGTATGGCATGTACCCACCCTTACACGAGGGGGTGTCTCGGACAAGCTGGCTCACGGGATTGTTAGATTTGACCAGCTAACGTTTGACGTTAGCCGAGGTGGCGTGCCGCGCACTTACTTCTACGACTACGAGGGCGCTAGGCTACAAGCAGAGCACCGCCTTGCAGAGCGGGCGCAGACTGAGCGTGATCAGGAGCTGCGGCAAGCGTTTGAAAATTTTTATCTTCCTTTTTTGAATGGTGAGCTGAATAGCGATCAGGTTGAGACCGAATGGCCCGAATTGCTCAGCCGATTTCGCTCAAGAGGGCTGGGGTTACCAGCATGGCCGGACAATCCTAAAGGACCATTCCATTATCTTTTAGCAGCGTATTCGGCGCGTGCTGGTGTGCCTATTGGCACTGACCATGAAGACTTGGTGAAGTTGGCTCACTACCTTGTCGATAAGCGCAAGCACACGCTCTGGATTTTCAGGCTGATGCTCGAAGCCTATGACCAGAAAGAGGTCATGCGCCGATATGACACTACCGGGCGGTGGCTGTCAAAGGTGAAGCAATACCGCGATGCCTTCAGGCGGGGAGATTCCCACTATATGCCAAATAGAGGGTTCGATGACCTTCTCTGTTTTTTATTTCCAGAGATAAGCGACAAGCTTGTTCAGGCGCCGGGAACTTTCCTAGGCTCGGCGAGAACCTAGAGTTTTGAATAGTCCCATTAGTGATGCCTTCGTATGTCTCATTGTGTGAGTGCCATATATGGCTGGATCAAGGCCAATGGCTTTCACCCAATCTTTGACGATACGAGCGTATTGACGAGCGGATAGATGGCCTGAGGTATGCAGCAGGCTCGGAAAAAGGCAGTCCTCGCTGCGGAGCTGGGCCTGATGTATCCAGGCCGTGAGAGCAGAGCGTGTTTGCTCAGTGATCTCTAGCTGTACTGGCCGCTGCGTTTTTTGCTGCATCACCGTGGACCGTGATGACAAGTGCTCCCCATGGGCAATGTCGCGCACACGACCTACGTCGACCTTCCCTTTAGGAACCTTGATGGATACGCAAACCCTCTACGTCATCGGCAACGGCTTCGATCTCCACCATGGTCTGCCTACCCAGTACAAACATTTCAAAGACTTCCTGCATATGGTTGATCGGCAGGTGTTCAACTGGGTAGATACCTATATTCCTGCGGGTGAAGATTGGTCTGACCTAGAGCTTGCTCTGGCCGATATGGACACAGAAAGAGTCGTCACTGATCTGGCAGACTTCCTCGCGTCATACTCCGACGAGGATTGGAGCGACGCGGGACATCATGTATTTCAGTATGAAGTAGATCGGGTCGCCACCGGATTATCGAGAACGCTGCAATCACGATTCGGTGAATGGATCAGATCCATCGTAGTTCCTGACTGCAGTCCAACCCATCAGCTACTGGGTACGTTGGAGAGCAACACCCAATACCTTACCTTCAACTACACCAGCACGCTGAGTAAGCTGTATGACATCCCTGCAAAGAGTATCTTACATATACATGGTAAAGGCGATGAGCATGGCTCTGAACTGATTATGGGCCATGCCTGGACTCGAGATGAGCGTACATCGCTTCAGAATGGCCTCGACGGAGAATCAGCAGACCATCGGATAATGGAGGCGCTCAGCAGATTGGATGACTACTTCGAGCAGACCTTTAAGCCAAGCGGGCAGATTATCAAGCTCAACGCGGGCTTTTTTTCCAACCTGCGGTCAGTCACTCATGTAACTGTGCTTGGCCACTCCCTTTCGGCGGTGGATAAAGCTTATTTCCTAGCGATTGTCGAGGCGCTGGAGGGGCGACCTGTAATCTGGACAGTGGCGGTCAGATCGCATGATGAAGATCCTCACAAAATTCAGTGCATCAATGATTTGGGAGTACCCAGAGAGCTGATCCACTGCGAACTGTGGTCGGAGCTATAGCGAACGTGGTGAGGTGCCTGCCTGGCCGTTTAAGTGCTAAGCCAGGTCGCGCACCCCTTAGTCAATCCTCGCGCATGAATTTTTCATAAGAATAAGCGTGATAGGAGCACAGCCCGCCATTGTCTTGGTCTTCTTGCCCCAGGCCCTCTTCGCACATCTCGCATTCAGTATATTCGAGCTCAGCGGAACACCACAGGCAGGACTGCTCATGGATAAGGAACGTTCCCCGGCCGCATTGGTTGCAGTTCTCAACGCTGGGCTCACCACCGTCGCGAGGGTCGTAACTATGGGCTTTCTCCAGCGCGTCGACCATGAGCGGGGCTATCAAGGCTGTGTGTCCACAGGCGATACAGGTGGCCTTAAAACGGTCATCGTTGTATTCAACGGTATCACCTGCGTCCAAGTTTTCTTGCGCAGGCGCTAACAAAGTCGAACTGCATTTCGAGCACTTACATTCTTTCAGCCAAGGCTTCATTCCTTCCGGCGGGCAAGCTTCGGACCAGGCCTCTTCGCATCGTTTAGTAATATCTACAAAGAAGTTGTGATGCAACAGCATGAGTTGCCATGCATCCCCGAGAATTGTTGCTGGTGACTCTCCCAGCTCCGTCTGAATGAAATCCCGTAGTACTGGGAACAGCTCCGCCACGAAATCGGCGACCTCACCTAGCGTGTGAGCGGGATGTAGGTGCTCCAGATGGTTGCGGCACGCTTGTAGCTTCTCGATCACACCCCAGTCGACATCAATCTCAAAAGTTTCGAAGCGCTTTTGGATCGTTCCAACATCGATTGTGGTGGGCTTGAACTTGCCCACCGGTACCCATTCAATACCTCCATCGCCATTTGAATGAGGCAAGATCTCTGGTGGATTGAAGATCAGAGCCGCAGCATCAGCGGGGTCATTGACACACGCAGCGATTTTGTACTTGAACAGGAGCAGTACTCCTGCGAAGAGATTTCGAATAGCCGAGAGCGCCCGCGCTGGATCGCCCTCTTGATGCCTGCAGCGCTCGAAGTCCTCAACGCCTAACCGAATGGAGGTAAGTGCGTTCTCGCGGAGCTTGGCGGCATCAAGTCCCGGCATCGGAAATTTGGGAGCCATATGATAATTATCTTTGCTTCAGATGGTTCGGCAGATATTACAGTGAATAGCTCGCAATTCCCTAGAGGACGCTTAGTCCCGTAGTGAGACCCACAAGGAGGAGCACGTTACCAGCGTTACCAGCATCACCAATGTCTGGCCGGCAGGAGACATCGCCAATGGCGAGGTTGCGCTGACATTCGCGCTCTAGACGCCGACTGGATTGGATACGGTTGAGGTAGCCGTAGATGTAGATCTTAAGCAGCACTGCGGGGTGATAGGACGGTCGCCCAGTGGCGGCGGGTGTCACGCCGTCGAATTCTAGGGCCGCAAGGTTCGAGTTGCTCGACGAAAGCTTCGACCACTCGAACCGGATTATCTTCGACAACGAAGTCATCCAGGCACTCGGGCAGCAAACTGCCTTGTGTTCGACTCGTCTCGTCGATGAATCGCTTCATACGTGGCCCCCGCTGACGTTGCTTCGGCAACTCTAGGCGAGGCCAGCGTTTTCACACAGCCTGGGCGAATGCGGGCATTCAAACTCTGGCCTAAGGAGATTTGCCTGCGATAACTTCTGCCAATCCCGCTCCTTCCCCAGCCGCTTCACAATCAGCCGCACCGTCAGCCCGTAGTAGTACCGGCTGTGCGGCGCATGCTTGGCCAAGTGTTCTCGCATTAACCACTGCAGGTGCTTGAGCTGCCAGCGCCACGGATTGTCGCGTTGCCAGCGTTGCTGGATTGCCACCTGGATGAGGCGTGCCTGGTTGATGTGCCGGCGCCGGGTGGCGTGGGCGCCCTTGAGCACGGCGGTCAGGAACAGCTCCATGTCGTAGGACGGTTTCATACTTTTGCTCCCTGACGGCCGAGGCTGCCGATGTAGGCGGCGACCACGCAAACGCGGTTGTGGCCGAGTTCGTGGCTGATCTGCTCGCGTGCACTGCGGTCGAGTGTGCGATCTAGGCAACGGCCGCCGTTGACCGGTGCTGCATGCCCGGTGAGTTGTTGGTAGCGTTCGCAGGCGTAGGCGGCGCGCAGGTCGTGGAAGCCTTTCAGGCCATGGGCGCGCAAGAGTGCGCGGGCCGGGCGAATCTGCTGTTGGAGGAGCTGCACGTAGCTTTGCTCGGGCGATAGCAGATTGCGGCTGCCTTTGGGCGATACCGCTGCGGCCTGGCGCAGGGCGTCTTGCACACCGGGCGTAGGCTCTACCCAGCGCGGTACCCGGGCGCCGCGACGGCCGCCCTTGGTGCCGTCTAGAATGTTGATGCGACCCAGTTTGGTGGCTTCGCGTTGCAGGCGCGGCAGGTCGCCGAGGATGGTTTCGCGCAAGCGCATGCCGGTTTCCCGGGCCAGGCGCGCGGCGACGCGATCCAGTCGTTGCTGGCTCAAGGCGTCGACAAGGCCTTCGACCTGGTTGCGCTGCTGGCCGGGCAGGGCGGCTTGGCGAACCGAATTGCGGTACAGGTCTAGCGCCTGGCTGGGGCTGGATACGCGCACCCGGCGGTCGCCGCGCAGCGCTTCCAGGGTGCGGTTAACAGTGGACAACCGGTTCTGCGCGGTGGCGATGCTCAGGTTGCCCAGGCCGACCTGTTCGCGCAGGTACTGGGCGTAGTTGTCCAGCAGGGGGCGGTCGATCAGCCGCGCGTCATTGATGTCGGGGCCGGCGGGTGAGCGGCACCACTGCACGAACATCTGCCAGCGTTCCGCATGCGTTTTGACTGTGGCATAGCGACCTGCGCCGAACAGCTCGTGCAGCGCCTGCGGGCCGGCATGGCTCAGTTGCCGGCCATAGCCGAAGTTGCGTCCGTCCTTGTTGCCTACTCGTGGCATAGCCACCTCCGCTCCGATTCGTTGATTCCTTTCCCCCACGCCTTCCGACTCGGCTGTTGAGTGTTATCAGGGAGGCAAGGCCCCTGCGCCTGTGGGGTGTCCGCTAACGCGGGACGGGCGGCTCGGTACGGCCCTGAGCACGGGCGATAACCCAACGATCTGGCCTCCTGAACTGCCCGAAGGCAGCGGCGGTGGAGGCTGTGCCGGCTGACGAGGCCGGCGGCGCGAGCGGTTGGGCGGGAGCAGTCGCGGCATTCGCCTGGGTGCCAGCCTGAGGTCGGTCAGGTGCTCCAAATGGCGGAGCGTTGGCATCCAGTGGCGAGCGCTGCGGAGTGGCAAAACGGCGGTTGTCAGCCGAGTTGTCACGGGGTGGAGGCGTGGCAAGCCGTGTATGGCGTGGGCTTCGGAGGTGTTTTACGTGTCCGTCTCTGGGTGCGAGCACTTCAGAGACGGACTGGGAGTTATGTCCTGCCAAGGACCGGCGGGGGACAGAGGGGCACCGAATTAACAGGCGCAGTAGTAAAAAGTGGCATCCATCGCCGAATGGGTACGGCGACCGTGCGCGCTGCCAGACGCTGTGCGCACTTGGGTCGAACCACCGCCTGGGCGGCGTAGCCTTGAAGGTTCTGGCTACCGGGGTGTCTGTCACAAACGGCTCATGTGGCGGAGACGATGGCGAAGGGTGGGGCGGCAGGTCCAGCGAAAAATCGAAACGGGTTTGATCGCTTTCGAGGGTCGTTCGCCCGCATGGTTGAGATTTATTTTATAATGGCATATTGATGTTTCCAATATAAGCAAAATGGAGTTTTCATATTGTATATCTTAAAGAAAGGGACTGTTGTAAAGCATGGGACAGTCAGCTCGCTCCTGCCTTCAATTTTAGAAAAAGGAATCCAGCCTAGGGCTCACGCCCATAAATACAGAAGTCAGAGCGAGATCGGGCCTATCGCGAGAAGGGGAGTTTATGTAGGTGGTTTGCTGGCTTATAATGCGGCATATTTGAGCTTTGCTGATATTGCGAAGCAGCTTGAAAAAGAGCAAGTAGGTAATAATAAAGGTGCTGTTCCAGTAGTTCTTGAAATTGAATTAGGGGAGGATTGCCCGATCGTGGGTGATGAAGATTTTATTATGCTGAAAGAACGAGATTCAAAGGGGGAGCTTGGTCCGGAATATAAAGAAGAATTTGAAAGGCGAATGGTTGAGGATTCTTTGGCTGTCTGGGAGGACTACCGAACAGCGGCTATAGTCAGGGAAGGTGGGATTCCGGCTGGCTGGATTAAGAGAGTAGAATTTCCGGAAGTGAAGAGGGTTGTTACGGAAAGGATGGAGTTGGAGGCAAATCTTTTCGCTCTTGCGTGTTACTCACATCGTAATGAGCTTAAAGAAAATGCAACAGTCGACGCTATTTTGAGCTGTAGTGGTTCTATTGTTCTTTCCGGCTCGGCTAGTCCACGTGATGTTATGTATCGCCTGAATAGTTTTTCGGTATATAAAGATGAAAATAAGCGGACTGATTACATAGTCGGATTTCACAGTCTTGTAGGGGTGCAGCTCGATAGATTGGGAGTTCCGCAGATTTCTTAATTATTGTGGCTTACTACGCTCGCCAAACGAAATGCCTAGGCACCCAGGCGGAGGCGGCGATTGGTTAGCGCGGCGCGCGGTTGGATTAGCGTGACAATTTGCTGGATCACCGGCTCGCCCGCAAACGGTGGCGTTCCTACAGGTCGCGAGCGATGGTGGGTAGGGCGCGGAGCATGGCGAGCATGCATTACCTGGTCTGCGACCAGGCCAGCCCAAGTGCGTCGGCGAACGGTTACCAACGGCCTCGAATTCGCTTGCCCAGCTACATCACCCATCTTCGCCCTGAGTGTAGGTGCCGGGGTAGATGGTCATCGATGGCACGTCGAGGGCGGCACTCAAATAGGTTCGGTCTTGATAAGGCCCACGAGCAACAGGTAATAAATTCTCGGCGTGCGCATCATACCAAGGGGTGAAGCTCGCTGTTTTCCTCAGTGAGTTGAGTGGTTTAGACAGTGAGCCGAATAGGTGGCATTATCGGCTCAAGCGGCGAGCCGAATAGATCTGCTAATCGGCTCACAGATGAGCAAGACCATGAACGAACCCCTCTGGATCTGGCAGCAGACCGATTGGCCACACTTCTCTTGGCAAGCCAAACCGCTTGCCCCGCTGCTGCGCGCCTGCACCCAGGCGCAAGGCCGCTTGCTCGGCATGCTCGGTGCCGTCGGCAGTGATACCGAAGTGCAGAGCAGCCTGGATGCCATGCTGCAGAACATCGTGACCTCATCGGCTATTGAGGGCGAGCAGCTGAATGTCTGTTCGGTGCGCTCATCCCTGGCGCGGCGCTTGGGGTTAAGCGAGGAGGCCCGCACCACGGCGCGCTCAGAAGGCCTGGCGGAACTGCTGCTGGATGCCACCCGCGCACATCAGCAGCCGCTAGATCTGCAGCGACTGCACAAGTGGCATGGCTGGCTGTTCCCCAGTGATGACGATAACTTGCTGGCCCGGCCGCTGCGCATTGGTGCGTTGCGTGGCGAAGAGGTCATGCAGGTGGTTTCAGGGCGCATCGACCGGCCTACCGTGCATTTTGAAGCACCGCCACGCGCAGGGTTGGAAGAGCAACTGGCCAACTTCCTCGCCTGGTTCGAACGCAGCCTAGGTGATGACAGTCTCGACCCCTTGTTACGCGCCGGGATTGCCCATTTCTGGTTCGTCACCCTGCATCCCTTCGATGACGGCAACGGTCGTCTGACGCGCGCCATCACCGACTTGGCGTTGGCCCAGGGCGAGCAACAGTCCATTCGTTTCTACGCCATGTCGGCCAGCATCCTCGACGATCGCGCCGGCTATTACCGCATCCTCGAAACCAGTCAGAAAGGCACCCTGGATATCACGGCCTGGCTGCACTGGTTCCTCGGCACGCTGCTCAAGAGCCTGGAACAAGCGCTTGCGCGCATAGACCGCGTTTTGGCCAAGGCACGCTTCTGGCAGGCCCACCGTGGCCAAGCCTTGTCTGCCGAGCAAATCAAGGTGCTCAACCGCCTACTTGATGGCAATGAACGCGGATTTGAAGAGGGTATCAGTGCTGCCCAATACCAGGCCGTGGCGAAGGTTTCCAAAGCCACGGCCACCCGCCACCTGAGCGACCTGCTTGAAAAAGGTTGCCTCATGCGACTGCCTGGCAGTGGGCGGAGTACCCGCTATCAGATTAATTGCGGTGCGGCGAATCTAGGCGCAGATACATGAAGAGGAATGGCTTGAGCGCGGCGTCGACGACTGTTTCGGTCAGACTTGGTGACTTGATCAGGTAGAGCTGCGGATTCGTGCAGCGCCAGGTTCGTATTCCGAACCAAGTCTGAAATCAAGGAATCACCACCTGGTTCGGAATCCGAACTCACCCTGCACAGTACATACAATACAAGTATTAGTATTTAGTCCTGTACCGCGCGCAGGTGACAAAAGCTTAGACCGAACCGAACGGCACCTCTAAGAGGGGCCTGTTCGGTTCGGTCTGGTTTGTATTAAAAGCGGTACTAAAAAGCGCTGTACTGGAAGCGTTTGTGTGTATTTTAAAAGCGGTATTAAAAGCGTTAAGAGCGTATTGAAAGCAGGGCCAGAGCTTCTGGACGCGAACCCTGAGAGCCCGCTGCGTTGGCCAGCCATCTGCAGTAGGAGATGTTACTCAGCCCTAGCCCTGGACGCCGTTTGTAGCGCAGCCGTCTGGCGTTTCGGACTGGCTCCCCGTTTACGCCTGGGCTCTTCCACATGCTGGCTAATCGGCTTGATGGGTTTATGGCGCAACGAGCCGAGCGTCATCGCTAACCCGAACGGTTTGAGAATGCCATTAAGGGTATTGATCGTTGGATTCCCTCTGTCGTTCTCCAGCGTGGACAGGGTCTTTGTCGTCAGCTTGCACATCTTGGCGAATGAGTCCTGATCTAGCCCAGTGATCTCTAGACGCAAACGTCGAATCGATGTTCCGAGGCTTTCTTCACCCGATGCGCTCTTGAGCTGGATGTCTTCGATGAGTTGCTGGCGGTCCATTGGCGTGAGGTTTTTCATAGCAAGCCCCACTCCCTCAGGCGAGCATCCAGATTGTTGAGGGGGATCGACTGTGCGAGCCGAATTTCTTCCGGCATGTCTTTCAAGAGCCCGGGAAGAGCTCTGAATTCCTTGGCTGCCCCCCGCAGCCGGGCGAATAAATGGCCAGGGTCGATGTACTCCCCGAACAGCGCGCACACCGCGGGCCAGTCCGGCGCGCCAAGTCGCTCGTTCTCCCATTTCGTCACACGCGTTACGCCCTCGGGGTCCAGCACCATAGGGGCCAGATCGTAGATCGGCGCGAGCTTGAAGCGCCCTTCATGCCGGAAAATAGAGGTGTTGCGACCATGGTTATCGGAGTTGCCCAGGATGCGGTTGAGCAAGTCGCGACGTATGTATTCAAACAACAGGTCCGCGGTTTCGTCGGCCTGGTCGTTGGCGAGCCAAAGCTCAAGCAGGCGATGCACGACATCCTCATGGCGCATCTTCGATCCCGGTTCCGTGTTGTTGCAGATCGAATAAATGGATTCCATCGGGATTCGCTCGACGCACCCATTCGGCAGCACACGGCGGTCGAAGCGTGGCATCCATAGGCTTGGTTTCTCCGCCTCCTCAAGAGCCAGCCCATCGGTAGGAATGGTGTCCAATCCGAGCGTTGAGATCGCGCGGTAATAGTGGTACTCGGCTCGTAGGATGTTCTTATCGCGCTCGGTGATTTTGTTTCGAGCGAACTTCACAAGCCAGTGCCGACGTACCTGGTGGTCGGGCAGGACTGCATCGGCGTGAAAACCGCCATCAAGATCCTCGGTCATCAGCAGCTTGGGGGCTTCACCTTGAGCGCCCGTTGCGCCGCCGATGGCTGCGCCGAGTTCGTAGGCGTACTCGAGGAAGTCATTCGTTCGATCGATGATTTCCCGGCGCGGGAAGGCGAAAGTCCGGCTGGTGTCGATCAGCTCGAACGACTCTTTCACCCGCATGTGGCCGATGGGTGCCGGCGTGCAACGCTTCAGCAGAAAGAGATCCAGGTCCACGTCCTTCGGCTTTTCGCCTGCGAAACGCTTTTCCAGCGACTTTCGCGCTGCACCGGCGGGAATAATGTCGTAAATGAATGCGGGAAAGCCTGGGGTTCGAGTGCTCGTCCAGTTAACGGGCACATTGACGCTGACCGCAGGATCGAGGGCCGAGTCGATACAGTCCAGGAAGTGGATCAGGTAGTCCGGGGTGTAGGCTGTCGAGCAAGCACTCTCTCTTACCTTCGTGGGGTTATCCACGGTAATCACTAGGGCATCGTGCCACAGGCCGTTAACAAAGGTCTGGATCGTCAGCTGTTCGGGCATGGTGAGGTAACCAGAAATTTAATACTAGAAATCCTAGCCAAGCAGCAGATTTCAAGCAATATATTTCTAGATTTTCTTGATATCGGCATTTAACTAGAACTTTAGTTCCAGTTGAGTCTGGTGAGTGAGGCTTGCTATTAGTCCTGTGACTTCTACTGCACACCGCCCATACAAAACGCCGCCCAGTCATTCATCAGCGCCCGGCGCTTCTCCAGCAGATCGGAGCGCGAGTAGGCGGCTTCGGTCTGGTTGCGCTCGTCGTGGGCTAAGGCCAGCTCGCAGACTTCACGTGGGTAGTGGGTGCACTCGTTGGCCCAGTCACCAAAGCTCGAGCCAAAGCCGTGGCGGGTGTAGGTCAGAACCCTCATGGCTGCTGGGTTTCAGCGACATTTTGGCTTTTCGTGGACATAAAAAAGCCGGCTTGTGGCCGGCTTTTCTTCGGTGCTTTGGCTTATTTTTGGTAAGCCGCAGCAGCCTTGATGATTTCGGCGCGGGCCGCTTCAGCGTCGCCCCAGCCTTCAACCTTGACCCATTTGCCCTTCTCGAGATCCTTGTAGTTCTCGAAGAAGTGCTTGATCTGCTCGATCAACAGCGGGGGCAGGTCGGTGTATTCCTTAACGTCGTTGTACAGCTGGGTCAGCTTCTCGTGCGGGACGGCGATCAGTTTGGCGTCGCCACCGGCTTCGTCGGTCATGTTCAGCACGCCGACCGGACGGCAGCGGATGACGGAGCCTGGAGCGACCGGGTAGGGGGTCACGACCAGCACGTCGAGGGGGTCGCCGTCGTCCGCCAGGGTGTGCGGGATGAAGCCGTAGTTGGCCGGGTAGAACATCGGGGTGGCCATGAAGCGGTCAACGAACAGGCAATCAGTGTCGTGATCGATTTCATATTTGATCGGCGCGTGGTTGGCCGGGATTTCGATGGCGACGTAGATGTCGTTCGGCAGGTCTTTGCCGGCCGGAAGTTTGCTGTAGCTCATGGGTGATGGCTCCGTGGGCGGCCGGTTTCTGGCCTGGGGGCGAAAAAAGTGGCGGGATTATAGGGACATTCCCAGCCATCGACCACCGCTATGCGCTCAGCTGTCGTTCGATTGTTGGTAGTCCGGGTGCCGAGCCTGCAGTTCTTTTAGGCGCGCCAGCGGGTCCTGGCGGTAGAACAGCGCAAGCTGGCGATATACCGCCGGGAAGGCTTGATGCAGCAAATCCGGGGCGGTGAAGAAATATTCGCTGGTCACCGCAAAGAATTCCGCCGGATTTTCAGCAGCGTAGGGATCAATGGGCGTTTCGGCGTGCGGGTTGGCATCCAGCGTGGCGTTGAGGCTGTCGTAGGCGCTTTGCATGGCCTGGGCCCAGTCCTGCAAGCGCATGTCGCGGTGCAGGGGCGGCAGGCCGTTGGCACCACCATTGAGCATGTCCAGCTTGTGTGCCAGCTCGTGGATTACCAGGTTGTAGCCTTCCCAGCCGCCGCTTTCCTGCACGCCGGGCCAGGCGAGAATGACCGGACCTTGCTGCCAGGCCTCGCCGCTGCGAGCGTCTTCGTATTCATGCACGACGCCGCTGCCGTCGCGGTGTTTTTGCGGGCTGACAAAATCATCGGGATACAGCACCAGCTCGTGGAACCCCTGGTACCAGTTCAGCTCGGGCAGCGCCAGCAAGGGCAGTTGGGCCTGGGCGGCCAGTCGCAGGCGAGCGAAGGCGTCCAGTTCGACGCCCGGCAGGGCGGTGAGTCGCTTGGCATGCAGAAACAGGATGCAGCGTTCGCGCAAACGCTCCAGTGCAGGGGTATCGAGACCGTCCAGCAGGGGCAGGCTGTCGAGAACGGCCTGCCACACGCTGGGCTCGATTGGGGAGCGGGCGAGGACGCGCCGCCGCCGCCAGGCGCGAAAAGACCACATGACAAGGCCTCCAATGGGGGGAACTCACCATAATCGTCCGCGCAGGGGCTGGGCAAGCGGCTCACAGCAGGGCGCTTTTTCGAGGATCAGGCGGGCGGGGCGGAGAGGCATCAGAGCGGAGAGCCAAGCCCCGCGTGCCGGGTCTGGCGATTGGCAGGGCTTGCTCCCACAAACCGGATCAACCGGTAAAAAGAACGACCCCGCTTCGTGGGCAAGGCCGTGCTCCCGCCCTGAAATCGTGAAATCGCCGGGGCGGGAGCGGGCGCAAGATTATCAGGTAGAACTGGCCGGTCAATTTCCATTATCGAACGAGCGTTTGATAACTGAGCGTTCTAGCCGCACTGACCCGCCCGCTCTGGGACGGGGCATAGCACACACCTCCGTCGCGGCGCCTTGTTTACGAGGCGGCGTTTGGTTGGATTGCTGGCCACATCGGGGTGCTATCGCATGCTTACGGTGCCCGCAACCTTGCCGTGCCTCTTGGCCTGCGGCGCGTCGCCGCATTAGAGTGATGCGGTGCACAGGAGTTTTTATGCAGCTTGATCTTGCTACCGGTTGGTTTACCGACCTGCGTCATTGCCCGTCACCTAACTTCAATGCCCGTCCGGCTGGGGAGATTTCTCTGCTGGTGATTCATAACATCAGCCTGCCACCCGGCCAGTTCGGTACCGGCAAGGTGCAGCAATTCTTTCAGAACTGTCTGGCCGGCGATGAACACCCCTATTTCGCGGATATCTGCCAGTTGCAGGTGTCGGCGCATTTTCTGATCGAGCGCGACGGCGTGATCACGCAGTTTGTCTCCTGCCTGGCGCGGGCCTGGCACGCGGGTGTTTCCTGCTTTGCGGGGCGGGAGAACTGCAATGACTTCTCCCTGGGTATCGAGCTGGAAGGGACTGACGAGCAGCCTTACAGCGATGCGCAGTACGAGGCGTTGGTGGCGCTGGTGGCCTGCTTGCGTGCGGCCTGGCCGGCGATCACCCCGCAACGTGTCTGCGGCCATAGCGATATTGCGCCGGGGCGCAAGACCGATCCCGGTCCGGCGTTTGATTGGCAGCGTTTGCGCGCGTCTCTGGTTACGCAAGGAGCTTCGTCATGAGTTTTCTGGTGTTGCTGTTAGTGGTCTGGCTGGAGAAGTTTTCCTCCTGGCGCCAGCGTATCCAGCGAGATGAGCCCTGGTTGCGGCAATTGGCTAAAGCCGAGGGCAATTCAAGGTTGGTCACCAAACCCTGGCTGACTCTGATTCTGCTGGTTGGCGTGCCCTTGCTGGGCCTGGGTGTGTTGCTGTGGCTGCTCCAACCCTTGGCTTATGGCTGGCTGGCGTTGCCGGTGCATTTGCTGGTGCTGCTTTACAGCCTCGGGCGCGGCGATCTGCAGACGGCACTTGGGCCGTTCCGCGATGCCTGGCGGCGAGAAGACGGCGAAGCGGCGTTGCTGGTCGCCGAGCGGGACATGGGTGTCGTGGCGGAGGATGTCCAGACCCTGCTGACCCGCGTGCAGGACTACGTGGGCTGGCAGGCACATCAAGGATTCTTCGCAGTGATTTTCTGGTATGCCCTGCTAGGCCCACTGGCCGCCTTGGGCTATCGCTTGGTGGCGTTGGTCGCCGAGCGGTCACTGCACCTGGACATGCGTGAACACGCCCAGCAGGTGCGCCACGCCCTGGATTGGCTGCCGGCACGAGCACTGGCGGCGAGCCTCGGGCTGGTTGGCAACTTTGTCGCCCTCAACCGCGTCTTGTTGCCCGAGCTGCTGAACTGGGCACTGCCGATTCCCCGTCTGGTGGGCGACGCCTTCCGGGCGGCGGGTGAATGCCAGGAGCCGCAATTGGGTGAGGCGGGCGTCACCTGTCTGAATAACCTCTGGCAGTTACTAGTGAGGGCGGGCCTATTCTGGTACGCGGTGTTTGCCCTGTGGACCTTGTTGGTCTGATCTATTCCGCTTTGCTTGAGGGGTTGAGCGACTCGTCGCAAAGGTCACGAGTGTTTACGTTTAGTTACCCACAGCGAGGACGATATCGTTTATAGATAAGGCAAGTTGCCACTGCGCTTGACAGCGAGGGTGAGGCTGTTGAGTTGCAAGGTACGGTGACCAATAAAAAGGAATAATAATAAAAGAGGTGCGTGATGAAGACGCTGCTGTCCCCTGCCATGGCACTGATGAACCGGCTGAGCTTTGCCAAGAAATTCGGCCTGATCAGTGTGGTGTTCTTCCTGCCCATTCTGGTTACCAGCTTCTATCTGTTGCGCGATGCCTATGAGCAGTTCATACGCACCGAGGCGGCGCGTACGAGCCTTTCTCTGCTAGGTGACAGCCTGGCCGTGCGGCGTGAGTTGGGCGATCTCAAGGATCTGTTGATCATCCGCGCTCGGTCACCACAAACCGATCGCCAAGCCCTGGACACACGTATTGCCAGCTTGCAGGACGGCCTGCTGACGCGCTTGCAGGGTTTGGCGGCGCCGCTGCTTGACGACCGTCAGCGCGAAGCCATTGAGCAGGCGCGCAATGACCTGTTGCACCGTTTGCAAAGCATTCTTGCGGAAACCTCTCACGCTAACCAGGCGGCCATGGTTGAGCGACTGCACGGCGAGGCCCAAGTGTTCGTCAGTCTGGTGGGTGGTGAGAGCGGTCTGAGCCAGGACCCCGAACGTACCGTACGCCAGCAGATCGAGTTGTTTACCCGTGCCACGCCAAAGGTGCTTGACCTGATCAGTCAGGTGCGGGCCATTGGCTCCAGCGCCCTGGGTCAGGGGGCGCTGACGTCTGCCGACAGTAACCGCCTGGATGAATTGCTGACGGGAATGGATCAACTGCGGGGTGAATACGCGCTGAGTCTGGATGCTGTGCTGCGTGACGATGAGGCCGCTGAACGCCTTGCCGAGCCGGCGCGACGTAGTCAGGGCAGCCTGGCGCGTGTCAGCGAGTTGCTCGATGAACAACTGATACTGGCCGACACTCTGGATGCGCCCTGGTTGCAGTTCCATGATCAGATCAGCCAGGCGCTGGCACTCACCCATGGGCTCGAGGATGCCACCCTTGCGGTGCTCGACGCTGCGCTGGGCGAGCGCCGCGATGCTCAGCGCAAGCAGATGATTCTGCTGGTTGGCGCCATGCTGGCGGTGGTGCTGCTGATCGCGTACCTGTACGCCGCCTTCTTTGTTTCCATTCGCACCACCCTGAAATCCCTTGGCCGCACCATGAAGCATGTGGCGGCCGGCGACCTGACCGTCGAGTGCCGTGTCGACAGTCGCGACGAGCTGGCCGAGCTGGGCAAGGTATTCAATGCCAGCGTGGCGCAAATTCGTGTGCTGATTGAGCGCGTCGGGCAAACCGTGGGCGAGGTGGATAACCAGGCGCGACGTGTAGAGGCGATTTCCGCCCAGAGCCATCAGGCGGTCACCGAACAACGCAGCCGTATCGAGCAAGTGGCGACCGCAATGAACGAGATGTCCGCCACCGCCCAGGAAGTCGCGCGCAGCGCCGCTGCGGCAGCGGTCAGCGCACAGGGTGCGAATGAAGAAACCGAGGGTGGGCGCACGTTGGTAGGCACCCAGGTCTCCGGCATCCAGGGATTGGCCGGCGACCTTGAACGTTCGGTGGACGTGATCAACCGGCTGGCGGGTGACAGTCAGGCCATCGGCCAGGTATTGGACGTGATCAAGACCGTCGCCGAACAGACCAATCTTTTGGCCCTCAACGCCGCCATCGAGGCTGCACGGGCTGGCGAGCAAGGGCGCGGTTTTGCCGTGGTGGCTGAGGAAGTGCGCAATCTGGCCCAGCGTACCCAGCAGTCCACAGCGGAAATCGAGCAGATGATTGCCCGCTTGCACCAGGGCGTGGGCGCGGCGGTAGAGGTCATGCACTCCAGCCACCAGCAGGCCGACACCACGGTCAGTCATGCCGGGGCGGTCCAGCAGGCGCTGGACAATATCCTCGCCGCGGTCGGCAACATCGTCGACCAGAACCAGCAGATCGCCACGGCAGTGGAGCAGCAGACCGTGGTCGCCCATGACATCGATCAGAACATCGTGCAGATCAGCCAGGCCGGAGAACTGACCTCGGCGGGTGCCAGTGAAACTGCCGAGGCCAGCCGCGAGCTGTCTGGCTCGGTGGCGCGCTTGCAGCAATTGATCGGGGCGTTCCGCGTTTGATCACAGACCTTTGGGGAATCGCTGAGTAATCGGTAGGCCTAGCGCCAGCCAAACAGGGTGCAGCTGTTGCGGTAGCTCGCCGCCGCCAGATCTTCTGGCGTAACGCCTTTGATGCGTGCCAGTTCCGCGCAGATTTGCGGCAGGTATTCGGGGCTGTTGCGCTGGCCTGGATGGCTGGCGGGGGCGATGTCCGGGGCATCGGTTTCCAGCACGATGGCGTCCAGCGGCAATTGCGCAAGCACCTTGTGCATGCGCTGTGCCTGGGGCCAGGTGCCGGCGCCGCCCAGGCCAACATAAAAGCCCAGCTTCTGGTATTCATGTGCCTCCTCGTAACTGCCGCTGAACGCATGGGCGATGCCACCGCGCGCGGGGCGCAGGCGTTTGAGCGTGGCGATAACATCGGCATGGGCGCGTCGCACGTGCAGCAGAACCGGTAACTCGAACTCCATCGCCAATTTCAGCTGAACCTCGAACAACGCCTGCTGGGCCGGCTTGTCCGGCTGCTCGACGTAGTAATCCAGGCCGATTTCGCCGATGGCGCACAGTTTGTCGTGGCCGGCCAGGCGCTGCAGCCAGTCGCGCAACTGGGTCAGGTGTTCGGGACGATGGCGGTCGAGAAAGGCGGGGTGCAAGCCCAGGCTGGCATACAGGCCTGGCTCGACGCTCACCAGATCCCACAAACGCTGCCAGTGCGCCTGGTAAACGCCGATCAGCACCTGCCGCTCGACGCCCAAGGCCCGACTACGGGCCAGCACGGCGGGGCGGTCGGCGTCGAAGTCGGGGAAGTCGAGATGGTTGTGGGTGTCGATCAGGAGCATGAACCAGGAGACCTGTGGTGATATACGAAAGGGGACGGCCTCGCCCGCTGCGAGGTGATGGGATGCAGATACGCCCGTCGCGCTGGATACTCCGCCGCCCTATGCTGTTGCGACTCGGTGGCCGCTCGGCTTTGGCGCGAGGCAGTGCGTGGATAGCCTAAACGAAGAGATTAGCGGTTCGCCAATCACCGCCCGTGTTTGCGCGTTAATAGCTCTTTGATATGCCTGGCCTTTACAATGCAAGCATGACTCATCTCCCCACGCCCTCATGAATACCCCCGCGCTGCAAGGCAGCGTTTACCTTGTCGACGACGATGCGTTCATTCTGCAAGTGCATGCCGATCTGCTGCGTTCAATCGGCTTGAATGTGCACTTGTTTACCTCGTCGCGGGCCTTCCTGAACGAGTATGTCTCCTTGCCCTGTGAATGCATTTTGTCGGACCTGCGCATGCCCGAGGTGGGTGGTTTGCAGTTGCAGACAGAGCTGCTGGAGCGTGGCGTAGACACGCCCATCATTTTTATTACCGGCCACGCCGATGTAGCGACTGCCGTCGAGGCGATGCGCCGGGG
The DNA here is from genome assembly GCF_014836765.1 of Serpens gallinarum. GTDB lineage: Bacteria > Pseudomonadota > Gammaproteobacteria > Pseudomonadales > Pseudomonadaceae > Serpens > Serpens gallinarum. Next base: position 697,728 of record NZ_JACSQG010000001.1, read on the forward strand.
GGCGTTCGATTATGTGGAAAAACCGGTGCATGGTCAGCAGTTGCTGGATCGCGTAAACGCCGCGTTGGAGCTCAGTCGCGAGCGGCACCGTGAGCGTTTGCAGCGGCAGGCTCGCGATGCGCGCCTGGCTCTGCTGACGGCGCAGGAGCGCAAAATCGTGCAGTGGGTGGTGCAAGGCCATTCCAGTCGCGAAATTGCGGCGTTGGCGAACCTGAGCGTGCGCACCGTGGAGAATCATCGGGCACGAATCATGGACAAACTGCACGTCGGCTCGGTCGTTGAGCTGGTTCGCCTGTTGCTCTGACCGGTCAGCCGAAGGGGTAGTTTCTCTCGGAAGCATTGAGTAGTTCTACTCATGCTGGCACACCGCCATACACGCACAATTCCGCGTTTGCGAATAGCTGTGGAGTTGAGCGGTCATGCGACATCCGAATGCGGCACGGGTCCTGGCACTGGCCAACGTCATTCTCTGTGGATTGTTGGCCGCGTCATGGTGGTGGGGCGTGGCGTGGGGTGTTCTGGTCCTGCTGTTGCTGGTTGTAGTTCAGGGACCATCGGCTACCGACACGCAGGCAACCCACGTCGACGCTGTTGCCCAAACCCCGACGCTGCAGCCCCACGAAGGCTTGCGGGCGCTCGTGGCGGGTGTCCTACCTCTGTGGGGGCAGCACCTGACACTGGCTCGCGGTCAGGTCGGCGAAGCCATTACAGGGTTGTCGTCCGGCTTCGCCGAGTTGAGCCAGCGCCTGGGCACCAGTGCGGCGCAAAACGGACACGAGCAGAGCGGCCGCGCAATTGAAACCATTCAGCGTGCCGAAGAGGGCCTGCACACCATCACCGATGCATTGCTGCAGACCCAGCAGTACCGCGGCCTTCTCCTGGCTGAAATTGATCGTATCGCCAGCCACACCCACGAACTCAGCCGCATGGCCGACCAGGTCGGCAAGATCGCCGACCAGACCAACCTGCTGGCGCTCAATGCAGCCATCGAGGCGGCGCGAGCCGGCGAGGCTGGGCGTGGCTTTTCAGTGGTTGCCGACGAGGTGCGCAAGCTCTCCAGCGAGTCCGGGCAGACCGGCAAGCTGATCCGCGAAACGGTGGACACCGTCACCGAGGTGATCCACAAGGCGCAGAACATCTCCGCGTCCTTCGCCACCCGTGAGCAAAGCCTCGTCCAGGAATCGCAACAGCTGGTCGAGCACATCGTGCACGACTTCAACGAGACCGCGACGATGCTGCAGGGCTCGCTGCAGCAACTGCATCAGGAGCGGTATGACCTGGAGCGCGAGATCAACCAACTGGTGGTGCACCTGCAGTTCCAGGACCGCGTCGACCAGATCATGGGCCACGTCAGCGACGACATGCAGCGCCTCGAACAGGCCAGCGGAGCCGATCTACCCGATGTCGCAGAGTGGCTGCAACGGCTCAGTGGCACCTACACGACACTTGAGCAGCGCGCGCTGCACGAGGGCCGCAACGCAACGTCGGCCGGCGCTGCTTCTTCCGTTACTTTCTTTTGAGGGAAACAAGCATGAGCAAAACGATTCTGGTCATCGACGACTCGGCCAGCATGCGTCAGATGGTCGGCCTGACCCTGCGTGGCGCCGGCTACACCGTTGTCGAAGCGCAGGATGGCAAGGACGCGCTGAGCAAGCTGGACGGTCGCAAATACAACCTCATCGTTTCCGACGTGAACATGCCCAACATGGACGGCATCAGTTTCGTCAAGGCGGCCAAGCAACTGGCTGCCTACAAGTTCACCCCGGTGATCATGCTCACCACCGAGGGCAGCGACGACAAGAAACACGAAGGCAAGGCCGCCGGCGTGCGCGCCTGGATCACCAAGCCGTTCCAGCCGCCGATGTTGCTCGATGCTGTCTCCAAGCTGGTGATCTGAGCCCATGCCCGTACTGCCGACCTCTCCGGACACAACGCTGCACCTGGGCGGGGCTTTCACCATCGAGCGCGCTGCTGAACTGCAGGCGCTGCTGCTGCACGAGCTGCAGCAAAGAACGCCCCAGGCCATCAACCTGGAAGGTATCAGCGAAATAGATTGTGCCGGCCTGCAATTGCTGCTGGCGCTACGGCGCCAGTTGCCATCCGTTCGACTGATCGCACCAAGCCCCGCCCTTCAGCAGATGTTTGCTCGGCTGCGGCTCAACTCTCTGCTGGATAACTGAGGAAGCCCATGGATATGCAAGCCGTGCGTAGCGTGCTGCTGGAAGAGGCACGCGAACTGCTGGCCGAGATGGAGCAGGCGCTGCTGGCAATCGAGACCCAGGGAGCCGATAGCGAGCGCATCAACGCTATTTTTCGCGCGGCCCATACGCTCAAAGGTTCGTCGGGCATGTTCAATCTGCAGCTGGTGGTCGACTTCACCCACCTGATGGAGAACCTGCTGGTTAACGTGCGCACGGGCGAGCAGCCCATTGACGGGCCGCTGGTGTCGCTGTTGTTGAATTGTGGCGATTACCTGAGCCGGCTGTTCGACAAGGTTGCCCAGGGACGCGAGGATGAAGACCCCGACCCGGCCGTGCGTGCCATGCTGTGCGCAGCGTTGAGCGCGTACCTCGATGCGGCGCCTGAAGTGGCTCCTGGCCCGGCAGCAACTCCGTCTTCCACTAGCGGCACGCATTGGCGCATCACCCTGAGACCGCAGGCCCAGGTGTTCGCCCATGGCCTGGACCCTATACCGTTCGTTCACTACCTGGCCGACATGGGCGAGGTGCTCGACGTGCAGGTTCTGCAGGATGACTTGCCCCCGCTGGCCGAGCTGGACCCGGAGCGTTGCCACCTGGGCTTTGTGCTTGAGCTGAGAGCCGATGTGGAGCGCAGCGCCCTCGAACAGGCGCTGGAGTTCATTGAGCAGGATTGCGAGATTCTGATCGAGGCCTTGCCCACCGCCGTTGGCGACGTGCTGAGCGAAGACAAGGTGAGCACGCTCACCGAGCCAGCCGAGCGCAGCGGTGTGATGAACCCTGCGGAAACCAGCCGGGCCCGGGCTGCGGAGCAGGTCTTCATCAAGGTCGACGCTCGCAAACTCGACGAGTTGATCAATGCCGTCGGTGAGCTGGTGATCCGCAATTCAGCGTGCAACAACCATCCTGCAATCCGCCAGGATGCGGAGCTGGGTGAACTACTCGAGGATGTGGGTCACCTGGTCGAGCAGATCCGCGACCGCGCCCTGAACTTGCGCATGGTGCCCATCGGCGAAGTGTTCCAGCGCTTCCCGCGAGTGGTGCGCGACGTCTGCAATGAACTGGGCAAGCGTATCGAGCTGAAAGTCAGCGGCGCCGAGACCGAGCTGGACAAATCCATGGTCGAGAAGCTGAACGATCCGTTGCTGCACATCGTGCGCAATGCGATGGACCATGGCATCGAGTCCGTCGAGGAACGTCTGGCCGCCGGCAAGCCCGCACAGGGCACCCTGGCGCTCAACGCCTATCACCAGTCCGGCACAGTCGTCATTGAGATCAGCGACGACGGACGCGGCCTGGACACGGATCGCATCCTGAAAAAAGCGCGGGAACGCGGGCTGGTGGAGCCAGACGCGCAGTTGACCGAGCGCGACATCTTCAACCTTATCTTTGCGCCGGGGTTTTCCACGGCGGACAAGGTCAGTGACCTGTCTGGGCGCGGTGTGGGCATGGACGTGGTGCGCCAGAACATCGAGCAGCTGCGCGGCACCGTGGAGATCCAGAGCACCCGCGGAAAGGGGTCGACCTTCCGCATCCAGTTGCCGCTGACGCTCGCCATCATCGACGGCTTCCAGGTGGCCGTGGGGGACGACTACTTCGTCTTGCCGTTGAACCTGGTCGTTGAGTGCCTGGAGTTTAGTGAACAGACGAATGAGGTGGTCAACCTGCGCGGCCAGCCTTTGCCCTACCTGCACCTGGCCGATCGTTTTGGCATCGCTCGAAAGCCTGCCGCCCGCGAGTGCCTGGTTGTGGTTCAGAGCGGCGAGCACCGTGCCGGCATTGTGGTGGACCGCTTCGTGGGTGAAATCCAGGCGGTCATCAAGCCCCTTGGCAACCTGCTCAGAGGCATGCGGGGCTTCAGCGGTTCAACGATTCTCGGCGACGGCAGCGTCGCCCTGCTTCTCGACATCCCGGCGCTGGTCAGCAGCGCCGTCTGACGGGCATCCCCGTCGCTCATTTTTTTCGATTTCAAGCTTGAGGCGTAACGATGAATTGGTTCATGAAACTCAGTCTGGCTAAAAAGTTGCTCAGCGCATTCTTTACCCTGGCGCTGATTGCTGCGGGAATGGGCCTTTACAGCCTGAGTAACCTCATCTCGGTCGGCAATTCGCTGCACCGGATGTATGAGAACAACTTGGTGGCGACCTCGAAAGCGCAAATCGCCTTTCGCGAATACCTGGTCTACAGCCGTACCGCACTTCGCTTCTTGACCCAGGAAGGCGAGGAGCGTGAAAACAACATTCAGCGGGCCATTGAATACCGCCAGCTTTCCCAGGCTGCTTTCGACGATTACCGCAAAACGGCGGTGACCAAAGAGGAGAACGTCATCGCAGACAAGATCCAGAAGGGGCTGAATGCCTACATCGAGGGGGTGCAGGACGCGGTGAGACTGGCCCGGCAAGGGCGTAGCTTAGACGGATTGCAGCTGTTGAACGGATCACTGCGCGCGGTAAACCACCAAATCGAAACCGACTTTGGTGCGCTGGTTGGCGAGATGCTGCAACAAGGCGCGGCCGCCGATCAGAGTGCTCGGGATACCGTGGCTTCGATGAAGATCGTCATGGCTATTCTCATTGCGCTGGCCACCCTGTTCGCGATCGGCTTCGGCCTGTTCCTGACCCGTATCGTCGTGCGCCAGATCGGCGGCGAACCGGACTATGCCCGTGACGTGGTGAGTCGCATCGCCGATGGCGACCTGACGGTAAAGGTGAATGTGCGCAAGGGCGACGAAGACAGCCTGCTGGCCGCCATGAGCGGCATGGTGCAGCGCCTGACCGACGTTATTGGCCAAGTTACGTCATCCGCCGATTCGCTGGCCTCCGCGTCCGAGCAGGTGTCTGCTTCTTCCGGAACCCTGAGCCAAAACGCCACCGAGCAGGCGTCCAGCGTCGAAGAGATCAGCGCATCCATCGAGGAAACCGCTGCCACCGTCACCCAAAACGCCGAGAATGCGGGCCTTACCGACAGCATGGCCACGCAGTCCGCCACGTCCGCCAAAGAAGGTGGCAATGCGGTACGCGAGACGGTCGATGCCATGAAGTCCATCGCGGACAAGATCAGCATCATCGACGACATCGCCTACCAGACCAACCTGTTGGCGCTGAATGCGGCCATCGAGGCGGCACGTGCCGGCGACCATGGCAAGGGCTTCGCTGTGGTGGCGGCCGAGGTGCGCAAGCTGGCCGAGCGCTCCCAGGTGGCTGCACAGGAAATCGGTGCACTGGCCGGCTCCAGCGTGAGGATGTCCGAGCGTGCCGGCACCTTGCTGGAAGAGATGCTGCCCTCGATCGGCCGCACCGCTGACCTGGTCAAGGAAATCGCCGCTGCGTCTCAGGAGCAGCGTTCGGGTATCGATCAGATCAATGGCGCCATCGTCGAGCTTTCCAAGACCACCCAGGCCAACGCTTCGGCCTCTGAAGAGCTCTCCGCCACCGCTGAAGAAATGAGCAGTCAGGCCCTGCAGCTGCAGAGCGTTATGCAGTTCTTCACCACGGAACAGCGTAGCGAGCGTGTGCCGACCGCAGCGCGCAGCGCGCGCCCAGTGGCCAAGCGTGGCGTCTCCAAGACCGTTGCGGTGACGGATACCGTCGACGAAAAACTCTTCGTTAATTTTTGAGGTGTTCCATGGCCGAGTCCGAGGAAAATCTCGAATTGGTACGTCAGTACCTGATGTTCAATCTGGGCGGTGAGACCTATGGCGTGGGGATTCACGCTATCCGCGAAATCATTGAATACCCGGGTGTGACAGCGATTCCGCTGGCGCCTCGCTTCATGCATGGGGTGATCAATCTGCGCGGCGCGGTGGTGCCGGTGCTGGACCTGTCGGTGCGCTTTGATCGCGCACCCACCGGCATCAATCGTCGCACCTGCATCGTGGTGGTGGAGGTGGCGCAGGGCGACACCCTGCACATGCTGGGTGTGCTGGTCGATGGCGTGACCGAGGTGCGTGAAGTGGAACCGGCCGAAGTGGAGCGCAAGCCGCAGTTCGGTATTGGTCTGCGCAATGACTTCGTCATCGGCATGCTGCGTCGCGAACAGGGCTTCATACCAATCCTCGATATCGCCTCGGTGCTGTCCATGGCCGAGCTGGAAGCGCTCATCGAAGCAGGCGCAGACCCTGCCGGCGCAGCTACGGCTGCTGATTAGGGGATATGTCCATGCTGTCGCTCAGCCCCGCGTCTTTGCGCAGGATCCAGGAATGGGTCTACGAAACCGCTGGCATTGTCATCAATGCGCAAAAAAGCGCGATGGTGGTAAGCCGGCTATGGCGCCGGGTAGAGGCGCTGGGGCTGGATGATTTCGAGGCCTACCTCGCTTACGTGTTCAGTGCTGAAGGTACGGCGGAGCGCAGCGAAATGCTCGATCGCCTGACCACTAACGAAACCTACTTTTTCCGTGAGCCGGCGCATTTCGCCCGGCTCAAGAACCAGATACTGCCCAGCCTCAAGGAGCGCCCGACCAGGATCTGGTGCGCGGCGGCTTCAACCGGGGAGGAACCTTATAGCCTGGCGATGGTGCTCGCCGACCAGTTGGGCCTGGACGGCTGGCAGCTGGTGGCCAGCGATATTTGTGGCCGCGCTCTGAGCCAGGCAAGTCGTGGGCTGTATCGCATGGAACGCCTGGAGCTGCTGCCGGTGGAGTACCTCAAGCGCTATTGCCGGCGTGGCACGGGGGCTTATCAGGGCATGATGATGGTGGATCGGGAACTGCGCGAGCGGGTGCGCTTTGAGCAGCATAACCTGCTGCATTCCTGGCCCGAGGCTGGAGGCTTCGATGTGATTTTTCTGCGTAACGTTCTGATTTATTTCGACCAGCCGACGCGTCAACGGGTGATCGACAACCTCTGCGCAGCGTTGCGTCCAGGCGGGTGGTTGATCACCGGGCATTGCGAGTCCCTGGCCGGCATTCGTTTGCCGCTGCAGCAACTAGCGCCGTCGGTGTATCGAAACACTGAACAGCGCGCGGTGCACAGGGTGTCGGCATGATCAAGGTCATGATCGTCGACGATTCGGCGGTGGTGCGCTCGTTGTTGCGTGAGCAACTGGAGGCAGAACCGGACATCGACGTGATTGGTGTCGCACCTGATCCGCTGTTCGCGTTCCAGAAGCTGCGCACCCTGCGTCCCGATGTGCTGGTTGTTGATGTGGAAATGCCGCGCATGGACGGGCTGACCTTTTTGCGTCAGCTGATGCTGGAGGACCCTATCCCCACCATTGTGTTTTCCTCCCTGGCCGAACAAGGCTCGGCGGTGGCGCTGGATGCCATGGATGCCGGCGCGGTGGCGATCCTGTGCAAGCCTGGGGCAGGGGTGAGTCAGTTCCTTCAGGAGCAGCGCGCGCAACTGGTGCAGACGGTGCGTCAGGCAGCGTCCAGCCGCATGCGCAGGATAGGCCGCACGATGAAAGCCGAGGCGCGTAGCGTTGCACCGCTGGCCAATGTCGCTGCACTGGGCCGCACCACCGATGCCATCGTTGCGATCGGAACCTCAACGGGTGGAACCCGGGCGCTGGAGTTTCTCCTCAAGCAACTGCCCAAGGACTGCACGGGGTTGGTGATCGTCCAGCACATGCCGGCCAACTTCACCCGGCAGTTCGCCCAGCGGCTCAATGCCGGCTGTGAAATAGACGTTCGTGAGGCCCAGGATGGCGATCGCGTCATGCCGGGGCGGGCCCTTATCGCGCCGGGCGGCTTGCACCTGAGCGTGCGCCGCAATGGTGCGCAATACCAGGTAACGGTGCAGGATGGCCCGCCGGTGTCGCGGCATAAACCTTCGGTGGACGTCCTGTTCCGTTCGATTGCCAAGGCAGCGGGAAGTAACGCACTCGGTGTCATTATGACGGGCATGGGCGATGATGGCGCCCGTGGGTTGAAGGCCATGCGCGATGCCGGAGCCTTTACCGTGGCTCAAGACGAAGAGAGCTGCGTGGTGTTTGGCATGCCCAAGGAGGCCATCCGCCTTGGCGGGGTCGCGCAGATTTGTAGCCTGGACGAGATACCCGAGCGAATCGCCCATTTTGGGCAGAGAGTATGAAATCAACGGAACGATCTATGTGTGCAGCGTTGCCCGAACTCCCCGATGCCGTCCGGCAGCGAAAGGGACTTATCGTCGAAGACAGCCCCTTCCAGCGTGAACTGCTTGGCGCATTGCTGAGGGAGTTTGGAATCGCTAACGTTCAGCAGGTTGCCGATGGGGACGCTGCGTTAGCGCTTTTGCGCGAGTGCCGCGATGAATTGCCGCTGCTGCTGATCGATCTGGAAATGCCGGTCATGAATGGCATTGAGCTGCTGCAGCGCTTGATTGAGGAACATATTCTCGCCGAAGTGCTGATCATCAGTGGGCGTGAGGAAGCGCTGATTTCTACCGTTGAGGGCATGCTGCAGGCGGCGGATATGCCGTTGCTGGGTAGCTTGCAAAAGCCCATCGTGGGGCAGGACCTGCACCGGCTGCTATCCACCGCGGGCGAGAGACGAGCTGGCTCAAGGCGCCGTGTCTTGTCACGGCGCTCGCCGGACGAGGCCGAACTCGATGTGGCGATTGAGCGGGGCTTCATCCACCCTTTTTACCAGCCCAAGGTGCACTTGCAGAGCGGGCGCGTGACGGGGTACGAGGTGCTGGCGCGTTGGGTGGAGCCTGACGGCGAATTGATTCACCCGGCCGACTTCATTCCTCTGGCAACGGGCTGCGGATTGCTCGGCAAATTGACGTTCAGCCTTGTGGAGCAGGTTCTGCAAGATCTGTTGGGACTGACGGATGACTCGATCAGCATGGCGCTCAATGTCGATATCAGTCTCCTGGCCGACCGCCATTTTGCTGATGAGCTGATCCATCGGGTGGCTGCGGCCGGCTGCCAGCCGAGCCAACTGGTGCTGGAAGTGACCGAGAGTGCCTTGATGAACGATCCGATGCTCACCCTGGCTTCGGTGGGTCGCTTGCGTCTGGCAGGTTTTGGTCTTTCGATCGACGACTATGGCACTGGATTTTCCACCTTACGCCAGCTTTCGCGTTTGCCCTTTACCGAACTCAAAATCGATCATGCCTTTATCCGCGAGGCGCACAAGAACCAGCGAGCGCGGGCTATTTTGTGCTCAGCCATCGAGATGGGGCACAAGCTTGGTTTGCCCTGTGTTGCCGAAGGTATCGAGCACCCTGAAGATCTTTTGTTGCTGGAATCACTCGACTGTCATTCCGGCCAGGGCTACTTTTTTTCACGCCCGATGCCAGGCGAGCAGCTGGCTGGCTGGCATCAGCGGCATGCGGGGCTCACGTCACTTGCGCAGTGGATTGACGGGTGAAGCAGGGTACAAGGTGTTCCTGGCTGCTCGCTCCGGCAGGCGCGTGCCTGCTACTGGTACTGATCACCCTAGCGACCCTGCAGGCGGTGGAGGGCAAGTTCGGCGACTGTGATGCCGCGCAGTTACGCGAAAAGGTACGCGTATTCGCAGTGGACGAGGCCGGCAACCGGCGCCCACTGGGCACGGTAGGCTATGCCGAGAATCAGCTCGACTACAGCAGTGCTCCCCAGACAGGCGCAACGCTATGGCTGGACGAACTCGAGCTGGGCCTGCATGTAGAGCACGATTTGCAGTTGTTGCGCGACACGCATCGGCTTGCCCGAAACCTGATACTGACACTCTGCGCCGTGGCCATTGCTTTGGTGATCTGGCTGACGTTGTGGACGCGGCGAAACCGCAAGCATCTCGCTGAGCGCGAGGTGCTCTATCACCAGGTACTCAACCATCTGCCTCTGATGGTGCGCATTCGTGGCCTGACGGGCCAGGTGAAGTTCGAGAACCGGGCGACCTTGAAGTCTGAGGAGGTTGCCCGATGGGGTAGCCTCAACCTGTCGGACATTAACCCCGGCAACGAGCTACCCCCATTAACGCGTGTTCTCTGGCAGATACAGCGAGACACGCTGCACTCAGAAGCTCCTCAAACACGGCATTTTGAAACCGGCGAGGTGGAGCATCCTGATTTCAGAGCCTACCGGCTGATTTCATTTCCGATTCATGACACGAATGGCCAACCACGAGCCTTGGGCAGCCTGGCCATCGATGAGACTGAGCAGGCACGTGTACGGCACGCGTTGGCGAGCTTGGCCACTGATCTCGACAGGCAGGTCCAGGAGCGAACCGCCGAGCTGATGGAGGCCAAGGAGCAAGCCGAGACCGCTACGCAGGCCAAGGCCAATTTCCTGGCGAACATGAGCCACGAGATTCGTTCGCCCCTCAACGCAGTGGTGGGACTCACGCACCTGGCCCGGCGCGCAAACTCTGAGTTCAAGGTGAACACCTATCTGGACAAGATCATCAAATCGGCAGAGCACTTGCAGAACGTGGTCGGCGATATCCTCGACTTCAGCAAGCTGGAGGCCGGAGAAATGCAGGCCGAGCGGGTGGAATTCTCCCTGCAGCGTCTGCTGGACAGCGCGGTGGACATCGTGTGGGAGCGTGCCAGGGACAAGCCGCTGCAGCTCGTTGTAGATGTGGACCCGCAATTGCCAGGGCTGTTCTTTGGCGACCCGCTGCGCATTGTGCAGATACTGATCAACTTCATGGACAACGCGATCAAGTTCACCGAGCGCGGCAGCATCACGTTGCGAGTGCGCCAGCAAGAACAGGGGGAGGGTCACTGCCGGCTGTGTTTCGAGGTGCAAGACAGCGGCATCGGCATCCCTGCCGACCGGCTGGATGAGATGTTGAAGCCCTTTCAGCAACTGGATGACTCCACGACCCGCCGCTACGGCGGCACAGGTTTGGGGCTGGCCATCAGCGCGCAGTTGGTGACCCTGTTGGGTGGGCAGTTGGTGATCCGCAGTGAGCTAGGGGCTGGCAGCTTGTTCGGGTTTCTGCTCACCCTAGAAATTGCACCTGGAACGCCCCTAGTGCCGGAAGAAGACTATGGCGATGTGCTCACTATGCCATCCGTGCGGGGCCGGCACGTTCTGCTAGTCGAGGATGACCCGCTGAATCGCGAGGTCGCGGGTGAACTGTTAGCGGCACTGGAGCTGCGGGTCACCTCGGTGGTAAACGGCGCCGAGGCCTTGCGGCAACTGGCAAGTGACCCGAGCATCGATCTGGTTCTATTGGACATCCAAATGCCTGTTATGGATGGACTGGAAACCATACGCAGGTTGCGCCCCGGCCATCCGGATCTCCCCGTCATCGCCATGACCGCCAACAACCTCAGCGGCGACCGCGAACGCTGCTTGCAAGCGGGCATGAGCGACTACCTGGCCAAACCCATCGACCCGCAACACCTCGAGTCCGTGCTCGAGCGCTGGCTGGGCCGACGATCACAACAGACCCTCGCTCTGCGCGTTCCTATCCCGGCCGAGGGGGGATTACCCGCCATTCCAGGCCTCGAGCAGCATGCCGCACTGGGACGTCTGCTCAACAATCATGAGTTGTACCGCAGTCTGCTGCACCGCTTTGTCGATGATCACGCGGATGTGGCGGACAAGCTCTACGCCAACCTGACTCAACAGCAATTCGCGGACGCGCAGGAATCGCTGCATCGATTCAAGTCAATGGCCGCCACTCTAGGCGCTGAGCGCTTGCAGGAACTCAGCGTGGATCTGGAGCTGTGCCTGCAGGAAGGGCGTGCCTGGGGCGGGATGTATGAGCGTTTCGTTGCTGAATTCGACCGATTGTTGAAGGCGATCAAGGCTGGGCTGGCCTCTTGAGGGCAAAGGCGGATGAAATAACCCTCCGTGCGCCGACCCCGGGCAAGGAGTCGCGTTGTCAATAACATCACCGGCCGTCACCGAAAATCTCGACTGCGCACCTCCAGGCCGGTCAGAAGCGGGGAAAGGTCGGTCAATCGGCCGGCGATGACATGGCGTATGCCATCCGCCGCTTCCAGATGACCGTCGACGCGCAGTAGCTGTGCTTGCACCAGTGGTCGTCTCTGGCGCTCTGCTAGGTCGTGCCAGACGATCACATTCACCAGTCCGAATTCATCTTCCAGGGTCACGAAGACCACGCCGCTGGCGGTCTGGGGACGTTGACGGCCGATAACCAGGCCGGCAACGCTGATTGGCGGGCCAGGTTCGGCCGCGAGTAACTCCCGCGAGCTCCGACAGCGCATGGCCTTGAGCTGGCCACGCAGCAGCGTCAGCGGGTGTGGGCCCAGGGTAGTGCCCAAGGTTGCGTAATCGGTGAACATGTCCTCTCCCACCGTGGGCAGTGGCAGGCTTACTGATGCCTCCTCGTCGGCCGAAAGACCGGCAAACAGTGGTAGTTGAGGGGTTACTCCCGCCACGGCCCAGCGCGCCCGATGACGGTGCCCGGCCAGGTCGCGCAAGGCGCCGGCATCGGCCAGGCGTTCGCGGGCGACAGCGTCAAGGCCGGCGCGCAGGCTCAGGTCTTCGACCGACATGAAGGGACCCGCCTGACGAGCCGCCTCAATGCGCTGTGCATCGGCCTGGCGAAAGCTGCGAATCATGCGTAGCCCCAGGCGGATTGCCGGTTGCGGGCCGCCGGCATCCTCCAGGCTGCAATCCCAGTCGCTGCAACACACATCAACGGGGCGCACGTCGATACCATGGCGACGGGCGTCCTGCAGCACCTGATCGGGGCTGTAGAAGCCCATCGGCCAGCTGTTCACCAGCGCGCAGGCGAAGGCGGCTGGCTCGTGGCATTTCAGCCAACTGCTGGCGTAGCTGAGCAGCGCAAAGCTGGCCGCGTGGGATTCGGGAAAACCGTAGCTGCCAAAGCCCTTGATCTGCTCGAAGATGCGCGCGATGAATTCGGGTGGGTACTGTTTGGCGAGCATGCGCTCGGTCAGCCGCTCACGGTGTTTTTCCAGGCCGCCATGGCGTTTCCAGGCGGCCATGCTGCGGCGCAGCTCGTCGGCTTCGCCCGGGGTGTAATCAGCGGCAACCATGGCCAGCTCCATGACCTGTTCCTGGAACAACGGTACGCCCAAGGTGCGCTCGAATACCGGGACCAGTTCCTCCGAGGCGTAGAGTACCGGCTCCTCGCCGTTGCGCCGGCGCAGGTAGGGATGGACCATGTCGCCCTGGATCGGCCCGGGACGCACGATGGCCACCTGGATCACCAGATCGTAGAAAGTCTGCGGGCGCATGCGCGGCAGCATGGCCATCTGCGCCCGCGACTCGATCTGGAATACGCCGATGGTGTCGGCGCGGCTGATCATGCGGTAGGTGGCCGGGTCCTCCTGGGGCAGGGTGGCCAGGGTCCAGCGCGTGCCGCGATACCGCTTGATCAGGTTGAAGCAGCGGCGCAGTGCGCTGAGCATGCCAAGGGCAAGCACGTCGACCTTGAGCAGACCGACCAGATCCAGATCGTCCTTGTCCCACTGGATCACCGTCCGCTCGGCCATGGTGGCGTTCTCTACCGGCACCAGGGTGGCCAGCGGTTGCTCGGAAATGACAAAGCCGCCCGGGTGCTGGGACAAATGGCGAGGAAAGCCGATCAACTCGCCGGTAAGCGTCAGCACCCGATGTAACAGCGGGTTTTTCGGATCGAAGCCGGCCTCCATCAGGCGTTCGGCAGCCGGCGGTTGATTGCTCCAGCGCCCGCAACAGTCGGCCAGTGCATTGATTTGATCGGGTGGCAGGCCAAGCGCCTTGGCCACATCACGTACCGCACCGGCGCCATGGTAGGTGCTCACCACCGCGGTGAGCGCTGCGCGCTCCCGGCCGTAGCGGTGGAAGATGTACTGGATGACTTCCTCGCGGCGCTCGTGCTCGAAATCGACGTCGATATCCGGTGGCTCGTTGCGCTCATGGGACAGGAAACGCTCAAACAGCAGCCGGCTGCGCGACGGGTCCAGCTCGGTGATGCTCAGTGCAAAACACACCGTTGAATTGGCTGCCGAGCCGCGCCCCTGGCAGAGAATGCCCTGTGCGCGAGCCCAGCGGACAATGTCATGGACGGTCAGAAAGTAGCTTTCGTACTTCAGTTCGGCGATCAGCGCCAATTCATGATCGATCAGCGCCCAGGCTTTTTCCGGCACCCCATCCGGCCAGCGCGCGCGCGCTCCCTGATCGACCAGTTCACGCAGCCAACTGGTCGCAGTGTGTCCGGCGGGGACGAGCTCTTGCGGGTACTGATAGCGCAACTGGCCCAGCTCGAACGTGCAGCGTTCGGCAATGCGCAGGGTTTCGGCGAGCAACTCGGGCGGGTAGAGCTCGACCAGCTCCTCGCGGCGGCGTAAATGACGTTCGCCGTTGGGGTGCAGGTGGGCGCCGGCCTCGCTGACCGCCAGGTGATGACGGATGGCAGTCATGCAGTCCTGCAGGGCTCGGCGCCCGCGGGCGTGCATGTGCACATCGCCGCAAGCGACGGCCGGCAGGTCGCGGGAAGTGGCTATTTCCAGCATGTGCTGCAGACGCGCTGCATCGTCCGCACCGCGGTGCAGTTCCACGCCCAGCCAAAGTCGCTGCGGGAAGCAGCCCCGCAGCCAGGTGGCCTGCCCAGCGTCATTGTCCGGTAGCCAGATGGCCAGCAACCCGTCCAGTGGTGCGTCGAAGTCCTCGCGCAGCAGGCGATAACGGCCTTTTTCGGCACGGCGTCGGGCCTGGGTGATCAGCCGGCACAGCGTCTGATAGCCGACCAGGTTCTCGACCAGCAGCACTAGCTTCGGGCCGTCCTCGATGCGCATTTCGCTGCCGACGATCAGGGGCAGATTATGCTCTTTGGCTGCCTGCCAAGCGCGCACGATGCCGGCCAGCGAACACTCGTCGGTGATTGCCAGGGCGCTGTAGCCGAGACGGGCGGCACGCTCGAACAGCTCAGATGCGCTGGAGGCGCCGCGCTGGAAGCTGAAGTTCGACAGGCAATGCAGCTCGGCGTAGTCGCTCATGCGAACCACCCGTGGAGCATCAGTGACCCGTCGCCCACCGTCCTGAAGGCCCAGCCACGCTGGCCAGCGCGGGTTTCGATCAGGTAATAGTCGCGGCGCACATCGCCGCCGTCCCACCAGCCGGATTCGATGCGCTCCGGGCCACTCAATAGCTTCACGGTGCCTTCGCGCAGTGGCTGCGGCTCGGTCAACAGCCAGCCGGGGCGGGGGCCGCAGGGCGGCAGCGTCACGTCTGCCCACCGGCTGCTCCAGGTCCGCTCGGGACGATGGTCGGCGCGGGCGCCAAGCCCTTGCACGGCGTCGTCGCCAAGACGGGCACGCAGCCGTTCGCGCAGCTGTTCCCAGGGCAGCGATTGCTGTGGACGTTCCTCGAACATCACGCGGTGTTCCGGCACGAACGGTGGCAAGTCATGGGCGACCAGCCGTACTGCCAGAACCGGTGCCGGCAGTTGCTGCTGTTCTAGGCGACCCCGTGTCAGCTCGAAGAGCATGGCGGCTTCGCGCTCGGCGCTCAGCAGGCCGACCGGCACCTGACTGTCAGGTCGGTTGCGGTGCTCCAGGTGCAGGATGAAACGCTGCACGCCGCTGTCGCGCCCCGCCAGGTAAGCGGCGAGATCGGCGGTCAGCCGGCGCAGAGGGAAGAGCAGCGCCTGGTGCGACTCGACTTCGAAGTTCAGCTCGATGCGCCCCTCGAACACATCCGGCGGCCGGTAGAACTCCATCGCCAGCGGACGCTGTCCGAGCAGCCTGTCCAGCTGAATCAGCACCTCGGCAGAAAAGCGTTTGGCCAGGCCGTCGCGAGGCAGGGTGAGAACCTGCGCGAGGTTGCGCACGCCCATGCGGGAGAGCGCGGCGGCAACCTCGCGGGAGAGCCCGATACGATCCACCGGCAACTGGCCTAGTGCCTGATGCAGTGCGTTTCCGTCGTCCACTGCCAGGCCATCATGAACATTGGCCAGCGCTCGCGCGGCAGCGGGATTAGGCGCGAGGGTAATGCGGTGGCGGAAGCCCAGAGTGGTCAACTCTTTGCGCAGGCGCGCTTCGAAGCGCGGCCAGGGGCCGAACAGGCCCAGGCTGGATTGCACTTCGAGCAGCAGGCAGCGCGGATAATGCAGACTGACCTGGGCGCTGTAGCGGTACCCCCAGGCAGCCAGAAACTGTTGGCAACGCTCAATCGCCGCCAGGTCGTATGGGGCGGTTGCGAAATTCTGGCTGAGTGCCTGGGCGGACGTGAGGGATTGGCCCGGCTTCAGACCAAGGGCGCGCGCTGCCGGATTGACCGCCTGCAGCCTGCGCCGCTGCGCCGGACCGGCCAGCAAGACCAAGGGCGTGTCTGGGTTTGCACGTTGGCGCAGCTCGCCATCCATGGCCAGTTGCGGGAGCAGAATACAGGCCCAGCGCATGACGACGTCAGCGTCCGCTGGCGGCAGCGAAGGCCGCTGTGGCAATCGGCCGGGCCGGGACCAGGCCGCCGCGACACTTGAGGATACGCACCTGCTGCGGGTCCACTGCCAGGCGCAGGGCGGCGGGCGAGGGATTGGCCGCTTCGTCCAGCGAGCGATAAGCAAAAGCCGGGGTCTGGCCGGTCTCCGCAGCAATCTGCAAGCGACGCAGGGCGCGGTCATCGGCCTGTTTTGGCCAGCACAACACAGCGCCGCAGCAGCCCGAGCGCAGACACTGCTCGGCGGCCCAGAGGGCGTCGCGGCCACGGGCCTGGACGATGCTCAGGTGACGCAGATCGACGCCCGCCGCCAGCCAGGCGTGCGGGTAGGGAACATGGGGCGGATCGACCAGCACCACACGCTCGCCGGCAGCGGTGAGGCGTGCCAGGGTCGGCCACAGCAGACGCAGCTCGCCCAGGCCGGTGGCAACGACGAGAATTTCGCTCAGCGCAGCGTCCGGCCAGCCACCACCGGGCAGGGCGGCGTCTAGCTCAGTGTGCCCGGTGGGCTGGCGGGCGGAGTGCGAAACGACGGCTTGGCCACGCCAGACACGACGCGTATCGAGCAGGTGATCAAGGGCGACCACGGAGGACATGCTAAGTACCTGGATACTGTATATAGGTACAGTATTTCGTTTGACCAAGAACCGGTCAAGCAGTGGCGATAAATGCCGGACCAGTTGTTGGGGGATCGCCAGCACCGCCCACCAACCCCGGAATCCGGGCACAAAAAAAGACGTCCGAAGACGTCTTTTGTTTGTTTGGTGGAGCCGGGGGGATTTGAACCCCCGTCCGCCAGTACTCCGCTGTCGGTACTACATGCTTAGCCAGATCTACTGAGTTAACCCGCGACCGCCCGATTGGCAGGGTGTTTTGGGCGAGTTGTGTAATATTTAGCCGTTTCGTCCACAACGTACTACGCGGCGATCCTGTTCTATATGACAATCATTTTGGGTTTACAGGCATCCCCTGATGATTGCTGGCGCCGAAGCGACCAGGGGGGAAGGGCTAAGGCTGCTTACGCAGCGAGAGCGTAATCCCCGTAGGTTTCGTCATTGGCAACTATAAGAAGTTGCAACAGTGGATTTACGAGTTCTGTTACCAACTCGGCATGCACCTAGAGTTTCGCAACCGGCGTCGAATCCTAATCGGCCCCAAAACGTTGTGGTGACAACGTTGGCGCAGTGTACGCCAAAGGCGTCACTGCGTCGAACGCTTGTCATCAAGATAAGGGCACGAAGATCTTTTTCAAGGCCGCTGGTCAGTTTTTATGCTCGTCGAGCAGGCTTTGGGCCTGTTCCAGCACTTGAATGGACTCCTCGTGTTTGCCTTCGTTGTGCAGCGTTTCGCCTTCGGCGCGCAACTTCTGCACCTGTGCGAGGACGGCGGGATCGCTGGGTGGATCGCTGCTGAGCTGGGCATCGATACGGGCCATGTCTTGAGGACAGTGCATGGCCCATGCCGAAGAGCTGATCAACACGGCTGCAAGGGTAAGCATTAAACGGCGCATAAATCACCTCACGCAAAGAGCGGCTGGGTGGGAATAGTCTGCGGTGTGGGCGCGCGGGCTTACTGCCCAGCGCCGCCACCCGCACCACCGCCCGTGCCGCCATTCGCACCTCCGGAGCCGCTGCCCTCACCGGAACCTTGACGGTTGGCGCTGTCCAGCATTTGCAGGGCGCGTTCGCTCGAGGCGATACAACCTTCGGTATCACCTGCGCTTTGCGCTTCCTGGGCTTGTTGTTCCAGCATCTCGATTTGGGTAGTCATGGGATCGCCGACCGTAATCTTGGTGGCTTTATCGTCATTGATTTGCTGGAGGTTGGCGGAGCAGCGATCGTCGGCGGCAAATGCCGGAGCAGTGAGCCAAGCGGCGATGAGTAAGCACGCTATGCGTTTCATGGTGGACTCCATCTCGGGTAAGCGGTGCTGGCCACCGCGGCACGTCCACTATGCCGGCCCAGCGCCGTGTCAGTTTTTCATCGGAGTACTGTTGAGCAGTTGCATGGCTTGGTCGACGGTGCTGATGCATTCGGCCGTGTTGTCGTCGTCCTTGTATTGTTCGGCCTGGTCTTTGAGCTCATCGACCTGGTCTTCCAGGGTGTCGGTCAGCTCACGTTGGTCCATGGCTTCATCCAGCTGGTCGATGCTGGCCGAGCATTGGTCATCGTCGGCAAAAGCGGCCGGGGCAAAGAACAGTGCAGCAGCAATAAGCAGGGCTGGGCTTTTCATGGTGTGTCCTCGGTTTGCGTCAGGGCAATAGTGAGTTCGTGGACTCATAACGTTGACGCTCCGGTTGGCCAAGGGTTCAGATTTGTGGATAAAGCATTAAAAAGCCCCGCCGATGCGGGGCTCAATATTGTGCGAACCTTCAGGCCCTGGCGTGACTGACGCGGTCCACCAGATAGACCAGCGCGTGGTAGTCGATGCCGCTGTGGCTGGACAGACCGATCTCGCAGGTACGACTGGTGCTGATGCCTTCCGTGCAGACCCGCACCGCATCCTTGAGCGAACGCAGTGCATGGGCGTTGAGCTCCGGCTGGCTGAAACCCTTGTCGCCGGCGAAGCCGCAGCAGTGGATGCCCTCTGGAATCACCACGTCCGTGGCGCAGCGCCGGGCAATGTCGATCAGCGTTTGCGCTTCGCCCAGGTGCTGGGTGCTGCAGGTGACGTGCACCGCCACCGGCGTATCCTGTGGGGTGATGTCCAGGCGATCGAGCAGATGCTCACGGATGAATTTTACCGGGTCGTAGATATCCAGGCGGCTATCTCCCAGGTCCTGTACCAGGCGTAGGGTGCAGGGACTGGTGTCGCAGTAGATCGGGTCGAGGCCGCCACGGCTGGCCTTGGCCAGGGCAGCGAGCAACTCCTGCTTCTTGCGCTCGCCCTGTTCGGCGTAGCCCTTGGAGGCGAACGGCTGGCCGCAGCACAGGTTGTCCAATTCCTCGGGGAAGACGACCTGGTAGCCGGCCTTTTCCAGTAGTGCGCGGGTCTTGTCGATCAGTGGCGTTTGTTCGCTGTCACTGAACGCCGGGCCCATGGCGCGAGACACGCAGGCGGCCAGGTACACCACCCGTGGCCGTGCATCCTCACTGGCCGGGGTGTAGGCGATGGGTTTGACCGCTTGCGGCAAGGCCGGCGTCCATTGTGGCAGGCGCTCGCCGGAAAGTTTGCGCAGGCTGGCCGAGGTTTTCGCCAATAGCGGCGCGCCGAGCAGCTTGCGGGCGCCATTGGCCGCTGTCAGGGTGAAGCGTGCGCCTTTCATAGCCGTGGCGAAGTGCTCGGCCAGCCAAGTGGCGGTGCCCTGGCGGTGGGCGTCGACGCCGCGCAGTTTGCGCACCAAATCACCGGTGTTGATGCCTACCGGGCAGCGCTGGGCGCACAGGCCGGTCGCCGCACAGGTATCGAGGCCGTGGTATTCGTAGGCGCGCTCAAGATCAGTGGTATCGATGCCGGCGCGTTTCTTGGCCTGGATATCGCGCCAGATGACGATGCGCTGGCGTGGCGTCAGGGTCAGTCCGTTGGACGGGCACACCGGTTCGCAGAAACCGCATTCGATACATTTATCGACGATCTCGTCGGCGGCCGGTAGCGGCTTGAGGTTCTTCAGGTGGATGCGCGGATCTTCGGAAAGAATCACGTCCGGGTTGAGGATGCCGTTGGGGTCGAGCAGGCGCTTGATCCGCCACATGAGTTGATAGGCGTCGCTGCCCCATTCCAGTTCGACGAACGGCGCCATGTTGCGCCCAGTACCGTGTTCGGCTTTGAGCGCGCCGCCGTATTCCACGGCCACCAGCTGGGTGACGTCGTGCATGAAGGCTTCATAACGCGCCACTTGGGCTGGGTCGTCGAAGCCCTGGGTGAAGACGAAGTGCAGGTTGCCCTCCAAGGCGTGGCCAAAGAGGATGCCTTCGTCGTAATGGTGCTTTTCGAACAGCTGGATCAGGCGGTTGACGCCGTCGGCGAGTTTTTCCACCGGGAAGGTGACGTCTTCGATGATCGCCGTGGTGCCGATCTTGCGCACCGCGCCGACGGCCGGGAAGGTGTCCTTGCGGATGCGCCAGAGCTGGTTATAGACCAGCGGGTCTTCGCTGAAGTCGACCTTCTTCTCCACCGGAAAACCAACAATCGAGGTGTTGATGCTCGCCAGTTGCTCGTGCAGCAGCGTCTGGGTGGCGGCGCGGGACTCGATCAGCAGCGCGCAGGCCGTGGCGGACAGGTCTTTGACCCACTCCGGCAGGCCGGGCATGTTCTGCACCGAGCGCATGCTGCGCCGGTCCAGCAGTTCCACGGCCGACACCGGCTGCTGCTTGAGCACCGGCACCGCGCGGCAGCAGGTTTCCACGTCGGGGAAGACGATCAACGCGGTGGCCTTGTGCGGGTGCTCGGGCACGGTGTCATAGGTGACCGCGCTGACGAATGCCAGGGTGCCTTCGGAGCCGACCATCAGGTGGGTGAGGATGTCCAGCGGCTGGTCGAAATCCACCAGGGCGTTGAGGGAAAAGCCGGTAGTGTTTTTGAGCCGGTACTTGTGGCGAATCTTGTCGGCCAGCGCGGTGTTGGCGCGGGTTTCCCGACCCAGTTGGGCCAATTGCTCCAACAAATCGGCATGGCTGTGTTCGAAGGCGGCAACACTAGCCGGGTCTTCGCTATCGACTACCGTGCCGTCGGCCAGGACCAGGCGCAAGCCGGCCAGGGTCTTGTAGCTGTTTTGCGCGGTGCCGCAGCACATGCCGCTGGAGTTGTTGGCGACGATGCCGCCGATCTTCGCCGCGTTGATCGAGGCCGGGTCGGGGCCGATCTTGCGTCCCAGCGGGGCCAGCACGGCGTTGGCATTGGCGCCGATCACGCCGGGTTGCAGGCGGATTTGTGCGCCGCCGTTGCGGACGTCACGACCGTTCCAATGATCACCCAGAACGATCAGCACCGAATCGGAAATCGCCTGGCCGGACAAACTGGTGCCGGCGGCGCGAAACGTCACCGGCACCCGCTCGGCGTTGGCCAGCTTGAGCAGTTCGACCACTTCGTGTTCGGACTCGACGCGCACCACCAGCTTGGGAATCAGCCGGTAGAAACTGGCGTCGGTGCCGAAGGCCAGGGTGGACAGCGGGTCGTCGAACAGCCGCTCGCGGGGAATCAGCGCCTCGACTGCTTTAAGAAAGACGCCGGGCAGACTCATGCATCCTCCAGGATCAGCACGATCAGGTCCTTCGGCCCATGAGCGCCGTAGGCCAGCACCTGTTCGATGTCAGCGGTCTTCGAGGGGCCGGAGACGAGCAGGGCATTGGTCGGCATGCCCTGTGCCCACTGTTGCTTCTGCTGCACCTCGTAGAAATTGTTGTACACCTGGCTGGCCTTGAGGATCGCGAAGTGCACCGGCGGCACCAGGCTCATCAGGCGCGGTTCCTGCGGGGTCGGCCAGAGAATCAAGCTGCCGGTGGCGGCGATGGCACCCAGGGTTCCGGTCAGGCTGGCCGGCGTGTCGTTGAACAGCTCGGCCTTCCATTGCTCGATGGGACGGTCGTAGGCCTTCAACGTCGGCGCAGCGTCGCGGCCGGCGAAGTGTTCGGCAATTTGCGCGCCCCAAGGCGTGGTCGGCGCGATCAGCAGGCTGGGCAGCTGTTTGTCGGTCAGCAGTTTTTCCAGCAATGCGGGCCAGGCATCTGTTGTGGTCAGGTGGGTTTCGGTGTGCACCGCTTCCATCAACTGTCGCAAGCGCTCGGTGCGTTGCTCGGCCGGGTAGCTCCAGGGCTCGGTCACCAGGGCTTCGTCGAAGTCGTCGATCAGCGGCTGAGTGCCGGCCAGGCTGTTGCGCAGCTTGGCGAGAATGTTGGCTTTGGCAGACATTATTTGGCCTCCAGATGCTGTTTCGCCAGTTCATGCAGCGAACGGGCCGCCGGTTTCGGCGCGCTGTGGTTCTGTGCCCAGGGGCCAATGTTCGGGGTCAGGCCACGCAGGCGGGTGGCGAAGAAACCGAACACGCGATAGAGCAGCGGTGAGGTGTTGAGCAGTTGCCAGCTTTTCCACAGCAGCCGTTCCTGGGCCGAGTACTTGCTGCCCTGGCCACGCAACAGGTGATGGGCTGCGTCAGGCTTTTTCACGTTCTCTTCGCGCAGACGGCGCAACAACGACGGAATCGGAATCTTCACCGGACAGACTTCGCCACAGGCGCCGCACAGCGACGAGGCGGACGGGTGATCCGGGGTGTTTTCCAGGCCCAGCAGGTGCGGCGAGATGATCTTGCCGATCGGCCCCGGATACACGGTGCCGTAAGCCTGGCCGCCGATGCGCGTATACACCGGGCAGTGGTTCATGCAGGCGCCGCAGCGGATGCAATTCAGTGTCTGGCGCAATTCGCTGTCGGCGAAGGCCTGGCTGCGGCCGTTGTCGAGCAGGATCAGGTGGACTTCCTGCGGGCCGTCCAGCTCGTCGGCCTGGCGCGGTCCGGAGATCATGTTGACGTAAGTAGTGATGCCCTGGCCCAGTGCCGAGCGGGTCAATAGCGAGAGCAGCGGGACCACGTCGCGCAGGTTTTCCACCACCTTCTCAATGCCGGTAACGGCGATGTGCACAGGCGGCACACCGGTGGACATGCGGCCGTTGCCTTCGTTTTCCACCAGCAGCAGGGTACCGGTTTCCGCCACGGCGAAGTTGACCCCGGAAACACCAATGTCGGCCTCGAAGAACTTTTGGCGCAGGATCTTGCGACCGGTCTGGATCAGCGCATCGACGTCCTCGGTGTACTCGATGCCGAGCTTGTCGCGAAACAGCGAGCCGACCTGGCGGGCGTTCTTGTGGATCGCCGGCATGATGATGTGGGTGGGCTTTTCATGGTCGAGCTGGATGATGTACTCGCCCATGTCCGATTCCAGCGCCTCGATGCCGTGGCCTTCGAGGAAATGGTTCATCTCCATTTCTTCGCTGACCATCGACTTGCCCTTGATCACCTGTTTGGCCTGATGGGCCTGGGCGATCTCCAGGAAAATGGCGTTGGCCTCGTCGGTGGTCTCGGCCCAGTGCACCGTGACGCCGTTGCGGGTCAGGTTGGCTTCGAGCGTTTCCAGCAGGTCGGGCAGTTGCGACAGGGCGCGGGCGCGCACGTGGTTGCCCAGCTCGCGCAAATGTTCGCGTTCGTACTCGTCGGGCATCGAGATCAGGCGCTTGACCATCAGCGAGTCCATGGCGGTGCGCATGTTGTTGCGCAACTGGACGTCGCCCAGGGCCATATGGGCGTTGTGTTTCAACTCGCGGCTGGGCAGCTCGACGACGGGGATCTGCTGGCTCATGCCTTACCTCCGGTGCGTTCCCACAGGAAGCTGGCCAGGTGTTGGCCGCGCAGCGTGGCGTTTTGCTTTTCCAGGGCGCCATTGATATTCATCAGGCAGCCGCAGTCGGCGGTGAGCATCTGGTCGGCGCCGGATTCCTTCAGTGCACGGGTCTTGTCCGCCACCATGGCACCGGAGATGTCCGGCATGCGCACGCTGAAAGTGCCGCCAAAGCCGCAGCATTCGCTTTCGTGGTCGTGCTCGACACGCTCGACATTGTTCAGCTGCGCAAGCAGTGCGCGGCCATGCAGGTGCGTGTTCATCTCTCGGCGTGCCGTGCACGAGGTGTGCAGGGCAATCTTGATCGGTGCGCCCTGGTCCTGGAAGTCCACCTTGCACACATGCAGGAGGAATTCGGCCAGCTCGAAGGTGCGCTCGGCGAGCGCCTGGGCCTGTTTCAGCATCTGCGGCTCGTCCTTGAACAACAGCGCGTAATGCTCGCGAAACATTCCCGCGCAGGAACCGGACGGCACGATCACCGGCCAACCTTCGTCGAACAGCTTGAGCTGAGCGCGCGCCACTTCTCGAGCTTCATCGGTGTAGCCGCTGGTGTAAGCAGGCTGGCCGCAGCAGCTCTGGCCCTGGGGGTAGTGCACCTTGATGCCTTCGCGTTCCAGTAAATGAATGGTGTCGAGGCCGGCTTCGGGAAAGAACAGATCGACCACGCAAGTGCCGAACAGGTAGACCTCGGCAGGCTTGCTGGCTGGATATTCACGTGGAGTGGGCAGCGGCGGCGCCACCCGGGTGGCGTTAGGGACTGCGTTATAAAACAGATCGCTCATCGGCTTAATTCTCCCGGTGGGCCCGGTTGTCCACGAAGTGGCAGGTGCCGGGCGGAGCCCGGCTTGTTGTTATGGTGGTGAAATCAGTTCACTAGCATGCCAGTGAATACATACGCTTGGGCCAGGGTGATCAGACCGACGAACGTGGCAAAGATCAAGCTGTGCTTCAGGGTGAAGCGGAACAGATCCGACTCCTTGCCGACCATGCCGGTGGCGGCGCAGGCCACGGCGATGGATTGTGGCGAAATCATCTTGCCGGTTACGCCGCCGCTGGTATTAGCCGCCACCAGCAGGGTTTCGTTGACGCCGATCTGCTGCGCAGTAGTGGCCTGCAGCGAGCTGAACAGGGCATTGGACGACGTGTCCGAGCCTGTCAGGAACACGCCCAGCCAGCCCAGGAAGGGCGAGAAGAACGGGAACAAGACGCCAGTGCCGGCCAAGACCAGCGCAAGGGTGCTGGACATGCCCGAATAGTTGGTAACAAAGGCGAAGCCCAGCACCATGCCGATGGAGATGATCGGCCATTTCAGTTCCACCACGGTGTCCTTGAAAGTGGTCAGGCCATTTTTAGGCGTGATCTTCAGGATCAGCATGGAAATCAGCGCCGAGAAGAAGATCGCGGTCCCGGTGGCAGAAATCGGATCAAGCTTGAATACCGCAGCGATCGGCGTCGGCTCGGTGACGATCGGCGCGATCTTGATCGCCAGATTATGCAGATACGGAATTTCAAACATAAACACGGTGAAATCCAGCGGGCCGCCGGTTGCGAACAACGCCTTGAATGGTTTCAGGGTCCACAGCGTCACCATGGCGGTCAGTACCAGGAAGGGCGACCACGCCTTGAGGATCTGGCCGAAGTTGTAGGGTGACGGCTCGGTGCTGCGCATCTTACCGAAACCGCCGGCTACCGCTGCGCTGCCTGCACTGACGCCAACCACGGCGGGAACGGCAGCCTGGGCCGGTTGCCAGACTTTGAGGAACAGCGTCAGGGACACCAGGCTGACCAGCGCCGAGGTGATGTCCGGCAGTTCCGGGCCAATGTAGTTGGAGGTGAAATACTGGGTTACGGCAAAGCTGACTCCGGCTACCAGAGTCGCGGGCCAGGTTTCCTTGATGCCGCGCCAGCCGTCCATCATTGCCACCAGCCAGAACGGCACGATGACCGACAGAATGGGCAATTGGCGACCGGCCATGGCGCCGATGTCGAAGGCGTCGATGCCGGTCACCTGGCCGGCGACGATGATCGGGATGCCCAGGGCGCCAAAGGCCACCGGCGCGGTGTTGGCGATCAGGCACAAGCCTGCGGCGTACAACGGGTTGAAACCCAGGCCAACGAGCAGGGCGGCGGTGATTGCCACCGGTGCGCCAAAGCCAGCGGCACCTTCCAAAAACGCGCCGAAGCAGAAGCCGATCAACAGCACTTGCAGGCGCTGGTCCCCGGTAATCGACAGCACCGAGCTACGAATGATCTCGAACTGGCCGCTCTTGACCGTGAGCTTGTAGAGGAACACCGCCGCGACGATGATCCAGGCAATCGGCCAGAGACCGTAGATGAAGCCGTAGCCAGCTGAGGCGAGGGCCATTTCGGCCGGCATGCCAAAGGCCAGAATGGCGACCAGGATAGACAGCGCGAGCGTGATGGTGCCCGCCACATGCCCCTTGAGGCGGAACACCGCCAGGGCCAGGAAGAAGAACACAATGGGGATCAGCGCCACCAGTGCGGAAAGGCCGAGGCTGCCCAGTGGGGCGTAGAGTTGTTGCCAGGTTTGCATCTGGGGTGGCTCCCTAATTGTTGTGATCGCCCGGCGGGTGGCCGCTAGGGCAGCAAAAACAGCTGACAGGATAATTGGTCAGACCAATTTACAGTTCAGGATCGACAGAGTAAAAGTGCTGTCGATTGCCTGTCAATTTGCGCACCTGCGACTTTGGTATTGGTTGCGCCACGTAATGGGTTGGTGCGATCTAGCGAGCCAAGCAAGAGGAATTGGTTGTTTAAAGTATATGCAGCGCTGATACGGGACCGGCCGGCGCCGATGAGCTGTCGGTGGCGAAAGGGCGACATATCAGGGCTCAGACGGCGCGGGTAGAATGGCCGCTGATTTAATCAATGCGTGAAAGGGGAAGGGCGTATGGGGTTCGGGCGGGTGCAGCAGCGGCGCTTATCAGACGATATCGTCGAGCGATTGCAGAGCATGATTCTGGAAGGCACCCTCAAACCAGGCGAGCGCCTGCCGGCCGAGCGCGTGCTGGCCGAGCAGTTTGGTGTATCGCGCCCTTCATTACGCGAGGCGATCCAAAAACTGGCGGCCAAGGGGCTGTTGGTCAGTCGTCAGGGCGGCGGTAATTTTGTCGCTGAAGCCTTGGGTTCGACATTTAGCGATCCGCTGCTGCAGCTCTTGGAGAATAATGCCGATGCCCAGCGCGATCTGCTGGAATTTCGCCACACCCTGGAAGGTGCATGCGCCTACTACGCCGCCCAGCGGGCGACGGAGCTTGATCAGCAGCGCCTGACTGCCGCTTTTGCTGAGCTGCAGGAGTGTTACGCACGCAGCGATACCGTCACGCGTATGGAAGAAGGCGTGGCGGACGCGCACTTTCACTTGGCCATTGCCGAGGCAAGCCACAACGCGGTTCTGTTGCACACCATTCGCGGCTTGTTCGATCTGCTCAAGCGCAACGTGGTCACCAATATTGGTGGTATGTACGCCGTGCGCAGCGAAACCCGTGACATGCTGATGCAGCAGCACCGGGAGTTGTACGAGGCGGTTATCGAACGCCGAGCAGCGGATGCCAGAGATATCGTGCACCGGCATATCAGCTACGTGCAGGATGTGTTGGCGGCCGGTCAGCAGGAAGAGCAGCGCGAAGCGCGAGCGCGACGGCGGGTAGGGGTGTAGTGGGCGGGGCGCCTGAATGCTAGAAGCAGGGCCCCGACCGGGAGCTGGAGCGCTTAGTCGCCCTTGCCCTTGGTGCGCATGGCGCGTTGCACCTCGCGGTCGGCGTCGCGCTCTTTCTCGGTGTGGCGCTTGTCGAAGTCCTTCTTGCCCTTGGCCAAGGCGATTTCGCATTTGACCAGGTGGCTTTTCCAGTACAGCGACAGGGCCACGCAGGTATAGCCTTTTTGCTGCACCGAGCCGAACAGCTTGTCCAGCTCGCGCGCATTCAGCAGCAGCTTGCGGGTCCGTGTCGGGTCGGCAATGACGTGGGTGCTGGCGGTCTTGAGCGGGCTGATATGGCAACCCATCAGCCAGGCTTCGCCATCCTTGAGCAGGACATAGCTATCCACCAGCTGGGCCTTGCCCGCGCGCAGACTTTTGACTTCCCAACCAGCCAGGGCCAGGCCGGCCTCGAACTTATGCTCGATAAAATAATCATGCAGCGCCTTTTTATTAAGTGCGATGCTGCCCTGCGATTGTTTCTTTTGTTTAGCCATAGGGCGCGCATTATAGGGAGTCGCGATGCTGATGGCGACTGCCCGCGCATGTCAAAACTTGAGAGACAGCGACTAATCTCCGACAATGCGCGCAGTTTTTAGTCATCCCCTGGCCAGCGGCCACGACGTATTGCCGTTTTCGGTGCTGCGCCGCCGAATCGAGGAATTTAAGTCCGCATGACGACGCATATCCAACGCTCCGCGCTGTTGCCGTATCCGGCGCGGGCGCTTTATGACCTGGTCAATGATGTGGCGCGTTATCCGGAGTTCTTGCCGTGGTGTTCAGCCACCGAAATCCTGGCCAGTGATGAACACGAGATGCGGGCCAGCATGACCTTGGCCAAGGCGGGTATGAGTCAGCGCTTCGTGACCCGTAACAGCCTGCAGGCGGGCGAGTCCATCATCATGGACCTGGAGGATGGCCCGTTCAGTCAACTGCACGGGGTTTGGCATTTTAAAGCGCTGACTGAAAAAGCCTGCAAGATCAGCCTGGACCTGACATTCGATTACGACGGTCCGTTGATCAAGGCGACCCTGGGGCCATTATTCAATCAGGCGGCCAACACCTTGGTGGATGCTTTTTGCCAGCGAGCCAAGCAGCTATATGGATAAGTCGCCTATCGCCATCGAGGTGGTATATGCGCTGGCCGACAAGCAGAAATTGCTGCGACTGAGCGTGCCGAGCGGCACTACCCTGCGCGAGGCTGCGTTGCGCTCGGGGCTGGATGCGGAGTTTCCGGGGCTGGATCTGGCGGGTAGTCCGCTGGGAATCTTTGGCAAGGCGGTGGCCAAGCCGGAGGAGCGTGTTTTGGAAGACGGTGAGCGGGTGGAGATCTACCGACCGCTGATAGCTGATCCCAAGGAAGTACGCAAGCAGCGTGCTGCGCGTGCGGCACGCGCCAAGGCGGGCGAGGGGGACTAAAGCACCTGGCGCCCAAGCGCGCGTTAGGCGTTACGGGCGGGGCGCTGTACCCAGAATGGCTTCATCGCGGCTGACGCCGGGACGGAAGTCGCCAGACATGCTGACCAGCTGGTCGTTGCCATCAAATTCCAGGCTTATGCGTTCTTGCTGACGCTCACCGCCACCGGGCTGCAGGCTGTAGAGATAATCCCAGCGATTGGCGTGAAATGTATCTGTAATCAAGGGGTTGCCCATGATAAACCGCACTTGGCGTCGGGTCATTCCAGGGCGCAACTGGTCTATCATGTCCTGCGTGACGACATTGCCTTGCTGAATGTCGATTTTATAGACCCCAGGGAATGAACAGCCGGCGACTGCCAGGAGTGCCATCAGGCAGAAACTCGAGAGCAAGAGCTTGGTGTTTTGCATCGGAGGGTGACTTCCACTATCTTGGCCGGGCAGTTGACCCGGATCATACCCGTATGTAGGGAGCTGCGAAACAGCAGCCACGAGAAAGCTGACCATGTCTGAAAACAACGAACTGCGAAAGGCAGGCCTTAAAGTAACTCTCCCGCGAGTCAAGATCCTGCAAATGCTGGATACCGCAGAACAGCGGCACATGAGCGCGGAAGATGTCTACAAAGCATTGATGGAGGCTGGCGAAGATGTTGGCTTGGCCACCGTCTATCGCGTGCTGACCCAATTCGAAGCCTCCGGTCTGGTGACTCGGCATAATTTCGATGGTGGTCACGCCGTTTTCGAACTCGCCGACAGTGGCCACCATGATCACATGGTGTGTGTCGATACCGGCGAGGTCATCGAATTCATGGACGCCGATATCGAGCGGCGCCAAAAGCAGATTGTTGAAGAGCATGGCTTTGAGCTGGTCAACCACAATCTGGTGCTGTACGTACGCAAGAAGCCATAAGGCGAATCCGAATAGCAAAAAGGCGACCTTTATAGGTCGCCTTTTTTATGGCGGTGTTCTGGTTGCTCTGCGTGCAAGTCAGGCCTTGGCGCTGCTGATCATCTTGCGTGCATGGGCCAGGGATTCTTTGGTCAGGTCGACACCGCCGAGCATGCGTGCGACTTCCTCGATGCGTTGTGCCGACTCCAGGTGGGTCACGGCAGTGCGTGTCTCATCGCTGCCGCGCAGTTTGTGCACAAACAGGTGTTGGTGACCTTGCGCGGCTACCTGGGGAAGATGGGTGACGGTCAATACTTGGCCGCCTTCGCCTAGGCGGCGTAGCAGCTGACCGACCACTTCGGCGGTGGGGCCGCCAATGCCGACGTCCACTTCATCGAACACTAGAGTGGGTACGCGCGAGGTCTGTGCCGTAATCACTTGGATGGCCAGGCTGATGCGCGACAGTTCGCCGCCTGACGCCACTTTGCCCAGTGGGCGCAGGGGTTGGCCGGGGTTGGCGCTGACCTGAAACTCAACCAGCTCCAATCCTTGAGGCTGCGGAATGTCCTGCTTGCCGGCGTGCAGTTCGATGCTGAAGCGCCCGCCGGGCATGCCCAGGCGCTGCATTTCCTGTTCTACGGCCGCGCTCAGGCGCTGGGCGGCGTCGCTGCGCAAGGCGCTTAGTTCGGTGGCTTTGTCCTGATAGTGACGGGTGTAAGCGGTGAGTTCTTCGTCCAGGCGTTCAAGTGCCTGGTCATCGGCGTTCAGACCCTCCAGCTCATCTAGCAGGCGTTGCTGCAATTCACCCAGCTCGCTCGGTTGCACGCGGTGTTTGCGGGCCAGGGTATAGATGGTGTCGAGGCGCTCTTCGAGGAATTGCTGGCGCTCGGGATCGGCATCGAAATGATCGAGGAAACGGTTCAACTCGCCGACGGCTTCTTCGACCTGAATCTGCGCGCTGGCCAGCAGGTTCACGGCTTCGCTCAGTGCGCCGGGCTGGCTGCTGAAACCAGTCAGGCGACTCAGGCTGGAAGTCAAGGCCGAGAGGACGTTGCCGGCATCGTTCTCGCTGCACAGCTCGATCACCAGACGGCAGGCGCTCAGCAGCTGTTCGGCATTGCTGAGATTCTTGTGTTCCTGCTCCAGTTGTTCCAGTTCCTGTTCGCCCAGGGCCAGGTTTTCCAATTCTTCCAGCTGGTAACTGAGCAACTGGTGGCGCGCGCGCTGCTCTTCGCTGGTGCTGGAGATGCGCTCCAGTTCCTGGCGAGTCTGCCGCCAGCGAACTGCGGCAAGTTGCACCTGGCGGGCCAGTTCGCTGGCGCCGGCATAGGCATCGAGCAAGCGGTGATGGGTGTCGATCTTCAGCAGCGACTGATGCTCATGCTGGCTGTGGATATCAATAAGCAATTCGCCCAGGGCTTTGAGATCGCCCTGCGGACAGGGGGTGCCATTTATATAGGAGCGTGAGCGTCCTTCGGCGGTGATCACCCGGCGCAGGATACATGGGCCGTCTTGTTCAAGGTCGCGCTCGCGCAGCCAGGCCTGGGCTTCAGGAATTCGGGTGACATCAAAGCTGGCCAGGATATCGGCCTTGTCTGCACCGGGGCGTACCACGCTGCTGTCGGCGCGATCGCCCAGAGCCAGACCGAGGGCGTCGAGCATGATCGACTTGCCGGCCCCCGTCTCGCCGGTGATGACGCTCATCCCGCCGCTCAGTTCGAGGTCCAGGTGTTCGACAATGGCGTAATTATGGATGGACAGGTGCGCCAGCATGATGAGCTCCCAGAATTCTTGGCTGTGTATTTATACAGTGGTCGGCGGGGGCGCTTCAAGCGTCCTTCTTCCTGGTTTGAAGAAAAAAATTACGATGTTGGGGGTGTGTGTGCGTGCGGGGGTTGAAGAAGCAGGCGGCGCCCCCATATTGGCCGGCATTCGACGCTGGCAATGTCCGGCATTCCCTTTCATAGGAGACTCCCATGGCTGATGAACAAAACCTGGAAAACCAGAATGCGGAAGCAGCCCCGGCTGCTGAGGCAAATGGCGAGGCGCTGGACGCTCGTATCCAAGAGTTGGAAGAGCAACTGGCCGGCGCACAGGATCAAGTGTTGCGCACCGCAGCCGAATTGCAGAATGTGCGTCGCCGCGCAGAGCAAGATGTGGAAAAGGCACACAAGTTCGCGTTGGAAAAGTTTTCCGCGGACCTGCTGGCCGTCGTCGACAGCCTGGAGCGCGGGCTGGAAATGACCAACCCGAATGATGAGGCCAGCAAGGCGGTACGCGAAGGCCTGGAGCTGACGCATAAACTGCTGCTCGACACGCTCAAGCGCCATCAACTGGAGCAAGTGGACCCGCACGGCGAGCCTTTCGACCCTGAGCATCATCAGGCCATGGCCATGGAAGAGAGCGCAACGCTCGAGCCGGGCAGCGTGGTCAAGGTGTTCCAGAAGGGTTATCTGCTCAATGGCCGGCTGTTGCGCCCGGCCATGGTGGTGGTCAGCAAGGCCGCGGCCAACACGCCGCCGTCGATCAACGAGCAGGCTTGAAATCCATCAGCCAGCCCCCATCTGTGTGAACAAGCGTAATTGAGCTGGAGCGGCCCGGAATAGGGACGCGGTAAAAACCAAATTTCGGGAGAAATGAAATGGGTAAAATCATCGGCATCGACCTGGGGACAACCAACTCCTGCGTCTCTATTCTGGAAAACGGTAACGTCAAGGTTATCGAGAACGCCGAGGGTGGTCGCACCACTCCGTCGATCATCGCCTACACCAATGATGGCGAAACCCTGGTTGGCCAGTCGGCCAAGCGCCAGGCGGTCACCAACCCGCACAACACCCTGTACGCGGTGAAGCGTCTGATCGGCCGTCGTTTCGATGAAGACGTCGTGCAGAAAGACATCAGCATGGTGCCTTACAAGATCGTTAAGGCTGACAATGGCGATGCCTGGGTCGAGGTGAAGGGCGACAAGATGGCCCCGCCGCAGATCAGCGCCGAAGTGCTGAAGAAGATGAAGAAGACCGCCGAAGACTACCTCGGCGAGCCGGTTACCGAAGCGGTCATCACTGTGCCGGCCTACTTCAACGACAGCCAACGTCAGGCCACCAAGGATGCCGGTCGCATTGCTGGCCTGGACGTCAAGCGCATCATCAACGAGCCCACCGCGGCTGCGCTGGCGTATGGTATGGACAAGGCCAAGGGCGACCACACTGTAATCGTCTATGACCTGGGTGGCGGTACTTTCGACGTGTCGGTCATCGAGATCGCTGAAGTCGACGGGGAGCACCAGTTCGAAGTGTTGGCCACCAACGGCGACACCTTCCTGGGCGGTGAAGACTTTGACATTCGTCTGATCGACTATCTCGTCGACGAGTTCAACAAAGAAACCGGCATGAACCTCAAGGGCGACCCGCTGGCCATGCAGCGCCTGAAGGAAGCTGCCGAGAAGGCCAAGATCGAGCTGTCCTCCGCGCAGCAGACCGACGTCAACCTGCCGTACATCACCGCCGATGCGTCGGGTCCGAAGCACCTGAACGTGAAGATTTCCCGCGCCAAGCTGGAAGCCTTGGTCGAAGACCTGGTGCAGCGCACCATTGAGCCGTGCCGCATTGCTCTGAAGGATGCCGGTATCGACGTCGGCAAGATCGATGACGTGATCCTGGTCGGCGGTCAGACTCGCATGCCGCTGGTGCAGCAGAAAGTTGCCGAGTTCTTCGGCAAGGAAGCGCGCAAGGACGTCAACCCGGATGAAGCCGTGGCCATGGGTGCTGCCATCCAGGGCGCCGTGCTGGCCGGCGATGTCAAGGACGTGCTGCTGCTCGACGTGTCGCCGCTGACCCTGGGTATCGAAACCCTGGGTGGCGTGATGACCCCGCTGATCGAGAAGAACACCACTATTCCGACCAAGAAGTCCCAGGTGTTCTCCACCGCCGACGACAATCAGGGCGCGGTGACCATTCACGTGCTGCAGGGCGAGCGCAAGCAAGCCGCGCAGAACAAATCACTGGGCAAGTTCGACCTGGCCGATATTCCGCCGGCGCCGCGTGGCGTTCCGCAGATCGAAGTGACCTTCGACATTGACGCCAACGGTATCCTCAACGTGTCTGCCAAGGACAAGGCCACCGGCAAGCAGCAGTCCATCGTGATCAAGGCCAACTCCGGCCTCTCCGACGAAGAAATCGAGCAAATGGTGCGTGATGCCGAGGCTAATGCCGAGGAAGATCGCAAGTTCGAAGAGCTGGCTGGCGCGCGCAACCAAGGCGACCAGTTGGTGCATGCGACCCGCAAGATGATCGTCGAGGCGGGCGACAAGGCCACCGACGAAGACAAGGCTGCCATCGAAAAAGCCATTGGCGAACTTGAAGTCGCGGTGAAGGGCGACGACAAGACGGTGATTGAGGCGAAGATGACCGCGTTGTCGGAAGTCACCGCCCCGCTGGCGCAGAAGATGTATGCCGAACAGCCCCAGGCCGGCGAAGCCCAGCCGGGCGCTGGCAACGAGAGCAGTGCCAAATCGGCTGGCGACGACGTGGTCGACGCCGAGTTCGAAGAGGTCAAGGAAAACAAGTAAACGTCACGTTTGCTTCCGCCTCACCGCGCACGGCCCCTGGGGTCGTGCGTCCTTGACACGCCACGCGGGAGCCTGCTCCCGCGTTGACGTGTCTGGAGGGGGCGTCAGAGGAATCCGAGAGAAATGGCAAAACGAGACTATTACGAAATACTGGGCGTGGAGCGCAGTGCCAGTGAGGCCGAGCTGAAAAAGGCTTACCGACGTCTGGCGATGAAGTACCACCCCGACCGCAATCCGGACGACCATGACGCGGAAGAGAAATTCAAAGAAGCCAATGAGGCTTATGAAGTTCTTTCCGATGCTAGTAAGCGCGGCGCTTATGATCAATACGGCCACGCTGGTGTCGATCCGCAGATGGGCGGTGGGGCCGGCTTCGGTGGTAACGCAAGCTTCTCCGACATCTTCGGCGACGTGTTCAGTGATTTCTTCGGCGGACAGCGTGGCGGCCAGCGCGGCGGCCCGATGCGTGGCAGCGATCTGCGCTACACGCTGGAGCTGGATCTGGAAGAAGCGGTGCGCGGCACGACAGTGACCATCCGTGTGCCGACCCTGGTCGGTTGCAAAACCTGCGACGGCTCCGGGGCAAAGAAGGGCACCAGCCCGGTCACCTGCACGACCTGCGGCGGTATCGGTCAGGTGCGCATGCAGCAGGGCTTTTTCTCGGTGCAGCAGACCTGCCCGCGCTGCCATGGCAGTGGCAAGATGATCACCGATCCCTGTGGCACCTGCCATGGCCAGGGGCGCACGGAAGAGCACAAGACCCTGTCGGTCAAAGTGCCAGCGGGCGTCGATTCCGGAGACCGCATTCGCCTGTCGGGCGAAGGTGAGGCCGGCACGCTGGGCGGCCCGCCCGGTGACCTGTATGTGGTGGTCAACGTACGTGAGCACGCAATCTTCGAGCGCGATGGCAAGCATCTGTACTGTGAAGTGCCGATCAGCTTCGCCGATGCCGCGCTGGGCGGTGAGCTGGAAGTGCCGACCCTGGATGGCCGCGTCAAGCTGAAGATCCCTGAGGCGACCCAGACCGGCAAGATGTTCCGCTTGCGCGGCAAGGGCGTGGCGCCAGTGCGCGGTGGCGGTGCAGGCGATCTGATGTGCCGGGTGGTGGTGGAAACCCCGGTGAATCTCGGCAAGCGTCAGCGCGAACTGCTGGAAGAGTTCCGCAGCAGCCTGCAGAACGACAGCTCGCATTCGCCCAAGGCCAGCGGCTGGTTCGAAGGCATGAAGCGCTTTTTCGGCGATCTATAACTCAAAGTTGCAAGCTGCAAGCAGCAAGCCTCAATCAGGCGGCGCTTGCAGCTTGAGGCTTGCAGCTCGGAGCTGACTTTATGCAACGTATAGCAGTCATGGGCGCCGCCGGGCGCATGGGCAAAACCCTGATCGAAGCGGTACGCCAGGCCGAGGGTGCTCAGCTAAGCACCGCCATCGATCGCCCAGACAGCAGTCTGGTGGGCGCGGATGCCGGCGAGCTGGTGGGGTTGGGCAAAATCGGCGTGCAACTGTCGGGTGATCTGGCCAGCGTGCTGGACAACTTTGACGTGTTGATCGATTTCACTCACCCGACCGTGACGTTGAAGAATCTCGAGCTCTGTCGTCAGGCCGGCAAGGCCATGGTAATTGGCACTACAGGATTCAGTCCTGAAGAAAAGGAGCTGCTGGCCGAAGCAGGCAAGGAAATTCCGATCGTCTTTGCGGCCAACTTCAGCGTCGGCGTCAATCTGTGCCTGAAGTTGCTGGACACCGCCGCGCGCGTGCTCGGTGACGATGTGGATATCGAAATCATCGAGGCCCACCATCGTCACAAGGTCGATGCACCGTCGGGTACCGCGCTGCGCATGGGCGAAGTCGTCGCCAATGCCCTGGGGCGCGATCTGCAGAAGGTTGCGGTGTATGGGCGCGAAGGTCAGACCGGTGCCCGAGAGCGCGAAACCATCGGTTTCGCCACCGTACGCGCTGGCGATGTGGTCGGTGACCACACCGTGCTGTTCGCTGCTGATGGCGAGCGCGTGGAAATCACCCATAAGGCATCCAGTCGCATGACCTTTGCCAAGGGAGCGGTGCGCGCCGCGTTGTGGTTGAAGGATCGGCCAGCGTCGCTGTATGACATGCAGGATGTGCTCGGGCTCCAGTAATGGATGCAGGCGGTGCGACTGGAGGCGAAAATCCATGCGCATTAACGGTGGACCCAAATCGGTCATTTCTGTACACTTTCGCATTTAGTGTGTCCACTAAAGTTACGCAGAATGACCCAATAAAAAAGCGGGATGACCTTCACACGTCATCCCGCTTTTTTACAGTCTGCGTTTGCGCCAGCCAGATCTACGGGAGGTCTCTTGAGTACGCCAGCCATACTTGCACTTGCTGATGGCAGCATTTTTCGCGGTGAATCCATCGGTGCCGATGGGCAAACCATCGGCGAGGTCGTGTTCAACACCGCCATGACCGGCTATCAGGAAATCCTCACCGATCCCTCCTACGCACAGCAAATCGTCACCCTGACTTATCCCCATATCGGCAACACCGGCACCACGCCGGAAGACGCCGAGTCCGATCGTGTCTGGGCTGCCGGCCTGGTCATTCGCGACCTGCCGTTGCTGGCCAGTAACTGGCGCTGCAAGCAGCCGCTGGATGAGTACCTCAAAGAACACGGCACGGTGGCCATTGCTGGTATTGATACTCGTCGATTGACCCGTATCCTGCGTGAAAAAGGCGCTCAGAATGGCTGTATCCTGGCCGGTACCGACGCCACCGAGGAAAAAGCCCTTGAGCTGGCGCGCAGCTTTCCCGGCCTCAAAGGCATGGACTTGGCCAAGGTAGTCAGTACCCAGGAGCGCTACGAGTGGCGCTCGGGCATGTGGACACTGGAAACTGACAGCCATCCGGAGATCCC
Organism: Serpens gallinarum; assembly: GCF_014836765.1. Lineage (GTDB taxonomy): Bacteria > Pseudomonadota > Gammaproteobacteria > Pseudomonadales > Pseudomonadaceae > Serpens > Serpens gallinarum. The sequence goes on from NZ_JACSQG010000001.1 coordinate 735,001, forward strand.
CGCAGCCGAGTTGCCCTACCATGTCGTGGCGTACGATTACGGCGTCAAGCGCAACATCCTACGCATGCTGGTCGCGAGGGGTTGCCGGGTGACCGTGCTGCCAGCCCAGGCGCCGGCCAGCGAGGCCCTGGCGCTGAATCCCGATGGCATCTTCCTGTCCAATGGTCCTGGCGATCCCGAGCCATGCGACTACGCCATCCAGGCGATCAAGGACGTTCTCGAGACAGACATCCCGGTGTTCGGTATCTGCCTGGGTCATCAATTGCTGGCCCTGGCGTCCGGCGCCAAGACAGTGAAAATGGGCTGTGGCCATCACGGTGCCAACCACCCGGTGCAGGACCTCAAAACTGGCGTGGTGATGATCACCAGCCAAAACCACGGTTTTGCTGCGGATGCTGACAACCTGCCGTCGTGCTTGCGCGCCACGCACAAGTCGCTGTTCGATGGCACCCTGCAGGGTATTGAGCGCACCGACAAGGTTGCCTTTGGCTTCCAGGGTCACCCTGAAGCCAGCCCGGGCCCCAACGATGTGGCTCCGCTGTTCGACCGCTTCATCGCCGCCATGGCGGCGCGCAAGTAAGGTCGCGCGACGATGCTGGCGAGCCTGGGGGTAATTGACCTGTGGACCTATGTCCTCGGGACGGTACTGGTGATTCTGTTGCCAGGCCCCAATTCACTGTTCGTGCTCGCCAGCGCTGCTCGTCGAGGGGTGGCAGCCGGCTACAGTGCCGCTGCTGCGGTGTTCATCGGTGACAGCCTGCTGATGCTCGCTGCTGCACTGGGCGTGGTCTCGCTGCTCAAGGCCGAGCCGCTGTTATTCGTTGCCCTGAAGTACCTGGGAGCGGCCTACCTGTTCTACATCGGCTTCAACATGCTGCGCGGCGCCTGGCGCCAGTGGCATCAGCCGCAGCAGAAAGCAGCTGGAACATCCGCGCATGAGTTGGCTGAGCCGTTCCGGCGCGCTCTGTTGCTCAGCCTGTCGAACCCCAAGGCGATCCTGTTTTTCGTGTCCTTTTTTATCCAGTTCGTCGACCCGGCATACGCCAATCCGGGTTTGTCATTCCTGGTGCTGGGCACGATTCTGCAGGTAATCAGCCTGACCTACTTGAGCGTTCTGATTTTCACCGGTGCACGCCTGGCGCAGTGGTTTCGCCAGCGGCAGCGGTTGGTCGCCGGTGCCAGTAGTGGCATCGGCGCCTTGTTCGTCGGCTTTGGCGTGAAGCTGGCCACCGCAACCTTGTCCTGATTACTCGAGAGTCCCATGCCAAAACGTACAGACATTAAAAGTATCCTGATTCTCGGCGCCGGCCCCATCGTCATCGGCCAGGCGTGCGAATTCGACTACTCCGGCGCCCAGGCCTGCAAGGCCCTGCGCGAGGAAGGTTTTCGCGTCATTCTGGTGAATTCCAACCCGGCCACCATCATGACCGACCCGGCCATGGCCGACGCCACCTACATCGAGCCGATCAAATGGCAGACCGTGGCCAAGATCATCGAGAAAGAGCGTCCCGATGCGCTGCTGCCGACCATGGGTGGCCAGACCGCGCTGAACTGTGCATTGGACCTGGAAAAGCACGGCGTGCTGGAAAAATTTGGCGTCGAGATGATCGGAGCCAATGCCGACACCATCGATAAGGCCGAAGACCGATCGCGCTTCGACAAGGCCATGAAAGACATCGGCCTGGCCTGTCCGGTCTCAGGCATTGCGCGCAGCATGGAAGAAGCCTTCAAGGTGCTCGAGAAGGTCGGTTTCCCGTGCATCATTCGCCCCTCGTTCACCATGGGCGGCACCGGTGGCGGCATTGCCTACAACCGGGAAGAGTTTGAAGAAATCTGCACCCGGGGTCTGGACCTGTCGCCAACCAACGAGTTGCTGATCGACGAATCGCTGATCGGTTGGAAAGAGTACGAGATGGAGGTTGTCCGCGATAAGAACGACAACTGCATCATCGTCTGCTCCATCGAAAACTTCGACCCGATGGGCGTGCATACCGGCGACTCGATTACTGTCGCCCCGGCCCAGACGCTCACCGACAAGGAATACCAGATCCTGCGCAACGCCTCCCTGGCGGTACTGCGCGAGATTGGCGTGGAAACCGGCGGCTCCAACGTGCAATTCGGCATCTGCCCGGACACCGGCCGGATGGTGGTCATCGAGATGAACCCGCGCGTGTCGCGTTCTTCGGCGCTGGCCTCCAAGGCCACCGGCTTCCCGATCGCTAAGATTGCCGCCAAGCTGGCGGTCGGCTATACCCTGGACGAGCTGTCCAACGACATCACTGGCGGCCGCACCCCGGCCTCCTTTGAGCCGGCCATCGATTATGTCGTGACCAAGATTCCGCGCTTCGCCTTCGAGAAATTCCCCAAGGCTGACGCTCGCCTGACCACACAGATGAAGTCGGTGGGCGAGGTCATGGCCATTGGCCGGACCTTCCAGGAGTCCATGCAGAAAGCGTTGCGCGGACTGGAAGTGGGTGTGAGCGGTTTCGATCCCATGCTCGACCTGAACGACCCGGAAGCCGAGAGCATTCTCAAGCGTGAGCTGACCGTGCCCAGCGCCGACCGCGTGTGGTACGTCGCCGATGCCTTCCGTGCAGGCAAGACGATTGCCGACGTGTTCGAACTGACCCGCATCGACGAGTGGTTCCTGGTACAGATCGAAGACCTGGTCAAGGAGGAGGAAAAGGTCAAGACCCTGAACCTCTCCAGCATCGATCGAGATTTGATGTACAAGCTGAAGCGCAAGGGCTTCTCCGATGCGCGCCTGGCCAAGCTGCTCGGCGTCAGTGAGAAGAGCCTGCGCAACCATCGCCACAAGCTCAAGGTGCTGCCGGTCTACAAGCGCGTGGACACCTGCGCCGCCGAGTTCGCCACCGATACCGCCTACATGTACTCGACCTATGAGGAAGAGTGCGAGGCGAATGCTTCTGACCGCGACAAGATCATGATTCTTGGCGGCGGCCCGAACCGTATCGGCCAAGGCATCGAGTTCGATTATTGCTGTGTGCACGCAGCGCTGGCGATGCGTGAAGACGGTTACGAGACCATCATGGTCAACTGCAACCCCGAAACCGTCTCGACCGACTACGACACCTCTGATCGTCTGTATTTCGAGCCGGTCACCCTGGAAGACGTGCTTGAAATCGTGCGCATCGAGCAGCCCAAGGGCGTGATCGTGCAGTACGGCGGTCAAACGCCGCTGAAGCTGTGCCGCGCGCTTGAAGAAGCGGGTGTCAATATCATCGGCACCAGCCCGGACGCCATCGATCGCGCCGAAGACCGTGAGCGTTTCCAGCAGATGGTCCAGCGTTTGGGCCTGCGTCAGCCGCAGAACGCCACCGCGCGCAGCGAAGACGAAGCGTTGACCGCTTCCAAGACCATTGGCTATCCGATGGTAGTACGCCCTTCCTATGTGCTCGGCGGTCGGGCGATGGAAATCGTTTACCAGGAAGAAGAACTCAAGCGCTACATGCGCGAAGCCGTGCAAGTCTCCAACGACAGCCCGGTGCTGCTGGACCACTTCCTCAACTGCGCCATCGAGGTCGATATCGATGCCGTGTGCGATGGCGAGCAAGTGGTCATCGGCGCGATCATGCAGCACATCGAGCAGGCTGGCGTGCACTCAGGCGACTCCGCCTGCTCGCTGCCGCCTTACTCGCTGCCCATGCACATCCAGGACAAGATCCGCGAACAGGTCAAGGCCATGGCCCTGGAACTGGGCGTGGTCGGTCTGATGAACGTGCAGATGGCGGTGCAGGGCGAAGATATTTTCGTCATCGAAGTGAACCCGCGTGCTTCGCGTACCGTACCCTTCGTGTCCAAGTGCATCGGCGAGTCGCTGGCCAAGGTGGCCGCGCGCGTCATGGCCGGCAAGACCCTGGCGGAAATCGGTTTCACCCAGGAAATCATTCCAAACTTCTACAGCGTCAAGGAAGCGGTCTTCCCGTTCGCCAAATTCCCGGGCGTCGACACCATCCTTGGCCCAGAGATGAAGTCCACCGGCGAAGTCATGGGCGTGGGCGACAGCTTCGCCGAGGCTTTCGCCAAGGCTCAGTTGGGTGCCAGTGAAGTACTGCCGACCGGTGGCTGTGCCTTTATCAGCGTGCGCGAGGACGACAAGCCGTTCGTTGCGCAGGTGGCTGCTGATCTGGTCGAGTTGGGCTTCGAAGTGGTCGCAACCGCTGGTACCGCTAAAATCATCGAGGCCGCCGGTCTGCCGGTGCGCCGCGTGAACAAGGTGACCGAAGGTCGTCCTCACGTGGTTGATATGATCAAAAACGAAGAAGTGACGCTGATTATCAACACCACCGAAGGACGTCAGTCGATCGCTGATTCTTATTCCATTCGACGTAATGCCCTGCAGCACAAAGTATGCATCACCACCACACTGGCAGGCGGCCAGGCGGTGTGTGAAGCGCTGAAGTTCGGCCCCGAGAAGACGGTCCGTCGGCTGCAGGAGCTCCATGCAGGAATCAAGGCATGACAAGCAAATTTCCCATGACCGTTCAGGGCGCTCGCGCCCTGGAAGAAGAATTGGCTCACTTGACCAAGGTCGTGCGCCCGAAACTTAGTAAGGAGATCGGTACGGCGCGTGAATTGGGCGATCTCAAGGAAAACGCTGAGTACCATGCGGCCCGCGAGCAGCAAGGCATGGTCGAGGCGCGCATTCGCGATATCGAAGGTCGGCTGCAGCATGCGATCGTGATCGATGTCACGACCATTGCTCACACCGGTAAAGTAATTTTCGGCACCACTGTGGATATCGCTAACTGCGAAACCGATGAGCAGGTGACCTACCAAATCGTGGGTGACGACGAAGCTGATGTGAAAATCGGCAAGCTGTCGGTCAGTTCGCCTATCGCCCGCGCCCTGGTGGGCAAGGAAGAGGGTGATGTGGTGACGGTAAAGACACCGAGTGGGCTGATTGAGTACGAGATTGTCCAGGTTCGACACATCTGACTCACGGCCCTTGCGGGCCGCTGGCATCACCTGGCTGCTGGCCCAGACATTCTGGGTTGGCGGCCTGTGGTTGCTGCATTTCGTGGTCTTTCCTGCGCTGGAAAAAGTCGGGCTGGCACCACTACTGATTGACGAAATTGCCAATGGGCTGCGCCCACTGCTGGTAGGCTTTGCAGCTTTTTGCGCGGTTATGCAGGCTGTCGTGCTGGTATTAGCGCAAGGCGCGCGGGGAATTTGGCGAGACACGCGCAGCCAATTGTTACTGGCTGTCGTGTTGCTGGCGGCCGGTCATCTGGCAAGTAGTGCTGGCTGGATGGGCTCGGCGTATTGGCAAGTATTCAGCTACCTGGCCATGGCGGTCTGTGGTTTGCTGCTTGTGCTGCAGCCCGTGCCGGGCAGAGAGCAGCGCTAGAAGCTGGCAGCCTGTTGGCTTCCAGCTTTGCGTTTTGCTTAAGCCTGGTGCCGATGGACGTTGGAAAGCTGGCGGTTCGCATTAGGATTTTTGCGATACACCAAGGCCATTTTTCCGATGCTTTGTACCAGCTCGCAGTTGGCGGCCTGGCACAGCTCCACGATCACTGCGTGACGATCATCCCGTTCAGCGATGCGAAACTGGATCTTGATCAGTTCATGGTCGGCAAGCGCGCGTTCCAGCTCAGCCAGGACTCCTTCGCTCAAGCCATTATCCGCGACGATCAATACCGGTTTCAGATGGTGGCCGATAGATTTGAATTGTTTCTTCTGCTCTTGCGAGAGCGCCATAATCAAGCCCTGAAGTTCAATGTACAAAAAAGGCGGCTAGTGTACCCGAGCCGTCGTCCAAGAGGTATTACGTGGCCCGTTCCAAGACTAGCCAGCGCTGGCTGAAAGAACACTTTGACGACCCCTATGTGAAGATGGCGCAAAAGGACGGTTACCGATCCCGTGCCAGCTACAAATTGTTGGAGATCCAGGAGAAGGATCGCATCCTGCGCCCCGGCATGACCGTGGTCGATCTGGGCGCTGCCCCTGGGGGCTGGTCACAGGTGACCAGCCGGGTGATTGGTGACAGGGGGCGCCTGATCGCGTCGGACATTCTGGAGATGGACAGCATCCCTGATGTGACCTTTGTCCAGGGCGACTTCACCGATGATGTCGTGTTCGCGCAATTGCTGGAAGCCATTGGTGATTCCAAAGTAGACCTTGTGATTTCCGATATGGCCCCCAATATGAGTGGTGTCAGAGCCTCCGATCAGCCACGCGCCATGTATTTGTGCGAGTTGGCATTGGACCTGGCCACCCGGGTACTGCGCCCTGGTGGCGATTTTCTGATCAAGATTTTCCAGGGTGAAGGCTTCGACGAGTATCACAAGCAGACGCGCCAGATGTTCGAGAAGGTGCAGATGCGCAAGCCCCTGTCCTCGCGGGATAGATCGCGAGAGCAGTATTTGCTGGCCCGCGGTTTTCGCGATCAGCAGATGTAATTAACGCCCGAGCCTGCAGTCAAAGGTTCATAAAGGGTTACAGACGGCACCTGCGCTGGCAGGGGTTGTGTAGTAAGTTAGGCCGGAATAAACCAGCCGTCATGCGGGGCATGCTCCGGACCGGGGCCAGCTTCAGAGGGTAGCTAATTGAACGATATGGCAAAAAATCTGATCCTGTGGCTGATCATCGCAGCCGTGCTGGTGACGGTGATGAACAACTTCTCCACCCCCAACGAACCGCAAACGTTGAACTATTCCGAGTTCATCAGTCAGGTGAAAGAGGGGCGCGTCGAGCGGGTGACCGTCGATGGCTTCGTGATCGCCGGCAAGCGCACCGATGGTGGGACTTTCAAGACGATTCGTCCGGCCATTCAGGACAGTGGCCTGATCGGGGACTTGATCGACAACAACGTAGTGATCGAAGGCAAGCAGCCTGAGCAGCAGAGCATCTGGACTCAGTTGCTGGTAGCCAGCTTCCCGATTCTGGTGATCATCGCCGTGTTCATGTTCTTCATGCGCCAGATGCAAGGTGGCGCTGGTGGCAAGGGCGGTCCGATGAGCTTCGGTAAGAGCAAGGCGCGCCTACTTTCGGAAGACCAGGTCAAAACCACCTTTGCCGATGTCGCCGGTTGCGACGAGGCCAAGGAAGAAGTCAGCGAGTTGGTTGAGTTCCTGCGCGATCCGGGCAAGTTCCAGCGCCTGGGCGGACGCATTCCGCGCGGCGTGCTGATGGTCGGATCACCGGGTACCGGTAAAACCCTGCTGGCCAAGGCCGTTGCGGGTGAGGCCAAGGTGCCGTTCTTCACCATTTCCGGTTCGGACTTTGTGGAAATGTTTGTCGGTGTTGGCGCCAGTCGTGTGCGTGACATGTTCGAGCAGGCCAAAAAGCACGCGCCCTGCATCATCTTCATCGACGAAATCGACGCCGTCGGTCGTCACCGTGGTGCCGGGCTGGGTGGCGGTCATGACGAGCGCGAGCAGACTCTCAACCAGTTGCTGGTGGAGATGGATGGTTTTGAGGCGAACGATGGTGTCATCGTCATCGCGGCCACCAACCGTCCCGACGTGCTTGACCCGGCGCTGCTGCGCCCTGGGCGCTTTGACCGGCAAGTGGTGGTCGGTCTGCCGGATATCCGCGGTCGCGAACAAATTCTCAAGGTGCACATGCGCAAGGTGCCGATCGGCGATAACGTCGAGGCCTCGGTAATTGCCCGTGGTACACCCGGTTTCTCCGGTGCCGACCTGGCCAACCTGGTGAATGAGGCTTCCTTGTTTGCTGCGCGTGCCGGCAAGCGATTGGTGGAAATGAAGGAATTCGAGCTGGCCAAAGACAAGATCATGATGGGCGCCGAGCGCAAGACCATGGTCATGTCCGAGAAAGAAAAGCTCAACACCGCTTTTCATGAGGCCGGGCATGCAATCGTAGGTCGCTTGGTGCCCGAGCATGATCCGGTTTACAAGGTTTCGATCATCCCCCGTGGACGGGCCCTGGGTGTGACCATGTTCCTGCCGGAAGAGGATCGCTACAGCCTGTCCAAGCGTGCACTGATCAGCCAGATCTGCTCGTTATTCGGTGGACGTATCGCCGAAGAGATGACACTGGGCTTTGATGGCGTGACCACCGGTGCTTCCAATGACATCATGCGGGCCACACAGCTGGCGCGGAACATGGTGACCAAATGGGGGCTTTCGGAAAAGCTCGGTCCGCTGATGTATGCCGAAGAAGAAGGCGAAGTGTTCCTTGGGCGTAGCGCAGGCAGCCAGCACACCAATGTCTCGGGTGAAACGGCTAAGCTGATCGATGAAGAGGTTCGCAGTATCATTGATGGCTGCTATGCCACCGCCAAGCAACTGCTGGTGGATAATCGCGACAAGCTGGACGCGATGGCTGAAGCCTTGATGAAATACGAAACCATCGATGCCGAACAGATCGATGACATTATGGCCGGTCGCACGCCACGAGCGCCACGCGACTGGGAGGATGGTTCGGGCGCCTCGGGCAATTCCGAGCCTCGTGCCGAACGGCCGGAGTCGCCCATCGGAGGCCCGGCAGGCGAACACTGATCAAGGTTTTTCATGACCAAACTGCTTGACCCGACCCGGTTGCCTTGCGGCAACCGGGTTCTTGATTTGTCCCGTCCACACGTGATGGGCATCCTCAATGTCACGCCGGACTCCTTTTCCGACGGCGGCAGCTACACTCAACGCGACTCAGCCTTACGACATGCGGCGGCAATGGTACAGGCCGGCGCGTCGCTGATCGATGTAGGCGGCGAGTCGACGCGCCCGGGAGCGCGACCGGTATCCCCCACTGAGGAGATTGAGCGCGTGGCGCCGATTGTCGAGGCCATTGCTCGCGAACTGGATGTGGTGATCTCGGTTGATACATCCACGCCGGCAGTGATCCGTGAAACGGCTCGTCTGGGCGCAGGATTGATCAATGATGTGCGCTCCCTGCGTCGCGATGGCGCTTTGGATGCGGCTGTGGATAGCAACATGGCGGTTTGCTTGATGCACATGCTAGGTGAGCCGGGGACCATGCAGCACAGCCCGCACTATGATCGGGAAGTAACGGTTGAAGTGGCGGAGTTCTTGCGGCTGCGCATGACTGAATGCGTACAGGCGGGTATTTCCGAGGAGCGCATCGTGCTCGATCCGGGCTTCGGCTTTGCCAAGACGCTTGAGCATAACCTGAGCTTGTTTAAACACATGACCGACCTGCACAAGCTCGGTCGTCCGTTGCTGGTAGGTGTCTCGCGCAAGACAATGATTGGTCAGGCATTGGGCCGTGAGGTCCCACAACGGCTTTACGGCAGCCTGGCCTTGGCAGCCCTGGCGGTGGCCAAGGGGGCTCGCATCATTCGGGTTCATGATGTCGCGGAAACGGCCGATGTCGTAAGGATGATCGCGGCAGTCGAGTCCGCTGAGTAATTTATGGAGCAAGCATGAGTAGAAAGTACTTTGGTACCGATGGCATACGTGGACGCGTCGGCCAATTTCCAATTACTCCCGAGTTCATGCTCAGGCTGGGTTGGGCGGCGGGCATGGCTTTCCGTCGGCAGGGTACTTGCCGGGTGTTGATCGGCAAGGACACGCGGATCTCCGGTTACATGTTTGAATCGGCCTTGCAGGCGGGTCTGGTAGCAGCGGGCGCAGATGTGATGCTGCTCGGGCCGATGCCGACCCCGGCCATCGCTTATCTAACTCGCACCTTCAATGCCGAAGCGGGAATCGTCATCAGTGCATCGCATAACCCGCATTATGACAATGGCATCAAATTCTTCTCCGGTCAGGGTACCAAGTTGCCTGATGAAGTGGAGGCGTTGATCGAGGAGCTGCTCGATCAACCGATGAGTGTTGTCGAGTCGGCTCAGATCGGCAAGGTATCGCGAATCAACGATGCCGCCGGGCGTTACATCGAGTTTTGCAAAAGCAGTGTACCGACCAGCACTAAGCTCGGTGGTCTGAAGCTGGTGATCGACTGCGCCCATGGGGCTACATACAAAGTGGCGCCCAGCGTATTTCGCGAGCTGGGTGCGCAGGTGAGTGTGTTGTCTGCCCAGCCCGACGGCTTGAATATCAATGAGGGTTGCGGCTCCACGCATTTAGAGTCGCTGCAGGCCGAAGTGCTCAAGCAAGGCGCAGATATCGGGATCGCTTTCGATGGTGATGGTGATCGGGTGCTGATGGTCGATCGGAGTGGGCAGGCGGTGGACGGCGATGAACTGCTGTTCATCATTGCCCGTGACTATCATGAGCGCGGCATCCTCAACGGTGGGGTCGTGGGCACTCAGATGAGTAATCTGGGTCTGGAGCTCGCGCTTCAAGAGCTGCAAATTCCGTTCACTCGAGCTAAGGTCGGGGATCGTCATGTGATGGCTGAGCTGTCAGCTCGTGGCTGGCAGCTGGGCGGTGAGGGGTCGGGGCATATCGTATGCTGCCGGCACACAACTACCGGTGATGCGATCATTGCCGCATTGCAGGTGTTGATGGCGCTCAAGCATCGCAAGGAAACATTGCAGGAAGCACGTCAGGGGCTTAGCAAATGCCCTCAGGTGCTGGTCAACGTGCGTTTTGGCGGCGGTAAGGATCCCGTTGCAAATCCCTCAGTGCAGGAGGCGTGTGATGAGGTTACTCGAAAGATGGCGGGGCGTGGGCGCGTGCTGTTGCGCAAGTCCGGAACCGAACCGCTGGTGCGCGTCATGGTTGAAGGTGACGATGAGGCTCAGGTGCGTAGTCATGCCGAGGCTTTGGCTAAAATCGTGGCTGATGCTTGCGCGTAATCCATCGAGCAAGCGAAGCCAATCTATGTATTTGATTCGCTTGCCAGTATTCAATCTGTTGGGTAATATCTGCGCCCACTTTGACCGACGAGGTGCAGCATGCGTCGACCACTGGTAGCTGGTAACTGGAAGATGCACGGTACCCGCGCCAGCGTTGCGGAGCTGATTAAAGGTCTTCGTCAGTTGGCGTTGCCGGTTGGTGTTGAGATTGCGGTCATGCCGCCGAGTCTTTACCTCCATCAGGTGGTCATGGGCTTGGAAGGTAAGGCGATTGCTGTCGGGGCGCAGAACTGCGCAGTAGAACCGATGCAGGGTGCCTTGACTGGCGAGATTGCAGCCAGTCAGCTGGCTGATGCTGGATGCAGCATGGTATTGATCGGTCATTCCGAGCGTCGTCAGGTGCTGGGTGAGACGGATGCCATGTTGACCCGGAAATTCGCAGCCGCACAGTCTTGTGGCTTGATGCCGGTGCTGTGTGTTGGCGAAACGCTGGAGCAGCGTGAGGCCGGGTTGACGCTAGAAGTTGTTGCGCGTCAGTTGGGTAGCGTCATTGAACAAATGGGGGTTGGTGCCTTTTCGCGTGCGGTGGTGGCTTACGAGCCGGTTTGGGCCATTGGTACCGGATTGACAGCGAGCCCGGAGCAAGCGCAAGAAGTACATGCCGCGATACGTGCGCAGCTGAGAGCTGAAAGTGCTGAGGTTGCGCGCGGTGTCCGAATTCTCTACGGCGGCAGTGTTAAGGCGGCCAATGCGGTTGAGTTGTTCGGCATGGCGGATATCGACGGTGGGCTCATTGGTGGGGCCTCCCTGAACGCGGAAGAGTTTGGTGCGATCTGTCGTGCCGCGGGAAGCTGAAGATGCTTGAGACTGTCGTGATTGTTGTTCACTTGTTGATGGCGCTGGCGGTAATCGGGCTGGTGCTGATTCAGCAAGGTAAGGGCGCGGATGCGGGTGCGTCGTTTGGTGCTGGCGCTTCGAATACAGTATTTGGTAGTCAAGGTTCTGCTACCTTTCTGAGTCGAATTACTGGTATACTCGCTGCGGTTTTTTTCATTACCAGCTTGGGTTTAGCGTATTTTGCTAAAGATAAAGCTGATATGCTTGACCAGGTCGGTTTGCCTGATCCTGCAGTGTTGGAAGTGCAGAAGCCAGCGGCCGTCGAAGACGTCCCGCTGCCCGAAGCGACCAAGCCAGCAGCCAATGAGGCTGATGTGCCGGTAGTTCCGGGTCAGGAGTAACAAAGCAGTTTTGCCGAGGTGGTGGAATTGGTAGACACGCTACCTTGAGGTGGTAGTGGCCATAGGCTGTAGGGGTTCGAGTCCCCTCCTCGGTACCATACACAAGAATGCCCGCTGTTAGCGGGTATTCTTGTTTGCGGGATGTGTGTTTGACCTTTGTAGGGCAGGGCAATATACTGCCGCTCCAGCTTTAGGTGTATGGGGTGGAGCAGTCTGGTAGCTCGTCGGGCGCGTATCCCGAAGGACGTTGGTTCATCCAGCCCCGCAGCCAGTAGTAGCCAAGCCCCTGTTCAGGGGCTTTTTGTTGGCTGCATAGTCAGTTCCATCCTGTTCATGGATGGGTGAATGGATGGGCGTTTCGCCCATTTTTTATTTCCAGAAAAAGGAGGCTCTCGATGTCGAGCAAGCTAGAACAGTTGCAAGCGATGGTGTCTCCTGTGATCGAAGCCTTGGGCTATCAATGCTGGGGTATCGAATTTCTTCCCCAAGGCAAGCATTCACTGCTGCGAATCTATATTGATCATGCTGATGGCATTCTCGTCGATGACTGCGAAAAGGTCAGTCGTCAAGTAAGTGGCGTGCTTGATGTGGAAGACCCGATCAGCAATGAATACACCCTTGAAGTTTCCTCCCCGGGAATGGATCGGCCCTTGTTTACACTGGAGCAGTTCGCTGTGTATGCCGGTGAGCAGGTGAAGATCAAACTGCGTATTCCTTTTGACGGGCGACGCAACTTTCAGGGGATTCTCCGCGGGGTAGAAGAGCAGGATGTCGTGGTGTTAGTTGACGATCATGAGTACCTGTTGCCGATCGATTCGATCGATAAGGCCAATATCGTTCCCCGTTTTGACTAAAACGCGGATCCCGCGGATCCAATGGATTGCGAAAGGCGAGGCGTACAATGAGCAAAGAAGTACTGCTGGTTGTTGAGTCGGTGTCCAATGAAAAGGGCGTACCGGCTAATGTTATTTTTGAGGCGCTTGAGCTCGCTCTGGAAACCGCCACCAAAAAGCGTTTTGAAGACGAGGTTGAGCTGCGGGTGGCGATTAACCGCCAAACCGGCAACTACGACACATTCCGTCGCTGGTCTGTGGTCGAAGACCAGGATCAGGAGAATCCGGCAGCTCAGTTAACCGTTGCCGAGGCCCAAGAGCACAAGTCTGACGCTCAGGTCGGTGATGTCGTCGAAGAAAAGATCGAATCTATCGAGTTCGGCCGCATCGCTGCACAAACTGCCAAGCAGGTAATCGTGCAGAAAGTGCGCGAAGCCGAGCGCGCGCAGATTGTCGACGCTTACCGCGAGCGGGTCGGCGAGATCATTTCCGGAACCGTGAAAAAGGTTACCCGGGACAGTGCAATCATTGACTTGGGCAATAACGCCGAGGCCTTGTTGGCGCGTGAAGAGATCATTCCGCGGGAGATTTTCCGAGTCGGTGGGCGCGTTCGTGCGCTGCTGAAGGAAATTCGAGCAGAAAACCGCGGCCCCCAACTGATTTTGTCGCGCACTGCGCCGCAGATGCTGATCGAGCTGTTCCGTATCGAAGTGCCGGAAATAGCCGAAGAGCTGATCGAGGTGATGGCAGCATCCCGTGATCCGGGCTCGCGCGCCAAGATCGCAGTGCGCTCGAAGGACAAGCGCATTGATCCACAGGGTGCCTGTATCGGCATGCGCGGTTCGCGCGTGCAGGCAGTTTCCGGTGAGCTGGGTGGTGAGCGTGTCGACATCGTGCTGTGGGACGACAACCCCGCACAGTTTGTGATCAATGCCATGTCCCCCGCGGAAGTGGTGGCGATCATTGTCGATGAAGATGCCCATGCGATGGATATTGCCGTCGGCGAAGACAACCTGGCGCAGGCCATTGGCCGCGGCGGCCAGAACGTGCGTCTGGCCAGTCAGTTGACTGGCTGGACACTGAACGTCATGACCGAAGCCGATATTCAGGCCAAGCAACAGGCTGAAACCGGCGACATCATGCAAGCATTCATCGATGAGCTGGAAGTTGATGAAGAATTGGCACAGGTCCTGGTGGAAGAGGGTTTCACCAGCCTGGAAGAAATTGCCTATGTACCCATGGAGGAAATGCTCAATATCGATGGCTTCGACGAAGACATCGTTAATGAGCTGCGCGCCCGGGCCAAGGATCGCCTGTTGACCAAGGCGATCGCGACCGAAGAAAAACTGGCAGACGTGCAACCGGCCGAAGACCTGCTCTCCCTTGAGGGCATGGGCAAGGAGCTGGCAGTTGAGTTGGCACTGCGGGGCGTTGCCACCCGCGAAGACCTGGCCGAGCAGTCGATCGACGACCTGCTCGACATCGACGGCATGGACGAAGAGCGTGCCGGCAAGCTGATCATGGCCGCCCGAGCCCACTGGTTCGAGTAAAGCAATTGCGGCCTGAGGAGAGAAATGCATGACGCAAGTCACGGTGAAAGAACTGGCCCAAGTGGTCGACACACCGGTCGAGCGACTGCTGCTGCAGATGCGTGAGGCTGGCCTGCCGCACACGAGCGCTGAGCAAGTAGTGACCGATAGTGAAAAACAGGCGCTGTTGAGCCACCTGAAGGGTGATCATGGTGCGAAGGGAGATGAGCCGCGCAAGATTACCTTGCAGCGCAAGACCACCACGACCCTGAAAGCTCCAGGCAGCAAGACCATCAGTGTCGAAGTCCGTAAGAAGAAGACCTTCGTCAAGCGCAGCCCGGTTGAAATCGAGGCCGACAAGCAGCGTGAATTGGAAGAACAGCGTGCTGCCGAGCAAGCGGCGCGTTTGAAGGCCGAAGAAGAAGCGAAGCAGAAAGCCCAGGCAGAGGCTGCCCGCCAGCAACCTGCCGCGAGCGCAGAAGCTCCGGTAGCTGCCAAGGCTGAGCCGGGTAGCCCGGTGGTGCGCGAAGCAGCTGCTCCAGCTGCCGGTGAAGTGCGTAAGAAAGAAGAGCCGCGTCGTGTTGAAAAACGCGAAGTGGTGGATGATCGGCGTGAGCGCAAGGTTGCGCAGCCGCGTCCGGCTTCCAAGGACAAGGCCCCGTCTCCACGTGTCGCACCGCGTACTCTCGACGAAGAAAGCGATGGCTTTCGTCGTGGCGGACGTGGCAAGGGCCGGCTGAAGAAGCGTAATCAGCACGGCTTCCAGAGCCCGAGCGGTCCGGTTGTGCGTGATGTTTCCATCGGCGAAACCATCACCGTGGCCGATCTGGCTGCGCAGATGTCTGTGAAAGCCGCGGAAGTGATCAAGTTCATGTTCAAGATGGGCACTCCGGTGACCATCAACCAGGTTCTTGATCAGGAAACCGCACAGCTGGTGGCTGAAGAACTGGGCCACAAGGTCAAGTTGGTCAGCGACAACGCGCTTGAAGAGCAGCTGGCTGAATCGCTGAAATTCGAAGGCGAGGCAATGACTCGTGCACCGGTTGTGACCGTGATGGGTCACGTCGACCATGGCAAGACCTCGCTGCTCGACTACATTCGTCGCGCCAAGGTCGCCTCGGGCGAAGCTGGCGGCATCACCCAGCATATCGGCGCCTACCACGTTCAAACCGAGCGCGGCATGGTGACCTTCCTGGATACCCCTGGTCACGCCGCGTTTACCGCCATGCGTGCCCGTGGTGCGAAGGCGACCGATATCGTGATCCTGGTGGTGGCAGCTGATGATGGCGTCATGCCTCAGACACAAGAAGCGGTCCAGCATGCGAAAGCCGCTGGGGTGCCCCTGGTGGTTGCAATCAACAAGATCGACAAGCCCGAAGCCAATCCGGACAACATCAAGAACGGCTTGGCCGCGCTGGATGTGATTCCGGAAGAGTGGGGCGGTGACACGCCGTTCATTCCGGTGTCCGCCAAGATGGGTACCGGCGTTGATGAGCTGCTCGAAGCCGTGCTGCTGCAGGCCGAAATTCTCGAGCTCAAGGCAACCCCGTCTGCGCCAGGCCGCGGTGTCGTGGTGGAATCGCGTCTCGACAAGGGACGTGGTCCGGTAGCAACCGTGCTGGTCCAGGACGGTACTCTGCGTCAGGGTGATGTGGTTCTGTGCGGTGTGACCTTCGGTCGCGTCCGCGCCATGCTCGATCAGAGCGGCAAGCAGGTCAAAGAAGCTGGCCCGGCTATTCCGGTCGAGATTCTCGGCCTGGATGGTACGCCTGAAGCCGGTGATGACCTGACTGTCGTCGCCGACGAGAAGAAGGCTCGCGAAGTAGCACTGTTCCGTCAGGGCAAGTTCCGCGAAGTGAAGCTGGCCCGTGCTCACGCCGGCAAGCTGGAGAACATCTTCGAGACCATGGGCCAGGACGAGAAGAAGACGCTCAACATCGTCCTCAAGTCCGATGTGCGTGGTTCCCTGGAAGCTCTGCAGGGTTCGCTCAACGGCCTGGGCAATGACGAAGTGCAGGTGCGCGTAGTCGGCGGTGGTGTCGGCGGTATCACCGAATCCGATGCCAACCTGGCACTGGCTTCCAACGCCGTACTGTTTGGCTTCAACGTGCGGGCTGATGCTGGAGCGCGCAAGATTGTCGAGGCCGAAGGCTTGGACATGCGCTACTACAACGTCATTTACGACATCATCGAGGACGTTAAGAAGGCGCTCACCGGTATGCTCGGCAGTGATGTTCGGGAGAATATCCTGGGTATTGCCGAAGTGCGCGACGTCTTCCGCTCGCCGAAGTTTGGTGCGGTTGCCGGTTGTATGGTGCTCGAGGGTCTGGTGCACCGTAACCGTCCGATCCGTGTATTGCGTGAGGACGTGGTCATTTTTGAAGGCGAGCTGGAATCCCTGCGCCGCTTCAAGGACGACGTGGCCGAAGTGCGTGCCGGCATGGAATGCGGTATCGGCGTGAAGAGCTATAACGACGTTAAGGTCGGGGACAAGATCGAAGTGTTCGAGAAGGTCCAGGTGGCGCGCTCGCTCTAACGAGCGGCTGCACGCTTCAAGCGGCAAGCTTCGAGAGGTGGCCTTTTGGCTACTGATCGAGCTTGCCGTTTGCCGTTGCAGTTTCATGGTTTTTCCAAGCGTGCACTGGCCGCTTGAGGCAGGTTTTTATGGCTAAAGAATACAGTCGCACCCAGCGCATCGGCGACCAGATGCAACGCGAGCTGGCGCAAATGATTCCCCGTGAGGTTCGCGACCCGCGGCTCGGGTTTGTGACCATCACCGCGGTGGAAGTCAGTCGCGATGTCGGGCATGCAAAGATTTTCATCACCCTGATGGGTGATTTTGACGACGAAAAGCTCAAGTTGAATCTGGACATCCTCAACGACTCGGCTGGTTACCTGCGTATGCTGCTGGGCAAGTCGATGAAGCTGCGCAGCGTGCCGCAGCTGCGCTTCCACTATGATGCGAGCATTCGTCGTGGTGCTGAATTGTCGGTGCTGATCGAGCGTGCGGTAGCCGAGGATCGCCAGCACACCAAGGACGGGGAATAACGCGTGGCTCAGGTCAAACGCATACGCCGCAAGGTCAACGGTGTACTGATTTTCGACAAGCCCCATGGCTTCAGCTCCAATGCCGCGTTGCAGAAAGTGCGCTGGCTGCTGAATGCGGAAAAGGCGGGCCACACCGGCAGCCTTGATCCCTTGGCAACCGGTGTGCTGCCGCTGTGTTTCGGTGAGGCTACAAAGTTTTCCCAGTACCTGCTGGATGCCGACAAAGCCTACGAAACCGTCATGCAACTTGGCGTGACGACCACCACCGGCGATGCCGAGGGCGAAGTTCTCGAACGTCGCGCGGTGACGGTTGGTCGCGCCGAGATCGAGGCTTTGCTGCCGCGCTTTCGCGGTGAGATCCAGCAGGTGCCGCCGATGTATTCGGCACTGAAAAAAGACGGTCAGCCTCTCTATAAGTTGGCGCGTGCCGGGGAAGTAGTGGAGCGCGAGGCGCGTTCTGTTACTATCTCCCGCCTGGAGTTGCTGGCCTGTGAGGGCGACAAGGTTCGCCTGGCCGTTGGCTGCAGCAAGGGCACTTATATTCGTACCCTGGTGGAAGACTTGGGTGCGCTGCTCGGCTGTGGTGCCCATGTGGTTGAATTGCGCCGGACTCAGGCAGGGCCGTTTGGCTTGGATCAGGCGATCAGCCTGGAAGAGCTGGAAGCCGTTCATGCTGAAGGCGGCGCGGAAGCTGTGGATCGCTTTCTGTTGCCGGTGGATTGTGGCCTGACAGATTGGCCGCTGATCCAGCTGTCCGAGCATAGCGCCTATTATTGGTTGCATGGTCAGCCAGTCCGTGCCCCGGAAGCGCCGAAGTTCGGCATGATGCGGGTGCAGGATCACACCGGTCGCTTTATCGGTATCGGTGAAGTGAGTGATGACGGGCGCGTTGCGCCGCGTCGACTGATTCGGTCGGAATGACCGGAACCCGCGGATCGTCATGCGATTCGCGGCAACGAGGGTGGCTGTTAGCAGGCACGGTCATGCCTCTTTTTAAAACACGGGATTCGTCCCGGCCTGTTCACTCTAGGAGTCCATTACCATGGCACTGAGCGTTGAAGAAAAAGCCCAGATCGTTAACGAGTACAAGCAAGCTGAAGGCGATACCGGTAGCCCGGAAGTGCAGGTAGCCCTGCTGACCGCCAACATCAACAAGCTGCAAGGCCACTTCAAGGCCAACGGCAAGGACCACCACTCCCGTCGTGGTCTGATCCGTATGGTTAACCAGCGCCGCAAGCTGCTGGATTACCTGAAGGGTAAGGACATCACTCGTTACAGCGCCCTGATCGGTCGCCTGGGCCTGCGTCGCTAAGCGTCGCACGCCGAGCTGGAGCTGGAGGTATGAAGCTGGAAGCAACGCACATTGCGCTTGCTTCCAGCTTTGTGCTTCCAGCTTCATGCTTTTCAGGGGAGGCTGGGTCCGATTCCCGCATCCTCTGAAGATTTCCCCCAAGGCAACATAAGAAGGAACACACCGTGAACCCGGTCATCAAGAAATTTCAGTTCGGTCAATCGACCGTAACCCTCGAGACGGGCCGTATCGCCCGCCAAGCCTCCGGCGCAGTGCTGGTCACCGTTGACGACGATATCGCCGTGCTGGTTGCTGTAACCGGCGCGAAGACGGCTGATCCGAGCAAGGGCTTTTTCCCCTTGTCCGTGCATTATCAGGAAAAAACCTACGCTGCCGGCAAGATCCCCGGTGGCTTCTTCAAGCGTGAAGCGCGTCCTTCCGAAAAAGAGACCCTGACCTCGCGCCTGATCGACCGTCCGATCCGTCCGCTGTTCCCGGAAGGTTTCCAGAACGAAGTGCAGGTTATCTGTACTGTGATCTCCACCAGCAAGAAGACCGATCCGGACATCGCCGCGATGATCGGTACGTCTGCCGCGCTGGCCATTTCCGGTATTCCGTTCAACGGACCTATCGGTGCCGCTCGCGTAGCCTTCCACCCGGAAACCGGCTACCTGCTGAACCCGACTTATGAGCAGCTCAAGGCCTCCAGCCTGGACATGGTCGTGGCAGGCACCAAGGACGCCGTCCTGATGGTCGAGTCGGAAGCCAAGGAGCTGACCGAAGACCAGATGCTGGGCGCCGTACTCTTCGCCCACGAGGAGTTCCAGGTGGTGGTCCAGGCGGTCACCGAGCTGGCGGCCGAAGCGGCCAAGCCGAGCTGGGAATGGCAGCCGAAGGCTGAAAACACCGAGCTGCTCAATGCCATCCGCAGCGAGTTCGGTGAGGCGATTTCCCAGGCCTACACCATCATCATCAAGCAGGATCGCTACGCGCGCCTGGGTGAGCTGCGTGACCAGGTCGTCGCTCGCTTCTCTGGTGAAGAAGGCCAGCCTTCCGCCGGCGAAGTGAAGGAAGCCTTCGGCGAAATCGAATACCGCACCGTGCGCGAGAACATCGTCAACGGCAAGCCGCGTATCGATGGTCGCGACACGCGCACTGTGCGTGGCCTGAACATCGAAGTCGGCGTTCTGGACAAGACCCACGGCTCGGCCCTGTTCACCCGTGGCGAAACTCAGGCACTGGTAGTCGCCACGCTTGGCACCGCCCGTGACGCGCAGTTGCTCGACACTCTGGAAGGCGAGAAGAAAGACCCCTTCATGCTGCACTACAACTTCCCGCCCTACTCGGTCGGTGAATGTGGTCGCATGGGCGCCACCGGTCGCCGCGAAATCGGTCACGGTCGCCTGGCCCGCCGCTCCGTCGCCGCCATGCTGCCGAGCGCTGATGAATTTCCCTACACCATCCGTGTCGTCTCGGAAATCACCGAGTCCAACGGTTCTTCCTCCATGGCTTCGGTGTGCGGCGCTTCCCTGGCGCTGATGGACGCTGGTGTGCCGATGAAGGCTCCGGTGGCCGGTATCGCCATGGGTCTGGTCAAGGAAGGTGAGAAGTTCGCCGTCCTGACCGACATCCTCGGTGACGAAGACCACCTCGGTGACATGGACTTCAAGGTCGCCGGTACTGCCAAGGGCGTAACCGCTCTGCAGATGGACATCAAGATCCAGGGCATCACCGAAGAGATCATGGAGATCGCCCTGAATCAGGCACTGGAAGCACGCCTGAATATCCTGGGTCAGATGAATCAGGTGATCGGCGAGTCGCGCAGCGAGCTGTCCGCCAACGCACCGACCATGATTGCTATGCGCATCGACCAGGACAAGATCCGGGACGTGATCGGCAAGGGCGGCGCCACCATTCGCGCCATCTGCGAAGAGACCAAGGCGTCGATCGATATTGAAGATGACGGTTCGATCAAGATCTTCGGCGAAACCAAGGATGCGGCCGAAGCTGCCAAGCAGCGCGTGTTGAGCATCACGGCAGAAGCCGAGATCGGCAAGATCTACGTCGGCAAGGTCGAGCGCATCGTCGATTTCGGTGCCTTCGTGAACATCCTGCCGGGCAAGGACGGCCTGGTGCACATCTCGATGCTGAGCGATCAGCGCGTCGAGAAGGTCACCGATGTGCTCAAGGAAGGCCAGGAAGTTGAAGTGCTGGTGCTGGACGTGGACAACCGCGGTCGCATCAAGCTGTCGATCAAGGACGTGGCGGCGGCGAAAGCGTCCCAAGCCTGATTGAACAGCGCATAAAGAAAAGGCCCTTCGGGGCCTTTTTTGTTTTTGTGAGCGAGATTGGTGCATTGCAGGTTGCACGCAACGCAACGGCAAAAGCGTGCAAATTGCATAGAGCCATGGTGCGTATCGTTTACTAAGTTATTGAAATATAAGGGATTAAAAGTTAAGCGAAGCTGGCATGCCGCTTGCGCCTGTTCTGATATCTGTAGCCGGAGCGCGTTGCAGATTCCTTAAAAGACAGGAGTGAAAAACATGAAAAATTTCCAGACCTCGTTGACCTCGGTAGCCATTGCCGCCGCCCTTAGTCTGCCGTTCGCAAGTCTGGCCCTGGCCGATAATCAGCTCCCTCAGACCGTTCCTGCCCAGTCGCTGCTACTGGCCGCCAATGACACCATGGATGAGGCAGGCGATGCGGTTTCCGATACGTGGATCACTACCAAGGTCAAATCCACCCTGCTGGCCGATGACACCACCCCCGGTATGGAAATCGAGGTGGAAACCAAGAATGGGGTGGTTTCACTGTCCGGCACAGTCGCTACCGAAGCCGAGCGCGATATGGCCATCTCCAGAACCAAGGAGATCAAAGGCGTACGCGACGTGGCTGCGGATGGTTTGAAAGTAGCCGAGTAAGCATGCGTTGATTTGGCCTATGAAGGCCTGAATCAGCGAGCTTGCGGAAATAAAAAAGCCCTGAGTGATCAGGGCTTTTTTGTTGCAGTCTGGAGCGGGCGATGGGAATCGAACCCACGGCTCTAGCTTGGGAAGCTAGGGTATTGCCATTATACGACGCCCGCTTGGGAGGCCGACTTTGTACCAGAAAGCATTGAAGAAATGAAGTCCGGCGTGTAACTGTTTTTCAAAACCCGGCGATTCAGTTCATACCGCCATGGCCTGGCGGTGCGGTATGGCGGGGGCAAACAGGAAATCCAACAGGGCGTTGCGGGTATCCAGGTTGGCCTGTCTGTGCTCGATGTCGATGAAATGCCCTGCTCTGGCCACGCTGTGAAATTCGCAGTGGCGTGCATGCCGGGCGAACTGGCGAGCATCCTGAGCCGTGGTGTATTCGTCCCACTCGCCGTTGATAAACAACAGTGGAATTTCAATGACATCGGCATGGCTGACACAGGAGCGGCCCTCATGGTGGAGCACGGTGTCGACATGGAACTTCATCTGGGCGTATTCGTAGATTTCCAGCGAGCTGATATGGCGATGGTTGTAGCGCTTGTACAGCGAAGGCAGGTGCGTGCCTATGGTGCTATTGACCAGCTCGCCGATACCGTCGCGGTCGCAGGCACCCAGAACCTGCGAGCCGCGCTGGAGATAATCGAGCATGGCGCCGTTAATCAGCGGCGAGAAGGAGTTGATTGCAGCCTTGCGAACATGCCGAGGATGGCGCGCCAGCGCCTTGAGGCTGGCAATGCCGCCCCAGGAGAAAGACAGCAGGCAGTCGGTTTTGAAATGCTCGATCAGCTCGATGATGATGTCCGCCTCATCGTCGCGGCTCAGCAAGCGATGGTGCGTGTTGTAGCGCCGCGAATGGCCGGCATAGGGCAGATCGAACAGCACGATATTGAAGTGCGGTTGCAGGTAGCGAACTGTCTGGGCGAATGACGCCAGGGTGGAGAGCGAGCCGTTGATCAGAAGGATGGTGCCCGCTGGCGTCTTTGCTCGATGTAGCTCCGTGTAGATCCGGTAAATTCCTTGAATATCCAGTACAGCGATTTCCGCTTTCATCTGGAGTGCCTCCCTTAATGGCAACTGGCGATAAATCTGGTGATTTCTCTGTTTCATCCGGCATGCCTCACCCCTGGAGCTGGACGCAAGCGGAGACCGTCGGCGTTGCGCAGGCTTCAGACAGGTAGGCAGGTTTGTGAAAGATGCTCCTGATGACCAAAGACGAACGGGTCAGGAGAGCTGGTGGGTGACGGGCATCGGCGGATCACTCCGCATACGATGAATGCATCCCGCTTGAGACGTGCTGCGCCTCGTACCTCGCTTATGCGATGCGAACTACGCTCGCTTCTTGTTTGCGCTCCCAGTGAAGCAACGGAGTGTGACGGCAACAAGTCAGGTCGAAGAAATACGGGTTAATCCGCCCAGCGGTCATCAGACCTGGCGAATTTCTTCGCTATTGAGTGCCCGATAGCTACCGCACTCAAGCAATGGATCGAGCTGCAAGAGGCCCATGCGCTCACGATGCAAGCGTGTGACTCGGTTGCGGAAATGACCAAACATGCGCTTGACCTGATGGTAGCGGCCTTCATAGAGCGTCAGGCGCGCGGCGTGACTGCCGAGCACCTGCAGCTGGGCAGGGCGCGTGGTGAGGTTTTCATAGGCGAAGTAAAGGCCAGTGGCGAAAGCTTCGGCGTACTCAGGGCCGATGGGTTTTTCGGTTTCTACGTAATACACCTTGCCCAATGCGCTGCCCGGCTGGGTCAGGCGCCGTGACCAGCGTCCGTCGTTGGTAATCAGCAGAAGGCCGGTGGTGGTCAGGTCGAGGCGCCCGCCAATATGCAGGTCCTGAGTATCCGTATCGGTGAGCAGGTCAAGTACGGTGGGATGTTCGTCGTGGCAGGTGGCGCTTACATAACCGGCGGGTTTGTGCAGCATGTAGTAGCGCGCCGGTTTGCCGTTCTGCAGCACGGTGCCGTCGAGCGCAATATGGCTGAATTCATTTACCTCCAGACGGCTGTCGCGGCGCACGTGATGATCAACCTGAACGCGCCCTGCGCTGATCAGTAGATTAGCGTCCTGGCGGCTGAGGTGAGGTTGATGAGCAATAAAGCGGTCAAGGCGCATCCGTTAGCGCTCGCCTGGGCAGGCAACGGCCGTGGTTGCGCAGGCATGGCATAGGCACGCCTGGTTGCGCTGCCGGGCAGGTACGCGGAGCACGGCAGCCGGCTCGATGACGCTGGAAAAGCACCAGCAGGGCTGCCCGGTCTCGATGGCGCGTTGGGCCTCGCACAGGTTGGTCTGGCCGCACAACGGACAGCATTGCGAATCTGAAGTCATGGTAGCCCTGGCGGTGGATCAGCCTGTGGAAAAAGGCGCCATCCTAGCGCGGCACAGCGTCAGCGTCACGGGCGCACGCTGGTCGTTTTTGTGACAGGCCGGCAAACGCCGAGGGTTGTGCGCAGTCTCAATTGTCCGGTCCTTGTACGTGGGAGCTGTTATGCAGACGTTCATCATGGTCGTGCTCAGTGCCACCGTGCTGCTGGGGGGATGCGCTGGGCAGAGCAAACCTTCAGCTTCCATCAACGATCAATCCGAGTCCGTGGTTCGCAACCCTTATCGCTACGACGATCATCGCCCGATTGTGCGCCCCCGCTTCGATGACGCACAAGTGATGGAGTACCGCTTCGTTCCCGCCCGCCGTTATCACGGACGGGGCGAGTTCAGCCATTACAACTGGGTGCGCCAGCCATAACCTGACGGCAGATGAAGCTGCACGGCGAACCGATGACCTGGGCGGCAGCGTCTATGCTGCTGAGAGCGTTCGGAGACACGACCACCAACCGCCGATGCAGGACTATGCCGCTGCACATGAAAAGGATTTGGCTTTCCGGGCTCGGGTTACTGGTGTGGGGATGGGCCGGCCTGGCGCTGGCCGACTGGAATTTTGCGCGGATCATTCCGAGCGCCGAGCGCCTTTACGGGCCGCTTGGCGAAGGACGACAGCGCCTGGAAGGTTGGCAAGAGTTGCTGGGTGAGCTGGTGGGGCAGACTGAAGCGGCACAGCTTCAGGCTGTGAATAGCTTCTTCAACCAGCAGCTGGCTTTTGCAGACGATCACTGGCTGTGGGGCCAGGCTGATTATTGGGCTACCCCCGTCGAGGCCTTGCACCAAGGCGCGGGGGATTGCGAGGACTTTGCCCTGGCCAAGTACATCAGCCTGCGTTACTTGGGCGTGCCCAGCGAAAAGCTGCGCATCACCTATGTAAAAGCACTGAAGTTGAGCCAGGCCCATATGGTGCTGGCGTATTACCCCAGTCCGCAAGCGTTGCCGCTGGTACTGGACAACCTTGAGGTCGAGATCCTTCCCGCCGAGCAGCGGGATGATTTATTGCCCGTCTACGCCTTCAATGGCGAAGGCTTATGGTTTCCAGGGGAGAGCGGAAATCGTCGGGTAGGAGACAGCAAGCGCTTGTCCCGCTGGCAAGATCTATTGAGAAAAATGGCAGCTGAGGGCTTCCCCGGGGAGCTGCACTAGGAGAAAGGGATGTCATTGTTCAAACAATTACTGCTGGCCATCTGTGCCGTGCTGCTCGTCGCCTGTGTCGGCAATGTTTTGGTCAGCTTGGAGAGTTCCCGTGAGCAGCGGGTCGATCAGCTGCGTGCACATGCTCAGGATGCGGCTACCGCGCTGGCTTTGTCGTTGGGCAGTCATGTCGATGATCCGCAAGTGGTTGAGTTGCTAGTCAGCTCGATCTTTGACAGCGGCTATTTCACGCACATACGGGTGGTCGATCCGAGCGCGGGGCACATCCTGACCGAGCGCAGCGTGCCGGTCGAGGCGTTTTCTGCGCCGGGCTGGTTTGTGTCTTTGATCAACTTGCCGCCCCTGCAAGCCGAAGCGCTGGTCAGCCGAGGCTGGCAACAGGCGGCCCGCGTCGAAGTGCAGAGCAATCCCGAGTTCGCCTTGGCAGGGCTATGGCGAACCACATTGGCCAGCCTGTTTTGGTTGACGTCATGCGCCGTATTCAGCGCCTTGCTGGGCGCCTGGCTGCTGCGCCGTCTGTTACAGCCGCTGAATTATCTGGTGAGGCAGGCCGAGGCGGTCAGTCGGCGAGAGTTCCACAGCCTGGCAGCCGTGCCCGCCACTCCCGAATTGCAGCCAGTGGTGCAGGCCATGAACCGGATGGTCAACACGCTTCGCGAGCAGTTTCAGGAGCAGGCTGCACACACCGAAGCGCTACGTGACGAGGCGTATCAGGATGTGCTGACTGGCCTGGCCAATCGACGTGCCTTCGATATGCAGGTCCGTTCGCGCTTGTCAGACGAGGAGGAGGTGCGCCGGGGATTTCTGTTCCTGGTTCAAGTCAATGACCTATCCGGGCTGAATCAGCGCCTGGGCGGTGAGCAGGCCGATGAGTTGCTGCGGACGATTGCCCGACTGTTGCAAAAGCGCTGTAGAGGCGCAGGCCTGATAGCACCGTTGCTGGCGCGGATACGAGGAGGCGAGTTTGCTCTGATGTTGCCCGGGCTGCTGGTTGAAGAAGCTGAGCAGTGGGCCGTAAAGATCAGTGAGGATCTCAATGTTTTACACGAGACGGGCACCACGGATGTCGAGCCGGTGGTGTGGATAGCTCTGGTGCCTTTTGCTGCGGGCGATAACGTTCAGCAGTTGTTGCACCTGATGAATGAAGGGCTATCACGGATTGACTCGCGGGAGGGCAAGCACTGGTTGCGTCTGGAGCGCAGTGCCGGTCAGGTTGGCCTTGAGGATCGCCAAGGCTGGCGTGAGCGCCTTGAGCACGCCTTGGAAAACAAGCGCTTCAGCTTGTATTTCCAACCGGTGGTAGAGGCCCGAGATCCCGAGCATCTGCTGCACTACAAGGTTTTGGCGCGATTGCCCGACGGTCAGGGGCACTATTACACCGCCGGGCGTTTCCTGCCCTGGCTGGAGCGTTTTGGCTGGCTGCTGCGATTTGATCAACTGATGGTTGAACTGGTGCTTGAGCACATGACCACGCACCGATTGCCCCTGGCGCTCAGTCTGTCTACCGCGAGCCTGGAAACGGCTCAGGGCCAGGATGCACTGCTGGCCTTGTTGCGTCGCCATGGACAACTGAGCTCACGCTTGACGCTGGAGTTGTCGAGTAACCAGGTACTCCCTGCCGCGCGCCTGGAGTCCCTGGCCCATAGCCTGAACCAGCTTGGCTTCACCTTGGGATTACAGCATTTCGGCGGCCGTTTTGGCCTGCTGGGAAACTTGTCTCGGTTGGGACTGGCCTGGTTGAAAATCGATGGCAGCTACATCCACGACATTGACCGGGAAGAAGACAAACGCCTCTTCATCGCGGCCATCCAGCAGGCCGCCAGCAGTATTGAATTACCCCTGATTGCCGAGTGGGTGGAAACACCAGCCGAGCTCGCTGTGTTGCAAAAAATTGGTATGCAGGGCGTGGCGGGGCGACTGTTTGGCGAGCCGGCCCCTTGGGCTGAAAGGCCGAGCGGTGATGAGCCCGCTCGACCTCGTCTGGCCCGGTCGGAGTCAGGCGTGATCGACACGAATGGTTGGGTCGGCACCGGCAATAAGTGAATTGAGGCTGCTGAACGAAAGATCAACGCCTTCTAGATGAATGCGCAAATCGGCCTGGCCGGCCGAGTCACTGCCAGCCGTGAACTGGCCGGTGGAGCTGACCAGCAGGGTCGATGAGCCGTTGTCTGTGAGCAGTTGCAGGTATTGCTCAAGGTTGCCCTCATGTTCGCCCTGGAGCAGGCCACGCAAGTCCAGGCGGTCGCCTTCGAGCAGCTTGAAGTCCTTGACGATGTCGACGTCAGCCTTGCCCGCTGTGCCGGCATCTCCAGCCTGCCAGACAAAGGTGTCGGCACCCGTACCGCCGTAGAGCAAATCGTTGCCACTGCCGCCGATCAGGATATCGTTGCCGCCCTGGCCGTAGAGGATGTCGTTGCCGGCTCCACCATCGAGCAGGTCATCGCCGCCGCGAGTATCGCCCTCGACATTGAAACTGGCGTGGTGGTTCTTCAGGTAGTCATACAGCTGGGCAGTGGTGGGCGGAGCACCGTTTTTCAGCTGGAGAAACGCTTGCAAGGCCAACAGCCCCGAGCCGTCCGGCAGATCTGTGGGTTTGGGTGGGTTGCCGTTGAGCCCCCAGGGCAGGTGGTCGGTGTTGATGACATCTCCGAAGATGATGTCATTGCCTGCACCAGCAAGCAGGGTGTCGTCACCCACCGCGACGGGTTTCGGGGTTGCCAGGCTGTCATACAGCGTCTTGGCAAAGTCGATGACCTGTTGCGGTGTGTTCGTTTCGCCCACCGGGCCACTCAGTGTCTGGGCAACACCGTCGGCGTCGAGCAGCACAACCTCCTCGATGCCGCCGCCCTGGGTATTGTCGAAAAAACGCAAGTAGTCGTGACCGGCTTCCTGGCCCACACCGATGCCGAACACATGGCTGATCGCGCTGAGTGGTGCGAAGGCATCCAACGATTGCTGCAGGGTTTCGGCGCTGGTGACGGTCCCGGTCCCGGCGAGGTTACCGTTATAGTCGTTGAAGTACTGAGTCGGGTTGCCGTCGGAAATGAACAGGGTGAGGTTTTCGTAGTCGTTCTGCGGCTGTTTGCCGAACCAGTGCAGGGCTTCGTTGAATGCCGCTTCGTAGTTGGTGCCGCCTGAGGCTTGCAGGTTGCCGATGGCGCTCAGCAAAGGGTCGATAGTGCTGGCGTTAAGGCCGGCAATCTCCGTATGAAGGGTGGCCTGGGAGGCGAAGCCGATCAGGCTGATATTTACCGTGCCCTGATAGCCTTTGAGCTGTTCGGCCAGGCTGCGTAACGCGTCCTGGATGCGAGACAGGTCACTGGTGCTGACGTGGTCGGCCATGCTGCCCGAGGTGTCGACGACCAAGGCGATGTTGAAGTTCTGGCTAGGGAGCGGGGGATAGTGGGTGCCGCCAGTATCGCCGAGAACGATATCGTTGCCGCCGTCGGTAATGACCTCGTTATTTTCGTTGGGCTGTTCCGGAATATGCAGCCCGCCCTGGTGCAGGGCAAAGGTGTAGGGTCCGGACGTGTCCAGGCCACCGTCCGCCGTACCCCCATTATCCTGGATCTGAAAGCTGAAACTGGCCGGCTCGCTTCCTGCCCCTGGTTGGTACTGCAGCTTGCCGGACGCGATATCGGCAAAGCTGATGACCTGCTCGGAGCTCACCGGCTGGCCATTGAGAAGCAGCATGCCGCAGGCCGGAAGTTCACCGATGATCAGATTCAGCGCGGTATGTATCTGGCCGGTCGCGGCGTCCACCGGATCACTGAAGGAAAAATCGTCGCGGGTGAAGACGTACAGCTCACACAGATCCAGGCTGACGGCCTGATCGGCTGACGTCGGCGCATCATTCACGGGAGTGACGCCAATGGTCACGGTGAACGTGTCGCTGCCCCCCCGGCCATCGAAAACGCTGACGGTAAAGACGTCAGGGCCGTTGTAATCCTGTTGCGGCGTATAGGTGAAGGAACCATCGGCATTGAGCATCAGAGTGCCCATCTGCGGACCTTGGATCAGACTGTAGGTCAGCGCGGAAGCGTCGGTGTCGCTGGTGCCGAGTTGCCCCTGGCGTGGGGTGTCCTCAGGCGTGGTGATATGCAGGTCGCTGACCTGAAAATCAGGCTCGCCGGGTGGTGTTGGCGTTGGTACCGGCTCTTCCGGGGTGGCGCCCTGCGTGTCCAGGCCGGCTTTGATGTCATTATCGGCGGCGTCAGGTATAGACTGAAACGTCTGCGCTGTGGCGTAGCCCGTACTTGCCTCCACTTGACCGTCAGTGGTTTCGAGGATGATGAGCTTGCGCCGCCCTCCGGCCAGGTGGCCGGGCTCGTCGGTCACCGGTTCCGGGCCTGCCGCGGTCGGCTCGAACCACAGGCTGGGGTCCATCGCGTATTCATCCGGCACATAGATCTCGCGCATTTCCTGCACGGCCTCGCCGATATTGTCCGGGTTGCGGGGCCCCAGAGGCTGCGTCCATTGCGTGTCGCGGCCCAGGTCCAGCATGCGTCCGTCAGGCAAAGCCAGAGTGATCATTCCTCGGGTGTCGTGGTCGTTGGAAATGATCTGATCGCCCTGGTACACCCGATCTCCTTCCGAGAGCAGGCGGCGCAAGCCGTCGGGAGAGCGGGAGAAAACCACGCCGATCACGGTGTGGACAACGGCGAAGACACTGCTCATGAACGATCTCTCCTTGATATGAATGGGCTTCCTGCCAGCGGTAGCGTGTGCGGCACTTCATGGCATTTATAGTCAAGATGTCGTCGTTGTGCCCTGCTTCCTTGACACTATGTCGTTTTCTTGGCTATGCCTTGTGCGTTCGGTTTTGAAACACCTCGATGTTTCGCGACGAGCTGACGCTTGATTGCGGTGATCCTTGGACGGGCTAACGCTCTGCGTAGCGGTCGGAGAAAAGACTCAGGAGAGTCGATTCGCTCGGAAGTCGAAGTCAGCACTGGAATGCTCTATTTTGAAAAGGACGTCACCATGCGAAAGCCCTTGCTTTGCCTTTTACCGCTCACCCTGGCGGCTGCGGTACATAACGCGCATGCCCAGAGCCTGCCCGAGGCGATACAGCAGGCGCTGCAAGCGCATCCACAGGTGCAGGCCGGCATCAATGGTCGCCTGGCGGCTGATTACCAACTCAAGGCAGCACGGGGTGGATACCTGCCCAGCATCGATGTCTTCGCCGGCTATGGCCGCGAAGGCACCGATGATCCGACCACCCGGGCCGCTCGCGACAGTCACTGGACCACGCTGACTCGCGGTGAGTCGTCGCTGCGTATCCAGCAGATGCTCTTCGACGGGTTTGCCACGTCCAGTGAAGTGGGGCGCCAGGAAGCCACCGTCAATGCGCGCGCCTATGGTCTGCTGGCCACTTCGGAGCGCACGGCGCTGGAGGCGGTAGAGGTCTATCTGGATGTGTTGCGCCGCGAGGAGCTGGTGCAACTGGCCGAGGAAAACCTGAAAAGCCATGAGCGCATATTCGATCAGATCTACCTGCGCAGTCGGCGAGGTGTGGGCAGCAGTGCCGACAGTGACCAGGCGGAGGCCCGCCTGGCCCAGGCGCGCAATAACCTGCTGACCGAGCAGACCAATCTAGCCGATGCGCAGGTCAATTTCTTGAGTGTGGTCGGCCATGCCCCGCAAGGATTGAGCAAGCCTGTGGGCGTACTGGCCCAGTTGCCTGGCAACCGCGATGAAGCCCGGCAGCGACTGATTGAGAACAATCCCCAGTTACGCTCGGCAGAGGCCGATGTGCTGGCCGCCGAACGGCAGTACGAGGCGGCCAAGGCGGCGTTCTACCCACGCCTTGATGCTGAACTGTCACGTGGCGCCGACAACAACATCGACGGCCTGCGAGGCCATACCAACGAATGGCAGGCCATGCTGCGCATGCGCTACAACCTGCTGGCCGGGGGCAGCAACCGAGCCCAGCTCGAAGCCAGATCCTATGAGGTCAATCAGGCCCGCGATATTCGCAACAATGCCCTGCGCGTACTCACCGAAGACCTGGGGCTGGCCTGGAATGCCCTCGAAAATGCCCGCGAGCAGAAAGCCATTGCCGCCAACTACGTGCGTTCCAGTGTGCGGGTGCGTGAGGCCTATCAGAAGCAATTCAGCCTCGGCGACCGGACCCTGCTCGACCTGCTGGATAATGAAAACGAATTGTTCGCCGCCCAGCGGCGTTTGGTGGATGTCACCTATGCCGAGCTGTATAGCCAATACCGCATCAAGGCCGCCACGGGTGAGCTGATGAAGAGCCAGGGAGTGGTGGCGCCTCTGGAAGCGCTGGCGGTTCACGATGATGGACGCCAGCTACCCCGCCTGCAGTGATGTGCTGATGTCTAATCTGGCAAACCGGCCCGCCATCCACTGGCTTGCGGAGAGTTGATATGGGGGCGAATGCCCACCCCGCGCTGCCTGCCCTCGATCCGCGCAGCCGTCATGACGACCCTCTGCTGGATGGTTTGCTGCTGCTCTGCGCGCTGCATCAACGCCCGGCCAGCCGAGCCCTGCTGACGGCGGGCTTGCCATTGCCCGCGCAGCGCCTCAGTGCACAGCTGCTGCCGCGGGCCGCGGCGCGGGCCGGTTTGCAGGGGCGATGGTTGCGTAGGTCGCTAGATGCAATCCCGCCTTTGGCCTTGCCGGCATTGCTCTTGCTCAAGGGAGGGCGCACAGCCATCTGGCTGGGGCTAGATGAAGCCGGTCGGGCGCGTCTGCTGCTTAGTGAAAGCGAAGGTGGGGAAATCAGTCTGGGCGTTGCGGCGCTGCAGGCCGAATATAGCGGCGAAGCTTTTTTTGCCCAGCCGCGGCATGCCTTCGACCTGCAGCGCAGTAGCTTGATCCCGCGGGTCAGCGCCTGGTTTCGTGACACGTTGTATCGTTCGCGCTGGTTGTATGTCGATGCGATCGCCGCCAGCCTGGTGATCAACCTGATCGGTCTATTTGCCCCCTTGTTCGTGATGAATGTCTACGACCGGGTGGTGCCCAACCAGGCACTGGCCACGCTCTGGGTGCTGGCCATCGGCATTGCCGGCGCCTATCTGTTCGACTTGCTGCTCAAGACCCTGCGCGGGCTGTGTCTGGACCTGGCCGGCAAGAAGACCGACCTGATCATTTCCGCCACGCTGTTTGAGCGCATCCTGGGTATGCCGCTGCAGTTGCGTCCGGCGCGAGTCGGCAGCTTTGCACAGAACATCCATGAGTTTCAGAGCCTGCGCGATTTCCTGGCCTCGCTGACCCTGACGAGCCTGATCGACCTGCCCTTTACGGTGCTGGTCCTGCTGGTGATTGCCTGGCTGGGCGGGCCGATGGTGTGGATACCCTTGCTGGCCTTCCCGCTGGCGCTGGGGCTGGGCTGGCTGTTGCAGAAGCCACTGGCGGATACCCTGGCGCGTAGTATGGCGCTCTCGGCGGAGCGGCAGTCGAGCCTGATCGAGACCCTGGCTGGGCTGGATGGCATCAAGGTCAACAATGCCGAAAGCGAGCGCCAGTATGCCTGGGAGCAAACTATCGGCACGCTGAGCCGATTGGAGTTGCGGGCGCGCCTGCTGTCCAGCCTGGCGCTCAATCTCACGCAACTGATCCAGCAGCTGGCCGGTGTGGTGATGATCGTACTGGGGGTGTATCTGATCATCGCTGGCCAGTTGAGCATGGGGGGGTTGATTGCCTGTTACATGCTCAACAGTCGGGTTTTGTTGCCGCTGGGCCAACTGTCCGGGTTGCTGACCCGTTATCAGCAGGCCCGCCTGACCAAGCTGAACATCGATCAGATGATGGCCTTGCCCCAGGAGCGCCATGCGAATCAGCGGCCGTTGACGCGGCAGCATCTGAACGGTGCCATCGAATGCCGTCAGTTGGATTTTCGTTACCCAGGGCAGCAGAGCCTCGCTCTCAAGGGGCTGAGCCTGAGCATCCGGCCCGGCGAGAAGGTCGCCATCATAGGTCGCAGCGGATCAGGCAAAAGCTCCCTGGCCAAGCTGCTGGTCGGGCTTTATCAGGCGGATGCCGGCAGCCTGCTGTTGGATGGCCTGGATATACGTCAGCTGGATGTCAGCGACCTGCGCCACGGCATTGGTTATGTGCCCCAGGATATTCAGCTGCTCAGCGGCACGCTGCGCGACAACCTGGTCAGTGGCGCCCGCTACGTCGACGACGAGCGGGTGCTGGAAGTGGCTGAGCTTGCTGGGGTGCACGAGTTTGCCCAGCGGCATCCACAGGGCTATGAGCTGCAAGTCGGCGAACGCGGCCAGCACCTGTCGGGTGGTCAGCGACAGACTGTCGCCCTGGCGCGGGCGCTGCTGCTGGACCCGCCGCTGCTAATGCTCGACGAGCCCACCAGCGCCCTGGACAGCACCAGTGAAGAGCGCCTCAAGCAGCGCTTGGTCGAGGTGGTACGCGGGAAGACGCTGGTGCTTGTCACCCACCGCACCTCGCTGCTCAGTCTGGTGGAGCGCGTTATCATCCTCGACCAAGGGCGGTTGATCGCCGATGGCCCGAGGGATGCACTGCTGGATGCCTTGGCCAAAGGGCAGATCAATGTTCGCTGAGCCACGCTTGAAATCACGCTCTGGCGAGCGAGGCTATTTTCGCGGTGGCCGTGCCTTGAGCGGTGCGCCTTTGCCCGATGTCGGTCAGGCACTGGTGGACGATGCGCCCAGGGTGGTGCGGCTGACCATCTGGGCCGTGCTGGGATTCTTCCTGTTCGCTGGATTCTGGGCCCACTTTGCCGTCGTGGATGAAGTCACCCGGGGCGATGGCAAAGCAGTACCTACTTCGCGCCTGCAAAAAATCCAGAATCTGGAAGGCGGCATCGTCGCCGAACTCTTTGTGCGCGAAGGGCAGATCGTCGAAGCCGGCGACCCGTTGTTGCGCCTGGACGACACGCGCTTCGCTTCCAATGTTGACGAAACCGAGGCAGACCGCCTGGCCCTGTCGTTGCGCCTGGAGCGGCTGAATGCCGAAGTGGAGGGGCGTGACTTACATTTCTCGCCGCTGCTCAGCGAGGCGGCACCGCATCTGGCCGGCAGCGAGCAGGCGTTGCATGACAGCCGCCGTCAGCAATTGCGCGATGAAGTGGCCGGGCTTGAAGAGCAACTGATCCAGCGCCAGCAGGAGCTGCGCGATATTCAGGCCAAACAAAGCCAGTACAGCCATGGCCTTGCACTGCTCACCGAAGAGATCAGTATGTCCGAGCCCTTGGTGGCCGAGGGGGCGATTTCTCCCGTGGAAATCCTGCGTCTAAAACGCACGGAAATCGAGAACAGAGGACAGCTGGAAGCCGCCCGCCTGGCGATTCCAAGAGCCGAAGCGGCAATCAAGGAAGTCGAGCGCAAGATCGACGAAACGCGCGGGCGTTTTCGCAGCGAAGCGCTGGCCCAGCTCAACGAGACCCGTACCGAGCTGAGCAAGATTCACTCCACTGGCAAGGCTCTGTTCGATCGAGTCAAGCGTACGCTGGTGACCTCTCCGGTGCGCGGCATCGTGAAGAAACTGCAAGTGAATACCATCGGCGGGGTGATCCAGCCTGGCAGCGACCTGGTGGAAATCGTTCCACTGGATGACACCCTGATGATCGAGGCGCGCATTCGTCCGCAGGACATCGCGTTTCTTCATCCGGGGCAGGAGGCGATGGTCAAATTCACCGCGTACGACTTCACCCGGTACGGCGGTTTGTCGGCGCGCCTGGAACAGATCGGTGCCGACACGGTGAATGACGAGGAGGGCAACAGCTTCTACCTGATCACCCTGCGCACCGACAAAAGCCATCTGGGCACCGAAGAACAGCCGCTATTGATCATCCCTGGCATGATCGCTTCGGTGGACATCATCACCGGGCGCAAAAGTGTACTCAGTTACCTGCTCAAGCCCATCCTGCGGGCCAGGGCCGAGGCGTTGCGCGAGCGCTAACAGGCCGTTGAAAAACTACCTGCGTTGGCAATACTGCGTTAAAAACAGGCTCGGCAAGCCGCTTACGGCTAACGCGCTTTAGCACGATCCGAAGGGCGAACGAAGTGAGTCATGCTCATTTAGAACGCCTAACTCGAACGCGAGCCCGATCCGCTTCCTCGTCTTTTTTGACCAACCTTCGGTTGTCACTGCGTTGCGCCTTGTCTTGCCTGTCTCGCCTACATTTTTCAACAGCTTGCTAAACGTCTCTTTCGCCCACGGGCTGCTTTTCGGGCTGTTGTGAGGAATCCCCTTGGCGGAACAGGGTTTGCACCACGGAAAAATCCTGCTTGCCCAATCCCTGTTGTACCAGTAGCCGATACAGGTGCAGGGCCAGGGCGCCCAGTGGGGTGCTGTTGCCGCTGTGCTGGGCGGTTTCCTGGGCCAGGCCGAGATCCTTAGCCATCAGCTCGGCCATGAAGCCGCCACTGTAGCCCTTGGAGGATGGGGTGTTTTCCTGCACGCCGGGCCAGGGGTTGTAGCGTTCCAGCACCCAGTTCCCGCCCGAACTCTGTCGCATGATTTCGGCCAGTACCTTGGGGTCCAGTCCGTTGGCAGCACCCAGGGCCATGGCCTCTGCAGTGCCGATCATCTGTACCGCGAGCACCAGGTTATTGCAGACCTTGGCGATCTGTCCGGCGCCGTCGCCGCCGGCATGAAACAGGTTCTTGCCCATGGCAGTGAGGATCGGCCGGGCCTTGTCGAGAGTCTCGGCCTGGCCGCCAATCATGAACGTCAGGGTGCCGGCCGCTGCGCCGGCGGTGCCGCCGGAGACGGGCGCATCGAGTAGCTCGATGCCCCGTTGCGCGGCGGCCTGGTGGACACGCCAGGCCGATTCGGGGGCAATGGTCGAGCATTCAAGAACCAGCGTGCCGGTGGGCAACTGGGCCAGCAGGCCGCTTTCGCCCAGGTACAGCTCTTCTACATGGCGACTGGCCGGCAACATGCTGATCACGGCTTCGGCATTGCGTGTGGCGGCCAGCGCCGAAGCGGCGGGCTGAGCGCCTTCGCCGGCCAGTTGGTCGATGGCGCTCTGCACCAGGTCGAATGCCTGCACGGCATAACCGGCCTTGAGCAGGTTGCGGGCCATGGGGAGGCCCATGTGGCCAAGGCCAATAAAGGCGATGCGGGTCATGGTGGGTTCCTTGGGTGTGTGCTGTTCAAGATAGCCCGCCCGGCGTTAACAGGCCGCTAATAAAGCCTGCGCTCGTTAAATGACCCCAACGGGTCGCCCCGTGGGGCGTAGCGCTTGGTCTGTTTCCCCTACAGGTCCGCCAGCGGATGAGGGCCTTCCCAGGTCGCCTGAAAATGGGCCTCGATCACCGCGTCGGGTATTTGTTCCACATCGGGCCAGCGCCAATGGGGTGTGTTGTCCTTGTCGATCAGGCGGGCGCGCACGCCTTCGGCAAATTCCGGATGGCGACAGCAATTCAGGCTCATGGCGTATTCCAGGCGGAACACCTCGGCCAGCGACAGATTCCGGGCACGCTGGATCTGCTGCCACACCAGGTGAGCAGTGAGCGGGCAGCCTTCGGCCAGGGTGCGGGCGGCGCGGGCCAGCAACGGGTCGTCGTCATTGTGCAGCGCCACGATGGCTTGCCAGGCGGCCGGCAGGTCGGCAACATCGAGCAGGGCATCCAGGCGCTCTCGACGCGGCAGCCACTGGGCTGGCGGCAATTGGTCCTGTGCTTCCTGCTCCAGGGATTTGAGCAGACTGAGCAATTGCTGCGCCGGTTGTAGTTGCCAGTTCAGCTGCGTCAGGCCATCGAGCAATTCGGGTTGCTGCCCATCTAGGAGGAAGCGGTCGGCGAGGCCAAGGTCTAGCGCATCGCGGCCATTCAACTGAGCGCCGCTCAAGCCCAGGAACAGGCCGAGCTTGCCGTGCAGCCGGGACAGGAACCAACTGGCACCGACGTCCGGGTACAAGCCGATGCTGATTTCCGGCATGGCCAGTCGCGAACTGGGCGTGACGATACGCATCGCTGCACCCTGCAGCAGGCCCATGCCGCCGCCCATCACATAGCCGTGGCCCCAGCAGATCAGCGGCTTGGGGTAGGTGTGCAGGCGATAATCGAGACGGTATTCGTCGGCGAAAAAGCGCATCGCCAAAGCGGGCACTTCGCCGGGTTGCTGGCGGCAGGTCTCGACCAATTGGCGCACGTCGCCGCCTGCGCAAAAGGCCTTGGCGCCGTTGCCGCGCAGCAGCACGCAAGCAATGGCCGGGTCTTCGGCCCAGGCGTGCAGGCGAGCGTTCAACGCCTCGATCATTGGCAGGCTCAAGGCATTGAGGCTCTTTTCCGCATCCAGGCTGGCGACGGCGATGCGGAAACCATGCTGGCCGGTGTGTTCTTCGAAATGCACGTTCATACAGCTTCCTGTAAATACCGTTACCCGCTGGGCAGCGGGGCGCAGGGATGTAAAAAAGCGTCATCCATCCCTGCGTGTCTGAAACCCCCGTGTGAACGAATCCGCCCTCTATTTGTTGTGCCATTGAGGTTCGCGCTTTTCCAGAAAGGCGTTGACCCCTTCGCGGGTGTCGTCAGCATCGAACAGGTCGATGAAGCGCTCACGTTCTTCGCTCAGCCAGCAGTTGGGCGCGCGTTCGCGGGCGCCCTGAATCAGCGGTTTGATGGCGCGTACCGCGACCGGACTTTGCCGTGCCACTTTGGCGGCGAGTCGCAGGGCAGTGGAGCAGGCTTCGCCGTTTTCCACCACCTGCTCCACCAGGCCGATGCGCAAGGCGGTCTGGGCATCGACGCGTTCGCCACAAAGGATCATGCGTTTGGCCCAGCCTTCGCCGACCAGCCAGGCCAGTGCCTGGGTGCCGCCAGCGCAGGGCAATAGACCCACCGAGGCCTCCGGCAGCGCCAGCTGCGCCTGACTGGCAGCAATGCGGATGTCGCAGGCCAGGGCGCATTCCAGGCCGCCGCCCATGGCGTAGCCGTTGATGGCGGCAATCGACACACCGCGAAAGTCGCGCAAGGCTTCGAAGGCTTCGCCAAAGCGCCGCGCCATGTCGCGGGCACGGGCCTTGTCGCCATCGGCGAACAGCTTGAGGTCGGCGCCGGCGCTGAAGAACTTGTCGCCCTGACCGGTGATCACCAGCGCATAAATGTCATCGTCGCGGTTGAGATGCTCGATCAGCAGTTTGAGACCGATCAGCGAGTCGCGGTCCCAGGTATTGGCTGGTGGGTGGTTGATGGTGATCAGGGCGGTGTGGCCGTGCTTTTCCACGGTGAGCTTGTGGGTCAGCTCAACGAGTTCGGACTGATAGGTTTCAACAGCGTGGCTCATGGCTTCGGTGTTCTCCGCGTCAAGGAAGAGTATCTGTCGAGTTACAGCAGGCGATCGAGGGTGCCGCCCTGGGCCAGCAGGCGGCGGGCGATGATCACCCGCATGATTTCGTTGGTGCCTTCGAGGATCTGGTGCACGCGGCTGTCGCGCACCCAGCGCTCCAGCGGATAGTCGTTGAGATAACCATAGCCACCGTGTATTTGCAGGGCCTGGTTGCACACCTCGAAACAGTGATCGGTGGCGAAGCGCTTGGCCATGGCGCAGTACAGGCTGGCTTCGGGATTGTTGTTGTCGAGTCGATGAGCCGCCAGGCGCACCATCTGCCGGCTGGCAGTGAGGTCGGTGAGCATGTCGGCGAGCTTGAATTGCAGGGCCTGGAATTCACTCAACGGTTTGCCGAATTGTTGGCGCTCCTCGACATAGCGCAGGGATTGCTCCAGCGCCGCCTGGGCCGCGCCCAGCGAGCAACTGGCGATGTTAATGCGTCCGCCATCCAGCCCCTTCATGGCATAGATGAAGCCTTCACCTTCCGGGCCGATGCGCTGGCTGGCCGGAATGCGTACGCCTTCAAAGCTGATGCTGCGGGTCGGCTGAGAGCGCCAGCCCATCTTCAGTTCGTTGCGCCCGTACTTCACCCCGGGGGCATCGCCAGCGACCAGAAAACAGGAAATGCCCTTGGCGCCGCTGTCCTCGCCGGTGCGCGCCATGACGATCAAAACATCGGTGCTGCCCGCCCCGGAGATGAAGCACTTGCTGCCGTCCAGCACATACTCATCGCCATCGCGGCGCGCTCGGGTGCGCAAGTGCGCGGCATCCGAACCGGCATCGGGTTCGGTCAGGCAATAGGAGGCCAGCAACTCGCCGCTGATCAGGCGCGGCAGCCAGGCGGCTTTCAGTTCCTCGTCGGCAAAGCGGGCGAGCATCCAGGATGCCATGTTGTGAATGGTCAGGTAGGCGGCGGTCGATACACAGCCGGCGCTCAGTTGCTCGAAGATCAGCGAGGAGGTCAGTCGCGACAGCCCCAGGCCGCCATCCGCCTCGCTCAGGTATAGGCTCAGATAACCCTGAGCAGCGGCACGGCGGATGACCTCGACGGGAAAATAATGATCGCGGTCCCAGTCGGCGGCGTGTGGAGTCAGTTCGTGGCGGGCAAAGGCGCGGGCGCTGTCGATCAGGAGGCGTTGTTCGTCACTCGGTTCGAAGTCCATGGCGGTCTCACTGAGTTGATGGGTAGCCGAACACGCAATGCCCGGAGGGACTCCATGAGCACGGCGCGTTTCCGAAGATACCTGCAGTTCGTTTTCTGTACAGGTTTACATGGGGAGCGGATGGTAGCGTTGCCAATTTGCGTTACTTAAGGTGGATGGTCAGGTTCGGGTCGCTTGACGCATCGTCTTCGAACCAGCGCGTGGTCACCGTTTTGGTCTCGCTGTAAAAACGCACCGCTTGCTTGCCATAGGCATGCAGGTCGCCGTAGAACGAACCCCGCCAGCCGGTAAAGGAGAAGAACGGCAACGGCACCGGGATGGGTACGTTGATGCCTACCTGGCCCACTTCCACGGCATGCTGGAAGTGCCGCGCAGCACCGCCGGAGCGGGTAAACAGGCTGGTGCCATTGCCATACGGATTGGCATTGATCAGCTCGATGGCGTCTGCCAGCGTATCCACTTCCAGGCAGATCAATACCGGGCCAAAAATCTCTTCACGGTACAGGCTCATCTGTGACGTGACGCCGCGAAACAGCGTGGGGCCAACCCAGTTGCCGTCGGGAAAGTCGGCCACTGAGCAGTCCGAGCCATCCAGCAGGCACTCGGCACCCTCGGCCTTGCCTGCGGCAATCAGGCGCTGGACACGCTGGCGTGCCTGCGGGCTGATCAGCGGACCGTAGGCGGCGCTGGCGTCCTGCCAATGACCGGGGCGCAGCTCAGCCATGCGGGCGGCCAGTTCGGGTATCCATTGGCGCGATTCACCGACGAACAGTGCCGCGCTGATGGCCATGCAGCGTTGCCCGGCGGCCCCGCAGCTGGCGCCGATCAGATTGCTCAGCACCTGCTCCTTGTTGGCATCCGGCAGCACCACCAGATGGTTCTTGGCGCCGGCGAATGCTTGCACGCGCTTCAGGTGCTGGGTGCCGATGCGATACACATGCTGGGCCACCGCCACCGAGCCGACGAAGGACAGCGCACGAATCTGCGGGTGAACAAGCAGCGCATCGACCACTTCGCGCCCGCCGTGCAGCACTTGCAGAATGTTCCTGGGCGCGCCGGCTTCAAGAAACAGTTCGGCCAGCCGATTGGGCGTCAGCGGGTCCTGTTCGGATGGTTTGAGGATGAAGCTGTTGCCGCAGGCAATGGCCAGCGGAAACATCCACAGCGGGATCATGGCCGGGAAGTTGAACGGAGTAATGCCGGCGCACACGCCCAATGGTTGTACCCAGCTGGCGGTGTCGATGTCGCGGGCGACGTTTTCCAGGGTTTCGCCCATTAGCAGACTGGCAATGTTGGCCGCATGTTCAACCACCTCGATACCGCGCCAGACATCGCCCTTGGCATCAGCCAGAGTCTTGCCGGTGTCGCGGGCGAGCAATTCGCCCAGCTCGTCGTGATGCTCCTTGAGCAGGTGTTGGTAGCGCAGCATAAGGCGGGCGCGTTCGGGCACCGGCGCTTCGCGCCAAGTCTGGAAGGCACGCTGCGCGCTGGCCACCGCCAGTTCTATTTCTTCTGCGGTGGCACTGGGCGCCAGGGCAATGACTTCCTGTGTAGCCGGATCACGAATTTCGATAGGTTCGGCGTCCGCGCTGACGCGCCATTCGCCATCGATCAGTTGGGGAATCACCTTGCTCATTGTGCTGTCTCCGCACCCGCATACTTTTGCCATGAGTATAGGAAGAGGGTAGGCGGTTGCCTTGACTTGAGGGTGGGGCTTATCTAGCGTGCCGGCTTTGTTGACAGCGCAGTGGAGAAACAATGACCAACGACGATCGCATCAAACTGGAAGCGGGCTGGAAGAATGCACTGCGCGAGGAATTCGACAAGCCCTATATGCGCCAGCTGAGCGCGTTCTTGCGGGATGAAAAGAATGCCGGCAAAACGATCTTTCCTGCGGGGGGGCTGATCTTCAACGCGCTGAACTCCACACCCCTCGATCAGGTAAAGGTGGTGATCCTCGGTCAAGATCCCTATCACGGCCCTGGTCAGGCCCATGGACTCTGCTTTTCAGTACAGCCTGGCGTGCCCGCGCCGCCATCCCTGCAGAACATCTACAAAGAGCTTAAGCGCGACCTGAACATCGACATTCCCGGCCATGGCTACCTGCAGCATTGGGCGGATCAGGGGGTGCTGCTGCTCAATACCTCGTTGACGGTCGAGCAGGGCCAGGCCGGCTCGCACGCCAAGGTCGGCTGGCAGACGTTTACCGACAAGGTGATCGAAGTCGTCAGCGCAAGCCGACCACACCTGGTGTTCCTGTTGTGGGGCGCCCATGCGCAGAGCAAGCAGCGCCTGATCGACCCGACCAGGCATCTGATCCTGCGTTCGCCACATCCTTCACCGTTGTCTGCCCATCGAGGCTTCATCGGTAATGGACATTTCAGTCGGGCCAACAAGTATCTGCAACAGAACGGCATGGAGCCGATTGATTGGCGCTTGCCGCCTGTTGCGGTGCAGCAGAGCATGCCGGATTAACGCGCGCCGGTGGTCGCGTTATTGCAGCATGCCCATGGCGGCCAGCGTGGCGTTGCCGAGGTCTTCGTCGGCTTGAACGTCCACACTGGGATCGAGGCCCAGCTTGGCAAACGCGGGTATGTCGGCCCAGTCCAACTGGTTGCAGGCATGGCTGCTGCCCAGGTAGCTCTGCAGTGCTGCCACTTGCACGATGTCGACGTAATCCACCGAGGGTGAGTCGCGGGTGAAGTCCTGCATTTGGCTGGGGACGATGGCAATGTGCGCCGGGAATTCCCAGTGACGCAGGATCCGCTCACCAAGCAGGGGATGAACCCGTTCGATTACATGGTCGAGGCTGGCCGGATCGCCTAGCAGGTCACCGCGCTCTTCGGCGTAGGTCAGGATGGGCAGCACGCCGATCTGATGTACTAGGCCGGCCAGCGTCGCCTGATCGGGCTGCAATTTAGTGAAATGCCGGCAGAGCACATGGCTGATAGCGGCAATCTCGGTACTTTTGCTCCACACCTCACGTAGCTTTTTGTCGACCGCGTCGGTGGTGGCCTGGAACATCTGTTCCATCGCCAGACCGATGGACAGGCTGCAGGTATAGAGGATGCCTAGGCGACCGATGGCCATCTGCAGGTCGGTGATTTCCCGGTTGCTGCGCATCAGGGGGCTGTTCACGACCTTGATCAGGCGGGCGGTCAATGCTGCATCCTGGCCGATCACCTTGCTCAAGCTGAGCGTGCTGATGTTGATATCTTCGGCCGCCTCGCGGACCTGGATGGCCACTTCAGGCAGGGTGGGGAGAACCAGTTCGTCCTTTTCTAGGGCCTGGATCAGTTCTTCTTGGACTTTCTCGGCAAGCTTGCTCATGCATTCCTCAGTAGACGAGAAGAGATATTTACTGCTGGATTTCGCGGTCGGCATCCAACTGATAGGGCAAATCACACAACGTCAATGAAGGGCCTTCGGCGGTACCCAGGTGCAGGCGTCCATCCAACAGGGCATCTTCCTGAACCACTGCGAGTAATTCGACATGACCGTCCGCTAGGGCAGCCAGCACCACGTTGCCGACACTGGTGGCATGCACGGGCGAGAACAGTTCTGTGCCGATGTCCGGTACCTGTTCGACCGGCAGGCTGAGGCGATACAGGCGCCGCTTGAGCTTGCCCAGGTACTGCATGCGGGCGACGATTTCCTGCCCGGCGTAGCAGCCTTTCTTGAAGCTCACGCCGCCGACAGCCTGCAGGTTGATCATCTGTGGAATGAACAGCTCGCGGGTGGCGCCGAACACCTGGCCGATACCGGCGCGCACCTGGGCCAGCAGCCAATCATTCAGAGGCGCCTGCGGCAGCTGTTCGGCAAGGCGCGCCTGGATGGTTTGGGCTTGAGCGGCCGGCACCCAGAGTTCGGCACGGCCGTCGCGAAGGCGCAGAGCCAGCAGTTCGTCAGCCTGGGTCAGCGGTTCGACTCCGTCATCTGCTAGCTCCAGACCCAGTTGGTGCAGGACGGCATCGGCCTGGCTGAGGCCAAAGCGCGACCATTGATCGCTTTCGTCAAGCACTTGTACCTTGGAAAAGACCGCGTATTTTTTCAGGTCCGCGCATTGCGCATCGAGCAGCTCCTGGGCCATGGCCAAAAGGTAGCCATCACCGTGGGGCAGAATGCGAAAGCTCGATTGCATACGCCCTTTGGGCGTGCAGCGCGCGCCAAGGCTG
This sequence comes from Serpens gallinarum, assembly GCF_014836765.1. Lineage (GTDB taxonomy): Bacteria > Pseudomonadota > Gammaproteobacteria > Pseudomonadales > Pseudomonadaceae > Serpens > Serpens gallinarum. Next base: position 778,779 of record NZ_JACSQG010000001.1, read on the forward strand.
CTGCTCGATACGAGGTAGTTGAGGTTGCAGGTCAGCTGGCCTTGAAGGAATTTGCTGGCATCGGGGCCGCGTACGGCAAGGATGCCTTCATGGGGCAGCGGGCAGAAAAAAGCAGAGTCGGCCATGTCAGTCGCTGATAAAAAGGCAGGGACGACCATCATAGAGCGCAGCGCGAGGCTTGTCAGCGGGTGTCCAGGGCGAGCCGGCTCGTTATACTGCCGCTCTTACGTGAAAGGAGCCTCCCATGGCCGACGATATCGAACTCAACCGACTTTTCTGGCACAGCCGCCGCGGCATGCTGGAGCTGGATGTGCTGCTGGTGCCTTTTGTGCGGGAGGTTTACTCGCACCTGGATGCCGAAGATCAGGCGCGCTATCGCCAACTGCTGGAATGCGAGGACCAGGACATGTTTGGCTGGTTCATGCAGCGCGAAGAGCCTCAGGATCCGGATCTGCGCCGCATCGTGAAAATCATTCTGGACCGTGTCCAACCCAAGTGACGTTTTCGAGTGTCGCTGGCAGCCCTCTGGGAGCTTGCTGGCGGCCTACCTGTTCGCCTGGCTGCTGGCGCTGGTCGCGCTACTGCTTGCCGACCTGCCTGGCGGCTGGGTCGCGCTCGGTGTAATCGCGTGCGGCGGGCATGCCCTATGGGTGCTGCCACGACATATCCTGTTGCGCTCAAGGCACGCGGTGCGCGGGTTGCGTCATGATTCGCGTGGCTGGCAACTGTGGAGCGCACAGGCCGGCTGGCGCCCGGTGCAGCTGCGCCCTGATAGCCTGGCCTTGCCCGTTCTGATCGTTCTGCATTACCGCCTGCCCGGCGAGCGCTGGCGGCGCGGGGTGTGCATTCCCCGCGATGCGTTGGCGCGTGATGATCATCGACGCCTGCGCCTGCGCCTGAAGTTCACTCGACGTAGGTGGGTGGCACCAGAATAGTGTCCCGTGCTTCGGGTAACAGGTGGGGATAATCCAGGGTGTAATGCAACCCGCGGGACTCCTTGCGCTCCATTGCCGACCTGATCATCAGTTCGGCTACCAGGGCCAGGTTGCGCAGCTCGATCAGGTCTCGGCTCACCTTGTAGTTACTGTAGAACTCATCGATCTCGTCCAACAGCAGATTGACACGGTGCTGGGCGCGCAGCAGGCGCTTGGTGGTGCGCACGATGCCCACGTAGTCCCACATGAAACGCCGCAACTCGTCCCAGTTGTGGGCGATGATCACGTCTTCGTCGGAATCGGTCACCTGGCTGGCATCCCAGCTGGGCAGGGTGGTGGGTAACCTGATCTGTTCGAGCTTCTCGAGGATGTCGGCAGCCGCCGAGCGGGCGTACACGAAGCATTCCAGCAGCGAATTACTGGCCAGGCGATTGGCCCCGTGCAAGCCGGTGAAGCTGGTTTCGCCAATGGCATAGAGGTTCGGGACATCGGTGTGTCCGCACGAGTCGACCAGCACACCGCCACAGGTGTAGTGCGCAGCCGGGACTACGGGAATCGGCTCGCGAGTGATGTCGATGCCGAACTCCAGGCAGCGTTCGTACACGGTGGGAAAGTGATTCTTGATGAAGTCCGTGGGCCGGTGGCTGATGTCCAGGTATACGCAATCGATACCCAGGCGCTTCATTTCATGGTCGATGGCGCGGGCGACGATATCCCGTGGTGCCAGTTCGGCACGGCTGTCGAAGCGCGGCATGAAACGTTCACCGTTGGGCAGCTTGAGTAGAGCGCCTTCGCCGCGCAGGGCCTCGGTGATCAGGAAATTCTTCGCCCGAGGGTGGTACAGGCACGTTGGGTGAAATTGGTTGAATTCCAGATTGCCGACCCGGCAGCCTGCCCGCCAGGCCATGGCAATGCCGTCTCCGCAAGCGCCATCGGAGTTGCTGGTATACAAATAAACCTTGGCGGCGCCGCCCGTGGCCAACACCGTAAAGCGGGCGCCATAAGTATCCACCTCGCCGCTCTCGCGATTGAGTACATAGGCACCCAGGCAGCGCTGTCCGGACAGACCCAGTTTGTGCTCGGTGATCAGGTCGATGGCCACGCGCTGTTCCAGCAGTTCGATATTCGACCGCTGGCGAGCCTGGTGCAGTAACGTGGTAAAGATGGCCGCGCCGGTGGCATCGGCGGCATGGATGATGCGCCGATGGCTGTGGCCGCCTTCACGGGTCAGGTGAAAGGCGAAGCCATTGTCTTCGCTGTCGGTGCTGCCATCATCGGGAGTGAAGGGTACGCCCTGGTCGATCAGCCATTGGATCGCTTCACGGCTGTGCTGCACGGTGAAGCGAACGGCGTCCTGGCGACACAGTCCGCCGCCGGCGATCAGGGTATCTTCAACATGAGACTCGACGGTGTCGCGGTCATCCAGAACCGCAGCCACTCCGCCCTGGGCATGGAATGTCGAGCCATTGGCCAGCTCACCCTTGCTCAACACTGCAATGCGTAGGTGCGCGGGGAGGGTCAGGGCCAGCGTGAGGCCGGCTGCTCCACTGCCGATTATCAAGACGTCGTGCTGCAAGTGTTGGCGCATGGCTGGGCCTTAGGCGAGATGGCGGTCGCTAGTATATCGAGGGCTGAAACGACAAAATAGTTGTATGGCGTCGCATCGGGTCATGGAACTTTTGCCGACAGCGGCTTTCGATAGAAGGATGCTGGAGACCTGAGCGCATCAGGGCTACAAACAAGAGGCCTTTAGCGAGGGCTCAATATCGCATTTCGTGCAGAGATGACTTTTTTATACACGCGCAGGCGCTTTTTGCTTGTGCCACGAATTGATAAACCCTGCACGAAGCTTGCTTGGAAGGGGGAGAACTTTTGCGTAACGCTTGGGTCTATCTGTGTAAGCCAGGCCACCAACGAGTGCGGAAGTTCTCCGGGGTCAGAGAGGAGCGTTCATGCTAACCCAGGAGCAGGATCAGCAGCTTGTTGAGCGTGTTCAGCGAGGAGATAGGCGGGCTTTCGATTTGCTTGTGCTGAAGTATCAACACAAGATTTTAGGCCTGATCGTACGGTTCGTGCATGACACTCATGAAGCTCAGGATGTTGCTCAGGAAGCGTTCATCAAAGCCTATCGTGCGCTTGGAAATTTCCGGGGTGACAGCGCCTTTTACACCTGGCTGTACCGCATCGCCATCAATACGGCGAAGAATCACTTGGTTGCTCGCGGTCGGCGGCCACCAGATAACGATGTCAGTGCTGAGGACGCGGAATTCTACGAGGGTGATCATGCCCTCAAGGATATCGAGTCGCCAGAACGCGCCATGTTGCGAGATGAAATCGAAACCACTGTGCATCGAACCATCCAACAATTACCGGAAGATTTGCGCACGGCGCTGACGTTGCGTGAGTTTGATGGCCTGAGTTATGAAGACATAGCCAGTGTCATGCAATGCCCTGTAGGAACCGTACGCTCGCGCATCTTTCGGGCGCGAGAGGTTATCGATAAAGCCTTGCAACCCCTGTTGCATGAACAAGCCTGAGATGGCGGCCAAATGCCAAGAGAGGAAACCATGAATCGTGAGTCTCTGCGGGAATCGCTGTCCGCGGTGATGGATAACGAAGCGGACGAATTGGAATTGCATCGAGTGCTCGCCGCCAGTGACGAGTCCGAGTTGCGAGCCATTTGGTCGCGTTATCAAATCGCGCGCGCTGTCATACATAAGGAACTGCAAGAGCCGCGGCTGGATATCGCAGCGGGTGTGATGGCTGCTTTGGCAGATGAAAAGATGCCAGAGCCGTCTGGGTCTCGGTCGCGCTGGAGCGGACTGGGGCGTCTGGCTATTGCCGCTTCGGTGACGCTGGCCGTCCTTGCAGGCGTGCGCTTTTACAACCAGGACCAGATCACGGGTGCTGAAATGGCGCAGCAAACTGCTCCATCGAATAATCTAATCATTCCGCATGTGCAGGGACCTGCCGTGCTGGCCGGGTATAGCGCCGAGGGTGAGTCCGGAGCTGTAATGGCTGAGCAAGGAGCGCAGCCGAGCTGGCATGACCAGCGTCTGGCCGACTACCTGCGTCAGCATGTACAGCAATCGGGGCGTGGCGAGGAAAGTGCTTTGCCTTCCGCTCGGGCTGCTAGTCTGGAAAATCGCTAAAAAAGGAACCTCATGCGTTTTCTTTCATTTGCGCTTGGAGTCAGTGCGCTGCTTGGACAATCGGCTTGGGCAGATGCTCAGGATTGGTTGCTACGGCTACAAGCAGCGGAACAACAAACAGGCTTCCATGGAGCCTTCGTTTATGAGCGCAATGGCAGTTTTTCCAGCCATGAAATTTGGCGTCATGTCGCCTCGAACAGCGTTCAGGAACGTATGTTGCAGTTGGATGGCCCCGCTCACGAAACATTGCGTACCAATGGTCGACTCACCTGTATGAATGGCAGCTTGGTCAGTCCATTGATCGAAGAGCGGTGGTCGGTACGCAATCTGGACACGCGCCAGCTTAATCAATGGTATGAGATGCGTGTGGCGGGCAATTCCCGGGTTGCCGGTCGCGCTGCTGTGGTGCTGGCGCTGATACCGCGCGATCAGCATCGCTATGGTTTTGAGCTTCATCTGGATCGCGAAACGGCATTACCGCTCAAGTCGTTGTTGCTCAATGAAAAGGGCCAGCCTTTGGAGCGCTTCCAGTATGTTGAATTCCAGGAAGGTGCATCGTTGGCGATGGTGCAGCCCAGCCAGCAATGCGAGCCGGTGGAAGTTCGCGATTCGCGTCAGCTGTCCGAAAAGTCCTGGCGTTCTGATTGGCTGCCTGCCGGGTTTGTTCTCAATCAGATTGTCGAGCAGCGTGCCTCTGCCGAAGCCGCCCCTGTCGCCTGGCTGATGTACGGCGATGGTTTGGCGCGATTTTCAATTTTCCTCGAGCCATTGGGCGATGCGCAAATCGCCGATGTGCGCAGCCAGTTGGGGCCGACTGCAACTGTCTCGCGCCGCCTTTCCACGGCAAACGGTGATTTGATGGTTACCGTAGTCGGCGAGATTCCTGTCGGCACTGCCGAGCGGATTGCGCTATCGATGCGTTCGGAGTCAGGGAACAGTTCGCAGTGATCGAAGAGCAAGGGCGGGTCGTTGCAGTCGAGCCTGGCGCGGTTTGGGTTGAGACCGTGCGCAAAAGCACCTGTTCCACTTGTTCGGCCAATGCCGGTTGTGGTCAGGGAATGATGGAGAAGTTGGGGGTCGGAAGCCGCCGAGGGCATGTGCGGGCTCTCACCGATTTGCAATTGGATGTTGGCGATAGCGTGGCTATTGGCGTACGTGAAGAGCTCTTGTTACGCGGCTCCCTGTTGGTTTATTTATTGCCTTTGCTCAGCCTCTTTCTCTGTGCTTTGTTGGTGCAGGCGCTGGGTGGTTCCGAACCGCACATAATTATGGCCAGTCTGGGCGGATTACTGTGTTCCTGGTTATACATTCGCTGGCGCAGTCGGCGCACGGCGGATGATCCAGCACTGCAGCCTGTCGTGCTGCGTGCTCTGCTCGCAGGCACTTCGAGTGTCTACTGAGCAGTTTTGCTGCTAGCAGGGGAGTCTTATGTCGAAAGTGAAGGTCAAGTCTTATCTGAGTGGTCTGATGGCTATGCTAATGCTGGCCCTGGCAACGGTAGCGCAGGCAGATCTGCCTGACTTTACCGAGCTGGTGGAGCAGGCTGGGCCGGCAGTGGTCAATATCAGCACTCGGCAGAAATTACCGGAGCGTAATCAGGCTGGGCAGCAGTTGATTCCGGATCTGGAAGGCCTGCCACCACTGTTTCGTGAATTCTTTGAACGCAATATTCCACAAATACCGCGCTCGCCCAACGGTCGGCAGCAGGAAGCTCAATCGCTGGGGTCTGGTTTCATCATCTCTGCGGATGGGTATGTGCTGACCAATAACCATGTGGTTGCCGATGCGGATGAAATTCTCGTTCGCATGTCCGATCGCAGTGAGCTGGAAGCCAAGCTGATCGGCGCCGACCCACGCAGTGATGTTGCGTTGTTGAAAATCGAAGGACGCAACCTGCCCACGGTCAAGCTGGGCAAGTCTGACAACTTGAAGGTCGGGGAGTGGGTGCTAGCCATTGGCTCACCGTTCGGTTTCGACTATTCGGTGACGGCAGGCATTGTCAGTGCCAAAGGTCGCAGCCTCCCCAATGAAAGTTATGTACCGTTTATCCAAACCGATGTAGCGATCAATCCTGGTAACAGTGGTGGTCCGTTGTTCAATCTGAACGGTGAAGTGGTCGGCATCAATTCACAAATTTTCACCCGATCTGGCGGCTTCATGGGGTTGTCTTTCGCCATTCCGATTGATGTCGCGATGGACGTGGCCAACCAGTTGAGAGATACCGGCAAGGTCAGCCGCGGCTGGCTAGGCGTGGTGATTCAAGAGGTCAACAAGGACCTGGCTGAATCCTTCGGTCTCGACAAGCCGGCAGGTGCGCTGGTCGCGCAGGTTCTGGAAGAAGGTCCGGCGGCCAAGGGTGGGCTGCGGGTCGGCGATGTAATTCTCACCCTTAATGGACGACAGATCGTCGTGTCGGCCGATCTGCCCCACTTGGTGGGCGGCATCAAGCCTGGTGACAAGGCCAAGCTGGAAGTGGTACGTGACGGCTCGCGAAAGACGCTGGAGGTGGTGATTGGCGCCTTGCCAGAAGAGGGCGAGGAGATTGCCATTGGCACGCCGGGGAGTGGAGTCGAAAGCAGCAGCAATCGGCTCGGTGTCACGGTCGTGGACCTGAACAGCGAGCAGAAAAAAGCGCTGGACCTGCAAGGCGGTGTGCTGATCAAGGAAGTAAGCAACGGCCCGGCCGCGCTGATCGGCCTGCGACCAGGCGATGTCATCACCCACTTGAGCAATCAGGCAATCAAATCCGCTCAGCATTTCACGCAGGTGGCCAAGGAACTGCCAAAGAATCGCTCGGTATCCATGCGTGTACTGCGTCAGGGCCGCGCCAGCTTTATTACCTTCAAGTTGTCGGAATAGTTTTTGTCTAACCAAAGCAAGGGCGAGCAATCGCCCTTTTTTGTTCGCTGCAGGTAGACGTGACGCTGGGTGCAGCCTTCGGGTAGAATTCCCTGCTATTTCTCGGCGGGAGTTCCCGCAGCCCCTTTCGAGTGTTGATCTGTGAGTGATCTTAGCCACATCCGCAATTTTTCCATCATTGCCCACATTGACCACGGCAAGTCCACCCTGGCCGATCGTTTCATTCAAATGTGCGGCGGCCTGTCCGAGCGCGAAATGGCATCCCAGGTTCTGGACTCCATGGACTTGGAGCGTGAACGCGGCATTACCATCAAAGCGCACAGCGTTACCCTGCATTACACCGCACGGGATGGTAAAACCTATCAGCTGAATTTCATCGACACCCCCGGCCACGTCGACTTTACCTATGAAGTCAGCCGCTCTCTGGCCGCCTGCGAAGGCGCCTTGCTGGTCGTGGACGCGGGCCAAGGTGTCGAAGCGCAATCGGTCGCCAACTGCTACACCGCCATCGAGCAAGGCCTGGAAGTCATGCCGGTGCTCAACAAGATGGACCTGCCCCAGGCCGATCCGGACAGGGTCAAAGACGAAATCGAACATATCATCGGAATCGACGCTACGGATGCCGTGGCCTGCAGTGCCAAAAGCGGCATGGGTGTGGATGATGTGCTGGAGCGTCTGGTAAAGGTGATTCCGCCGCCGCAAGGCGAGATCGACGCACCTTTGCAGGCGTTGATCATTGACTCCTGGTTCGACAACTACCTAGGCGTAGTGTCGCTGGTGCGGGTCAAGCATGGCCGGCTGAAAAAGGGTGACAGGATTCTGGTCAAGTCCACGGGCAAGTTGCACCAGGTGGACAGCGTGGGGGTTTTCAGTCCGAAGCACACCGAAACCGCCGACCTGAAAGCTGGCGAAGTGGGTTTCATCATTGCTGGCATCAAGGATATTCACGGTGCGCCGGTGGGCGATACGCTGACATTGGCTGCCACGCCGGATGTGGCGATGCTGCCTGGCTTCCAGCGCGTCAAGCCGCAGGTGTTCGCCGGCCTGTTTCCAGTCAGCTCCGATGATTTCGAGGCCTTCCGCGAAGCCTTGCAGAAGCTGACCCTTAACGATGCCGCCTTGCAATACGAGCCGGAAAGCTCCGATGCGCTTGGCTTCGGTTTCCGCATTGGCTTCCTCGGCATGCTCCACATGGAAATCATCCAGGAGCGACTGGAGCGCGAGTACAATCTCGATCTGATCACCACCGCACCTACCGTAATATTCGAGGTGGAACTGAAGAGCGGCGAGACGATCTATGTCGACAACCCGTCCAAGCTGCCTGATCCAGCGGCGATCAACGATATGCGCGAGCCCATCGTGCGCGCCAATATCCTTGTCCCGCAGGAGCACTTGGGTAACGTAATTACCCTGTGCATCGAGAAGCGCGGCGTGCAGCGCGACATGCAATTTCTCAGCAGTCAGGTACAAGTCAGCTACGATTTGCCGATGAACGAAGTGGTGCTGGACTTCTTCGATCGCCTGAAATCAGTAAGCCGCGGCTATGCCTCACTGGACTACAGCTTCGATCGCTTCCAATCAGCGAATCTGGTCCGCCTGGATGTGCTGATCAATAGCGAGAAGGTGGATGCCCTGGCGCTAATCGTGCACCGCGACCGTGCCAACCAGAAAGGCCGCGCGCTGACCGAAAAGATGAAAGAGCTGATTCCACGACAGATGTTCGACGTGGCAATCCAGGCAGCCATTGGCGGTCAGGTGGTTGCGCGTACGACAGTGAAGGCGCTGCGCAAGAACGTATTGGCCAAGTGCTATGGCGGCGACGTGAGCCGTAAGCGCAAGCTGCTGGAAAAGCAGAAGGCTGGTAAGAAAAGGATGAAACAGGTCGGCAACGTGGAAATTCCTCAGGAAGCGTTTCTTGCCGTTCTCAAGGTGGATAGCTAAGACCCATGTCGATCAATTTTCCGCTGTTACTGGTCATTGCCGTTGCGGTATGCGGGGCCTTGGCCCTGCTGGATATGCTGGTGCTGGCGCCTCGTCGGCGTGCGGTGATCAGCACCTACCAGGGCCAGTTGCAGGGCGAGCCTGATCCTCAGGTGGTTGAGAAACTCAGCAAGGAGCCCATGCTGGTCGAATACGGAAAATCACTGTTTCCGGTGTTAGCCATTGTGCTGGTATTGCGCTCATTTTTGGTTGAGCCCTTCCAGATTCCGTCTGGCTCGATGAAGCCGACGTTGGAAGTGGGTGATTTTATTCTGGTCAACAAATTCGCTTACGGCATCCGTCTGCCTGTGCTGGATACCAAGGTGATCGATATTGGTGATCCGCAGCGCGGCGATGTGATGGTATTCCGCTACCCCAGCGATCCGAATATCAACTATATCAAGCGAGTTGTGGGATTGCCGGGTGACACGGTGCGCTACAGCAGTGAAAAGCGCTTGTTCATCAATGGCGAGCCGGTAGCTGAGAAATGGCTGGGCGAAGAGCCGGGCACCTTGGGCAACGCTGGGCTCTATCAGGAAAAGCTGGGCGCTGCCGAGCATATGATTCGCAAGGAAATGGGGCGGTATCGCATCGAACCCAGCCGCGAATGGACTGTGCCGGATGGCCATTATTTCATGATGGGCGATAACCGCGACAACTCCAACGACAGCCGTTACTGGAACGATACGGCCCTTGCTGTGGAATTGCGTGGCATGGTTCCCGACCGCAATATCGTCGGCAAGGCCTTTGCTGTGTGGCTTAGTTGGCCTGAGCCCAAGGGCGGCAACCTGCCCAACCTCTCTCGTGTCGGCCTGATCCATTGAATTTGTGCGGTACCGTGCAATACGGTATCGCCCGCTTTATATAGGCTTGGCTGCCGATAATTCCGACATGAGGTCGATTCATGACGTTCTCGCATTCGCAGAAAGGACTTTCGCTGCTGAGCTGGATGGTAGTACTGGCAGTGGTGGCGTTTATTGCCAGCACTGCGTTCAAGGTCATCCCGCATTATCTCGACAATCTGTCGATGGAAAAAATCATAGCCTCGGTCGAGACTGATCAGGCGGCAGATATTCGTACCGTGGGCGATTTTTACCGGCATGTCAGCAAAGGCATGCAAGTAAACAACATTCGCGACCTGGACATGGACAAAGCACTGACCGTGCGGGTGGAAAATAACCAGTTCCATGCTCGGTTGAAATATGAAAAGCGCGAACCGTTGATTGATAGTCTCGATCTTGTGGTTCACTTCGATAAAGAATTTCGCGTAAGAATCCCGTGAGCTCACCTTTAAGCCGTCTCGAGCGTCAGCTCGGCTACACCTTCATCAATCAGGATCTGATGGTCCTGGCACTGACACACCGCAGCTTTGCCGGTCGCAACAACGAGCGTCTGGAATTTCTCGGCGATGCCATCCTCAATTTCGTGGCAGGTGAGGCGCTGTTCGAGCGCTTTCCTCAGGCACGCGAGGGACAGCTTTCCCGGCTGCGCTCCCGCCTGGTCAAGGGCGAGACCCTAGCCTTGTTGGCACGTGGCTTCGAGCTGGGCGAATACCTGCGCCTGGGGTCGGGAGAGCTGAAAAGCGGCGGTTATCGGCGCGACTCTATTCTGGCCGATGCGGTCGAAGCATTGATCGGCGCGATTTACCTGGATGCCGGCATGGAGCCGGCGCGCGAGCGCGTGCTGGCCTGGCTGGATGCTGAGATTGAAAGCCTGACGCTGGTGGATACCAACAAGGATCCCAAGACCCGGCTACAGGAGTTTCTGCAATCGCGCGGCTGTGAACTGCCTCAATATGAGGTGGTGGATATACAAGGTGATCCGCACTGCCGGACGTTCTTCGTCGAGTGCCGGATCAGTCTGCTGAATGACAAGACCCGCGGGCAGGGCGCCAGTCGGAGGATCGCCGAGCAGGTATCCGCCGCCGCTGCGCTGATTGCCCTGGGCGTGGAGAATGCTCATGACTGATATCAGTCGCTGCGGTTACGTGGCCATCGTCGGTCGCCCCAACGTGGGCAAGTCCACGCTGCTCAACCATATTCTTGGCCAGAAACTGGCGATCACTTCGCGCAAGCCGCAGACCACACGCCACAACATGCTCGGGATCAAGACCGAGGGCGCGGTGCAGGCGATTTACGTCGATACCCCCGGCCTGCACAAGAACAACGAGAAAGCGCTAAACCGCTTTATGAACAAGAGTGCGGCCTCTGCGCTCAAGGACGTGGATGTCGTGGTGTTCGTGGTCGACCGTACGCGCTGGACCGACGAAGATCAGTTGGTACTGGACCGTGTGCAGTATGTCCAGGGCCCGCTGATCATCGCCGTCAACAAGGCCGACCGTATGGAAGACAAGGCCGAACTGCTGCCGCATTTGCAGTGGCTGACCGAGCAATTGCCCAACGCCGAGGTCGTACCGGTTTCGGCCTTGCACGGGCACAATCTGGACACCTTGGAGCGTCTGGTGGCCGAGCACTTGCCCGAGAACGAGCATTTCTTTCCGGAAGACCAGATCACTGACCGCTCCAGCCGCTTCCTGGCCGCCGAGCTGGTGCGCGAGAAAATTATGCGTCAGCTAGGCGCCGAACTGCCCTACCAGATCACCGTGGAGATCGAAGAGTTCAAGCAGGAAGGGCGCATTCTGCATATCCATGCGCTGATTCTGGTGGAGCGTGACGGGCAGAAGAAAATTCTCATTGGAGAGAAAGGCGAGCGGATCAAGCAGATTGGTCAGGACGCGCGCAAGGACATGGAAGTACTGTTCGACTCCAAGGTCATGCTCAACTTGTGGGTCAAGGTGAAGGGCGGCTGGTCCGATGATGAGCGAGCCCTGCATTCGCTCGGTTACCGAGAACAGTGATGTGAGCGGCGCCGGGCAAGCCAACGTCCCAAGGGTTGCCCGGGCTGTTAACCCCTGATGCTTGCCTTTGTCCTGCACGCCCGTGCTTACAAGGAAACCAGCGCTCTGGTAGACCTGTTTACCCCAGAGGGTCGTCTGCGGGCCGTGCTGCGCGGCGCTCGAAGCAAGTCCGGCAGTCAGGCGCGGCCCTTTTTGCCCTTGGATATCGAGTTGCGCGGGCGCGGCGAACTCAAGACCGTGGCACGATTGGAGTCGGCAGGCGTTCCGAACCTGCTACACGGCGATGCACTGTTCAGCGGGCTTTACCTGAATGAATTGCTGATTCGTCTGTTGCCGATGCAAGACCCTCATCCAATCATCTTCGAGCACTATGCCCTGACTCTTCAGGCCTTGGCCGCCGGCCATGCGCTGCAACCCCTGCTACGCGCATTCGAGTGGCGCTTGCTTGAGCAGCTTGGCTATGGCTTTGCCCTGGACCTCGATCGTCACGGCCAACCCATAGAAGCCGAAGCCTATTATCGCTTGAAGCCGGAGGCAGGCCTGGAGCGTACAGTTGAATTCCAGCCCGGCGTGTTCCATGGTCACGATCTGCTGGCCATGGCCGTCGTCGACTGGAATGACCCTGCAGTGCTGGCGGCTGCCAAACGCCTGATGCGTCAGGCGCTCGCCCCACATTTGGGCGGCCGACCACTGGTCAGCCGCGAGTTGTTCATGAATATCAAGGAGCCTCCTCGTGTCTGACAATCAGCGCATTCTGCTTGGTGTGAATATCGATCATGTGGCGACCTTGCGTCAGGCACGCGGGACGCGCTATCCGGATCCGGTCAAGGCCGCACTGGACGCCGAAGAAGCCGGTGCCGATGGCATTACCGTGCACCTTCGTGAAGATCGGCGGCACATTCAGGACCGCGACGTGCTCCTGCTCAAGGAGTGCCTGCAAACCCGCATGAACTTCGAGATGGGGGTGACCGAGGCAATGCTGGCATTTGCCGAGCGCATCCGTCCGGAGCATATCTGCCTGGTGCCGGAAACCCGTCAAGAATTGACCACCGAGGGTGGCCTCGAAGTGGTTGGCCAAGAGGAGCGAATTGGGGATGCGGTGGCCATGCTGGCCGAACTGGGCAGTGAAGTGTCGCTGTTCATCGATGCCGACGCCCGGCAGATCGAAGCGGCTGCCCGCATCGGCGCCCCGGCCATCGAGTTGCACACTGGGCGCTATGCCGATGCCACCACACCCGCCGAAATGGCCTTGGAGCTGGAGCGGATTCGTCAGGGCGTAGCATTGGGACGACAGCTAGGGCTTATCGTCAATGCCGGGCATGGTCTGCATTACCACAATGTGCACGACGTGGCGGCAATCCCAGGAATCAACGAACTCAACATCGGTCATGCGATTGTCGCTCATGCCTTGTTCGTCGGTTTCAAGCCGGCGGTTCAGGAAATGAAAGCGCTGATTCTCGCTGCCGCAGCGCACCGTTAATTTCTCAAGTAAAGCGAACCGTGGAGCCAGCCTTCAGGTATCGGTCGACGCTACGAGTGGTGTGGATTGCGGATCGACGTGAGCCTGCGGCTGGCTTTCCTGGGTATCGATGATGATGCGGTCGCGCCCGGTGCTTTTGGCCTGATAAAGGCAGCGGTCGGCGCGCTGTAGCCAACTGGTCCAGGGCTCACACGACTGCAAGACGGCGCCACCCATGGATACGGTAACCGGTCCACCGGGACCCAGCAGACCGCTGCGGACCTGTTGATGCAACTGTGCGGCAGCACTTTGCAAGCCGCTGAGCTCGGTGTCCTGCAGAAGCAGGAGAAACTCCTCGCCACCAAAGCGGTAGAGCAGGTCTTCCTGACGGGATGAGCGTTTGATCAAGCGGACAAAGTCGATCAAGACCTGATCCCCGGCAGGGTGGCCAAAACGGTCGTTGATCTGTTTGAAATGATCCAGGTCCATGACGAGTAGTGCTTGCGGTTTACCGTGGCGACGTTTGCGTGAGGCAGCGATTTTCAGATCTGTATCCATCGCCCGGCGATTACGGGCGCCGGTCAGCCCGTCCTGGATGGCAAGAACCTGCAATTGTTCGCGCTGAAGCTGAGTGCGATAGGCAAATATCAGGGTCAGGATGCACGCCATCAGGCTGGTGACCAGGAAAGAGCCCATCTGGTAGTAACTTTCGAAGACGGTACCCGGTTGCCACAGTGAATGGCCGATCAGGCCGGCCAACACCAGCAGGGTGGCAATGCTGGCTTTGCCTGGCGAAACCATGAAGAAGTTGAACAGGATCAAGGGATAGATCCAGAACAGGCCATTCACACCCAGATTGATGGCGATCAGCGTGGCCAGACAGGTAAATACGCAGCACACGTAGAGGCCTGCCTTGGTCGTATTGCCGGTTACCCAGGCAAATATGACGGCGGCCACGGTCGACAGGACAATCACAAGGTCAGAGATTCCAACCAGATAATTGCCCTCCAACAGGCGGTATACGGCGTAGGGCGAAATCCCCAAAACACCGAATAGCCCCATCAGACTGATGATCGAAAGCTGAAAATCAGTGCGCAAGCGCTGTAAAAAGCGTGCAAAAAATCGATCCATGTTTTTTTATATCGAGCTTTTGCATCAAGGATGCCGCGCTTCGCCTGGCCTCGCAATGCTTGCTACTAGCCGTGTGCTATTAGTGGCTTATCAGTCAGCTCGAATTGAGCGATGCGCCACATGTGTTGCTTAAGGTTTGCGTGCAATCAGTACTGCACGTCTCGGGGCCGGCAGACCTTCAACGGTGCGGGATGAGTCGGCAGGATCGAGGAAATCGGCCAGCGATTGAAAGCGCATCCATTCGGTGCTGCGTTGTTCATCGAGGCTGGTCTGGCTGACATCGACACAGCGCACGTTTTCAAAGCCCGCGCGGCGTAACCACAGCTCCAGCGCCGGCACAGAAGGCAAAAACCAGACATTGCGCATTTGTGCGTAACGGTCTTCCGGCACCAGCACCTGATTGGCGTCGCCCTCCACCACCAAGGTTTCCAGCACCAGCTCACCCCCTTTGACGAGGCAGTCCTTGAGCGCCAGCAGGTGATCAATGGGGGAGCGGCGATGGTAGAGCACCCCCATAGAGAATACCGTGTCGAAGCCTTGCAGCTTCTCCGGCAACTCTTCGAGGGCGAAAGGCAAATGCCAGGCGGGCAGATCCGGCAGGTAGCGCTGCATGGCCAGGAATTGGCAGAAGAACAACCAGTTGGGGTCCACGCCGATCACGCTGTCAGCGCCAGCGCCCAACATGCGCCACATGTAATAGCCATTGCCGCAGCCGACATCCAGGACGCGCTTGCCGGTCAGGTCGAGATGCGGACGAACACGCGCCCACTTCCAGTCCGAACGCCATTCCGTATCAACGTGCACGCCAAACAGCTCAAAGGGCCCCTTGCGCCAGGGCGACAGGCCCAGCAAGGCCTCACGCAACTGCGCGCGTACAGGTGCTTCGCAGCCGGCGTCTAGCCGGAACGCCTCTGCCAGTTCAACGTGGCTCGGGCTTAACGCCGGCAGGGCATCCAGTGCCCGTTGCCAGCGTTGCAGGTCGCCATGGCCGATGGTCAGTTTGGCGTCGAGCTGTGTTTGCAAGGTGCTTGCCCAACCGGACAGGGGTGTGCCGGACAGCCGCTGGATCAGGGACGTCAGGTCAATCATGGCAGGGCAATCAGTGAGGCGAAATTTAGGCATTGGAACCAGGGGATGACCTTGGTAAAGCCGGCTGCCAGCAAGCGCTCACGATGTTGCTCCAGGCTGTCTGGCAGCATGACGTTCTCGATGGCGCTGCGCTTCTGGGCAATTTCCAGTTCGCTGTAGCCATTGGCACGCTTGAAATCGAGGTGCAGTTCAGTAAGCAGTGCGTGTTCTTCAGGGTCCTGGAAGCACAGCTTTTCCGAAAGAATCAGCGCGCCGCCAGGCAGGAGGCTCTGATGTATGCGGGTCAGCAATTCGGGGCGCTGGATGGGAGAAATGAATTGCAGTGTGAAATTCAGGGCGAACAGTGAAGCTGGCTGAAACTGCAGCGACAGAATATCCGCCTCGATCACCTCGACGGGTAGCAGCTCTTGGAACATGGAATTTTGAGCCAGCAGGTATTCCTGGCAGCGTTCCACCATTGCGGCGGAATTATCCACGGCGATGATCCGGCATTGCTCGCTGCGTACATGACGGCGCAGAGCCTGGGTCACAGCGCCTAGAGAGCAGCCCAGATCATAGAGTACGGAGTCGGGCTGGGCGAAGCGTGCAGCCAGTACGCCGATGTTTTCGACAATGGTCGGGTAACCGGGTACCGAGCGTTTGATCATGTCGGGAAACACGCGGGCCACGTCTTCGTTGAAGACGAAGTCCGTTACCTGGGCCAACGGCTGGGCAAAAATCTGGTCGGGTTCCTGGCGCATGGCGAGACTACGGTCGTGCGGAAAAGGCAGGCATTTTAGCCAAGAGTGACAGCTTGTGCTTGCTCTCTATCACTCCGCCTGAGCCATCGCTGCAGGACGACCTAGTTGATGGCGTGTGATTTTTCCCTGAAGTGCGACAGCGGGGCTTTGCCTTGCAGTCTTTTGCCCAAGCGGATGCCCGGTAGCTCGATATATTTGTAAGTCAGCGACGACACCAGAATCACAGCCAGCACGGCGGCCACTGCCATCAGATTATCAAGTAACAGGTTTTGGGTGCTGATGTAACCCATGGCGACGATGCCGTGAGGCTCGGCTTGGGAGGGCGCAAGGTGTTCCAGTCCTGGCAACTTCGACAGCTGCAGGGCAAGCCCTTGCAAGGCGGCCAGGATGGCAACGTGAGTCATATAGATGGAAAAGGACCATAAGCCCAGAGCCTGCAACCAGCGCTGCTTGAGCCATCGGGAGACGACGCCGCCTTCAAAGGCAAAGATGAAGATGGTCAGCAAGAGCATCAAGCTGGTGAACAAGTCGCGGTAGAGATAGCTGCTGTCCAGAACCAACACCAGCACCAGCAGTGTGCTGACCTCCAGTACGGTGAATTCTGTGTGGCTCAGTGGCAGGGCTCGCAAACCCATGAATAGCCGGTAGAGCAGGGCTCCGGCAAAGAAACAGCCGACTCCCTTGAGGACTTCTCCTTCCAGTGCGTGAACGTGCATCAGCAAGCTCAGGCACGTCAGTAGGCAAATGAGCGAGAACACGAGGCTGTTGCGTCGTGGTAGCACTACCACAATCAAGCCGAACAGCAGGTATACGTAGTAGCCGACGCTGATAGTCCAGGCGGGCGCGTTGAACGACAGGCTGTCTGCTCCAGGCAGCCAGGCCTGCAGCAGCAGGAGATTGGGGAGGATTTCCTCAAGAGCGACGTTGCCGCTGAACGCCTCGACCGACGCGCCCTGGCCTTGGGCCATCAATTTGCCACTTTCCAGGAGCAGAAACAGGCCGAGCAGGCACAGGTGCAAGGGATACAGGCGGAAGGTGCGAGCAACGGCGAAATCGCGCAGCGCCGCAACACTGGTCAGGCGATGAGCATAGGCGTGGCACAGTACGAAACCGCTCAGGGCGAAGAAGAATTGAATGAACACATGCCCGTTGCGAAAGAACTCCAGCTCGCTGATCGCCAGCAGGATGGGCATGTGAAACAGCACGATGGCGATGGCGGCAAGGCCGCGAAAACTATCCAGAACGGTAAAGCGTTGGTCGGCAGGCATCTTCGAGTCCCTTCCAGTCGATCCCGTTTTAACCATCCGTTGATGCCCTAATTTCGGAACGGATGATGTTCGAGCAGTGTGCGATGCCGACATTCCCTGCGCGGCGAAGTGAAACGCCAGATTTCTGGCGTTTCACTGTGCACTCAGTCACGGTAGACCAAAAAATAGCCGATGCGAGTTTTTACCGAATTTTTTAGCAGCGAAAAAACGGGCCACGGGCCGCGTCTAGAGCGGCGCGTGGCGCCTGGTCGTTCTGTTAGAACAGCAGCTTAGCCACATCGGCAAAGTGCTGCGCGAAGTGCACGGTGAGGCCACTCTTGAGGTAATCCGGCAACTCGTCGAAGTCGCCACGGTTGGCCTCGGGAAGGATTAGCTCGAAGATCTTTTGCCGGCGCGCGGCGATGACCTTTTCGCGTACCCCACCAATGGCCAACACCTGTCCGGTCAAGGTCAGCTCGCCGGTCATGGCCACGCCCTTTTTCGGCGCCTGGTTGCGGGCCAGGGAGAGCAGGGCGCTGGCCATGCTGATACCCGCGCTCGGGCCATCCTTGGGCGTTGCGCCTTCCGGGACGTGCAAATGCACAAAGGCCTGGTCGAAGAATACCGGGTCGCCGCCGTACTGGTTGAGGTGCGAACTGATATAGCTGTAGGCGATTTCCGCCGACTCCTTCATCACCTCGCCCAGCTTGCCGGTGAGCTTGAAACCGCGATTGAGGGTATGAATGCGGGTCGCCTCGATCGGCAAGGTGACGCCGCCCATGCTGGTCCAGGCCAGGCCGGTGATCACGCCGACGCCGGCGAGCAGCCGTTCGCGACGGAAGATGGGCACGCCCAGGGATTCTTCCAGATCCTTGGGACCAATGCGGATGCTGCGTTCAGGATCTTCCAGCAGGCCCACGACGGCCTTGCGCACCAGTTTGCCGAGCTGTTTTTCCAGTTGCCGCACACCAGCCTCGCGGGCATAACCCTCGATCACTGCCTTGAAGGCGGCATCGCTGATGGACAGGCGATCCTTAGGTACGCCGGTTTTGGCCAACAGTTTGGGCCAAAGATGGCGCTTGGCAATGGCCAGCTTTTCCTCGGTGATGTAGCCGGACAGGCGAATGATTTCCATGCGATCGAGCAGCGGACCGGGAATCGAGTCCAGGGTATTGGCGGTGCAGATGAACAGGACCTTCGACAGGTCCAGGCGCAGGTCCAGATAGTGGTCGAGAAACTCAACGTTCTGTTCCGGATCGAGGGTTTCCAGTAGCGCCGAGGCCGGGTCGCCTTGGTGGCTGGCGCCGAGCTTGTCGATTTCGTCGAGCATGATCACCGGGTTCATCACTTCGACCTCCTTGAGCGCTTGCACCAGCTTGCCGGGCAGGGCACCGATGTAGGTGCGACGATGCCCCTTGATCTCTGCCTCATCGCGCATGCCGCCGACGCTGAAGCGGTAAAAGGGCCGGCCCAGCGTCTCGGCGATGGACTTGCCGATGCTGGTCTTGCCCACACCGGGCGGGCCGACCAGGAGCACGATGGAGCCGGCCACTTCGCCCTTGAAGGCGCCGACCGCTAGAAACTCGACGATGCGTTGCTTGATGTCGTCCATGCCCGCGTGATGCTTGTCGAGCACTTTGCGCGCGCGCGCCAGGTCCAGTTTGTCCTTGCCATAGACGCCCCAGGGGATACTGGTAGCCCAGTCCAGGTAATTGCGCGTGACAGCGTATTCCGGCGAGCCGGTTTCCAGGATCGACAGCTTGTTGAGTTCCTCGTCGATGCGCTTTTTCGCTGTCGGCGGTACGGTCTTGCCCACCAGGCGTGCGCGAAACTCATCCGCATCGGCGCTGCGATCATCCTTGGTGATGCCCAGCTCATGCTGGATGATCTTCAGCTGTTCCTTGAGAAAGAACTCGCGCTGATGCTCGCTGATCTTGCGATTCACTTCGGCGGAAAGTTCGTTCTGCAAGCGCGCTACTTCGACTTCCTTGCGCAGCAGCGGCAGCACTTTCTCCATGCGTTTGAGCACCGGCACGCAGTCCAGCACGTCCTGCAATTCATCGCCCGGCGCACTGGTCAGCGCGGCGGCGAAGTCGGTGAGCGGTGAGGGGTCATTGGGGCTGAAGCGATTCAGGTAGTTCTTGAGCTCTTCGTTGTACAGCGGGTTGAGCGGCAGCAGTTCCTTGATCGCATTGATCAATGCCATGCCATAGGCCTTGACCTCATCGCGCGAGTCTTCGGCGCTGCGCGGATAATCCACTTCAACCAGATACGGCGGCTTGCGGCGCAACCACCCACGGATGCGCACGCGGGTCAGCCCCTGGGCGACAAATTGCAACTGGCCGCCTTCCCGGCTGGCATGGTGCACACGCACCACGGTGCCGTGTTCGGGCAAGTTGTCCGGATCGAAGTCGACTGTCTCGCTCGACGCGGGCTTATCGAGGAAAAACAGCGCCAGGCAGCGATGGTCGGTGTTGGCTACACGTTGCAGCGTTTCGCTCCAGGGATGCTCATTGACGATGACGGGCAGGACCTGGGCGGGAAAGAAGGGGCGATTGTGGACCGGGATGACATATAGCTTGTCTGGCAGAGCCTGACCGGGCAGGGCGAGTTGTCCGGTGACAATTTCCGGGGCATTGGCCTGATCGTTCATGGAAATACCTAAAAAGAGGACCTGCCTATCTAGATGGGACTGATGGCGAAGGTTTTCAACCAGTGGGTGTTGGGGCAAAAACTTCTATAAACGTTACGATATAACATGGTAACTTTGCCGCCCTCGCAATCCTTGGCCAGCGTGCAAAGCGTCTGGATCAGGGTTCCCTCTGCCGTTTTTTGAGAGCACACCATGTCCCGCAGTTACCCTTGGATGGCCTTAGCCATCGGCTTTGTCTGGATGCCGGCCGGTACGGCTGCCGAGCGCATCGAGCTTGAAACCAGCCTGATCAGTGCCAGCGCCCTGCCACGGAAAAACCATGATATGACCCATTCAAGCGAGGTGCTCGAAGGGGACACACTGATTCAGCGCCGGGCGGCGACCCTGGGCGAAACCCTTGATGGCGTGCCGGGCATGCATGCGGCCAGCTTTGGCGCCGGTGCCAGTCGCCCGGTGATCCGTGGTCTGGATGGCGGTCGCGTGAAAGTGCTCAGCGATGGCGTCGATGTGATGGATGCGTCGACCGTCAGCCAGGATCATGCGGTGGGTGTCGAGCCGTTCCTGGCCGAACGCATCGAGGTCCTCAAGGGGCCGGCAACGTTGTTGTATGGCGGCGGCGCCATCGGCGGGGTGGTCAATGTGGTCGACAAGAAAGTGCCCACCCATGTGCCGGAAAAAGGCTACGAAGGCGAGCTGGAAATGCGCGCCAACAGCGTGGCGAACGAAGGCGCCGGCGTGTTTGGACTCACCGCCGGGACTGGCCACTTTGCGGTGCGCGTCGAGGGCGTCAAGCGCCAGGCGGATGAATATGAAATTCCGGGTGCCGCCGGTAAGCAGGTCGGCTCCTACAACGACACCGACAGCTATAGCCTGGGCGGCAGCTTCGTTGGGGCGCGTGGCTACCTCGGCCTGGCCTACGGCCGGCAGCAAAACCGCTACGGCCTGCTGGCTCATGCGCACGTTGACTGCGACCCGCACGGCAATCATTGGCACTGCGGTGAACACGGCCATGACCACGATCACGACCACGGCCATGAGGAAGAAGAACATGGCCATGAGCATGGCGGCACAGTGCCCTACATCAGCATGCAGCAGGATCGCTGGGACCTGCGCGGCGAATTGACTGATCCCTTACCGGGCTTTGAACTGGCGCGCCTGCGGGTCGGCTACAGCGATTATCGGCATGCCGAGATCGAGGCGGGCGAAAAGATGGCTGTGTTCGCCAGCGAAGCCCATGACGCGCGTCTCGAGCTGACTCACCAGCCGCTGCTGGGCTGGCATGGTGTGCTGGGTGCGCAAACCAGCGAGCGGGACTTTGCGCGCCTAACGTCCGAGTACCCCATGCCGCAAACCCTGACCCGTAACCACGCGCTGTTCCTACTGGAGGAATACACCGCCGGCGCGTGGCGCTATGAGCTGGGGGCGCGTCACGAATGGCAGACAATCGATGCCGTAGCCAGCTACGTAGGCACCGACCATGTCGGTCGCTCCTTTTCGGCCGGCGCGGTATGGACCTTCGCGCCGGCCTATTCGCTGGGCTTCTCGCTGTCCCGAGCACAACGCCTGCCCACCGCCGAAGAGCTGTATGCCTACGGCCCGCATCCCGCCAGCCGGACCATTGAGCGCGGCAATCTAGCGCTGCGGGAAGAAACCTCCCACAACGCCGAAGTTACTCTACGCAAGTTCGTTGGTCCGACCACCTTTACCTTCAGCGCGTTTCGCAACCAGGTGGATGATTTCATCTATGCCGCCGACCTTGGCCGTCATCCGGGCGGCGGTTACCGCGAAGTCGAATACCGTCAGGAAGATGCCGTTTTGAGTGGCGTCGAAGGCGAGGTGCGCCATCAGTTCACCGAAAGCTTCGCCGCCACGCTGTTCGGCGACCGTGTGCGCGGCGAGCTCAAGGACGGCGACGCCCTGCCGCGCATACCCGCCGGCCGTCTGGGCGTCCGCCTTGAGCAGAGCTTCGGTGCATCCGTGGAGGGTCAGTTGGAGTTCTACCGGATGCAGCGCCAGGACGACATTGCCGACTTCGAAACCGAAACCGCCGGCTACAACAGACTGGGCGCCAGCCTCGGCTACCACGGCACCCTGAGCCAGGCCGACTATCAGCTGTACCTCAAGGCCGATAACCTGCTTGACGCCAAGGCGCGCGAGCACAGCTCACTGATCAAGGATGAGGTGCTGTTGGCGGGACGCAATCTGACGCTGGGCGCGCGCCTGACGTTCTGAATCGCCGGTCAGCTCGAATCCCGACCCGGTTGTACCGCTGGTCGGGATATTTTCTATGGCTTGGTCAACAAGTCATGGATAATCCTGTCGCCCGCAACAGCCGAGTCAGAGAGTCTACGCTCTGGTTAGATGTCGGTTTGTCCGGGAGTGCCAACTGCCTCCAGTTGGCATTTTTTGTTCGTGATGAAGCTGGCTTCTCTTCATCCGCAAGAATAAGGAAAACGCCATGACCTTCACTAACCCCCTCTGGGTAACCTTCGTCCTGTATATCCTGGCGATGGTACTCATCGGTTTCATTGCCTATCGCGCCACCAAGAACTTCGACGATTACATTCTGGGCGGCCGCAGCCTGGGCAGTTACGTCACGGCGCTGTCCGCCGGCGCTTCCGACATGAGTGGCTGGCTGTTGCTGGGCCTGCCGGGGGCCATATTCGTTTCCGGGCTTTCGGAAAGCTGGATTGCCATCGGCCTGATCATCGGTGCCTGGCTTAACTGGCAATTCGTCGCCGGTCGACTGCGCGTGCATACCGAGCACAACCACAATGCATTGACGCTGCCGGATTACTTCACTCACCGTTTCGAGGACAAGAGCCGCCTGCTGCGCATCTTTTCCGCGCTGGTGATCCTGGTGTTCTTCACGATCTACTGCGCCTCGGGCGTGGTAGCCGGTGCGCGGTTGTTCGAAACCACCTTTGGCCTGCCCTACGATACCGCCCTGTGGGTCGGTGCGGCGGCAACCATCCTTTATGTCTTTGTCGGCGGCTTCCTGGCGGTGAGTTGGACCGACACCGTGCAAGCCACGTTGATGATCTTTGCCCTGTTGATTACACCGCTGTTCGTGGTGCTGGCTCTCGGCGATTTCGGCGCGGCCATGGACACCATTGCCATGCAGGATCCGGCCAATTTCGACATGTTCAGGGGCCTGTCCTTCATCGCCATCATCTCGCTGCTCGGCTGGGGTCTGGGCTATTTCGGACAGCCGCACATCCTGGTGCGCTTCATGGCCGCCAGCTCGGTCAAGGCCATTCCCAACGCCCGGCGCATCGGCATGACCTGGATGATTCTCTGCCTGGGCGGTGCCGTGGCGGTGGGCTTCTTCGGTATCGCCTATTTCGCCGACCATCCCGATGTGGCCGGCCCCGTGACCGCGAACGGTGAGCGGGTATTCATGGAGCTGGTGAAGATTCTCTTCAACCCCTGGGTGGCCGGTGTGATCCTGTCCGGTGTGCTGGCGGCGGTAATGAGTACCTTGAGCGCCCAGCTGCTGGTTTCCTCGAGCGCCCTGACCCAGGACTTCTACAAGTCCTTCCTGCGCAAGCACGCTTCGCAGACTGAGCTGGTCTGGGTCGGTCGCGCCATGGTGCTGATGATTGCACTGATCGCCATTGGCATTGCCTACAACCCGGAGAGCAAGGTGCTGGGGCTGGTGTCCTATGCCTGGGCAGGCTTCGGTGCTGCCTTCGGTCCGGTGGTGCTGATTTCGGTGCTATGGAAGCGCATGACCCGCAACGGCGCCCTGGCCGGTATGTTGGTCGGTGCGATCACCGTGGTGGTGTGGAAGAACTTCATTGGCCTGGGGCTGTACGAGATTATCCCGGGCTTCATCCTGGGGTCTCTGGCCATCGTGGTGTTCAGCCTGCTGGACAAGGAACCCAATGCTGCGATCCAGGAACGCTTTGACGTGGCGGAGAAGGAATATCAGGACGCGCATATCTGACGTGTGCATCTTCCGGCCCGCTTCTGCGGGCCGGAAGTAATCGCATCCTTGCAAGCGAAGATTTGCGAAACACGCCACGTTTCAGTTCAACACATACCGCCGCGGGAGCAGCGGTTCTGGCAACGGCTCGCCGAGCACTTCCAGCACATCCCTTTCAAGACTGCGCACCAGGGCATTGAGTGGCAGGTCGTTGTCGGCGAGGCCGAACGGATCTTCCAGTTCGTCTCCCAGCGCATCCAGGCCGAAGAAGGTGTAAGCGATGATCGCCACCACGATCGGCGTCAGCAGTTGCAGCGAGCTGACCAGGCCGAACGGCAGTAGCAGGCAGAATAGCCAGGCGGTGCGATGCAGCAACAGCGAGTAAGCGAAAGGGGTCGGGGTATTCTTGATCCGCTCGCAGATCGCCTGAGATGCGCCCAAGGCGTCCAGGTGCCCAGCCAGGCGCGGGTAAAGAATATCGCTCAGGCGCCCCTCTTGTACGCAGGCAGCCAGATCCTGATGCATCCAGTACAGCAGGGAGTCCGGCACATTGCGCCGAGTCTGCAGGCGAGCGAGCTCTTCGGCGCTGACCCGCTCGCGAATGGCGGCGAGCGTATCCTCGTGACGCAGCTGAGCCACCAAGGCGTAGGCGAAGGCAATGCTGCGCTTGAGCAGGCGTTCGCGCAGCGCAGCGTTCTGCTCGCCAACCAGCAGCGCCTGGGATTCGCGGGCCAGGCTGCGGGTCTGGATGATCAGTTCGCCCCACTGTTTACGTGCTTCCCACCAGCGGTCGTAACAGGTGCTGTTGCGAAAGCCGAGGAACACCGAGAGCGCCACACCCAGCAGGGAGAACGGGGGAGCGCTCAGGCCCTTGAGCGAGTTGAGCAGTCCGTTTTCATAGCACGCCACCACCACGCAGGCCAGGAGGCTGATGAAGGCAATCTTGAGGGCAATTTGGGGAAGGATGGAACCGCGAAGAATAAAAAACAGCTGCAGCGCGCCAGGGCGCGGACGAACGATCATTGACGTGGATGTCCACAATAGGAGGGAGCAGGGCAGGAGAAACGCGGCGATTATGCGCCGCGTCTCAGAGCCTCACCAGTCATCCGGTCCCTACCGTGGGCGCGACAAATTGGCACAGGATGAAAGCATCCAGTACCTTCGTTTCGACTGGCTAGCGTGATTGCTTGGGAGCCGCGCTAACCCCTTCCAGCGTGGCAAAAGAGGTGTCCTTAGCGGTGAGCAGAAAATCGCGCATGAAGGGTGCATCCAGCATGTCGCTGCGGATGGCTGCGTGCAGGGTGGAGAACAATCCCTTCTCGCCCAGCCGCTTGGCCGTCACGTAGCCACGGGCGCTGTATTCATGCAGCGCCCAGTTGGGCAGGCAGCACACGCCGCGTCCGCTGGCGACCAGTTGGGTCATCATCACGGTCAGCTCCGAGGTACGCACCTGAGCCGGCTCGACATCGGCCGGCTCCAGGAAGCGCGTAAAGATATCCAGGCGGTCGCGCTCCACCGGATAGGTGATCAGGGTTTCCCGAGCCAGGTCATCGGGCACGATGAATGGGCGGCTGGCCAGCGTATGTTGATTGGCCACCGCCAGCAGTGCCTCATAGGTAAACAGTGGCACATAGGTAATGCCGCTCAGTTCGACCGGGTCGGAGGTCACCACCAGGTCGAGATCGCCACGGGCCAGTGCCGGCAATGGCGCGAAAGAAAATCCCGAGGCCAAGTCCAGCTCCACTTCGGGCCAGGCATCGCGGAACTGATCGATGGTCGGCATCAGCCACTGGAAGCAGCTGTGGCATTCGATGGCCATGTGCAGCCGCCCAGCCGTGCCGCCGGCCAGACGTGCCAGGTCACGCTCGGCGCCGCGCAGTTGTGGCAGTAGTGTGTCAGCCAGCTGCAGCAGGCGCAGGCCTGCGCTGGTGAAACGCACCGGCTTGGTTTTGCGCATAAATAGGGACATGCCCAGCCGCTCTTCCAGCTCCTTGAACTGGTGGGATAGCGCCGACTGGGTGAGATGCAGGCGCTCGGCGGCCTCGACCAGGCTCCCCGACTCGCGCAATGCATGAAGGGTTCTCAGGTGACGGACTTCCAGCATTGATAAATTCCAGGTTCGGACACAAGAAAGCATGAGTGCTGTTCATGATGGCCGCGAAGTTTCGCCCAAACTACCTTGCGTGTCGAGCTCGTTTAAATATGAGTAAATCTATTGATTAACAATAGAATCTTGAGTTTGTTTCAATTCGCAAGAGCGCTGAGAATGTCGGCATCATTGATGGAGACAGCTTCATGGCAATCACTCACACCCTTGGATTCCCCCGTATCGGTCATGACCGAGAGCTGAAGAAAGCCCTCGAAGCCTATTGGCAAGGCAGCCTGGATGAAGCGGGCCTGCGTCAGGTGGGCCGTGAGCTGCGGGCTGCTCATTGGCAGGTGCAGCGCGATGCTGGCATCGATTTGCTGCCGGTCGGTGATTTCGCCTGGTACGACCAGGTGCTTAACCATTCGTTGTTGTTCGGGGTGATCCCCGAGCGTTTCCGCCCCGCCGGCGGCCAGCCCGGGCTGGACACGCTGTTCAGCATGGCACGCGGTGCCACAAAGAGCTGCTGCGGCGGTGGTGTCCAGGCGCAGGAAATGACCAAGTGGTTCGACACCAACTACCATTACCTGGTCCCGGAATTCACCGCCGACCAGCAGTTTCGCCTGAGCTGGGAACAGCTGTTCGAAGAAGTTGATGAGGCACGCGCGCTGGGCCATGAGGTCAAGCCGGTGTTGATCGGTCCGCTGACTTACCTGTGGCTGGGCAAGGCCAAGGGCGAGGCCTTCGACAAGCTGGAGCTGCTCGAACGATTGCTGCCGCTGTACGGCGAAGTGCTTCAACGTCTGGCTGGGCAAGGCGTTGCGTGGGTGCAGATCGACGAACCCATCCTGGTGCTGGATTTGCCGCAGGACTGGAAGAGTGCCTTCGAGCGGGCCTATAACCTGCTGCAGCGCGAGCCGCTGAAGAAGCTGGTGGCGACCTATTTCGGCGGCCTGGAAGACAACCTGGGCCTGGCCGCCAACCTGCCGGTGGACGGCCTGCACATCGACCTGGTGCGTGCTCCCGAGCAATACCCGACCATTCTCGACCGCCTGCCGGCCTACAAGGTGCTGTCGTTGGGTGTGGTTAATGGCCGCAACGTCTGGCGCTGCGATCTGGAACCGGTGCTGACGCTGCTGCAGGAGGCCCACCAACGCCTCGGCGAGCGCTTGTGGGTGGCGCCGTCCTGCTCGTTGCTGCACAGCCCGGTGGACCTCGAGCGTGAAGACCAACTGGATGGCGAACTGAAAAGCTGGCTGGCCTTCGCCGTGCAGAAATGCCGCGAAGTTGCGCTGCTTGCTAAGGGCGTGAACGAGCCGGAACACCCCGTCGTGCAGGCCGCGCTGACCGAAAGCCGCGCCGTGCAGGCCAGCCGCGCCGCCTCGCCGCGCATTCACAAACCGCAGGTGCGTGACCGTCTGGCGGCGATCAAGCCGCGCCACAGCCAGCGTCATTCGCCGTTTGCCGAGCGCAGCGCATTGCAGCGGGCGCGTCTGCAATTGCCGTTGTTCCCGACCACGACCATCGGCTCGTTCCCGCAGACACCGGCGATCCGCCTGGCCCGCCAGGCCTACAAGCAGGGCAAGCTGTCGCTGACCGACTACACCGAAGCGATGCACGCCGAGATCCGCCATGCGGTGGCGGTGCAGGAACAGTTAGGTCTGGATGTGCTGGTGCATGGCGAGGCCGAACGCAATGACATGGTCGAGTACTTTGCCGAACAGCTGGACGGCTACGCCTTTACCCGTTTTGGCTGGGTGCAAAGCTACGGCTCGCGCTGCGTCAAACCGGCGGTGATTTATGGCGACCTGAGCCGTCCCGCGCCGATGACCGTGGAGTGGATTCGCTATGCCCAGCAACAAACCGCCAAGGTGATGAAGGGCATGCTCACCGGCCCGGTCACCATGCTGATGTGGTCGTTCCCGCGCGAAGATGTGTCGCGCGAGATCCAGGCCCGCCAATTGGCGCTGGCGATCCGCGACGAGGTGTGCGACCTGGAGGCCGCCGGCATTCGCATCGTGCAGATCGACGAAGCGGCGTTTCGCGAAGGGCTGCCGTTGCGCCGCACGGCCTGGAAGGCGTATCTGGAGTGGGCGGTGGATGCCTTCCGCTTGTGTGCCAGTGGCGTGCGCGACGAAACGCAGATCCACACGCATATGTGCTACAGCGAGTTCAATGATGTGATCGAAGCGATAGCCGCGATGGACGCCGACGTGATCACCATCGAGACCTCGCGCTCGCAGATGGAGCTGCTGGAAGCCTTCCGCGATTTCCACTACCCCAACGACATCGGCCCGGGCGTCTACGACATCCACTCGCCCCGTGTGCCGGACACGGCGGAAATGATTCAACTGCTGCAACAAGCGGTGAAACGCATCCCCGCCGAACGGCTGTGGGTCAACCCGGACTGCGGCCTGAAAACCCGCGCCTGGCCGGAAACCGAAGCGGCGCTGATCAACATGGTGGCGGCGGCACGGCAGTTGCGCGGGCAGTTTGCCTAAGGGCGGCCGATAGCGGGGAAAAGTAGGGTGGATCACGCGTTCTCGATCCACCGGGTGGCGATCCACCGGGTGGCGCTCCACCGAGCGGTGCAATGGTGGATGTGAACACGACATCCACCCTACATTGGTTCGTGTCGCTCGTCTGCAGCGTTAACCCAGCGTGACCGAGGCCTGCGGCCAGGGTCGATGCGGATATTCGCGCTGCAAGTAGGCGGCCAGTGTTGCCTGTTGCCCGGCATTCAGAAACAGGCCGAGCTTGCTGCGCCGCCAGAGGATGTCCTCGGCTGCATAGGCCCATTCTTCGCGGCAAAGATAATCCACTTCCCGGGCATACAGCTGCGCGCCGAAGTATTCACCCAGATCGGCCAGCTGCGTGACGCCTTCCAGCAGTTTCCAGCTGCGCGTGCCGTAGCTGGTTGCCCAGCGCCGCGCGAGGGCCTTGGGCAGCCATGGGGCATCAGTCAAGAGTTCGTTCATCAAGACTTCCGGGCTGCTCATGCCTTCGCCGCCGGGCAGTGGGGTGTCTGCCGTCCAGCGGGCTCCCATATTCGGAAAGTAGGGGCTCAACTGCTCCAGCGCCGCTTCAGCCAGCTTGCGATAGGTGGTCAGTTTGCCGCCGAATATCGAAAGCAAGGGCGTGTTGCCCGCCTGGTCGCTCAGCTCGAGGCAATAGTCGCGCGTCACCGCGGCCGGATCGTCGGATTCATCCTCCTGCAACGGACGTACTCCGGAGTAGCTATGGCGGATATCGGTGCGGCTGATCGGGTGCTTGAAGTGCAGGTTGACCACCGCCAGCAGGTAATCGATTTCCTCGTCACCGATCATGACGCGGGCAGGGTCGCCCAGGTACTCTCGGTCCGTGGTGCCAATCAGGCTGAAGGCCTCCAGCCAGGGAATGACGAACACGATGCGCCGATCCTCGTTCTGCAGAATATAAGCCTGCTCGCCTTCGTACAGGCGCGGCACCACGATATGGCTGCCTTGCACCAGGCGTATCTGGCGGGGCGAGCGCTGCTTGAGTTCATCTTCGATAAAACGAGACACCCAGGGCCCGCAGGCATTGACCAGGGCCCGGCTGCGGATCGACAGGCGACTGCCGTCGGCACGCTCCAGATGCAGGTGCCACAGGCCATGGCGGCGCTGTGCGCTGACGCAGCGTGTGCGAGTGTGCACATGGGCGCCCTGTTCGCGGGCAGCCATGGCGTTGAGCACTACCAGTCGGGCATCGTCTACCCAGCAGTCGGAGTACTCGAAACCGCGCGTCATGGTTGAGCGCAGCGGGCTGTCGGTGCCAAAACGCAGGCTGCGCGAGGCGGGTAGTGTCTGCCGACGCCCCAGATGATCGTAGAGGAACAGTCCGGTGCGAATCATCCACACCGGGCGCAGGTGTGGGCGGTGCGGCAGGATGAAGCGCAGCGGCCGCACGATATGCGGCGCCTTGGCCAGCAGCACTTCGCGTTCGGCCAGCGCTTCGCGCACCAGTCGGAACTCATAATGCTCCAGATAACGCAGACCGCCGTGGACGAGCTTGCTGCTCGCCGAGGAGGTGTGCTCGGCAAGATCGTGCTGCTCGCCGAGAAATACCTTGAGGCCGCGTCCAGCGGCATCGGCGGCAATCCCGGCGCCGTTGATGCCACCGCCGATCACGGCCAGGTCATAGGTTTCGGCGAGCGGGGGAGGGGATAGGGTCATGCGGGCTCCTGGGGCCGGACGGCATCAGTGAAACTCTAGGTTAACTGCCCGTGTTTTTGCGCTACCGTAGCGAGCATCGACCACCATCCTGCCTATTCACCATGACACCCGCCATCGACTTGCTGAAAAAAGCCCGTGCCGACCATCAGGTGCACAGTTATCACCACGATCCTAAATCCGCCTCCTACGGTTTGGAGGCGGCGGAAAAACTCGGTCTGGTACCGGAGCGGGTGTTCAAGACCCTGCTGGCCGTAAGCGAAAAGGGCGAGTTGCTGGTCGCCGTCGTGCCAGTCGCCGGCACCCTCGATCTGAAGGCGCTGGCTCAGGCCGCCGGGGTGAAAAAAGCGGAAATGGCCGATCCCGTTGCCGCACAGCGCGCCACCGGTTACCTGGTCGGGGGCATTAGCCCGCTGGGACAGAAAAAGCGGCTGCGCACGTTCATCGACGAATCGGCTCGCACGCATCCGACCATCCATGTCAGTGCCGGGCGTCGTGGTTTGGAAGTGGAATTGGCCGCCGAAGTGCTGGCCGTGCATACCCAAGGGAGCTTTGCTGTCATTGGACGATAGGCTGCGGCGGGCTGGTACTCACGGCATACTTCCACCTGTTCCGGTGTTGGGCGAGCCGCCCACGTTTTTTCGCCGCAGCCATAACAACAAGGAAACGCCATGAGCCACTACCTTCTGGCTATCGATCAAGGCACCACCAGCAGCCGGGCAATCATCTTCGATGCCCATGGCGGAGCGCGGGCCAGTGCTCAGCAGGAGTTTGCTCAGCACTTTCCCGCCGATGGCTGGGTCGAGCATGATCCCGAAGATCTCTGGTTCAGCACCCTGGCGGTCTGCCGCCAGGCACTGAGCGAGAGCGGTTTGCAGGCAGCGGACATCCGCGCCATCGGCATCACCAATCAGCGTGAGACCACCCTGGTGTGGGACGCGGCCACGGGTGAGGCGATCCACCCGGCCATCGTCTGGCAGGATCGGCGCACCGCGGATTACTGCGCCGCGCTCAAGGCTGCAGGCCATGAGGCGCTGATCAACGCCCGCACCGGCCTGTTGATCGACCCGTATTTCTCCGCCGGCAAGCTGCGCTGGATTCTCGAGCATGTGCCGGGTGCCCGTGAGCGGGCCGAACGCGGCGAGCTGCGCTTCGGCACTGTGGACAGCTTCCTGCTCTGGCGCCTGACCGGCGGCAAGGTGCATCGCACCGATGCCAGCAATGCCGCGCGCACGTTGCTGTTCAATATCCATACCCAGCAGTGGGATGCGGACCTGCTGGCGCTGTTCGACATTCCGAGCAGCCTGCTTCCCGAGGTGTTGGACTGCGCGGCGGAGTTCGGCGTCATCGAACCCGGGATTTTGGGCGCCGCGTTGCCGGTACTGGGCATGGCGGGCGACCAGCAGGCGGCCTTGATCGGGCAGGCCTGTTTTTCGCCGGGCATGGTCAAGAGCACCTACGGCACCGGCTGCTTCCTGATCCAGAACACCGGCGCCACGCCGGTGACGTCCCGCAACCGCTTGCTGACTACCGTGGCCTACCGTCTCAAGGGCGAAGTCACCTACGCGGTGGAAGGCAGTATCTTTGTCGCCGGTGCCGCCATGCAGTGGCTGCGCGACGGCATTAAGCTGATCAAGCATGCCGAGGACAGTGAAGAGCTGGCCCGCCAGACCGGCGAGGCCTGCGGCGTGTACCTGGTGCCAGCGTTCACCGGCCTCGGCGCGCCCTATTGGGACCCGAAGGCGCGTGGTGCGATTTTCGGATTGACGCGTGATACCGGCATCAAGGAAATCGTCACCGCCGGCCTGCAGGCGGTGTGCTACCAGACCCGCGATCTGCTCGAAGCCATGGCGCAGGACGGTGCCGCTGCACCCAGCGCTCTCCGTGTGGACGGCGGCATGGTGGTCAATAATTGGTTGATGCAGTTTTTGGCCGACATCCTGGGCGTACCCGTGGAGCGCCCGCAAATCAATGAAACCACGGCCTTGGGCGCAGCCTACCTGGCCGGTTTGCAGGCCGGAGTGTACCGCGACCTGGACGAAATCGCCGGCCATTGGCAACGCCAGCAGCGTTACCAGCCGAACATGGCCGAAACGGTGCGTGCCGAGTTATATGCCGGTTGGCTGAATGCAGTGAGCCGGGTGCGCAGCGAGGTCGTTTCGTAGCGGCATATCACGGTCCCGCCCAGCGGCTCCACGTACGCTCCGTACAATCTCTTTCTGTTTTCGAGGAACTGCCATGCCCTTGCCTTTCCATCAGGTCGATGCTTTCAGTGACCGCCCCTTTGCGGGCAATCCGGCAATTGTCTATCGCCTTGAACACTGGTTGGCTGATGAGCAGATGCAGCGCATCGCCGCCGAGCATAACCTGGCGGAAACAGCGTTTCTGGTAGCTGAGGCCGATGCCTGGCATATTCGCTGGTTTACTCCGGCCACCGAGGTACCGCTGTGTGGCCACGCGACCTTGGCCAGCGCCAAGGTGCTGTTCGAGGTGTATGGCGAGCCGGGTGACAGTTTGTCCTTTACCAGTCTGTCCGGCGTCTTGCGCGTGCGCCGGCTCGGCGAGCGCCTGGAACTGGATTTTCCGGCGATCCCTTCCGGCCCTATGGAAGCTCCCCAGGAGCTGGCCAGAATTCTTGGTCTGAAACCGCAACAGGTGCTGACCAACAAAGACAGCCTGCTGGTGATTGTCGCCAGCGAGGCTCAGGTGCGCTCCTGTCGGCCCCTGTTGGCAGAGCTGGCGCGGCTGCCCTGGCAAGGCGTGATCGTCAGTGCGCCAGGAGACAACCACGACTTCGTCTCGCGCTACTTCGCACCGGCCATCGGTATTGATGAAGACCCGGTGACCGGCGCCGCCCATTGCGCGCTGACCCCTTACTGGGCTGCGCGTCTGGGGCGCAAGGAGCTCAGTGCCTTCCAATGCTCGGCGCGTGGGGGCGAATTGCAGTGTCGCCTAGATGGAGAGCGGGTACGGATTGCGGGCCACGCTACTCTGGTGGCGCGCGGCGAGTTGTATCTGGACTGACGAGAAAATTCCCCGGGGCAGAGTATGCACACCGGGGAATGGGTTCAGCTGGCGCTGCTAAAACGACGGACGCCGGATTCGGGCAGGGTGGTATGGGCAGCGATGCTGCCCTGGGCGGGGAAGATCACCAGATGGTCGGCAGCTACGCGAATGCCGACGTTTTCACCAATCCAGTGGTCGGCATGGCTGGGGAAGATCGACTCCAGCTGAGTGCCGGTCGACAGCTGCAGCAGGTAGAGCGTCGAGGCGCCGAGGAAGGTCTTGTCGATGATCAAGGCCTTCTGAGAGCTGTCGGGGTCGCAGATGATGTCGTCCGGGCGCAGCAGCACATCCACGGCACTGCCGACGGGCAGGTTGTAGGCTCGGTTGCCGTGGATCACGCCCAGTTCAGTGTGCACGGTTTCCGGCGACAGCAACTGGCCACGAATGAAGTAGCCCTGGCCGATAAAGCTGGCGACGAACGGGGTCACCGGCTCGTGATAGAGGTTGTACGGGGTGTCCCATTGCTCAAGGCGGCCATCGCGGAATACGCCGACCTGGTCGCTGACCGCGAAAGCCTCTTCCTGATCATGGGTGACCAGAATGCCGCTGGTACCACGGGCTTTGAGAATCTCGCGCACTTCATGGCTGAGCTTGCGGCGCAGTTCGATATCCAGGTTGGAGAAGGGCTCGTCAAGCAGCAACAGGCGCGGCTGCGGTGCCAGTGCACGGGCCAGTGCGACACGCTGTTGCTGGCCGCCGGACAGTTCATGGGGGTAGCGCTTGCCCAGATGTCCGAGCTTGACCAGATCGAGCATTTCGGCGGTGATGCGCGCGCACTCGGGGTGTTTGCGAATGCCGAACGCCACGTTGTCCGCCACGCTCAGGTGGGGAAACAGCGCGTAATCCTGGAAGACCATGCCGATGCGGCGCTTTTCCGGGGCAAGGGTGAAGCCGGCGCGGGAAATGACTTCGCCCGCCAGGCGGATCTCCCCGTCGAAGACCGACTCAAACCCCGCGATGGCGCGCAGCGTGGTGGTCTTGCCACACCCGGAGGGACCGAGCAGGCAGCCGATATCCCCATTGTTCAAATGCAGGTTGAGACCTTGGACGATTTTCTGATCTTTGTAGCCGCAGGCCAGATCGTGCAGGTTAAGCAGCAGTTCGTTGCTCATGCGTTGGTGTAGGCCGGTTCGATGAGGAATTCGAGCAGGGCCTTCTGGGCGTGCAGACGGTTTTCCGCCTGCTCCCAGGCCACGGAGCGCGGGTCGTCGAGCAGATCGAGGCTGATCTCTTCGCCACGGTGCGCGGGCAGGCAGTGCATGAACAGCACGTCTTCGGCGGCCAGGTCGAGTAGCTCGCGGGTGACTTGGTAGGGGCGGAAGCTGGCCAGGCGCTCTTCGGCCTCTTCTTCCTGGCCCATGGAGGTCCACACATCGGTGCTCACCAGGTGGGCGCCGGCTACCGCCTCGCGCGGATCACTCAGGATCTGCACACGGTCGCCTGCCTTGGCGAGCAATGTGGCGCTGGGTTCGTAACCGGCCGGGCAGGCGATGCGCAGCTGAAAATTGAACTGGATGGCCGCCTCTATATAGGTGTTGCACATGTTGTTGCCGTCGCCGATCCAGACCACGGTCTTGCCGGCGATGCTGCCGCGCTTTTCCAGAAAGGTCTGCATGTCGGCCAGTAACTGGCAGGGGTGCAGCTCATCGGACAGCCCATTGATCACCGGCACGCGTGAATGGGCGGCGAATTCGGTCAGGGTGCTGTGGGCAAAGGTGCGGATCATGATGCCGTCAAGCATGCTCGACATAACAATAGCGCTGTCGCTGATCGGCTCGCCACGGCCCAGCTGGGTGTCGCGCGGGGAGAGAAACATGCCATGGCCGCCGAGCTGGATCATGCCGGCTTCGAACGACAGGCGGGTACGGGTCGAGGCTTTCTCGAAGATCATCCCCAGTACGCGGTTTTTCAGCGGCTCGAAGATCATGTTGCGGTTGCGCAGGTCTTTCAACTCGATGGCGCGGCGCAGCAGGCCGTTCAGCTCCTCGGTGGTGCAATCCATCAGCGAAAGAAAGTGCCGTGCGCTCATTTTCATTACCTTAATTACAACGCTGTCAGGCTCGCTGGCGAAACACGCCAACACAACCAGAGGAAGACCTGCGCGATGAGGTCGCTCGGGGGCGACGAAGTGGGAAAGGGCCGGATCTTATCGGGAAATGTCGCGTCGGTGCAAATTGCCTCGCACTCCGTCACATTTTCCCCATACCGCAGCCTGGAACGTCCAAGGATAGGCGACAGCAGGGCGCACCAAGCGAAAAATTCGCCGGCCTGCAAGAACAGTATGACTGAGCGTCTTGCTGGGTTTTCCGCTACAATCGCCGCCTGCCCGCCGACCTGGGTCGGCAATCGTTTTAGCCGAGGTGCCCCATGGATATCATCGAAACCATCAAAGAGCAGATCGCCAGCAACACCGTCCTGCTGTACATGAAAGGCTCGCCCAATGCCCCGCAGTGTGGTTTCTCCGCACGTGCCGCGCAGGCCGTGATGGGTTGCGGCGAGAAGTTCGCTTACGTGGACATTTTGCAGAACCCGGAAATTCGCGCCAACCTGCCGGCCTATGCCAACTGGCCGACGTTCCCTCAGCTGTGGGTCGGCGGTGAGCTGGTCGGCGGCAGCGACATCATGAGCGAGATGTTCGAGAAGGGCGAACTGCAGACCCTGAT
Organism: Serpens gallinarum; assembly: GCF_014836765.1. Taxonomy (GTDB): domain Bacteria; phylum Pseudomonadota; class Gammaproteobacteria; order Pseudomonadales; family Pseudomonadaceae; genus Serpens; species Serpens gallinarum. Next base: position 814,814 of record NZ_JACSQG010000001.1, read on the forward strand.
CAAGGAAGCGGTAGCCAAGGCCCAGGCCTGAATCGGCTGCATAAAAAACCCGCCAATCGGCGGGTTTTTTATGCGTGGCGTTCGCGAGTGCTTCGCGATCTAGTCGCCCATCTGCGACTGCAGGTAGTTTTCCAGGCCGACCGAGCCGATCAGGCTGAGCTGGGTTTCCAGCCAGTCAACGTGCTCTTCCTCGGACTCGAGGATGTCTTCCAACAGGTCACGGCTGCCGTAGTCGCCGACGCTCTCGCAATAAGCGATGGAGGCGCGCAGGTCGATCAAGCCGGCATGTTCCAGGCGCAGGTCGCTCTCGAGCATTTCACGCGGGTTTTCGCCGATCTGCAGTTTGCCCAGATCCTGCAGGTTGGGCAGCCCTTCGAGAAAGAGGATGCGCTGGGTCAGCTTGTCCGCATGCTTCATCTCGTCGATGGATTCGTGATACTCGTGCTTGCCGAGCTTGTTCAGGCCCCAGTTTTCATACATGCGAGCATGCAGAAAATACTGGTTGATCGCGACTAGCTCGTTGCCAAGGATCTTGTTGAGGTGCTGAATGACTTGCTTGTCGCCTTTCATAGTAGCCCGCCTGGCAAGATGGAGAGAATGAGAAGTCTGGCTTCGCGGCCGGCCAGTGTCAAACCTAAGTCCTTGATCGCAAAGCGAAACAATCTCATTACAGTCAGCGTTGGCTGCGTAGCCAATTCTAGCGCTAACGAAAAAGCCGGGCGAAGCCCGGCTTGGGTGACCTTTGCCTGACGGGGTCAGGCAACGCTGAAGCTGGCAGGGTAGGCGAGCATCGAGGATTGTCCGGCCTGGACCTCATTAATGGTTTCACGCACCACCTGTTTGGCGACGCACGCGCATTTTCCGCATTGGGTGCCTACGCCCAAGGTTTCTCGCACTTCGCGATAGCTGCAGCAGCCCTCGTAGATCGCATCACGGATATGACCGTCGGTGACACCCTGGCAGAGACAGACATACATAAGGCATTACTCGTTGCGCTTGATTGGATGCGGGGATGCTAATCGCAATGAGAATGATTGTCAAAACTTGCTCGGATGAACGGCGGTCCCTGAGCGGTGACGAAGCCAGGCAAGCAGTGAGGCAGGGGAAGCGCACGTCATGGCGCAATGGCGCAGACCCGATCGGCTGCGCCAAGTGCGTGGCGTGGGAACGCTTAATCGTTCAGGTCCCAGCCGCCCATTTCCTTCCAGCGGTTGACGATGCCGCAGAAGAGTTCGGCGGTTTTCTCGGTGTCGTAGCGCGCCGAGTGCGCTTCGCGTCCGTCGAAGTCGATGCCGGCGGCCTGGCAGGCTTTGGCCAGTACGGTCTGCCCGTAGGCGAGCCCGGCCAAGGTGGCGGTGTCGAAGCTGGAGAACGGATGGAACGGGTTGCGCTTGATGCCGGTGCGCAGCACGGCGGCATTCAGGAAGCCCAGATCGAAGCTGCTGTTGTGGCCGACCAGGACGGCGCGCTTGCAGTCATTGGCCTTGAGCGATTTGCGCACGCCGCGAAAAATATCGGTCAATGCATGCTCTTCGCTCACCGCCATGCGCAGCGGGTGGTCCAGCTTGATGCCGGTGAAGTCCAGCGCCGCCTGCTCGATGTTGGCGCCTGCAAAGGGTTCGACGCGATGGAAGTAGGTGTGGTCCGGATACAGCAGGCCCTGTTCATCCATGGCAATGGTGACCGCGGCGATTTCCAGCAGCGCATCGGTCTGGCAATTGAAACCGCCGGATTCGACATCGATGACCACCGGCAGGTAGCCGCGAAAACGGCGCGCCATGGGATGGCGCAGGTCGGCGGAGGGACGACCGTCGAGTTCGTCGTCGTACAGATCTTCACTCACGCTTGGGTCTCCAGCAGGCGCCAACGCAGAACTTCACCGGCGCGCAGCGGCATCAGGCGCTGATCGCCAAACGGCAGGCTGACCGGTGCGGTCCAGTCTTCGCGCACCAGGGTGATGCGATCGGTATTGCGCGGCAGGCCATAGAAGTCGGCGCCGAACAGGCTGGCGAAACCTTCCAGCTTGTCCAGGGCATTGCGCTGCTCGAACGCTTCGGCATACAGCTCAATGGCGGCGTACGCGGTGTAGCAGCCGGCACAGCCGCAGGCGGCTTCCTTGGCATGCTGGGCGTGGGGCGCCGAGTCGGTGCCCAGGAAGAACTTCGGATTACCGCTGGTGGCGGCGTCCAGCAGCGCGTCCTGATGCACGTTGCGCTTGAGGATCGGCAGGCAATAAAGGTGCGGGCGGATGCCGCCGACCAGCATATGGTTGCGGTTGTACAGCAGGTGGTGGGCGGTGATGGTGGCGCCGACGTTGGCGGAGGCCTCGCGTACAAACTGCGCGGCATCGGCGGTGGTGATGTGCTCGAAGACCACTTTCAGGGTCGGGAAACGCTCCACCACGCGGCTCATGTGCTCGTCGATGAACGCCTTTTCACGGTCGAAGACGTCGATCTCGCCGCGCGTGACTTCGCCGTGCACCAGCAGCGGCAGGCCGACGTCGGCCATGGCTTCGAGGACCGGGAAAATCCCGTCGATGCTGGTCACACCTGAGTCCGAGTTAGTGGTGGCGCCGGCCGGATAGAGCTTTGCTGCATGCACGAAGCCGCTGGCCTTGGCCTGGCGGATGTCTTCGGCGCTGGTCTTGTCGGTGAGGTACAGCACCATCAGCGGCTCGAAGCGGCTGGCTGCCGGGCGCGCAGCGAGAATGCGCTGGCGATAGGCGTCGGCCTCGCTGGCATTGCGAACCGGCGGCACCAGGTTGGGCATGATAATGGCGCGGCCAAAGGTGCGTGCGGCATCGGCTACGGTTTGCGCCAGGGTGGCGCCATCGCGCAGGTGAATATGCCAGTCATCGGGGCGCAGCAGAGTCAGACGGTCAGTCATCGAAGGTTCCAAACGGGTAAAACGTGGCGCGAATGCTACCGGAAAACGCTGCTTCCGGCTGCACGCCATCGACTGCCAGCAGAAAAGTCGATAAAGCACCGTAACCCGGAAAGCCAATAGGAGAGGTTGAATCTGTGCGCGTTCGCGCAAAACCGCCGCTCTACACCCATTTGCCCCTCAAGTTTTTTCCACCGGCTCCGATACTTCACAGGAACGCCGCTTATTCCGTGGAGCCCTCCGTGCGCCAGCGCTACTTCATCCTGCCCAGCCTGTTCGTCAGCCTGTTCGTCAGCCTGCCGGCCGCTGCCTTGTCGTTCCAGCCTCGCCTGGAGCATGCGCAATGGCAGGTCGAAGGCGATCAGTTCGAATGCCGACTGACGCAGCCGATCAACAAATTCGGTGCCGGGCAGTTCGTGCGCCGTGCTGGCGAGCAGGCCACCTTCCGACTGGTCAGTCATCAACGCTGGATGCGTCCGGGGTCCGCGACCTTGCTGGCGGCTGCGGCGCCCTGGCAACCGGAGCGCAAGGACATCGATCTAGGCAAGGTGTCGGTGGGCGAGGGTGAAGTATCGCTGCGCAGCAGCCAGCTGCAGGCGGCGCGTCTGCTCACCGGTTTGCTGGAGGGGCGCTCGCCGCTGGTGCGCCATCGCACCTGGCAGACCAACGAAGCACTGGAGGTGCGCCTGCTGCCGGTGAGCTTCGGCAAAGCCTATGCCGATTACCAGCATTGCGCGACGCAGCTGCTGCCGGTGAACTTCGATCAGGTCAAGCGCCTGCAGCTGGGCTTCGCCTACAGCGGTATCGACTTGGATGAGGCGACTCGCGTGGAACTTGATCGCGTTCTGCTGTTGCTCAAGGCCGATCCGAGCATCAATCAGATCCAGCTCGAAGGGCATTCGGACAATACCGGCAACCGGCTGACCAATCGCGACCTGTCGCGCCGCCGGGCCTTGGCCGTGGCCAATTACCTGAAAGCCAACGGCATTCCTGAAGAGCACATCACGGTGCGTTTTCACGGCGAGCGTTACCCATTGGTGCCCAACAGCAGCGAAGCCAACAAGGCTAAAAATCGCCGCGTGACGCTCTACCTCGATCGCATCGAGCCCTCCACTGTGAAACAAGAGCAGGTCGCCAAAGGCCAGGGCACCGCCAACCCGGCCTGAATCGGGGCGCAATCCGCACCGCCGGGGCATGCGGCGCTGTAATTTGCGCGCCGGGACCAGTAGAATCTCAGGTTTTCGTACTACCCCGTGGAGCGATGGCATGGCGGACGTTAACAAGGTAGTTCTGGCCTATTCCGGTGGCCTGGACACCTCGGTGATTCTCAAGTGGCTGCAAGATACCTACAACTGTGAAGTGGTGACCTTCACCGCCGACCTCGGTCAGGGCGAAGAGGTCGAGCCGGCCCGTGCCAAGGCCCAGGCCATGGGTGTCAAGGAAATCTACATCGACGACCTGCGCGAAGAGTTCGTGCGTGATTTCGTGTTCCCGATGTTTCGCGCCAACACCGTCTACGAAGGCGAATACCTGCTGGGCACCTCCATTGCCCGTCCGCTGATCGCCAAGCGCCTGATCGAGATCGCCAACGAAACCGGCGCCGACGCCATTTCCCACGGCGCGACCGGCAAGGGCAACGACCAGGTGCGTTTCGAGCTGGGTGCCTACGCGCTGAAGCCGGGTGTCAAGGTCATCGCACCCTGGCGCGAGTGGGACCTGCTGTCTCGCGAGAAGCTGATGGACTACGCCGCCAAGCATGAGATCCCGATCGAGCGCCACGGCAAGAAGAAATCGCCGTACTCCATGGATGCCAACCTGCTGCACATCTCCTACGAAGGCGGCGTGCTGGAAGACACCTGGACCGAGCACGAAGAAGACATGTGGCGCTGGACCAAGTCTCCGGAAGCCGCACCGGACACTCCCACCTACATCGAGCTGACCTACCGCAACGGTGACATCGTCGCCATTGACGGCAAGGAGCTGAGCCCGGCCACCGTCCTGGCCGAGCTGAACCGCATTGGCGGCGAAAATGGCATCGGTCGCCTGGATATCGTGGAAAACCGCTACGTCGGCATGAAGTCCCGCGGCTGCTACGAAACTCCCGGCGGCACCATCATGCTCAAGGCCCACCGCGCCATCGAGTCCATCACCCTGGACCGCGAAGTCGCCCACCTGAAAGATGAGCTGATGCCCAAATACGCCAGCCTGATCTACAACGGCTACTGGTGGAGCCCGGAGCGTCTGATGCTGCAGCAGATGATTGACGCGTCCCAGGCCACGGTGAACGGCGTGGTGCGCCTGAAGCTGTACAAGGGCAACATCATCATCGCCGGTCGCAAGTCTGACGATTCCCTGTTCGACGCCACCATCGCCACCTTTGAGGACGATGCGGGCGCCTACGACCAGGCCGATGCCGCCGGCTTCATCAAGCTTAACGCCCTGCGTCTGCGCATCGCCGCCGGCAAGGGCCGTTCGCCGCTCTGATAAGCTTGTACAGTGCCTGAAGACCCCGGCCATGTGCCGGGGTTTGCATTTTGAGCCGATGGAAACCGGATCGGATAAGGAGAATGTAATGAGACTGCTACATACCATGCTGCGTGTCGGCGATATGGATAAATCCATCGCCTTCTACACCGAAGTGCTGGGGATGACGCTGCTGCGCCGCAAGGATTACCCGGACGGCAAATTCACCCTCGCCTTCGTCGGCTATGGCAACGAAGCCGAGAACAGCGTGATCGAGCTGACCCATAACTGGGGCGTCGAGCATTACGAACTGGGCACCGGTTACGGCCATATTGCGCTGGAAGTGGAAGACGTCTACAAAGCGTGCGACGACATCCGCGCCCGGGGTGGCAAGATCACCCGAGAACCGGGTCCGATGATGCACGGCTCCAGCATCCTGGCCTTTGTTGAAGACCCGGACGGCTACAAAATCGAGTTGCTTTCGCCGCAGCGTAACGACTGATTTATCCGCTCAGTCCAGCGCACCTCATAGACCAGGACGTCCTCCCTGATAAGGAGGACGTCCTCGCCAGCCTGATGCCACTCGTAGCCTTGATACTAGGGAGTTGTTGCTCCTCAATATCCGGGCTCAGTCGGCGAGAAATGCCGCCTGGCACGGGTTGGCCAGGCGTTAATTGTTGCCGGGGTCTCGGGGGCTAGCGCTGGACTATTCTCGATCTGCTGACGATTACCCTCCTCCCCTGGTGGGACATGAATAACTTTTGATCCTTGCTTGAAAAACAAGTGCAGCGCCGTGGAGGGTTTCCCTTTAGGCTATGCCGCCATAACGCTTTTTCTTGAGGTAGCTCCGACGTGTTTGACCAATTCGCCCTGCATGAACGCCTGCTGAAGGCCGTAGCCGAGCTGAAGTTTACCGAGCCGACTCCCGTGCAGCGCGAGGCCATTCCACCGGCGTTGGAAGGACGTGACCTGCGCGTCATTGCGCAGACCGGCAGCGGCAAGACTGCCGCGTTCGTCCTGCCACTGCTCAATCGGTTGATCGGCGATGCCCAGCCGCGCGTGCGTATCCGTGCGCTGATCCTGCTGCCGACCCGCGAGCTGGCTCAGCAGACCCTCAAGGAAGTGGAACGTTTTTCCCAGTACACCTTCATCAAGTCTGGCCTGGTCACCGGCGGTGAGGACTTCAAGGTCCAGGCGGCCATGCTGCGCAAGGTGCCGGATATCCTCATCGGCACTCCGGGGCGACTGATCGAGCAGCTCAACGCCGGCAACCTGAAACTCAATGAAGTCGAAGTGCTGGTGCTCGATGAGGCCGACCGCATGCTCGACATGGGTTTTGCCGAAGACATCGAGCGCCTGACCGGTGAATGCGCGGCTCGCCAGCAAACCCTGCTGTTCTCCGCCACCAGCGGCGGCAACGGCCTGCGCGATGTAGTGGCCAAGGTGCTGCGCAATCCGCTGCACCTGATGCTCAACCGCATCAGTCAACTGAACGAGAAAACCGTCCAGCAGATCATCACCGCCGACGATGCGACCCACAAGGAGCGTTTGGTGCAGTGGCTGCTGGCCAACGAGACGTACCAGAAGGCGATCATTTTCACCAACACCCGTGCCCAGGCCGACCGCCTGTACGGGCATCTGGTGGCCGATGACGTCAAGGTGTTCATCCTGCACGGCGAGAAGGATCAGAAGGACCGCAAGCTGGCCATCGACCGCATGAAGCAGGGCGGAGTCAAGGTGCTGGTAGCCACCGACGTGGCCGCACGTGGGCTGGATGTGGAAGGCCTGGACATGGTGATCAACTTCGACATGCCGCGCTCGGGCGACGAGTACGTGCATCGCATTGGACGCACCGGCCGTGCTGGCGGCGAAGGATTGGCGATTTCGCTGATCTGCCATAACGACTGGAACCTGATGTCCAGTATCGAGCGCTACCTAAAGCAGCGTTTCGATCGACGCGTGATCAGTGAACTGAAGGGTAGCTACCAGGGCCCGAAGAATCTCAAAGCGTCCGGCAAGGCCGCCGGTGTGAAGAAGAAAAAGACCGATCAGAAAGGCGACAAAAAAACCGTCAAAAAGTCTGCCAGGCCCGCTGCCAAGCGCAAGCCCAACGCTCCTTCCGGGCTGGTCAGCACCGACGGCATGGCACCGCTCAAGCGTCGCAAGCCGGCTGAAGAATAAACTCGGTCTGGTGGCTGGCTCCCTTGCCTATCACGTAGGGTGGATCGCGCTTAATCGATCCACCAGGGGCGGCCCACCGAGCGGAGCCATGGTGGATGTAAAAAACGACATCCACCCTACGACTCTGTGGATCTATCCCGTCACCTTCACTCCACCTGCTTTTCCGCCTGTTCGATCTCCCGCATGCGCTGTTCGTACATGGCGCATTCATCCTCCAGGCCTTGCGGCGTGTTTTCCTGGCCTTCAGGGGTGCGCTTGAGTCTCATGGTTTCCAGTTCTTCGTGAAGCTGCCTGGCCTTTTCCGGATCGTGCTCTGCCAGTTGATTAACCTTTTCCGCCAATTGTTCGGCTTTGGCCGTGACGTCTTCCGGTGTGCATTCAGCATTCTCTGCCTGGGCAGGCGTGAAGGCGAACAGGGCAATGAGCGGGAGAAGCAGTTTCATGGCGTGTGGCCCTCGCTGCGGATGAAGTGATGAGCGCGCTAAGGTTCACTGCACAGGTAATGCACGCTGAACAGCGCATTAGGATCAGTCCACAGCGCCAAGGCGCCAAAGCCGGCCCGTGCGGCCAGTTGGCGGAAGCCCGCAACGCTGTACTTGTAGGAGTTTTCAGTGTGCAGGCTCTCGCCGGCCTGGAAATGAAAGCACCGATCGGCAATCTGCACCGTCTGGGCACGTTTGCTGACCAAGTGCATTTCGATCCGTTTGGCGGCCGCGTTGTAAAAGGCGTGATGAACAAAGGCTCGCGGGTTGACGTCGCTGTCCAGCTCGGTGCGAATGCGCTCCAGCAGATTCAAATTAAATGCGGCGGTGACTCCGGCCTCGTCGTTGTAAGCTGCTTCCAGCACACGGACGTCCTTGATCAGGTCGACCCCGATCAGCAGTCCACTGCCGACTGGCAATAGTCCATGCAGATTACGCAGAAATGCCAGGGCCTGGGGCGGATCGAAATTGCCAATGCTTGAGCCTGGAAAGAATGCCAAGGGCCGCGCCTTGGCGAAATCGTCCGGCAGTTGAAGCGGCGTAGAGAAGTCGGCGCAGGCGGCATGCACTTCAAGCCAGGGGTAATCGGCGGCCAGGCGGCGTGTGCTGTCGATCAGAAAATCGCGTGAAATGTCGATGCCCAGGTAACGGCAGGGCTGCATGGCGTCGAGCAGCAGCCGCACCTTGCGGCTGGCACCGCTGCCCAGTTCCAGCAACGGCGCGTCGGGGCCGGCAAGCTCGGCGATCTCGCCGGCGGCGCGGGCCAGAATCGCTTCCTCGGTGCGGGTCGGATAATACTCTGGCTGCTGACAGATGATCTCGAACAGCGCTGAGCCGCGCGCGTCGTAGAAATACTTAGGCGAGGTGTGTTTCGGTGTTGCGGCGAAGCCGGCGAGAACCTCGTCGCGCATGCCGTCCCGCTGGTTGACCGGATAGTGCTCGTGATAATGAATGGCAACACTCATTCCTGGGCATCCCGGGCCAGACGCATACCGCTGAAGGCCCAGCGCATGTGCGGATAGAAGAAATTGCGATAGCTGGCGCGCATGTGGCTGCGGGGCGTAACGCAACAGCCCCCGCGAAGCACCATCTGTCCGCACATGAATTTGCCGTTGTACTCGCCCAGGCTGCCGTCCAGCGGGCGAAAGCCGGGGTAGGGGCGAAAGGCGCTGGCGGTCCACTCCCAGACATCGCCGAACATCTGCGAGGGCCCGGCCTTTAACGGGCTCGCCATCGGGCGCAACCTGTCCTGTTCGAGAAAGTTTCCGGTGATTGGCAAGCCCTGCGCGGCCACTTCCCATTCCGCCTCGGTCGGCAGGCGGGCTTCGGACCAGCGCGCATAGGCATCGGCCTCGTAGAAGCTCAGGTGACAGACTGGAGCACCGGCCTCCAGAGGTTGCAGCCCTCCCAGGGTGAACTGCAGCCAGCCACGGTCATCGTCATGCCGCCAGTACAGCGGGGCCTGCCAGCCGGCTTGGCGCGCGTACGCCCAGCCATCGGCGAGCCAGAGTTCGGCGCGGTTGTAGCCGCCATCGAGAATGAACGACAGGTAGTCGGCGTTACTCACCGGACGGTTGGCCAGGCGGAAGGGTTCGAGGAATACTCGATGGCGCGGGCGCTCGCAGTCGAAGGCAAAGGCCTCGTCGCTGTGACCGAACTCCAGCAAGCCGCCGGGATGCTCCAGCCAGCGCAACGGGGCGGGCGGTTGCGTTGTTTGCGCAGTGGCCAGGTCCTGACGGTAGGCCGGCTGCAGCGGATTGAGGGAAAAATTGTATTGGATGTCCATGAGCAGCAATTCCTGATGCTGCTGTTCGTGCTGCAGGCCGAGCTCTAGGCGCTGCAGGATTTGTGGTAAATGGTCCTGCGGGGGGTGGTCGAGCAACTGCTCCATGGCCAGGTTGACCTGCTGGCGATAGTTGAGCACCTCGGCCACCGTGGGCCGCGACAGCGAGCCGCGTTCCGCACGGGGAAAGGGCTGGCTGTGGGTGACGTAATAGGAATTGAACAGGTGGTCGTAGCGCGCATCGACGCAGCGATAACCGGGCAGGTAGGGCAATAGCAGGAAGGTTTCGAAAAACCAGGTGACATGGGCCAGGTGCCATTTCGGCGGGCTGACGTCCGGCATGCTTTGCAACACATGGTCCTCGATGGCCAGCGGCGCACAAATCGCTGCGCTGGCTGGGCGCACCTGGCGAAAGCGCTCACGCAATTGCGCCAGCGCGGCGGTGTGTCCGGCATCGTCATCACGGCGCGCCTCGGCGGGCATACAACCTCCAGTGGTTCGGTCGGTGGGGACGGTTCTTAAGAGCGACACGCCGCGACAACGGAAAGTTCAGCGATTGCCGCCCGTAAACATTCCACATGGCGCCACGAAACTCGTAGAGGGGCCGCGCCAGCAGCACGGCGTACGGAAAGATGCGTTGCATCCGGGGAGCCCGCCCCCGATGTCGCGTATGCAGACACTGTCAGCCGTTGCATCCCACGCGCGCCCGGCCCAGCATAGGCACCCGCTTTTCTGTACCGACAGGATCCTGCCGTAATGACGTCCAGCACCACCCCCGAGCAGACCGGCGCCGAGCCGGTCAAACGCGCCGAGCAGGCGCGCGGCGACTTCGCCGTGATCCGCGACCTGCTGCCCTATCTGCGCCCCTACCTGGGCCGCATCCTGCTGGCCTTGGGACTGGTGTTCGCCGCCAAGCTGCTCAACCTGGTGGTGCCCTTCGTCCTCAAGTACATCGTCGATGAACTCAACGTCGAGCCCAGCCTGCTGCTGTTGCCCGTTGCTTTGCTGCTGGCGTATGGCGCCTCGCGCATCGGTGTCACGCTGTTTACCGAATTGCGCCAAGTGGTGTTCGCCCGCGTCATGGCGCGCGCCTCGCGGCAGGTCACCTTGCAAGTGTTCCGTCATCTGCATGGCCTGAGCTTGAAATTCCACCTCGGCCGGCGCACTGGCGGCGTGGCCCGCGACGTGGAGCGCGGCGGCAGTGCCATCGCCGACCTGCTGGACTGGACGCTGTACTCGATCATTCCGATCCTGCTGGAAGTGGCCCTGGTTACCGCCGTGCTGGTCTGGGCCTATGACTGGCGCTTCGCCGCAATCACCCTGGCGACCTTGACCGCCTACGCGCTGTGGACCTTTGGTGTCACCGAATGGCGCACCCGCTACTACCGCGCCTCGGTAGAAGCCGACACACGCGCCAACGAGCGCGCGGTGGACTCGCTGCTCAACTACGAGACCGTCAAATACTTCAACAACGAAGGCCACGAAGCGGCGCGCTACGACGAAAACCTGCGTCATCTGGAAAACGCCAAGGTCAAGGCAACCACCAGCCTGGCGGTGCTCAATCTTGGTCAGGCCGTGGTAGTGGCCATCGGCGTCACCGCAATGATGTGGCTGGCCGCCGCCGGCGTGGTGGCCGGCAAGCTGACGGTCGGTGACCTGGTGCTGGTCAACGCCTACTTGCTGCAGCTCTCTGCACCGCTGTTCCTGCTCGGCATGATGTACCGCGAAGTAAAACAGGCGCTGACCAATATGGAGCGCCTGTTCGGCCTGCTGGACGAGCGCCAGGACGTGCAGGACGCGCCGAATGCCCAGGTGCTGGAAACCCGTCGCCCCAACGTGCGCTTCGACAACGTGCGCTTTGGCTACGACCCGCGCCGCGAGATTCTGCATGGTGTGGATTTCGAAATTCCCGCTGGCGGTACCGTGGCGGTGGTCGGTCACTCCGGCTCGGGGAAATCAACCCTGGCGCGCCTGCTGTACCGCTTTTATGACGTGGGCGAAGGCGCCATCCGCATCGACGGCGTTGACCTGCGCCAACTGACCCAGGCCTCGCTGCGCGGCTCCATCGGCATCGTTCCGCAGGACACCGTGCTGTTCAACGACAGCATTTATTACAACATCCGCTACGGTCGCCCCGAGGCCAGCCGCGAAGAGGTCGAGGCTGCCGCCCGCGCGGCGCATATTCATGACTTCATCGTCAGCCTGCCCGACGGCTACGAAACGCCGGTGGGCGAGCGCGGCCTGAAGCTTTCCGGCGGCGAGAAACAGCGCGTGGCCATCGCGCGGGCAATCCTGAAGAACCCGAGCATCCTGATCTTCGACGAAGCCACCTCGGCGCTGGACTCCAAGTCCGAACGCGCCATCCAGGCTGAACTGGAGCGTATCCAGGTCGGACGCACCACCCTGGTCATCGCCCACCGCCTGTCCACGGTGATGAACGCCGACCAGATCCTGGTGATGGACGCCGGACGCATCGTCGAACGCGGCAGCCATGGCGAGTTGCTGGCCCGTCAGGGGCTGTACACGCAGATGTGGACGCTGCAGCAAAGTGAGAAGGAGCGGCCGGTGGAGAAGGGTAGCGAGGTTTCCCAGTAAAATGGATGTCGTTTTTACATCCACCAGGGCCCCGCTCGATGGAGCGCCACCCGGTGGATCGATGAAGCGCGATCCACCCTACAGTGGCAAGGCTCCCACGCTCTACGTGGGAGCCATGTAATCGCTCTAACCGCCTGTTAGAGTGCCTGCAAAGCGTTGAAATCAATGGCTTCGGCATAGGCCAGCTTGTCGGTGGCCTCGGCATCACCATCCACGGAGACCATGAAACGGTTGTTGATGATGACCAGGATCTTGCCGTTGCTGTCGAGAATGCCGCGTTGCTTGCCGACCTTGATCATCTTGCCCATGGAGCCCGCCAGGGCGGGGTTGGCCATGACCATCATCATTTGCGACATCAGGGGCGAGTCGCCAATGATCTCCACCTGAACCTGCTGGTCATTCTTGCGATAGGTGCGCGATGCCTGCACGCCGCCGCCAAAGAATGCCGTTGTGCCGGCGGAGGTTTCCGCTTCATCGCCTTCCCAACCGGACAGCGGCGGCGGCAATACCTGGGCGAGGTGATCGGCGCCCCGCTGGTTGAGCAGTTGCGTGGCGTAGCCGAGGTTTTCCTTGGCCAGCGCCATGTCGCCTTGCTCATAAGCCTGCAGCGCTTCCTGCAGCGCGTCCTTGATGTCATCGGCCACGACGGGTGCCGCTGCCGTCATGGCTGCGGTGAGAAAGACGGAAGCCAGTCGGGTGTTCATGTGCCTGTCCTTTTGCGGTGTTGAGTCCTTGTGCGGCAGGAGCATATTAAGCCTTTCCCGAACAGGCAAGGCGAAGCTTTCCCGGTTGTCCGATGGTGGGCTCTCGCGTCGACTGCTGCGGCTGCGCTCAATAATTCGGCGGACTTTCCGGAATGACGCTGGGGTCGGTGATGTAGGGCATCGACCAGGGCTCGAGGTTGCAGCCCTTGTGAATCAGGTCCAGGCGCATCTGCTCGAGCACGCCGGCCAGGCGCACGGGGTCGGCGTATTGAGTGCGCGGAATGTGCGGCACGCTCAGCACCTCGTTGCCGCTGAGGCTCATGATGCTCAGGCTGAAGCTGTCGTCCTCGGCGTTGGCACCGGTAACGCAGCCGTAGGGCTGAAAGGCGTTTGAAGCCAACTGCATGGCGTTATCGAGGGTCAGTAGGGTGGTGGTCATGCGGGCTCTCCCTTGGCATCCGGTGTTTGGATTGACCGATGGAATGGCTGAGGGTTGCCCGCTTGCCCAAAAAACGCCCTGGAACGGTCGCTCAGGTGCACGCGCGTTACAACTTTTTTCACGGTGCCAGACAGGCTTCGCAGATCGCCGCGACATGCCGATGATCAGTGCCGCAACAGCCGCCAAGCACCGAAAGCTGGGGCAAGCGCTTGCGCAAGGCCTGATAGCGCCGCCCCAAGTCGAGCGGGTCGCCGTCATCCAGGGCTTCCGAGGCATCCAGTTCGGCATGGCTCTTGGCCGAGGCATTGGCGCGCAAGCCGCCGATGCGCCTCAGCCAGTCGGCCTCGGTGTCGAGAACGTTTTCAAAGTGTGTCGGGTGGGCGCAATTGATCATGAAATACAGAGGCGGTATGGCGCTGGCCTGATCGGTACGCTGAATCGCCTCGCCCAGGCTTTCGCCCGAAGCCAGCTTGCCGTGTAGGCACTGATCAATTCCGCGCCGGCCTGCGTCAGGCTCGTGATTTGCGCACGATGGTAGTCCTGGGCTTGCTGAGCGCTCATGCGTGCCTCGACTTTGTAGCCATCGCCGCGCGGGCCGAGCACGCCATTGATGAGGATATTCGCCTCGGGAGCGGCATGTTCGGCACACAGCGCCTGTGCCCAGATCACCGCCTCGCGATTAACTTCATTCATCGCATGGGCAGAAAAGCCCAGTCGCGCGCCCCAGTCGGCATTGGCGCGCCAGGTGGGCGTGTCGAGTACAAAGCCCAGTCGATGCCGGGCCGCCGTGCGCAGGAACGGTTGGAAATAATGGTCGAGCTGCAGGCGACCGGCCTCGCTCAGTACCAGCGGAAACGCGGCGAAGCAGGGCAGGTCGAGGCCGTGATGGAAGATCAGTGACGTCTCCAGTCCGCCGTCGGTGAGAAACAGGTGGCCATCCAGGCGCGGCAGGTGCGGTGTAAGCGAGGACATGGGAGCACCTCGGGGTCCGGTAAAAATGGCTCCTTACCCGCTTGCAGCGCCGGCAAGCGTTGTCCCTGGCGGCACTTCAGCCGAAGCGCACGCAGTAGATCGGCGGCAGGTGGGCGCTCAGGCATTGCCAGCCTTCGCCGCCGTTTTCCGACAGCCACAGGCCGCCGGTGGTCGAGCCCATGGCCAGGCGCTCGCCGCTGTCATCCACCGCCAGGCCATGGCGGTAGACCAGGTCATAGGCTGGCGGCGCGGGCAGCCCGTGGTCGAACACACTGAAGCTTTGACCACCATCCTGCGTACGCGTGACCACGAAATGCCCATTGACCGGCACGCGGCACTCGTCCTTGGCCGCTGGTACGAACCAGGCGGTGCCCGGTCGCAGCGGATGTACGGCCACGGCGAAGCCGAAACTCGACGGCCGGGCCTCCACCGCCTGCCAGGACTGCCCGGCATCGGTGGAGCGAAAAATCCCGTTGTGGTGCTGAATCCACAAGTGGTGGGGGTTGGCCGGACAGCAGACCATGCGATGCGGGTCTTGGATATTGGGATCGTAGCGCCGCTCGGGCGGCATGTAATCGGCGCGCAGGCCTTCACCCGTGCAGGCCCAACTGGCGCCGCCATCGCGGCTCTGCCAGACCCCGCCGCAGGACACCGCCACGCTGACGTGCTGGCTGTCCTGAGGATCGACACAGATCGAATGGATGCCCGGCCAGTCGTAGCCGCCACCTGCCCATTCGGCCCGTTCCGGACGCTCCCAGAGTGGGCGATTCAGTGTCCAGCTATTGCCGTGATCGGAGGAATGGAACAGCCCGCCAGGAAGGGTGCCCGCCCAGAGCACGCCGGGTTCATCGGCACCGCCGGCTTCCAACGCCCATATTTGCTCCAAGCTCCAGGGCGCCGCTGGCGGCAGATCGGTGCCAGCCGCTGTGGACATCGCTTCGGGTTGGGGCGGATAGACGGGCACCGCACAGGCCTGCCAGGGGCCGCCGCAGCCCGGGCGGCGCCACAGCTTGACGCCGAAATGCCCAAGGTTGAGCGCGGCGTAGAGTGTCTGGTCACGAGGGTCGGCCAAGACCATGCTGACTGGCTCGCCCATGAAATGCGTTTCGGTTTGTCGCCACTGCCCGGCGATGGGCTCGAAGATCAGCAAGCCCTTGCGCGTGGCGATCAGCAGGCGTTCATGCATGTCAGCCTCCCGATGCTCAGCCACCGGTCAAGGCCTGTACCACGAACACCTCGCTGGAATCACCGAGGGGATCGCTGAGCCGCTGGCGGTCGCGCACGGCCAGGCCATCGACAAAAATCTGCACATGCCGACGCAACTGACCTTGATCATCGAGCAGGTAACTGCGCAGACGCGGCTGCTCCTGCATCAGGCTATGCAGTGCGCTGGCTACCGTATCGCCCAGTACCTCGCGCTCCGGCAGGGCGAGGTGGCGCTGCAGCGCCGGGGCGAAAACCACATGGGGCATGGGTCACCCCCGCTAAAAAATGATCTAGACAGTGTAGGAGTAGACCCGGTCCGTACGATTCCGTGTGGCGGAAAGCCTGGATTGAATGCTGCTAAGTCATGCAGGTTTGATCGCTTTTGGGCACAAAGAAAGGCGTAATGCCGAGAATAAGCGCACTGCTCAGCGGCAAACGCATCGGCCGGATACGCGCAACAAGAGATTGGGCATCACTGGAAGCCTCCGCAAGGTCGGTTAACTCACAACCAGCGGCGCACCCGTGCCTGGTAGGCCTGGAACTCAGCGCCAAACAGCGCCTTCAGGGCGCGCTCCTCAGGTGCAATCTGGAATCGGTTCATGTACAGCACGAAGCCAAGAGGCCCGAGCAAGGCTACAGGCGACGCCAGATAAGCCGCCAAGGCGACCAGAAACAGAGCGAAGCCGACGTACATGGGATTTCGTGAGTATTGATAAATGCCCGAGCTCACCAAGGCTGAAGCGGTTTCAGGCTTCAAGGGGTTCACGGTAGTTTTGGCACGGCGGAAGGAGACGGCACCCGACAGGCAGAAAAAAGCACCCAGCGCCGTAATGGTCAACGCCAAGGCAATGCGCACCCATTCGGCAACCGCGATGCTCGGAACATAGAAGGACAGTAACCACATTGCGGCGCCAATGAGGGAGGCGACAAGGGGCGGAGGTATCTTGTTTTCGAGCGTATGCATTGCTTTTCTCTTTCGACGTGTTGTTCAAGCCTGACAGGCGCAGCGTTCATGTTGCTATCGGGTGTGGGTTTTCCGACCGATTTCAGTGCGTACTTTTGCATCAAGATCAGCGGCAGTGCAAATACGCAAATCCTGTTGAAGTTGCCCGTCCCACTGCCAGTTGCAGCGTTCATTAGCGCAGATAACCAAGGGATTGTTGTGGTTGTTTATGGCGAGCAACACTGAGCAGGAAGGGCAGTACGGCGTAAGGTTAACGAGGGTATAGAGATTGCCGTGCAGGGTCGGTGGTAACCAGCGCCATGACCAATGGATATCTATAAGGATGTCCTCCGTATAGGCAACGAAGTCTGGCTCGCGGATATCGATCGCGCGCGTGGAAAAAATAAAATAAATAAGCGTAATAATAAAAAGAATAAAGGGTGCTGTAAGCATCAGCACCCAGGCAGGAAGGAGCGTAATCAGTGATGCCGGCGCGGCCTTTGCCATATTTTCAACAATTGCCCAATCCCATAAGTAGAAAGCGCAACCGATGATTAGCACAATTACTATCAAGCCCCGTATAGGGCCACGCCAGGAATTTTTTATCATTGTTGCTCCCGAACGCCTGCTGCGGCAGAGACCTACAGAAGGTTAATAGTCGCCAGCTATTCGACGCCCGGCTGGCTTGGTTTCTTCTCCTGCTAGCTCGCTGTGCTCGAGTCTGCAAGAGGTACGCCCGAATCGGTATTAGCCTTTGTGTGCATCTGGCAGGCTGCGCTCTGCCGTAACTCGCTGCCCCGCTTTCATCAGCATCCAACCCAGCAGAATGAAAAGCACACCGCCGATGGCCAGAAACGTCCAGTTATAAACCGTGTAGTTGGGTACCTGCCTTACATAATGAACAGCCAAAATCTGATGGTTGATGATGCCTTCGATCAAGTTGAACAACCCCCAACCCAAGATAAGCCGGCCAATCATGGATTTAAGCGTGGGGATTGGCTCACGCCGATAAGCGGCGCTCCACAGCATCATGATGCCGACCAGCGTTACGACCCAGACAAATGCATGAAAGAGGCCATCCCACAGCATATTTGTGCTCATGGCTTCCATGGTTGTGGGTGGAATCCAGTTGGAAACCATGTTGTGCCACTGGAATATCTGATGCAGAACGATCCCGTCTACAAAACCGCCCATGCCAATACCCAGCAGAATCCCTGCGCTGGCGGCTTTCCTGTAGTGCGTGTGTTCAGACATGTCGGCAACCTCCAAGCTCATAGCAGCGCTAGTAGGACAACGTCCACGCCGTTTTGGCAGCGCTAAACCACACCCGTAGCCCAGGCGGGGCGATAAGCCTCATCCGTGTAACGAAGGAATTGCGGAAGTAAACTCCGGGAATGACGGGCCATGCCGACGTAGATGCGCAGACGTTCGAACCCCTGCCACTACAGATGCTCAAGGTAACAACGTGCGCATCAGTCGCCGTCGCCGACCGTCACGATCGTCGGCTTATCTGCGAGTTCCTGCCACATCCGTCACTGCGTGCGAGTCACCCTCCACACGGTATTGGCCAGATCGTCGGCGACGATCAGCGCGCCGCGCGGGTCGACGGTCACGCCCACTGGTCGTCCGCGTGTCTTGCCCTCGGCGGTGCGAAAGCCTGTCACGAAGTCAACGGGCGGTCCCGAGGGGCGTCCGTTGCTGAACGGTACGAAGGACACTTTGTAGCCCACCGGGTTTGGGCGGTTCCAACTGCCGTGCTGACCGACAAACACGCCATCGGCAAACGGCTCGCCCATGGCCGCGCTGGAGAAGTCCAGGCCGAGGGCGGCGACGTGGGCCCCCAGGGCGTAGTCCGGTGTGATGGCGGCGGCGACCTTGGCGGGGTCTTGCGGTTGCACGCGTGGGTCGGGGTGCTTGCCCCAGTAGCTGTAGGGCCAGCCGTAGAAGCCACCTTCCTGAACCGAGGTCAGGTAATCCGGCACCAGGTCTGCGCCCAGCTCGTCCCGCTCGTTCACGACGGCCCACAATTGACCGGAACCGGGCTGGATTGCCAGCGCGGTGGGGTTGCGTACGCCGGTGGCAAAGGGTTTATGGGCACCAGTCTCGGCGCTGATCTGCCAGATCACGGCGCGGTCGACCTCGGCTTCCATGCCGCGCTCGGTGATGTTGCTGTTGGAGCCGATGCCGACATACAGAAAGCGTCCATCGGGGCTGACGGTGAGCGCCTTGGTCCAATGGTGGTTGATCGCCGAGGGGAGCTCGGTGATCGTGGTGGGCGGGCCGCTGGCTTCGGTCTGGCCGTCCTGATAGTCGAAGCGTACCAGCGCATCCTGATTGGCCACGTACAGCGTGCCCGCAAAATAGGCCAGGCCGTACGGAGCATTGAGATTGTCGGCGAACACCGTCTGGACCTCATAGACGCCGTCGCCATCGGCATCGCGCAGCAAGGTCAGGCGATTGCCGCTGTCGACCGTGGTGTTGCCCTTGGCCTTGATATAGCCGGCGATCACATCCTTGGGCTTGAGCTTCGCGGCGCTGCCACCCCGGCCTTCCGCCACGAGGATGTCGCCGTTGGGCAGGACCAGGGTCTGGCGCGGGATTTTCAGGTCGGTCGCAATCGCCGTGACGGTGAAATTCTCCGGCACCGTCGGCGTCTCGTCGGCCCACGGCGTAGGCTCGGCGATCTTCATGCTTGGCAGCAAGCCCCGTTGCGGGTCGGGGAGCGTAGGATCAGGCCCGTACAGCTGGGCGCTGTCCTGTTCGTCGCTGCCGCAGGCGCTCAGCAGCAACGCCAGGGTCAGGCTGGTGAGAGGAAGGGCGTAGTTCACTCGACACCTCCTGAGCGCAGGTTGGTGAGGCCGATCCACGTGGCCACGCAGGCCAGAAGGGTGACGATTATGGAGAGCACCAGGCCGGCGGGCATAACTGCCCAGGCGTCCTTGGCATGCTCAAGGGCATTGATGAAGCCCAGCACCCAGGTGGCCAGCAGGAGCAGAAAATAAGCTAAGGGGCGCCCTTTCCTGGGCGTGGCGCGGATCAGGTTGACCAAGGCGAACAGCAGCGCCAGGCCGCAGAAGACCAGCCCGCCGGCAATCAGCCAGGAGGCGAAATTGCTCCACTGAATCTGATAGCTGCGAAAGTACGCGATGTCATTCAGCAGGGCCCCGAGAAACAGCGGAACGGTTCCGGCCAGCAAGGTCGCGTGCAGAGGATTGGGCGTGCTTCGGTAACGGTAGGTGGTTACGGTCACGGTGGGCTCTCCTGTTCGCGGCGACCCTGGGCTGATGCTCGGGCGGATGCGCTGGCCCAGCAGATTCGCTCTGATTGTGTGCCTTACAAACGGAGCGTGTCGTTGGCGCATAAGTTCATTCCGATCGGCTAGGGGACTGTCCGCTCCGACCACCAGCCCTTGAGTCCCAACCCGGCCCGTTTCATAGTGCCGACATGAACCGTCCTTCGGAAATGCCCGACCTTGTCGATCCGCTGGCGGCCTTTCATCCGGCTGTGCAGGGTTGGTTTCGGCGTGCCTTTGCGGCGCCGACGCCGGCGCAGGTAGCGGCCTGGCCGACGATTCACGCCGGGCGCTCGACCCTGGTGGCAGCGCCGACCGGGTCGGGCAAGACGCTGACGGCGTTTCTCGCCGCCTTGGATGACCTGCTGCGCCAGGGCTTGGCCCATGGCGGCGAACTGCCGGATGCCACGCAGGTGGTGTATGTCTCGCCGCTCAAGGCGCTGTCCAACGACATTCACCTCAACCTTGAAGTGCCGCTGGCCGGGATCGCCGAAGAGGTGCAGCGGCTGGGATTGCCGCCCGTGGAGATCCGCACGGCGGTGCGCACCGGCGACACCTCCCAGGGCGAGCGCACGGCGATGCGCAAGCGCGCCCCGCACATTCTGGTGACCACGCCGGAGTCGCTGTATGTGCTGCTCGGCTCGGCGTCCGGACGGGAGATGCTGGCCAGCACGCGCAGCCTGATTGTCGATGAGATTCACGCGGTGGCCGGCAACAAGCGCGGCAGCCACCTGGCCCTGAGCCTGGAGCGCTTGCAGGCGCTGTGCCCGCAGCCGTTGGTGCGCGTCGGGCTGTCGGCGACCCAGAAGCCCTTGTCGGCGGTGGCGCGCTTTCTCACCGGCGGGCAGGACTGCGCCGTGGTGGATATCGGCCACCGGCGCCGTCTCGATTTGGCCCTGGAGGTGCCGCCGGTGCCGCTGGAAGCGGTGATGAGCAACGATGCCTGGGAGCTGGTCTACACCCGCCTCGCCGAATTGATCGGCGAACAGCGCACCACGCTGGTGTTCGTCAATACGCGGCGGCTGGCCGAGCGCGCGGCGCGGCATCTGTCCGAGCGGCTGGGCAGCGCGGTGGTGGCCGCGCACCACGGCAGCATGGCCAAGGAGCATCGCCTGGCGGCCGAACAACGCCTCAAGGCGGGAGAACTGCGCGTGCTGGTGGCCACCGCCTCGCTGGAGCTGGGGATCGATATTGGCGAGGTGGAGCTGGTCTGCCAGCTCGGCTCGCCGCGTTCGATCGCGGCGTTCTTGCAGCGCATCGGCCGCGCCGGGCACCAGGTCGGCGGGGTGTCGAAGGGGCGGATTTTCCCCACCTCCCGCGACGAGCTGATCGAATGCGCCGCCCTGCTGGACTGCGTGCGCCGAGGTGAGCTGGATCGGTTGCAGATTCCCCGCGCACCGCTGGATGTGTTGGCCCAGCAGATCGTCGCGGAGGTGGCCTGCCGTGAGTGGGCCGAGGACGACCTGCTGGCGCTGATTCGCCGCGCCGAGCCCTATGCCGAGTTGTCCGCCGAGCAGTACCAGGCGGTGTTGCGCATGCTGGCCGAAGGCTACACCAGTCGCCACGGCGCACACCGCGCTTACCTGCACCGCGATGCGGTGACCCGTAGCCTGCGCGGTCGGCGGGGGGCGCAGCTGACCGCCTTGACCAGCGGCGGCACCATTCCGGAAACGGCGGATTATCAGGTGTTGCTCGAACCCCAAGGGCTGAACATCGGCACGGTGAACGAAGACTTCGCTGTGGAGAGTCTGGCGGGCGACGTGTTCCAGCTGGGCAACACCGCCTACCGCATCCTGCGTGTCGAACCCGGCCGGGTGCGCGTAGAAGACGCCCAAGGCCAGCCGCCGAACATGCCCTTCTGGCTCGGCGAGGCGCCGGGGCGCAGTGATGAGTTATCGCGCGCGGTAGGGCGCTTGCGCGAGGAGGTGGATCGGCGGCTGGAAGCCGGCGCTGCCGCACCTTCCTGTGGGGCCGGGGTTATCCCGGCAGACGCGCCATCAACCGGCGTACAGCCAGGTAGGGCGAACAACCGCGAAGCGTTGTCCGCCAATGATGTTGATGGGGTAGCGGTGGTGGACAAGGAAACCGTTGTCCACCCTACGAGGCGGTTGGATGCGGCCATTGCCTGGCTCACCGACGAGCTGGGCCTGTCCCTGGCCGCCGCCGAACAGATCGTTGACTACCTGGCTCGCGCCCGGGCGTCGCTGGGCGTGCTGCCGACCCAGAACACGCTGGTAATGGAGCGTTTCTTCGATGAGTCCGGCGGGACCCAGCTGATCATTCATGCGCCGTTCGGCAGTCGCATTAACCGCGCCTGGGGGCTGGCCCTGCGCAAGCGCTTTTGCCGCACCTTCAATTTCGAATTGCAGGCGGCGGCCACCGAAGACGCGATTGTTCTCTCGTTGTCCACCAGCCACAGTTTTGCCCTCGACGAAGTGTGGCGCTACCTGCATTCCAACAGCGCCGAGCAGGTGCTGATCCAGGCATTGCTGGATGCGCCGCTGTTCGGCGTGCGCTGGCGCTGGGTGGCGGGTGTGGCCCTGGCGCTGCCGCGCATGAGCGGTGGCCGCAAGATCGCGCCGCAGATCCAGCGCATGCGCAGCGAGGACATGCTGGCCACGGTGTTTCCCGATCAGGTGGCCTGCGTGGAGAACCTCGTCGGCGAGCGCGAGATTCCCGATCACCCGCTGGTGGCGCAAACCCTCGATGATTGTTTGCACGAGGCGATGGACTGCGAAGGCTGGCTGGCGCTGTTGCGGCGCATGGAAGCCGGCGAGGTGCGGTTGGTGGCGCGTGATCTGCCAGCCCCCTCGGCGCTGGCGGCGGAAATCCTCAATGCCAAGCCATACGCCTTTCTCGACGACGCACCCCTGGAAGAGCGCCGCACCCAGGCGGTGTTGTCGCGGCGCTGGAGCGATCCCGAGTCGGCCGATGACTTGGGCGCCCTCGATCCCGAGGCCATCGTCGCTGTGGCCGAGGAAGCCTGGCCCCAGGCGCGCAACGCCGATGAGCTGCACGAAGCCTTGATGGGGCTGGCCTGTTTGACCGATGCCGAAGTGCTGTCGAGCCCGCAGTGGCCGGCGTTGCTCGCCGCGTTGGCATCAGCGGGGCGCGCCACCCGCCTGGAAGTGGCCGAGGGCGAAGGCCTCTGGGTGCCGCTGGAGCGGCTGGCGCAGTTTCAGGTGCTGTATCCACGGGTGAAAAGTTCGCCGGCGCTGATGGTTCCCGCCGAGTTCGCCAACGCCGGCCTTGAGGAGGAGGTGCTGGTCGATATCGTGCGCGCGCGGCTGTCCGGCTTCGGCCCGCTGCCGTTGCCGCGCATCGCCCGTGCGCTGGCCCAGCCGGCCAGCGCAGTGGCCGTGGCCTTGGCCAGCCTGGAGCGCGAAGGCTACGTCTTGCGTGGGCGCTTTACGCCGCAGGCGCGCGAAGAGGAATGGTGCGAGCGCCACCTGCTGGCGCGCATACACCGTTACACGGTCAAGCGCCTGCGCCGGGAGATCGAGCCGGTGGAGCGCAGCGATTTCATGCGCTTTCTGTTCGACTGGCAGCGCCTGGCGCCGGGGCGGCGTGGCGAAGGCGCCGAGGCGCTGGCGGCGCTGCTCGATCAACTGGAGGGCTACCAAGCGGCGGCCTCGGCCTGGGAAGGCGACATCCTCCCGGCGCGGCTCAAGGATTACAGCGGCAGTTGGCTGGATGCGCTATGCCGCTCCGGACGCATCGTGTGGACGCGCCTGGCCGGGCGCCAGAAGGCCAGCGCCGGCCCGGTGCGCAGCACACCGATCGTGTTGCTGCCGCGCCGTCAGTTACCGCTGTGGATGACGCAGGCCGCCGGCGCCGAGGCGCAACCGTCGCCCCGTGCGCTGCGGGTGGTCGAGGCGTTGCAGCGACACGGCGCGCTGTTCTTCGATGAGCTGTTGGACGAGGCTCATCTGCTGCGCAGCGAACTGGAAGATGCCCTGGGCGAGCTGGTCGCCCAGGGCCTGATCAACGCGGACAGTTTCGCCGGACTACGCGCCTTGCTGGTGCCGGCGGGCAAGCGCCAGTCACACCACGGTCGCCGCCGCCGGGGTGGCGCCTATCTGGGTGGCATGGCCGATGCCGGGCGCTGGGCGCTGTTGCGCCGGCCGAACGGCGAAGCAGACGCCTCGCGCCCAGACCCGGACAGGGTGGAACATATTGCGCGGGTATTGCTGCGCCGCTACGGGGTGGTGTTCTGGCGACTGCTGGAGCGTGAAGCTGACTGGCTGCCGCCGTGGCGCGAACTGCTGCGGGTGTATCACAGCCTGGAAGCGCGTGGCGAGGTTCGCGGCGGGCGCTTCGTCGCCGGCCTGCCGGGTGAGCAATTCGCCTTGCCCGAGGCGGTTGGCTTATTGCGCGACGTGCGCAAACGCCCGTTGGACGGTGCGCTGATCCGCGTCAGCGGCAGCGACCCGCTGAATTTGGCTGGCACACTGTTGCCCGGCGCCAAGGTGCCGGCGCTGGCCGGCAACCGCGTGCTTTATCGCGATGGCGTACCCGTGGCCGCGATGAGCGCTGGGCAGCCCGAGTTCTGGGGCGTGGACGATCCCGCCGAACAAGAGCGGTTGCGCGGGGTGTTGATTCGGAATGCGGGTATCTAAGGCGATGCCCGAGCGAGGCACCTGTAGGGACGATTCATTCGCCTGACACCGAGGCTGCCGACATCCACAGGGCAGGGACGAACTGGATATTGAAATGTTGGAGATCTCGCAAAATGCGTAGGTTGTGTTGCGAATATGGAGTTTGCATCGATATCGCTGCGCTCAACGGCATCCACGGACGCCGCCCCGGCAATACGACGGTTGGACGAGCTGAGTGAGTGAGGGCTTCGACGTTTGTCGCAGCGGCGGGCTGGCCGCAAGATACTGCGCTCGGCGAATGAATTCGCCCCTACGGTGTCCAGGCACGTTTTTCGGTATGGAGCCGTGCCGTTACATCAAAAACCAACGCAACGTGCCGTCACCGGCGCCTGGCGAACTCCGGCGGTGGGTTGACCAGTCGGTCAACCACCATCAGTGCGCGGGAAAACGAGGGATAGCCACTTTTCGCCACGTCCAGGTCGGCATAGGCCGCGCGGTATTCGGCGGCCTTGGCGCGATCGGCGCGGGCGAGGAGGAAGGGTTCGTTGTACATCTTGTAGAGCAGCGCCACGGCATGGGGGTGTTGCCGGCCGGCCGAGCGCTGCAATGCGTCGAGTATCTGATTCACCGGCGCCGCTTGGCGAATCCGTGAAATCGCCTGGTAGAAGGCGATCTCGCCGCGGGTGTCCTGGGCAATGTTGCGCTCCAGCAGCGCGTCGGCCAGCGGCAAGTGCTCGAGATCGCCGGAGGTAATCAGCAGCTTGGCTTGCAGCATGTCGTTGTTGAACAACAGCCGCTGCGTTTGCTTGTCCAGTGCCACCGGGGTCTCGCACGACTGCGTTGCGCAGCCGGCCAGTCCCAGGAGGGCAACCAGAAACATCCACTTCATCATGGGTATGCATCTCTTGGTTCAGGTGTGCCACTGGCTCCGGATTGCAGGAGCCGAAGTGCTTTCCAGCGTCACATGGTCTTAGCTGAATTACCGGTAATCGGTGGTTCGCCTACGCAGTTTTGCGAACTGTTGCTCATTGTGGTTCAGGATGCCCGTGCATGGATATTATTTGTCATCGACCGCATCAGGTACTGCCGCCCTATTTGCTGGATCATCTGATCCGCCACGGGCATGCCCGTCTACGTGCCTTTGCCAGCGATACCCTGGCGCTGAACCGGCAACTACTGGTCCAGCGAATCGGCACAGGGGTAACGTCAAGCATCTCTGCCCAATCGCCCAGCAGCCCACCCGGGCAGGTGCTGAGGCGCATCTACAGCGCCGATCAGGGCAATTCGCTGCCGGGCCGGCTGGTCCGCGAGGAAGGCCAGGTGGAAACCGGCGATCCCGCGGTGGATGAGGCGTACAACCATCTGGGCGCCACCTATGCGCTGTTCTGGGAGGTGTACCGGCGGCATTCCACGGACAATGCCGGCATGCCCCTGGTTGGCACTGTGCATTATGGCCAGGGGTATGAAAACGCGTTCTGGAACGGTGAACAGATGGTCTTCGGCGATGGCGACGGTGAAGTATTCCAGCGCTTTACCATCGCCATGGACATCGTTGCCCACGAACTGACCCATGCGGTAATCGACCAGGAAGCCGCACTGATCTACCAGGGGCAGGCCGGCGCGTTGAACGAGTCGCTGTGCGATGTGTTCGGTACGTTGGTCAAGCAGCATTATCTCGGCCAGCGTGCGGAGGAGGCCGACTGGCTGATCGGTGCCGGGCTGTTCGGCCCGGCGGTTCAGGCCCGAGGTTTGCGCTCGATGGAGCAGCCGGGCAGTGCCTACGACGATCCTTTGCTCGGTAAGGACCCGCAGCCGGGGCATATGGACGGTTTTGTGGCGACGCGTTATGACAATGGCGGCGTGCACATCAACTCGGGAATTCCCAATCGGGCTTTTTATCTGGCCGCCACGCAGCTGGGCGGTTATGCCTGGGAGCGCGCCGGACGGATCTGGTATGAAACCTTGTGCGACGAGCGGCTGGATGCTCAGGCCGATTTCATCGCGTTCGCCGGATTGAGCGCGACAATAGCCGGCGAACTTTTCGGTGTGCACAGTGAAGAACAGCAAGCGGTAACGGCCGCCTGGGCGACCGTCGGAGTCGAATGATGATCGAATTACCCTCTTTGCGGCGTGTCAGCAGCCTATACCTGTCCCGCGAGGGCGGGGTGGCTTACCTGCCGGGGCGCCGCCAAAGATGCACCATCGATTTGGCAGACTGCCCGCCGGACGAGCGTGAGGCCATCTGTCAGGTGGTCAAGGACGCCGCGCCGCAGGCGGTTGCGACGGAGCAGGCCGGGCGGGGCGACCAGCGCTATTTTCTGATCGAGCTGAGTTTCACTGACGATGAGCCCGAGCCGCTGAGCTTCAGCGTGCCGGAACAGGACGCGCCCGAGGAATTGTTGCGCTTATGGAATAGCCGCAGCAGTTAGAACTCAAAAACGCTCGTTGGGCATCAGGTAGCGCCACTGGCCGAGCGGCAGTTTGGCCATGTTCACCGCGCCAAGTCGGATGCGCCGCAAGCTGATCAATTTGAGGCCGACGGCCGCGCACATCTGGCGGATCTGGCCGGGCTGGGGCGCCTTGAGGGCGAAGCGCAGATGGGTTTCGTTCTGCCAACTGACCTTGCACGGCGGTAGTTGCTGGCCGCGTAGCTCCATGCCGCGCTTGAGGCGTTCCAGACCGCCTTCGCCCAGGTGGCCGGAGACTTCGGCGACGTACTCTTCTTCCAGCGGCTTGCGGGCATTTTCCAGGTGACGGGTCACGCC
Source organism: Serpens gallinarum (assembly GCF_014836765.1). Lineage (GTDB taxonomy): Bacteria > Pseudomonadota > Gammaproteobacteria > Pseudomonadales > Pseudomonadaceae > Serpens > Serpens gallinarum. Next base: position 842,120 of record NZ_JACSQG010000001.1, read on the forward strand.
CCAGTTCTGGGTGAACACCAGCAGGCCGCTGGTATCGGTTTCCAGGCTGCCGATCATCTTCTGGCGCAGCAGGTGTTTTTTCACCGGGCGAATGCCCGACGGGTCTTCGCTCCAATGGTTGGCCGAGGTGAGCAACTGCTGCACCGAGTTCGGCCCATCGCCGATGCCGTAGCCGGCTGGCTTGTGCAGCAACAGGGTGACCATCGGCACTTCTTCTGGCGTGGCGCCGGGCAGCAGCTCGATGCGCTGGTCGGCGACCTTGAATTGCGGTTCTTCCACCACCTGGCCATCGACCGTGACCCAGCCGCCCTCAATGTAGAGTTCGGACTCACGGCGCGAGCAGGGCAGCAGCTCGGCCAGGCGTTTGGACAGACGGACAGGCTCGCTCATGGGGGCATCGACTCGAAAACGGGGCATGATTGTAGCCGCAGGGGCTGACAAAAGCTTCGCTTTGCTGTCAGGAACCGACTGCGGCAACAGGGGCGGCAGGTGCAAAACAGAAGCGTCATGCCGGCTACTTCTATAGTGTCTGCTCAAAGGACACAGGATAGCCGGAGGACCTATGCGTTTATTGATGATCCTGATGCTGACCGGCTGGCTGGGCCAGGCCATGGCGGCTGAAAACCAAAGAGAGTACCGCAGCGAAGAGGGCACCGTGCAGGTAGAGGAAGTGGTCGGCGGGCTGGAAAACCCCTGGGCGCTGGCATTTCTGCCAGATGACGAGGGCATGTTGATTACCGAACGGCCAGGACGGCTGCGCCTGTTGAATGGCCAGGGTGAACTCTCGGCGCCATTGTCGGGCGTACCCAAGGTCTATGCCCAGGGGCAAGGTGGCTTGCTGGATGTGGCGCTGTCGCCACAGTTCGCCACCGACCGCCTGGTGTACCTGTCCTATGCCGAAGCCGGCGACGGCAAGGCCGGCACCGCGGTCGGGCGGGGCAGACTGTCCACCGACGGGCAGCGCCTGGAAAACTTTCAGCGCATCTTTCAGCAACAGCCCAAGCTGTCCACCGGCATCCACTTCGGCTCGCGGCTGGTGTTCGATCGTGAGGGGTATCTGTTTATCGCCCTGGGCGAAAACAACCAGCGACCCACCGCGCAAGATCTCGACAAATTGCAGGGCAAGCTGGTGCGCCTGCATGCCGACGGACGTATCCCCGACGACAATCCCTTTGTTGGCCAGGCCGGCGCCCGCGCAGAAATCTGGTCGTATGGCCATCGCAACCAGCAAGGGGCCGCGCTGGATCCGCGTACCGGCAAGCTCTGGACCCACGAGCACGGTCCGCGCGGCGGCGACGAAATCAATATTCCCCAGCCAGGGCGAAATTATGGCTGGCCGCTGGCGACCCACGGCATCAACTACAGCCTGCTGCCGATCCCCGAAGCCAAGGGCAAGAGCGTGCCCGGCACCGAGGCGCCGCATTATGTCTGGCAACAATCCCCGGCGATCAGTGGCATGGCCTTTTACGCACATGAGCGCTTTCCCGCCTGGCGCAACAACCTGTTTATCGGCGCCCTGAAGGGCGAACTGATTCGCCTGCAGCTGGACGGCGACCGCGTGGTGCACGAAGAGCGCCTGCTGGGTGAGCTGGGCAAGCGCATCCGCGATGTGCGCCAGGGACCGGACGGTTATTTGTATGTACTCACTGACGAGCCGAGCGGATCGTTGCTGCGCATTGGACTGAAACCAGACTGATCGGCCCGCTGCAAAAGCCACGGCAATCGGCGCTAGGATAGGTAGAATGCGCGGCCTGGCGCATAGCAGGCCGTTGAAAAACTACCTGCGTTGGCAATACTGCGTTAAAAACAGGCTCGGATGCTCATTTAGAGCGCCTAAACTCCGCTTCCTCGCCTGTTTTTGCCTTGTCTTGCCTGCCTCGCCTACGTTTTTCAACGGCCTGCTAGAGGTTTTGCAAAATGGCACTGATCGGACGGTTCAACTCCCTGCAGGTGATCAAACACACCGATTTCGGTTTGTATCTGGACGGTGGCGCGGGCGAGGAAATCCTCCTGCCCAAGCGCTATATCCCCAAGAACGAGCCCAGCGAAATCGACGACTGGCTGAACGTGTTCGTCTATCTGGACAGCGACGACCGGCCGATTGCCACAACCCTTACGCCCAAGGCGCAGGTCGGTGGTTTCGCCAGCCTCAAGGTGGTGGAAATCAACCGCGTTGGCCTCTTCCTCGATTGGGGGCTGCCCAAGGACCTGTTGCTGCCGCACTCGGAAGAAAAGCGTCCGCTGCAAGTGGGTGATTATGTGGTGGTCCACGTCTACCTGGATCGCCGCACCCGGCGCATCACTGCCACTGCGCGCCTGGATCGTTACCTGGACAACACCCCGGCCCGCTACACCCCTGGCCAGCAGGTCGATCTGCTGATCGTCGAACCCACCGACCTGGGCTTCAAGGCGATTATCGACGGCCAGCACTGGGGCCTGATCCACAAGAACGAAGTGTTCAAGTTCCTGCGCCCGGGCATGCGTGAAACCGGCTATATCAAGGAAGTACGTGAGGACGGAAAGATCAGCCTGAGCCTGCAGCCGCCGGTGGAGCAACTGGTGGACAGCCTGCCCGAACAGATCCTCGCCCAGTTGCGTGACAATGACGGCATGCTGCCGCTGTCCGACAAGAGTGCGCCGGAGGTCATCGCCCAGCGCTTCGGCGTCAGCAAGGGCAACTTCAAGAAAGCCATCGGCGGGCTGTACAAGCAGGGCCTGATTCGCATCGAAGCGGATCGCATTGAGCTGGTTTAGATTGGATCGTTCCCACGCTCCGCGTGGGAACGCAGCCGGAGGCGCGGAGCGCCTCGCTCGCGCAGTCAGTCGAGGACATGACGTCGTCTGACCTGCTAGCCTCGCCCCATCTCCCCACGCATGGACTTCGCGATGCCCTGGAAACGGCTACTCGGCCTCCTCGATCGTCTGCCTTCTACTGAGCTGAATAGTTGGTACACCAACCTGCTGGCTAATGCCGACGGGCTGGACCCGATCGGGTTGGCCATGCTCGGCGGTCGCCTGGCGAGCACGCCGGGGCTGGCGTTTCTGGCGGGCTATCAGGCCGCCCTGCGCGCGCTCTGGCCGGCGGCGCCGCTGAGCCTTGGCGCCTTCTGCGTCACCGAACGCCGCAGTGTGCGCCCGGCGGATTTGAGCACCCGTCTGAATGACGGCCACCTGCAGGGCTGCAAGGATTTCGTCACCGCCGGCACGGCGGCGGACTGGTACCTGGTGGCGGCGCGCAGCGAACCGGCTGGCGAGGCGCCACGGTTGAAACTCTGCATGATGCATAAGACTGCGCCCGGAGTACGTCTGGAAGAACTGCCGTCCTTGCCGATGCTGGCGGACATTCCTCACGCCCGTTTGTATCTGGCCGATGCTGCGGCCGACGTGCTACCCGGTGACGGCTGGGATGATTATGTAAAGCCATTTCGCAGCATCGAGGACCTGCATGTGCTGATGGCGCTGACCGCATGGCTATATGGCGTCGGCCTTGACTGCGGCTGGCCGCGGCATTTGCAGCTGCGTCTGGCCGGTCTGCTGGCGACGGGGGCCGAACTGGCCCGGCACGATGCTAAGGATCCGGTCACCCATGTGCTGCTCGCCGGCCTGTTCGCGCAAAGCGATGGACTGGAGGCCGAACTGGACGCCGCGCTGGCCAGCACGCCGCAGCCGTGGGCCGGATTGTGGCGCCGTGATCGCAGCCTGCTCAAGCTCGCTGCCAGTGCGCGCGGCAAGCGACTGGACAAGGCGCTTGGGATGCTGGGGCTGGGCCTGTAGAACCTTCTGTCCGAGCGCAGCGGCCCAACTTCGCTGTGGACAAATCGGCAGGCGGCTCGCTGGTTGAGTACGCCGAGCGCGACGGCTATCGTGTGCTGCACTTTTATATGCTGAAAGGGAGCTTGCATGCACCGCTGGCTGAGTTGTGTGTTTTTTATCCTGGCACTGCCGGCTTACGCCGACTGGCAGTTGGACAATGACTCGTCTCGTGTGTCGTTCATCTCCACCCAGACTGGCAATCTTTCCGAAGTGCACCGCTTTCTGACCCTGGAAGGCCGAGTCGACGATCAAGGCCAGGTAAACCTGCAGATTGCCCTGGATTCGGTCAGCACCGGCATTCCCTTACGCGACCAGCGCATGCGCGCGCTGTTGTTCGATGTCAAGAATTACCCTTTGGCGAGCATCGAGGCGCGCTTGTCCTTGAACACAATCGCCCAGCTGGCTCCCGGGGCACAGCTTGAATTGCGCCTGCCGCTGGTGGTCAGGTTGCATGGCCACGAGCAAACCCAGCGCGCCGAGTTGCTGGTGACGCGCTTGGATGAGAAGCGCTTCCAGGTGGTAACGCTGGCGCCTGTGATTCTGCATGCCGGCGATTTTGGCCTGGCTGACGGTGTCGAAGTGCTGCGCAAACTGGCCAACGTGCGTGCCATCAGTCAGGCAGTGCCGGTGGGCGCGGTGCTGATATTCGTGGCCCGCTGATGCGCGACGGCGCGGTTTTCCCCTGGCGCGGCGGCAACCGCTTCGCCCTGCTGATCGATGGCGCGTGCTTTTTTCCACGCATGTTGGAGGCCATCGCCCAGGCTCGCGAGCAGGTGGAGCTGGAGCTCTATCTGGTCGAGGACGGGCGCTGCGTCCAGGCGCTGAGCGAGGTATTGATCGGCGCCGCGCAGCGAGGCGTGCGGGTGCGGTGCCTGTTCGACGCCTTCGGTGGCCTGAAGCTGAGTAATGCCAGTCGCATAGCGCTACAGACCGCTGGCGTCGAGCTGTTGCTGTACAACCCGCTGCGTTGGCGTCGGGGTGTGCGCAACCTGTTTCGCGATCATCGCAAGATTCTGTTGGTGGATGATGAGGTCGGCTACGTGGGCGGCACCGGCGCCACGGATGAGTTTTGGGATCCGGACCAACCCGAGCAGGGCTGGCACGAGGTGATGGTGGAAATGCGCGGGCCTTTACTGGATGACTGGCGGGCCCTGTTCGACTACCAGTGGAAACGCTGTGGTGAACGGCGCTTCTGGTGGCCGCGTGAGCCGCTGATGCCGGCGCGCCTGCCGGCCGCTCCACCACGCGAAGAAGGGTTGGGGCGGGTCGCCTATGCCGCCGCCCGCCAGCACCGCGATATCCTGCGTGCCTTGTTGCGCAGCGTGGGGCAGGCGAAAAAACAGGTGTGGCTGGCCACGCCGTATTTTCTGCCGACCCGCAAAGTGCGCCGCGCGCTGATCAAGGCGGCGTTGCGCGGCGTTGACGTAAAACTGCTGTTGACCAGTCGTAACACCGACCATCCGCCGGTGCGTTATGCCGGCCAGCGATATTACCCGCGCCTGTTACGCGCCGGGGTGCGAATCTTTGAATACCAGCCGCGTTTTCTGCATTTGAAAATGGTGCAGGTGGACGACTGGGTGAGTATCGGCTCGTGCAACTTCGACCATTGGAACCTGCGCTGGAATCTGGAAGCCAATCTGGAGGCTTACGATCCATCCCTGTCTGCGGCTGTCGCCGACTGTTTCGTCGAAGGCTTCGAAAACAGCCTGGAAATTACCCTGGAAAGCTGGCACGCCCGGCCGTTGCGAACTCGGGTTTTTCAACGGGTCTGGGGTTGGATGGACCGGTTGGTGATCAACTTGATCGATCAGCGACGCGACTGACTGTCTCCACACTTTTGACGGGGGAGGGGCTTGGCGACCGGCGGCTATGCTCGTGGCCACATTCCTGAACGAGGTGCGCCCATGAGCCGCCCGCTGTTGATTTTTTTAGTCCTCTTGCTTGGCGGTTGTGCGTCACGTGGGGCTTTTTTCGCCCCCACGAATGGAACCCTTTACCACCCACGGGAAAACACGCCCACAGAGGCGCTGATTTTCGTTTATCGCCCCAAATCCGCCTGGGCCAACCAGGAACTGGAAGCGCCGGGCCTGTTTCTCGACAACCGGAATGTGGGCAACCTGCCCAGCGACAGTTATCTGTTGCTGCGTGCTGAGCCGGGCACCTACAAGCTGGAAGTGCGTCGGCCGTTATTCGGTCTGTATTGGACCTTGCTCGCCGAAAGCCCGTTCGATTTCACCCATGTGGCCAGCTTCATGCTGGATACCGAGGCGGGGCGCAGTTACTACCTGCGTTACGACGAGCTCAATCCGCCACCTTCGCACCCGGATCAGGTCAACCGGGGCGACGGACCGTTGCAACTGGTGGGCGAGCGCCTGTACGGCTGGGAGGTGCTGTTTACCAACCAGGCCCAGCCGGAGCGCAACGTTGCCCTGAGTGTTGAACATGAACGCCCGCAACGCGGCTTCTGGCGCCGGGTGGGAGAGGTGCTGGACAAGATTGGCATTTGATTCGCCTGGCTCCTCTCCTGGGCTGGGACTAGGCTGATTTCAGCCGATCTATCCCAACAGGAGCTCCTTCTATGGCCGCGAAAAAGATCCTCATGATGGTGGGCGATTACGCCGAAGACTACGAAACCATGGTGCCGTTTCAGGCGCTGCAAATGGTGGGGCATCTGATCCATGCGGTGTGTCCGGACAAGAAAGCGGGCGAGTACGTCCATACGGCCATTCATGACTTTGACGGCGCGCAGACGTACAGCGAAAAACCCGGACACCGTTTCATCCTCAACTTCGACTTTGCCGACGTGCGGGCTGCCGATTACGACGCTTTGCTGATTCCGGGCGGCCGCGCCCCGGAATATCTGCGCTTGAACGAGCAGGTGCTGGCATTGGTGCGCCACTTTGCCGATGCGGATAAACCGATTGCCGCCGTCTGCCACGGCGCCCAGCTCCTGGCGGCTGCCGGGGTGCTCAAGGGCCGCTCCTGCAGTGCTTATCCGGCCTGCGCGCCAGAGGTGCGTCTAGCCGGCGGCGAGTTCGTGGATATTTCCGTGAACCAGGCGCACACCGATGGCAACCTGGTCAGCGCACCCGCCTGGCCGGCCCATCCCGCGTGGCTGGCGCAATTCCTGAATGTGCTGGGGACGCAGATCAGCCTTTGATGCTCCACTGTTGCGCCGCCTGAGGCAGCTGCAGTCGCTCCGCGCAGAACAAAAAAAGCCCGGCACAGGCCGGGCTTCTTGTTGCGCGCGCGGGGCGTGCTTACTGCTTACTTCACTTCAATCGCCAGGCTTTCAGCAATTTTCTTGTTCCACAGGGCAGGGCCGGTCAAGTGCACGGACTCGCCCTTGGTGTCGACCGCAACCGTGACCGGCATGTCCTTCACCTCAAACTCGTAGATTGCTTCCATGCCCAGTTCTGGGAACGCCAGTACCTTAGACTTCTTGATCGCCTGGGCCACCAGGTAGGCGGCGCCGCCCACGGCCATCAGGTACACGGCCTTGTTGTCCTTGATCGCTTCGATGGCGATCGGGCCGCGCTCGGACTTGCCGATCATGCCCAGCAGGCCGGTGCTTTCCAGGATCTGGCGGGTGAACTTGTCCATGCGCGTGGCGGTCGTCGGGCCAGCCGGGCCAACCACTTCGTCGCCAACCGGATCAACCGGGCCGACGTAATAGATGAAGCGGCCCTTGAGGTCCACCGGCAGCGTCTCGCCCTTGTTGAGCATGTCGACGATGCGCTTGTGGGCGGCGTCGCGGCCAGTCAGCATTTTGCCGTTGAGCAGGACGGTTTCGCCCGGCTTCCAGCTCTGCACGTCCTCCGGGGTCAGGGTGTCCAGGTTGACGCGGCGCGCGGAGGGGCCGGCTTCCCAGACGATTTCCGGGTAGGCGTCCAGATCCGGTGCTTCCAGCACGGCGGGGCCGCTGCCGTCGAGCACGAAATGCGCGTGGCGGGTGGCGGCGCAGTTGGGGATCATGCACACCGGCAGGGACGCGGCGTGGGTCGGGTAATCCATGATCTTCACGTCGAGCACGGTGGTCAGGCCGCCCAGGCCCTGGGCGCCGATGCCCAGCTGGTTGACCTTTTCGAACAGCTCCAGGCGCATCTCTTCGATGCGGTTCTGCGGGCCGCGAGCTTTCAGCTCATGGATGTCGATGGACTCCATCAGCACTTCCTTGGCCATCACCGCGGCTTTCTCGGCGGTACCGCCGATGCCGATGCCGAGCATGCCCGGCGGACACCAGCCAGCGCCCATTTCCGGGACGGTCTTCAGAACCCAGTCGACGATCGAGTCGGACGGGTTGAGCATGGCCATCTTCGACTTGTTCTCGGAGCCGCCGCCCTTGGCCGCGATGTCGATTTCCACGGTGTTGCCAGGTACCACAGAGTAGTGAATCACCGCCGGGGTGTTGTCCTTGGTGTTTTTGCGCGCGCCGGCCGGATCGGCCAGGATCGAGGCGCGCAGGACGTTTTCCGGCAGGTTGTAGGCGCGACGTACGCCTTCGTTGATCATGTCGTCCAGGCTCAGGGTGGCGCCATCCCAGCGCACGTCCATGCCAACACGCACGAATACGGTGACGATGCCGGTGTCCTGGCAAATCGGCCGGTGGCCGGTGGCGCACATGCGCGAGTTGATCAGGATCTGCGCCATGGAGTCGCGCGCAGCCGGCGACTCTTCACGCAGGTAGGCCTCATGCATGGCCTGGATGAAATCGGTGGGGTGGTAGTAGGAGATGTACTGCAGGGCGTCGGCGACGCTCTGGATCAGGTCATCCTGCTTGATCACGGTCATGGGTGCGCTCCTCTGGAAGGCGGGAACTCGAAGGAAACGCCGGACCACGACCCGGCGCATTACCAAAATAAGGCGCGGCAGTATAACGCGCCGGTTGGGTGGCCGACAGCCGCGAGGCCTCGACCTTGGTCGCTGAGCAGGTATCGACCCGGTTGGGATTTTCGATTGGCACCCTCGGCAGTAATGCGGCTGGGCCGCCGCTGTGCTGCCTGCCTGATTCGCATAAGGAAGAGGACGCGTGAAAATTCGCCACAGATCGTGCGGTGCGTTATCAGTCAATGCGAGGGGGTGTCAGCGAGTCGAACTACCACTGGCAGTTCGACTCGGCAAGACGCGATATGGCCCGCGATGAGCAGGCCACACGCTGGTTACACGTCAGGCCAGCGGCTCGCCCACGTGCAGGATCTTCATGGTATTGGTGCCGCCGATGGTGTGGTAGCTGTCGCCTTTGGTGAGGATGACCCAGTCGCCCTGCTGCACCACGCCACGCTTGAGCAGTTCGTCCACCGCTGCCTGGCTGACCTTCTCCGACGGCAAGTTGGCCGGGTCGAAGGGAATGGTCTCTACGCCGCGGAACAGCGCCACGCGGGCCTGGGTTTCACGGTGCGGGGTGAAAGCGAAGATCGGTACCGAGGAACGGATGCGCGACATGATCAGTGGGCTGTAGCCACTTTCGGTAAGGCTGATGATGGCCTTGATACCGGGGAAGTGGTTGGCGGTGTACATGGTCGCCAGGGCGATACTCTCGTCGCAGCGGGTGAATTGTTCACCGAGGCGGTGCATCGATTTGCGGCTGATCGGGTTGCGTTCGGCGCCCAAGCAGACACGCGCCATGGCTTCCACGGCTTCAATCGGATAGCTGCCAGCGGCGCTTTCGGCAGAGAGCATCACCGCGTCGGTATAGTCGAGCACGGCGTTGGCCACGTCGGATACTTCCGCACGGGTCGGCATGGAGTTGGTGATCATCGACTCCATCATTTGCGTGGCGGTGATCACCGCTTTGTTCTGCACGCGGGCGTACTTGATGATCTTCTTCTGAATGCCCACCAACTCGGCATCGCCGATTTCGACACCCAGGTCGCCACGGGCGACCATCACGGCGTCGCTGGCACGGATCAGGCCATTGAGGGTGTCGTCGTCAGCCACGGCTTCGGCACGCTCGATCTTGGCCACCAGCCAGGCGGTGCAACCGGCTTCATCGCGCAGGCGGCGGGCCAGTTCCATGTCGGCGGCATCGCGCGGGAAGGATACGGCCAGGTAGTCCAGCTCCATTTCCGCCGCGAGCTTGATGTCGGCTTTGTCCTTGGCGGTCAGAGCCGGGGCGGTCAAGCCGCCACCGCGGCGGTTAATGCCCTTGTGGTCGGATAGCGGACCGCCGGTCAGCACTACGCAGTGCAGTTCATCGGCGGTAGTGCTTTCGACGCGCATCACCACACGGCCATCGTCGAGCAACAGCTCATCGCCGACGCGGCAGTCCTTGATGAGGTCCGGGTAGTCGATACCGACCACGTCCTGGGTACCGGCGTCGCGCGGATGGGTGACGGAGAAACGGAAGCTGTCGCCTTCCTTGAGTTCGATGCGCTTGTCTGCGAATTTGGCGATGCGGATCTTCGGGCCTTGCAGATCGCCGAGCAGCGCGACGAAGCGCCCGTGCTTGGCGGCAATCTCACGCACCATGCGGGCACGTGCCTTGTGTTCATCGGGGGTGCCGTGAGAGAAGTTGAGACGGGCCACATTAAGACCCGCCAGAATCAGTTTCTCCACAACCTCTGGGGAACTGCTGGCGGGGCCGAGGGTGGCGACAATTTTAGTGCGGCGCGAAATCATTCAGGACTCCTGGTTTTTCTAGCATGTCCCGAGGCTACTACGCCGGCATCCTGTAGTCATTGTTCCTGTGCACTACCGAATTGGGCCGGTTTGAGAACCAGCAGGTCGCAATGCACGGCTTCGAGGATGCGTTCGGCGGTATTACCGATCAAGGCGTTGTCCAGGCTGCCTCGGGCAATGGCGCCCATCAGCATCAGGTCGATGCCTTGCTCCTTGACGAAACGCGGAATGGTTTGCTCGGCATAGCCTTCCAGCAAGTGGCTGTTGGCAGCGCTGCCAGGATGGCTGTCCAACAGCGCGGCGAAAGCTTCGCGGTGCGCTTTGGCCTCTTCCTCGCGGTACTGCTCGTAGGTAGTCGCCAGGTCGACATCGAAGATCAGTGTGTTGGGCACCGGGCCGTAGCTATGCACGATGTGCTCTTGCAGGTTGAATGTGGCAGCCAGCTGTCGTGCGGTTTCGATCAGTTGGTGATCTAGGCTGGCCGGCTTGTCCGCCGCATGCAGCGGGTCGACTGCGGCGCACAGGCGCTTGGGCTGCCAGTCAAGGTCCCCGGTCAGCCAAAGGGGACAATGACATTGGCGGATCAGTTGCCAGCAGGTATTGGTGGTGAACAGGCGTTGCAGCAGGCCATGCTGGTGGCCGGATTTGAACAGGAGATCAGGCTGCAGTTCGATCACCCGGGCCAGGATCATCTTGTGCAGCGGGCGGCCCCAGCGGGCCTCGCACGTTACGGTCAAACCCCCGGCGCGCAAGGGGTCGGCCAGTTGCTGCAACCAGGCGAGACGCTGCTCGAGCAATGTACGGCGCGCATGTTCCAGCCGTGGGCCATCGAGCAGGCCGCCCTCCAGTGCCGAATGATATTCGCACAGCAGCAACTCCATCGCGGCCCCGGTTTGACGCGCGAGCCAGGCTGCGCGCTGCAGGGCCGGCTGGACTTCTTGGGTGGGGTCGATGACGACCAGCAACTGGTGGGTGTTCATTTTTTACCCTCAGGGGAACCAGACCCTAGGCATTCCAGCATAGATCGCCCGGCTGAGGTTGATCTGGGTCAGAGTTGTCGTTCAGGTGCCTGGCGGTTCAGCGCCTGGTCGAGCTGACGCGAGACCTTTGCCGTCAGCTCGCTCTCCGGGTACTGTACGAGGAGGCGGCGCAGATAGCCGATGCCCTTGTCCCGGTCGGCGCGTGGGTTGTCGGGGGCCAGGTACATCAGGCCCAATTGATAGAGAGCTTTCTCCTTGATGCTGGTGCTGATCGAGGGGTCGCGCAGGGCCAGCACGTAGAGCTCTTCGGCTTCGGGAACCCGGTCTTTGAGCACGGCGCGACGTGACAGCAAGGTCATGTCTTCATTGAGGCTGGGCTTGTCCAGGTCGAGATTGCGTTGCGGTTGCCAGGTGGCGAGCAGTTCCCGCGAGCTTTTCTGTATCGGCTCGCGGGCTCGCTCGCGGAGCATGACGATACGTGCCTCGGCACGTTCAGCCGCCCGACTGGAGGGGAACTCATCAAGGATCTGCTTGAAATAAGCGAGGGCTTTGGCATCGTCGCGCTGGTCGTTGTAGCGGCTCATATAGATCAGGCCGTTCTGGTACAGCGCAATGGCGCGGACTTCTTCACTCAGCTTGGTGTCCCGATATCCGCTCAGGTAAAGCTGCTCGGCTTGCGGGCTATGGGCATCGCGTATGGCCAGGGCGCTGTAGGTCAGCAGGTCGCCTTCTTCTTCCACGGCGGCGGTCATGCGCTTGCCTTTCATGGCCTTGTAGCTTTCGACTTCCTGCGTGGTGATCTGGGCAATGAAAAGCGGGGTGGTGGGGGCGCAGCCGACAAGCAGAGTAAGCATGAGCAGGGTAAGGCTGACAGAGCGCATGTGCATTCCTTGCGATAGGCGTAGCGCCGCAGTTTAGCAGCGGCGGTTTGCTGGCTGGGCCGAGCCCCGGCACAACCCAACGGAGGTTATGCAATGGGCTGAAGAAAACAGACGGGCTGTCGATACACTGGCAAACGAAGGAGAACCCCCTATGAAAATCCCGCTTATCCTGGTTGCCATGCTCGCCGTTGCTGGCTGCAGTACGCGTGCTTCACTCGACAAACACCTGAATCAGGCCTACCGCGCTTATGATCAGGGCGATTGCGAACAAGTGATGCTGCAGCTGTCGCTGGCTGATCGTGCCAGCCGCTCTCGTGTCTACATGCAGCCGGAAATTTCCATGCTGCGTGGGCAATGCCTGGAGCGCCAAAGCCTGTTCATCGATGCGACGCAAACCTACCTGTACATCATTAAGAGTTTCCCAACCAGCGAGTATTCGTACCGTGCACGGGCGCGCCTGGAAACCCTGCGCCAGTTGGGCCATTACCACCCAGAAAAACCAGTCCAGGCTACGCGCTGATCATCGCGGGCAGGGTTGCATCTGTCATCAACATGCTGGTAGCGATGGCCGCTAGCGGCTAAGCTCGGGTTCTCAGGGAGGAGACACTCGATGCGATCGTGGTTGTTTGGGCTTGTTCTGTGGCCAGTAGTAGCGCAAGCCGAGATTTATCGCTGGACCGATACCCAGGGGCGGGTGCATTTCGGTTCGAGAGCGCAAGCCGGCGCGGATGCCAACCTCATCGTGGTGCAACCCCAGATTATCGAACGTGATCAGGCCACTCGCGAACGCGAGGCGCGGGTCGCGGAGGTGTTCGATGCTCGGCGCCAGGAGCAGTCCCAGGCCCGGGAGATTGCCCGGGAACGCCAGGCGCAGCGTGATCAGGAATGTCGGCGGTTACGCGAACACCTGGCGAGGCTGGAGCGTGGTGGCCGCTTCTATTATCTGGACGATGAGCAGCAACATCGGTTCTACAGCGATGAACAGCTAACGAAGGCGCGCCAGCAGTTGCGCGATCGAGTTGCGGGACTCTGTGCGTGAGCACAAGGCCCATTCCAGATCAACAGCAGCGAATTACATAATGTCCCGACAACGATCCATCCAGCGGCACCAGTTGCCCTATTACTTGAAAGTATTCAATCGCATCACCGATCGGCCCATGGGCTGCCTTGGCAATGTGTCCTGTGAAGGACTGATGTTGATCAGCCAATGGCCCTTACTGGTGGGTGCGCGATTCGACATGCGCTTGAAAATCCCCACCCAGGACGGTAGCTGGCGTTCAGTCGATTTTTTTGGCACCTGCCAGTGGAGCCAGGAAGATGTCACCCCCGGCAGTTACGACTCGGGTTTTCGTCTTGAATCCCCCCCGCCGGAATACCTCGAAATGGTAGGTGCCTTGCGCGAGTACTTCACCTTTCAACGCTTGGCGACGTCTGCCTAAGTAAGCAAACAAGCATTCAATGACGGGTCATTCAGCGCGTGTTCGCTCGCAAACACACGCTGAAAGGTCCTAGACTCGGTGGCTTGCTGAAAAAGGACGCCTCCGTGACCCCGACCATCTTCTGGTACGACTACGAAACCACTGGCATCAACCCGCGTTGCGACCGGCCTCTGCAGGTCGCCGGCATTCGCACCGACGAGGCGCTTAATGAAGTCGGCGAGCCGCTCAATCTGTACTGCCGACCGGCCGATGACATCCTGCCGCATCCAGCAGCCTGCCTGATTACCGGCATCACTCCGCAAACCTTGCTCGAGCAGGGTCTTGGCGAAGCTGAATTCATGACCCGCCTGCATGCTGAACTGTCCCGCCCCGCGACGTGCGGAGCCGGCTACAACAGCCTGCGCTTCGATGACGAAGTGACTCGCTACAGCCTGTACCGCAACTTCTTCGATCCCTATGCACGGGAATGGCAGGGCGGCAACAGTCGCTGGGACCTGATTGACCTGGCGCGTACTACCTATGCATTGCGCCCGGACGGAATCAACTGGCCGCAGCAGGACGGGCGCGTCAGCCTGCGCCTGGAGCTTCTGACTGCCGCCAACGGCATTGATCATGGCCAGGCTCACGATGCGCTGTCCGATGTGCGCGCCACGATCGGGCTGGCGCGCCTGCTGCGTGAGCGCCAGCCGCGCCTGTATGACTACCTGTACCGTTTACGCGGCAAAGCCCAGGTCATGGAGCAGATTCGCCTGCTGCAGCCGCTGGTGCATGTTTCGGGACGGTTTTCAGCCGAACGCAGCTACCTGGGCGTGGTGCTGCCGCTGGCCTGGCACCCCAAGAATCGCAATGCCTTGATTGTTTGCGACTTGCAGGCCGACCTGACACCGCTGCTGGAGCTGGATGGCGAGACCCTGCGGCAACGGCTCTATACGCGGCACGCGGAATTGGACGAGGGACAACTGCCGGTGCCGCTGAAATTGCTGCATATCAACAAATGTCCGGTAGTGGCTCCGCTGAAAGTGCTTCGCGGCGAGGATCGCGAGCGTTTGCAGCTCAACCTGGACCATTGCCTGCAACAGGCACAGCGTCTGAGGGATGCTCAGGAGCAATGGCGGGGCAAGCTGGCGACGGTCTATGCACAAGATGAGTTTGCGGGCGTCGACGACCCAGAGCAGCAGCTGTATGGCGGGTTTTTAGGGGATCGGGATCGCCTGTTGTGCGATCAGGTGCGTAATGCCGAAGCGAGCCGGCTGGCGAGCGAGCGTTGGCCGTTCGATGATCCGCGCATGCCTGAACTGTTGTTCCGCTATCGCGCGCGCAACTTCGCCGAGACATTGACTGCCGATGAACAACAGCGATGGCAGACGTTTTGTCGATCCCGATTGAATGATCCCGCCATGGGTGCTCCCCAAACCTATATAGCTTTCCAAACGGCCACTCTGGAGTTGCTGGGGCGTGCTTCGCCGTCAGAGCGTGCCATCTTGCTGGCCTGGAAAGACTATGCCAAGAAACGCGCTGAGGATTATGGTGTATCGACTGCTGTTGAAGCATTTTAGAATGTGTGTTGGCGCTCTTTATTTCAGTATTGAAATCTGGAAACGTCGCTGTTCTATGTGCCATGCGTGGCGGTGTGGCTTTGGCAACTGCCCATTATCCAGGGGCTGAGATGGTTATAGCCCACGCGTGGGGCATGTTCGCTGAGGCAGGATTAATACAACAAAAACGCCAGCATAATGCTGGCGTTTTTTGTTTAAGCGAAACGATGTTTAATCGAGCAGGGTGGCCCAGCTCTCTACTTCGTCGGAGCTCCACTTGGCCTTCCAGGCTTTCAGAACCTTGTGGTTGCCGCCTTTGGTCTCGATGACTTCACCCGTGTGCGGGTTCTTGTACTGTTTGACCTTGCGGGTACGCTTGGCCGGAGCAGGCTTGGCAACCAGTGCCGATTTGGAAGAGCGGGCGTTCGGGTCAATGATGGCAATAATATCCGGCAGGGATTTGCCGTGGGTGCTCATCAGTTTGCGCAGTTCTTCTTCAAACTGCTTTTCCTTTTGCAGCTTTTCGTCCTGCTCGAGGTTCTTCAGGCGCTCTTGAAGTTCTTCAATGGCTTCTTTAGTGGCGCGGTATTCAGAGAGAAGGGACATTTTTTTTCCTTGCAATAGGAGGATTGTTTCAGGATTCGTGAAACAAATGATAGTCAGCTGTAGTGCACAAGTAAACTGAACTTAAAACTTTTGAAAAGGTTTTCGGTCCTTGATCACACGCCAAGACACTAAGTGTACTTGGCGTGTTGAAGCGCCTGCTGGCGATCATAACACCGGATCGAGAAATAGTTGAATTAACGAAGCGTTTGCAGAGTAAGTGCCGTGAAGGTTAGATAGTGAGCGATATGCCGCAAAGACGTTTGCAGGGCAGGGTGGAAATGGCAAGAGCAGTATTGTTCATCGGCGAACGAGGCAAGGCACTCAAGGTGCGTGGCCTGCAGGGGGAAGTTCATTGTCAGCCTGTTACTGATCTTTTTGTGGCGTGCGGCTAGAATTGCTGCCCTTTGCGAACTGGAGCTTTCAACACATGCGCACTTTTCGGCTGGTAATCGCCTGCCCGGATGGCGTCGGGATCGTCGCCAAGGTCAGTAACTTTCTGGCCACCTACAATGGCTGGATCACCGAGGCCAGCCATCATTCGGATAATCAAAACGGCTGGTTCTTCATGCGTCATGAGATCCGTGCCGATTCGCTGCCATTTGATCTGGACGGCTTCCGACAAGCCTTCGCGCCGATTGCCAAGGAATTTTCCATGGTTTGGCGGATTAGCGACTCTGCGGAGATGCGCCGCGTAGTGTTGATGGCCAGCCGTGAATCGCACTGCCTGGCAGACCTCTTGCACCGCTGGCGCAGTGGGGAAATGGATTGCGAGATCCCTTGTGTGATTTCCAACCACGAAGACTTGCGCAGCATGGTGGAGTGGCATGGTATTCCTTACCACCATGTGCCGGTCGATCCCCAGAACAAACAGCCGGCCTTCGATGAAGTATCGCGTCTGGTCGATGACTACAGCGCCGATACCGTGGTGTTGGCTCGCTACATGCAGATCCTGCCGCCCGACCTGTGCCAGCGCTATCGTCATCAGGTGATCAATATCCACCACAGCTTCCTGCCGTCGTTCGTGGGCGCCAAGCCCTATCATCAGGCGTCGCTGCGGGGTGTGAAGTTGATCGGCGCGACCTGCCACTATGTGACCGAGGAGTTGGATGCCGGCCCGATCATCGAGCAGGACGTGGTCCGTGTGACCCATCGCGACAGCATCGAAACCATGGTGCGCCTGGGCAAGGACGTCGAGAAGATGGTGCTGTCACGTGGCCTGCGCTTCCATTTGGAAGATCGAGTCATCGTGCATGACAACAAGACCGTGGTGTTTGCCTAACGCAGGTACACATGACCGATCCAATGCGCCGCGCGAGCGCCAGCCTGCCGCCCACAGTGGGTGAGGGCTGCGTGAGGCGCTTCGATCCAGAACAGTTGAGCGATGACTGCGGCGCCGAGTTTTCCGGCGCCGCCCAATTGTGGGCCGAACTGCAGCAAGACGTTCAGCAAGAACTGGACCAAGAGGTGTCGCAGGTTACCTGGCAGTGCGACGAGCCCGACGAGCGCGCTTGAACCGTGTGCCACTGGTCTATTGCCGGCTCGGAAGGATTGGCACTCGACTAGCGTATTTAAGACCGCTGAGAGGCGTGGTCGCGCGTAGCCGGTGAGGGACAGTCAAAAAAGGATCATCTACGACAGATAGGCTCTGCTTTTCGCAACGTTACGCTATCTCAGCGGTCTCGCCTGCGATTTTCTATGGCGTGATCACTCGCTGCATATGGCGGAACCAGCATGAGGTTACTGTCATGACGTCCACAATCGCTAGAGGCCTGTTCCTTATGGGCGCTCTGGGCGTGGTTTCCCTGGCCACCGCGGCCTGGCACGAGCCGGGACCGGGCATCATACAAGGAAGTCATGGATTGACGCATTGCCCGATTCCTCCCAACGCGCGCGAGAAGGTATCGTCGGTTCAACCCGGAGAAGAATTGCTGTTGTTGCTGTACGGTTTGTCGCAGAGTGCTCAGTCTCGCGGATGAGACATGGCAGTGACGGAGACCGCTCGTCCTACGAGTCCCTACGGAAAGCCCCGATGCGCCTTGCGCGTCGGGGCTTTTTCATGCGTATACCGACACACTTCAGTGTGCCGGCTCCAGCGCCTGCCGGTACGCATCCGGTTTGGCCAGCAGGCAATACATGCTCGGCAGCACGAACAGCGTGAACAGCGTGCCCACCGACATGCCGGTGGCGATCACCAGGCCGATATCGAAACGGCTGACGGCACCTGCGCCTGAGGCCAGCAATAGCGGGAACATGCCGAATACCATGGCGGCGGTGGTCATCAGCACCGGACGCAGGCGGATCGCTGCGGCTTCCTCCACCGCCTCGCGAGGCGTCAGCCCCTTGCTGTGACGTAATTGGTTGGCGAATTCAACGATCAAAATGCCGTGCTTGCTGATCAGTCCGATCAGCGTCACCAGCCCGACCTGGGTGTAAATGTTCATGGTTGAAATGCCGAGAAACAATGGGATCAGAGCACCGCAGATCGACAGCGGCACGGTGATGAGAATCACCAGCGGATCGCGGAAGCTCTCGAACTGCGCGGCCAGCACCAGGAAAATGATCGCCACCGCCAGGGCGAAGGTGACATACAGCTCACCGCCTTCCTGGATGAACTGGCGTGACGCTCCGGCATAGTCGAAGGCGTAGCCGCGCGGCGCTTCTTCTTCGGCAATCATGCGCACGGTGTCGATGGCTTCGCCCATGCTGACGATGGGCACGCCTTGGATGATTGCTGAGTTGAGCTGCTGGAACTGGTTGAGCTGGGTAGGGCGCGCACGGTCGTGGACACGGATCAGCGTACCCAGCGGCAACATCTGGCCTTGCTCGTTGCGCACATAATAGCTGTCCAGCCAGTCGGGATTGTCGCGCCAGGCACGCTCCACCTGGGCGATGACCTTGTAGCTGCGGCCTTCTACCGTGAAGCGGTTGATTTCCCCTTCACCGAGCAGGACCGCCAGGGTCTGCCCCACTTCCTGCATGGAAACGCCCATTTGCGCGGCTTTCTGCCGATCGATTTCAACCACCAATTCGGGCTTGTCGAATGCCAGGTCAACGTCGAGGAAAGCGAACTTGCCGGATTCCTGGGTGCGCTGCCGGATGCGGTCGGTCACTTGCAGCAGCGATTCATAATCATTGGGCGTGTTGATCACGAACTGGAACGGTAAACCCTCGCCGGTGCCGGGCAGCGAGGGCAGGTTGAAGCCGAAGATCTGCAGGCCGGGTACCTGGTTGATACGCGTCTGCACCAGGGGAAGCAGTTCCATCTGCGTGCGTGAGCGCTCGTCCCACGGGGTGAGCAGAAATCCGCCAATGCCGGATTGCACACCATTGAAGCCGTTAATCTGGAACGAGGAGTAATACTCGGGAAAGGCTTTGAAGATGTCGCGAAACTGGTCGGTGTACCTGTTCGTGTAGTCCAGGTTGGTGGGCTGCGGTGCGTTGCTGAGCAGAAAGATCGCGCCCTGATCTTCCTCCGGAGCCAGCTCGCTCTGGGTGAACATCAGCAGTACCGGGATCAGCCCGAGCACGATCAGTGCAAAGACCAGGACCACAGGGCGTGTATCGAGGGTGCCGTGCAGAAGTCGCTGGTAGCGCAAACGCACGCGCTCAAAGGTGCGGTCAATGCGCTGGGCCAGGCCGGAAGGATTGGTGGTGGGGCGCAACAGTTTTGCGCACATCATCGGCGACAGGGTCAGCGCGACGATGCCGGAAATGATCACTGCACCGGCCAGGGTAAAGGCGAATTCCTTGAACAGCGCGCCGGTCAGGCCTTGCAGCAGGCCGATGGGTGCGTAAACGGCCGCCAGGGTGATGGTCATCGATACGACCGGCACGGCGATTTCCCGCGCGCCTTCCAGGGCCGCCTCGAACGGCGTCTTGCCTTCCTCGATATGACGGTGGATGTTCTCCACCACGACGATGGCGTCGTCCACCACCAAGCCAATGGCCAGGACCATGGCCAGCAATGTCAGCAGGTTGATCGAGTAGCCCATCAACTGCATGAAGAACAGCACGCCGATCATCGACAGCGGGATGGTCACTACCGGAATCAGCACTGAACGCAGCGCACCCAGGAACAGGAATACCACGACGATGACGATCAACACTGCCTCGCCCAGAGTCTTCACCACCTCGTCGATCGAGGCACGGATGAACTGCGTGGCGTCGTAGGCGATGGACAGCTTGAGATTGGGCGGCAACTGCGCCTGCAATTCAGGAATCAGGCCGCGGACGTTTTTGATCACCTCCAGCGGATTCGAACTGGGCGTGCCCTGGATGGCAATGTAGACAGAAGGGGTGCCGTCGAAGGAACTGACGCTGTCGTAGCTTTCCGATCCCATTTCGACGCGGGCCACATCGCCGAGCAGCACGCGGGTGTCGCCTGCGGTTTTCAGCGGAATGGCAGCGAAGGCTTCAGCGGTCTTCAACTCAGTTTCAGCATTGACCGCGGTGAGTGTGTATTCACCCTTCAGCTCGCCGGCGGTGGTCAGGAAGTTGTAGCGGCGCACCGCGCTGCTGACATCCGCCGCGCTCAGCCCATACGCACCCAGTCTGATCGGGTCGAGCCACAGACGCATGGCAAACACCTGATTGCCGAGGATCTCTGCCTCGGCAATGCCCGGCAGGGTGGCCAGTTTGGGTTGAATGATCCGCGACAGGTAATCGGTGATCTGCGGGTTGGACAGCTCCTCGCTATAGAAACTGATGTACATCAGGGCCGTGGAATCGGCGGCTTGCTTGGCCAGAACCGGGTCTTCGGCATCCTGCGGCAATTGGTTCTTCACTTCGTTGGCCTTGGCCAATAACTCGGTGAAGAGACGGTCGCTGTTACTGCCGATGCGCGCATAGATGGAAATCAGCGATACGTTCTGACGGCTCACCGATGTCATGTAATCGATGCCCTCGGCACTGGCCAGGCTCTGTTGCAGGGGCTGGGTGATATAGCCCTGGATGGTCTCGGCATTGGCGCCGGGATAGGTCGTGGTCACCGTGATCAGCGCGCTTTCCAGCTCCGGATACTGGCGAATTGACAGTTGCTTGAAGGCCTGGAAGCCGAGCAGCACGATCAACAGGCTGATGACGCTGGCCAGCACCGGGCGACGGATGAAGGGATCGGTGAAGGCCATGGACAATATCCTCTGCGTTTACGACCGTTTGAAGCCTTGCCCGCCTTTTCAATGTCCTGGTGCTGCCGATTCAAGGCCGGGCTTCGGGTGCGACGATGGAGACGGCGGTGTCATTGTCGAGTTTCAACTGGCCGGAGCTGACTACCCACTCGCCGGCAGTCAGTCCCTTTTCAATCACCACCAGGCCGTCGCGACGTTCGCCCGTGGTAATGAAACGACGCTCGACACGCTTGCGTGGCTGGCCTTGTTCGTCGGTCTGTACCTGGCCGGCCTCATCCTGCTGATCCGTGACGACGTAGAGCGCGTTGCCGTAGAGGCTATAAGTGATGGCGGTTTCCGGTACCACCACGCGCTGCGGCGTCTCGGGCAGCAGGACATCTAGATTGGCAAACATGCCTGGCAGAAGTTTTTCTTCGGGGTTTTGCAGCTGGGCGCGCAGTTGGATATTGCGCGTGCTTTCCTCGGTGCGCGGGTTGATGGCGCTGATCTGCCCGGTGAACACCTCATCGGGATAGGCCGGTACGCTGAGTTGAACCTGCTGGCCGACGCGCAGTTGCGGCACGCGCTGTTCCGGCAGGAAGAAATCAACCTGCAGGCGGGACAAATCCTGCAACGTGGCGATCAGTGTGCCGGAGCCCAGGTAATCGCCGACCTCCACTTGGCGGATGCCGATGGTGCCGGCGAAGGGCGCCGAGATGCGTTTCTTGGCCAGGCTGGCCTTGAACTGCTCGACGCTGGCCTGGGCCTGGCGGGCCTCTGCGTTCAGTCGGTCGAACTCGCTGCGTGAGATCATCTGCCGGCCGACCAGGTTGCGGGCGCGGCCCAGTTCCACCTGCGCCAGGCCCAAGGCGGCCTCGGCGGAAGCCAGGCCGGCCTGTTCCACCTCGCTGCTCATCTGGATTAGCGGTTGATCCTGGCTGACCTTTTGCCCCGACTCGAACAGCGTTTGCTGCACGGTGCCGGGGACTTCAACCGTCAGCTCCACGCCTTGAATGGCCTTGAGCGTACCGATAGCCGGCAGGCGACGCTGCCAAGGGATTTCCCGTGCAGGTTCGGCCTCCACGCTGATGGGCGGCGGCGGGGCGGAAAAAAGCTGGACCTGCTGGTAAATCGAATAGCCCTTGTAGGCAGCCAGAGCCAAAACTACCAGCACGACCACGGCAAGCATGATGAGCATGCGGCGCAGCAGCATGGGGGTTCCTCGTCAAAGCGGGACGCGCGAGGAAAGCTTAGACGCAGTCCAGTCCTGCGCAGGGACCATTCGCAACCAAGGCGTGCGCTATTGGACCGGCTGCAAGGCCGCTGTAAGCATGGCGCTGATGGGCGAGCCTGCACATTGCAGGCTCACCAGACCGCAGCGCCAGACACGGCGGTGCGCTGGTGTCAGGCCTGAATGTGCCGGGTTAACGCGCTGAGCGTGCTGGACAGGCTGTGCAAATGCTGTCCAGCCTCCTGGGTGCGTTGCAGATGGCCTTGATTGGTGCTGGCAATGTCGGTGATCTCGGTGAGGTTCTGGGTCAGGCCCTCAACCACCGAGGTTTGCTCTTCGGCAGCGGTGGCGATCTGGCGGTTCATGTCGCGGATGGTTTCCACGGCGTCGGTGACGCCGCCGAGAATGTCACAGGCGCGCTTCACCTGTTCAACGCCATCCTCGCTGCTCTGTTGGCCGTTCTCAATGGCACGTACTGCATTAAGCGCACCGCTCTGCACTGCCTCGATGATTTGCTGGATCTCGGCGGTGGATTCTGCTGTGCGCTTGGCCAGAGTGCGCACCTCGTCGGCGACGACGGCGAAGCCGCGCCCCGCATCGCCCGCCCGCGCTGCCTCGATGGCCGCATTTAGGGCCAGCAGGTTGGTCTGGTCGGCAATGCCGTGAATCACCTCAAGCACGGCGCCGATTCGTCCGGTATCACTCTCCAGGCTGTGCACCACGTCGGCGGCATGGATGATCTCGTTGCGAACCGCTTCGATGCTCGTGACCATGTCCTGCATGGCAGCCTCGCCTTGTTGAGTGATGTTTTCTGCCGCATCGGCCGCGCTGGCCGCCTCGGTGGTGTGTCGGGCGATTTCCTGAGCCGTGGCCGACATCTGGTGCATGGCGGTAGCCACCTGATCGGTGCGGTCGAACTGGGTGCGGGTGCTTTCGGCCATCTGATAGGAAATGGTGTTCAATTCGCCGCTGGCCTGATCCAACTGGGTCGTACTTTGCTGAAGATTTCTGAACGTAGCGGAAAGAAACTCGCGCAGCCGATTGGCTGCCTGGGCCAATCGACCTAGCTCGTCGCGCCGGCTGGCATCCACCGGCAGACCCAGGCGCCCCTGGCTGAGTTGGGCGATGTGCTCAATCAGTTCGTTGATGGGGGCAATGAGACGACGGTTGATAAGCCATTGGCCCAGCAGTCCGACCACCAGACTCGACGACAGCATGAACAACAGGCCATAGGTGACGGTATTAGTGGTGGAGCGCTGGAGGACCGGAATTTCAGCCTCGGTCTGCTCACGCCAGTTTCGCCCCATCAATTCGAGCTCATCGCTGAAGTTACGGTCGATTCCCTGAACGTTCCGGTCCGCCACCCGGGCATTGAAACCGCTGCTCAGAAAGACCTCGCGGCCCTGACGATAGGCCTGGCCGACCTGTTGGTGTTCATTGCGCAGCTCAACCAGCCGCGCCCTGAGCGCGGGATCGATATCGGGGGCGTTGATGAGACTCTCCAGACTTTGTTGCACGTCGCGTTCCTGGGCCTCGAAGCGGTTCCAGAATGACGCCAGGTCGTTGCTGCTCCGGGTCCGCAGCAGCATGTTTTTCCACTCCTGAACCTGGGTCTTGAAGTCGAGATTGGCCTGGTTAAGCACCAGTGTGGAATGCGTCGGGCCGGCCAGCAGGCGTTGATACGCATGGGCGTTGTCACTCAAGGACTGAAAGCAGGCCAGAGCAATCATCAGCATCAACATCAGGCTGCCGCCCAGCAGGATCAGGACTTGGCTGCGCAGCGAGTTGGCAAAAGACATGACACATTCCTTGGAGAGGGAGAAGTGCGACCGTACGGACTTCGCTGTACCGGACGGTTGGCAATGGAAAGCGGGCTGGAAAAGCGCAGAGGCTGGCTGCGCATCACAATTGTGCCTTTACCGTTTATCGGCTGACGGCTCGCTGAACTTGAGGGAAAGGACACAGACTCGGCGTTGAAACTCTGGGTGTTGATTATCCCCTGCGCCCATTGTCTACCGATGAAATGGGTGCAATGGATGGAGGTGTGCCATGAACCTGAAAGAGGCCGGCTCGCCGGCCGATGTATACGAGCAGTTCTTCGTCCCTGCGTTGTTCCGACAATGGGGGGAAGTCATGGTGGACGTGGCGGGTATCGAGACTCGCCAACGCGTGCTCGACGTCGCCTGCGGCACTGGCGTGCTGGCCTGTGCCGCAGCCCAGCGGGTCGGTGGCGGTGGAGCGGTCACCGGACTTGATCCCAACGAGGACATGCTGGCCGTGGCGCGCCGCAAAAGCACCACGATCGAATGGCTCAGCGGTCGTGCCGAGGCATTGCCCTTCAACGACCAGAGTTTCGACGTGGTGGTCAGTCAGTTTGGCCTGATGTTCTTTGACGATCCGGTGGCGGCGCTGCGGGAGATGCGCCGCGTGCTTCGCCCCGGAGGACGCCTGGCCGTGGCGGTGTGCGATGCGCTCGATCATTCTCCCGGCTACGCGGTGCTCGCCGAGTTGCTGCAGCGGTTGTTCGGTGAGGCCGTGGCTGAGGCCTTTCGCATGCCGTTTTCCTGTGGCGAGCGAGAATCCTTGCGCAGCCAGGCCGTTGCGTCCGGTCTGAATGAAGCCCAGGTTACTCGGCATGACGGAGTGGTGCGCTTTGCCTCTGTCGAGGCGCTGGTCGCCACCGAGCGTGCCTGTGTTTGGACGCTAGGCGGTCTGCTTGACGATGGGCAGTTCGCCCGCCTGCGCCAGGAGGCCGAAGAGTCGCTGCAGCCCTTCGTATTGGCGGATGGTCGGGTCGAGTTCAGCATGCCGGCACTGATCGTGACCGCGACGGGCGAGTGACTCCTTGGCGTGAGTTGGGTGCCTGTGGCAGTGGCGAAATGTAGGGTGGATGGCGCTTTATCGAGCCACCGCGCAGGGCCAGGGTGGATGTAAAACGCTATATCCACCAGCAGTCGTCAGGAGTGTGTTTTGTTCGCCTTAACGCCCCCTTAAGGAAAGAGTGACGTCAAAAGGCCTTTTTTTTGACGTCAGAATGTCATGACGCTGACCGGGCCGCCGATATACCCACCACTGCTTGTGGTGTGCTCTGCTTCACGTGCGCGCACCGGTAAGAAGAAAAACAAATCACTTCGGATGAGGTCATCCCATGTTTCTTCGGCGTTTCAAGGTCGGTCCCAGGGCATTCATCAGCTTTTCCCTGGTTGCGTTGCTAGTCGTGTTGCTCGGCTTGTTCGCACAGAGTCAGATGAAGGTCATTCGCGGCGCGACGCTCGTGCTGCTCGATAACACCTTGCCAAGCTATGTCTCGTTAGGCTCCGTCAGCGAGAAGATGCTGCGCCTGCGCATCATGTCCTTCCGCCTTCTGGTCGACCGCGAAGAGGACAAGCTCAAGGCTTCGCTGGCACGTGCTGACGAGCTGGTCGGCGAGCTCTCGGCCGAGATTGGTGGCTACGAGCGACTGATCAGCAACGATGCGGAGCGGGTGCAGTTTTCCGAACTGAAGCGGGCGATGAATGACTACGTGGGCATTCACCAGCGCTTGGTGCAGTTTTCCCACCAGAACGATCTGCAACAAATGCATGCCTTGCTGGGCGGCGATTACAACCGGCTGTCCATTGCTCTGGGTGCGCAGCTGAACAAGCTGGTCAAGATGAACAGCGAAGCGGCTGCGGATTTTACCGAATTGTCCCGCGCCGAATACCAGCGCGCGGAAATCGGTGTGATGATTTTCCTGATCATCGCCGCGCTGTTGACTGTCGGGCTGGCACTGATCTTTACCCGCAGTATCGTGGCGCCGCTGGGCGAGGCCGTGCGTGTTGCGGAAACCGTGGCCGCAGGCGACCTCACGCAGGACATCCGCGTCAGCGGCGAAGATGAGCCGGCACGCTTGCTCGCCGCGCTCAGAACCATGCAGCAAAGCCTCAAGGCGACCATCCAGGGCATTGGCGACTCGTCCAATCAGCTGGCCTCGGCTGCCGAGGAGCTGAATGCGGTCACCGAGAACTCGAGCAAGATCCTCCATCAGCAGAACCATGAAATCGAGCAGGCGGCTACGGCCGTCAACGAGATGACGGCTGCGGTGGATGAAGTGGCGCGCAACGCGGTAGCTACCTCGGAAGCGTCGCGTGGCTCCGACACGGTCGCGCGCAAGGGTCAGGAGCAAGTCAACCGTACGGTCGATTCGATTCATCACGTAGCCAACGACGTGACCTCCACCGGTGGGCAAGTCGAGCAGTTGGCCGAACGCATTCGCCACATCAGCACGGTTCTCGATGTGATTCGTTCGATTGCCGAACAGACCAACCTGCTGGCCCTTAACGCGGCCATCGAAGCAGCGCGGGCCGGTGATGCCGGCCGCGGCTTCGCCGTAGTGGCCGATGAAGTGCGGGCCCTGGCCCATCGCACGCAGCAGTCGACCCAGGAGATCGAGCAGATGGTGGCCGGTATCCAGCAGGGTACTGATCAGGCTGTGGCCGCCATGCAGACGAGCAATGATCGCGCTCACTCCACGCTGGACATCGCGCGTGCCGCCGGCGAGGCGTTGGAGCAGATCACCGCGGCGATCGGCAATATCACCGAGCGCAACCTGATCATTGCCAGCGCCTCGGAAGAACAGGCGCAAGTGGCCCGTGAAGTTGACCGCAACCTGGTGAATATTCGTGATCTGGCCGTGCAAACGTCCGCTGGGGCTCACCAAACCAACTCCGCGAGTCAGGAGCTGGCGCGCCTGGCAGTACAGCTGAAAGGTCTGGTGATGCGCTTCAAGGTGTAAACCTCTCCGCGTACAGGGCGAACTCGCTGGCCCTGCGGGTTCGTCGACCTCTTGGTGCGAAATGTGGTTGGCGTTTATATCCACATGCTCGCTTGATCTCTGCGGGCTGGGCTACCTACTGTAATGAGGTTGCCATGCTGGCATGCACGCAGAGGTTTGGACGCAATGACCGAGATGGACTTCCAGGCGCTCGCCGAGCGCCTTGCCGGGGTTGGCGAGATCGAATGTATAACGCCTGACCTCAACGGTGTACCACGCGGCAAAGTGATGACCGCCGAAGGCTTTTTCGCACCACGGCGCCTGCAGATGGCTCGGGGCGTGATGCTGCAATGCATCATGGGTGGTTATCCGCCGCCCGGTTATTACGGCGGCGATGATGGTGACCTGGTGCTGCGTCCCGATCCTAACCAGGTGCATCGAGTGCCCTGGAGTGAACAGCCGCGCGCCCTGGCGATCTGCGATGGCGTGGACATGGACGGTGGACTTTGCCCGCTGTCGACACGCAGCCTGCTGCGCCAGGTGCTGGGCGAGTATGCGCAGCAGGGCCTGGCGCCGGTGGTGGCTACTGAGTTGGAATTTTTCGTATTCGCCCGCAACCCGGATCCGTTGCAGCCGTTTGAGCCGCCGCGCGGCCTCGACGGTCGACCGGAAACCGGTTCGTCGGCGTTCAGTGTCACGGCCAACCACAATTTGCGCGAGTTCTTTGCCGAGGTATATGAGGGTATGGGCGCGCTCGGGCTTGCGCGCGACACCTTCATGCACGAAATGGGGATCAGTCAGTATGAGATCAACCTGGTGCACGGCGAGCCATTATTGATTGCCGACCAGACTTTTCTCTTCAAGCATCTACTCAAGGAGGTGGCGCTCAAGCACGGCTTGATCGCCGTGTGCATGGCCAAGCCGCTGGCGAGCACGCCGGGCAGCTCCATGCACCTGCATCAGAGCGTGGTGCGCGCCGACGGTGGCGAGAATATTTTCAGTGACGGGCAGGGCGAGGAAACCCCCGCGTTTCGGCATTTCATCGGTGGGCTGCAGGCGGCGCTGGGCGATCTGACTTTACTGTTCGCTCCCCATGTGAATTCTTACCAGCGCCTGTTTCATCCCTTTGCATCGCCGAACAATGCGTGCTGGGCGTACGACAACCGCGCCGCCGGGTTGCGCGTGCCCGTCAGTGGTCCTGAGGCGCGGCGGGTGGAAAATCGGCTGCCCGGCGCCGACGCGAATCCCTACCTGGTCATCGCCGCGAGCCTGGCGGCCGGGTTGCGCGGCATGCGCCTGGGGCTTGAGCCGAGTTCGCCGGCGCAGGGCGAATTCGTCGCGCCGCAGGCGTTGCGCCTGCCGTTCACCATGTCGGCCGCGCTGGAACGCTTACAGAACAGTGAATTGGCGCGCGAACTGTTGGGGGCAGAGTTCATCGAAGGCTTTGCTGCCAGCAAGCTGATGGAGCTGGGCAGTTATTACGACGAAATCACCCCGTGGGAGCGTCGTCACCTGGCCTCATGGGTATGATGGACGCTGCGGCTCCCGTACCGGGGGCCGTTTTTATATGGAGGCTTGTCTGATCCAGCTATGTTTCGCGCCCTGAAATCATTTCCTGCGTTGTATATGGCCACCCTGCTGATGCTGCTGGGTTCCGGTTTGTTGAGCACCTACCTGGCCCTGCGAGTGGCCGAGGTGATGGATGGTGTGTGGGTGGGTGCGCTGATGGCGGCCTATTATCTGGGACTGGTGCTGGGCGGCAAGATTGGCCACCACTTGATTGCCCGAGTCGGGCACATTCGCACCTATGCGGCGAGCGCCGGCGCGGTCACCGCGGCAGTGCTGGGCCATGGCCTTATCGAGTGGCTGCCCATCTGGCTGGTGCTGCGCATGTTGGTCGGCTTGGGCATGATGTGTCTGTATATGGTGGTGGAAAGCTGGCTTAACGAGCAGGCTGAAGACCATCAGCGCGGCCGGGTATTCGCCGGTTACATGACGGCCTCCTACGGGGGGCTGGTGTTGGGGCAACTGGTGCTGGTGGCGTACCCCTCGCTGGGGCTCGAACTGCTCATGCTGGTGGCGCTGTGCTTTGCGTTGTGCCTGACGCCGGTCACGCTGACCGACCGCATCCACCCGGCGCCTTTGCACCCTGCACCGATGGAGCCGCGTTTCTTCATGCGCCGTGTGCCGCAATCGCTGGTCACGGTAGTCATGGCGGGACTGGTCGTCGGGGCCTTTTATGGTCTGGCGCCACTGTACGCCAGTCGCATGGGGCTGGGGACGGCCGAGGTCGGCCTGTTCATGGGCAGCTGCATTCTGGCCGGACTTGTCGGGCAGTGGCCGCTGGGTTGGCTGTCCGATCGCTACGACCGGCCACAGTTGATTCGGGTGTGTGCCTTGCTGCTCAGCCTGGCCAGCCTGCCGCTGGCCCTGCTGCAAGAGGGATCGCTCTGGTTGCTGCTGCCCATTGGCTGCCTGGCCAGCCTGTTGATGTTCAGCCTGTACCCGTTGGCGGTGGCGTTTTCCAATGACCACGTGGAAGCGGAGCGTCGGGTATCACTGACGGCGATGCTGCTGATGACCTTCGGTGTCGGCGCGGCGATTGGGCCGTTGTTGGCGGGGGTATTGATGCGCGTGTTGGGGGCAAATCTGCTGTATGCCTTCTTCAGTGGCTGCGGGCTGCTGCTGGCACTGAGTGTTCGTCCGCATCGGGTAACCAACCTGCACCAGGTCGAAGATGCGCCGCTGCATCACGTGCCAGTGCTGGATAGCATGGCGGGCTCGCCCTTGCAGGCCGCCTTGGACCCACGTGTCGACGAGCACGTGGTGCAGGAGCAGATGCAGGATTAGCCGTGCGGCTAGGAAAAGGTATTAGTGCATTACGCTGCATCGGAGACGCGCGGAGCGTCTCCGTGGCGGGCTCGACGATTATTCGAAGGGACCTTCGCGCTCGAGGCGGCGACTTTCTCGCTGTACCTGAAAGACGAAGCGCTCGATCTGCCGCTGCTCGAGGCCGCTGATTTCGTGAAAGCGCATGCCGGCGAAGCTGGCCTCGTGGCGTTCTTCGTAGTGCAAGTGGCGCAGCTCAGCGGCCAGCACCAGAGTGGCTTCGGGCAGGGCAATGCTAAGTCGTTCGTAGACTTCGCCGCGCTCCAGAACGCTCAGCACGTTGCCGGGAAAGCGCAGCTTGCAACCAGTGGCCGAGATGTCCAGCAGTTTGCCGACCAATGAGGGGGAGAGCAGGCTGCCGGCCAGATTGATCGTGGGGATCTGGCTGGGCTTGAGGGGTGCGCGGTAGGCGTCACGGCGCTGGTGATAATCCATCTCCTCAGGCAGCTCAATCCAGTAACAGCGATGCCCTTGATGTTCGCCGCGGCGAATCTGGGCACGCTCGGTACGCCAGGCCATGCGTATGCCTTCGTGATACCCTTGGACATGGAAGCTCTCACCCCCCAGCAGGCGGGCCTCGCCGTCGGCAGGTACCAGTTCGTCCAGCGCGAGCAAGCCACGCTCCCGATCAAGATCCACCAGAAGGCTCTGGTAGTGCTGAGTTTGGCCGTCGAAGGTGATTGTCAAACTATCCAGGCCTTGCTGGAGCAGCTTTAAACTGGCGAGGATTTCCAAGGGTTCCCGGAGTATCACCGGGCCTTGGGGCGCGTTGTCATCATCCAGGAATTTTGACACTGTCTCGAAGTCTCCGAACGGTACGACACCGACCTGCCCCTGCGAGCATCGAGGCAGATCAGTTTATTAATTCAGGCCAGATTGATGGGGCGCTGGCGGGCTATGTTACCGGTGCTCTGACCGCGACGGTTATAGAGCCCGGCGGTGTCATTCTTGCCGCGCACGATCATCAGCAACCCTTCGACACTGCTCTGGCCATGCTGGATGAGGCGGCCATTGCTCAGGTTGGCTTCCTGGCAGCGCTGCAGCAGTTCACTCAGGGTATCGGCACTTTCCATCAGCGCGGGGCCCTGCGGCGAGCGTTGCGCAAACGCTTGCAGGCCATCACGGTCGGGCGTCAGTTGCAGACCACGCAACAGCTCGCTGCGCTGCTGGCGATGCTGCTCAAGCAGGGCAAGCAGCTGTTGTTTCTCTTCCAGCAGTTCTTCCAGCAGCGTCAGCTCACTGCGACTCAAGGCCTGATACTCGCTGTCGAGCAGCGCGAGCAGACGCTCAGCGCTGGCGATATCGTCATTGAACTGCTGCAAAAGGCTTACTGCTGGCATAACAACCTCTGTTGAGCGGGCGTCCTGCTCCCTCGCGGGTCAATCAGCGCAGGGTTTCGAAACCGAGCAGCTTGCTGGCCACGCGCTGGCTGTCGACCTGATAGCTGCCATCGGCGATGGCTTGCTTGATTTGTGCCACGCGTTCGTGGTCGACACTGGGCTGGCTACGCAATTGATCGCTGATCTGCTGCAACTGTTGAGCCTCAGCACTGAGAAGTACAGGCTCGCCACTTTTGGCCGGTGTTGCAGGCTGGGCCAGCGCGGTGTCGATCGGCGGCTGCGCCGCATTGCTGCGGTTTGTGCTGGGCGGGACGGGGGTGCCGTTCGACCGCTGAATGTCGATAACCATGATTCGCTACCTCGGACGGGTGTATGGACGCATGCCATTATTCTCGGCCAAGGCGGCAGGAACTTTAGTGCGATCCGATACGGTTTTGCGTTTCGGGTCACAGTTTAAAGGATTTAAACAGTTCTTGACGGTTTAGAGGTCCACTTCCACCTGTCCGGGGCCACTGATCCTGGCCTTGATGATGCGTTGGGAGCCCAGGTTGCGTACCCGGATCTGTTCACCTGGCGCTCCGTTGCTCAGCGCTTCGCCGGGCATGCGTACATTCAGGCCGCTGTTGCGGGCGCTGATGACGACCTGATCACCTTTGCTCACCACATCGGCTCGTTCCAGGTGGTTGGGGGTGAGGATCTGGTCGGCGGTGACGGGGCGCGTCAATTTGTAACCCAGGGCCTGATCCAGCTCGGTCAGATAGCCTTGGCTGAGCTGGCCGACGTCGCGCTCCGCCAGGCGGATATCTGCAAAACCGATGGTGCTTGAGCGCGCCAAGGGGCGGGCGACGGCGACTACGTCGCGATACAGGCGCACTTGGGCGGGGACAAAGACGCTCCAGGGCGAACGACCGCTGCAGCCGACGCGCACGGTGACCCGGCCGATGGGCTGTGGCGGGTTTTCCAGGCTGGCATACAGGGGCTGGTCGCAAAACGGCATGCGCAACCGTGGGTCCAGCCGGTTCATGTCGATTTCATGGCGCCCGGCGATGGCGCTGCGCTGCAAGTAGTCGGCGACAGTGGCCTCAAGAAATGCCTGGGCTGTGCCGATAAGCTGATCAGGTAGCGTTTGTGGTGTTGGCGCCGCCTGTGACGAGATGCTATGCAGCACGGCAACGCAGGCGAGGGGCTGGGCAAGCCTGGATAAGCGTCGTAAAAATGACAGGGCAATCTTCATGTCCTAAAAGAAGCAAAGTACGTGCCGCCAGGTAAAGAGCGAGCATCGAACTTTGGTGCGCGTGTGGGTAAGCACGGCGGCACTTTCCGTCCCTACCTGAACATACAACGTTCTATTCATATCAAGGGAGCCGGCATGGCTGGTGTAATGGACTCGGTAAACCAGCGCACTCAGCTGGTCGGACAGAATCGTCTGGAGCTCTTGCTGTTTCGTCTCGACGGCAGTCAGCTGTATGGCATCAATGTCTTCAAGGTCAAGGAAGTACTGCCTTGTCCCCGTCTGAATGTCATGCCCAAATCGAGCGCGGTAGTGTGTGGCGTGGCGAATATCCGTGGCGGAACCGTTCCGATTCTCGACCTGTCGATGGCTACCGGCCGTCGCGCTCTGACCGAGCGGCAGAACAGTTTCGTCATCATCACCGAATACAACTCACGCGTGCTGGGCTTTCTGGTGCGCTCGGTGGAACGCATCGTCAACCTCTACTGGCATGAGGTGCATCTGCCGCCCAAGGGCACCGGACGGGATCATTACCTGACTGCGGTGACCCATGTGGATGATCGGCTGGTGGAAATCATCGATGTAGAAAAGATTCTTGCCGAAGTCATACCGACCCAAGAAACGGTCTCTGATCACGTCATTTCCGCGCAGGCTCAGCAGTTTGCCGAGACTCAGCACGTGCTGGTGGTGGATGATTCATCGGTTGCCCGCAAGCAGCTGATTCGTTGCCTGGAAAGCCTTGGCGTCGAGGTCACTGCTCTGTGCGATGGTCGCCAGGGACTCGAGTATCTGCAAAACATGCTCAACGAGGGGCGCAGCCCTGAGAAGGAGCTGCTGATGGTCATTTCCGATATCGAAATGCCGGAGATGGATGGGTACACTCTGACCGCAGAAATTCGCCAGGACCCGCGCATGAGCAAGCTGCATGTGCTTTTGCATACCTCGCTGTCAGGGGTATTCAACCAGGCGATGGTCAAGAAGGTGGGTGCGGACGACTTCCTCGCCAAGTTTCGCCCGGATGAACTCGCGACCCGAGTCATCGAGCGAATCACTGCGCAAAGCAACTAAGAGCTGCGGTTTTCGGCATTCCATAACGTTAAAGGCGGGCTAGGTGTCTTCGGGTAATTTGGATTTTGAACTGTTCCGGGACTTTCTGGAAAAAACCAGTGGGATTCTGCTTGGCAGCAATAAGCAGTATCTGGTGTCCAGCCGGCTGAACCGGCTCCTGGAAGAGCAAGGCATCAAAAGCCTCGGCGAGCTGGTGCAGAGAATCCAGAGCCAGCCGCGCAGCGGTCTGCGTGAGCTGGTGGTCGACGCCATGACCACCAACGAAACCCTGTGGTTTCGCGACGGCTATCCGTTCGAGGTTCTCAAAAGCCGGGTACTGCCGGAGCTGCTCAAGGCCAACCCGCATCAGCGTCTGCGTATCTGGTCGGCAGCCTGTTCTTCGGGGCAGGAACCCTATTCGCTGTCGATGACCCTGGACGAGTACGAGCGCACCTATCCCAGCCAGTTGCGCATGGGCGCGCAGATTGTTGCCACCGAACTGTCCGGCACCATGCTGGCGGCCTGCAAGGCCGGCGAGTACGACAGCCTGGCCATGGCGCGCGGCTTGTCTCCGGAGCGCAAGCAACGGTATTTCGACCAGGTCGCACCGGGACGGTGGGCGATCAAGCCAGCCTTGCGCAGCCGCATCGAGTTTCGTGCCTTGAACCTGCTCGACAGCTACGCCGTGCTGGGCAAGTTCGACATCGTGTTCTGCCGCAACGTGCTGATTTATTTCTCCGCCGAGGTGAAGCGCGACATCCTGCTGCGCATCCATGGAACGCTCAAACCGGGAGGTTACCTGTTCCTGGGGGCCTCCGAAGCGCTCAATGGCTTATCGGATCATTACCAGATGGTGCAGTGCAGTCCGGGGATCATCTACCAGGCCAAGTAAGCATCGATATTTCACGTAGGGTGACGTTGAGCGCAGCGATACCGCGGTGTTTTGACATTTTTGATGCGTCTTGGCGCGATCCCACCGGTTGCTCTGAATCTCCTGATTGCGCCCAACGCGCTGACTTGAATCCCAAGCTTCACTCCAGAACCACCAGCCGGTTGGCCAGCTGGTTGCGCTCCTGGGTTGCCGGCAGGTGTGCCTGGAGGTGCCGGCCACAGCCCTCGATGCAGTCAAGAAAACCCTGCAGGGTTTGCCCTCGGCGTACCTGCTGGGTAAAGCGTGCGATCAGGCTTTCCCACACGTCGTTGCCGATGCGGCTGGAAATACCGCGGTCGGCGAGAATTTCCACATAATGCTCGGCTTCGCTGACGAAGATCAGCAGGCCTACATCGCCGTCGGTGTG
Organism: Serpens gallinarum; assembly: GCF_014836765.1. Classification (GTDB taxonomy): domain Bacteria; phylum Pseudomonadota; class Gammaproteobacteria; order Pseudomonadales; family Pseudomonadaceae; genus Serpens; species Serpens gallinarum. The sequence goes on from NZ_JACSQG010000001.1 coordinate 876,886, forward strand.
GTGCAACTGCTGTTCGAGAAACTGTCTACGTGCCAGGTTGGCCGCCCGCCAGTGACGCACCCGCAGGGGAATCAGGCGCAGGCGCAGCGCGGGAAGCCTGAACAGCAAGCCCAGTAGCAGAAAGCTGCTCCATTGGCTCAGCAAGAGCTGACGGGCGTTCAACCAATCGCCGAATACGTTGAGAATGCCGGGCAGCAACAGGGCAATCAGGCCGGCCCACACCAGCGGAATATAATGGTAATCGTCCGCCTGGGCCGCCAGTACGGTGACCAGCTCGGCATCGGTGCTGCGCTCGACGCGGGTAATCGCATCGGCGACCTGCTGCTGTTCCTGTTCGCTGAGTAGGCTCATGTGTCTCTCCGTTTACCAGCCACCGGAGGCGCCACCGCCCCCGAAACCGCCGCCGCCCCCGCCGAATCCTCCCCCGCCAAACCCGCCGCCGCCACGTCCAAGCAAGGTGCCGAGCATCGCGCCGGCAATCACATCCCGTCCTCGTCCACGCTTGCGCCGTCCGCCGCCGCCCCCGCCGAGAAACAGGATAATCGCAATGAACATGATCAAGAACAGCAGCCCGGCGGGCTGCTGTTCGCCACCGCCCTGGGCGGCGCTGTAGCCTTCCAGCGGCTCGCCGCCGAGCACCTGCAGCATGGCGTCGACACCGGCGCGAATGCCCCCGGCGTAATCGCCCTGGCGAAAGGCCGGGGCGATCAGGTTGTGGATAATCAGCGCCGATTGCGCATCGGTGAGTCGGCCTTCCAGGCCATAGCCGACCTCGATGCGGATCTTGCGTTCGTCGCGGGCGATAATCAGCAGCGCGCCGTTGTCCCGGTCCTTCTGACCGATGCCCCAGTGGCGGCCCAGCTCGACGCCGAACTCCTCGATGCTGCGACCTTGCAGATCGGGCACGGTGACCACCACCAATTGCTCGACGGTGGCCTGTTCATGGGCGGCAAGCTGCTGGGCCAGTTGGCTTTCGCTGGGAGCGTCCAGCAGCTCGGCCTGGTCGACCACTCGGCCGGTGAGTGGCGGAAACTGGACTTGTGCTTGCACGCCAGTGGCGCCCAGGCAGAACAGCAGGGCGATCAGCAGCAAATACCGCCAGTCGACAACGGCATGGCCCCGTTGCATCAGAACTGCACTTGTGGGGCCTGCTCCGCATTCTCCGAGGTGGCCTCGAAGGTCTCGCGGATCGGCATGTCGCTGTACATCAAGGTATGCCAGATGCGGCCTGGGAAGGTGCGGATCTCGGTGTTGTAACGTTGCACGGCGGCGATAAAGTCGCGCCGCGCCACGGCGATGCGATTCTCGGTACCTTCGAGCTGGGATTGCAGGGCGAGGAAGTTCTGGTTGGACTTGAGGTCCGGGTAGCGTTCCACCACCACCATCAGCCTGCTCAAGGCGCCGCTCAGCTGATCCTGGGCCTGTTCGAACTGACGCAGTTTGGCAGGATCGTCGAGGGTATTGGCATCCACCTGGATCGAGGTCGCCTTGGCCCGTGCCTCGATCACTGCTGTGAGGGTTTCTTGTTCCTGGCGGGCGTAGCCTTTGACGGTTTCCACCAGGTTGGGAACCAGGTCGGCGCGGCGTTGGTACTGGTTTTCCACCTGCGCCCAGGCGGATTTGACTTGCTCGTCATAGCTGGGAATGTTGTTGATTCCGCAGCCGCTCAGCAAAGTGACGAGCAGCAGGCTGGCGAGGGTGCGCAGCGAGGCGAGGCGTGACGGGCCATGCATCTTAAATCTCCCGGTGACAGGGCGGAGCAGGGATAGCCGCCGGTGGTTTTACTGTAGATGCCTTCTTGCCCCCTGGCCCGTTGAAACCAGGCTGTCGCCGCTTCACCCATCACGCAGTCCCCGGCATTTTGCGGGCGCTCCGACGCTAATTAATGTACCGAACCCCCGATGTGATGAGCGTTGCCGTCAGCTACAGGTTCTCTACTATTCGCTCCATAATTAAAGCCCGGCTCGCCGGGCTTTGGTTTATTCGTATCGGCAAGATGTCTTGCCGGCATACAGAGCGCAGTCAACCGCCCAGATACGCATCGCGAACCTTGGGGTCGTCGAGCAATTCCTCGCCAGTGCCCTGGGTGACAATGTGGCCGTTTTCCAGCACATAACCTCGGTCGGCGAGCTTGAGCGCCTGGTTGGCGTTCTGTTCGACCAGAAAAATGGTCACGCCGGCGCTGCGCAATTGCTCAATGATCTCAAAAATCTGCTGGATGATGATCGGCGCCAGGCCCAGCGAAGGTTCATCGAGTAGCAGCAGTTTGGGCTGGCTCATCAGTGCCCGTGCGATGGCGAGCATTTGTTGTTCGCCGCCGGACATGGTGCCACCGCGCTGGGTGAAGCGTTCCTTGAGGCGAGGAAACAGTTCCAGCACCCTATCCAACTGCTGCTGGTAGTCCTGCTTGGCCAGGTAATAGGCGCCCATCACCAGGTTTTCTTCCACCGTCAGGCGGGCAAAGATGTGACGTCCCTCGGGCACCACCGCAATGCTTTTGCGCATGATGTCGCAGGTGTCCTGGCCGACCAGTTCTTCATTCTCGTAACGAATGCTGCCGCTGGCGGCCCGCGGTGAGCCGCACAGCGTCATCAGCAAGGTGGATTTGCCGGCGCCGTTGGCGCCGATCAGGGTGACGATCTCGCCCCGTTGCACGGCCAGGCTGACCCCATGCAGCGCCTGGATCTTGCCGTAGAAGGTGGAAACATTATCGAACTGCAGCATCAGGTTTCCCCCAGGTAGGCTTTGATCACATCCGGGTTGCTGCGGATCTGCTCCGGCGTGCCCTCGGCCAGGGGCGCACCCTGGTTGATCACGACAATGTGGTCGGAAATACTCATCACCAGCTTCATGTCATGCTCGATCAGCAATACGGTGACGCCATGTTCGTCCCGTAGCTGGCCAATCAAGGCCTTGAGGCCTTCAGTTTCTCGTGGGTTGAGGCCGGCGGCGGGTTCATCGAGCATCAGCAAGCGCGGACGGGTCATCATGCAACGGGCGATTTCCAGACGTCGCTGCTGGCCATAGGCGAGAGTGCCGGCCGGGCGGTTGGCGACCTCAGTGAGGTTGACCCGTTCCAGCCATTCAGCGGCGTGGCGCATGGCTTCCTGTTCACTCTTTCGATACCCGGGCGTTTTGAACAGGCCGGCGAAGAAGTTGGTGTTGATGTGTTGATGCTGGGCCACCAGCAAGTTTTCTACCGCGGTCATCTCCTTGAACAGGCGCACGTTCTGGAACGTTCGGACCACGCCTTTGCAGGCAATCCTGTGGCCAGGCAAGCCTTGGATGGGGTCGCCATCGAGCAGGATTTCCCCCGCGGTAGGCTGATAGAAACCGTTGAGGCAATTGAACACCGTGGTCTTGCCGGCCCCATTGGGGCCGATCATCGACACCACCTGTTGTTCCTTGACGGTCAGGTTCACCCCGTTGACCGCCAATAGCCCGCCAAAGCGCATGCACAGGCCGCTGACCTCGAGAATTGCGCGGCTCATGGCTTCAGCTCCAGGTGCGGCCGCTGCATGGGCAGCAGACCCTGTGGGCGCCAGATCATCATCACGATCATGGTCAGGCCGAAGATTAGCATGCGGTACTCGTTGAACCCGCGCATTTCCTGCAGCAACACCATGACCACGGCGGCAAAGATGATGCCCAGCTGCGAGCCCATGCCGCCCAACACGACAATGGCAAGGATCATGGCCGACTCGATGAAGCTGAAGGACTCCGGTGTCACCAGCCCCTGGCGCGCGGCGAAGAAGCTGCCCGCGAACCCGGCGAAGGTGGCGCCAAGGGTGAAGGCGGAAAGCTTCACTACGGTGGGATTGAGTCCGAGGGCACGACAGGCGATTTCGTCTTCGCGTAGCGCTTCCCAGGCCCGGCCGATGGGCATGCGCATCAGCCGGTTGATGACGAACAAAGCCAACAGCACCAGCAGCAGGGCGATCAGGTAAAGGAAGATCACCTTGTGGGTGGAGTTGTACGCGAAGCCAAAGAACTCGTGCAGGGTCTGCATGCCATCCGGCGCGCGGCGGTCGAAGGACAGGCCGAACAGCGTCGGTTTGGGAATCGAGCTGATACCGTTGGGGCCGCCGGTGATACTGGTCAGGTTGCGCAGCATGATGCGGATGATCTCGCCAAAGCCCAGGGTGACGATGGCCAGGTAGTCACCGCGCAAGCGCAGCACAGGAAAACCGAGCACGCAGCCGAAGGTGGCGGCCATCAGCCCGGCAATCGGCAGTGCGGTCCAGAAGCCGAAGCCGGCGTATTCAGCGAGCAGTGCATAGGTATAGGCACCCACCGCGTAGAAGCCGACATAACCGAGATCGAGCAACCCCGCCAGCCCGACGACGATGTTCAAGCCGATGGCCAGCATCACGTAGATGAGAATAAGCGTGGCGATGTCCACTGCCGCCCGCGAACCGAAGAACGGCCAGACCAGCGCGACCACCACCAGCAGCATAATGATCCAGCGCTGGGTCGAGGGCAAAGTCAGACGGTGCGTGACGCTGCTTGGCATGGACGGCAGCAACGCCGTGAATCGGCCGCTGCCGGGCAAACGGTCGCGAAACAACTGCCAGACGAACACCAGCGCGGCGGCGATGGCAATGGTCCACAGGGTGCGGGGCGAGGCGCCTTCGACCTGCAAACCGATGCCGATTACGCTGAGCTTGAGGCCGAGAAGGGGGTAGGAAATCAGCAGCAGGAGCACGGTGCTGAAGATTGCGGTCTTGAGGTTCCGACTCATACCTTTTCCACCTCCGGACGGCCGAGAATCCCGGTCGGACGGAACAGCAGCACCAGCACCAGCAGGCTGAAGGCCACCACGTCTTTGTATTGATCGCCAAAGATATCGGCGCCAATGGCTTCCGCCACACCCAGTACCAGGCCGCCCAGTACCGCACCGGGAATGCTGCCGATACCGCCGAGTACCGCGGCGGTGAAGGCTTTGATCCCAGCGAGGAAGCCCAGATAGGGGTTGATTACCCCGTATTGCATGCCCAGCAGTACGCCTGCCACGGCGGCCAGGGCAGCGCCGATCACAAAGGTCAGGGCAATGATGTTGTTGGTGTTGATGCCCAGCAGGTTGGCCATTTTCAGGTCTTCGGCGCAGGCGCGACAGGCGCGACCCAAGCGTGATCGGGAAATGAACAGGGTCAGGCCGAGCATGGCCAGGAAGGTGACGACGAAAATCAGCACCTGCATGTAGGAAATGGTCACCCCGCTCATGGTGCTTTCGCCGAACACGAAATTGCCGGGCAGCAGGTTGGGGATGGCCTTGTCCTTGGAGTCTTGCGAGAGCATCACGGCGTTTTGCAGGAAAATCGACATGCCAATGGCCGAGATCAGCGGGATCAGCCGATTGCCGCCACGCAGGGGACGGTAGGCGACCCGTTCGATGCTGTAGCCGAACGCGCTGGTGACGATCATGCTGGCGGCAAAGGCGACGACCATGATCAGCATCAAGCTGTCGATGCCGGCCATGGCCAGCAGGGTAATAGCGATGAAGGCGATGTACGAGCCGATCATGTACACCTCGCCGTGGGCGAAGTTGATCATGCCGATAATGCCGTAAACCATGGTGTAGCCAATGGCGATCAGCGCATAGGTGCTGCCGATGGTCAGGCCGTTCACCAACTGTTGCAGGTAGTGATAAATCTCAGGCATTTACCTGTCTCCTCGGGTACGCGCCGGCACCGCCCGGTGGACGGCCAATGCCTCGGGATACTCGGATAAAAGCCCCCGCGGGTATGCGGCGGGGGCTTGCGCGGCAGGTTATTGAGCTTCGGTCTTGGTTCCGTCCTGATGCCACTCATAGACGACGAAGCTGAAGTCCTTCAGGTCGCCCTTCTCGTCGAAGGCCAGGGAGCCGGTGGGCGTGTCGAAGGTATTGGCGCGTAGCGCGGCGGCGACTTTCTCGGTGTCGGTGCTGCCGGCTTTCTCGATGCCCTCGGCGATCACTTGTACCGCGGCATAGGCCGGAAACACGAACGGACCGCTGGGGTCCTGCTTCTTGGCCTTGAACGCCTCGACCAATGCCTGGTTCTTCGGGTCCTGGTCGAATGAGCGCGGCAGGGTGACCAGCATGCCTTCGGAGGCCGGGCCGGCGATGGCGGAAATTTCCTTATTGCCGACACCTTCGGGACCCATGAAGCGTGCAGTCAGGCCCTTTTCCTTGGCTTGGCGCAGCAGCAGGCCGAGTTCGGGGTGGTAACCGCCGTAATAAACGAAATCGACGTTGGCGCGCTTGAGCTTGGCGATCAGCGCGGAGAAGTCCTTGTCGCCGGCGTTGATGCCTTCGAAGGCGACGACATTGATGCCTTTTTCCTTCAAGGTGTCGCGCACCGCCGTGGCGATGCCTTCGCCGTACTGCTGTTTGTCATGCACGACCGCAACAGCCTTGGGTTTGACGTGATCGGCAATGTAGTTGCCAGCAGTCGGGCCCTGCATGTTATCCAAACCGATGGTGCGGAAAATCAGCTCGTAGCCACGCGCGGTGATGTCCGGGCTGGTGGATGCCGCCGTGATCATCAGGATGCCTTCGTCCTCATAGATATCGGAGGCCGGCTGGGTCGAGCTGGAACACAGGTGGCCGACTACGAAGGAAATGCCATCGTTGACGATCTTGTTGGCCACCGCCACGGCCTGTTTCGGGTCGCACGCGTCGTCGTAGACCACGCCCTCGAGCTGGGCGCCGTCTACACCACCGGCCTTGTTGATCTGCTCGATGGCCATGTTGGCGCCAACGAACTGCATTTCGCCGTACTGCGCCACGGCACCGGTCACCGGGCCGGCAAGGGCGATCTTGATGGTGTCCGCGGCCATCGAGTAACTGGCGCAACCGGCCAGGGCAATGGCAGAGAACAGTTTGCACAGGTGTTGGGTCGTATTGGTCATGATGTCCACTCGTCTCATTGTTGTTGTATCCCGGACGGGGAGCCCGGGCGATTGGCGTACTGGATTCCAAACCGTATCGAACTCAGTGTAGAGCGCTGTTTGATCGCTTGGAAAGCCGGCGGGGGTGAATCCCGAGAACCTGTCGCCAAATCGCAGCGATAGGCGCCTGATGAGTTGTCCCGATCCCTCTGCTGGCCATTAACCGGAGTCAGGTGTTGTGTTGCCGGCGAGGGCGTTATCATATTCGGCCCAACGCAACCGGTAGTTCTGTTCATGTCGCAATCACCAAGCACCCTTTATGCCAAGCTGCTGGGCGAAACTGCTTCCATCACGTGGCAGGAATTGCAGCCGTTCTTTGCCCGTGGCGCGTTGCTGTGGGTCAATGAAGGCCTTGATCTGATTGCCGTGGCCGAGGCGGTGGCGGAAAACCAGGCGAGCAAGGTTTCCGGCTGGCTGGCCGAAGGCTCGCTAGGCAAGGTCGAGGAAGAGCGCGCGAGCGATCTGCTGTCCCGTGATCCACAGCTCTGGGCGGTGGTCGTAGCCCCTTGGGTACTGGTGCAAGAAAAGGCAGAGCGCTCGGCGCTGCACTGAAACGGCTCAAAACAACTAAGCTGAGCGTTGCTGTTCAACAGGTACGCCCACATGTTCGAGCCCGGACACCTTCACCGCGCCAGCCTGCCTGGTGATGAGCCGTGTTATGCCATTGATCTTTATTACGAGGTGCGCAGCGATCCCGTTGAAGGCAAGGTGCTTGAGCTGCGCATGAGTGGCGTGGTGGAGAAGCGGCCTTTCGAGGAACGTTTTACCCTGCACCGTGACACCGCGTTCAACTTTGCCAGCGTTGCCTCCCGACTTGCCTCGCGTCATGGCCTGCCTTCCGAGCAAGGACTGATCCTGACGCACCACGATGAATATGACCGAATGTTCGACGATATTCGCGAAAAGCTGGAAACGCAGGCCGGTGATCCAATCAATCTGGATCATGTGGAGAAAGATCGTCCGTAGGCAGTTTTTGATCGTCGGGAAAGGCGGAGCGTCGGCCAATTTCGACCAGTGTACCGCCTGTTAGGATGCCACTCTTTTTTTGCCCTGGAGCCAGGTATGCAGCCTTTGCCTTCCCTCGCCTTCGCCGGTATCGGCCTGATGGGTCTGCCAATGACCCGACGCCTGTTGGCCGCCGGCTATCCGTTGTCTGTCTGGAACCGCTCGGCGGACAAGTGCGCGCCGCTTGTGGAGCTGGGTGCCCGTGCAACGCCGCGACCGGCTGATCTATGCAGCGATGCCGAGATCGTCATGCTCTGCCTGGCCGACACGGCGGCGGTGAGAGACGTGGTGTTCGGCGAGGGCGGCATCGTCGAGGGTGCGCGCGTCGGTCAACTGCTGGTGGATTTTTCCAGCCTGGAACCAGCGGCAACCCGCGAAATGGCCGCCGAGTTGGAAGCGCGTACCGGCATGCGCTGGATCGATGCGCCGGTATCGGGCGGCACCCCCGGCGCCGAGGCCGGTACGCTGGCAATCATGGCCGGCGGGGATGCCGCGGATATCGAGCGAGTGCGCCCGGTGTTGGCCCACTTGGGCCAGCGTCTGACGCGCATGGGCGAGGTCGGCGCGGGCCAGGTCACCAAGGTGTGCAACCAGATGATTGTCGCCTGCAATGCATTGGTGATTGCCGAGGTGGTGGCGCTGGCTGAGCGCGCCGGGGTAGATGCCAGCTTGATTGCGCCGGCGTTGGCCGGTGGTTTTGCCGATTCCAAGCCGTTGCAGATCCTTGCACCGCAAATGGCTGAAAGTCGCTTTGACCCGATCAAGTGGCATGTGCGCACCTTGCTCAAGGATGTGGATACCGCAGTGAAACTGTCCCGCGAGCAGGGCAGTGCCACGCCGATGAGTGGCCTGGCCGCCCAATTGATGCGATTGCATGGCAGTCAGGGTCACCTTGCGCAAGACCCGGCGACGCTGGTGCAGATGTATCGCGAGGAGCAAAAATGAAAATCGCCGCCAATCTTTCCTTACTGTTTACCGAGTTACCGTTGATCGACCGTATTCGCGGCGCAAGTGTAGCGGGCTTCGATGGGGTAGAAATCCAGTTTCCCTACGAGCTGCCTGCCATACGCCTCAAAGAGGAGCTGGAGCGAGCCGGCCTGCCCTTGGTGTTGATCAACTTGCCGGCTGGCGATTTCATGCAGGGTGGTGCGGGGTTGGCTGGCGTGCCGCAGCGCCAGGGCGAATTCGATGCTGCGCTGGAAGGAGCCTTGAGCTATGCGGCCATGGTACGGCCACGCTGCGTGAACCTGCTGGCCGGGCGCCTGGCGGAGGGTGTCAGTCGTGGCGAGGCGATGCGCACCTTGGTCGGCAACGTGCAAAAGAGCGCCGAGGCGTTCGATGCGCTGGGGATTCGCGTGTTGGCCGAGGCGATTAACCCATTGGACATGCCGGGCTTCCTTATCAACACGCCTGAGCACCTCGATGAGCTGTTACGTGCGGTGGATCATCCCAACTTTGCGGCCCAGCTGGATTTCTATCATATGGCCCGTCAGGGCGTGGACCTGCCCCTGGCCATCGAACGGCTGGCCGGGCGTATCGGCCATGTGCAATTTGCCGACTGCCCGGGCCGCGGGGCGCCGGGTAGTGGTCGCGTAGATTTCGCCGCCGCATTGGCGGCGCTCGAGCGCAGTGGTTATCAGGGGTGGCTGGCGGCTGAGTACGTGCCGGCAGACGCGGGTACTTGCGCCGATCTTGACTGGTTGTTGCGCTGGCGGCAGAAGGCGTTCTAGCGATTCCGCACAGATGTGGCTGAAGCGCTTGTCAGATCAACGCCGGTTCGAGCAGGTAGCACGGGTTCGTCAGGTAATCGTGAAGGCTCTGCAGCGACATGGCCGGAGCGAAATACGGTCCTTGGGCCAGATTACAGCCCTGCTGACGTAACAGTTGAAGCTGCTCTTCGTTTTCCACATCCAGTGCGGTGATCTGCAATTCCAGGGCATGGGCCACGGCAACGACGGCTGCCATTTGCTTATGCCCCTGCGCCGACTGGGCAAGGCCAGGGCCTATTTTCAGTCCGCTCGGCGTCAGACGCTGCAGTACTTCCAGTGCGAAGGGCGCAGCGCCAAAATGATCGATGGACAGGTTCACCCCCAAGGCTCGTATCTGTATGAGCAAGGTGGTGACCTGCAGTTTGTTCAGATTAGCGGCCGACACTTCCAACTCGACCTGCGCGGGGTTAATTGCCTGCGCTTCAAGAATGCCCCGCAAACCATCGAGCCAAAGGTTCTGGCCCAGCTGCGGAATCGCGGCGTCCAAGGCTATTGTCAGTTGCTGCGGCAGCCCCAGTCGAGCCAGATCATGATGGGCGCGGCGCAGACACCAGGCATCCAGGTTCGCGCGCAGGGCCGCTGAGGCCAGAGGCAGGAAGTCCTCGGCCATCAGCAGGCCCAGCTGGGGATGCTCCCAGCGGAGCAAGGCTTCCAGCTTGACGACCTTGCCGCTGTGCAGATCGATGATGGGCTGATAGTGCAAAAGCAACCCGCGATCCTGCTTCAGGGCTTGTAGCAGTTCACCTTCTCGGTGGCGAACGTCCACCGAGCGCGTGCGCAACTCCTGGTTGAAGAAATAAGCCTGGTTTCGCCCCGCTTCCTTGGCTTCGTACAAGGCCATGTCGGCATGTTCGAGCAACTCGCCAACGTTGCTGCCGTCACGGGGGAACAGGCTGACGCCGATGCTGGTGGAGATTTCCACGCGCTGCCCGACGAGCCGGACCGGCTGGGTGAGGTCTTGCACGATGCGCTGGGCTAAAAATACCGGATCGCGTTGACGAGGCAGGCCGATGAGCACGCAGAATTCGTCACCGCCGAAACGGGCGATCACGTCATCATCTCGCAACACTTGGCGCAGACGCTGGGCAACGATCTTGAGCAGCTCATCGCCGACCGCATGGCCGAGGTTGTCATTGATCTGCTTGAAGTTATCCAGATCGAGGAACATCAATGCCAGTGATTGATCGCGCCGGCTATACGAATCCAGGCGGCAGGCGAACTGCTCCTCGAAGCCTCGGCGATTGAGCAGGTCAGTCAGCGCGTCGCGATGGGCAATTGCCTGCAAGGAGTCCTTGGCCTGGTCCAACTCCCTGAGGCGTGCATTGGCACGGCGCAGGGCACGCTCCTTCTGGATCAACGTGCGATCGACCCAAGTCGCGCCTAGGCACAGAGCGGCAAACAGCAGCATGGCCAGGCCAATGACCTGTCCCCGTGCAGGGTCATGAAGGGGGGGGATCGTCGGCAGGGACGCGTCAATGGGCAGGATCAGTACCAAAGCCCACATGCCACAGTAGTGCATGGCCAGGATTGCGCCGCCCAGCAACAAGCTGGCCAGAAATTTGATCAGCCGCCCGAGGTCGTAGCGCAGGCGATGGGCGTGGCGGGCAAGCAGCAGGCTGGCTATGGCGGCGGCGACTGCCAGCAGTACCGATAGCAGAACCCGTTCGCCGTGGTAATAGGCGGTGGCCTTCGGGGTGGCCATGGCGGCCATGCCGGTGTAGTGCATGGCACTGATACCCAGCCCGATGATCAACGCGGCCAGGCCGACGTGTGACAAGCGCAGCCAGCGCGGGCCCAGTGTATAGATAGTCAGAGCCGAAGCCGCGAGGGCGACCACCAGCGATACCAGGGTGAGCGGGAGTTCATGGTGCAGCTCGACCGGCGCCTGGAAGGCATGCATGCCAACGAAATGCATGGACCAGATTCCACTGGTTAGGCACAACGTGGCTGCGGTGGCCCAGAAAGCGCGGCGCAGGGGATCGAACGCATGGGCCATGCGTTCAATCAGGCTGAGTGTGGTGAAGCTGGTGGCAATCGCCACCAACAGCGACAACAGCACCAACCCAGCATCATGACTGGTTTGCAAGACAATGAACTGGTCATCCGGTGGCAGACTGGACACCAGTTTCGAGCTAAATACATCCATGCACGCAGGCTCTTTTCTAGTTTAAGCAGAGCTTAATAAGAAAAGGGCGTGATGGCAAAATGCTTATTTCTTTTGCTTATGCTAGCGATAACCAGACAGACCTGAGAGCGTCCCTGTTCTCAGGTCCTGAATGGATCAGCCGGCCACCAGTACGCGGATGGCTTCCAGACGCAGCGAGGCCTTGTCGAGGTAGCTCAGGCCGTCTTCGCGCTGGTGGCGCAGGGCATCGATCTCGCTGTCGCGCACGCTGGGGTTAACCGCTTGCAGCGCGGTGAGACGGGCGATCTCCTCGTCCAGTTCTGCGGTCAGGCGATGCTTGGCATCGGCGACACGTTCGGCATGGCGCGGCTGAATCTTGGTTTCGGCCAGGTTGAACTGCGTGGCGAGCACGTCGCGCTGGGCCTGAACGAACTTGTTGGCGCTGATGCGCGGCACACTTTCCAGCTGGTCGTTGAGGGTTTCGAAACCGACCTTGGCCGCCAGGTCGTTGCCCTTGGCATCCAGCAGGCAACGCAGTGCCACGGGCGGCAGGTAGCGGCTCAGCTGCAGGGCGCGCGGAGCGACCACATCGCTGACGAAGAGCAGTTCGAGCAATACGGTCCCGGGCTTGAGCGCCTTGTTCTTGATCAGTGCTACCGAGGTGTTGCCCATCGCGCCGGAGAGCACGAGGTCCATGCCACCCTGCACCATGGGATGTTCCCAGGTGAGGAACTGCATGTCTTCGCGAGCCAGTGCCTGGTTGCGATCGTAGGTGATGGTGACGCCTTCGTCGTCGCCAAGCGGGAAGCTAGCGTCGAGCATTTTCTCGCTGGGGCGCAGGATCAGCGCGTTGTCCGAATGGTCTTCACTGTGGATACCGAACGCGTTGAACAACTCTTCCATATAGATCGGCAGGGCGTATTCATCGTCCTGTTCAAGGATCGCTTCGACCAGGCTTTGGCCTTCGCCGGCGCCGCTGGAGTTGAGCTCCAGCAGACGGTCGCGGCCACTGTGCATCTCGGCTTCAAGCCGTTCGCGCTCGGTACGGGCATTGCTCAGCAAGGTTTCCCATTGATGGTCATCACCGCCTTCGAGCTGCTCCAGCAACTGGGGACCGAACTGATGCTGCAGGGCGTTGCCGGTCGGGCAGGTATTCAGGAAGGCATTCAAGGCCTGGTGGTACCACTGAAATAGCCGCTCCTGGGCGCTGTTTTCCAGGTAGGGCACATGCAGCTGGATGCGATGCTGCTGGCCGATGCGGTCGAGGCGGCCAATACGCTGTTCGAGCAGGTCCGGGTGGGCCGGCAGGTCGAACAGCACCAGATGATGGGCGAACTGGAAGTTGCGGCCTTCACTGCCGATTTCCGAACAGATCAGCACCTGTGCGCCGAACTCTTCATCGGCAAAGTAGGCGGCGGCGCGGTCGCGTTCGAGAATGCTCATGCCCTCATGGAATACCGTAGCCGGGATGCCGGAGCGCACGCGCAGGGCTTCTTCCAGGTCCAGTGCCGTTTCGGCATGGGCACAGATCACCAGTACCTTGAACTGCTTGAGCATCTTCAGGGTATCGATCAGCCACTCCGTGCGCGGATCGAAACTCCACCAGCGCGGCTCCTCTTCTTGCGCCCCGGCCTGATAGCCGAGTTCCGGGTACAGCTCGGCGTGCTCGCTGACGGGCAGCTCCATGTATTCGTCGGGGCTGGCCAGCGGGTAGGCATGCAGCTCACGTTCGGGGAAACCGCGCACCGCGGCGCGGGTGTTGCGAAACAGCACGCGGCCGGTGCCATGACGGTCGAGCAGTTCGCGCACCAGACGACCACTGGCTTGGATATCGCCATCCGTGACGGCAGCCAGCAGCGCTTCGCCTTCATCGCCGAGAAATTCGTGGATGGTGCGGTGTGCCTGGTCCGACAGACGACCTTCGTCGAGCAGTTCCTGCACCGCTTCGGCCACGGGCTTGTAGTTCGCGCTTTCGGCACGGAACGCTTTCAGATCGTGGAACCGGCTCGGGTCGAGCAGGCGCAGGCGGGCGAAGTGGCTGTCCTGGCCCAGCTGTTCCGGTGTGGCGGTGAGCAGCAAAACGCCGGGGATGGCGGCGGCCAGTTGTTCGACCAGCACGTATTGCGGGCTGGCCTGCTCCGGGTGCCAGACCAGGTGGTGGGCTTCGTCGACCACCAGCAGATCCCAGCCAGCGGCGAACAGGGCATTCTGTGCCTTGTCGTCGTCCTTCAGCCACTCCAGGGCGACCAGCGCCAGCTGAGTGTCCTCGAAGGGGTTATCGGCATCGCTCTCGGCGAAGCGCTCGGCATCGAACAGCGCGACCTGCAGGTTGAAGCGCCGGCGCATTTCCACCAACCACTGGTGCTGGAGGTTTTCCGGCACGAGGATCAGCACGCGGTTGGCGCGTCCGGTAAGCAACTGGCGGTGGATCACCAAGCCGGCTTCGATGGTCTTGCCCAGGCCCACTTCGTCGGCCAGCAAAACGCGCGGCGCCATGCGGTCGGCCACTTCGCGGGCGATGTGCAATTGATGCGGGATCGGCTGCGCGCGTACGCCGCCGAGCCCCCACAGCGGCGACTGCAGGATGCGGCTGCGGTGCGTCAGGCTGTGATAGCGCAGGGCAAACCAGGAAAAGGGGTCGATCTGGCCGGCAAACAGGCGGTCGCTGGCCAGACGGAACTGGATGAAGTTGGACAGCTGGGTTTCAGGCAGCGTGCACTCTTCGTTGTCGGCGTTGAGGCCGTGATAGACCAGCAGGCCGTCAACATCCTCGACTTCGCGAACGATCAGTTTCCAGCCATCGAAATGGGTGATTTCATCGCCGGGAGCAAAGCGCACGCGGGTCAGCGGAGCACTGCGCAGAGCGTACTGACGCGTATCGCCGGTGGCAGGGTAGAGCACGGTAAGCAGGCGGCCGTCCTGAGCGAGGATGGTGCCGAGCCCCAACTCTGCTTCGCTGTCGCTGATCCAGCGTTGCCCCGGTTGATACTGCTGCTGCGCCATGCGTGTCTCCGTCGAGTGAAAAAGCCGGGTATGGTACCGGAAGCGCGGAGGGTTTCCGAGTAGTGTAGTGACCCCTCAAGCCCGACTGGCGGCTGCCGACAGAGTGGATAACAAGGAGAATCAGCCATGCTTCCGCCAATCTTGCCCAGTCAGGTTGCGGTGACCAGTCAGCAGGACCCGCCCAAAGCCCGTCCCGATGTCCCACCTGTGGTACCGGTTGAGGAAACCTCAGCCGACAATTCAGTGGCTCTGGATAAGCGTGATCCAGAAGAGACCGCCATGCGCCTGCGCGAGGAGCAGCGCCGCCGCCAGCAGCAGCGCGAACGAGCCCGGGCCGAGGGCGAAGCCTCTGGCGAGGCGCTTGAGGAGGAGTACGGTCTGGATGAAAACCTGCCGCGCAAGGGCCTATGGGTGGACATCAAGGCCTGAGTAGGTGGTTGCGCTGGTCATCAGCGCTCTGACGCCGCATCATTATTGTCCAGGCGCATCCCCTCTAGGGTGTGCATCACCGATTCCGACCCGATTGAAGCTGACCATGAATCCAGACGACAAGCTGATCGACTTTACCGCCGAACGCGGCAAGCGCATCCATGATCTGCACGAAAAGCGCCTGAATGATGTGCGTCAGGCCTTCGAGCAGGCACTGCCGCTGCCCAAGGGCAAGAAGGCCACGAAGAAGCCCAAGGGCACCCCGAAGAAGCGGTGAAGTTTCGAAGCTATGCCCGAGGGCGAGCCGCCTCTCATAGGTAGATGCGGGAGCTCGATTTTCCGTTGGGCAGCGCCTTCGCCGCGAACGGCTGCTGGCTTGGGCGACGACCTGGCCCGTCTTCCTCACACACTCTTATCTCTTGATTCAGATCAGTTTGCGCTGTACTCGGTTGCCGTCCGGGGCCGAAAGTTGACCCACGTCAATGGCTGGCCACAGGGTTGTGGCAATCTGCAGTTATTCAAAGCAACAGCGCCAGCCCAGGAGACAGGATATGTACATCGACGAAGTAGTTGTTGCAGGAGTCCTGATTGTTGGACTTTGCGTCGTGTTCTGCGCCGGATTTGGATATTTCATCTGGAAAGATGCCAAGAAAACCAAAGCGAACTGATCTTTCCAGTTTCAAGAGCACGCAAGGCATTTAGGGCGACTTCGGTCGCCCCTTTTTTTTTGTGTCGAATAATTCCTCCTGCAATGTACAGATGCAATATCTGTTGCCTTCCTCGCCTCGTAACATAATAAGAGCAAGAAAGGCTTTTCTCGGAATGAATCGACTGCAACCCTTTGTTTTTCCGGTTTTTCTCGAAAAGTTCCGTTGACTTCAAATCTTCATAATTCAGCAAGAGTTCTGTCACATCGGGTTTCCATACTTCGCTTCAGTCCAACAACGAAACGTTCAGGTCGCTGGGACGTTATACAAACCCGATGGAGCTTTTCAGATGAAGAAGAAGTTGATTGCGATTGTTGTAAGTGCTGCAGCCGTATTGCCTGCCGTGGCGATGGCCGATATCACTGTTTATGGTCGCGCTCATGTATCAACCGATTTCCTGGACGACGGTGCTGATTATTCCGAAACCAACATCTCCAGCAACTCTTCTCGCCTGGGTTTCAAGGGCGATCATCAAATCAACCCGGATCTGAAGGCATTCTTCCAGATCGAGCAGGAAATCAACTTCACCAATGGTGGTGATGGCAACGGTTTCAACACCCGCGATACCTTCGTGGGTCTGAGCGGCAAAAAATTCGGTGCCGTGCAGCTGGGCCGTTTTGACAGCCCGTTCAAGGTCGCCCGTGGTCCGGCCAACCTGTTCGGTGATCAGGTCGGTGATATGCGTAACCTGACTCGCGTTGGCAATGCGCGTTTTGACGAGCGTTATGACAACACGGTTCAGTACACCACGCCGAGCTTCGGCGGCTTCAATGCCAAGCTGGCTTACTCGGTACATGAAGGTGAGTCGGCTCAAGTTGATGCTGACGGCGATTCGCTGAAAACCGACTCCATGAGCATGTCGCTGAACTACGCTGGTGGCCCGTTCGAGGCTTCCTTGGCTTACGAGCAGGCCGAGGAGGACACGGGTCGTGGAGAGCGTGATGGCATTCGTGCCGCTGCCGCCTACAAGCTGACCGACGCTTTCAAAATGGTCGGCTTCTACCAGACGCTGGACTACACCGGCACCGATGCTACGTCTGATGCCACACGTGATCTGCTGACCTCCGATGTATACGGTGTGGGCGGCGAGTTCAAGGTTGCGGCTAACACGGCCGTCAAGGCGATGTGGATGACACGTGATGCAGACGCTGACAGCTATGACTCCGACATGTGGGTCGTGGGTGTGGAGCACAAGCTGGACAAGGCCGTACGTATCTACGCCAACTATGCGGTGGTCGACAATGACGACAACGTTGCTCTGACTCCGTGGGGCCAAGCTCGCACTGCTACGCCAGGTGGTGCTGCAGGTGAAGAAGCCACTGGCTTCTCCGTGGGTCTGCGCTACGACTTCTAATTGCGCCTAGCGGGATCAGAAACATCAAGCCGGGTTGCTCTCCTTGAGCAACCCGGCTTTTTGTCATCGAACTGAAATTATTTGTACTTATTCTGGCTTCTCAATTTGTTTCCCAAGATGGTTGCCATTTCAGTTCGTGCAACCCGGTTCGCTTATCGTTTCAAGGAGTCTTCATGCGCGGTTTTTTCGGGGTTGCTCTTGTAGTGGGGCTGTTATCAGGTTGTGCCCAGCAGTCTCACGTGAAACTGTATGCGGGCTCCGAGCTGCCCCCGGCACAGGTGATGGTGGTTGAAGTGCCCAACGAGCTGGAAGTGTTGAGCATCAACGGTCAGCAAGTACCTTCAGCCAATGCCCTGTTCGGCACCGAAAACAAGACGTTGCATCTGCAGCCAGGCGAATACCGCATCAACACCTATTACAAGAACGGCTTCGACATCGGGGGTGGCCTGAGCCATGAAGTCGTGCGCACGCGCAGTGCGGTGTACAGCCTGGACGGTCACGCGGGTGATGTGTGGAAACTGGAATACAACGAGCCGGCCAACCTGCAAGAGGCCCAGGCCATGGTGGATACCTTCGCGGGATGGGCAATCAATCAGCGTACCGGAGAGCGTGTTGTCACCGAGGCGGGCCCAAAGCCTGTTTCGGCGATCAACCAGTTGTTGGGCGGTGGTTCTGCCATTACCGATACACAATCCATCGTTGAACCGCTTAACAGTGCACCGGCAAAAACAGCCGCTGCGATGCCTGCACCCTCCCGGGCGGCTAAGCCCACCCAGAACCTGCCACACAACGACGCGACTCTGAACACCTTGCAGCAACTGTGGCTGTTGCTCAGCCCAGAAAGCCGTGCGGCGTTCCTGGAGTGGGCGCAGCAGTAAGCCTTCTCGCGAACATCACCGCAGGAAACAGTAACGATGGCGGTCACGCCATCGTCATGGGCCTGCAGTAGGCTCTGATCCTATGCTCCTTTCCCCGCCTTCGGCGGGGTTTTTTATGTCTCGACCGCTGAGCACTTACCGGAGCCTGCCTGATCGCTTTTATTTGTGTCCGGCTTTCGCCAGACTGCCGACATGCCTATCAAAATTTTGTCTCGTCTCGCTGAATGTCCGCCCGCCACCTGGGACGCGTTGCTGCCCGACGCCCAGCCCTTCCTGCGTCATGCCTTTCTCAGTTGCCTCGAAGACAGTGGCAGTGTCGGTCCGGGTACTGGCTGGAAACCGGTGCATCGCCTGCTGGAAGACGGGCAGGGCCGCCTGCTGGCTGCGCTGCCCCTGTATAGCAAGGCGCATTCCTATGGTGAGTATGTGTTCGACTGGGGGTGGGCCGATGCATGCCAGCGGGCCGGCATCGCCTACTACCCCAAGTGGCTTACCGGTGTGCCTTTTACGCCGGTAGCCGGCGCGCGCTTGCTGGGCGAGCCGGCGGCATTGTCCGATGTGCTGGACGCGATGACTGGCTCTCTGGCGGAGCGAGGGCTGTCCGGCTGGCATATCAATTTCACCACGCCGGCGGAGGATGCCCTACTGCGCGGCCGCGAGGGTTGGTTGGAACGCCTGGACTGCCAGTTCCATTGGTTCAATCGGGACTATCGTGATTTCCAGGATTTTCTCGATGCGCTGACCTCACGCAAGCGCAAGCAGTTGCGCAAGGAGCGCGAGCAAGTTGCCGGCCAGGGTATCGACTTCGACTGGCGCGCAGGTCATCAGCTCAGCGAGGCGGAGTGGGATTTTGTCTACGCCTGTTACGCCAACACCTATCAGGTGCGCGGCCAGGCGCCTTATCTGACCCGGGCGTTTTTCAGCCTGTTGGCCGAACGCATGCCTGAAGCGATCCGTGTGGTGCTGGCACTGCAAGGCATGCGTCCGGTAGCCATGGCGTTTTCGCTGATGGATTGCGACAGCCTGTATGGCCGTTATTGGGGATGCCTGGCCGAATACGACCGGCTGCACTTCGAGACCTGTTTCTATCAGGGCATCGAGCAGGCGATCACCTTGGGATTA
Organism: Serpens gallinarum; assembly: GCF_014836765.1. GTDB lineage: Bacteria > Pseudomonadota > Gammaproteobacteria > Pseudomonadales > Pseudomonadaceae > Serpens > Serpens gallinarum. The sequence goes on from NZ_JACSQG010000001.1 coordinate 896,208, forward strand.
AAACGTTTCGATGCCGGTGCCCAGGGCGAACACAAGCTGATCCGCGGTTTCGAGCCGGTGATCACGCGCTCCTGGCATTACTTGCGCCATCCGGGTCTGCGTGCGGCGGTGGCGGATTTCCTCGCCGAGGAAAAACAAGGCGTACTGGCCTATGCCGAAGAGGCGCGGGAGATGCTGCCGTATCGGCAGGGATAAGCCTATCGACGCTCAGTACGCCGGTGGGGCGAATTCATTGCCTGGCGTATGTGCGGGTCAAGCGCTGCCTCACCCGCACCTGCTCTTACAACCGCTTGGCGCTGATAATTTCCACCGCCTCGCGCGGCACGTCCTGGTGCATGCCACGGTTGCCGGTCGGCACCTGGGCGATCTGGTCGACCACCGGCATGCCGCGTACCACCTTGGCGAATACGGCGTAACCGAAGTCGCGGCTGCCGTGGTCGAGGAAGGTATTGTCCTTGTGGTTGATGAAGAATTGGCTGGTGGCCGAGTCGCGTGCCTGGGTACGGGCCATGGCCAGGGTGCCGCGCTCATTGCGCAGGCCGTTGTCGGCTTCGTTCTTGATCGGTGCCTGGGTGGGCTTTTGCTTCATGGTGGCATCGAAGCCGCCGCCCTGGACCATGAAACCGGGGATCACCCGGTGGAAAATGGTGTCGTTGTAGAAGCCGCTGTCCACATAGGAGAGGAAGTTCTGCACGCTGATCGGCGCCTTGTCGTCCTGTAGTTCGATTTCGATTTCACCCAGGCTGGTGGTCAGCAGCACGCGGGGTTTTTCCGCAGCCAGCAGGCTGGTGGCGAACAGCAGGGCGCAGGTGGTGAGGACAAGTTTTTTCAGCATGGTCTGGCAATCCTTGATAAGGGGAAAAGATCCGGGGCGAGGATAGTGGTTACGACCTGTTATGCGAAGAGGCACGCAGGGTCATTCCGTGCATTCCTCGCTGGGGTCGGGTGCGGCACAATTTCTGATCGAGTCCACGAGTATCTGAGTCGCCGGGCCGAGGGGCTTGTCCTTGTTGGCGAACAGCTTGAAACGCGGCGTATGTGTACGGCCCTGTTCCAATGGCAAGGGCTTGAGCCGGCCTTCATGCATGTCGCGGGCGATCAGCGGGCGCGGCAGCCAGGCGAAACCCAAACCCCGGCTGACGAAGGTGGCGGCGGTGGCCAGACTGCCGACGGTCCAGCGCTGTTCGGCGCCGAGCCAGCCGATGTCGCGAGGTTGCTCGCGACCGGAGTCGCGAATCACGATCTGCATCTGACTTTCCAAGTCCTGGGCATTCAGGCTGCGCGCCAACTGGTGCAAGGCGTGCTCGGGGTGGGCCACGGCAACGAACTCAACGCTGCCCAGCTCGCTGCCCAGGTAGCCAGGAATTTCCAGGCCAGTGATCGCCAGATCGGCGGTGCCTTCCTGCAGCACTTCGACCACTCCAGACAACACTTCCTCGCGTAAGCGCACCCGGCAGCCCCGGCTTTTCGGCATGAAATCGGCGAGCGCGCGAACGATGCGACCGCTCGGGTAGGCAGCATCCACCACCAGGCGCACTTCAGCTTCCCAACCCTGTTCCATATGGTGGGCCAGGTCTTCCAACTGGCTGGCCTGCTTGATCAATTGCCGTGAACGCCGCAGCAGCACGGTACCGGCATCGGTGAGCACCGCCTTGCGACCTTCAATACGCAGCAACGGCACGCCGAGTTGTTCCTGCATGCGACCCACCGTGTAGCTCACCGAAGACTGCGAACGGTGCAGAGCCTCGGCCGCCTGGGCGAAACCGCCCTGGTCGACTACCGCTTGCAGGGTGCGCCATTGGTCCAGGGTTACGCGGGGCGCTTTCATCCTCGAATCCTCTTGTCTTACGCTGGGCACTCTCGCGGGAGGCTCAATATGAATAGGTGGTGTGTTGCCTTGCTGGCCGGGTTGCCGTTGTCATCACTGGCGTATCCGATCGACGTCGAGATGGTGCCCGGTGATACCCAGATCAGCTACAGCGCACATGACATTGCGGCGGATCTTGCCAGCCTGACCCTGGTCAACCCGGGTGAAAACCCTGCGCGCTGTACGGTCACGTTCAATAACGGACCGGAAATGCCGCGCATACGTCGCACGTTGCTGGCGCCTGGGGAAACGGCTCATCTCACCGTCAAGCTTCATCGCCAGGTGGTGCGTTTGCGTATCGATGTTGAGTGCTTATCGACTGCGCGACGAGTCGATGAGTAATGCTGGGCAGCCTAGCGAAAGCCGGCCTTTTGATCAAATTAGTCGATTGGATTAAGCGATATTACTCGCTTTTTAATCAACTTCATCCTGAGTAACGTGCGGGCCATCAAGGTAGTCCACCTGTTTTGGAGTTTCGCCATGTCCCGTGTACTCGTCATCGAAAGCAGTGCCCGCCAACAAGGTTCGGTATCCCGTCAGCTTACCGAAGCCTTTATCCAACAATGGAAAATCGCTCATCCCGGCGACAGCATTCAGGTTCGGGATCTCGGCCAACAGCCGGTCCCGCACCTGGACGGCAATTTGCTGGGCGGCTGGATGAAGCCGGCCGAGGAGCAGAGCGCGGCCGAGCAGGCGGCGCTGGTGCGCTCCAACGAACTGACCGCCGAACTGCAGGCCGCTGATGTACTGGTCTTGGCCGTACCGATGTACAACTTTGCTATTCCCAGCACCCTGAAAGCCTGGATTGACCATGTGCTGCGTGCTGGCGTTACCTTCAAGTACACCGAAACTGGCCCGCAAGGCCTGCTGACCGGCAAGCGTGCCTATGTATTGACCGCCCGTGGCGGCGTCTACAGTGGCGACGGTAGCAGCTTCGATCATCAGGAGCCCTACTTGCGCCAGGCGCTGGGCTTCATCGGTATCACCGATGTGCGCTTTATCCACGCGGAAGGCCAGGCCCTGAGTGGCGATGCGCCGGTGCAAGGCTTGAGCACGGCGAAAGCTCAGGTCGCTGAAATCGCCTGAGTGAGTCGTACGCCTTTGCCCTCTTGAGGCGTACCTAACTGGCCACTGATGTGGCCGGTTTTTTACGAAGTTGCGCTGCTCTGCTTTAGGGAACCTTGGTAATCTGGGGAAAGTCGCAGTCCAGAGCCTTCCCGGGCAATTAGAAACCATAAAAAAACCGCTCGCGATCAGCTCGCCGAGCGGTTTTTTTGAGGTTGAGATAACGCGTCAAAGATCGAAGTCGTATTCGGCCAAGTTCTTTTTCAGGCGGCGCTCGTCCAGCAAATTGTCGATGATGCGGCGCTTGGTCAGGTTGGTCTTGGCCACTTCGTGGCGAGGTTCCACGCTGTCATCCGCGTCCTCTCCAACAAAGTCATCATCCAATTCAAGTTCGGCTTTGTCTGTCATGTGTGTCACTCCAGGCTGCGGGGTGCTGATGGCGCACCTTATAGCGGCAAAGGCGTGGCGGGTACACAAGATTTTATCAATGATGACCGGTGGAAAAGGCTATATCTCTCAATCGTCGGAGGTCTTGTGCTTGTATTCGCACAGATCTTCGATCCGGCAACTGCCGCAACGCGGTTTGCGCGCTTGGCATACATAGCGGCCATGCAGAATCAGCCAATGGTGGGCATCGAGTAGATAATCCTTCGGCACGAACTTCAGCAGTTTCTTTTCCACCTCTAGCACAGTCTTGCCCGGCGCAATGTTGGTGCGGTTGCTGACCCGGAAAATATGCGTGTCCACCGCCATGGCCGGCTGGCGAAACGCAGTGTTGAGCACCACGTTGGCGGTCTTGCGCCCCACGCCGGGGAGTGCTTCGAGGTCCTCGCGGTTATCGGGCACCTGGCTGTTGTGCTTTTCAATCAAGAGGCGGCAGGTTTCCAGCACGTTCTTGGCTTTGCTCGGGTACAGGCCGATGGTCTTGATGTATTCGCACAAGCCGTCGTAGCCCAGGGCGTAGATGGCTTCCGGGGTGTTGGCCACCGGATAGAGTTTTGCCGTGGCTTTGTTGACGCCCACGTCGGTGGCCTGGGCGGAGAGGATTACCGCGATCAGCAACTCGAAGGTAGTGCTGTAGGCCAGTTCGGTGGTCGGGTTGGGGTTGTCTTCGTGGAAGCGGCGGAAGATTTCCAGGCGTTTGGCGGCATTCATATTTCAGGCTTCAGGCGTAGGGTGGGGTTCCGGGCGGTTGGCCCACCGAGCGAAAATTCTGGTGGCTGAGCATCTTCTCCAGCCCACCGTCCAGGCAGCTTGCAGCGGCGCTATTCGATCACCCCGGTGACTCGCACGCGTCGGCTCGGCGTTGGCGTTTCGGGCTCTTCGACCTTGGCCCGTTCGGCCATGGCATGGTCAATGCGATTTTTCAGGGCGATCAGTAGGCCGAGGACGATGAATGCACCCGGTGGCAAGATGGCTAACAAGAAGCCTTTGTAGTCCTGGATGAAGGTGATCTGCCAGTCGGCCGCCTGCGGGCCGAACAGCAGGTGCATGTTGGCGAACAGTGCGCCGGTACCGAACAGCTCTCGCACCGCGCCGATGGCCACCAGCACCAGGCCGAAGCCGATGCCCATCATCACGCCGTCGAAGCTGGCGCGAGCCACGTTGTTTTTGGCCGCGAAGGCTTCGGCGCGACCGAGGATGATGCAGTTGGTGGTGATCAGCGGAATGAAGATGCCGAGGATCTGGTACAGCTCGTAGGTGAACGCCTGCATGAGCAGTTCGATGCATGTAGTCAGCGCGGCGATGATCATCACGAACGCCGGCAGACGCACGGCCGGAGTCACCGCGTTGCGGATCAGCGAGACGGCGGCGTTTGAGCAGGCCAGTACCAGCGCGGTGGCCAGGCCAAGCCCGAGGGCGTTGACTGTCGAGTTGCTGGTGCCCAGCAGCGGACACAGACCCAGCAACTGGACCAGGCCAGGGTTGTTCTTCCACAGGCCATTAGCAGCGATTTCACGGTAGCTAGCCATTGGGGGTCTCCGTGGTGAACAGCTCATGTTTGTGGGCGTCGAAATAACGCAGTGCATTGTGCACCGCCGTGACCACTGCGCGCGGGGTGATGGTGGCGCCGGCGAACTGGTCGAACTGACCTTGGTCTTTCTTCACCGCCCAGCCGCTCTCGTCGGGATCGTCCAGCGATTTGCCATCGAAACTGCGAATCCACGGGCTTTTGGCCAGTTCGATCTTGTCGCCCAGCCCCGGGGTTTCCTTGTGACCGACTACCCGAACGCCACTCAGGCGACCGTCAGCCAGCACGCCGACCAGCAGATAGATTGCGCCGCTGTAGCCGTCTGGCGCGGTGGCTTGCAGGATCACCGCAGCCGGCTGACCGTCGAGGGTGGCGATATAGGCCGGGGTCGGGGCGCGATTGCCGAGCAGCGGGTCGTGTACTTCGACCTGGCTGTCGAGTAGGTGGTTGTCGTAGCTGCCCGCGGGGAGAATCTGCGCCAGCGCGGCGACCCGGGCCTCGCGTTCGGCGGCGACGATGCGCTCGGCGGTGCTCTGCTGCGTAATCGCGACGATGCCGACGGTGACGATGGCGAACACGCCCAGCACGAGGCTGTTCTTGAACATCGAGCGGCTGATTTCGGCAGTGATCATGGTCATTCGCCCAGCTTGAAGCCGCGCTCGGCCTTGCGATGGCCGTAGGTGCGCGGACGGGTGTAGTAGTCGATGGTGGGGGCGGCGAGGTTCATCAGCAGCACGGCAAAGGCCACGCCATCGGGGTAGCCGCCCCAGGCGCGAATTACGTAGACCAGAATGCCAACACCGATGCCGAAGATCAGCCGGCCGCGGTTGCTGGTGGCGCCAGACACCGGGTCGGTGACGATAAAGAACGCGCCGAGCATGGTCGCGCCTGACAGCAGGTGGAACAGCGGCGAGCCGTTGGTATCGGAGCCGGAACCGTTCCAGAACAGCAGGCTCATCACTGCCAGGGCCGCCAACATGCCGGCCGGTGCGTGCCAGGTGAACATCCGTTTGCTGAGCAGGAACAGGCCACCTGCCAGGAAAGCCAGGTTGACCACTTCCGCACCGATACCGCCGAAATGGCCGAAGGCGCGGTTCTGCCACAGCTCGTCGAGGGTCAGGCTTTTGTTGGTTTTCAGCACGTCGAGAGCGGTGGCGTGGCTCCAGCCATCCGCCAGCGGGGCGAGGCCGAAGATGTGCTGGATGCCGTCGAGCAGGCCCACGGCGTGGGGGAAGGGCCAACTGGTCATCTCCAGCGGGAAGGACACCAACACCACCACATAGCCGACCATGGCCGGGTTGAATGGGTTCTGGCCGAGACCGCCATACAGCTGTTTGCCGAAGACGATGGCGCTGCCTACGGCAATCAGCGTCAACCACCAGGGCGAGTAAGGCGGCAGGGCGAGGGCCAGCAGCACGGCGGTGACCACTGCGCTGCCGTCACGCAGGAAAAACTGCACCGGACGTTGGCGCATCTTCAGGATCGCGGCTTCGAAACCCAGCGCCAGGGCACTGGCCCAAAGCAGGTTGATCAGCGTGCCGGCGCCATATAGCCAGGTGAGAACGACCACACCCGGCAGGGTGGCGGCCAGCACCAGCAGCATGACGCGCTGGGTGCGATTGGTGCCCGTGGCGTGGGGCGAGGTGATGCGGGGCAGGGCCATAGGCTCCGATGTTCCTGTGCGTCTTGTGCCTTCACCGGCGTGGCGAAGGCCTGTTTTGTCAGTGCGGAATCGACCTTGTAGCGACGCCGTGGCGTAGGGTGGACATCGCGTTGTCTGTCCACCGTCGACATGCGAAAACGGTGGGTGTGAAAAGCGACATCCACCCTACGTCAGCTAGACGAATGCTCCGCAAGCATGCGCTCCATTTCGGCGAGGCGCTTGCGGGCGGCCTCCAGCGCAGCGGGATCGGCATTCACGGTGTGCTGCAGCTTGCGCAGGTCGGCGCGGGCGAAGGCCAGGTCCGTTTTCAGCTCGCGTAGGCGAGCGTCAACGCCGGGTTTGGCAGTACGCACCAACTCCGGCGCGGGTTTGCCCGAGGCGTCTTCGGCTGCGTGCAAGGCCTGCTCAGCGGCGCTTAATGCAGTCCGCAAAGGCGCCAGTTCGGCTTCTTCCGCTCCCGCGCGCTCGGCTTTTTTCAACTCCGCGCGCTTCATGGCCAGATCGATTTTGGCTTTTTTTAGCGCCTCCACGCCGGCGGTGTGCGGCGTCGCCGTGGGTGCGCTGTTTGTGGCCTCGCTCAATGCCTTGTCCGCTACTTCCAGCTCCTGGCGCAAACGGGCCAATTCGGCCTGCTGATCGTCATCCGGCGCCTCGAGTTTTTCCAGCTTGCGAATTTGCACCTTGAGCATGGCCGCTTCGATCTTGGCTTTTTTCAGGGCGTCGTCAGCGGCAGGTTTGGCGGCAGGCTGGGCTGCGCGCTGTTCGGCACTGCTCAAGGCTTTTTCGGCTTCCTCGAGTTCCTGGCGCAAACGGGCCAATTCGGCCTGCTGATCGTCATCCGGCACCTCGAGTTTTTCCAGCTTGCGGATTTGCACCTTGAGCATGGCGGCTTCGATCTTGGCTTTTTTCAGGGCCTCGTCAGCCGCCGGTTTGGCGGCAGGCGCAGGCGCGGCGGCCAGGGCCGACTCCAGGGCTTTCTGTGCGCTTTCGGCCGCGTTGCGCAAGTCGGCAACCTGGGCGTGCAGCTCCGGCGTGTCGTGCTGCGCCAGCTGTTTCTCGGCTTTGTTTAGCGCCACCTGAGCCATACTGGCTTCGATCTTCAGCCGCTTGAGCTGCTCATCGGCCGGTGTCGTGCTTGTTACTGACGTGCTGGCCCTAGGCTGTGCCGCCTTGGCGCGAGCGGCTTTTTCGGCACGGGCCTGGCGCTCGGCTTCCTTCTGCTCTTCGGCGCGGCGCAGGCGTTCCTGGCGCAGTTCGAAACGCTGTTTGGAGTGTTCGGCTTTCTGCTGTTTTTGCTCCAGCTGGCGAATTTCGCCCTTGGCGGCGCGGTAGTACTGGACCAGCGGCAGGTTGGAGGGACACACATAAGCGCAGGCGCCGCATTCGATGCAGTCGAACAGGTTGTGCGCCTTGAGTTGTTCGTGTTCCTGGCCGAGGGCAAAGAAGTGCAACTGTTGGGGCAGCAAGCTGGCCGGGCACACCTCAGCGCACTCACCGCAGCGAATACAGGGCAACGCCGGGGGCGGCGGTGGGAGTTCCTCAAGCGTACTGGCCAGCAGGCAGTTGCTGGTTTTGATCACCGGCACCTCAAGGGCGGGCAGAGTAAAGCCCATCATCGGCCCGCCCATGATCAGTCGGTGAAGCTTTGTCGTATCCAGGCCGGCAAACTCCAGCAGCTCGCCGGCCGGTGTGCCGAGCAGGCACTCGACATTCATCGGCCGCGCCAGCGCTGCACCGGTCAAGGTGGTGATACGCGAGATCAGCGGCTGGCCCAGCAGTACCGCATCGTGGATGGCCACGCAGGTGCCGACGTTGTGGCAGAGCAGGCCGATGTCCGCCGGCAGGCTGCCGCTGGGCACTTCCACGCCGGTGAGAATCTGGATCAGCTGACGCTCGCCGCCGGAGGGGTATTTGGTGGGGAACACCTTGACCACAAAGGGCCGTTCGCCCACCGCGGCGCGCACGGCGGCGATGGCTTCCGGCTTGTTGTCCTCGATGCCGATCAGCACCTCTTCGGGCTGCAGCAAATAGGCAAGGATTTCGATGCCGGCGACCAGCTCGACAGCTTTTTCGCGCATCAGCAGATCGTCAGCAGTGATGTACGGCTCGCACTCGGCACCGTTGATGATCAGCGTGCGGATCTTCTGGCTGGGCCGCACACCGAGTTTTACCGCACTGGGAAAACCGGCTCCGCCCAAACCGTTGATGCCGGCGTCACGAATGATCTGCAGCAGCGCAGCGGGTTCAAGGTCGCGGTAGTCCGGATGGGGCTCGCGCTCGATCCACTCGTCCTGGCCATCGCTGTCGATGACGATGGCCGGAGCGGGCATACCGGACACATGCGGGTAGGGCTGCGGGCCGATGAAACTGACCACGCCGGAGGTCGGCGCATGCACCGGTGCGCTGACGAACCCCTGCGCATCGGCGATCTTCTGGCCCTTGCGCACCCGTTCGCCGACTATCACGCAGGGCTCGGCCGGCACGCCGATATGCTGGTTCAGCGGCAGGATCAGACGCGCGGGTAGCGGAGCCTGCTGGATCGGCAGGCGCGTGGAGGGTTCCTTGCACTCGGGCGGATGGATGCCGCCGGGAATGTCCCAAATCTTCAGCGAACTCATGCGGCCTGCTCCCGGTCAGTGGCGATCAATTGGCCAGGTGCCAGCGGCAACTCCCATTTCCAGCTGTGCGGCGTGCCGCCTACTTCGAGCATGTCGATGCAATCCACCGGGCAGGGCTCGACGCACAGGTCGCAGCCGGTGCATTCGCTGACGATCACGGTATGCATCTGCCGCGCGGCGCCGACGATGGCGTCCACCGGGCAGGCCTGGATGCACTTGGTGCAGCCGATGCACTCGGCCTCGCGAATGTAGGCGACCATCTGCGGTTTTTCGCCGCCCTCGGCGTCCAACGGTTCGGCCTCGACATCCAGCAGGTCGGCCAGCGCGGCAATGGTCGCTTCGCCGCCCGGAGGGCATTTGTTGATCTTGTCACCGCCGGCAATGGCCTCGGCGTAAGGTTTGCAGCCGGGATAACCGCACTGGCCGCACTGAGTCTGCGGCAGCAGGGCGTTGATCTGTTCGGCGATGGGGTCGCCCTCGACACGAAAGTGCACGGCGGCAAAGCCGAGAATCGCACCGCACACCAGGCACAGCGCCAGCACGGCGAGCACCGCAATCAGGACCAGGCTCATAGCTTGATCAACCCGGTAAAGCCCATGAACGCCAGCGACATCAGTCCGGCGGTGACCATGCCAATGGCGGCGCCCTGAAAGGTTCGAGGCACGTCGGCGATGGCGATGCGCTCGCGCATGGCGGCGAACAGCACCAGCACCAGGGAAAAACCGAGGCCGGCGGCAAAGCCATGGGCGGTGGCGGTGATAAACGTGAAGTCGGCCTTGTTGGCGTTGATCAACGCCACGCCCAGCACGATGCAGTTGGTGGTGATCAGCGGCAGGAAAATCCCCAGCACGCGGTACAGCAGCGGGCTGGTCTTGTTCACCACCATTTCGGTGAACTGCACCACCACGGCGATCACCAGGATGAAGCTGATGGTGCGCAGAAACTCCAGGTCCAGGGGTTCGAGGATGTATTCCTGCACCAGGTAGCTGCACATGGCCGCCAGGGTCAGCACAAAGGTGGTGGCCAGTGCGAGGCCGATGGCGGTTTCGATTTTCTTCGACACGCCCATGAAGGGGCACAGGCCGAGAAACTGCACCAGGACGAAGTTGTTGACCAGGATGGCGCTAACCATGATCAGGGCGAGTTCGGTCATAGCAGGGGTCCGTCGCTCTGGCAGGGCCGTTGAAAAGGGGCCGGTATTATCCGGGACCCGGACGGGGCAAACAAGGCGCGACGGGATGTCGCGTGGGCAGGCGGAACGAGTCAGCCCTCGTGGCAGGTCGGCACACCTGAGGTTAAGAGTAATTCGATTCGCGCTGGGCGAGGCCGCCGGGTTGGTACATCCGGCCGCTGGCGAGCAGTGCATGGGCCGGTAGGGTGTGGCTGGCCAGGGTGTTTTCCAGGGGCGCCAAGGTCTTTGCAGAGACAGGGTCGCCTGCCTGTGCGAGGGCCTGCTGTGCTGCGGCCAGAGTCCGGCGAGCTCCGTGGGCAACTTCCGCCTCCTCGAAGCCCTTTACGGCCGCGATGCGGTACAGGTCTACATCGGCATGCTCGCTGCGTCCGGGCAACGTCTCGTCCAGGCACAGGCCCATCAGGAGGTGGCAACAGGCGCCAAGAAGCTCCAGTGATGGCATAGCATCGAACGCCTTGAATTCGATGCGGCCAATTTCCCGGGTCAGGCGCGCTGGGCGGACGAGTGTCGACTCTCGCGCCAGCACCGGAAAGTCTGCCGGATCGACGAAGAGCTTGACTGCGGGTCGGTGGGCGCAGCGCATCCAGGTGCGCCGCGACCAGCCGTGCCAGGGTGCGCCGGCGTACCAGGGTGAATTGAAGCTGAACGGCACGATAAACGGTGCGTAATAGTTAAGTTTGCGCGCGGCGTTGAGGTTCTGGTCAAAATCCCAGTCGGGCATGGACAGGTTGATATCCGGCCCGAAGGTCAGGGTGGCAATCTCGCTGCCGTCGTATTCATGGTCCTCGGCACGCAGTTGGTGTTCGAAGGCATTCAGTGGCGTGTCGAAGTCGTAACGCGCATGGCGCGGGTTGAGGGCGGCAATCGCCAGGCCAAGGCCATGGGCTGCCAGGCGCTGGCTCAGTTGGGTTTCGATATCCAGCAGACAGGCCAGCGCCGCCTCGACGCCCGGGCGTGGCGGTGTGCGAATCTCGATACCTTTCACCGCCAGGGTGCTGAAACTGCCGTCGGGATGGGCGCGTTCGTCACCTTCCAGGTACCAGTAGCCGCTGCGGATGCCCATGTCGCCAGCGGCCAGCTCGGGATCGTCCAGGCCGGGCTTGTCAGCGAGCAGGGCGCTGAGTTCAAGGAAGTCCAGGTTGGTGAAGTCGCGGATGCGTCCGGCCTGTGGTCCGCCGCTGTCGATCAGCAGGTATTCGAACTCGATGCCGAAAAGCGGCATGGCTTTGGGCTGTGGCATGGGGCATCTCCCGGCTGGGGAGCGCTGTGCGGCGCTCGGACGAGGCAACCACTGTCAGGGTGGCCCCGAACCGGTTCAATCGCAACCGGGGCACGCGCTAGTGTTTACCGGTCGGGTGCTGAGCGCAGCGATACCCATCGCGTGGTCTTGCCCCTTATTGGGTATCGGCGCGATGCCACCGGGTGGACTGGAAAGTAGTCAGTCCCGCGCAACAGCTGATGCTCATCAAGCCAAAATGAAACAGGCGGAGCTCTGTCGAGGTCCGCCTGTTTATATGCTGCGTGAGCCTAGCGCTTAGTGCACACGCTGACCCGGTTTGGCGCCGCTGTCCGGGCTGAGCAGGTAGATCTCTTCACCGCCGGGGCCGGCGGCCAGCACCATGCCTTCAGAAACGCCGAATTTCATCTTGCGCGCAGCCAGGTTGGCGACATACAGGGTCAGTCGACCTTCCAGCTTGCTCGGGTCCGGGTAGGCGCTCTTGATGCCGGAGAACACGTTGCGCTTAGCATCACCAATGTCGAGGGTCAGACGCAGCAGCTTGTCGGCGCCTTCGACGAACTCGCATTTTTCAATCAGAGCGATGCGCAGGTCGACAGCGGCGAAGGTGTTGAAATCGATGGTCTCGGCCAGCGGTTCCTTGACCAGTTCGCCGTTACCCCCTGGGGCGCTATCCTGCGAAGCTTCAGCAGTGGCGGCCAGGTCTTCCTTGGACGCCTCGACCATGGCTTCGACCTTGGCTGGCTCGATGCGGGTCATCAGTGGGGTGAAGGGGTTGAGCTGATGATTGGCCAGCTGCGTGTCCAGATCCGTCCAGCTCAGCGGCGCGACGTTAAGGAAATCTTCTGCGGCCTTGGCCAGGTTCGGCAGCACGGGTTTGAGCAGGATGATGAGCTGGCGGAACAGATTGATGCCCAACGCGCAGATCGCCTGCACTTCGGCCTGCTTGCCTTCGGCCTTGTTCAGCGCCCAGGGCGCCTTGTCGGCGATCCAGGCGTTGGCGAGGTCCGCCAGGTGCATGACCTCGCGCATGGCGCGGGCGAAGTCACGCTTCTCGTAGGCGTCGGCGATGCTCGGCAAGGCCTCGCTGAAGCTGGCGCGCAGCTCCGGCTCGATGTCGGTGCTCACCAGCACGCCGGCGTTGCCCTTGTGGATAAAACCCGCGCAGCGGCTGGCGATGTTGACCACTTTGCCCACCAGGTCGGAATTGACCTTCTGCACGAAGTCTTCGAGGTTCAGGTCGAGATCGTCGACGCCACGGCCCAGCTTGGATGCGTAGTAGTAGCGCAGGTATTCCGGGTTCAGGTGATCCAGGTAGGTGCGCGCTTTGACAAAGGTGCCGCGCGACTTGGACATCTTCTGGCCGTTCACGGTCAGGTAACCGTGCACATTAAGCGCGGTCGGCTTGCGGAAGCCGGCGCCTTCGAGCATGGCGGGCCAGAACAGTGCGTGGAAGTTGATGATGTCCTTGCCAATGAAGTGGTACAGCTCGGCGGTGGAATCTTTCTTCCAGTACTCGTCGAAGTCCAGCTCCGGGCGGCGCGCGCACAGATTCTTGAAGCTGGCCATGTAGCCGACCGGCGCGTCCAGCCAGACGTAGAAGTACTTGCCCGGCTCATCGGGAATCTCGAAGCCGAAGTAAGGCGCGTCGCGGGAGATATCCCACTCTTGCAGGCCGCCATCCAGCCATTCGGCGATCTTGTTGGCGACCGACTCCTGCAGGGCGCCACTGCGAGTCCACTCTTTCAGCATGGCCTCGAAATCCGGCAGCTTAAAGAAAAAGTGCTTGGAGTCTTTCAGTACCGGCGTGGCGCCGGAGATGGCCGAGCGCGGGTTCTTCAGCTCGGTGGGCTCGTAGGTGGCGCCGCATTTTTCGCAGTTGTCACCGTACTGATCTTCGGCCGCGCATTTCGGGCAGGTGCCCTTGATGAAACGGTCGGCCAGGAACATGCCCTTTTCCGGGTCGAAATACTGGGTCACCGAGCGGGTGGCGATATGGCCGTTGTCGCGCAGCTTGAGGTAGATGGCGGTAGACAGCTCGCGATTTTCTTCGGCGTGGGTGGAATGGAAGTTGTCGAAATCCACCAGGAAATCGGCGAAGTCGGTCATATGCTCGGTCTGCACATTGGCGATCAGCTGTTCCGGCGTAATGCCTTCCTTCTCGGCGCGCAGCATGATAGCCGAGCCGTGGGCATCGTCGGCGCACACATAGGTGCAGGTATTGCCGCGCAATTTCTGGTAGCGCACCCACATGTCGGTTTGGATGTACTCGAGCATATGGCCGAGGTGGATCGACCCATTGGCATAGGGCAGGGCGCTGGTGACGAGAATCTTGCGGGCTTCGGACATGGGAATGGCTGCACCGGTAAAACGAGGAAGGCGGCAACTATAAAGGAAGCGGCCGGGTACAGGCCACTGGCGGCAGGCAAGTGTGGCAAGGCTAGAGTCTGGCGCTGTGCCGATCAGCGTTTCTGCTGGAGCCGCAAGCCGGCGGCTGCTGCTAAGATAACTGCCTGTTTTACTCGGTCTTTCCTGGAGCCCCCATGCCTGTCACCCGTGAAGCGGTTGAAGCCGCGCTGCGTCAATACATCGATCCGCACCTTAATCAGGATCTTGTGAGTGCCGGTTGCGTCAAGCAGATCGATATCAATGGCGATCGCGTCAGTGTACATCTGGAGCTGGGCTATGCCGCGGCGCTGTTCAAGACCGGGCTGGCGCAGCTCCTGCAAATGGCCCTCGCGAACCTGGACGGCGTCGCCCACGCCGATGTGCAGGTCGACTGCGTGATCGCCGCGCACAAAGCCCAGGAGCAGGTGCCGGCGTTGGCCCACGTGAAGAACATCATCGCGGTGTCTTCGGGCAAGGGCGGGGTGGGCAAGTCCACCACCGCCGCCAACCTGGCGCTGGCGTTGGCTCGCGAAGGCGCACGTGTGGGGATGCTGGATGCGGACATCTATGGTCCCAGTCAGGGCATCATGTTCGGCATCCCCGAGGGGACACGCCCGCAGGTCAGGGATCAGCAGTGGTTCGTGCCGCTGGAAGCCCATGGCGTGCAGGTCATGTCCATGGCATTCCTGACCGACGACAAGACGCCCATGGTGTGGCGCGGGCCAATGGTTTCCGGTGCGCTGCTGCAGTTGATCACCCAGACTGCCTGGAGCGATCTGGATTATCTGGTGATCGACATGCCGCCGGGCACGGGCGACATCCAGCTCACCCTGTCCCAGAAGGTACCGGTTACCGGTTCGGTAATCGTCACGACGCCACAGGATCTGGCGCTGCTGGATGCCAAGAAGGGGGTGGAAATGTTCCGCAAGGTGAACATTCCAGTGCTGGGCGTGGTTGAAAACATGGCCGTGCATATTTGCTCGAACTGTGGTCATGCCGAGCATCTGTTTGGCGAAGGTGGCGGTGAGAAGCTGGCGACGCAGTACAACGTCGAGCTGCTGGCCTCGCTACCGCTGTCCATGGCGATTCGCAGCCAGTCGGATGCCGGCACGCCGACGGTGATTGCCGATCCGGAAAGCCAGATCGCGATGATCTACCAGCAGATGGCGCGCACAGTGGGTGCCCGTATCGCCCAAAGTGGGCAGATCGTTGCGCAGTCGATGCCTAAGATCGAAATCAGCGACGACTGAAAACCTGCTTCGGGTGGCGGCGCGCCTGCCACCCGAAGCCTAGGCATGGAACGACAGGCATAAAAAAACCCGCCGAAGCGGGTTTTTTTTAAGCGTTAAAGCTCAGGTTAGATAACCTGGACTTCTTCAGCTTGCATGCCTTTCTGGCCGCGGGTAGCGACGAAAGAGACTTGCTGGCCTTCTTTCAGGCTCTTGAAACCGTCGCTCTGGATAGCGCGGAAGTGTACGAAGAGGTCGTCACCGGATTGCGGAGTGATGAAGCCGAAGCCTTTTTCATCGTTGAACCACTTAACGGTACCGGTTTGGCGATTGGACATGTGAATGTCTCCTTGAACGGATTTTGAAAAGATGCTCGGAAAAGCCCGAACTGGAACTGTGTGCAAGGAGTACAAGGAGTCGAAGCAATGAATGGATCGAAATCTAAACATGTCGCGATTCGCGGTGACACATGCAGCAGCAGCTAGGGACACACAGTACCCGATTTTTACGGGAACACCAGTGTTTTTTTCATTCATCGACAATCGACCGCGCGAAGTGATAATTCGTCCGCCTTTATTGCCGCGGCAACGGAGACACCGCACGGCTGAGCGCTCAGGTCAGGGCCGGTTTGAGGCAGTACCCGTTTCGCATGTCCCGGCTTTGCGGCAGAAGCCCCAGCCCGGTTACGATACGCGCTTTATTGACAGTGGCAGGCATCGCACCATGAGTATCAAATCGGACAAGTGGATTCGCCGCATGGCCCAGGAACACGGCATGATCGAGCCCTTCGTCGAGCGCCAGGTGCGCACCGAAGGCAGCGAGCGGCTGATTTCCTACGGTGTTTCGAGCTACGGCTACGACGTTCGCTGCGCCGACGAATTCAAGGTTTTCACCAATATTCACTCGGCCACGGTCGACCCGAAGAATTTCGATGAACGAAGCTTCGTCGACGTGAAGGGGCCGGTGTGCATCATTCCGCCGAACTCCTTCGCCTTGGCTCGTACCGTCGAATACTTTCGCATTCCCCGCAATGTGTTGACCATTTGCCTGGGCAAGAGCACCTATGCGCGTTGCGGCATCATCGTCAACGTCACGCCGCTGGAGCCGGAGTGGGAAGGTCACGTAACCCTGGAGTTCTCCAACACCACCACCCTGCCGGCGAAAATCTATGCTAATGAAGGTGTGGCGCAGATGTTGTTCCTAGAGTCTGACGAGCCGTGCGAAGTGTCCTACAAGGATCGCGGCGGCAAATATCAGGGTCAGACCGGCGTCACCCTGCCCAAGGCGTAATCAACAGGATGGTGCCTGAGGGCCCCATTCTGTGCCGACCTGTTCTGCGAACTCAAAACGACGCGATGATGCGCCCCAGCACGGCCATGGCCTGTTCGCTGCGGACATCCCAAGGATGGCCGTAATTCAGGCGCGCACAATTGCCGAAACGTCGGGTGGCGGAAAAGATCGGCCCCGGTGCAAGGCTGATGCCCTGGGCCAACGCCTGTTGGAACAGTTGCAGTGAGTCGACCTGCTGGGGGAATTCGAACCAGAGGAAATACCCGCCGCCGGGTCGAGTCACTCGCGTGTTGGGGGGAAAGTGCCGAGCCGCCGAGGCCAGCATCGATGCCTGTTGCGTTTCCAGGGCGTGGCGCAGCTTGCGTAGATGCCGGTCGTAGCCGCCGTGCTGCAGGTAGTCGGCCAAGGCGGCCTGGATTGGCACAGACGGGGAAATGGTGGTCATCAGCTTGAGTCTGCTGATCTGCTCGGCGTAGCGGCCGCCTGCCACCCAGCCGACTCGGTAGCCGGGTGCCAGGCATTTGGAAAATGAGCCGCAATGCATTACCAGGCCCTCATCATCCAAACTTTTCACCGGACGTGGCGGCTGAATGCCGAAATACAGTTCGGCGTACACATCATCTTCGATCATCGGCACCTGATGGCGCTGCAGTAATGCATACAGCCGGCGTTTTTTCTCAGCGTCCAGGCTGGCGCCCAGTGGATTTTGAAAACTGCTCATGAACCAGCAGGCCTTGATCGGCAGCTGGGCCAGTCGGTCGGCCAGGATGCCCAGATCGATGCCGTCGCGCGGGTGCACGGGAATTTCCACGGCCTTGAGCTTGAGGCGCTCTAATACCTGCAAGGTGGCATAAAAGGCCGGCGCTTCGATGGCCACCAGGTCGCCCGGTTCGGTCACCACCTGCAGACAGAGATTGAGCGCTTCCATCGCCCCGGTGGTAATCACCAGTTCCTCGGGCGGCAACATCACGCCGCTGACCATATAACGCAGGGCCAACTGACGACGCAGATCGGGATTGCCGGTGGTCATGTCGGTGATGACCGCATGGGGGGGCAGTGCGCGGATGCTCTGCGCCATCGAGCGGGCCAGGCGAGCGAGAGGAAACAGGTCAGGGCTCGGAAAGGCCGAGCCGAATGGCACTGTGTTGGGGTCTTTCAGTGAATCCAGTACGGAAAAGACCAGGTCGCTGACGTCCACTTCGGTCGCGCCTGTAGAACGTGGGCCGATCTCCGGTTCTGGCAGCGGGCGTTGGGCATGTTCGCGTACAAAATACCCCGAACGTGCCCGCGCAAGGATCAGCCCGCGGTCTTCCAGCAGGTAATAGGCCTGGAACACCGTGGAGGGGCTGACGCCATAGATGCGGCTGGCATTGCGTACCGACGGCACTCTTTCGCCGGGAGCTAATACGCCACTGCGGATCAGGCCGGCAATTTCATCGGCTAACCGTTCGTAGCGCTTCATCGTGTCTTGCTGAATGGCGGAGGGAGGCTGCCACTCTACCGGTTGATGCGTTGCCATGCGATATCGTTCCTGATGTCTGTTTACGCCGCGCAAGGCACGCTCAGAGGAACGTGGGTTAATTCCCCTGAGCGAGGGCCGCGCCAAGCGGGCTTTTAGACGTGCATCGGTAGCGTCCGGTGATGCATAGCGAAACGACAACGCAGCCTAGCGATGCATGGGTGCGACAAACGTGCTTTTAGCGCTGACCTTATGTTCCGGCTGATCCACCTCCATTACCTGGAAATACACAGGCTGGGTAGGGCTGGCGGCCCGTTCGGTGGTCAGCGCCACACTCACCGGCAGGTCGAGGATTTCTCCCGCGTTCAATTGCACTTCACGGGTGCCCTGCAGGACAAAAGGTCCAGGCTCGAGCAGTGACACGGCGTAGCGGTGCGGCTGCTGGGTCTTGTTGATGATCTTCAGACGATAAATGTTCTCGATCTGTCCGGCGGTGTTTTCCCGATACAGGCCGCGATCCTTGGTGATGTCCAGGGACAGCAGCGGGCGGGCTTGCCAGGCCCAGACGAAGGCCGCACACATCACCAGCAGCATGGCGGCGTAACCGACCAGCCGTGGACGCAGCAGGCGGGTCTTGCCGCCAGCCAGCGCATGTTCGGAGCTGTAGCGCACCAGGCCGCGTGGATACCCCATCTTGTCCATCACCTCGTCGCATGCGTCGATGCACGCCCCGCAGCTCAGGCAGTCCAGTTGCAGGCCGTCGCGGATATCGATCCCGGTAGGGCAGACCTGTACGCAGATCGTGCAGTCAATACAGTCGCCCAGGCCGCTTGCGCGATGATCGATATCCTTGCGTCGCGGGCCACGCGCCTCGCCTCGGGCGGCATCGTAGGAGACGACCAGTGTGTCGGCATCGAACATCACACTCTGAAAGCGCGAATAGGGGCACATGTCGCGACACACTTTTTCACGCAGCCAGCCGGCATTCAGGTAGGTGGCAGTGGTGAAAAAAGCCACCCAGAAGGCTGTGGTCAGACCCAGTTGCAGCGTGACCAGCTCGCTTACCAGTTCACGAATCGGCGTGAAGTAGCCAACAAAGGTGATGCCCGTCGACAGGCCGATGGCCAACCAAAGGCCGTGCTTGGCCGAGCGACGCAGCAGCTTGTTGATTGACCAGGGGGCAGCGTCGAGTTTGATGCGCTGGTTGCGGTCGCCTTCGGTGACTTTTTCTGCCCACATGAACACCCAGGTGAACACGCTTTGCGGGCAGGTGTAGCCACACCAGACGCGTCCGGCGAACACGGTAATGAAGAACAGGCCGAAGGCGCAGATGATCAACAGCGCCGACAGCAGGATCAGGTCCTGCGGCCAGACGGTAGCGCCGAAAATATAAAACTTGCGCTCAGCCAGGTCCCAGAGCACGGCCTGGCGATCACCCCAATTCAGCCAGGCGGTACCGAAGAACAACAGAAACAGGAAACCTGAACCGAACAGGCGCAGATTGCGAAACAGGCCCGTAAAGCTGCGGGTGTGAATGGGACCTCCCAACTGGGCGGGGGGCAGGCGCAGGGGCTGGCTTGGGTCGAGAGTCTCGACGATCTTGGCGGGGATGCGCTCGGTCATGGCGACTTCCATCAGGTAAATGATGGGCGGTAATAGTGGAGGCCACGTTGATTGGATAACAGACCCAGATTTGTCATTTAAAACCGGATCAGATTGACGCCCCAAGCCCGTCAGGATGGTGAGCTCAGCAGGCACGACACCATTGCCTGTACAAAAAAGTACACCGGCGGACCTTGCTGCCGACGCGCTCCAGGGCTGCTCTCGACGGGCGATGCCGGGAAAACACTGCACTGATTGAAAAAACGGCGGTCTGTTGCTGTATGCCGGTTCCCGGACACACGAGGATGAGTCCATGTTTGGTCTGGAGGCTCTTGAGCTCGCGCGAATCCAGTTTGCCTTCACGGTTTCATTTCACATTTTGTTCCCTGCCATCACCATCGGCCTGGCCAGTTACCTGGCGGTGCTTGAAGGCCTGTGGCTGAAAACGCATCAGACCGTCTACCGCGATCTCTACCATTTCTGGTCGAAGATCTTTGCCGTCAACTTCGGCATGGGCGTGGTCTCGGGGCTGGTCATGGCCTACCAGTTCGGCACCAACTGGAGCGTATTTTCCGATTTCGCGGGCAATATCACCGGCCCCTTGCTGACCTATGAAGTGCTCACCGCGTTCTTTCTGGAGGCGGGCTTTCTGGGAGTCATGCTATTCGGTTGGAATCGCGTAGGGCCGGGCCTGCACTTTTTTTCCACGCTGATGGTGGCCCTCGGTACGCTGATTTCCACCTTCTGGATTCTCGCGTCGAACAGCTGGATGCATACCCCCCAGGGTCATGAAATCATCGATGGCCGGGCGGTACCGGTGGACTGGCTGCTGGTGATCTTTAACCCGTCCTTTCCCTACCGACTGACGCATATGGCGATCGCGGCATTTCTGGCCACGGCGTTCTTCGTCGGCGCCTCGGCAGCTTGGCACCTGTTGCGTGAGCGCGACAATCCGGCGGTGCGCAAGATGCTGTCGATGGCCATGTGGATGGCGCTGATCGTCACGCCGATCCAGGCGGTGGTGGGTGATTATCACGGCCTCAACACCCTTGAATACCAGCCTGCAAAGATTGCCGCCATCGAGGGCCATTGGGAAAACGTGCCGGGCGAAGCAACGCCGTTGATCCTGTTTGGTTGGCCGGACATGCAGCGCGAGGAAACCCGCTTCAAGGTGGAAATCCCTTACCTGGGCAGTCTGATCCTGCGTCATAGCCTGACTGAACAGGTGCCTGCCCTGAAGGACTTTCCCCCCGAGGATCGCGCCAATTCGACCATCGTGTTCTGGACCTTCCGGGTGATGGTCGGGCTTGGCCTGCTGATGATTGTCACGGGCGTATGGAGCCTGTGGCTACGCCGTAAGGAACGCTTGTACACGTCTCGCCCCTTCCTGCGCCTGGTGCTGTGGATGGGACCGTCCGGGTTGATCGCGCTGCTGGCCGGCTGGTTCACCACCGAGATTGGCCGTCAGCCCTGGGTGGTGCATGGACTGTTGCGCACCGCCGACGCCGTATCCGCCCATGGTGTGGCGCAAATGAGCCTGACCCTGGTGATGTTCGTGGTGGTCTACTTCGCGGTATTTGGCGTCGGCTTCTATTACGTGCTGCGTTTGGTGGGCAAAGGACCGGTACCCGATGAAGGCCGTGAAACCGGCAGCGGCGGCCCAGGTCGTCCGCGCACGCCGGCCCGGCCGATTTCGGCGGCCGATGAAGGTTTTCCGGAAGGACGCAGCGACCAACTCGGCGCGAGGAACTGAGCCATGGCCATCGATCTGTCTCTGATCTGGGCGGTGATCATCATCTTTGGGGTGATGATGTATGTGGTGATGGATGGCTTCGATCTGGGTATCGGGATCATTTTTCCCTTCGTCCCGGATAGCCGTGACCGAGACGTGATGATGAACACTGTGGCGCCGGTCTGGGACGGCAATGAAACCTGGCTGGTGCTGGGTGGCGCTGGGTTGTTCGCAGCGTTTCCACTGGCGTATTCGGTGGTGCTGTCGGCGCTGTATTTGCCCATTATCTTCATGCTGATCGGCTTGATTTTCCGGGGCGTCGCCTTCGAGTTCCGTTTCAAGGCCAGCGAGGAGCAGCAACATTTGTGGGACAAGGCGTTTATTGGCGGCTCATTGCTCGCCACCTTCTCCCAAGGCGTGGTGCTGGGGGCCTTCATCGATGGTTTGCCAGTAGTCGATCGCACCTACGCCGGTGGCGCGCTGGACTGGCTGACGCCGTTTTCGGTGTTTTGCGGTTTGGCGTTGATCGTCGCCTATGCATTGCTGGGCTGTACTTGGCTGATGATCAAGACCAGCGGTGCGCTGCTGCAGCGCATGCACGACCTGGGGACTCCTCTGGTCTGGGCGGTACTGGTGGTGACCGGAATTGTCAGCGTGTGGACCCCGTTGGCCCATGAGGAGATCGCCGCCCGCTGGTTCAGCCTGCCCAATCTGTTCTGGTTTCTACCTGTGCCGATTCTGGTGCTGCTCTGTACCTACGCCTTGCTGCGGGCTATTCGCAGAAATGCCCATTACACGCCTTTTTTGCTGACCTTGGCGCTGATCTTCCTCGGCTACAGTGGCTTGGGTATCAGTCTGTGGCCAAATATCATTCCGCCGTCGGTGAGTATCTGGGACGCCGCCGCCTCGCCGAAAAGCCAGGCCTTTACGCTGGTTGGCGCGCTGTTCATCATTCCGCTGATTCTGGTCTACACCGCGTGGAGCTATTACGTGTTCCGCGGCAAAGTCACCCCGGAGAGCGGCTATCACTGAGCATCAGAGACCAGGGCGTATGAAGCACGAGCACAGCCATGAGGCCAGGCCACTGTGGCAGCGGCTGGCCTGGTTATTGGGACTTTGGTGTGCCAGTGTGCTGGCACTGGGCGGGCTGGCTTATCTGCTTCGCCTATTCATGCGCGCCGCTGGGTTTGGCACTTGAGGCTGGTGGTCTGTCTGGTCAATTACGGCACCGGGCTCAACCAACCGCATACGCTGTTAATGACAATCGTCTGGGGTCGCCTTGCGGTATTCGAGCACTTTTTGGACCTGGAAACTGCCCGGGAAATCGCGGCACAGCGGGCAATCCAAGGTAGGCCCAGGCTTCCCCTGTAGGACGGCGAAGGCTTCTTCATCGGCTTCGTTGACCAGACTGGGGTAACGACTCAGCAGATACGCTTGAGTCTTCTCGTCGGCCACCACCCAAAGCGGCTCCTCGGTATTGCAGGGCACGATGACCTGCATTTCCGGTGTCATGACCAAGTGGCCGCGATAGATCACGGGCTCACCCGGGACCGGAGCGGGAACGGGCACGGTGGCGCAACCGGCCAGGATAAAGGCAATCAGGCATAAGCCAGCAAAGCGCATGGTAGTCACCGTGGTCATTTAATCGACGTGTCTGCGGTGGGGTACCGGCTCATGGCCTGGTCCTATCAAAGGGAGGCGGCATGAGCCGGAGCTCGCCGGAAAACCGGCGCAACGTCAGAATCCGTAATTGATACCAAACGACAGCAGGTCGACATCCTCAACCAGATTGATCCATTCCAGGTTGATGGACAGGTTGCGCTCAATGCCAATATCCAGTCCGAGGCCGCTGCTGACGTCCCGATCGGACCAGTCATTCACCATGCCGTAACGGGTATAGGTTTTCAGTTCGGCACGGCTGTAGCCGACCAGACCATATACGGAAAAATTGTGGTTCAGCGGCAGAATGGCTTTGGCATAGAGGCCGGCATAATTGTCGATCTCATAGGTGCGATGATCTACCGAGTCATCAAACAGGCCAGTGCCCAGGCGCGCTTCGACAGCAAAGTTCTGATTGGCTTGATAGCCCAGCTTGTAACCGAGGGAAGTGAGATCGGCGTGATCGATTTCTACTCTCGAAATGTTGGCGCCAACATAGGGCCCCATCTGAGCCTGTGCGCTGGCAAGTGTCGCAAGCCCGACTGCAAAAACGGCGGCTTTAAGAACGGTTTTCATACTGACCTCATGTTGAAAAATGCACCGAAGGGTAGCGTATCGATGCATTCAGGTTCAATCAGTTATCTGGCTTCTATGGGATTACTTCACGACTGCCTATGTTTTCCAAGCGGCGCTTTTGTGCGTAACCCAATTGATAAGCCGATTTAAAGGCCAATCACGTTGAAATCAGAGAGGCCAGTTGCCAGGCTGCCAGAGCCGTCATCGCCATAAGAACACCGCAACTCATCACAAATACGCGCATGCGTTTAGGTACATGGTTGGTGCCTATGTGTATGCGAGCATGCATATATCGCAAGGCAATGAATATCCAGGCCAGGGCAATGCTGAGAAGGGTAACGCCATTGATGGTAAAAAGAATCAGGCACAAGGCATAGAAGAGCACCGGAGTTTCAAACTGGTTAGCGATATTGTTTGACACCTTGACCACGGCATCCGGCCAGGCCTTATTGTCTAGAGCCGCTTCCTTGATTTTCAACGTTTTAGCCCTGAGTGCCTGGGCCTTACGCAAGGCCAATAGGACGTACATTCCCAGCGTAAGCGCTATTTGCGCCAGCATGGGGAAGAAAATGTAATGCGAATCCATCAATGAACTCCAGATTAAGGTTGGTGGCCCAAAAACGTCGCAGCGGATTAAAGCACAGAGACTGCAAGGCGGACGGTGATGAACCAAAGCACCAGGCTGGACAGAAAATAGGCGGCAAAGCGGAGATTTACCACATTGGTTGTGCAGTGAATCAGACTGTGAATCGCCCGTAGTCCTACATAAGCCCAGGCTGAGTAAAGAAAGATCATGTCTACATGTTGCGTTGCAAAAAGTATCAGGCAAAGGATGTAAAAGAGGGTCGGCAGTTCGAACAGATTTTTCAGGTTATTGGATGAATTGTTGATTTCAGCAGGCAGGACGGAATTTAGTTGCTCGGGGGTCGCAATACGTTGTGGATCTATGCGGTTATTCAGTATGAAGGCGAGGCGGCGTACATACATAAATATCCAGACAATGGCGGTCAGCATGATCAAAGCGAACAGCGGTTGGAGGATCAGGTTGTGTTCCATGGAGCGTCCTTGTTAATCACGTGCCGGTCAGCACAGGGCCTGCAGTCTGGAGTTTCTTCACCGATTGGTGCCGTGAACGGGTTCCCTTTTATGCCCAGGAGTAGAACGAGGCGACGTGGCAACGCGTGAGAGTGAAAGGGTATCGCTTTTTTTGCCCAACTGGCTGTGCTGCGAAAGTTCTGTGTCGGCTTCGCTCTATCCAGCAGCCCAAGACCGTCGGTCCGTAATGGCTGTTTTAGGTGCTCTTCTGTCGGGCTGACTGAATTCAGCGTGGGAGCTTCCAGTCCCCTTAAGACGTCGTCCGTTACGGGCGGCAACCCTGATGCTGAGATCCACGCATGATATGGAGGCTCCATGAATACCATTGCCGGTATCTTCGATAACAAAGGCACGCCCCTGGAAAAACAGAAATTCACGTGGAAGGAACTGGCTGGCAAGCCGATCAGCAAGCTTGACGACGATGCGTTTACCCGTGTGCGCATCATCCTCATGAATGGTGTAGAAATCGACGCGTTGCGCCTCAAGCACGGCATTGCCCGCTTCAATAAGGAGCTGCGCCTGCCGCTGGCCCAGGTGCGCCGCACCGAACAACACCAGGCCACCATGATCAACTGGCTAATCGGTGCCGACCACTCACCGCTGGAAACAACCGTGGCCTATGAGCAGGTGGCTATCGAAGTCACTGCAGCGGTAGCCCAGGTCGAACCTGACCCCTACCAAGCGCAAACCTATCGCTTCGGTCTGCTTGAGGATTTCGATCACCTGTATCGCTACTCGGCGATGCTCGATCGCCTGGAAGGCAAGGATGCCAACAATATCCTGCAGGGCTATACCGACATCGTTCCGGGGCGCAAAACCTCAGAACATCATCGTCATCCCGAGAATGACATTCGCGACAACTACGAAAAGAACACCGCAGCGCTGATCACCAAGATCCATGCCGCGCTGATCACCGGAGCTGAGTACCAGACCCACGATTACTACATGAACATTGGCCCATTGTTTGCCGATCCCGTGGCCCGCCAGCTCTACGCTGAAATTGCCTCGGTTGAAGAGCAGCACGTGACTCAATATGGCGCATTGTCCGACCCCACCGAGAGTCATATCGAGAAGTGGATCGTGCATGAGGCGATGGAGGTCTACATGTACGCCAGCTGTGCGGAGCAGGAGACCAACCCGCGGATCAAGGCCATCTGGGAGCGTTTCCTCGACTACGAGTTGGGACACCTGAATGTCGCGTGCGAATGGTTCAAGAAAATTGAAGGTCGCGACCCAGCAGAGATTCTCGCCGGCCCGCTGCCGAAAATGGTGGAGTTCAAGAGTCAGCGCGACTTCGTGCGCCAGGTTCTGGCTGCCGAGGTGGATCTGCGCACAGCCGGCCCCGTTTACGTCAATAAGGACAAGGAGCCCAAGTCCTCGCTCGACTATCGCAAGCACCTGGCCTCGGAAGGGCTCGCATCGGACATCGTGTCTGCGGGCTATCAGTGGGCACCGGGTGGCGAACTTTTCCGCAAGATTTCTTGAAGGAGAACGAACATGGCGACTGCAGCAAAGTTGGGCAGCAATCTCACCGGCATACAGATGTCCCCCAAAGATACGGAGCGGCTGATGGAAGCCGTTGAGCAAATCCTTCCCGATGTACCGGGTGATGACGCTCTGCTCGCGACCGAGCGAGTCAAACGTAATGAAGAGGCCGAGCGTATTGGTTCTGTGCCGATTCCTGGCTCGGCCAAGGGCATGCTCAAATCGACCTTCGACATGATCAAGGGTAAAAGCCCGGAGCTATTGGTCGACAAGCTTGGCGAGCGCCTGGCATTCGAGCGTAGCGGGGTTCGCCTGTACGACGCGATGATCGCCAAGGTCAAAGCCATGAATGTCGTCGGTTCGGATCTGGTGAGCGTACTCCAGCACATCCGTGACGAAGAGTTCGAGCACATGCTGCTGGTCGAGGATGCGATCAAGACCCTGGGTGCGGACCCCACGGCGCAGACCCCATGCGCCGATGTCGCCGCAGTCAAATCAATGGGCTTGATGCAAGTGCTGACCGACCCAAGGACCAACGTTGCGCAGGGGCTCGGCGCGCTCCTGACCGCAGAGCTGGAGGACAACGCAGCCTGGGAGTTGCTTATAGAACTGGCCGAGGCGGGCGGTCATCCGAATATCGCCAAGAGCTTCGAAAAGGCCAAGACCCAGGAAGACGATCACCTGCTGAAGATCAAGTCCATGGTGCGCCGGGATTTGATCAACGATATCAAGTAGGCGAATCAAGGCTCTCGGGCAAACGACTGAGAGTGGGCGGGAGTTATCCCGCCTCTCTCATCGCACGGGTTTTGGCAGTCCGACCTACACGCGTTCCGCCCAGAGATCGTATTCATCGGCGTCAATCACGCGCACGCGTACCTTCTCGCCCGCTTGCAAGCTGGGATCGCCAATGAAGACGCTGCCGTCGATTTCCGGCGCGTCGGCGGCAGAGCGGGCCACTGCGCCTTCATGGTCGACTTCATCCACCAACACTTCGATCACGGTACCGATCTTGCGCTGTAGACGGGCAGCGGAAATGGCCTGTTGATGCGCCATGAAACGTTCCCAGCGGTCCTGTTTGATTGCATCCGGCACCGGCTCCAGGCCCAAGTCGTTGGCCGGCGCACCGTCCACGGGGGAATACTGGAAGCAACCGACGCGATCCAGTTGCGCTTCGCTCAGCCAGTCGAGCAGGTATTGGAAGTCTTCCTCGGTCTCGCCGGGGAAACCGACGATGAAAGTCGAGCGGATGGTCAGTTCCGGGCAGAGCTCGCGCCATTTCTTGATGCGCGCCAGGGTCTTGTCCTCGAAGGCCGGGCGTTTCATGGCCTTGAGGACTTTGGGGCTGGCGTGCTGGAAGGGGATATCCAGGTACGGCAGCAGTTTGCCTTCGGCCATGAGCGGAATCACGTCGTCCACGTTCGGGTACGGATAGACGTAATGCAGGCGCACCCACACGCCCATGCTCGATAAGGCCTCGCACAATTCCTTCATGCGTGTCTTGACCGGCTGGCCGTCCCAGAAATCGGTCTTGTACTTGAGGTCGACGCCGTACGCGCTGGTGTCCTGGGAAATCACCAGGATCTCCTTGACCCCGGCCTTGACCAGGCGCTGGGCCTCGCTGAGCACGTCGCCTACTGGGCGGCTGACCAGCCTGCCGCGCATCGAGGGGATGATGCAGAAGGCGCAACTGTGGTTGCAGCCTTCAGAAATCTTCAGGTAGGCATAGTGGCGTGGGGTGAGCTTGATGCCTTGCGGTGGCACCAGATCAACGAAGGGATCATGGTCGGTCTTCGGCGGGATGACTTCGTGCACGGCATTGACCACTTGCTCGTACTGCTGCGGGCCGGTCACCGCCAGCACACTGGGGTGTACGTCGCGGATATTGCCTTCATTGACCCCCATGCAGCCGGTGACGATCACCTTGCCGTTTTCGGCGATGGCTTCGCCGATGGTGTCCAGGGATTCGGCCTTGGCGCTGTCGATAAAGCCGCAGGTGTTCACCACCACCACATCTGCATCTTCATAGGTGGGAACGATCTCGTAACCTTCCATGCGCAGTTGGGTAAGGATGCGTTCGGAGTCGACGGTGGCCTTAGGGCAGCCCAGGGAAACGAAGCCGACTTTAGGAGCGGTGGTGGACATGGATGACCTCAAGGGGCGTGCTTGACAAGCGCCGCTGCGCGAAAAAAAAGTGCGCAATGTTAACGGCAGCTTTTCAGCTTTTCCACCATTCATCCAGGCCTTCCGCCGCTTTTTTTAAGGCGAGAGGCGAAGCGACGTGAGCGCTCTTGAGCGCCATAAGACCGCAGCTCCAGAAACGAAAAAGGCCACTCGATTGAGTGGCCTTTTTCTGTATCTGGTTGCGGGAGCAGGATTTGAACCTACGACCTTCGGGTTATGAGCCCGACGAGCTACCAGACTGCTCCATCCCGCGCCGGCCATTCTACTGATTGATGAGGACGTGTCAACCGATAGTTTTTACGAATCAACAACTTGCGCAGAAAACCGATCGGCGGAAACGAAAAAGGCCACTCGATTGAGTGGCCTTTTTCTGTATCTGGTTGCGGGAGCAGGATTTGAACCTACGACCTT
>NZ_JACSQG010000001.1:925028-1111742 GCF_014836765.1 Serpens gallinarum
CGGGTTATGAGCCCGACGAGCTACCAGACTGCTCCATCCCGCGCCGGCCATTCTACTCGCCCATGCACTCCTGTCAACCGCCGGTAGGGGAAAACCCCGCACCGTCAACTGTTTAGCGTCACGGCGATGATAAACTTCCGCCTCCGACGCATGTCATGCGGGCTTTTATGAATTCATCCGTGCGCAAGATCATTCACGTGGATTGCGATTGCTTTTATGCCGCCATCGAAATGCGCGACGATCCGCGCCTGACGGGCAAACCCTTGGCGGTGGGCGGCTCGCCGGACAAGCGCGGCGTAGTCGCCACCTGCAATTACGAGGCGCGTGCGTACGGTATTCATTCCGCGATGCCGATGCGAACAGCGCTCAAGCTGTGTCCCGACCTGCTCGTCGTGCGCCCGCGCATGGATGTCTACAAGGCTGTCTCCCGAGAAATCCACCAGATCCTGCGTGATTACACAGAGTTGATCGAGCCCTTGTCACTGGATGAGGCTTACCTGGACGTGACGGATAGCCCCTACTGTTCCGGCAGCGCCACGCGAATGGCCGCCGAGATTCGTCGGCGTGTGGCGTCGACGCTGAATATCACGGTGTCAGCTGGGGTGGCACCGAACAAGTTTCTGGCCAAGATCGCCAGCGACTGGCGCAAGCCCAACGGGTTGTTTGTCATCACGCCAAATGAGGCAGAGGATTTTGTGGCTCAGCTGCCGGTGAGCAAGCTCCACGGCGTGGGCAAGGTCACGGCAGATAAACTGGCGCGTTTAGGCATTCGCACCTGCCTGGAGCTGCGCGAGTGGGAACGCCTGACGCTGGTGCGCGAGTTCGGCAGTTTTGGCGAACGTTTATGGAGTTTGGCCCGTGGAATCGACAAGCGGCAAGTTGAGTCGGAGGGCCGGCGGCAGTCGCTCAGTGTGGAAAACACATTTGATCGGGATCTGCCCGACTTGCCGGCCTGCCAGCAAGAAATGGTCGATTTGTTCGATGAGTTGAATCGACGCCTGGCACGGCTGGATTCCAGCTATCGGCCTGGCAAGCCGTTCGTAAAGCTCAAGTTCCATGACTTCACCCAGACCACTCTTGAGCAGTCCGGTGCAGGACTTGATCTGGACAGCTATCAACAGTTACTGGCCCAGGCCCATGCACGTGGAGACAAGCCCGTGCGGCTGATCGGGCTTGGTGTGCGGCTGGTGGACTTGCGCAACGGGTTCGAGCAACTCAGCCTGTTTTAGGTCTCGGTCAACAGACGGATGAGACGCGGTGCCGCCCCTGGCCTGAGCAGGCGGCTGTGCGCGTTATGCATGAATCGATTTCAACGTCACAGCTGCAGGCGCATCGACAGGTCGACGGCCTTGATGTCCTTGGTCAGCGTGCCGAGGGAGATATAGTCGACGCCGGTTTCGGCCACGCTGCGCAACGTGCTGTCGGTGATCCCGCCGGACGCTTCGAGTTTGGCGCGTCCGGCATTAATGCGCACGGCCTCTCGCATGTCGTCGAAGCTAAGCTCGTCGAGCATGACAATATCGGCGCCTGCATCCAGCGCCTGCTGAAGTTCATCGAGGTTTTCCACTTCAACTTCCACGGACTTGCCGGGCGCGATCTGGCGTGCGGCATTGATGGCGTCGGCAATCCCGCCGCAGGCAGCGATATGGTTTTCCTTGATTAGAAACGCATCGAAAAGGCCGATGCGGTGATTATGGCAACCACCGCAGGTGACAGCGTATTTCTGCGCCAGGCGCAGACCGGGCAGGGTTTTCCGCGTGTCGAGCAGTTTGACCTGAGTGCCGGCAACCAGGTCGGCATAGTGGCGACAGCGAGTGGCCACGGCAGACAGCGTTTGCAAGAAGTTCAACGCGCTGCGTTCACCGCTGAGCAAGGCTCGGGCCGGTCCTTCCAAGGTAAAGAGAGTCTGGTTGGGCTCAACCCAGTCGCCGTCGGCGACCTGCCAATGCACGGCAACGCGGTCGTCGAGCTGGCGAAACACTCTATCGACCCAGGCCGTGCCGCAGATAACTGCCGCTTCGCGGGTAATAACCCGGGCGTGGGCGAGGCGTTCGGCAGGGATAAGTTGCGCAGTGAGATCGCCACTGCCGATGTCTTCGGCCAGGGCGCGACGCACATTGCTGTCGATTTCAGCGCTCAGATCGGCAAGGGTCAGATTGGGCATGGGGAACTCCTGGTTGGTCAGGCGGGGGATTATAAAGGTGCGTGCGAGACGATGCGCTAGGCATGTCGGCTGAAGTAGTCGTGCGGCCCCAGCCAAAGACTGGGGTTTGTTGATGATTGAGTGTGATCTGGGTCATGTCTGTACCGAAGCGCGCTTGTAGTTAACGTTCGGCAGTCAATAATTGTCTGTCAATTTGGCCTTATTGGCGCCGTAAGCTTGACGTCATGGATGGCGTCTCCAAGCGCTCTACTCGAAGGCAGTTCGCCAGTGCCGATGCCGGAGACTCTCAATGAAAACCGAAGCCAAGGTAGTGCCGCTCGGCAAGGCGGCTGCATCATTTGCATCCGCAGTTCAGCCGCCTCGTCTGGCCCCTCCGTTGGCACGGGTGTGCGATGCCACCTTGCCGCAACTCAAATTGGCTCTGCAATCCCTGTTCGAGAGTGCCGACGATACGCTGTTCGAGATGGCAAACCGGGCGGCCAGTAATACCGAGCAGAGTCTGTTCTTCGAGGCCATGCGTGAATTGCGCCTCAAGCGTCACGGCATAGTGCGCGACATGCTGGAGCGATTTCTCGACGGATTCACTCGTCTGAATCAATACGAGATTGGTCGGGATCCGGAGATGGAGACGCCAGG
Source organism: Serpens gallinarum (assembly GCF_014836765.1). GTDB lineage: Bacteria > Pseudomonadota > Gammaproteobacteria > Pseudomonadales > Pseudomonadaceae > Serpens > Serpens gallinarum. Next base: position 927,829 of record NZ_JACSQG010000001.1, read on the forward strand.
TTACGACCATCTGGCGTTGGTACAGAATGACGAGTTGGAGGAGCGCGTCGCCGTCGACAGCATGGTGACCAAAGCCAAGGTCCGGTTGGGGATAGCCTTGAGTCACCTCACGGCCCGTTTCAATATGCTGATCAGCAAGAAGCTCGAGGAAAAGAGTCATCCTTTGGGCCCTGAGATGCTCTGCGAGGCGTTTCTCCGGTCCTGTGGCCAGGAGATGGATATCAGGGTCAAGCTGATCATTCTCAAGCTGTTTGACAAATTCTGCCTCGGCAGCCTGGACCAGCTCTATGCCGACGCGAACCAGATACTAAAAGACGCAGGTGTGCTGCCCGAATTGCAATCGGTTATGCCAAAGCGGCCCGTTAGCCGCAGCGGGGCATCCATAGCGGAGCAAGCACAGGAACTGCCACCGATAGGTGAGATGGGGAGCGACGAAGCCTTTGGCGTGCTGCAGCAGTTACTGTCCCAGAGCCGCGGTGTCGGTCGGCCGGCTCCTGCTCAGAATGCCGACGCTCTGCCGATCACTCAACAGGATCTGATGCGCCTGCTGTCCCATCTGCAGCAAAGCGTGCCGGCTGGGGCGTTGGCTGAACAGGCGATCGATCTTCGCCAGCTAGTCGATAATCTGCTCAGTCGCGCCAGCGCGAAAAGCGGTAAGACGCGAGTGGTGGGGGAGGTGGATGACGATGTCATCAACCTGGTCGCGATGCTGTTCGAGTTCATTCTTGACGACCGTACGTTGCCGGACTCTCTCAAGGCGCTGATCGCCCGCCTGCAGATTCCTATGCTCAAGGTTGCAGTGCTGGATAAGGCGTTTTTCAGCCGCACCAGCCATCCTGCGCGACGCTTGTTGAACGAGATTGCCGCTGCTGCGCTTGGCTGGAGTGATCAGGACGATGCGCAGCGTGACAGCCTTTATCAAACCATTGAGGCCATCGTGCAGCGCCTGCTGAGTGAATTTGTCGATGACCCGCGCATTTTTGCCGAGCTGCTCGACGAGTTTACTGCCTTTATCGGCGCCCAGCGCCGCCGCAGTGAGTTGCTGGAGCAGCGCACGCGCGACGCGGAAGAAGCTCGGGCCAAAACCGAACTGGCGCGCCTGCAGGTCGAGCAGGCCTTGAACGCGAGGATGCTGGGCAAGACGTTGCCGCACATGGTGCTGCGTCTGGTGCACCAAGGTTGGAGCAAGGTGTTATTGCTCACCTGTCTTAAGCACGGAACAGACTCGGCGGCCTGGCAGGCGAACCTGGGCCGGCTGGATGAGCTGATCTGGAGTGTCACGCTGCCGGAAGGTGAGGAGGCACGCCAGCGCTTGCGTACCCTGGTACCTGGATTGCTCCGGGCCTTGCGTGCCGGGCTGGATGAGGCGGGTGTCGATTCCTTCGCCGCCCAAGAATGGTTGGGCTTGCTGGAGACGTTTTACCGGCATGGATTCAAGCGTCTTTCGCGCCAGGCGCAAGCCAATGTCATGCCTGGGAGCGTTGAGGTCGAACCTGCAGGGCAGGAGCCCGCCGAATCGGCCATGATGGCGGTCGTCGAGCAGCTTCAGTTACCGACGCCTCAGGAGCAATCTGCGGCCGTGGAGCCGGAAGTCGAGGGAAGTAACGACCCACAGGCGCTGCTTCAGGTGGACAATCTGCGCGTCGGCAGCTGGCTGGAAATCCACAAGGAAGACGGGACGAAGCTGCGTTGTAAGCTGGCGGCCTGGATCAAGCCCACCGGGAAATACATCTTCGTTAACCGCAACGGTATGAAGGTGCTGGAAAAGACCCGCAACAGCCTGGCAGCGCAATTCCAGCGCGGAGCAATTCGTCTGCTTGACGATGCCTTGTTGTTCGACCGAGCGCTGGAATCGGTAATTGGCAACCTGCGGCGGCTCAAGGCTGAGTGAGCATCTGAAATAAAGCATCAGTCGGGTTTGCTTCGTAGATCACTTCCACGTGCGTTTGGCCGCGCTGGCTTCGACGCTGCGCAGAAAGCGGGTACGGGCCATTGTCTTCCCCGCGGTACATTGACGCCTGCCCGGGCGCGTTATACAAACACCTCCCTGCGCCTACCATAGTAATGGTGGGCTGGCGCTGTGGACTGGAGTAGATATGAGCGCGTTTTCCCGGGCGGCTTTTTGGGTGTTGGTGTTGAGTTCGGTGGTTTTGACCCTGTCGCTTGGGGTGCGCCATGGTTTTGGCTTGTTTCTGGCGCCGATGAGCGCTGATTTCGGTTGGGGCCGCGAAGTGTTCGCCTTCGCCATCGCACTGCAGAATCTCATCTGGGGTCTGGCCCAACCCTTTACCGGCGCGCTGGCGGACCGTTACGGTGCCGGGCGAACGGTGGTGATCGGGGGCATTCTGTATGCGTCTGGCCTGGTGCTGATGGGGTTGTCCGATACCCCGTTGGGGCTGTCCATGAGCGCCGGGGTATTGATCGGCCTGGGGTTGTCGGGCACGTCCTTTTCCGTGTTGCTCGCCGCTGTGGGTCGTGCGGCTACGCCGGAAAAACGCAGCATGGCCATGGGTATCGCAGCGGCGGCCGGGTCGTTTGGCCAGTTCGCCATGTTGCCTGGCACCCTGGGGTTGATGGATTGGTTAGGCTGGTCGTCTGCGCTGTTGGCACTGGGCCTGATGATTGCCTTGCTGGTTCCGCTGGGTGCCTGCCTGCGCGAAGCGCCGGCTCCAGCAGCAACCCAATACACCCAAACCCTGGGCGAGGCGCTACGCGAGGCGGCCGGGCATTCCGGCTTCTGGTTGCTGGCGCTGGGTTTTTTCGTGTGCGGCTTTCAGGTGGTGTTCATTGGCGTGCACCTGCCTGCCTACCTGGTGGATCAACACCTGCCTGCCTATGTCGGCACTACCGTGCTGGCGCTGGTCGGGCTGTTCAATATCTTCGGTACCTACGGCGCCGGTTGGCTGGGCGGACGTATGTCCAAACCACGCCTGCTGGTCACGCTGTATCTGTTGCGCGGCGTGGTGATTGTCGCCTTCTTCTATACACCGCTGACCGAATGGACGGCTTACGCGTTCGGCATGGCCATGGGCTTGCTGTGGTTGTCCACCGTACCGCTGACTAATGGCACGGTGGCGACTCTGTTCGGCGTGCGCAACCTGTCAATGTTGGGTGGACTGGTCTTCCTGTTCCACCAATTGGGTTCGTTCATGGGTGGCTGGTTGGGGGGCTATGTGTATGACCGGACGGGCAGCTATGACCTGGTTTGGGAAATTTCCATTCTGCTCAGCCTGATGGCCGCATTGCTTAATTGGCCGGTGCGCGAGCAGCCGGTGGAGCGTCTGCGTGTCTCGGGGGCTTCGGCATGAACAGTTGGCGCCTGGGCATGGCAGCGCTACTGGTGGGGCTAGGCCTGCTGTTGGCGCTGGCGTGGTGGGGCTGGAGTCGCGGTGGGTTGGCGCTATTGCAGATTGGGATGGTGTGTTAGGGCGACTGCTTTATTACGGCACTGATCACAAACCTTCGGTGTGAGAATGCCAGCCACAAAAAACCGGACCACTGGGTCCGGTTTTTGTGGCTGGCGTAACGCTTAGAAGCGGTAGGTCAGCTGTGCGGCCAGGCCATGGGCAGAGTTTTCATACTCGGCGTTGTAGCCGGTCTGGTTCACTTCGCCCTTGTCTTCCTTCAGGTAGGAGTAGGCCAGGTCCAGGGTTGTATCCTGGTCGATATTCCAGCCTGCGCCGAACGACAGGATGGTGCGATCCGACACCGGGATGCGTGTGGTGCGGTGAGTGTCGTTGGTCGGCGACTCGTCGAGGGCCAAGCCGGCGCGCAGAACCCACTGCGGGTTCAACTGGTAGGCGGCGCCGACAGCGAAGCTCCAGGTGTCTTCCCATTTCAGGGGTTCTTCGCGCTTGCCAAGAATGGCGCCCGCTACGGGGTTACTGGTTTCGTTTTCGACGATCAGAGCATCCAGGCGGCTCCAGCGCGTCCAAGTAGCGCCGCCGTACAGGGTCCACTGGTCATCCAGGCGGTAGGTCACCGAGGTGTCGACGGATTCCGGGAGGGTAATGTCAACGCTGGCGTCGTATTTGCCCTCTAGCAGGGGAGCTACGGCAGCAGGCACATTACTGACTTTGGTATCGCCTTCCAGGCCGTACTTGACCTTGGAGTGATAGGTCAGGCCCCAGGTCAATTGCTCGGTCAGATCAACCAGCACGCCGAGGTTGTAGCCATAGGCGATATCGTCACCCTCGATCTCAACATCTACATCCGGGCCTGGAACTCCCAGAGCACCCGGATTCACATTGCTGGTCAGCTTCCCATAAACCCGGCTGATCACCAGGCCACCACCTACCGACACCTGATCGTTGATCTTGTAGCTGAGGGTCGGCTGCAGGTTGACCACTTCCACTTCGCTGGTCACGCCGTGGTAGCGGCCCATGTGGCCTTTTTCGTAATCGCTGATGACCGCAAAAGGCACGTACAGGCCCAGGCCGAAGTGCATCTTGTCGTTGATCGGAGTGACGTAGTAACCGAAGGGTACAGTGGCAAACGGCACCATATCGCCGTCTGTAGAGCCGGTACCGCCGGTGGCTTCGATATCCGTTTCCGCATGAATAAACGCCAGACCGCCACTCACTTCGCGACGTTCAAGCTTGGACATGCCGGCGGGGTTGCCTGCAACAGTGCTGGCATCCAAGGCTGCGGACGAGCGACCGGCGAAGGCGGTGCCCATGCCGCTGGCGCTGTGTTCGTTGATTGCCAGTCCGTTGGCCATGGCTTGGCTCGACAGTGCGCCAATGGTGATTGCCAATGTTGTTTTTATCCAGGCGTGTTTCATGGGTACTCCGGTAAGGTAAAACGAGGGGCGAAACTAGCAGGGTTTTTTACGCATCTCCAGTTGCAACCCCTCTAAATCAATGCTTTGCGACGCATCTGGAGTGGGTTAGCGATTAATGGCCTGCTTGGAATAGCGGTAAAAACTAGCCTTTTGAAGGCCGTCTGGCTGTAGCTTTTTGTAAGCGAAACGAAGGACCCACGGTTGTTTTATGACCCCTTGGCCACTGGCCTAGCCGGATCGGTGATCCATTCGCTCCAGGAGCCGGCATACAACGGGGCCAGGGGAAAGCCCGCCAAGCTGAGGGCGAACAGGTTATGGCAGGCCGTCACGCCGGAGCCGCAATAGGCGACCAGGTGCCGGGGATCTCGCCCGGCAAGCAACTGTTCGAAGCGCTGGCGTAGCTGTTCGGCAGGGCGGAAGTGGCCGTCACTGGTCAGGTTGTCGCTAAACGTGGCGCATTGCGCACCGGGGATATGCCCGGCGACTGGATCCAGCGGCTCTACCTCTCCGCGAAAGCGCGGCAGGGCGCGAGCATCCAGCAGCGTCAGGTCGGCGGCGCCAAGGCGTTGTTGCAGCTCTGCGGCGTTAACCACCAAACGCTCATCCGGCTGACCCGTGAAATCACCCGGGGACGGTACTGGCACTTTTTCGGTGATTGGCAGGCCCGCAGCTTGCCAGGCCTTGAAGCCACCATTCAGCACAAACACGTTATCGCGTTTGCCCAGCCAGGCCAGCAGCCACCAGGCGCGGGTGGCGAAAGCGGTGGGGCCGTCATCGTAGAGCACCAGAGTGCTGTCGTTGCGCACGCCCCAGGCGCGCAGGCGCTCGATCATTTGTCCGGGGGCGGGTAGGGGATGGCGGCCGGTCACGCCTGGCTGGACCGGCCCGGACAGGTCGGTTTCCAGATCGGCGAAGCGGGCACCGGGTATGTGGCCCTGTGCATAGGCGTTGCGGCCATAGGCGGGATCGTCCAGGGCGAAGCGGCAGTCGAGGATGACCAGGCGCGGCTCATCGAGACGCTTGGCCAGTTCCTGGGACGTGAATAGCTGTGCATGAGACATGAGCGGGATACCTGTGTCGTGGACATAAGTACGGACATCTTAAGCCGAGAGATTTCTGCTCCAGTGTATGTCGCCTACTACCCATGCCTGAAGATGTTGGGAGAGCTCATGTCCAGCCTGCATTCCATCAGTGAAAGTGCCACCCTGGCCCGGCGCCTCGGTGTGATTAGCGGGACGGTGCTGGTCACCGCCTGGTTCTGTTGTCTGATTCTGATCCGCGCGGCGTGCGGGCGTTTACGTCGGGGCCAGGTTGATGAATATGCCCGGCAATGGTCGCGCCTGTTGTTGCGTCTGGTGCGCATGCGCCTCGATGTTCAGGGAGGGCTGCCGGACTTCAACGATGGGCGGCGCTATATCATCCTGTGCAACCATTCCAGCCATTACGACATACCCGCCACCTTTGCCAGCCTGCCGGGGTCGATTCGCATGCTGGCGAAAAAGGAGCTGTTTGCCATTCCGCTGTTCGGCGCCGCCTTGCGTAGCGGGGAATTCCCTTCCATCGACCGGCGCAATCATCAGCAGGCGGTCAAGGATCTGCAGCAGGCACAGCGCATGCTGGAAAGCGGCATCGTCCTCTGGGCCGCTCCCGAAGGCACCCGGTCGCCCGATGGGCAATTGCAGCCGTTCAAGAAAGGCTGCTTCCACCTAGCGCTGGAGACCAACGCCGTGATTGTGCCGTTGGCCATTCGCGGTATCCACGCGGTTTTGCCGGCGCGCAGCTGGCGGATGAATCTGGGATTGCCGGTTGAGCTGCGAGTCGGCGAGCCTCTGGATGCCAGCCGCTACAGCGTTGAGCAGCTACCCGAACTGATGAACGAAACTCGCGCCCGGCTGCAGGCCATGCTTGACCAGCCTGTCGAGCAGGCCCAGGACATGGCAGACCCGCAACTGGGACTGGCCGGATGAGCTTCTGAAATATCACCTTGAGGCAGGAAGCCATCGAAGGTTGTGATGGCCCTCTGCGGCGAAGAGCGGGACCGGTTGATCGGTCGGTGCAATGTCGGCGACTGGGGATATACTGCGCGCCTGAACCGAGGAGAGCCGTGTGCCCATCGATATTCACTGGATCCGTGACGACGCCAGCCTGGCGCAACACTGCGCTGCCTGGCGCACCCAGCCCTTCGTGGCGCTTGATACCGAATTCATGCGGGTCGATACCTTCTACCCGAAGGCCGGCTTGATACAGGTCAGTACTGGGCAGGGCGCCTATCTGATCGACCCTCTACTGATCCGCGACTGGTCAGCCTTTGCCTTACTACTGGATGATCCTGCGGTGATCAAGGTATTGCACGCGTGCAGCGAAGACCTTGAAGTCTTCCAGCGCCTGACCGGTACGCTGCCTGCCCCGTTGTATGACACCCAACTGGCTGCGGGCTATTTGGGGATCGGGTTTTCCATGGGCTATTCGCGACTGGTCCAGGACGTGCTGAACATCGAACTGCCCAAGGGTGAAACCCGCTCCGACTGGCTGCAGCGTCCGCTCACCGAATTGCAGGTGGCCTATGCCGCCGAGGATACCCAGCATCTGGCCGAGGTTTATAAACGTCTCGATGCCCGGCTCAGCGATGAAAAGCGTGCCTGGCTGCTGGAGGACGGCTCGGAACTGGTTGCCAACCTGCGGCGCGAAATCGACCCGGACGAACTGTACCGCGAGGGCAAGCTGGCCTGGAAACTGTCGCGCCAAGAATTAGCCGTATACCGCGTGCTGTACGCCTGGCGCGAGCGCGAGGCCAAGCGTCGCGACGTGCCGCGCAACCGCATCGTGCGTGAGCATTCCCTGTGGCCCTTGGCGCGCTTTCAGCCCACCGATCTCGGTGCATTGATGCGTATTGAGGAAATGCATCCGCGTACCGTGCGCCAGGACGGTGAAACATTGCTTGCGTTGATCCGCGATGCTGCTGCAACGCCACAGGAGCAGTGGCCTGCACCGGTGCCGGAACCGCTGCCGCTGGAAGCCAGTGCACTGCTGAAGAAACTGCGCGCGGTGGGCCAAGCTGAGGCGCAGCGCCTGCACATGGCGCCAGAACTGATGCTGCGCAAGAAATCACTGGAAGCCCTACTGAAAACCGGCTTCCCCAACGGGCCTTATCAACTGCCCGATAACCTGCGTGGCTGGCGCCGTGAACGCATGGGCCAAGCCCTGCTTGATACCTTGGCTGCCAGTGGAGAGTCCGCATGAAATGCATTTGCTCCATCTACAGAAGCTCGCGCAAGCGCGAGATGTATCTCTATGTGCAAAAGAGTGAAGCGCTGAGTCGCGTGCCGGAAGGGCTGATGGCCGTGTTCGGCACACCGCAGCTGGCTTTTGAAATGGTGCTCACGCCGCAGCGGCAACTGGCTCGGGAAGATATCCATAAGGTTTTGGAGAACCTCCAAACCCAGGGCTACCACCTGCAGATGCCGCCCGTGGACGATGAAGACGACTACATCCAACACCTGCCGGAAGAGCTGCTGCGCATGAGCGATCCGCTGTAAGGCGGCGAATGGCCGCTTGGTTTTTTGAATGGAGGTAGGGGCCAGCTTGCTGGGCGATCCGTTGCAATAACGTATTCCAATCCCGGCAAGCTGAACTGTAGGAACGCGTCTTACCCAGTGCCGACAGGGTGTGGCAAGCAGGCCGGCAGTCACCTGTGCTTGGCGGGATCGAGCAGCGGGACTAGACTAGCGCGCCCTGATTCCTGCCCGTGATGCCATGGCCGCCAAAGTCCAACCCTTTTGGAAACGCAAGACCCTCGATCAACTCGATCAGGAAGAATGGGAGTCGCTGTGTGATGGCTGCGGCCTGTGCTGCCTTCAAAAACTCGAAGATGAGGATGACGGCAGCGTCTATTACACGCGTATCGCCTGCAAACTGCTGGATCTGAAGACCTGCCAGTGCAGCAATTACACCCAGCGCCGTCAGCATGTCCCGGATTGCATTCAGCTCACACCTGCCCAAGCAGATCAATTCAAATGGCTGCCGCCCACCTGTGCGTACCGTCTGGTCGCCGAAGGCAAAGACTTGCTGCCCTGGCACCACTTGGTTTGTGGGGATCCCGATGCGGTCCACCAGGCCGGTATCTCCCAATCCGGCAAGATGCTCAGTGAAAACAGCGTGGCGGCTGATGACTGGGAAGACTATCTGATTTTCCGCGCCGGTTGAGTTCCCGGGGATAGATCGGCTCTACTACCGGTCTTTATTCATCTGTCGCCCTGGAGCCGTCACGATGATTTCCCGTACCTCGCTGCTGTGTGTTTTGTTGATCTGTGCTGCCCCCGTGTGGGCCGCGAAAAAAACCGACCTCGATTACCGGGTGCGCTTTCTGCCCGGCAGCGACCAGGCTGAGGTCAGCCTGCACCTGGAAAGAGGCCAGGCGGTACGCGAACTGGATTTCAACCTGGGTGCCGACGGACGTTATAGCGATTTCAAGGCTGACGGTGATTGGCAGGTAGAGAAAGACGGCGAGGCGGAACGGGGCAAGTGGTCTCCTGCCCAAGGTAAAGCGACGCTCAGTTACCGGGTGCGCATCAGTCATCAGCGTGATTCCGGCAGCTATGACGCGCGTATGACCGAAGACTGGGTGCTGCTGCGCGGAGATGACTTGGTCCCTCCGGCGCGGCTGGCGTTGCGCGATAACATGGAGTTGGTGTCCCGCCTGCAATTCGACTTGCCTGATGGCTGGAAAAGTGTGGAAACCGGCTGGCCAAGGGTCGGCACGCACCGTTTTCGCATCGACAATCCGTCGCGGCACTTCGATCGTCCAACCGGCTGGATCCTCGCAGGCAAGATTGGCACCCGCCGCGCACGTCTGGGCATGACCGATGTCACCGTGGCGGCGCCGTTGGGTGAGGGCATGCGACGCATGGACATGCTCACCGTGCTGACCTTTATCTGGCCGCAAGCACAGACGATTTTTCAGCGCGATCCGGCCAAGGTGCTCATCGTCGGGGCCGGTGAGCCTATGTGGCGCGGGGGGCTGTCCGGGCCGCATTCGCTGTTCATGCACGCGGACCGCCCTGTGGTCAGCGAAAACGGTACCAGCTCTTTATTGCATGAGCTGGTGCATGTGCTCGGCCGCATTGGTGACCATGACCGCAGTGACTGGATCAGTGAAGGAGTGGCCGAGTATTACGCCATCGAATTGCTGCGTCGTTCCGGAGGGATGACCGAGGAGCGCTACCAGCAGGTGCGCAAGCATCTGAGCAATTGGAGTCGTGACATTAAGACCCTGCGGGGCGAGAGCTCAAGCGGGCCGGTGACCGCGCGCGCTGTGCTGCTGCTGCAGGATCTGGATCAGGAAATTCGCAAGCGTACCGAAGGACGGCGTACGCTGGATGATGTCACCCGGGGCCTGATGCGCCTGGATACCGCCAGCACCGAAGATTTCATTGCGATCAGCGAAAACGTCATGGGTGGCCCTTCGAAAGTATTGGATACGCGCTTGCTGCGCTGATCAAGCGTGACCCGCCTCGCGTTCTGGGCATTCCGGCTGGAATTGCAGGTGGAGGGGACTACTTTCGTAGCGAGCGGCGTCAGCCGTCATCTCTAGGACTTGATAATTACAAGGATTTAATACCAATGCGCAAGCTGCTCCCGAACTTCTTCTTCGCCGTTCTGGCATCCACTTCCGTCGCAGTATCGGCGGCTGAATCGGCGAAGCCGGTGACTGCCAAACCCGTTGCCACCCAACAGGTCGCCATTGGCAAGATCAATCTCAATACCGCCGATGCGGCCACCCTGGAACGTGAACTTAAAGGTATCGGTGCGGGCAAGGCGCAAGCCATCGTGGCCTATCGTGAGGCTCACGGCCCGTTCGCCTCGGTGGATGAGTTGCTCGAAGTGAAGGGGATTGGTGCCGCAACCCTGGAAAAGAACCTGGAAAAGTTGTCCCTCCAGTAATCCGGCTCGATGGAAATAACGCCATGTCTCCCTGCGGGACATGGCGTTTTTTATACTTCGAAGAAAGATTTCGGCCGCCTGCCGTGACAGAGTCCGCTGGTTTGAGCCGTTTATCAGGGCCGTTGCGGCAGGCATGCACGCTGCAATTAAACTGCCGCAGCGGTGTAGCCTGCCTCGCGGACGAATCCGCTCGTACATCAATCAGGGTATTGATTGGGCTGCAGTAGCGTTCCGTTACAGCGTGCCGCGCAGGGCGCGTTCGAACAGTAGGCGGTATTCATCGGCGCTGAAGGCGATCGGGTTGGTGCCAGCCGAAGGGTCGGCGGCGGCCATCTGGCCGAGTAGCTCGCTGTGGCGGTCATCGATACCGAGTTCTCGCAAGCTGTGCGGAATGCCGATCTCGGCCCGCAATGCCAGAATCCATTCCAGCACACCGGCAAAACCTGGCCAAGGCAGTTTCAGGTGTCGGGCCAGGCGCTCCATGTGCCCTTTGATCGCGCCTTGGTTGGCCTGCAGCACATAAGGCATCAAGACCGCGTTGAGCAGCCCGTGATGAGCGTCGTACAACGCGCCCAGCGGATGGGCCAGTGCATGCATGGCACCCAGCCCTCGCTGGAACGCGGTGGCGCCCATGGTCGAGGCGACCATCATTTGCAGGCGTGCCTCGATATCGTCGCCCCGTGCCACGGCACGCGGCAGATAGTCGTGCACCAGGCGCATGCCTTCCAAGGCGATGCCTTCGGCCATCGGGTGAAACAGCGGCGAGCAAAACGCTTCCAGACTGTGCGACAGGGCGTCCATACCGGTTGCCGCGGTGATTTTTGCCGGCAGGCCCAGGGTCAGCTGAGGGTCCAGTATGACCAGGTCCGGCAGCATGCGCGGGTGAAAAATGATGCGCTTGACCTGTGCTTCTTCATCGGTGATTACCGAGGCGCGGCCCACTTCCGAGCCGGTGCCAGCGGTGGTCGGCACCGCCACCACCGGGGCCATGCCGGCCACGTTGACCCGCTCGCTGTTGTCACCGATGTCCTCGAAGTCCCACAGCGAACGGTCCTGGCCGACCATCAGTGCGATGGCCTTGCCGGCATCCAGAGCTGAGCCGCCGCCAAAGGCGATCACGCCGTCATGCTGGCCCGCCTTGAACGCGGCCACTCCATCGCTGATGTTCTGCCCCGTCGGGTTGCCCTTGATGGCAGAAAAGACGTCGATCTGCAGCCCCACCGAGCGGCAAGAAATCACGGCTTGTTCAATCATCGGCAGTGCTGCCAGCCCCGGATCGGTAACCAGCAGCGGGGCATTCATGCCCAACTGCTTGCATGCCTGCGGCAGTTCGCCGATCCGTCCCGCGCCAACACGGATGGCGGTGGGGTAATTCCAGTTCATCTGGTAACGCTTCAGGTCCATTGAGCGCCTCATAACTGCGTCTTGAAGTGAAAAGATTTGGGGCGAGTCAGGTGGTCGTAGCCCAGCGTCGACAGCGTGCAGCCGCGCCCGGAATTCTTCACGCCGGTCCAGGCCAGCGCCGGGTCGAGGTAGTCGCAACGGTTGAGAAAGACCGTGCCGGTGTCCAGACGATCCGCCAGGGCCAGTGCAGTGGTCTCATCGCGGCTGAAGATTGCTGCGGTCAGGCCATATTCGCTGTCGTTCATCAACGCGACGGCTTCATCGTCGTCGCGCACTTTCTGGATGCCGACCACGGGGCCAAAGGATTCTTCGGTCATCACCCGCATGGCATGGTTCACGCCGGTCAGCACCTGCGGAGCAAGATAGGCCGAACCGGGCTGGTCGAGGGGAAAATCGGCCGGATCGATGTGCGTTTTTGCGCCTTTGGCCACGGCCTCGGCGACCTGCTCACGCACGAAGTCCGCCGCGGCAGGGCGCACCAGCGGACCCAGGGTGGTTTTGGCACTGTCGGGACGGCCGAGCCGATAATGTCGAACCAGCGCCACCGCTTGCTCAATAAATGCGTCATAGACGGATTCATGCACGTAAATGCGCTCAATGGCACAGCACGACTGCCCAGAATTGAAAAAGGCGCCGTCTATGGTGGTCTCCACCGCATGCCGCAGGTCCGCATCGGCACGCACGTAGGCCGGGTCCTTGCCGCCCAGTTCCAGCCCGCTATTAATGAAGCGTCCGGCCGCTGCGTGCTCCACCATCGCGCCGCCAGCCTCCGAGCCAGTAAACGCCACATGCCGCACCGCCGGGGCGCGGATCAACTGTTCGGTGTCGGCATGGCTCAGGTGCAGGTATTGAAAGACGCCCGCCGGCAGACCTGCTTCGGCAAAGGCTTCCACCATGCGTTCGGCGCACAGCGGGGTTTGCGCCGAGTGCTTGAGCAGCACGCTATTGCCGGCCAACAACGCCGGCACCACGCTGTTCACCGCCGTCAGATAGGGATAGTTCCAGGGGGCGATCACCAGCACCACGCCCAGCGGCTCGCGACGGATGAAACGGATAAAACCGGGCTTTACGGGCAGATGAATATCAGCCAGTGCCTGCTCGGCAATATCCGCCATGTGGCTGGCGCGCTCGACGAAACCGCTGATTTCGCCCGCGGCGTAGCGGATCGGCCGCCCCATCATCCAGCACAGTTCTTCTGCCAGTTGGGTTTCCTTGGCGCTGAACAAGCTGATCGCCTCACGGGTCAGGGCGATGCGTTGGGCCAGTGGTGTGCTTTTCCAGTCCTGTTGTGCCCGCTGGGAGCGGGCCACAGCGTCGGCAACCTGTGTGCTGGTGGCCAGGGGGCGCTCTACGTAGACGGAGCCATCAATAGGTGAAATGCACTGCAATGAGTTCATGCTTGGCCTCCACAAGGCGCGTCGTGAGGTGGTCTGCATCTGCTCAGATGATTTCGAAGTAGCGATCCAGTTCCCAATCGCTGACATGCCGGCGGAACTCGCGTTCCTCCCATTCGCGGGTGGCGGCGAAATGATCGACGAACGCGTCGCCAAGCAGGTCGCGCGCCGCGCTGGAGGCTTTCAGGCGTTGTGCCGCCTCCCACAGCGTAGTTGGCAGAGCCAATTCAGGCGGATGTTGCATGGCATAGGCGTTGCCGTTGATCGGGGGGTCCAGTTGCCACTGGTTGAGGATGCCGTACAAACCAGAACCCAGTACGGCAGCCAGGGCCAGATAGGGATTGGCATCGGCCGCGCCGAGGCGGTATTCGACCCGTTGCGCCTTGTCGCTGCCGGGAATCACTCGCAGCGCGGTGGTGCGATTTTCTACCCCCCAGGTGGCATCGGTGGGCGCCCAGTAACCGGGCACCAGGCGCCGATAGCTGTTCACGGTGGGGGCCAGCAGGCACAGCAGTTCGGGCATCAGGCGTTGCTGCCCGGCGACAAACTGGCGTTGCAGCTCACTCATGCCATAGGCATCGGTGGGATCATGGAAGGCTGATTTACCGGAGGCACGCTCGCGCAGCGACATATGAATATGCCCACTCTGGCCCGGCATGTCGGCAGACCATTTGGCCATGAACGTGGCCATCAATCCTTTGCGCTGTGCCAATACCTTCATGAACGTCTTGAACAGCGCGGCCTTGTCGGCGGCTTCGGTGATGCGATCCACGGTAATTGCCGCCTCGATCACGCCCGGGCCGGTTTCCGAATGCAGGGTTTCCAGCGGGAAATCCATGTCTTCGCACAGCTTGAGGATCTCGTGGTACAGCTCGGCATGCACCGAGTTGCGCAGGGTCGAATACCCGAACCAGTCGGGGCTCAGGTTCTTGAGGTTGCGAAATCCCTTGGCGCGAACCGAATGCGGGGTTTCGTCGAATAGGAAGAACTCGTACTCCAGCGCGGCGAGTGGATCGAAGCCCATCGCCTTGCAGCGCTGAACAACGCGCAGCAGCGTGCCGCGCGGACAGATCGCCTCGGCCTGCTGGTCGAACTCGGCGATGAACAACAGCATGCCGTTCTCGAAGGGGATTTCCCGGCAGCTGTGCGGCACGATACGCACCGGCGCATCCGGGTAGGCGGTGTGCCAGCCGGTGTACTGCACGTTGTCGTACAGCTGGTCTTTCACATCCCAGCCGAGCACCACATCGCAAAAGCCGCTGCCATGTTCCAGCGCAGAGAAAAATTTGCTGCGGTTGATGTATTTGCCGCGCATCACCCCGTCAATATCGAACACGCCGACCTTCACATGGGTGAGGCCGCGCTCCTCGACGATGCGCCTGGCGTCCTCAATGGTCTTTACGTCCCTTGGATTGAGCATGAACCCCCCGTCAATCTCTCGTTATGGCTGGCGTGTCGTTGTCTGTTCCGGTGGCAGGGTATGGCGGTTGTCAGCGGTAGGGTGCGCCTGCCTTGGCCATCAGCGCGTTGTATTGTTTGAAAATCTCCACGACCCTGGCGCAACGCGGGCTGGTCTTGGCGATTTCGTCCCAAAACTTTTGCGCCTCGTTCTCCACGGTTTGCCATTGCTCGGCGGGAATCGAGGTCAGCTCCAGTTTGCTGCCTTCCACGCGCAGCTTGGCCTCGCCGCCCCAGTACCAGTGCTGGCGGTAGTAGTGGGAGCTGTCCATGCACAACTTGAAAAGGGTTTTGAGGTGCTCGGGTACCTCGTTCCACTTGTCCGAATTGGCGAAGTAGGAACCGATCCAGGCGCCAGAAATGTTGTTGGTCAGGAAATACTTGGTGACGTTGGCCCAGCCGACCGTGTAGTCCTCGGTAATCCCCGACCAGGCGATGCCGTCCAGCTCACGGGTCTGCAGTGCCACCTCGACGTCTTCCCACGGCAGGGTCACCGGGATCACCCCGAAGCGGGTCAGGAACTTGCCAGCAGTGGGGAAGGTGAAAATGCGCTTGCCCTTGAGGTCGTCAAGGCTGCGTATCGGCTCGACGGTGGCGAAGTTGCACGGGTCCCAGGCGCCGCTGCCAAGCCAGGTGACGCCCTTTACTTCGCCGTAGGCCTCGGCCCAGATCTCGTTGAGGCCGTACTGGTGAAACAGCGCCGGTACGTCCAGGCTGTGGCGGGTAGCAAACGGGAAGTAGCCACCGAACACCGAGATGTCCACCGGTGCGGCAATCGAGTCGTCATCGCTTTGCACTGCATCGATGGTGCCCCGCTGCATGGCGCGAAACAGCTCGCCGGTCGGCACCAACTGATCGGCGTAGTACAGCTTGATTTCCATGGCGCCGTTGGCCGCCTGGTTGAAGGCGTCGATGGACGGCTTGATCACGTGTTCACCCAACGCTGGGCCTGCGTAGGTTTGCAAGCGCCAGGTGATTTTCTTCGGCTCTTGGGCATAGATATGGGCTGAACCCAGGGCGGCGGTGCCGGTAGCCACGGCGGCGCCGGTCAGGAAACTGCGTCTTGTACTCATACCGTTCTCTCCAGGAAAGTCGATTCAGATTCATACAGCGCATGTGTCCCGATTCGTTCGGGGCGTGACGGCGTTACCGCTCGGTTGACGCGATTCATCCCGTTGCGGCCCCGTAATAGGATTGCGGCAGCCACAGGGCGATTTGCGGAAAGATCATCACCAGTGCCAGGGCGAGGATCATGACCAGTACGAAGGGGAAGACTGAAATATAGATGTCCCGCAAGCTCACCTCGGGCGGCGCCATGGCGCGCATCAAGAACAAGTTGTAGCCGAACGGCGGGGTGATGTAGGCGATCTGGCAGGTGATGGTGTATAGGATGCCGTACCAGATCAGATCGAAACCCAGGCTGCCCACCAAGGGGATGTACAGCGGTGCGACAATGACCAGCATGGCGGTGTCGTCAAGGAACATGCCCATGACGATGAAGGACAGCTGCATAAGGATGAGGACCTCCCACGGGCTCAGGCTCAGGCGGTCGAGGAACAGCATCTCGATAGCCTGCACCGCGCCGAGTCCGTCAAATACCGCACCGAAGCACAGCGCGGCGAGGATGATCCACATAAACATGCAGGTGATGCCGAGGCTCTTGCGCAGGGTGTTTTCCATGACCTCGCGAGTCAGTCGGCCCTTGACCAGCGCGGTGAAGGTGGCCGCGAGGGCGCCCACTGCCGAGCTCTCCACCAGGCTGGTGTAACCAAGCAGGAACAGACCGGTCATGCAAAAGAAGATGAACAGCGGGGCGATGCCCGCTTTGAGCAGCAATAATTTTTCGCGGCGACTGATCGTTTGACGTTCGACCATTGGCATGGCCGGGCCGAGGCTTGGGTTGCGCCAGCAGCGAATTACCACATACAGGGCGAACAGCGTCGCCATCAGCAAGCCAGGGAACACCCCCGCCAGCCATAGTTGGCTGACGGGCTGGCGAGCGATCATGCCGTAGAGCACCAGCACGACGCTGGGGGGAATCAGGATGCCCAGCGAACTGCCGGCCTGGATGACTCCGGTGACCATGATCTTGTTGTAGCCGCGGCGAAGCAGTTCCGGCAGGGCAATGCTGGCGCCGATGGCCATTCCGGCCACGCTCAGACCGTTCATGGCGGAAATGGCCACCATCAGGCCAATGGTACCGAGGGCCAAGCCACCGGGAAGAGGGCCCATCCAGACGTGGAACATGCGGTACAGGTCTTCGGCCAGACCGGATTCGGAGAGCATGTAGCCCATGAACACGAACAGCGGCAGGGTCAGCAGCGGGTACCACTTCATCAGTTTCATCGCCGCGCTGAAGGCCATTTCCGAGCCGCCCTGGCCCCACAGCAGAAACGCCGCGCAGACGGCCACGAAGCCGATGGCGCCGAATACCCGCTTGCCGGTTAACAGCAGCAGCATCATCGAAGAGAACATCAGCAGGGCGATGTATTCGTAGCCCATTTACAAGGTCTCTCCGCGTGCGGCAGCGAGGTCCTTGAAGAAGATCGCCAGGACTTGCAGCAGCATCATGGCGATGCCGATGCACATGATGATTTTGATCGGCGCCATGCGCGGTGACCAAGCCGAGTAGCTGGTCTCGTTGTATTCCAGTGCGTAGTGAACCGACGAAATCCCGCCATAGAGCAGGAACACCAGGTAGAACAGCAGGAAACCCACCGTGCACAGATCGACAATGGCGCGGGTTTTTGGTGTCCAACGGCTGTAGAACAGGTCCATGCGCACGTGGTCGTCGAGCTGCAGGGAGTAGGCGCCGCCCAGCAGAAAGTACGCAACCATCAGGAATTGGGCGACCTCCAGGGTCCAGATTGCGGGGTCGGCGAAGGTCTTGCTGAAGATGGAATAGAACAGCACGCCGAGAATGGCAAAGATGAGGTACATGGCGAAGCGGCCGATGACCCGGTTCATGGTATCGACCGTGCGGACGAAGATCCTTATCGTCTGGCGCATCTTGAAACCCCTGACAACCCTGACGAGATCAGCCTAGACGAAGATTGGCCAGCGTGAATGGCGGCACGCATGGGTGGGTCTGTGGCGAGTGGTGCACGTCGCATTTGTCGCGATAAAAGCCGTGCATCCGGTGTAGACGCAGCCACACTGAGGCAAAGACCAGGAGGCTGACATGACCCCATTCGACCCCGCTCAGCGGCTGGCGCAGTTAACCGAGGAATATCGCAAGCGTGCCGAGGCTATCCGCCGCGACCTGACCAGCAAGCGCGATGCCGATTTTGCCGAGCAGGCCCAGGAACGGCAGAACGAGGAGGTGCTGGAGGCGCTGTTGGCCGAAGCCGAAGCTGGCCTGCGCGAGGTGGGGCTGGCGCGCCAGCGTCTTGCCGAGGGGCATTACGGCGAATGCCAGCGCTGCGGTGAGGACGTCGAGGAGGCCAGGTTGCGGGCACTGCCGGCGGCGGCTTTGTGCTTGCGCTGTGCTGCGCTGACGAAATGATGTAGGGCATGTCAGGTGTAGGGTGGATCGCGCTTCATTGATCCACCGGGTGGCGATCCACCGGGTGGCGCTCCACCGAGCGGAGCCGTGGTGGATGTAAAAAACGACATCCACCCTACGGTTCCTGCGCGCGCCGCCGCTTAGGATGGCGTTGAGCGCTGCGATCCCATCAAGTTCAGCTTTAGCCATCGCCCGATGGCTATCGGCCCGTTACCGTGTGGGCAACTGGCCATCCTCGCTGTGCCTCCACCTATCCTGCAAAAGCCCAGGCAACGCTACTGGTTGTTAATGATGCTCGCGGGTGGCGCGGAATTTCACGTCGGGCCAGCGTTCTTCCATCAGCGATAGGTTGACCCGGGTCGGCGCCAGGTAGGTCAGGTGGCCGCCGCCATCAATGGCCAGGTTTTCATAGGCCTTGTCGCTGAATTCCTTGAGCTTCTTCTCATCGCTGCACTCGATCCAGCGGGCCGACCAGACGTTGATCGCCTCGTAGGCGCACTCGACCTTGTATTCCTCCTTCAAACGGCTGGCGACGACGTCGAACTGCAGCACGCCCACCGCGCCGAGGATGATGTCGTTGTTGCGCTCGGGGAAGAACACCTGGGTCGCGCCTTCTTCGGCCAGTTCCTGCAGGCCCTGGCGCAGCTGCTTGGATTTCAGCGGATCCTTCAGGCGCACGCGGCGGAACAGTTCCGGGGCGAAGTGCGGGATACCGGTGAAGCTGATGTTCTCACCGGCAGTGAAGGTGTCGCCGATCTGGATGGTGCCGTGGTTGTGCAGACCGATGATGTCGCCGCCAAAGGCCTCTTCCAGGCGCTCGCGGTCGCTGGAGAAGAACGTCAGGGCATCGCCGATCTTGATGTCCTTGCCGATGCGCACATGGCGCATCTTCATGCCCTGCTCGTATTTGCCGGAGCACACGCGCATGAAGGCGATGCGGTCGCGGTGGCGCGGGTCCATATTCGCCTGGATCTTGAACACGAAGCCGCTGAAGGCTTCCTCGTTGGGCCGCACCTCACGCTCCTGGGTCATGCGTGGCAGCGGAGCGGGGGCCCAGTCGACGAAGGCGTCCAGCACATGGCTGACGCCGAAGTTGCCCAGCGCCGTACCAAAGAAGACCGGAGTCATCTTGCCCTGCAGATAGGCTTGCAGATCGAACTCGTGACAGGCGCCCTGGACCAGCTCCAGCTCTTCGACGAAGCGCTCGTACATGTCGCCGAGCAGCGCACGGGCCTCGTCACTGTCCAGGCCCTGGATGATTTTATCCTCGGTACGCTCGTGGCCGTGGCCGGGGGTGTAGACGTGGATGCAGTCATTGGCCAGGTGGTAGACGCCCTTGAAATCGCGGTAGCAGCCGATCGGCCAAGTGATGGGAGCGGCCTTGATGCTCAGCACTTCCTCGATTTCGTCGAGCAGTTCGATGGGGTCGCGGATGTCGCGGTCCATCTTGTTGACGAAGCTGATGATGGGGGTGTCGCGCAGGCGGCAGACGTTCATCAGGGCGATGGTGCGTGGCTCAACGCCTTTACCGCCGTCGATCATCATCAGCGCGCTGTCCACCGCGGTAAGGGTGCGGTAGGTATCTTCCGAAAAGTCCTCGTGGCCGGGGGTATCGAGCAGGTTGATCATGTGCTCGCGGTAGGGAAACTGCATCACCGAGGTGGTGATGGAGATGCCGCGTTGCTGCTCCATAGCCATCCAGTCGGAGGTGGCGTGGCGGTCGGACTTGCGCGACTTCACCGTACCGGCGACCTCGATCGCCTTGCCCATCAGCAGCAAGCGTTCGGTGATGGTGGTCTTACCCGCATCCGGGTGAGAAATGATGGCGAAGGTACGGCGCTTCGCGACTTCGGCGGCCTGAGTGGTCATCGGAAAGGGAACCCGTCGACGAAAGTGTCGGTCTGTCAGAAAAGGCGGCGATTATAGCGGCAATTGAAGAGGCTGCGTTCGCCGCGCGGCAATCCGCAGAAGCGGTTTGCAGCTTTTTTCGGACATTTTGTTGTGAATCCTTGACAGGTTGGAAATCAATGCTGCTGAGGGACACTTTTTGGTTGATCTCGCTCCCCCTTGGTCCTAAAGTTCGCGCCCGAACGCTGATGCTGGAAACGATCCATCCGGCTCAAGTACTGCCGACGAGACAGCAAGGTCAACCGTATCCAGGTTGACCTTTTTGCTTTCGGCGACATGCCTTGGGAAGTAGGCGAACCAAAGTGGGGAAACTGTCAGGCGTTCGCGGCCGTCCCTACGGCTATTCCACACACTGTTTTGTTTGTTTTGCCATTTGGAGTCCCAAGCATGTCGATCAAAGTCGAAGACTATTTCGCGCGCGCAACGTTTCAAAAAATGAAGGCATTTGCCGACCAGCATGAAACCCCGTTTGTGGTCATCGATACCGAGACCATCTCGCGGGCCTACGATGATCTGACGCGCTGCTTTCCGTTTGCCAAGATCTATTACGCAGTCAAGGCCAACCCGGCCACCGAGATCACCGAGCTGCTGCGTGACAAGGGCTCCAACTTCGACATTGCTTCGATCTATGAGCTGGACAAGGTGCTGAAGACCGGCGTTAGCCCCGACCGCATCAGCTATGGCAACACCATTAAGAAAGCGCGCGACATTCGTTACTTCTATGAAAAGGGGGTGCGCCTGTTCGCCACCGACTCGGAAGCCGACTTGCGCAACATCGCCAAGGCCGCGCCGGGTTCGAAGATCTATGTGCGCATTCTCAGCGAAGGTTCCACCACGGCCGACTGGCCGCTGTCGCGCAAGTTTGGCTGCCAGACCGATATGGCCCTGGACCTGCTGATCCTCGCCAAGCAACTGGGTCTGGTGCCCTACGGCATCTCCTTCCACGTGGGCAGCCAGCAGCGCGACATCGACGTCTGGGATGCGGCCATTGGCAAGGTCAAGGTGATCTTCCAGCGTCTCAAGGAAGAAGACGGCATCGTGCTGCAGATGATCAACATGGGCGGCGGCTTCCCGGCCAATTACATTGCCAAGACCAACAGCCTGGAAACCTATGCCGACGAAATTATCCGCTTCCTCAAGGAAGACTTTGGCGATGAGCTGCCGGAAATCATCCTGGAGCCGGGCCGTTCACTGATCGCCAACGCCGGGATCCTGGTCAGCGAAGTGGTGCTGGTGGCGCGCAAGTCGCGCACCGCGGTGGAGCGTTGGGTCTATACCGACGTAGGCAAGTTCTCCGGTCTGATCGAAACTATGGACGAATCGATCAAGTTTCCCATCTGGACCGAGAAAAAAGGCGAAATGGAAGAAGTCATCATCGCCGGCCCGACCTGCGACAGCGCCGACATCATGTATGAGAACTACAAGTACGGTCTGCCGCTGAACCTGGCCAGCGGCGACCGCCTGTACTGGCTATCCACCGGTGCCTACACCACCAGCTACAGCGCAGTGGAATTCAACGGCTTCCCGCCGCTGAAGGCATTCTACATCTAAGCGTTATCTGGCTCTGACGAATCCCGCTACGGCGGGATTCGTCGTTTTGGCGGCGGCCAATCTGGCTGGGGTTATGCAAACGTCGTCCTGTGGACGAACAGTCCGTTCGAGCGGCTCAGTTGCCTTCAATACAGGTCGCGTCGATAGCGTCCTGCTTCGCTCAGTTCTTCCACGCATTGTTCGCCCAGCAGCCCACGCAGTACCGAATCCACTTCGCGGCCCATGCCTTCCAGGCTGCCGCAAACCAGGACGCTGGCTCCGCGATCGATCCAGTCTCGTACCTCATCGGCGGCGTCGCGTAAGAGGTGCTGGACATATACCCGTTCCGCCTGGTCCCGTGAAAAGGCGCGATCCAGGCGGGCCAAGTGGCCGCTGTTTAGCCAGCCGTTCAGTTCCTCCTCGAAGAAACCATCGTGCGCCGCGTTGCGTTCCCCAAACAGCAGCCAATGGCCACTGTGGCCGCCTTGTTCGCGCTCGCGCAAATGGGCACGCAGGCCGGCAAGTCCCGTGCCGTTGCCGATCAGGATCAGCGGCCCGGTGTTTGCGTCCAGTCGGAAACCTGGATTGGCGCGAATGCGCAGGTCGATCTGCGTACCGACTGGGGCATGCCGGCAGAGCCAGCCGGAGCCCAGGCCCAGGGTACCGTCCGAGTTTTGCATCAACCGAACCAGCAGCTCCACGTGCCCATCGGCCGGGCATGAAGCAATGGAATAGTCTCGGTGCGGCAGCAGCGGTAAGTGCTCGAGCAGTGCATCGGGGGAGTGGCCCGTATGGTTTTTTACTGGGTCTGTAAGTTTTCGGCGGGCCAGGTAGCTGGCCAGCGTCTGGCCGTTGCCGAGCGGGGTATCCCCCTCCAGATTCTGGGTGCTGAGCCATTGAGCTACAACCAGGGGCGGCTGACAGGGGCCGATTTCGGCGATATCGCCGGCTTGCCAGCGTTGCGCGTCATCCGGAGGTGCCAGGCGCAGATAAAAGGCCGGCGCGCCCTGGCTGCCGGGGTTGAGGCATTCGCGTGCTTCTAGCGTCCAGTGTTGATAGTGGGCCGGCTGCCAGTCGCTGAATTGGTGATTGCCGCTCAGTTGGCCAAGTTGCTGCTGCCAGCGACGCAGCACTGCCGGATCGGCTCGGTCGGCTTCCAGGCGATCAAAGAGCGGCGTGGCGCCCAGCTGGCGCAGGCGCTGTTCCAGGCGCCGGGCGAAGCCGCAGAAGTGCTGATATTCGCTATCCCCGAGGGCGAGAAGGGCGTACTCCAGCCCGCGCAGCGCGGGGGATTCAGCCCAGAGCCGGCGCTCGAAGCGCGCGGCATTGTCGGGTGCCTCGCCTTCGCCGTAAGTGCCCAGCACCAGCAGCAGACGCGATTGTCCGGTCAGTTGCGCGGGCGTCAGGGCATTGAGCGGCATGGCCACGGCGGGCATGCCGCTGTGCGTCAACTGCTCGGTGCTGCGCTCGGCCACGGCCTGGGCCTGGCCGCCTTGGCTGGCGTAGGCGACTAGCAGTTGGTCGCTCGCCGCTGCTGGAATTTTGGAGGAGCGGCGCCAGGCGAAAGCGCTGCCTCCTAGCCAGGCGAGAGCCACCAGCGCGGCGGAGATTTCCCGCGCCGGTTGCAGCCACAACAGCAGGACGGCCAGCAGCGCGTAGGCAAACGCGGGCCAGTAGCGGATAAGGCGCGAGGACAGTATGGGATGGAAGGTTGAATGTGTCTGGCTCATGACCTGAACGCGGGTGAGCGAATGAGGAGTGATCGAGTGCGCTCTGCGATGGGTATCGCTGCGCTCAACGCCATCCTACGAAGCGGTATGATCCGCGCGGGATGGGCTGAGGTGTTTGAGCGTTGCCGGATGGGCAGCGCCGTTGCCGAGGCAAGCGGCGCACGTTGAGCAGCGAGCAACGCTATCAGGGCGCGAGCACTTCCAGGGTGGCGCTGTACACCGCGCGGCGTTCGGTGACAGGCTTCTTCACGCCGTCGCTGGTTTTCAGTTCGGCTTCCAGCCAGTACATGCCGGGGGTGGGCCAGGTCACGCTGAGCACGCCCTTGGCATCGGTGGTCAGGTTCAGCTCATCGGTGGCATCGCGGTAGCGGTTGCCGCCGGGAATCACCACCACGTCTAGGTTCTTGGCGGGTTTGCCGTCGAGCAGAAAGGTGAATTCGGCGGTTTCCCCAGCAAACAGGTCATTGGGGTGGGTGACCGGCAGCATTTCCAGGCCGGTCTTGGTCGGCTTGAAAACGGTGTCGGTGGTATCACCGGCCGTCACGAACACCTCGATGCGGTTGTTGCTCTGCACCACGCGCAACTCGTCCGCCTTGGCCGGCACCTGTTTGGCCAGGTCTTCGGCTTTCCCCATCCAGCGGTGGGCCAGGCCGTTTTCCTTCCAGCTGGCCATCAGGCCGCTGCTGGCCACCGCCAACTTGTAAGTTCCCTTCTGGGTCAGCTGCACATCAAAGGTGCTGCGATAACGGCCGATGGCGCCGTTTTCGGCCTGCACTTCGCTGCCATCTGGGGCAAGGATCAGCAACTTGTTGGCCGGACGGCGCATGGGCGCCGGTGCGGGTGCTTTCTGCGTTGCATCTGCGGCGGCCGGGGCTGCTCCGCGTGCCGGCAGGGCCAGCGGTTTGCCGATGCCTTCTAGTTGCAGCGGGAAATGCTCGAAGTAGAACAGGTCATTGGAGACGGCGGCGTCCACGGTGATCCACGGCGCTTCGCCAGACAGCACGGTGGCCGAGGGCAGCATCCAGGCGCGGTGGGCTTGGGCGGACAGTGGCAGGCAAACGGCCAGGGTCAGGGCGGTCCATTTGATCATCGGATTCATGTCGATCGTTCCTTGCTCAAGGTTTGACGGTAACGGTAAGGGTGCCCAGCTCGCTGCTGCCTTGGGTGCTGGCGGTGCTTGGTTGCGTAGGTGGCCAGCTGAAGGGCACGCGCAGCAGTTCGCGACCGCCGACTTCGCGGGCGGCTTCCACCACCAGGTTGTAGTCGCCGGCGACCAGATCCTTGAGCGGCGCTTCGCTGCCTTTGTAGCTCAACTGATGGGTGCCGACCGCGCGGGTCGCGGCGCTGACGCCGTCCACCGGCATCTCCAAGCTGCGGCCGCTGCGCCGCCACCACTGGCGCATGTCTTTCAGCCACTTCTCGCCTTCGTCGTCCTTGAGCTTCAGGTCGTACCAGACCGCCAGGTTGGCGACGTGGCTCTGGTCAGGCTTTTCCAGCCACAGGGCCACGTAGGGACGATGGTATTCAGCGACGTCCAGGCGCGGGATTTCCACGCTGATGTCCAGGTCAGCGGCCAACACCGCTGGGCTGAGCAGGGTAAACAGGGGGAGCAGTACGCGTTTGCGCATCACTATGTCCTTATTCTTTTTAATGAATGAACAGCAAAGCCAGCAACACGGGAATCACCAGTCCGAGCCCGGTCAGCGGCCAAGTGGCGGGGCGCCCGCCGGCATGGCGCTGTAACAGCAGCAGGCCAGTAAGACTGAAGATCACACAGACCACGGAAAAGATATCGATGAACCAGCTCCAGGCCTCACCACTGTGGCGGCCCTTGTGCAGGTCGTTGAGATACGCGATCCAGCCGCGGTCGGTGGACTCGTATTCCAGCTCGCCGGATGCGATATCCAGGCTCAGCCAGGCATCGCCACCGGGGCGAGGGAGGCCGATATACAACTCGCCATCGGACCACTCGGCTTCGCGACCGCCCAGACGGATGTCGAGGGTAGATTCCAGCCAGTTGGCCAGCGCTGTGGGCATTCCTGCCGTGGGCGCTGCATCTAGCAACTGCTGTTGCAACATCGCCGGTAACTGCTCAAGGCGCGTGGTGACCTGCGCCTTGGCTTCGATTTGCGCGGCATGGTTAAGCGTGATACCGGTGAAGGCGAACAGCAGCATCCCCATCAGGCAGAGTGCCGAACTGATCCAGTGCCATTGCCGCAGGGTGCCGAGCCAGAAATGCATGGTGAGAGGGAATCCGCAAAGAGGAATCTGTCAGGTCGAGGCGAAAGGCCATTAGCCGGAACTGGCGAGATTCTAGGGGGTTGCCTGGAAAGATGTCGGGGATTTACCAACAACATACATTCGCGAAAGGAATGACCCGCCGAGTGGCGGGCCATGGTGGTTCTTAGAACGTGATGTTGGCGGAAAGCCAGAGGCGGCGGCCTTCTTCCAGAGTGCCGCTGGTGGATTGGGCGGTCTGGGTGTAGTAAGAGGCCCAGCCAACGGCACCGGTGTTGGTGGTGTAGGTTTCGCCGTCGAGGAAGTCCTTGTCGAACAGGTTGTAAATGCTGGCGTTGAGGGTCACATTTTCGGAGGCTTTGTACGAGCCGCCGAGATGGAATACCTCATAAGCTTTCAAATCACCGACTTCATCCTGCAGGGCTCGGTTGGCAGCTGTCAGGTTTTCATACTTATCGGTAAAGCGTGTGCGCTCGCCACGGTATTCGCCTTTGAACCACAGGGTCAGACGCTCGCTGGCATTCCAGTTGAGGCTGGCGTTGAGCATATGCTCGGGCGTGTTGGTCAAGGGAGCGCCCTTGTTGATACCGCTCTTCTGTTCGCTGTCTGTGTAGGTGTAGTTGCCGCTCAGGCTCCAACGCGGTGCGAACTGCCAGCGGCTGGCCAGTTCCAGACCTTGAGTGACAGCTTCATCGATATTGATGCTTTGCGCGAAGTTTTCCTGAGTGAAGCTGCTGCCAAAGCTGACGCAACCGGGCTGGTTCGGGTTGGCTGTAAAAAAGCAGTTGGGCAGTGGCGTGCCGTCGTCGATCTTGTCTTTGAACTTGTTGTGGAACAAGGTGGCGTTGGCATTGAAGCCAGCATAGTTGTCGTAGTACACGCCGAATTCGGTGTTGGTGGTAACTTCTGGATCAAGATCCGGGCTGCCGATAGTAATGGTGCGGCCTTGGCCACTTACACCGTTGATACCGTCATGCAACTGGTTAAGGGTGGGTGTCTTGTAGCCTCGGCTGACGCCACCTTTCATAGTCCAGCTGTCGCTGGTGTTCCACACCAGGTAGGCGCGTGGGCTTACATGGCCACCGAAGGCATCATGGTTTTCGTAGCGAGCGCCGAGGGTCAGCGCCAAATCGTCGCGCAGTCGCCACTCATCCTCGAGGAACAGAGACCAGGTGGATTGCTCGAATTTTTCAGATGCGATGCCGTCTTCCACCTCGGCATCCCACCATTGGGCGCCAACGGTAGCAATATGGGAGTCGCCGATGGGGCTGACCAGCTTGGTGTCAAATACCAGGTCGGTAGATTTCAGCTCACGATCATCGCCTGCGACAATGGATGGGTACCCGGAATAAGCCACCCCGAGGGTTCCGGGAATGGTCCGGCCGATGGTTTCGGTTGTGTTGTGAGTCAGGCTACTGTCCAGAGTGCCGAAGCCGAGGCGCGCCGTATGGCTCAGGGCAACCTGGTCGCGCTCGAAGCGCAGTTCATCGTCGTAACCGTTTATTACGGTAGGCGCGTCAGTGGTGCAGCCACCGATGGCGTTGCCACCGGTTTTACCGTCCAGAGTACCGAGCTGGCAGTTGTCGTTGTTATAAACTTGGCGACCACGTTCAACATCCAGCGCGAAATCGTGGTTTTCATGAGGCGTCAGAGTCAGACGGGCGCCTAGGGTGTTATTGCGGCCCTCCACAGGCGCAGCGCCACGCTTGCTGACGGTAGTGTCATTGTCGAACGTGAGGTCGGATTCCCCCCGGTCTTGCAGGCTGCCGCGCACGGCCAGGCCCAGCAGGCCGTCGACCAGAGGGCCGCTGGCATACAGGCTGGTCTTGCTGGCTTCGCCATAATCGCGATTTTCCTGGAAGGTGTGATCCAGGCTCAGCGAACCGCCCCATTCCGAGGCAACTTTCTTGGTGATGATATTCACCACGCCGCCCATGGCATCCGAGCCATATAGGGTGGACATTGGGCCGCGGATCACTTCGATGCGCTCGATGGCCGACATCGGCGGCATAAAGCTGGTGGAGGTTTCGTTGAAGCCGTTGGGGGTGACGTTGCCGGCGGTATTCTGGCGGCGACCATCAATTAGAATCAGGGTGTACTCGCTAGGCAGGCCGCGAATGCTGATGTTCAGGCCGCCGGTCTTTCCCGTGCCCTGGCGTACGTCAATGCCTTCCACATCCTCCAGCGCTTGAGCCAAGTTGCTGTAACGCTTCTGCTGCAATTCTTCGCCGCTGACCACAGAAATACTGGCTGGCGCCTCAGTGACTTTCTGTTCAAACCCCGAGGCGCTGACCACGGTGTCGCCGAGTATTAGGGCGTCTTGAGCAAAAGAGGCCAAACTGCAGCCAAGTAGGGCGGTAGCCAGTGCGGTGCGGGCGAAGGGCAGGGACATGCGGAGCTCCAGTGGTCGGTTTTATGTTGGCGCGCATGATAATGATTCGCGATAAGGTTGAGAAGTGTTTTCAATTGCTAATCAGATAAATTTACATTCATGCCTGAAGTTCTGTTGACTCAACGGTGGACTTGCGCCGCCTTTGGCAAAGCTGGAAGCTTGCCGACATGACTACTTCCCTTCTACTCAACTGCGACATGGGCGAGAGCTTCGGAGCCTGGACGATGGGCAACGACGCGCTGGCCATGCCGCTGATCGACCAGGCCAACCTGGCTTGCGGTTATCACGCGGGCGATCCGCTGACCATGCAGCGCAGCGTGGCGCTGGCGGTGCAGCACGGCGTGAGCATTGGTGCCCATCCGGCCTATCCCGATTTGCAAGGTTTCGGACGGCGGCACATGAGCTGTACGTCGGACGAAGTGCGTGCGCTGGTGCTTTATCAGGTCGGCGCTCTGGAGGCGTTCTGCCGCGCCGCAGGCACTCAAGTGGCTTACGTCAAACCCCATGGCGCGCTCTATAACGACCTGGTGCGCGACGATGCGTTATTTGCGGCAGTGCTCGATGCCTGTGCGAGTTATCGCGCCGGCCTGCCGCTGATGGTGCTGGCGTTGGCTGACAATCGTCGGGAGGTCAGATTGGCCGAGGCGGCCGGCGTCCCGCTGCTGTTCGAGGCGTTCGCCGACCGCGCCTATCAGTCGGACGGCCAACTGGCGCCGCGGCGTTTGCCTGGCGCGGTGCATCATGAGCCTCAGCGAATCCTTGACCAGGCGCTGGCGATTGCCCGGGGCGAGCCGTTCGCCGATATCGATGGCAAACCCTTGCGCCTGCGCGCCGACAGCCTGTGCGTGCATGGCGATAACCCCGACGCCTTGTCGGTGCTGCGCCGGTTGCGGGCGCACTTAGACGCAACATGATCCGTTGCCAGCCGGCCGGCGCTGAAGCCTTGCTGCTGGTGTTGGCCGAGCAGCCCGATGCGACGTTGCCGTTGCGTATCGCTGCACTGGTGGCAACCTTGCGGCGCGAACTGGGGCCACTGCTGTTGGATCTGGTGCCGGGCTGGACGACTTTGCTGGTGCATTACGACCTGCTGCGCACCGATCAACTGGAACTGACTAGACGCCTGCAACCGCTGCTGCATGCCTGGCAGGAGGCGCCGCTCCCGAAGCAGGGCGGGCGTATGCATGAAATCCCCATCTGGTATGGCGGGGAGGATTTACCGTCGGTGGCCCAGGCCTGCGGTTTGTCCGAGGCCGAGGTGATTACTCTGCACAGCGCGGTTGAATACCGCGTTGGGGCTATCGGTTTCGCGCCGGGCTTCGCCTATCTGGGCGGGCTGGACGCACGGCTGGCATTACCGCGCCGGGCTTCGCCTCGGACGCGGGTGCCCGCCGGTTCCCTGGCCATTGCCGAACGCCAGACGGCGATTTATCCGCAGGCATCGCCTGGCGGCTGGCACTTGCTGGGCCTCTGTCCATGGAACCTGTTCGACGCGCAGCGCGAACCGCCGTGTGCATTGCGGGTCGGTGATCGGGTGCGGTTCGTTGCGGTGACGGAAGCGGACTACCGAGCCGAGGCCAACCGATGATGGGGCTGCGGGTGTTGAAGCCTGGGCCTTTGAGTTTGGTACAGGATGCTGGGCGCTTCGGATGGCAGCATCTGGGCGTTTCACCCAGCGGTCCGCTGGATGGCCACGCAGCGGCCTGGGCCAATCGTCTACTGGGCAATCCCTGGGGCACCCCCCTGGTGGAAATCGCCTTCGGCGGTGTGGAGCTGCAAAGCGCGGGAAACACCTGGCTGGCGCTGTGTGGCGCTGAGTTGGACATCCATATTGACGACCAACCGCAGGCGAACTGGGCGCGCTTTCCCCTGCGCGCCGGGCAGCGCCTGCGCTTGGGGTTCGCGCGCAGCGGGCAGCGGTCTTACCTGGCGGTGACGGGTGGTTTCTGCATAGTGCCAAAGCTCGGCAGCGTAGCGACCCAGGTCCGTGAAGGGCTGGGCGGTGTACACGGAGATGGCCGTGCTCTGCAGCTGGGCGATCTCTTGCCGTGCCGGCCGGCGCGGTTGCCCGGCAGGGTCAGTGTGCCGTGGCCTTATATTCCAGATTATCGTCGGGAGCCTGAATTGCGGCTGATCGCCGCTGATGGGGTTGATGCCGACGCATTGCAGCATTTGCTGGACCAGCGCTGGCTCATCAGTCCGCATTCCGACCGCATGGGCGTGCGGTTGAATGGCGAAGCGCTCCAGGCACCACGCCTGCAGTGGTCCCAGGGGGTAGTAAGCGGAACGATCCAGGTACCACCGGACGGTCAGCCGATCATTCTCATGACCGACCGGCAGACCATGGGCGGCTATCCGCTACTCGGCTGGCTGCACCCACTGGATCAATGGCGGCTGGCGCAGTGTCCCCCGCACAGCGGGGTGCGCTTTGCGCTCGTCGAGGTGGCACAGGCGCAGGCCGAACTGCGCACGTTCTATCGTTTTTTTCGCTGAGTCTTCGCCGCACCGGGGCGGTTGCCATGCTGGCGTAGGGTGGATGACGTTTTTCTCATCCACCAGGCTTCCGCTCGGTGGACCGCCACGCGGTGCATCGCCACCTGGTGGATCGATAATGCGCGATCCAGCCTACAGGCTGATCTGCTCGGCGTAATGGCAGGCAACCAATCGACCCTCCAGCGGACGCAGTTCAGGTACCACCTGGCGGCAATGCTCGGTGGCGTAGGGGCAGCGCTGATTGAAGACACAGCCGCTGGGTGGGTTGAGGGGGTTGGGCAATTCGCCGTGCAGCTTGATGCGCGGTTTGCTCGGGTCCGGATGCAGGCGTGGAGTGGCGGCCAACAAAGCCTGGGTGTAAGGGTGCAGCGGTCGGCTGTAGATGCGTGCGCTGGGGCCGCTTTCCATGGTGCGACCCAGATACATGACCAGCAACTGATCAGCGATGTGGCGCACGACCGCCAGGTTGTGGGAAATGAACACGTAGGCGGTGCCGAATTCATCCTGCAAATCCTTGAACAGGTTGAGCACCTGGGCCTGGATCGACACGTCCAGCGCCGAGGTGGGCTCGTCGGCCACCAACACCTTGGGGTTGAGCATCATCGCCCGGGCCAGCGCGATGCGTTGGCGCTGTCCACCGGAGAACATGTGCGGGAAACGCCCATAGTGCTCGGGGCGCAGCCCGACCTGCTGCATCATCGCCTGCACCCGTTCGCGGCGCTCGGCGCGGGATAGCGGCGTGTTGATCAGCAGCGGCTCGGCCAGTTGGTCGCCAATGGTGCGTCGCGGGTTGAGCGAGGCATAGGGATTCTGAAACACCATCTGCACGTCGCGGCGCAGCTGTTTGTGCTGGGCACGGCTAGCGCCGGCGGCTTCCTGACCGGCGATTTGCAGCGATCCGGAGGTGGGCTGTTCGATCAGCGTCAGGGCACGGGCCAGGGTGGTTTTGCCGCAACCGGACTCGCCGACCACCGCGAGGGTTTGCCCGGCCTCCAGTTCGAAGGAAATGCCATTGAGCGCGCGCACCGTGGCAGCGGGTTTGAACAGGCCGCGCGAGACGCTGTACAGGCGGGTCAGTTCGCGGGCAATGACGACGCTCATCGGCGCTCCTCCGGGGTCAGGTTGCGCGGAAAGAAGCAGCGCACCGCACCCCGCGCGTGGGGTATCAACTCCGGTCGCACCTGACAGGCAGGTTGTGCGTAAGGGCAGCGCGGCGACAGCAAGCAGCCTTGGGGGCTGTCGTAACGGCCGGGAACGATGCCGGGCAAGGTCGCCAGGCGCCGGGCGTTGGGGTTATGTTCGGGAATCGAGGCCAGCAGCGCTTCGGTATAGGGGTGCGTCGGCGCATCGAACAGGTCCGGCACCCGGCCCGTTTCCACCACTTGGCCGGCATACATGACGCAGACCCGTTGGGCGGTTTCGGCAACCACCGCCAGGTCATGGGTAATCAGGATCAGTGCCATGCCCTGGTCGCGCTGCAGATCGAGCAGCAAGTCCATGATCTGCGCCTGGATGGTCACGTCCAGGGCCGTGGTTGGCTCATCGGCGATAAGCAGGCGCGGCTCGGCGGCAATCGCCATGGCGATCGCCACGCGCTGGTTCATGCCGCCGGACAGTTGATGAGGGTAGGCATTCAGCCGGCTGGCGGCGGCGGGAATTTCCACCCGCTCGAGCAGATCCAGGGCACGCCGACGAGCAGCCTGGCCCTTTAGATTCATATGCTGATGCAGGACTTCCTCGATCTGGTAGCCGACCGTATAACTGGGGTTGAGCGCGGTCATAGGGTCCTGAAAGATCATTGCCAGCTCTTTGCCGATCAGCCGGCGACGCTGGCGACCGTGCAGGCGCAGCAGGTCCTGGCCGGCGAACTGCAGGCACTCGGCGGTGATCCGGCCCGGCGGGTCGATCAGGCCCATGAGAGCGAGCATGGTCACTGATTTGCCCGAGCCGGATTCGCCGACGATGGCCAGCACTTCGCCCTGTTCGACGGATAAGTCCAAAGCATCGACCACGGGCGGCGCATCGGCGTCACCGAAGCGCACGGACAGGTTGCGGATTTCCAGCAGGCTCATGTCAGGCGGCACTCTTGAGTTTCGGGTCGAGGGCGTCGCGCAGGCCATCGCCCATCAGGTTGATCGCCAATACCGTGAGCAAAATGGCGAGGCCGGGCAGGCTGACCACCCACCAGGCGCGCTCGATATAGTCGCGCGCCGAGGCGAGCATGGTGCCCCATTCGGGCGTCGGTGGTTGCACGCCGAGGCCGAGGAAGCCCAGCGCGGCGGCGTCCAGGATCGCCGAGGAAAAGCTCAGGCTGGCCTGCACGATCAACGGCGCCATGCAGTTGGGCAGCACGCTGACGAACATCAGACGCAGCGGGCCGGCGCCGGTCAGTCGCGCGGCGGTGACGTAGTCGCGGTTCAGTTCGTTGAGCACGGCGGCGCGGGTCAGGCGCACGTAAGCCGGCAGCGAAACGATGGCAATCGCCAGAATGGTGTTGATCAGTCCCGGACCGAGGATCGCCACGATGGCCACCGCCAGCAGCAGCGACGGCAGGGCCAGCATGATGTCCATCAAGCGCATGATGAACGGGCCGAGCAGGGTGGGCGAAAAGCCGGCGAGCAAGCCCAGCAGTACCCCGGGTAGCAGTGAGAAGACCACCGAGGCCAGGCCGATCAGCAGCGATAGACGTGCACCGTGAATCAGTCGGGAAAGCAGGTCGCGGCCCAATTCGTCGGTGCCCAGCAAGAAACGAGCTTGACCGCCTTCCAGCCAGACCGGCGGGGTGAGCAGGTGTTCGCGAAACTGCTCGCTGGGATCGAACGGCGCGACCCAGGGCGCGAACAGCGCGCAGAACACCAGGAGCAGCAGAAAGATCAGCCCACCCAGCGCACCCTTGTTACGCGTAAAGGCGCGCCAGAACTCCTTGAGCGGCGAGGGGTAGAGCAGGGCCGGGTCGAGCGGTGTGGTCGTCGTCATGGCCGTGCCTTTAGCTCGTAGCTTGCCCGTAGGGTGGATGACGCTTCACCCATCCACCCTTGCGCGGCACGACCGGTGGATGAAAAAGGCGTCATCCACCCTACTACAGGGAACCCGCGAAACAGGTCAGGAGACATTGTGGGTTCCTTAGCGCTGATGGCGAATGCGTGGATTGGCCAGGCCATACAGCAAATCCACGGTGAAGTTGACGAGGATCACCAGGCAGGCAACCAGCAGGATGCCGTTCTGCACCACTGGGTAGTCGCGTGCGCCGATGGACTCAATCAGCCATTTACCAATGCCTGGCCAGGAAAAGATGGTTTCGGTGAGTACCGCACCGGCCAGCAGGGCGCCGGTTTGCAGGCCAAAAACGGTCAGCACCGGAATCAGTGCGTTGCGCAGGGCATGCACGAACACCACCCGTGCGGGCGACAGGCCCTTGGCGCGGGCGGTGCGCACGTAGTCTTCACCGAGCACTTCGAGCATGGCCGAGCGTGTCATGCGCGCGATCACCGCCAGCGGGATGGTGCCCAGCACGATGGCGGGCAGAATCAGGTGACGCAGGGCATCTAGAAACGAGCCGGGCTCGTCGCTGAGCAGCGTATCGATGAGCATAAAACCGGTAATCGGTGGAATGTCGTAGAGCAGGTCGATACGCCCCGACACCGGCGTCCAGCCCAGGTTGACGGAAAAGATCAGAATCAGGATCAGGCCCCACCAGAAAATCGGCATGGAATAGCCGGTCAACGACAGGCCCATTACGCCATGATCAAACAGCGAACCGCGTTTCAGGGCGGCAATCACCCCGGCCAGCAGGCCAAGGGTGCTGGCGAACAGCATGGCGGCCAGGGCCAGTTCCAGGGTGGCCGGAAACAGGGCGGTAAATTCAGTCCACACGCTTTCGCGGGTGCGCAGCGATTCGCCGAGATCGCCTTGGGCCAGGCGGCCGATATAGTCGACATACTGCTGGTACAGCGGCTTGTTCAGGCCCAGGCGCTCCATGGCCTGGGCGTGCAATTCCGGGTCGATGCGCCGCTCGCCCATCATCACCTCCACCGGGTCGCCGGGGATCAGGCGGATCAGCGCGAAGGTCAGCAGGGTGACGCCGAAAAACGTTGGAATCAGCAGGCCCAGTCGACGGGCGAGAAAGGCGAACATGGTCTTGGGACTGACTCCGAACAAGAGGTGGAACGGGGATTATCCCGTCTTTGACGCTTCTGTGCAGGCCGAGATAGAGCAGGAGGCGCAGCGCTTGAGCAGAAGGGTTGAGTCATGAATGCTCGAAACCCCTCAGGTAGGGCGGGCGCCGATACCGGGTCGAGGTGTCGGCGCCACGGGCTACAACCCTTTATTTCTCCAGGCTCACGCCATAGAACGAATTGAGGCCGAACGGGCTGACCTTGAAGTCCTTCACCTCGAAACGCATCGGCTGATTGACCGTGGAATGCGCGATGGGGGTAATGGGTACTTGGCGCTTGAGCACCTGCTGGGCCTGGCGGTACAGCTCGCCGCGCTGGGCCTGGTCGGTGATGCGTTTGCCGTCCTTGATCAGCGTGTCGTAGGCCGGGTCGCACCATTTGGAGAAGTTGTTGCCGTTCACGGCGTCGCAACCATAGAGGGTGCCCAGCCAATTGTCCGGGTCGCCGTTATCACCGGTCCAGCCGATCAGCATGATGTCGTGTTCGCCGGCCTTGGCGCGCTTGAGGTATTCGCCCCACTCATAGCTGACGATATTGGTCTTGATGCCGATCTTCGCCCAGTCGGCCTGGAGCATTTCCGCCATCAGGCGAGCATTGGGGTTGTAGGGGCGCTGTACCGGCATGGCCCACAGCGTGAAGGTGGTGCCTTCGGCAATGCCGGCCGCCTTGAGCAGGTCCTTGGCTTTTTCCGGATCGAAGGGCGCGTCCTGAATGTTCTCGTCATAGGACCATTGACTCGGCGGCATGGCATTGACGGCGCGCTGCCCGGCACTCTGGTAAACCGCCTTGATGATCGCCGGTTTGTTCACCGCCATGTCCAGCGCCTGGCGTACCTCCAAGCGATCGAGCGGCGAATGGGTGACGTTATAGGCAATGTAGCCCAGGTTATAACCGGGCTGTTCGAGGATGCGCAGCTTGGGATCACGCTTCATTGCATCAAGATCGGCGGGGCGGGGGTTGAGTGTGATGTGGCATTCGCCGGCCCTTAGTTTCTGATAGCGCACCGAAGAATCGGTGTTGATCGCGAAGATCAGGTTGTCGAGTTTGACGTCGTCCGGTTTCCAGTAATCAGGATTGCCTTTGAAGCGGATCTGCGCGTCTTTCTGGTAGCGGCTGAACACGAACGGACCGGTACCGATGGGCTTCTGGTTAATGTCCGCAGCTCGACCGGCCTTGAGCAACTGATCGGCGTATTCGGCGGAATGGATCGAGGCGAAGCTCATTGCCAGGTTTTGTACGAAGGCGGCATCAACACTGGCCAGGGTGAAGCGAACCTGATATTCGCCGAGCTTTTCCAGCGAGGCGATGTTGCCGTCCATGCCCATGTCGGTGAAGTAGGGAAATTCCGTGGCGTAGGCGGTACGAAATGGATGATTCTTGTCGAGCATGCGCTCGAAGGTGAACAGCACATCGTCGGCGTTGAAGGTGCGGGTCGGTTTGAAATACTCGGTGCTGTGGAATTTCACGCCCTGGCGCAGGGTGAAGGTGTAGGTCAGGCCGTCCTCGGAAACCTCCCAGCGTTCCGCCAGGCCGGGTTCCACCGTGGTGCCGCCGCGTTCGAACTGGGTAAGTCGGTTGAAAACGGTTTCTGCCGAGGCGTCGAAATCGGTACCAGTGGTGTACAGGCCTGGATCGAAGCCAGCGGGGCTGCCTTCGGAGCAGAACACCAGGGTATCGGCGGCTTGGGCCAGTGGCGTGGCGGCCAGCAGTCCGACGGCGAGAAGGGGAGGGAGAAGGGCAATTCTGCGCATGTTGACCTCGGATTGTTATCGTTGTGATCAGAGGCGCGTCAGGCGACGCGATGCGTGAAGCTTTGCAGGCTATTGGCGGAGTGCAAGGAGCGGGGCTTGTTGCGATGGGCCGGGTGGACCCATCGCGTCACGATCTTTTCGATTCTTCGATAAGCTTAGCCGTCAGGGCATCAGCACTTCGATCATGCCGTCGGCATTCACCGTGATACGACTGGTTCCGGCTTCGACCTGCGGGGCGGCGTCGGCGGCTTCCATCATGGTGACCTTGGCCGCGCTGCGGTACAGCATCGGTTGCTGGAAGCCGGAGCTGTTGAGATTGAGATTGACCAATTTGTAACCCTTGCCGCCCAGCGCTTCGCTGGTCAGCTTGGCCCGCTCGCCAAAGGACATAACCGCCTCTTTGAGCAGGTTATCCTCGTGCTGCTTGCGCAGTTCGGGGGAGATGCTGAAGGTCATGTTGCCCATGCTCAAGGTGTTCAGCAGTTCGCCAGTGAGTTGCGACAGCGCAGCGAAATCATCGCTTTCCAGGCGCAGTTCGGCGCGCTCGCGCCAGGCGCGGATCTTCTGGCCTTTGTCGTCATACACCGGATAACTGCGCCGATTGCCCATGCTGGTGGTGACGCCCTTGGCCTGGCGCGCTTGGGTCACGGCGGCGTTGAGTGTCTGGGTGATCTCACTGGCCAGCCGGGTTGGATTGGTGTTTTGCGCTTCGGTGTAGAGGGTGACGTGCATGCGGTCATGGGTCACTTCCTGGCTGACTTCGCTGCGCAGGGAGACTTGGTTGTAGCGAGGTTCTTCGGCGATGGCCGGCACGGCGGTGCACGCCAGGCACAGGGCTAAAACAGAGGGGAGGCGCGAGAAGGCAAGCATGGCTGGATTCCTTGTCCAATCGTAAAGGAGGCGAACAGCATAAACGCAGTTGCGGAGTGTGATGGGCCGTTCTTTGAAAACTTGTTGAGTGGTTCGACTCTGGCTGCAACGCACCTGTTGCGCAAGGTGAGCGGCGAGAGATGAGCAAGCCGCCAGAATTGCGGCGCTTTGCCGCACCGATCAGCCCAGGACGCTCGTTATACTCGCGTGGAATTAATGGAATCTACAATGCGCGCACCTCTATTCATGCTGTCCGCCAGCCGGCAAAATCTCGGCCGGCTGGTCCTGATTCGTATTTTGGTACTGACGGCACAGGCGATGTCGGTGGGGCTGGCCTGGTTATCGGAGCTGGTTGTCCTGCCGTGGGTCGCGCTGGGCACGACCCTGGCCGTTTCCTCCTTGATCTGTGCGGCCACGGCGTTGCGCATGCGTCAGTCCTGGCCGGTCACCGATCAGGAATATGCGCTGCACCTGGCCTGCGATCTGCTCATACACAGTGTGTTGCTGTACTTTTCCGGGGGGGCCGGCAATCCCTTCGTGTCTTATTACCTGGTGCCGCTGACCATCGCGGCGGCCACCTTGCCCTGGCTGTATACCTTGCTGCTCGCCGCGTTAGGCTTGGCCAGCTACAGTGTGCTGCTGTTCTTCCATCATCCTCTGCAGCTGTTGATCACCCTCCAGGGCGAAATGCTCGATTACGGCATGTGGTTGAGTTTCGCGCTGGCGGCGGTGTTGATTACATTCTTCGTGGCCCGTATGGCCGAAGCCTTGCGCTATCAACAGCAACTGCAGGCGCAGCGGCAGGAGGCACTTCTGCGCGACCAGCAATTGCTGGCGGTGGCCGCCCAGGCTGCTGGTGCGGCCCATGAACTGAGTACGCCGTTATCCACCATGAGTGTGTTGCTCAAGGAATTGAGCCAGGAGTACCAGGGGCAACCCATGCTGCAAGATGACCTGGAATTGCTCCAGCAGCAGGTGAAACTGTGCAAGGGCACACTGCAAAACCTGGTGCGTGCCGCTGAGGCTGAGCGGCGCCAGGAAGTGGTGGAACAAACCGTTCGCGAATGGCTGGAAGGCGCCCTGCAGCGCTGGCACCTGATGCGCCCTGAGGCCACTTATCGTTATGAATGTCTGGGGCGCGGCACGCCACCGAGCCTGATGCCGCCGCCACCGCTGACCCAAGCCTTGTTGAATCTGTTGAATAACGCTGCCGATGCCGCACCGGATAACCTCGAAGTCCGCCTGGACTGGGATCATCAGTGGATCAGGCTGAGTATTCGTGACCATGGTGCCGGCGTACCGTTGGCCATCGCCGAACAACTCGGCAAGCCCTTCTTCACGACCAAGGGCAAGGGGTTCGGCTTAGGCCTGTTCCTCAGTCAGGCCAGCGTGACGCGTGCTGGTGGGACGGTAAAACTGTATAACCACGAGGATGGCGGCACGCTCACCGAGCTGCGCTTGCCGCGCGTTTATGGCTTGCACTGATGTGCCTGGCCGCAAGCTGAGGAGAAAGCATGACTGAAGAAACCCTGTTTGAAGGCGAAGAGCACCCTCATATATTGCTGGTGGATGACGATCCTACGTTCACCCGCGTGATGGCGCGGGCCATGGAGCGTCGTGGGCTGAGAGTAAGCGTGGCCGGCTCCGCAGAGGAGGGGTTGGCTGCAGCGCGCCGAGACCTGCCTGAGTACGCCGTGCTGGATCTGAAAATGGAAGGGGATTCCGGCTTGGTGCTGCTACCCAAGCTGTTGGAGCTGGACGCGGAGATGCGCGTATTGATCCTTACCGGTTATTCCAGCATCGCCACCGCCGTAGAGGCGATCAAACGCGGTGCCTGCAATTACCTGTGCAAGCCGGCGGATGCCGATGATGTACTGGCGGCACTGTTATCCACCCATGCGGATCTGGACAGCCTGGTGCCCGATAACCCCATGTCGGTGGATCGCCTGCAGTGGGAGCATATTCAGCGCGTCCTGGCTGAGCATGAAGGCAATATTTCAGCCACCGCGCGTGCGCTGGGCATGCACCGACGTACGCTGCAGCGCAAACTGCAAAAGCGTCCCGTTAGGCGCTAACCGTGTGGTGAATCAAGGCTGAGGCGCTGCTCCTAAGGTCGAAGCGAAGCCAGCGCCAGGTGCTGGCATTGCGTTACCATGCAGGGCTTCCGAACAGCCAAAGTACCTTTGCATGCTTTCCTTGATTTCCCAGACCTTGGGCGTCACTGCTCCGGTCTTTGTCATGTTGTTTCTGGGCGCGCAGCTCAAGCGCGTTGGCTGGATTGACGTTGCCTTCATCAACACAGCGTCCAATCTGGTCTTCAAGGGCACCTTGCCGGCCCTGCTGTTTCTCGCCTTGTTGCGTACCGACCTTGGCACCGCAGTGCAGCCGAAACTGATCGGCTATTTCGTGGTG
The DNA here is from genome assembly GCF_014836765.1 of Serpens gallinarum. Taxonomy (GTDB): domain Bacteria; phylum Pseudomonadota; class Gammaproteobacteria; order Pseudomonadales; family Pseudomonadaceae; genus Serpens; species Serpens gallinarum. Next base: position 967,809 of record NZ_JACSQG010000001.1, read on the forward strand.
GCCACGCTGGTCAGCTTCTTCATTGCCTGGGCGTGGGCCATGGTGCGTTGTCCGCGTGAAGATCGCGGTGTGTACGTGCAGGGCGCGTTTCGGGGCAATAACGGCATCGTCGGGCTGGCACTGGCCACCAGCCTGTATGGCGATTACGGGCTGTCGCTGGGTGGCGTACTCGCCGGGGTGGTGATCATTTGCTACAACGTGCTTTCGGCCGTCATCCTCGCGCTCTACAGCCCGAGCGCCAAGTCCGATCCGTGGAGCATTCTCAAGAGCATTTTGGGTAATCCACTGATCATCGGCGTAGTCGCGGCGCTGCCCTTTGCCTATTGGCACATTCCCTTGCCCGCTTGGCTGCTGACGTCGGGCAACTATTTCGCCCAGATGAGTCTGCCGTTGGCGTTGATCTGTATTGGCGCGACGCTTTCCTGGTCTTCGCTGCGCGAGAGCGGGGCATTGGCCATGAGTTCCAGCCTGATGAAAATGCTCTGGTTGCCGTTGTTGCTGACGGTGGGCGCCTGGTGGTGCGGCTTTCGTGATGCCCAGCTAGGCATTCTGTTCCTGTATTTCGCCTCCCCGACCGCGGCGGCCAGTTTCGTCATGGCCAAGGCGGTGGGGGCCAATCATCAATTGGCGGCGGCGATCGTTGCCATCACTACGCTGCTGGGAGTGCTGAGCATCAATATCGGCTTGTTCATCTTGCAATGGGCTGGGTGGATCTAGCGGCGCCTGCCGGAGCCAGCCAAAAGCCACAAGCTGGAGCAGGCTTGCTTGAGGCTTGCAGCTCCGGGCCTCGGCCTACTTCTTGTGCGCATTCTTCGGTAGCTGTACCACGTGGCTGTCGGAATAGATGTCATGCCAGCTGCGCTTTTGCTTATCCCACAGCACCCACAAAAAACCCAGGCCGAAGAACAACCAGGAGCCAATGGCAACAATGAAGCGCAACAGTGCTTGCCAGAGGTCGATGGCTGTGCCGTTGGCGTTCTGGATGCGAATGCCCCATACCTGCATGCCCAGGGTTTGACCTGTGTGGGTCCAGAATTTGGCAAAAAAGCCAAACAAGCTGAACAGCAGAATGGTCGAGAGCAACGGGTCGATATCCAGTGCGCCGCTTTCCGCCATGATCTTTAATTGCTCGCCGCCGTAAATCAGGCGCAGCAGGCCATGCTGATAAACCAGCGTGACGACCATAACCAGCGCAACGCATAACAGGAAATCATAAAAAATGGCTGCCAGGCGACGTGGAAAGCCGGCGGGGGGGAAGTCGCCCTGGGGCTTGAGGGTGTGCTTGGGCATGGAAAATCTCTAATGGCCGGTGCGATCCGTCATTCTAAAAGGGCGGGCACAAAAAAGCCCCTGATGTTGCCATCAGGGGCTCTTCAAAGCAGCGGCTTAGCCCAGGATCTGGACCTTGTCAGCCTGCATGCCTTTTTGGCCTTGTACGGCTTCGAAGGTGACTTTTTGGCCTTCTTTCAGGCTCTTGAAGCCGTTACCTTCGATAGCGCGGAAATGCACGAACAGATCCGGACCGCTTTCGGGGGTGATGAAGCCAAAGCCCTTCTCGTCGTTGAACCATTTAACGGTGCCGGTTTGACGATTCGACATGTCTTATTTCCTTGAAACTAGAGTTGATGGCAGCCTCTATGACAACAGAGGACTGGAACTGGTTGCAGAGAGTAAGAGAAGTCGAGCGGGATGTAGCGGATCTGGAGGATCTACCGCACCAGGTCACGATTCAACAGCGACCCATGCAAACACAGTGAGGCACACTCTACGTAAATCTCAGGCAAAAGCCAACCCCCAGAGCGTGCCTTGAAAAAAGGGCAAAAAGCTCCGGGAAACAAGCTGCATCGATGTCATCGAGGCACAAAGGATAGGGTGAGGAAGACTTGAAGCGTAAGGCAGGCCACAGAAATCCTGCGGCCAGGGGGACAATATTTTTATGGTGCCTCGGGAGAGACTCGAACTCTCACTCTGTCGCCAGAAACGGATTTTGAATCCGCCGCGTCTACCGATTCCGCCACCGAGGCAATGGCGGCGAAGTATAGGGATGTGCCAGCATCCGGTCAATCCCGTTTGCGTGGTCAGATTGCAGTATTTCCGTTAAGCTTTATGCCCCTGCTAAACGGCCACACCATGCGCGTTTCTGACTTTCATTTCGATCTTCCCGACACTCTCATTGCCCGACACCCCCTGGCCGAACGCCGCGCCAGCCGTTTGCTGGTGGTGGATGGGGCGAGTGGGGCTATCGCCCATCGCAGCTTTGTCGATCTGCTTGATTACCTCAGAGCCGGCGACTTGCTGGTATTCAACAACACCCGCGTGATCCCGGCGCGGCTGTTTGGCCAGAAGGCCACTGGCGGCAAGCTGGAGATTCTTGTCGAGCGCGTGTTGGACACGCGGCGCGTGCTTGCCCACGTGCGTTCCAGCAAATCACCCAAGCCGGGCAGTCGCATTTTGATCGAAGGTGGTGGCGAAGCGGAAATGCTTGCCCGCCATGATGCGCTGTTCGAATTGCGCTTCACCGAAGACGTATTGCCGCTGCTGGAGCGTGTCGGGCACATGCCGTTGCCCCCTTATATAGATCGCCCCGACGAAGAGGCTGATCGTGAGCGCTATCAGACCGTTTATGCCGAGCGGGCCGGAGCAGTGGCGGCGCCTACAGCTGGGCTGCACTTTGATGAGGCGCTGTTGGCGGCAATAGGTGACAAAGGTGTAGAAACCGCTTTCGTCACGTTGCATGTCGGCGCCGGTACGTTTCAGCCGGTCCGGGTCGAGCGCATCGAAGATCATCACATGCACCGCGAATGGCTGGAAGTCGGTCAAGACGTCGTGGATGCGGTGGCTGCCTGTAAAGCACGTGGTGGTCGGGTAGTGGCCGTTGGCACCACCAGCGTGCGCTCGCTGGAAAGTGCGGCGCGTGATGGACAGTTGCGTACCTTCAGCGGCGATACAGATATCTTTCTTTATCCGGGCAAACCCTTCCATGTCGTGGATGCTCTGGTAACCAACTTTCACTTGCCCGAATCCACTCTGCTCATGCTGGTTTCGGCCTTTGCCGGCTATGCCGAAACTATGACCGCCTACAAGGCAGCAGTGGAGCAGCGCTACCGCTTCTTCAGTTACGGTGATGCCATGTTCATTACCCGCAATCCCGCTGCGTGCGGCCCCAAGGATCACCCATGACTCGCACTTGTCACATGTCCTTCGATGTTTTTGCCACGGACGGCCGGGCCCGACGTGGGCGCCTGACATTTCCGCGTGGCACGGTGGAAACACCGGCGTTCATGCCAGTCGGCACCTACGGCACGGTCAAAGGCATGTTGCCGCGCGACGTCGAAGCAATCGGAGCGGAAATCATTCTCGGCAATACGTTTCACCTGTGGTTGCGCCCGGGTACCGAGGTGATTAAAGAACATGGCGACCTGCATGATTTCATGCAGTGGAAAGGGCCGATTCTTACCGATTCTGGTGGTTTCCAGGTGTTCAGCCTGGGGGCGATGCGCAAGATCAAGGAAGAGGGCGTGTACTTCGCCTCGCCGGTAGATGGTGCCAAAGTGTTCATGGGGCCTGAGGAATCCATGCAGGTGCAGCGCGACCTGGGCTCGGACATCGTGATGATCTTTGATGAGTGCACGCCGTATCCGGCAGATGAAGACACCGCCCGCCGCTCCATGGAGCTTTCGCTGCGCTGGGCCAAGCGTTCGAAGGCTGCTCATGGCGATAGCTCAGCCGCACTGTTCGGTATTGTTCAGGGTGGCATGCATGAAAATCTGCGCATGCGTTCGTTGGAAGGGCTGTGCGAGATCGGCTTCGACGGCCTGGCCATTGGCGGGCTGTCGGTTGGCGAGCCTAAAGAAGAAATGATCCGCGTGCTGGATTATCTGCCTGAGCGGATGCCGGCTGACAAGCCACGCTATCTGATGGGGGTGGGCAAGCCGGAAGACCTGGTTGAGGGCGTGCGCCGAGGCGTCGATATGTTCGATTGCGTGATGCCGACCCGCAATGCACGCAACGGCCACTTGTTTGTCGAGGGTGGGGTAGTAAAGATTCGTAACGCCTTCCACCGCCATGACACTTCGCCGCTTGATCCTACTTGCGATTGCTATACCTGCACGCACTTTTCCCGTGCGTACCTGCATCATCTGGATAAATGCGGTGAAATGCTGGGTAGCATGTTGAATACCATCCATAACTTGCGCCATTACCAACGCCTGATGGCTGGTTTACGCGAGGCCATTCAACAAGGTACATTGGCCGCCTTTGTCGATGCCTTCTATACCAAGCGCGGGCTGCCAACACCGCCGCTGGCCTGATAAAAGTCGTTTTAACTCATAACGAATCCAAACCATTGCAACAGGAGTGTTACATGAGCTTTTTGATTCCCGCCGCCTACGCTGACGCTGCCGCTCCGGCTGCTGCCGGTTCCGGCTTTGAGTGGATTTTCCTGGTCGGTTTTCTGGTCATCTTCTACCTGATGATCTGGCGTCCCCAGGCCAAGCGCGCCAAAGAGCACAAGAACTTGCTCGGTAGCCTGCAAAAGGGCGACGAGGTTGTCACTGGCGGTGGTATCACCGGTAAAGTGGTCAAGGTAACCGACGACTACGTGGTGCTGGAAGTGGCTGACAATGTCGAGCTGAAATTCCAGAAAGCTGCTGTGGTTGCGACCCTTCCCAAGGGTACGCTGAAGGCCCTCTGAGATCCCGTCCACGATTTGCCGCGCTGCGGTGATGCTGGACTCGAGTTGGCTGCGAAATGCTGCTTACAGCTTGTAAACTCCACTTCTCGGCTGATTCCGCCTGGCCCATCCTGGCGATGGCGAGTCGTGAGCTGATTATCTCGACGAGTTCTTCTTTTCTTACGGGGCGCTTTTCAGCGCCCCGCTTTTCTAAGCGGGCGGCGTCATGCTGAACAAATATCCCCTGTGGAAATACTTGCTGATTCTTGCGGTACTGGCCCTGGGGCTGGTGTATTCCGCTCCTAACCTGTATCCCGATGATCCGTCGATTCAGATTACCGGTGCCAGTACGGCACTGAGGATTGATGAGGCGGTTCTCGATAAAACCAGCCGGGCTCTGACCGCGGCGGGCATTCCCGTCAAGGCGGCAGAAGTCAGTGAGCGTGGCGGCCTGTTGCGACTGACTGGGCTGGGCGATCAGCTGCCGGCCAAGGATGTGGTGCGCAAAGCCCTTGGTGATGAATATGTGGTCGCCCTGAATTTGGCGCCGACCACTCCGCCGTGGCTGCGCAGTCTGGGCGCTAGCCCAATGAAGCTGGGACTGGACCTGTCTGGAGGTGTGCACTTTCTACTGGAAGTGGACATGGACAAGGCTGTGGATGCCCGGTTGAAAGTGTACGAAGGCGAAGTGAAAAGTCTGCTGCGCAAGGAGCGCATGCGCTACCGTTCGCTGGCCGGGGGCGAGAATGCCTTCCAGCTCGGCTTCTCCGATGCGGAGGCCCTGGCCAAGGCACAAAGCCTGATTCGCAAGAGTTTCACTGATTTCGAAATGACCACCAGCGTGCGCAATCAGCTGCAGGTGCTTAACCTGGCGTTGTCGCCGGCCAAGCTGGCGGAAATTCGCGAGTATTCGATCAAGCAGAACCTGACCACGGTGCGTAACCGCGTCAACGAGTTGGGTGTTGCCGAGCCGCTGGTGCAGCGTCAGGGTGCCAACCGTATTGTGGTTGAACTGCCAGGTGTGCAGGACACCGCAGAAGCGAAGCGTATCCTGGGGAAAACGGCCAGCCTCGAATTCCGTCTGGCGGCTGACCTGGAAACGCCGCGTTCCGCCACGGAGAACTTCGAGTTCCGCGAGGCGGGGCGTGCGCCTGTGGCGCTGGAGCGCAGCGTGATCATTACCGGTGATCAGGTAACTGACGCTTCGGCAAGCTACGATGAAAATGGTCGTCCGCAAGTCAACATCCGTCTCGACGGACATGGCGGCGAGCTGATGAATCGCGCTACCCGCAACAGCGTTGGACGCAGCATGGCGGTGATCTTCATCGAGCAGAAGCCGGTGACGCGCTACGTCAAGCAAACGGTCGACGGTGTTGAGCAGGAGGTTGCTGTTCAGTCGTTCAAGGAAGAGAAGCAAATCATTTCACTGGCCACTATCCAGTCGACCCTGGGCAGCCAGTTCCGCATTACCGGCCTGAATGGCCAGGGCGAATCGTCCGAGCTGGCATTGCTGCTGCGTGCCGGTGGCCTGGCAGCACCGATGTACTTTGCGGAAGAGCGCACCATCGGCCCAAGCCTGGGTGCGGAAAACATCACCAAGGGCATCGAGTCCACCTGGTGGGCGCTGGTCTTCGTCTCGTTATTCGTCATCGCCATCTACAAGTTCTTCGGCGTTCTGGCGACCATCGCCTTGGCGTTCAACCTGGTGCTGTTGATGGGTCTGATGTCGGTGATCGGTGCCACGTTGACCCTGCCAGGCATCGCCGGCATTGTGCTGACCCTGGGCATGGCGGTGGACGCCAACGTACTGATCTACTCGCGTATTCGCGAAGAGCTGAAGAGTGGCCTGTCAGTGCAGCGGGCCATACACGAAGGTTTTGACCGTGCCTACACGGCGATCATCGACAGTAACCTGACGACTCTGCTGGTAGGTGGCATTCTCTTCGCCTTGGGTACCGGGCCGATCAAGGGCTTCGCTGTCACCTTGTCGCTGGGCATTCTCACCTCGATGTTCACTGCGATCCTGTTTACCCGTGCTCAGGTCAACCTGATCTTCGGTGGTCGCAACGTCAAGAAACTGTGGATCTGAGGAATGGCCATGATCAAGAAAACCATACCGTTCATGGCGATCCGCAATATTGCGTTCGCCATTACCCTGGTATTGACCGTCATCGGTCTCGTGGCGCTGGTTGGCAAGGGCCTGAATTTCGGCCTGGATTTCACGGGCGGCACACTGATCGAGTTGCAGTATGAAGAAGCAGCGGATCTGGAGCTGATCAAGCGTGAGCTGAATCAGGCCGGTTATACCGATGCGGTGGTGCAAAGCTTCGGTGCTGTCACCGATGTGCTGGTGCGCATGGCCGGAGATGATCCGCAACTGGGTGCGCAGGTGGCTGAGGCGCTGCGCAAGATCGATCCGGATGCTCGCTTCCAGGTCAAGCGCGTCGAGTTCGTCGGTCCGCAAGTGGGTGAGGAGTTGCGCGATCAGGGTGGCCTGGCGATGCTCCTGGCTCTGGGCGGCATCCTCCTGTATCTGGCTTTTCGCTTCCAGTGGAAGTTCGGTGTAGGTGCGATCGCTTCCCTGGCTCACGACACCATCCTGACTCTGGGTATCCTGGCGTTTTTCGAGATCCCCTTCGACCTCACCGTTCTGGCTGCGGTGCTGGCAATGATCGGTTACTCGCTGAACGACACCATTATCATTTATGACCGTATCCGCGAAAACTTCCGGGTGCTGCGAAAGGCCAGCCTGGTTGAGAACATTGATACCTCGGTAACCCAGACACTGCTGCGTACCATGGCAACCTCGTTCTCTACAGCTCTGGCGCTAATTGCGCTCTTGATGTTCGGTGGTGATGTGCTGGCCGGGTTTGCGTTGGCACTGCTGATCGGTGTGGTCGTGGGGACCTACTCCTCGGTCTACATCGGCGCTACGGTGCTGGTCTGGCTGAAGCTGACAACCGAAGATTTGATTCCGCCGGTGAGCGAAGAAGTGGTCGACGAATTACCCTAGGCTTTACTGTCCAGAAACGCCGCGCTAGCGGCGTTTTTTTTGAGCCAAAAAATCTGGCACGCGACGTTAGGTCTGTCTCATGCTTCTCGAGAGCGCTATTAAAGATAAAGAGCGGCGTTCATCGGTTTTGCTCTTCAGAAACCCGTGATAGCGAACACAACATCAAATCGTCTGTCTCAGGCCAGGTATTTAGGGAGTAGTCCCTGCCCAAGGTATTTTGGAGAGCAAATGAACAAGTCAATGGTAGTGGGCGTAGTGCTGGGTGCGGTGGTGGTCACCGCCGGTGGTGCCGTGGCAACGTACAACATGATGGGCGACAAGGGGCCACAATTTGCACGGGTTACGGATGTTACGCCAATCAAGGAAACCATTCGCACGCCGCGTCAGGTCTGTAAGGATGTGGCGATTACGCATCAGAAGCCGGTGCAGGATCAGCATCAGGTCGCCGGTACGGCGCTGGGGGCAGTGGTTGGCGGTCTGATAGGCAATCAGGTGGGGGGCGGCAGTGGCAAGAAGATCGCCACCGTGGCGGGTGCGGTTGGCGGTGGCTATGCCGGCAACAAGGTGCAAGAACGTATGCAGGCCAATGATACCTATACCACCACGGAAACCCGCTGCAATACCGTGACGGATACCCGTGAGAAGGTCGTCGGGTATACGGTCAAGTACGAGTTGGAAGGGCGGGTTGGCCAAGTGCGTATGGATCGTGATCCGGGTCAGCAGATTCCGGTGCGCGATGGCCAGTTGGTGCTGGCGGAACAGCAGTAAGCCTGGCTGAGCATGCCGCAAGTGCGACAGGCTCCACGCATGAAAAAAGCGCCCTGGGGCGCTTTTTTCATGTCTTTTGCGGTGGCCCGCTTATCGCTTCAGAGCGGTCGACAGATGCGGTTGGATGGCGGTCAATACCGCCTTGAAGCACTTGGTGTTCCCAGCAACGATATGGCCTTTCTCGAGGAAGGCGTGGCCGCCATTGAAGTCGCTGACCAGGCCACCCGCTTCTTGGATCAGAAGGGCGCCCGCGGCCATGTCCCACTCGGACAAGCCGAATTCCCAGAAGGCGTCGTAACGGCCAGCTGCCACATAGGCCAGGTCGAGACTGGCCGAGCCTGCGCGGCGGATACCGGCGGTTTGGCCCACCAGGCTGCGGAACATGCCCAGGTAGCTGTCTAAATGGTCCAGCTGACTGTCGCGGAATGGGAAGCCGGTGCCCAGCAGGGCGCCTTCCAGGCTGCGGCGCGGGCTGACCCGCAGGCGACGACCGTTGAGCGCAGCGCCGCGGCCACGGCTGGCGGTAAACTCTTCTTGGCGAACCGGATCGAGGACCACGGCGTGTTCCAGACGGCCCTTGTATTTGCAGGCAATGCTGACCGCAAAGTGGGGTACGCCGCGCAGAAAGTTGGTGGTCCCATCCAGAGGATCGATAACCCAGAGATAGTCGCTACCCTCGCCGCTGCCGGGAGTCAGGCCGCTTTCCTCGCCCATGAAGCCGTGATTTGGATAAGCCTTGCGCAGGGCATTGATGATGCATTGTTCTGCGGCAAGATCGACTTCGCTAACATAATCCTTGGCATCTTTCTCGTTTACCGAGATGGCATCCAGGCGTTCGATAGAGCGGAAAATCAGTTCACCGGCGCTGCGCGCAGCGCGCAGCGCGATATTCAGCATGGGCTGCATGGAGAGGGTCACCTGGGCTGGTAAAGAAAGCCGATTATTCTAGCAGAAAAGCAGTTTGGGTGTTGAAAACCTGCGTTCATCTTGCGTGCGTTCAGCAAGCTGCATCGTTTAAGATTCGTCCCCTTTGTATTCAGCGGGAGCAGGCAGTGCTAGAAAACATTCGCGTGGTGCTGGTCAATACCAGTCATCCAGGCAATATCGGTGGGGCTGCTCGCGCCATGAAGAATATGGGGCTGTCCCGTCTGGTGCTCGTCGATCCTGAAGAATTTCCCAGCGGTAAGGCCGTGGCGCGGGCCTCGGGGGCGACGGATATTCTCGACGGCGCTCAGGTCGTAGCCACGCTGGAAGAAGCACTGGTCGGTTGTAGCCTGGTGCTCGGCACTAGTGCGCGAGACCGGCGGATTCCCTGGCCGCTGCTTGATCCGCGCGAAAGCGGTACGGTTTGTGTGGAGCAAATACAGCTGGGTGGCGAGGTCGCGCTGGTATTTGGACGTGAGTACGCCGGGCTGACCAATGATGAGCTGCAGCGCTGTCAGTTTCATGTACATATTCCTTCCGATCCGGAGTTCAGCTCATTGAACCTGGCAGCTGCGGTGCAGGTGCTGACCTATGAGGTCCGTATGGCCTGGCTGGCGGCTCAGGGGCGTCCGAGCAAGGTGGAAAAGCTGGAAGTTACTGCCATGCATGACACTCAACCGGTGACCGCGGATGAGATGGAGCTGTACTACCGGCACTTGGAAGAGACTTTGGTGCAGATCGGTTTTCTTGACCCCGCCAAGCCGCGCCACCTGATGGCTCGCTTGCGGCGTCTGTACGGCCGCATCGCGGTCAGCAAGCTGGAAATGAATATTTTGCGCGGCATTTTGACCGAAACTCAAAAGACCGCGCGAGGCGAGCCACACAAGCGGAGAGATCAGTGATGTTCGCACGCATGCGAGAAGATATTCAAAGCGTATTTAGTCGCGACCCGGCAGCCCGTAATGCCTTCGAGATCGTCACCTGCTATCCGGGGCTGCATGCCATCTGGCTGCATCGGGTGGCCCATTGGTTGTGGGGGTATGACTGGAAGTGGTGCGCGCGCATGGTCTCCAACTTCAATCGCTGGTTGACCGGGATCGAGATACATCCCGGGGCCAAGGTCGGCCGGCGTTTTTTTATTGACCATGGCATGGGTATTGTTATCGGCGAGACGGCCGAGATTGGTGATGACGTAACGCTTTACCAGGGCGTGACCCTGGGAGGCACAAGTTGGAACAAGGGTAAGCGCCACCCAACATTGGAAGATGGTGTGGTGGTCGGTGCGGGTGCAAAGGTCCTGGGGCCGTTTACGGTTGGTGCCGGGGCCAAGATCGGCTCCAATGCGGTGGTGACCAAGCCGGTTCCGGCTGGTGCTACGGCGGTGGGTATTCCGGGTCGGGTGATCGTCAAGCCGAATGGTGAGCAAGAGGCCAAGCGCAAGGCAATGGCCGAGAAGTTCGGCTTCGATGCGTACGGTCTCGGTCAGGACATGCCCGATCCTGTGGCGCGCTCGATTGGCCAGCTGCTTGATCATTTACAAGTGGTTGATGCGCGGCTGGAAGGGATGTGCAAGGCATTGCAGGACCTGGGTAGCGATTACTGCGCGAAAGACATGCCAACACTGCGCGACGAGGATTTTGCCGCGGTCAAGGAGGCGGACGACGGTGAGGTTAGGTCTTAGGTTGGATGCCTGAGGGGGTGGCAGCCTGTTAACATGGCGACCGTTGCCGTAGGTAAACCCGAGTGTTTTGATTGGTCTTATAGTTGACTCAATTACTCGGATATTGGATACTTGCGCCAAACCAGTGATCCTGCGGTGCTTCGTCATGCGACTCACAACCAAAGGCCGTTATGCCGTCACAGCCATGCTTGACTTGGCTTTGCATGCCCAGCAAGGGCCGGTTTCGCTTGCGGATATTTCCGAGCGACAAGGCATCTCCCTGTCTTACCTGGAACAGCTGTTCGCCAAGCTGCGCCGCAACGAACTGGTAACCAGCGTGCGTGGCCCCGGCGGCGGCTACCACCTGGCTCGTGAAATGCGCGCCATTCAGGTTGCGCAGGTGATCGATGCGGTCAACGAATCTGTAGATGCCACCCGTTGCCAGGGGGTGGGGGATTGCCATGATGGCGGTACCTGCCTGACGCACCACTTGTGGTGCGACCTGAGCGATCAGATCCATACCTTCCTCAGTGGCATAAGCCTGGCTGACTTGGTGAGCCGGCGCGAGGTGCAGGAAGTCGCCCGGCGCCAGGATAGGCTCCGCAGTCACGGCGGAACGCCGGAATTCGAAAAGATTAAAGCGTCCGCCATTCAATGACGATGCGCGCTGCCTGATAGGAGATACTCGATGAGATTGCCGATTTACCTCGATTATTCTGCCACGACCCCGGTGGATCCCCGTGTGGCGAAATTGATGTGCGACTGCCTGACCATGGAAGGCAACTTCGGTAACCCGGCTTCGCGCTCCCACGTCTTTGGCTGGAAATCCGAAGAAGCCGTGGAAAACGCTCGCCGTCAGGTCGCCGACCTGGTCAATGCCGATCCGCGCGAAATCGTCTGGACCTCCGGGGCCACCGAGTCGGACAACCTGGCCATCAAGGGTGTGGCGCACTTCTACGCCAGCAAGGGTAAGCACATCATTACCTCGAAGATCGAGCACAAGGCAGTGCTGGACAGCACGCGCCAATTGGAGCGCGAAGGTTTTGAGGTCACGTACCTTGAGCCAGGTGAAGATGGCATCGTAACCCCGGCCATGGTTGAGGCCGCCCTGCGTGAAGACACCATTCTGGTCTCGATCATGCACGTCAATAACGAAATCGGTACCGTCAACGACATCGCCGCCATTGGCGAGCTGACCCGTTCGCGTGGCGTGCTGTTCCACGTCGATGCCGCGCAATCCACCGGCAAGGTGGAGATCGACCTGGAAAAGATGAAGGTCGATCTGATGAGCTTCTCCGCCCACAAGACCTACGGCCCCAAAGGCATTGGTGCGCTGTACGTACGCCGTAAACCGCGCGTACGCCTGGAAGCGCAGATGCATGGCGGCGGTCACGAACGTGGCATGCGTTCCGGTACGCTGGCGACTCACCAGATCGTCGGCATGGGGGAGGCCTTCCGTATCGCCAAGGAAGACATGCAGCAAGACCGCGCTCACGTACTGGCGCTGCGCGAGCGTTTCATGCGGCAGGTCGAAGACATGGAAGAGCTTTATGTCAACGGCAGTATGACCCAGCGTGTGCCGCACAACCTGAACCTGAGCTTCAACTACGTCGAAGGCGAGTCGCTGATCATGGCCCTCAAGGACCTGGCGGTGTCGTCCGGTTCGGCCTGTACCTCGGCTTCCCTGGAGCCGTCCTACGTGCTGCGTGCCCTGGGCCGTAACGATGAGCTGGCGCATAGCTCTATTCGCTTTACCTTTGGCCGCTTCACCACCGAAGAAGATATCGATTACGCCGCACAGAAGGTTCGCGAAGCGGTGGTCAAGCTGCGTGAATTGTCGCCGCTGTGGGATATGTACAAAGAGGGCGTCGACCTCAGTAAGGTTGAATGGCAAGCGCACTAAGACGCTATCCCAGACGCCCGCCCGTGAACAGAGAGGAATTGCACCATGGCTTACAGTGAAAAGGTCATCGACCACTACGAAAACCCGCGCAACGTTGGCAAGTTTGATGCCGAAGATCCGAATATCGGCACCGGCATGGTCGGCGCTCCGGCCTGTGGTGACGTGATGCGCCTGCAGATCAAGGTCAACGACGCAGGCGTCATCGAAGACGCCAAGTTCAAGACCTACGGTTGCGGCTCGGCGATTGCCTCGAGCTCGCTGGCCACCGAGTGGATGAAGGGCAAAACCCTGGATGAAGCTGCTGCGCTGAAAAACACCATGATCGCTGAAGAGCTTGCCCTGCCGCCGGTGAAAATTCACTGCTCGGTACTCGCCGAGGACGCCATCAAGGCGGCCGTGCGCGACTACAAGCACAAGAAGGGTCTGCTCTGAGGAGGGCGTCATGGCAATCAGCATGACTGAAGCGGCTGCACAACACGTGCGCCGCTCCCTGGAAGGTCGCGGCAAGGGCGAAGGTGTTCGTCTGGGCGTGCGTACCACTGGCTGTTCCGGTCTGGCCTATGTGCTGGAGTTTGTCGACGAGCTGAAGCCTGAGGATCAAGTGTTCGAGAGCCATGGCGTCCGCGTCATCATTGACCCGAAGAGCCTGGTTTACCTCGATGGCACCGAGCTGGATTTCACCCGCGAAGGGCTCAACGAGGGCTTCAAGTTCAACAACCCCAACGTGCGTGGCGAGTGTGGCTGCGGCGAGAGCTTCAATATCTGAGGTTGTTCGTGGTCAAGCCTTGTCACTTCGCCCTGTTCGATCTGCAGCCGGACTTTCGCATTGATCTTTCGGCGCTGGCTGTGCGTTATCGCGAGCTGGCCCGAAGCATGCACCCCGATCGCTTCGCCAATGCGACTGCCGCGGAGCAGCGCCAGGCGCTGGAGCGCTCGGCAAGCCTCAATGAAGCCTATCAGGTACTCAGGAGCGCGCCGCAACGGGCGCGTTATCTCCTGGGTATCGGAGGTCATGAGCTTGCGCTGGAAGTGACGGTGCAAGACCCGGAGTTCCTCATGCAGCAGATTCAGTTGCGTGAGGAGTTGGAGGACTTGCAAGACAGCGCCGATCTGGGCGGTGTGGCGGCCTTCAAGAAACGCTTGAAAGCAGCCCAGGAACAGCTCGAAGACAGCTTTGCCAGCTGCTGGCGCGAGTCCGCCCAGCGCGAGCAGGCTGAGCGACTGGTGCGCCGCATGCAGTTTCTCGACAAGCTCACCCATGAGGTGCGTCAGCTCGAAGAGCGCCTCGACGATTAATTCCCGCGCTGTGGCGCGGCATCCGACACGCAGGCAAGCATGGTTTTACTGCAGATCGCCGAACCCGGACAGGCTCCCCAACCCCACCAGCGCCGACTGGCCGTGGGTATCGACCTGGGTACCACCAACTCGCTGGTCGCTGCATTGCGCAGCGGCAGTGCCGCGCCGCTGCCCGACGCTGATGGGAAATTCCTGTTGCCGTCGGCCGTGCGCTACCACGCCGATCGCGTTGAGGTCGGTCATGGTGCCAAGGCGGCGGCTGCCAGCGATCCATTGAATACCGTGGTTTCGGTCAAGCGCTTCATGGGGCGCGGGCTGGCCGACATCAAGCAATTGGGTGAGCAGTTGCCCTACCGTTTCAGTGAGGGCGAGTCGCACATGCCCTTCATCGATACGGTGCAGGGGCCGAAAAGCCCGGTTGAAGTTTCCGCTGAGATTTTGCGCACCTTGCGCCAGCGTGCCGAACAAACCCTCGGTGGCGACTTGGTTGGCGCCGTGATCACGGTGCCGGCTTACTTCGATGATGCCCAGCGTCAGGCCACCAAGGATGCCGCGCGTCTGGCCGGGCTCAATGTGCTGCGCTTGCTCAACGAGCCGACTGCCGCCGCCGTGGCTTATGGTCTGGACAAGCAGGCCGAAGGGCTGATCGCGATCTACGACCTGGGCGGTGGTACGTTCGATATTTCCATCCTGCGGCTTTCCAAGGGCGTCTTCGAAGTGCTGGCTACCGGTGGTGATAGTGCGCTGGGTGGTGACGACTTCGACCATGCGATTGCCGGCTGGATCATCGAGCAGGCGGATCTGTCGACTAACCTCGATCCCGGCACCCAGCGGCGCTTGCTGCAGATCGCCTGTGCGGCCAAAGAGGCCTTGACCGAGCGTGACAGTGTCACTGTCGAGTACGCCGATTGGTCAGGCGAGCTGAGTCATAGCCAGTTTCATGCGCTGATCGATCCGCTGATCGCTCGCAGCCTGAAAGCCTGCCGGCGCGCTGTGCGTGATGCTGAGTTGGGGATCGAAGACGTGACCGCAGTGGTCATGGTTGGTGGTTCGACCCGTGTGCCGCGTGTGCGCGAAGTGGTGGGCGAGCTGTTCGGCCACACCCCGTTGGCGGACATCGATCCGGATCAAGTCGTGGCCATTGGCGCGGCGATTCAGGCCGATACCCTGGCCGGCAATCGTAGTGGCGACGAGCTGCTGCTGTTGGATGTGATCCCCTTGTCCCTCGGCCTGGAAACCATGGGCGGGCTGATGGAGAAGGTCATTCCGCGCAATACCACCATTCCGGCAGCCCGCGCTCAGGACTTCACCACCTATAAAGATGGCCAGACGGCCATGGTGATTCAGGTGCTGCAGGGCGAGCGTGAGCTGGTCAAGGATTGTCGCTCACTGGCGCGCTTCGAGCTGCGCGGCATCCCGCCGATGGTGGCCGGTGCGGCAAAGATCCGCGTGACCTTCCAGGTGGATGCCGACGGTCTGCTCAGTGTTGCGGCGCGGGAGCTGAGTTCCGGTGTTGAGGCGAGTATCCAGGTCAAGCCGTCCTACGGGCTGACCGATGGAGAAATTGCGCGCATGCTGCAGGACTCCTTTCAACATGCGGGTGACGACAAGGTTGCCCGCGCCTTGGCCGAGCATCAGGTTGATGCGCAGCGCCTGCTCGAGGCTGTGGAGGCGGCTCTGCAGGCCGATGGCGAGCGTCTGCTGGACCCCGAGGAGCGTCAGGCCATTGATGCCGAGATGGATGCGCTACGTGCGCTGCAAGACAGCGATGATGGCGTGGCCATCGAGCAGCAGACCCAGCGCCTGACCCAGATTACCGACGCCTTTGCCGCTCGCCGGCTGGATGCCACCGTCAAGGCCGCACTGGCCGGACGGCAGCTCAACGATATCGAGGAATAAGCACTATGCCGCAGATCATTATTCTGCCCCATGCTGAACAATGCCCGGAAGGCGCCGTTATCGAGGCGCAAGTAGGTGAGACCGTGCTGGATGCCGCTCTGCGTCACGGCATCGAAATCGAACATGCTTGCGAAAAGTCCTGCGCCTGCACCACCTGTCACGTCGTGATTCGTGAAGGATTCGACTCGCTGGAAGAGTCCGATGAGCTGGAAGACGACATGCTGGACAAGGCGTGGGGGCTTGAGCCTCAGTCGCGCCTGTCCTGCCAGGCTGTTGTGGCTGATAGGGATCTGGTCGTGGAAATTCCCAAGTACACCATTAACCAGGTATCTGAAGGGCATTGAGGCGATTATGAGTCTGAAGTGGGTAGATGTATTGGAAATTGCCATTCAGTTGGCTGAGAGCAAACCTGAAATCGATCCGCGTCAGGTCAACTTCGTCAACCTGCATCGTTGGGTAACCGAGCTGCCCGAGTTCAGCGACGACCCTCAGCGCGGCGGCGAAAAAGTGCTGGAAGCGATCCAGGCCGCCTGGATCGAAGAGCTGGAATAGCAGTCGCAGGTATAACGCTGCGCATCTCGATGTCGGGTTTGGTTCGCCAACCCGACATTGTGTTTTCAGGCCGTCGTCGATCATGTGCCGCTTATGGCTAGAGCCTGCGGTTGTGCGTATAATCCGCCGGTTCAATTTTCCGCATCAACCCATCCCGCCTCTTGGAGTTTCCCATGGCTGTTCAACGCACTTTCTCCATCATCAAGCCCGACGCCGTCGCCAAAAACGTCATCGGTGAAATCACTACTCGTTTTGAAAAGGCCGGTCTGCGCGTTGTCGCTTCCAAGATGGTTCAGCTGTCCGAGCGCGAAGCTGCCGGTTTCTACGCCGAGCACAGCGAGCGCGGCTTCTTCAAGGATCTGGTTGCTTTCATGACCTCCGGCCCGGTTATCGTTCAGGTTCTGGAAGGCGAAAACGCCGTCCTGAAAAACCGCGAACTGATGGGCGCCACTAACCCGAAGGAAGCGGCTGCCGGTACCATTCGCGCTGATTTCGCTGTCTCCATCGACGAAAACGCCGTTCACGGTTCCGACTCCGAAGAGTCCGCAGCGCGTGAAATCTCCTACTTCTTCGCCGCTACCGAGCTGTGCAACCGCATTCGCTGATCACGATAGCGAGAGGGTGAAGCCATGACCATTACCACTGCCGGCAAAGTCAACCTGCTGGGTCTGACCCAGCCGCAACTGGAACAGTTCTTCGAGTCGATTGGCGAGAAGCGCTTCCGTGCCGGTCAGGTGATGAAATGGATTCACCACTTTGGCGTTGATGATTTCGATGCCATGAGCAATCTCGGCAAGGCCTTGCGCGAAACGCTCAAGGCCCGCGCCGAGATTCGCGGTCCCGAAGTAGTCAGCCAGGACATTTCCAGCGACGGCACTCGCAAATGGGTGGTGCGCGTGGCGTCCGGCAGCTGTGTCGAGACTGTCTATATCCCCGCCAATGGGCGCGGCACCCTGTGTGTCTCTTCCCAGGCTGGCTGCGCGCTGGATTGCAGTTTCTGCTCCACCGGTAAGCAAGGATTCAACAGCGACCTGACCGCTGCCGAAATCATCGGCCAAGTCTGGGTCGCCAACAAGTCGTTCGGCACCGTGCCGGCGAAGATCGACCGTGCCATCACCAACGTGGTGATGATGGGCATGGGCGAGCCGCTCCTCAACTTCGACAACGTGGTCGCCTCCATGAACATCATGATGGACGACCTCGGTTACGGCATTTCCAAACGCAAGGTGACGCTGTCTACCTCTGGCGTGGCGCCGATGATCGACAAGCTCGGCGAAGTGACTGACGTAGCGCTGGCCCTGTCGCTGCATGCACCCAACGATGAGTTGCGCAACCAGTTGGTGCCGATCAACAAGAAGTATCCACTGGCAGTCGTACTCAAGGCTTGCCAGAACTACATTGCCCGTCTGGGTGACAAGCGTTACCTGACGATCGAGTACACCCTGCTCAAGGATGTGAACGATCAGCCTGAGCATGCTGCGCAGATGATCGCATTGCTCAAGGATATTCCTTGCAAAATCAACCTGATCCCGTTTAATCCCTTCCCGTATTCCGGGTATGAGCGGCCGAGCAACAATGCCATCCGCCGCTTCCAGGACCAACTGCAGCAGGCTGGACACAATGTCACGGTGCGCACCACGCGCGGAGACGACATTGATGCGGCGTGCGGTCAATTGGTCGGCAAAGTGCAGGATCGCACCCGGCGCAGCGAGCGATATATCGCCGTGCGCGAACTGAGCGTTGACGCCAGCGAGCAGCGCGGCACCACCAGTCGTCCCTGAGGGAGTGAGTGCATGTTCCCGCGCATTGCGCTGCTTGTTTTGTTTGCCGGGCTGTTGGCCGGATGCATGACCGGTGGCAGTCACAATCCGATGAGCACCAGCCAGGGGCGCGATGAAGCCCGCGATGCCTATATCCAGTTGGGCATCGGCTACCTGCAGCAAGGCGCCAGCGAGCGCGCCAAGGCGCCGTTGAGCAAGGCGTTGGAGCTGGACCCCAACAGTGCCGATGCCCATGCCGCACTGGCCCTGCTGTTTCAAACTCAGATGGAACCGCAGCTGGCCGACCAACATTACCGCAAGGCGCTGACCGGTCGGTCCGGCGATGCGCGGATCCTCAACAATTACGGGACCTTCCTGTTCGAGCGTGGCCACTATGCACAGGCCTATGAACGCTTTCGTCAGGCCAGCCAGGACACGCTGTATGGCGAGCGGTCGCGGGTGTTCGAAAACCTTGGCATGACGGCCCGTGCCATGGGCAAGCCGGCTCAGGCCGAAGAGCATTTTCAGCGTGCTTTGCGCCTGAATGCGAGGCAGCCGCGCGCCTTGCTCGAAATGGCCGTCATTTCGTACGAAAAACGCGAATACATACCAGCCCGCAATTATTACGAGCGTTTCACTACCTTGTCGGAGCAAAATGCCCGTAGCCTGTTGTTGGGCATCCGCCTGGCCAAAGTCTTCGCTGACCCAGACAAGGCGGCCAGCTATGGTCTTCAGCTCAAGCGCTTGTATCCTGCCTCGCAGGAATATCGGCTATTTCTGACGGAGCAATGATGAACACGTCGTATCCTGAATCCGAAGCGACTTCCCCGGGACATCCTGGCGAGGCTTTGCGTGCAGCCCGTGAAGGCCGTAACTGGCTGAAGTCGGATGTGGCCATGCAGCTTCACCTGAGCACGGATGCCCTGACCTATCTGGAGACTGGTCAATTCGACAAGCTGCCTGGCCTGACCTTTGCGCGTGGATATGTCCGCGCCTATGCCAAGCTGCTGGGCTTGGACCAGAATCAGTTGGTGCATGATTTCGACGTGATAACGGGCTCCACTCCCGTGGCCAGCAATTTGCACAGCTTGGGCCGTATCGAAGAGCCCTCGCGCCTGTCGCGAACCATGCTGCGTGCCGGAGTGGTGGTGTTGCTGTTGATCATGATTGGTGCTGGTGCGCTGTGGTGGCAAGAGCGTTATGCCGCGACCCCGCAGGAACAAGCCGCCAGGCCGATTGAGCATGTGGAAGTGGAAAGCGCAGATGGCAGCACGCAGATTCATCCGCTGGATGAATTGGAAGATCAGGCCGTGGAAGCGGCCCAGGTGCCTATCGACCTGTTAGCGGGTGAGCCGGCTCCCTTGGCCTCGGTTGAGGCTGAGCCGATCGAGGAAGCGCCGGTAGAAGAAACGCCCGTGGCCGTTGCCGATGATCAGGGCACGCTGGTGCTGCAATTTACCGAAGAATGCTGGACTCGCGTTGCCGATGCAGATGGCAAGGTGCTTGCGAGCGCACTCAAGCGTCCCGGCGAAACGCTGGAGGTCCGCGGCAAGGCGCCGCTGGAAGTTCGCCTGGGCTACGCGCGCGGCGTGCAAGTCAGTTACAACGGTGAGAACGTCAATGTGGTCCCCTTCATGCGTGGCCAAACCGCGACATTGAAGCTGGGCCAATAGAGCTGGACAATCATGCATAGCAAATCCCCCATCAAACGTCGCCTGTCCCGCAAAATCTGGGTGGGCGCGGTGCCGGTTGGCGGCGATGCGCCGATTGCGGTGCAGAGCATGACCAATAGCGACACCCATGATGTGCCTGCTACGGTGGCGCAGATCCAGCGCCTGGAAGCCGCGGGTGCCGACATCGTGCGCGTCTCGGTACCGGACATGGACGCCGCCGAGGCGTTTGGTCGCATCAAGCAGCAGGTCAAGGTGCCGCTGGTGGCCGATATTCATTTCGACTACCAGATTGCCCTGCGTGTGGCCGAACTGGGTGTCGATTGCCTGCGTATCAACCCGGGCAACATCGGTCGCGAAGACCGGGTGCGCGCCGTGGTCGAAGCCGCCCGTGATCGAGGCATTCCGATCCGCATTGGCGTCAATGCGGGCTCTCTGGAAAAGGATTTACAGAAGAAATACGGCGAGCCGACGCCCGAAGCGTTGGTTGAATCCGCGCTGCGTCATGTCGAGCACCTGGATCGGCTGAATTTCCCCGACTTCAAGGTCAGTGTGAAGGCGTCCGATGTGTTCATGGCCGTTGAAGCCTACCGACTGCTGGCCCGCCAGATCGAGCAGCCGCTGCACCTGGGCATCACCGAAGCCGGCGGCTTGCGCTCGGGTACGGTGAAGTCCGCCGTCGGCCTGGGCATGCTGCTCGCCGAGGGCATTGGCGACACCATCCGGATCTCGCTGGCAGCCGATCCGGTGGAAGAGATCAAGGTCGGTTTCGATATTCTCAAGTCGCTACGCCTACGCTCGCGGGGCATCAATTTCATTGCCTGTCCCAGTTGCTCACGGCAGAACTTCGACGTGGTCAAGACCATGAACGAGCTGGAGCAGCGGGTCGAAGACCTGCTGGTGCCGATGGATGTGGCGGTGATCGGCTGTGTGGTCAATGGCCCCGGCGAAGCCAAGGAGGCGCATATCGGCCTGACCGGCGGCTCGCCCAACCTCGTCTATATCGACGGTAAACCCGCACACAAGATGGTTAATGACAATCTGGTGGATGAGCTTGAGCGCTTGATCCGCCGCAAAGCCGCCGAAAAGCTGGAAGCCGATGCTTCGCTGATCGTCCGCAGCTGATTTAAGGAACGAACTTGAGCAAGACCCTGCAAGCCATTCGTGGCATGAATGACATCCTGCCGGCACAAACACCGGTATGGCGCTATCTGGAGAGTACCTTTTCCGAGCTGCTGGACAGCTACGGCTACAGCGAGATCCGCTTGCCGATCGTTGAATACACCGAACTGTTCGCCCGCGGCATTGGCGAAGGGACTGATGTGGTCGACAAGGAAATGTACACCTTCCTGGACCGCAACGAAGAGTCCCTGACCCTGCGTCCCGAAGGCACCGCCGGTTGCGTGCGTGCCGTGCTGGAGCATGGTCTTTCGGGTGGCGGCCAGGTGCAGAAACTCTGGTATCTCGGCCCGATGTTCCGCTATGAAAAGCCGCAGAAAGGCCGTTATCGGCAGTTTCACCAGATCGGCGTGGAAGTGTTCAATCAGCCGGGTCCGGACATCGACGCCGAGCTGATCGTGCTCACGGCGCGGCTGTGGAAGAAACTCGGCATCGCCGACGCGGTGACCCTGCAACTCAACAGCCTGGGCTCCAGCGAGGCCCGTGCGGCCTACCGCGATGCGTTGGTGGTTTACCTGCAACAGCGCTTCGATCAGCTCGACGAAGACAGCCAGCGCCGCCTGACCACCAATCCGCTGCGCATTCTGGACAGCAAGAATGCCCAGACCCAGGCCCTGCTGGCCGATGCGCCGACCTTGCTCGAGTATCTCGATGAAGATTCGCGCAGCCACTTCGAGGGCCTCAAGTCGCGCCTGGATGTGCTGGGCATAGCTTACGAAATCAACCCGAAACTGGTGCGTGGCCTGGATTATTACGGCCGCACCGTGTTCGAGTGGATCACTGACAAGCTGGGTTCCCAGGGCACCGTGTGTGCCGGTGGTCGCTACGACGGGCTGATCAGCCAGTTCGGTGGCAAGCCGACCCCGGGCGTGGGTTTTGCCATGGGTGTGGAGCGCCTGGTACTGCTGGTGGAAACGCTGCAGCAGGTTCCTGCGGAACTGTCGCGTCCGGCACATGCCTATATCTGCGCCTTCGGCGAGCCGGCCGAGCTGGCCGCCCTGGCGTTGTCCGAGCAGCTGCGTGATACGCTTCCGGGCTTGCGCGTGCTGGTCAACGCCGGTGCCGGCAGCTTCAAGAGTCAATTCAAGAAAGCTGACAAGAGTGGCGCGCAATTTGCCCTTATCCTTGGTGAGGATGAGCTGGCCAAGCGCGTGGTGGGCTGCAAGCCGCTGCGTGATGACAGCGAACAACAAAGCATTGCCTGGGATGCGCTGGCCGGCCATCTGGCGGGTCTGGTGCAAGACCGCGGCCGATAACGAAAAAGGAGAAGTTGGGTGAGCATGACCGAAGACGAGCAGATTGCGCAGTTGAAGGACTGGTGGCAGCGCAACGGCAAACCCTTGTTGACCGGCGGCATTCTGGCTCTGGCCCTGGTGTTTGGCTGGCAGGCGTGGCAGAAGCATCAGGTCAATCAGGCCAATGGAGCATCCATGCTCTATCAGCAACTGCTGGATACCGTGCTGAATCCGAACGCACCGGTGGACACCGCACGTGTCGCTGAGTTGGCGGCCCAGTTGAAAAATGATTTCGGCAGCACTCACTACGCCCAGTACGGCAGCCTGTTCGTGGCCAAGGTGGCCGTCGAAGCCGGCAAGCTGGACGATGCGGTGAATGAGTTGCGCCCTGTGCTGGATGATCCGGCCGATGCGGAAGTGGGCGAGCTGGCACGCCAGCGCCTGGCTCGCATCCTGGCGGCCCAAGGCAAGGCAGAGGAAGGCTTGGCCTTGCTGGATGGCAATGTCAGTGCAGCGTTCCAGGCAGGCCGTGAGGAAGTCAAAGGCGATCTGCTGGTCCAGCTGGGCCGTGCGGAGGATGCCCGTACCGCCTATAACAAGGCCAAGGCGGCGCTGCGTGACAATGCAGCGGCCGGCGAGCTGCAACTCAAGCTGGACGATCTCGCTGACGGAGGCGTCTGACTGTGAAAGCCTTGACCTACGCTGTGCTGCTGTCCGTGACCGTTCTGGTCGCCGGCTGTGGTAGCTCGAGCAAGAAGGAATTACCGCCGGCCGAGTTGCCGAAGTTCGAAGCGGAGATTCAGCTGCGCAAGGTATGGAGCCGTTCCATCGGCAGTGGTCAGGGCGACAACTACAGCATGCTGACGCCAGCAGTGGACGGTGAGCTGATTTTCGCTGCCGATGTCAAAGGTCGTGTGGTGGCCATGGATCGCACCACCGGCAAGGTGCAGTGGAAGAAGGACCTCAACGTGCCGGTGTCCGGTGGCGTCGGTGCCGGCAATGGCCTGGTGCTGGTCGGTACGCTCAAGGGTGAGGTGATTGCCCTGGACAGCGGCAGTGGCGAGCGCAGATGGCGTGCGCAGGTGACCAGTGAGGTGCTTTCCGCACCGGCCACCAATGGCGATGTAGTCGTCGTACAAACTCAGGACGATCGGCTGATCGCCCTGGAGGCAAGCGACGGCACACAGCGCTGGATTTACGACAACACCCCGGCGGTGCTGACGTTGCGCGGTACCGGTGCCCCGCTGGTCACCAACCAGTTGGCCTTTGCCGGCCTGTCCACTGGCAAGGTAATTGCCGTGGATACCCGTCGAGGCATGCCGGTCTGGGAGCAGCGCATCGCGGTGCCGCAGGGCCGTTCCGAGCTGGAGCGGGTAGTGGATATCGACGGCGGCTTGCTGCTGTCGGGCGGTAATCTGTACGTGGTGACCTATCAAGGCCGTGTCGCCGCTCTGGAGCAGAACAGTGGTCGTATCCTCTGGCAGCGCGAGGCGTCCAGTTACGTCGGTGTCGCCCAGGGCTTCGGCAGCGTTTATGTGAGCCAGGCCGATGGCACCGTGGAAGGTATCGACGAGCGTTCGACGTCGGCATTGTGGAGCAATGATGGCTTGGCGCGTCGTCAGCTGTCGGCGCCGGAAGTATTTTCCAGTTACGTTGCGGTGGGCGATCTGGAAGGCTATCTGCACCTGATCAGCCAGGTGGATGGTCGCTTCGTGGCCCGCACTCGTATCGACAGCGACGGCCTGCGCGCCCGGCCGCTGGTCGTGGGCGGCTGGCTGTATGCCTATGGCAACAGTGGAAAACTGGTGGGCTTGACCATCAAGTAAGCCGAGCGCCGGCCTGGATTCATCCGGGCTGTGCGGAACGGCCGTCTGCTTCGGCAGGCTTTTAAAATTGCTGGCCGCTGCCCTTGCAGCGGCCTTTGTGTTTTCTGAATTATCGCAGTGGAGAGCCGTATGGTTCCCGTAATCGCCTTGGTTGGCCGTCCCAATGTGGGCAAATCGACCCTGTTCAACCGCCTGACCAAAACCCGTAACGCCATCGTGGCTGAATTCGCCGGGCTGACCCGCGACCGCCAATATGGCGAGGCCAAATGGCAGGGTAAAACCTACCTCGTCATCGATACCGGGGGTATCTCCGGCGACGAGGAAGGCATTGATGCCAAGATGGCCGAGCAATCGCTGCAGGCCATCGAAGAAGCCGATGCCGTGCTGTTCATGGTCGACTCGCGCGCCGGCCTGACCGCTGCGGATCAGATGATCGCCGAGCATTTGCGCAAGCGAAACAAGCGCTGCTTTCTGGTTGCCAATAAGGTCGACACTGTCGATCCGGACCTGGCTCGCGCCGAGTTCAGCCCGTTGGGCCTGGGCGATGCGCTACCAATCGCCGCCGCTCACGGGCGCGGGATCAGTCACATGCTGGATGCCGCGCTGGGGATCTTTGCCAGCGATGAAGCGGAGGCTGAAGACGAAGAGGCTGAAATCGTCGCCCCGGGCCAGGAAGCCAAGCGCATTCCGGGACCCAGCGAGAAAGACGGCATCAAGATCGCCATCATCGGCCGACCCAACGTGGGCAAGTCGACGCTGGTCAACCGCATGCTGGGCGAGGAGCGGGTCATCGTCTATGACCAGGCCGGCACCACCCGCGACAGCATCTACATTCCCTTTGAGCGTGGCGACGAGAAATACACGCTGATCGACACCGCCGGTGTGCGCCGGCGCGGCAAGATCTTCGAAGCGGTGGAAAAGTTCTCCGTGGTCAAGACCCTGCAGGCGATCCAGGACGCCAACGTGGTGATCTTCGTCATGGACGCGCGTGAAGGGGTGGTCGAACACGACCTTAATCTGCTTGGCTTCGTGCTGGAAACCGGCCGTGCGCTGGTCATCGCGCTGAACAAGTGGGA
The DNA here is from genome assembly GCF_014836765.1 of Serpens gallinarum. Lineage (GTDB taxonomy): Bacteria > Pseudomonadota > Gammaproteobacteria > Pseudomonadales > Pseudomonadaceae > Serpens > Serpens gallinarum. Next base: position 993,242 of record NZ_JACSQG010000001.1, read on the forward strand.
TGGCATGGACCCCAAGGAACGCGATTATGTGAAGACCGAGCTGGAGCGCCGGTTGTTCTTCGTCGACTTCGCCGATATCCACTTCATCTCGGCATTGCACGGCACGGGGGTGGGCAATCTGTACAAGTCGGTGCAGGCCTCGTTCACCTCGGCGGTGACCCGCTGGCCGACCAATCGCCTGACGCAGATCCTCGAAGACGCCGTGCAAGAGCACCAACCGCCGATGGTCAACGGCCGGCGCATCAAGCTGCGCTACGCCCACCTGGGTGGCGCCAACCCGCCGCTGATCGTGATCCATGGCAACCAGGTCGACGCGGTGCCCAAGTCCTACTCCCGTTACCTAGAAAACACATTCCGGCGGGTACTCAAATTGGTCGGCACGCCGATTCGCATCGAGTACAAGGGCGGTGAAAACCCCTACGAGAAAAACAAGAACACCCTCACCGACCGCCAGGTGAACAAGAAACGCCGGCTGATGAGCCACCACAAGAAAGCCGAGAAAAAGCGTCGCGACAAGAAGTAACCATTGCGAGTGATGTACAGAGAGGGGTGAAGTCCTGCGATGGGCTTCACCCCTTTTACGTTCTAAGCTTCGGTCGATATTTCATAGCTGGCAGCGCTGCGCCGGGGAGGGCGGATCGGCTATCCTCGACACTCTTTACCGTCTTCGGTTATTGAAGTCCAAGGCCATGATCCAGAGCAAACTGCCCCACGTTGGCACCACCATCTTCACCACCATGTCCCAGCTCGCGGCGCAGACCGGCGCGCTCAACCTGTCCCAGGGTTTCCCCGACTTTGATGGCCCGCAAGCGCTGCGCGAAGCGGTGGGTCGACATGTCATGGCCGGACACAACCAGTACGCTCCTATGACCGGGTTGCCTGCCTTGCGTGAGCAGGTGGCCGCCAAGATCAGCCGTCTGTATGGCCGGCAGGTGAGTGCCGATACGGACATCACCATTACCCCCGGTGCCACCCAAGGTCTGTTCTGCGCCATCCAGGCGCTGGTGCGTGCAGGCGATGAAGTCATCGTCTTCGACCCCTGCTATGACAGTTATGAGCCGGCGGTGGAGTTGGCCGGCGGCCGCTGCGTCCACCTGCACCTGAGCCCGCCGACTTTCAGCATCGACTGGCAGCGCCTGGCCGATGCCATCACCCCGCGCACGCGGATGATCGTGCTTAACACGCCGCACAACCCCAGCGGTGCTTTGCTCGAGCATGCCGATCTGGATCGGCTCGCCGCGTTGCTGCGCGGACGCGAGGACATTTACCTGCTCAGTGACGAGGTCTATGAGCATCTGGTCTATGACGGCCGCGAGCATGCCAGCGTGCTGCGCCATGAAGAGCTGTATGCGCGCGCACTGGTGGTGAGCTCGTTCGGCAAGACCTACCACGTCACTGGCTGGAAGACCGGCTACGTGGTGGCACCGCCGGCACTCACCGCCGAGCTGCGCAAGGTTCATCAATACGTCAGCTTCACGGGCGTCACGCCCCTGCAGTGGGCGCTGGCCGAATTCATGACCGAACACCCCGAGCATGTCACCGAGCTGCCGGCGTTCTATCAGGCCAAACGCGATCTGTTCTGCGAGCTACTGGCCGGCTCACGCTTTGGTTTTACGCCGACGCCGGGCACGTATTTCCAGATTGCCGATTATTCGAAGATCCGCCCGGATCTCAACGACATTGAGATGGCTCAATGGCTGACGCGTGAGCATGGCGTGGCGAGCATCCCGGTGTCGGTGTTCTATCAGAGTCCGCCAGCAGACTTGCGCCTGGTGCGTTTTTGCTTCGCCAAGCGCGAGGAAACCTTGCGCCAAGCAGCGGAAAGGCTCTGCGCGGTTTGACACTGCTTTAGCCCAGCGGAATGCGTCGCTGAGTGTCTAGGGGGCCAAATAAGTCGCGGCTCTCATAGGTGGCGTAGTGAAGCTCCTCAATGTTGAGCTGTGAATTAGCCGGTACTGGCAACTGTGCCAGGCGCTGACGCAGCTCATCGGCACCGATCCGCCGCTTGTACAAACCCAACGTGATATGCGGCACATAGGCGGACTGCCGCACTTCTCGGCAGCTCTGCCCCAGGGCTGTCCGCCAGCGCTGTAGATGCCCCCGGTCATCGAAAACCGGCAGAAACGCGGCGCTGGCGAAGCTGTCCGGTGGGCCGATCTCCAAGGTGCAGGGCGGACTTTGCACCTGGCCGAGGCCTTCCATTTGCTGTCGCAGCTGCTCGGGCGTGAAGTCGTCGTCAGCCACGGCCTGAGTCTGCTCGAAGCCGCATACAAACAGGGTCAGGTGCGCCTGGCGACGGGTGGCATGCAGCAGATCGCTCAACTGCGTTTGCAGGGTGTGGATGTGCGAGAGTAGGGCCGGACAGTTGATTGGCACTATCCAGACGGCATAGCGCAGGCGGCCCTGATGCCATTCAGGGTAATCCCGAATATCAGTGACGAGGGTGGCGTCGGGCGCCTGGGTAGGATGGGACAACAGCATGAGGCTACGCTTAGCGTTGAAAGAGGTGTGAGTGTGACCTGATGCGCTGTTGGGCTCCAGAGTGGAAGGGCTGCATTGATGGCGCGTTCTCTGGATGGAGAACTTAACAACCTCTCCAGGGTCAAAAAATCGCAGTTTTTCAATGAGTTATGAGGAGTAACAAATGGACAGCACAGGACAGGCGTTAATCGCCGGATTGGCTCCCTACAATGTTTCCCTGGGACCACAGCGTCCCGATGGCGGGCGCGTGCTGATGTTGATGGACGATGCGGGCGAGCTGTTGATCCAGCGGGTCCTGAATACCCAGCAGCTCACCCAACCGGAATTACTGGCTGATGTGCTCGATGGCGTGCGTCGCGACTTGCTGGTCGCAGGTGGTTGCACGGCGCCGGAAGTGCTCGCCTCCCTGCGTCACAGCGACCGGGTCAAGCCTTACGCGGCGTGAGTCTGCGTCATATGCCCCTGGGCCGGAATCCGCCTACGTAACGATTCCGGCCACGGCGGGTGCGCACGGCAATTGACCGTGTCATCGCTTGGCGTCCTGCCTGGTGCGCTTTCGGAGTAGACTTGCCGGCTTTCTGATAGCCAAGAGCCCGCCCATGGCCCTGCAAGCCACTCCGTACAAGATCGAAATGAACCTGACCGACATGGACAGGAACGTCTACGAAAACCTGCGTTTCACCGTCGCCCGCCACCCCTCGGAGACCGAGGTGCGCATGAGCGCGCGGCTGATTGCCTATGCCTTGTGGTACAGCGAACAGCTGGCCTTCGGTCGCGGCCTGTCGGATGTCGACGAGCCGGCCCTTTGGGAAAAGAGCCTGGATGATCGCGTGCTGCACTGGATCGAAGTCGGCCAGCCGGATGCGGAGCGTATGACCTGGTGTTCGCGACGCACCGAGCGCGTCAGCCTGGTCGCCTATGGCAATCTGCGTGTCTGGCAGGGCAAGGAGTTGGATGCGGTCAGCAACCTGAAGAACCTCAGCGTGGTAGCGGTGCAGCCGGAGTCCTTGGAAAACCTGGCTCGCGACCTGCCACGTTCGCTGAATTGGAGCGTGATGATCAGCGACGGTGAACTGTTCATCACCGACGAGCGCGGCCAGCATGAAATTCCCCTTGAGTGGCTGGTCGGCGAACGCTGATTTCCATCCGCTGGATGCCTGAGCACTCCACTCCATACCTGACGAATCCCTGAGTTACCCATGCGTATCGATCCCCGTCCGTTGCCCGACATCCTGCCCGATCTGGGCGAGCTGCCTCCTTTGCTGACCCGCCTGTATGCCGCCCGTGGCGTGCAATCGGCCGCCGAGCTGGACAAGGCACTGGCGCGGTTGATTCCGTATCAACAACTGGCTGGCATCGACGTGGCTGTCGCCTTGCTGGTGGAGGCATTGGAGCAGCGCCAGCGCATCCTCATCGTGGGCGACTTCGACGCCGATGGCGCCACCGCCAGCTGCGTCGGTGTGCTCGGCTTGCGCCTGCTCGGGGTCGCCCATGTCGATTACCTGGTGCCTAATCGTTTCGACTACGGCTATGGCCTGACGCCGGAAATCGTCGCGGTGGCCCTGCAACGCCAGCCCGATCTGCTGATCACCGTGGACAACGGCATTTCCAGCGTGGATGGCGTGGCGGCGGCCAAGGCGGCCGGCCTCAAGGTGCTGATCACCGACCACCACCTGCCTGGCGCGGAGTTGCCGGCGGCGGACGCCATCGTCAACCCCAACCAGCCGGGCTGCGGCTTCCCGAGCAAGGCGATGGCCGGGGTCGGGGTGATCTTCTATGTCTTGCTCGCCTTGCGGGCGCGCTTGCGCGAGCTGGGCTGGTTCGCCCGCACCGGGCGCTCCGAGCCACGTCTGGCCGAGCCGAACCTGGCCGAGCTGCTTGATCTGGTGGCGCTGGGAAGTGTCGCCGACGTGGTGCCGCTGGATGCCAACAATCGCATCTTGGTTCACCAGGGACTGGCGCGTATCCGGGCCGGTCGTGCGCGACCGGGCCTCAAGGCGATCCTTGAGGTGGCCGGCAAGCAGGCGGAACGCATTACCTCGACGGATCTGGGTTTTATCATTGGCCCACGCCTAAATGCGGCCGGCCGGCTGGATGACATGAGCCTGGGTATCGAATGCCTGCTCTGCGAGGACGAGACCCTGGCCCGCGACATGGCCGTGCAGCTCGATCAGCTCAACCAGGACCGCAAGGCCATCGAGCAGGGCATGCAGCGCGAAGCCCTGGCGCAATTGAAGGACCTGCCACTGGACGAGATGCCGTTCGGCCTGTGCCTGTTCGAGGCGGAATGGCACCAGGGGGTCATCGGCATCCTCGCCTCGCGGATGAAGGAGCGCTATCACCGGCCGACGATTGCTTTCGCCGATGCCGGGGAAGGCATGCTCAAGGGCTCGGCCCGCTCGGTGCCGGGCTTTCATATTCGCGATGCGCTGGACGCTGTGGCTGCTCGGCATCCGGGCTTGATCAGCAAGTTCGGCGGCCATGCCATGGCGGCCGGGCTCTCCTTGCCGGAAGAAAATTTTGCCGCGTTCGCCGCCGCGTTCGATGCCGAAGTTCGGCGCCAGTTGCATGAGGTCGATCTGACCGGCCGACTATTGTCCGACGGCCAGCTCTCCGCCACGGAGTTCCACTTGGAGCTGGCCCGCGCGCTGCGCCATGCCGGCCCTTGGGGGCAGCACTTTCCCGAGCCGTTGTTCCATGGCGTATTCCAGCTGGAGCAGCAGCGGCTGGTGGGTGAAAAACACCTGAAGATGGTGGTGCGCACCGAGTGCGGCTCGCTGAGCCTGGACGGCATCGCCTTCAACATCGACCGCGAGCAATGGCCCAACCCCACCGTGCGCTGGGTCGAGCTGGCCTACAAACTGGACGTCAACGAGTTCCGTGGGCGGGAAAGCGTGCAATTGCTGGTATCACATATCGCGCCGCGCTGATTCGCGCAGGTTTAGCCCGCCAGGTCTCTACCAGCCCAGCTGTTTGTTGAAGCCCAGCGCATCGTAATAGTCGCCCTGGTAGGTGATCTGACCGTTCTCGATGCGGATGAAGCTGACGCCCTCGAAGGAAAGGGGCTTGCCGGTGGCAGGCGTTTCCGCGCTCCAGGGGCCGCTGTTGGTGCCGCTGAACCGCCACTGGAAGGCGATGCCATCGGGAGCCACGAGGGGCGCGCTGGTCATCTCCCATTTCAGATCGGGCACAGCCGTGATGAACACCGCAATCACGTTGTCGCGAGCGGCGGCTCGGCCATTCTGCGGCGTGCCGACCGTGGCGTCGAAATACACCGCATCCTCGGCTAGGTAGGCGGCGGCTTTCTGTGCGTCATGGGCGTTCCAGGCGGTCATGTAACCGTCAATCACGGCGCGCACGTCGTCGGCGGCCTGCGCCAGGCCGCTAAGCAGAAGCAGGGTGAGGAAAGTGATGCGGCTGAGACAGATGTTCATGGGCGGGCTCCAGGCACGGTGGCGGATGCCGTGTCTCGCAGTTGGCTGCAGGCCGGCATGCGTAGAGTGTTGACCGGCCGAAATCACCCCGCCGGTGGGGCTGACCAGCGGTGTCGCGGCGACGCTGTGGGTTGCTCAATCTTGCCGCAGAGGGGACTATCCCCGGCATTGCTTCGCCCATGCTCGCACCCGCAGCATGGCGAAATTGCCCCACGCATGAACTGCTCAGGTATGCACCGGCAGTTCGGCCACTGACCCGAAGCGGTCTTTAATTGGAGGATGTCTGTCATCTTCCGCCAGCCGACGAGGCCCGCCATGTCACTACTTTTTCAGCCCCTCACCTTGCGCCAGTTGACCCTGCCCAATCGTATCGTCGTGTCGCCCATGTGCCAGTACTCCGCCGAGGTAGACGGCCTGGCCACCGATTGGCACTTGGTACATCTGGGCAGCCGCGCGGTGGGCGGTGCCGGGCTGGTGATTTTTGAAGCGACAGCGGTACGCCCGGAAGGGCGCATTTCCGCCCGTGATCTGGGCCTGTGGAACGATGAGCAGATCGAACCGCTGCGCCGCATCACCGCGTTTATCGAGTCCCAGGGTTCAGTGGCCGGCATTCAGCTGGCCCATGCCGGGCGCAAGGCCGGCACCTGGTGGCCCTGGAGCGGCAAGCATGGCAGCGTGCCGGTGGCCGAAGGCGGCTGGACACCAGTCGGGCCGTCGGCGATCGCCTTCGATCCCCAGTATGTGGCGCCCACGGCGCTGGATGAAGCAGGCGTGGCCGAGATCATCCAGGCCTTCGTGCAGGGCGCCGAACGGGCGCTGGCCGCTGGATTCAAGGTCGTCGAGCTGCATGCCGCCCACGGCTATCTGTTGCACCAATTCCTGTCGCCACTTTCCAACCGCCGGCAGGACCAGTACGGCGGTTCGTTCGAGAATCGCATCCGCCTGTTGCTTGAAGTGACCCAGGCGGTGCGTCAGGTATGGCCCGAAGAGTTGCCGGTGTTCGTGCGCCTGTCGGCCACCGACTGGGTGGAAGATGGCTGGAACCCGGACGAGACGGTGGAGCTGGCCTGTCGGCTGAAAGCCTTGGGCGTCGATCTGATCGACGTGTCCTCGGGCGGCACCTCGGCGAATGCGGAAATTCCCATCGGGCCCGGCTATCAGACCCAGTTCGCCGAACGTGTACGCCGCGAAGCCGGGATCGCCACGGGCGCGGTGGGCATGATCACCGAGGCGGCCCAGGCCGAGCATGTGCTGCGCACCGGCCAGGCCGACCTGATTCTGCTGGCCCGCGAACTGCTGCGCGACCCCTACTGGCCGTTGCATGCCGCCGATTACCTGCGCGACAAGGCGGTGCCCTGGCCGGGACAGTACGTGCGGGCGGCGAGCCGGGATACGCCGATTCGCTAAAAGGGCTGTTAATGCGGCGCGGGGCCGGCAGTATCGGCCCCGTATCAATGCTTGATCATGATGTGCCGCACCGCGGTGTAATCCTCCAGCCCGTACATCGACAGGTCCTTGCCGTAGCCGGACAGCTTCATGCCGCCGTGGGGCATTTCGCTGACCAGGGTGAAGTGCGTGTTGATCCAGGTGCAGCCGTACTGCAGGCGGGCGGCCAGGCGATGGGCGCGACCGACGTCGCGGGTCCACACCGAGGAGGCCAGGCCGTAGTCGGAGTTGTTGGCGAAGGCCAAGGCCTGGGCTTCGTCGTCGAACGGGGTGACCGAGACCACCGGGCCGAACACTTCGCGGCTGACGATTTCATCGTTTTGGCGGGCGCCGGCCAGCACCGTAGGCAGGAAGAAAAAGCCGGCATCGCCCGGCGCCTTGCCGCCAGTGACCACTTCGATATGCGACAAGGCGCTGGCGCGCTCGACAAACCCGGTGACGCGCTGGCGCTGGCTGTCGCTGATCAACGGGCCGAGTTCGGTGGCGGAATCGTCCTGCAGTCCATGTTTGAGTGTGCTCACCGCTGCGCCGAGCGCCGCGACGAATTTCTCGTAGATGCCTTTCTGGGCATAGATGCGGCAGGCCGCGGTGCAATCCTGGCCAGCATTGTAGAAGCCGAAGGTGCGAATGCCTTCCACGGCGGCGTCGAGGTCGGCGTCATCGAAAATGATCACCGGCGCCTTGCCGCCCAGCTCCATGTGCAGGCGTTTGATGCGCGGGGCGCTGGCGGCGATGAGGTGCGAACCGGTAGGGATCGAGCCGGTCAGCGACAGCATGCGCACCTTGTCATGATTGACCAGGGTCTCGCCGACGCTGCTACCACGCCCGAAGACGATGTTCACCACCCCGGGCGGGAAAATCCCAGCCATCAGCTCGCCCAGGCGCAGCGCGGTCAGCGGCGTCTGCTCGGAAGGCTTGAGTACCACGCAGTTGCCGGCGGCCAAGGCGGGGGCGAGTTTCCAGGCGGCCATCATCAGCGGGTAATTCCACGGCGCGATGGAGGCGACCACGCCAATCGGGTCGCGGCGGATCATCGATGTGTGGCCGGGCAGGTACTCGCCGGCCGCCGAGCCGTGCAGGCAGCGACTGGCGCCGGCAAAAAAACGGAACACATCGGCGATGGCCGGCAATTCGTCGTTGCGCGCGGCGGCGTAGGGCTTGCCGCAGTTTTGCGACTCCAGGCGGGCCAGTTCGTCGGCATGGGTGTCGATGGCATCGGCCAGGGCCAGCAGGCGGGCGGCGCGTTCCTGGGGTACGGTTTGCGACCAGCCGACAAACGCGGCTTCGGCGGCGTGCACGGCTGCATCGATCTGTTCGGCACTGGCTTCGGCAATCCGCACCAGCTCGGTATTGCGGGCTGGGTCGAGTACCGCCTGGGCCTCACCCTGGCCGGCGACCCGTTCACCGTTGATCAACAGATGGGTTTGCATGTCGGACTCCTCGAGTTGTTGTGGGTGTCAGGGACAGCGAAAGCTGGACGCTACTAGGTGATGAAATCACGCTCATTTGCCGCTTCCCGCCACGCCTTCGCCGCCGCGGGTCAGGTAATACGCGGCGAGGATCGGCAGCATGGTCGCCACCATCACCAGCATCGCCACCACGTTGGTGATGGGCACATCGCGGGGGCGCGACAGCTGGTTGAGCAGCCACAGGGGCAAAGTGCGTTCATGGCCGGCGGTGAAGGTGGTGACGATGATCTCGTCGAAAGACAGCGCGAAGGCCAGCATGCCGCCGGCCAACAGCGCCGAGCCGAGGTTGGGCAGCACGATGTAGCGGAAGGTCTGCCAGCCATCGGCGCCCAGGTCCATGCTCGCTTCGATCAGGTTCCAGGAGGTGCGGCGCAGGCGCGCGATGACATTGTTGTAAACGATCACCACGCAGAAGGTGGCGTGGCCAATGACGATAGTCAGGATGCTGGGCTCGATGCCCAGGGATTTGAACGCCGAGAGCAGGGCCAGGCCGGTGACGATGCCGGGCAGGGCGATAGGCAGCACCAGCAGCAACGACACGCTTTCCTTGCCGAAGAAGTCGCGCCGCCACAAGGCGGCCGCCGCCAGGGTGCCGAGCAGCAGGGCGACGAGGGTGGCAATCGCAGCCACTTGCAGCGACAGGGTGATGGCCTCCAGCACGTCGGGGCGCGCGAAGGTCAGGCTGAACCATTTCAGGGTGAAGCCCTGGGGCGGAAAGCTGAAGCCGGCGCTTTCGGTGTTGAAGGCATAGATGAAGATGATCAGGATCGGGAAGTGCAGGAACAGCAGCCCGCCCCAGGCCGCGAGCTTCAAGCCCATGGACGCTTTATCAGAGTGCATCGAAGGCCCCCAAGCGCTTGACGATGGACAGGTAGAGGGCAATCAGCACGATGGGCACTAGCGTGAAGGCCGCCGCCATCGGCATGTTGCCGATCGAGCCCTGTTGGGCATACACCATGTTGCCGATGAAAAACCCCGGCGGGCCGACCAGCAGCGGCACGATGAAGTCGCCCAGGGTCAGGCAGAAGGTAAAGATCGAGCCCGCAGCGATGCCCGGCAGTGCCAACGGCAGGATCACCAGGCGGAAGGTCTGCAGCGGCCGGGCGCCCAGGTCGGCAGAGGCCTGCAGCAGGGACGGCGGCAGGCGCTCGAGGGCGGCCTGGATGGGGAGGATCATGAACGGCAGCCAGATATAGACGAACACCAGAAAGCGCCCCAGGTGTGAGGTGGACAGGGTGCTGCCGCCAATGCCCGGAATGCCGAGGATCACCTGCAGGGCCGGCGCCAGGCCGAGGCGCTCGACGAACCAGTGGGCCACGCCGCCTTGGGCGAGTAACAGCGTCCAGGCATAGGCCTTGACAATATAGCTGGCCCACATCGGCAGCATCACCGCGATATAGAAGAACGCCTTGATGCGCCCCGTGGTGTAGCGCGCCATGTAATAGGCGATAGGAAAGGCCAGCAGGGCGCTGGCCAGGGACACCGTCACGGCCATGGCCAGGGTGCGCTGGATGATGTCGAAGTTGGCCGGCTGGAACAGCGCCCGAAAATTGGCCAGTGTCAGCGCGGGCGTCACCGACATGGTGAAGTCGTCGAAGGTGTAAAAGCCCTGCCAGAGCAGAGCCAGCAGCGAGCCCAGATAGACGATGCCGAACCATAGCAGCGGGGGGATCAGCAGCAGCGACAGGTACAGCATCGGTTTGCGGTACAGCAGGTCGGACAGATGGCGCAGCAGGCCTGGGCGGCTGGCCGGTGCCACGGTGGCCGGGCTGGTTGTCATGACGGCACCTCGCGCAGCGGCACCATGGCGGCGCGGGCCCAGCGGGCGGTAACGCGCTGCCCCGGCTGGCAGGCAATGTCGCCTCGATCCCACTGGCTGTTGGCCTGGCTGACGGCGAAGCTTTGGCCGTTGTCCAGACGCAGCTCGTAGCGAGTGGCAGCGCCCAGGTACTGGATATCGTGGAGCTGCCCGGCGATTTCCGTCTCGCCAGGTGCCAAGGGTTCGCTGCCGGCCAGGCGGGTATGCTCCGGGCGGATCGAGAAGGGGCGTGGCGAGCCGGCCAACTGCTCGGCCAGCTTGCCACGCAGCACATTTGAGGTGCCGACGAACTCGGCCACGAACGGCGTCGCCGGGCGCAAGTACAGATTGCGCGGACTATCCAGCTGCTCGATGCGCCCTTGCCGGAACACCGCCACCCGGTCCGACATTGACAGCGCCTCGCCCTGGTCATGGGTGACGAACACGAAGGTAATGCCCAACTGACGTTGCAGTTTCTTCAACTCGCCCTGCATCTGCTCGCGCAGCTTGAGATCCAGCGCGCCGAGCGGCTCGTCGAGCAACAATACCCGCGGGCGATTGATCAAGGCGCGGGCCAGCGCCACGCGCTGCCGCTGCCCGCCGGACAATTGCACCGGCTTGCGCGCGCCGTAGCCGCCGAGGGCGACCTGATCCAGCGCCTGTTCAGCGCGCTGGTGTCGCTCGGAGCGCGCGACGCCCTTGACCTTGAGGCCGTAGGCGACATTGTCCAGCACGCTCATGTGCGGAAACAGCGCGTAGTCCTGGAACACCGTGTTGACGTCGCGCTGATAGGGCGCCAGGCCGGTGGCTTCCTGCCCTTGGATGCGAATGGAGCCGGAGCTGGGCTGTTCGAAACCGGCGATCAGGCGCAGGCAGGTGGTCTTGCCGGAACCGGAGGGACCCAGCAGGGTGAAGAATTCACCATCCTCAATGGCTACCGACACCTGATCCACGGCCTTGACCTCGCCGTACAGACGCGAGACATCGGTAAGTTCCACGGCAAAGGTCATGTTCCTGCCCCAAAGCAGCTGCCTGCGGCAGGCTGCACGTCGTTCTGGTTGTTGTTCTGGTTAGCGTCGGCAGATGCATGCATGACGTCTTGCCCAGCGACCACTACGAAATTCGGGGCGGACGAAGCGACGTCCACCACGCGAACAGCCTCGGTTACCGACCCCCCATGATCGCAATGTAGTCCTGGGTCCAGCGGCTGTAGGGCACGTACTTGCCGCCTTCAGCTTGCGGGGTTTTCCAGAAGGCGATTTTCTCGAAGTTGTCGAAACCGTTGGTTTTGCAGCCCTCGGCGCCGAGCAGGGCGTTGCCCTCGCACGCCGCCGGCACGGCCGGCACCGAGCCGAACCAGGCGGCCAGATCACCTTGCACCTTGGGTTGCAGCGACCAGTCCATCCACTTGTAGGCGCACACCGGGTGTTTGGCTTCGGCGTGCAGCATGGTGGTGTCGGCCCAGCCGGTGGCGCCTTCTACCGGAACCACCGAGGCAATTGGCTGCTTTTCAGCCTGCAGCGCGTTCACCTGGTACGGCCAGGCACTGGAAGCAGCGACGCCCTCGTTCTTGAAGTCGTTCATCTGCACGGTGACGTCGTGCCAGTAGCGGTGGATCAGCGCATGCTGCTGGCGCAGCAGCGTGAGCACGGCGGCGTATTGGGTTTCGTTGAGCAGGTAGGGGTCCTGGATGCCCAGTTCCGGTTGGGTGCTCTTCAGGTACAGCGCCGCATCCGCGATATAGATCGGCCCGTCATAGGCTTGCACGCGGCCCTTGTTGGGTTTGCCATCCGGCAGGTTCTGCGGCTCGAACACGGTCGCCCAGCTGGTCGGCGCCTGTTTAAACACGTTGGTGTTGTACATCAGCACGTTCGGCCCCCACTGGTAAGGCGTGCCGTAGTGCTGGCCATCCACCGTGTGCCAGGGCGCTTCCTTGAGGCGGTCATCGACGGTGCTCCAGCTCGGGATCAGCGCGATGTTGATGGGTTGCACACGCTTGCCTGCGACCAGTCGCAACGAAGCGTCACCGGAGGCGGTGACCAGATCGTAGCCGCCCTTGGTCATCAGGCTGACCATCTCATCCGAAGTGCCTGCGGTCTTGACGTTGACCTTGCAGCCGCTGTCCTTCTCGAACTGGGTTACCCAGTCATAATTCGCATCGGTGTCGCCGCGCTCGACGTAGCCGGGCCAGGCAATGATGTCGAGCTGGCCTTCGGGCTGACCCAGCGTTTTGAGCGGTTCTGCGGCGTACAGGGTGCTGGCGGCCAGCAGAGCGGTTGCCAGCGTGCCGAGGAGTGCAGTGTGCGGTGCGGACATCTGAATTCCCTCTTGTTGTGCGCGATTTGCGGGGCAGTGAAATGCCGCTCGGCACATCCGTTGCCGAGGAGATGTGATCAGTCTAGTTGGTGTCTTGGCGGCGTCATGGCGAGTATGCAGCGCCCATGAGTCGGTCCAGTGCGGCCTGGGGCGCTACCGCCTGGCAGCGGCCCCAAGCGATGGGTTTTTGTCAGCGCTATGGTTTCAGTCAGCACTGCATCGCAATGGGAGAGAAACCATGAATACCGGGGCTTTACTGGAGCAACTGCTGCGCTCACGGCTGGGTTCTGCGACCGGCGCTCCACAGGGTTCATCACCTTCGGGTGGGCTCGGTGACCTGTTGGGCGGCCTGCTGGGCGGCGGTTCCGCTGCCGACCCGACACAAGAACGGCAAGGAGGCCCAGGTGGTCTGGGTGATGTGCTCGGCGGCCTGCTCGGTGGCGGGGCGCCACAGACCGGGCAAGCAGGGCGGGACGGCTCGGGTGGCTTGAACCTCGGCAGCCTGGCCACGCTGGGTATGCTCGCCTACCAGGCCTACAGCGCCTGGCAACGGCAGCAAGGCCAGGCTCCGCAACATGAGCCGCAGACGGTCAACCGCCTGATGGGCGCGCCGGCCGAGGCGCACAGCACGGCGATCCTGCGGGCGATGATTGCTGCGGCCAAGGCTGATGGGCGCATGGATGCCGCCGAGCAGCAACTGGTCCAGGCGGAACTCGCTAAGCTGACCGACGACTCTGAGCTGCAAGCCTGGCTGGACCAGGAAGTGCGCAGCCCGCTCGATCCTGCGCGCGTCGCCGAATCGGCCAGCAGCCCGGAACGGCCGCGGAAATGTACCTCGCCAGTGTACTGCTGGTGGGCAGCGAGCAGTCCGGTGAGCGCCCTTATCTCGATGCGCTGGCGCAGCATCTGCGCCTCGATGCCGAGTTGCGCGAGCAATTGGAGGCGCAGGTGCGGGCGGTTTGACCGTGTAGGCCCGTTTGCAGGGGCATCATGGCAGTCCGTCATACTTTCCGGGTATCCATGAAAAGTTGGGATTGCCGCGCACTGACGGGTTGCGTGCTGTCAGCGTCGGTCGGCTGCGTTATAATCGCCGGCTTTTCGAACCGTCCGACTGCGAGTGCCGCCCGCCATGGAAATCAATCCGATCCTCAACAGCATCAAGGACCTGTCCGAACGTTCAACCACTATTCGGGGGTATCTTTGACTACGATCAGAAAGCTGATCGCCTGGTCGAAGTAAACCGCGAACTCGAAGACCCGAACGTCTGGAACAACCCTGAATACGCCCAGAACCTGGGCCGCGAACGTGCCCAGCTGGCACAGATCGTCGAAACTCTCGACGAGATGAGCAGCGGCCTGGCCGATTCCCGCGACCTGCTGGACATGGCCGTCGAAGAAAACGATCAGGGCGCGGTGGATGACGTCGCCGCCGAAATCGAGCGCCTGCGCGAAATCCTCGAAAAACTGGAATTTCGCCGCATGTTCAGCGGCGAGATGGACGCCAACAACTGCTACCTGGACATCCAGGCCGGCTCCGGCGGCACCGAGGCCCAGGACTGGGCGAATATCCTGCTGCGCATGTACCTGCGCTGGGCCGACCATCGCGGTTTCGACGCCACCATCATGGAGCTGTCGGAAGGCGAAGTGGCGGGTATCAAGGGCGCCACCGTGCACATCAAGGGCGAGTACGCCTACGGCTGGCTGCGCACCGAGATTGGCGTGCACCGCCTGGTGCGCAAAAGCCCGTACGATTCCGGCAACCGCCGTCATACCTCGTTCACCGCCGTGTTCGTGTCGCCGGAAATCGATGACAACATTGAAATCGACATCAACCCGGCCGACCTGCGCACCGACACCTACCGTTCCTCGGGCGCGGGTGGCCAGCACGTGAACACCACCGACTCGGCAGTCCGTATCACTCACGTGCCGACCAACACCGTAGTCAGCTGCCAGAACGAGCGCTCCCAGCACGCCAACCGCGACACCGCAATGAAGATGCTGCGCGCCAAATTGTACGAACTGGAAATGCAGAAGCGCCGCGAGGCGTCCCAGGCGCTGGAAGACAATAAGTCGGATATCGGCTGGGGTCACCAGATCCGTTCCTACGTGCTCGACCAGTCGCGCATCAAGGACCTGCGTACCGGCGTCGAAGAGAGCAACTGCGATGCGGTGCTCGACGGCGATCTGGACCAATTCCTCGAAGCCAGCCTGAAACAGGGCCTGTAACAGGGTAGTAACATCCCGCCGGCGCGGCCCTGTCCCGCCGGCAACTTCGAATCGCAAACCTGGTGCGCCAGACGCACCTGTACATGGGCACGGAACCTACCGTGCCCCATCGGGAAAACACGACGACCATGAGCGAACAACCGCTGAACCAGCACGCCATCCAAGAGGAAGAGAACAGCCTGATCGCCCTGCGCAAGGAAAAACTTGCCGCTGAGCGTGCCAAGGGCAATGCCTTCCCCAACGACTTTCGCCGCGACAGCTACGCAGCCGACCTGCTGAAACAGTACGCGGACAAAAGCAAGGAAGACCTGGAGGCAGCGGCGATTCCGGTCAAGGTGGCCGGGCGCATCATGCTCAACCGTGGCGCTTTCATGGTGATTCAGGACATGAGCGGCCGCATCCAGGTGTATGTCGATCGCAAGACCCTGCCGGCCGAGACCCTGGCCGAGATCAAGACCTGGGACATGGGTGACATCATTGCCACCGAAGGCACCCTGCAGCGCTCCAACAAGGGCGACCTGTTTGTACACATGAGCAGCGTCCGTCTGCTGACCAAGTCGCTGCGCCCGCTGCCGGACAAGCACCATGGCCTGACCGACACCGAGCAGCGTTACCGTCAACGCTACGTCGACCTGATGGTCAACGAGGAAACCCGCCACACCTTCCGCGTGCGTTCCCAGGTGATTGCCCACATCCGCAAGTTCCTCGCCGAGCGTGATTTCCTCGAAGTGGAAACCCCGATGCTGCAGGTCATCCCGGGCGGTGCGGCGGCCAAGCCGTTCGAGACCCACCACAACGCCCTGGACCTGCCGATGTTCCTGCGCATCGCGCCGGAGCTGTACCTCAAGCGCCTGGTGGTTGGCGGCTTCGAGCGCGTCTTCGAAATCAACCGCAACTTCCGTAACGAAGGTGTTTCGACCCGGCACAACCCCGAGTTCACCATGCTCGAGTTCTACCAGGCCTACGCCGACTACGAAGACAACATGGACCTCACCGAAGAGCTGTTCCGCGAATTGGCCCTGGCGGTGCTGGGCTCTACCGATGTGCCCTATGGCGACAAGGTGTTCCACTTTGGCGAGCCCTTTGCGCGCCTCTCGGTGTTCGACTCGATTCTCAAGTACAACCCGGACATCACCGCGGCCGACCTGCAGGACCTCGACACCGCCCGTGCCATCGCCAAGAAAGCCGGCGCCAAGGTGCTGGGCTTCGAAGGTCTGGGCAAGCTGCAGGTGATGATCTTCGAAGAGCTGGTCGAGCATCAGTTGGAACAGCCGACCTTCATCACCCAGTACCCGTTCGAAGTCTCGCCGCTGGCGCGCCGCAACGATGAGAACCCGAACGTCACCGATCGTTTCGAGTTGTTCATTGGCGGCCGCGAAATCGCCAACGCCTACTCTGAGCTTAACGACGCGGAAGACCAGGCCGAACGTTTCCTGGCCCAGGTGGCTGACAAGGATGCCGGCGACGACGAAGCCATGCACTTCGATGCCGACTTCGTGCGCGCCCTGGAATATGGCATGCCGCCGACCGCGGGCGAAGGTATCGGCATTGACCGCCTGGTGATGCTGCTGACCAACTCGCCGTCGATCCGCGACGTCATCCTGTTCCCGCACATGCGCCCGGAGCAGTGATCGTTCGTTGAATAAAAAACCGCCCTTGGGCGGTTTTTTTGTGCCACGAGTTAGATCGGGCCGGGCTACATCGCGATCGCCCGCTCGGCTGCGTAGGGTTGCTCCCACTTGCTAAGCTTTCTGCACATCAAGTCGTTGATCCAGCCGAGCCGACCGTCAACAAGGAGCATGAAATGCAAGCCTGGCGAATTCTGCTGTTGGTGCCCTTTTTCTTGCTCGGTGGATGTCTGGTGTCCTTTCGTGAGCCGCTGCCGGCCAACGAGCCGGCGCCCATCCCATTGCTGGGCGAATGGACGCACAAGAACGAATGGGGCGAACGGATTTATATGCGGGTCAGTCGTGCCGGCAGCAACCTGTACAAGGCACTTGTCTACCAGGCCGATCCGGATGATCCCGAGGATGCGCAGGAATATGGCTTTACCGTGGCCCAGCATGGCCGGCGCTGGTATTTTTCCGCCGGCTTGCCAAAACGGCTGGGCAACAATTTCGCGATTGCGGGGTTCGAGCTCACCACCGATAACGAATTGGTGATCTACACCCTCGATGTTCAGCGTATCCTACAGGCGATAGATGACGGCACGCTGACCGGCAAGCGGGTGGACACTCCCGAAGGCGATGGTGCGCTAATCAGCAGTGACTTGCAGCAAGTGTTCGCCTATCTCGATGATCAGGCCAATACCGATACCTTTATCGAAGTGGCGCGCTTTCAGCGCGTCGGCCAGTGAGGGGCCGATGAATTTACGAGAAGAACTGGACGACTATCAACTGACGGTCCGGGCGCTGTCCGACCGGCTAGTAGAAGCACAGACGCCGATCCGCGTCCTCGATGCGGTGAAGTGGGATGACAGTATTCGACAGGGATTCTTCGACGCCCATTGCAAGCGCCTGCCGCAAGTCGACCAGGCCTATTACCAGAGCCGTCCGCTGGCCTTCGATGCCGAGGCCAAGAAGCGCGAGTTCCAGGATATCGAACGGGACATTACCCGCCAACTCGGCCAGTTCAATCCGGTCGGACAGATCATGCGGCGCATGTGTCGCGAATACCGCATGGTCATTCGCATGCTCGAAGCGCGTGGCACTGCAGATTTCGGGCTGATCTCTCAGGAACTCTACGGTGCGGCCACGGATGCCTTCCACGCTGGTGATCCGACTCTGGCCGACCTGGGCCTGATGCTTTCCGATTACCTGAACAACATCGCCGACCGTAGCGACCTGCAGGACGAGCCCCGGACGCTGACCGCCAACCAGGCGGTAGAGTTGTTGCAAAGCCGCCTGGATGGCGTGTTTGGCGAGGGGGAGGGAGTGGTCAGGGTATTCGAGTCCGATGGCATCTTGGCCGACGCGGCGGCCGGCGCCGATTACATCAAGATCCGCAGCGATGCGATGTTCAACGTTCGCGACATCAAGGCCCTGGAGGTCCATGAGGGACTGGTGCATGTGGGCACCACGCTCAATGGGTTGAGCCAGCCGATCTGTACGTTCCTGGCCAAGGGGCCGCCTTCTTCCACGGTGACGCAGGAAGGGCTGGCGATCCTTATGGAGGTGATTGCCTTCGCGTCCTACCCGACCCGCCTGCGCAAGCTGACCAACCGCACCCGCGCCATTCACCTGGCCGAGGAGGGCGCCGATTTCCTCGACATATTCCAGTTCTTCCACGATCAGGATTACAGTCAGGAAGAGAGCTACAGCAACGCCAGCCGGGTGTTTCGTGGCTCAACGCCCAGTGGTCTGCCCTTCACCAAGGACCTGTCGTACCTGAAGGGTTTCATCCTCATCTACAACTACATCCAGCTCGCCGTGCGCAAGGGCAAGCTGGAGCAGATTCCGCTGTTGTTCTGCGGTAAGACCACCTTGGAAGATATGCGCACACTGCGTCAGCTGGTGGATGAAGGCCTGGTGGCGCCGCCGCGCTATTTGCCCGAGCAGTTCCGCGACCTCAATGCATTGTCGGCGTGGATGTGCTTCTCCAACTTCCTCAATCACCTGAGCCTGGATCGCATCGAGGCTGATTACGCGAATATTCTTTAACGGGAACGGGCAGCACGCTGATCAGGCTGCGTTTTTTTGCTTGCTGGCCGACAATGACCGGCAGAATCCTTCTGTAGTGGACTTTCGCATGACCGAACGCAATCTCATTCCCTATATCCTCACCTCCATCGGCACCGTCGTCGCCACTGTGGCGGTACTGACCTACTACGGCTATGTGCATGTCGCCAAACCCGAGGATGCGCTGCTGCTGGCTGACTTCACCATGCTCAAGACAGTGCCGGGTGAGGACTACAAACTGTCGCTCAAGCCGGCGCAGCAGGTGGCCCAATGCATCGACGGCGTGCTGGTGCTGTTCGACACCCAGCAAAAAGGCCTGACCGGCGTGCTGGTCGACAACCGCAAACAGGCGGTGCGCTGCATGGGGGAGGAAACCCCGCAACTGATCAAGTGAGCCATTGCAAGTGAGCCATTGAGGGCCTGCTGGCCAGGCACTTCAATGGCTTTTCTGCTCGCTGCTCAGACGTCGCAGGTACTGGCGCGACAGGGCCAGAAAACGCGGCGTCGGGCCAATATCTTCATACAGCGGATCGCCCTGTTCATCGGTGGCCACCACCTGGCTGCCCTTGACATAGGGCAGGCTGGCTTCAAGTTCTTCCAGCGCGGCGGCAATCAGCTCGCCAAGCAACTCCTCAACGCTGCGCTTGGGGTACATCTCGGAGAGCGCAGTGAGTCGCGCCGCCGACTCCAGATCGAGATGTAGCTGATAGCTCTGGGCGGTCATCCGCCCCTTGGCATTTTGTTCCCAGTGCTGAACAAGCTCGCGGATTTTCATGCAGACCTCGGATCGACGTGTTCTTTAAAGCTAGCCCATACGGGCGTGTTGGCTAAACCGCAGGTGCGCTGCCACGCTGTAACGGGTAGAAGAAGGAGCCAACAGATGGCGACGATCGATGTACGGCTGCGCGAGGACGTACACCTGCTCGGCGAATTGCTCGGCGAGACCATTCGCGAACAGTATGGTCCGGGCTTTCTGAACAAGATTGAGCGTATCCGCAAGGGTGCCAAAAGCGCGCGCAAAGGCTCCGAGGCGGGCGCCCGGCAATTGACGCAGAACCTCGATGCGCTGGCCGAAGGCGAGCTGTTGCCGATGACCCGGGCTTTCAATCAGTTTCTCAACTTGGCCAATATCGCCGAACAATACCATCAGGTTCGTCGACGTTCGCCACACGAGGCGGTGCCCTTTGAAGATCGCGTGCTGGGCGATCTGTTCCGGCGTCTGAAGGCAGCGGGCATGCGCGCCGAAGACCTGGCCACTCACGTAGCGGGCCTGGAGATCGAGCTGGTGCTCACCGCCCATCCCACGGAAGTGACCCGCCGCACCCTGATCCAGAAATACGACGCCATTGCCATCGAGCTGGCCGTTGCCGATCACGACCTGAGCCCGGCCGAGCGCACGGCCAGCCGGGTGCGCTTGCGTCGTCTGGTTGCCGAGGCCTGGCACACCGAGGAAATTCGCCGCCAGCGACCCAGCCCGCTGGACGAGGCCAAGTCCGGTTTCGCTGTCATCGAGCATTCGCTGTGGCAGGCAATGCCGACCTTCATGCGTGGACTCGATCAGGCTCTGCTGGAGTGCTGCGGTCAGCGCTTGGCCTTGAGCGTTGCGCCGGTCCGCTTTGCGTCCTGGATGGGCGGTGACCGGGACGGCAACCCCAACGTCACCGCTGCGGTGAGCCGCGAAGTGTTGCTACTGGCGCGTTGGATGGCCGCCGATCTATTTTTGCGGGATATCGATCAACTGATCGATGACCTGTCCATGCAGCGTGCCAATAGCGCGTTGCGCGAGCGGGTGGGGGATTGCGCCGAGCCTTATCGAGCCGTACTCAAGCCGCTGCGTGAGCGCTTGCGCACGACCCGCGCCTGGGCCGAGGCGGCGTTGGAAGCGCCGTTGGCAGCGAGCGCCGGCACCCTGACCAACACCGCCGAACTGCGCGAGCCGCTGGAGCTGTGTTATCGCTCCCTGCAGGACTGTGGCATGGGCGTGATCGCCGATGGCCCGTTACTGGATTGCCTGCGCCGCGTGGCGGTGTTCGGCTTGTTCCTCACCCGCCTGGATATCCGTCAAGAAGCCGGCCGGCATGCGGCGGCGCTGGATGAGATCACTGAATTTCTCGGCCTGGGTCATTATCGGGACTGGGGCGAAGAGCGCCGTCTGGCCTTTCTGCAGGACGAGTTGGTCAACCCGCGTCCGTTGTTGCCGCGCGGCCATGTGCTAAGTGCCGAGAACGCCGAAGTTCTCGCCACCTGTGCGCTGATTGCCGAGGCCCCGGCTGCGGCGGTGGGCTCCTATGTAATTTCCATGGCCGGTGCACCCTCGGATGTGCTGGCGGTGCAATTGCTGCTCAAGGAGGCGGGCGTGAGGCGCGCTATACGCGTGGTGCCGCTGTTCGAAACCTTGGCTGACCTGCAGCGCGCAGGGCAGGTCATCGACCGACTGCTGGCATTGCCGCTCTATCGCGCGAGCCTGGCCGGGGTGCAGGAAGTCATGATTGGGTATTCCGATTCGGCCAAGGACGCTGGTACCACGGCCGCCGCCTGGGCGCAGTACCAGGCGCAGGAAAACCTGGTGGCCGTGTGTCGACGACATGCTGTGGAGCTGCTGCTGTTTCACGGCCGCGGCGGCACCGTCGGGCGCGGCGGAGGGCCGGCCCATGCGGCGATTCTGTCGCAGCCGCCGGGGTCGGTGTCCGGCCGTTTGCGTACGACCGAGCAAGGCGAAATGATCCGCTTCAAATTCGGCTTGCCCGCCATCGCCGTGCAGAACCTCAATCTCTATCTGGCGGCCGTGCTCGAAGCCACGGTAGAGCCGCCTCGCGAACCTGAAGAGGCTTGGCGCGCGCTGATGGACGAGATGGCCGCTGCAGGGCTGGCGGCCTATCGAGGGGTGGTGCGTGAGCATGCGCAGTTCGTCGAGTACTTTCGCCAGGCCACCCCGGAGCAAGAACTGGCGCGTCTGCCGCTGGGCAGTCGCCCGGCACGGCGTCAGGCGGGAGGCGTGGAGAGCCTGCGGGCGATTCCGTGGATCTTCGCCTGGACACAGACGCGGCTGATGCTGCCGGCTTGGCTGGGCTGGGAAGCCGCGCTCGCCGAGGCCCTGCAACGCGGCGATGGTGAGCGGCTGAAGGCCATGCGTGAACACTGGCCGTTCTTCGGAACGCGCATCGACATGCTGGAAATGGTGCTGGCCAAGGCGGATGTGGAGATTGCCCGCCTGTACGATGAGCGTCTGGTGCAGGCGCCACTGCGCAAACTGGGCGATAAATTATGCGGCCTATTGTCGCAGGCGTGTGATTGCGTGCTCCAGGTGACCGGGCAATCGGTACTCTTCAGTCACAACCCGCAGACCTTGGCGGCGATCAATGTGCGCAACACCTATCTGGACCCGTTGCACCTCCTGCAAGTAGAGCTTTTGGCACGTTCACGAGCGTCGCCGGAGGGTGGCAGTCAGCAGGTCGAGCAGGCATTGCTGGTGAGTGTCGCGGGGATCGCCGCCGGGTTGCGAAATACCGGTTGAGCGGCTTTTTTTGTCATTTTGCTGTGGCTTGTGCGCCTCGAAAGCGCTGTGTATCTTGGTCAGCCTTTCGCTGTTGGGTGGGCGAACCGGTTGTTGTACGAAACTGGCCCGCTAAAGACCATACGACTTTTTTCTTGTTTACTTCATCTTGAGGAGCACAACGATGCGCGTGATTCTGCTGGGAGCGCCCGGTGCCGGCAAAGGTACCCAGGCCCGTTTTATCACCGAAAAATTCGGTATCCCGCAAATTTCCACCGGCGACATGCTGCGCGCAGCCGTCAAGGCTGGGAGTCCGCTGGGCCTGAAGGTGAAGGGCGTGATGGAAAGCGGTGGTCTGGTGTCCGATGACATCATCATCGACCTGATCAAGGAACGCATTACCCAGCCCGATTGCGCCAACGGTTTCCTGTTTGACGGTTTCCCGCGCACTATTCCTCAGGCCGAAGCCCTCAAGGACGCCGGCGTGACCATTGATAACGTGGTCGAAATCGCCGTTGATGACGAAGAGATCGTGTCCCGTGTCGCGGGCCGCCGCATGCACCCGGCATCCGGTCGTACCTACCACATTCAGTACAATCCGCCGAAAGTCGCCGGCAAGGACGACGAAACGGGCGAAGAGCTGATCCAGCGTGACGACGACAAGGAAGAAACCGTGCGTCATCGCCTGTCCATCTATCACTCGCAGACCAAGCCGCTGGTGGACTTCTACCAGAAGCTGTCGGCTGCTGAAGGCACGCCGAAGTACAGTGCCGTTCCCGGTGTTGGCTCCGTGGAAGAGATCACTGCCAAGGTGTTCGCAGCGCTAAGCTGATCGGCGTTACTGCACACAACGGCCCGCTTGCGGGCCGTTGGCGTTTCTTGGCGAAACCCGTTACCGCTCTCTGACCCACAGCCTCCTACGACGGGCTTATAATGCCCGCCCTTCTGATCTGCCCGGAAACCTGCACATGACCACCTTGCTGGCCCTGGATACCGCCACTGAAGCCTGCTCCGTAGCCTTGCTGCATGAGGGCCGGGTGTACAGCCATTACGAGGTGATTCCGCGCCTGCATGCTCAGCGGCTGCTGCCCATGATTCAGGACCTGTTGGCCGAGGCCGGTGTGGCGCTGTCGGCGGTCGAGGCCATTGCGTTCGGCCGGGGGCCCGGGGCCTTTACCGGCGTGCGCATTGCGGTGGGCGTGGTGCAAGGGCTGGCCTTCGCCTTGCAGCGTCCCGTGTTGCCGATTTCCAATCTGGCGGTGCTGGCCCAGCGCGCCCACCGCGAGCATGGCGCCGTGCAGGTTGCTGCCGCCATCGATGCCCGCATGGATGAGGTGTACTGGGGCTGCTATCGCCTGGAGCAGGGCGAGATGCGCTTGGTCGGCAGCGAGGCGGTCTTGCCGCCTGAAACCGTCTGCTTGCCACGCGATGCTCAGGGTGATTGGTTCGGCGCCGGCACTGGCTGGGGTTACGCCGAACGCTTGTCGGTGGCACCGGTTGTGCAGTATGCCGGTATGTTGCCGCACGCCGAAGATCTGCTGCGCCTGGCTGAATATGCCTGGCAGCGCGGCGAAGCCGTAGAGGCTGAGCACGCCCAGCCGGTGTATCTGCGCGACAAGGTAGCCACGCCCAAAGTGTGATGGGGTTGGCCTGGTTGCGCTCTGGTCTCGCACATTTCCTGAACTCGTAATAGCCAAGCCGGTCGGATGATCCGGCAATGCGCGGTCGATCACGGCTGATGCATTGCTCGAGCATTTAGAGTGGCGGCCCTTGCGAGGTTCAACATATGCGTATCGATGCAATTCGGAGCTCGGCGCTCCCTAAGCGCCCCGGTCGATCTGGACGGGGGTGGCGTGCCTCCAACGCAGCCGACGCAGTGGACGAGGGGGTGGTCGAAACCCGACAACCCGTCATTGAGGGCGATTACCAGGCGGCGTCCAGTGCGCGCTCGATTCGCCCGGCCGCCGCCTTGCAGACTCCCAGTACCCGCGTGCTGCGAGCCTTGGAAAGCTATGCGTGTATTGCGGCCATGGTGGCCGAGCCTGGGGATTACCTCGATACGTACGCCTGACGCCTGACGCCTGCACGTTTGCGGGGCGGCGCAACGCCACTGTGGTTGCCCCACGGGCTACAATCCGCGTCATCTCAAGTTGAGTCAGGCTTTATTTCCACGTGTTGCCCTACTTTATCGGCTGTCCATCCTGGAGCGAAGCAGGCTGGCGGGGTCAGCTTTACCCCGAGAACGCCCGCGCCGCTGATTTTCTTGGCCACTACTGCCAGGTCTTCAATGCCGTTGAAGGCAATACCACCTTCTACGCCCGTCCCGCCCCGGCAACCGTGCAACGTTGGGTTGAGCGCATGCCCACGGGGTTTCACTTTTGCGCCAAGCTGCCCCGCGACATCAGTCACGAGGGCGATTTGCGCAGTCAGTTCAGCGCCACGGACAGCTTCCTGAGTTTGCTGGCTCCCCTGGGTGAGCGAGTCTCACCGTTGTGGTTGCAGTTACCGGCCGCATTTGGCCCGGCGCGCCTGGGCGAACTGGCTGCCTGGCTGGATGAATTCCAGCAGCGCCGAATTGCCGTCGAAGTTCGCAACCCGGCGTTTTTTGCCAAGGGCGAAGAGGAGCGCGCGCTGAATCGCCTGTTGCACGAGCGTGGGGTGGAACGTATCTGTCTCGACGCCCGCGCCCTGTTCAGTCACTGCTCCGAGGATCCGGCGGTCTTGCATGCTCAAGCCAAGAAACCACGCGTGCCGGTGCGCCCGGCGGCCTTTGGTAACCAGCCCCAGGTGCGATTTATCGGCGGTCCGGATTTGGCTGCCAACCAGCGCTTCCTGGCGCCTTGGGTGGACAAGGTGGCTGGCTGGATCGAGGAGGGACTGGCACCGCATGTTTTCCTGCATACGCCGGATAACCTGCTGGCGCCGACCCTGGCCCGACAGTTTCACGCCGCCTTGAGCGTTCGCCTGCCAGGCCTTCCCGCGCTGGCGCAAAGCCCACAGGAAGCCGCCGAAGAGCAGCTCGGCTTGTTTTAACGGCGAGTGGCAATCGCGCTTCAAGCAGGGCTGCTAAGGTGCAACGTGGACTGTGGAAGGAGCGAACGATGGCCACCCAAGCACAACGTGCTGAAACCTTTCGAGCCCTGGAACAGCGCAATCAGTTGCTGGTTCTGCCCAATCCGTGGGATGCCGGGTCGGCAAAAATTCTTGCTTCATTGGGTTTCGAGGCGCTGGCGTCCAGCAATGCCGGTTTGGCCTTTTCCCTGGGGCGTTGCGACGGTGAAGGTCGCATCAGCCGCCAAGAGGCGCTCGCCAATGCGCGCGCCATTGTCGAAGCAACCGATCTGCCGGTCGCCGCCGATCTTGAAAACGGTTATGGCGATACGCCGGATGATTGTGCACTGACTATTCAGCAGGCCGCCGAGGTCGGCTTGATTGGGGCTTCGATCGAGGACGCCAGCGGTAATCCCCTGGCGCCGATCTATCCCCTGGAACTGGCGGTGGAGCGCATTCAGGCGGCGGCACAGGCGGCGCGCAGCCTGGATTTCCCGTTCAGCCTGTGCGCGCGGGCAGAAAACTACTTGCATGGTCGTCCCGACCTCGACGATACCGTGCGCCGCTTACAGGCCTTCGCCGCAGCCGGTGCCGATGTGCTGTATGCCCCGGGGTTGACGCATCGACAGCAAATCATCGCGGTGGTCCAGGCAGTGGCGCCCAAACCGGTGACCGTTATGGTGGGAATCGCGGGCTTGCAGCTGTCGTTGGTCGGCCTGGCGGAAGTGGGCGTGCGACGAGTATGTCTGGGGTCCAGTCTGGCGCGGGTTGCCTACGGCTCGTTTTATCAGGCGGCCGGCGAGCTGGCCCGACGCGGTAGCTTGCACATAACCCGGCAAGCCATCTCGCTTGAACGCCTGAATGATCTGTTGCGTTATTAGGGCATGCGCATCGGCCTGCTGCTGATCGTGCTGGTGCTGGTTGGCGTGCCGTGGGCTATCAACCGCGGCTGGCTTGACGTGCCACCGCGCTGGGACCCGTGGGCGCCGCTGGATGTGCACGCTCCGCGCAATCTATTGACCGGCTTCAAGCTGTGGCGCCTGCAGAATGAGCCCCAGCTGTGCGAGGCAGCTCTGCAATCCAGCTCGCTGCGTTATACGCATCAGCCCGACAGCTCACCTGCTGCGCAATGCCCTCTGGAGAATGTGCTGCGCATTACGGGTTCCGAGCTGGGTTTCAACCAGAGCTTTCTGGCCACCTGCAGGCTGGCAGTGGCGTTTGCGCTGTTCGAGCGGCATGGCCTGCAGCCAGCCGCTCAAGCCGTGTTTGGTCAGCCCGTGGTTCGTCTCGAACACTACGGCAGTTTCGCCTGCCGGAACATCGGCGGCAGCCAGCGGCGTAGTCAGCATGCGTTGGCCAATGCTCTGGATATGGCCGCCTTTCGCCTGCGGGATGGCCGACGCATCAGCGTGCTCAACGACTGGCAGGGTGCGACGAAGGAAGCGCTGTTTTTGCGCCGGGTGCATCAGGCGGCGTGTGAGCATTTCAAGATCACCCTCGGCCCGGAGTACAACGTCGCCCATCGCGATCACTTTCATGTGGATATGGGCGGTTTTCGCATGTGCCGCTGAGGGAAGCGATTACCCCCGCCGTGCTTCAGGCAGCGCAGTGGCTGCGCCTCTGGCACAATGCGCGCCGTTTTCCGGTCATCCGTTGTGAGTCCCTTCAATGTCCGTGTCTCTACCCACCATTCGCGTCGAACCCCTTGAGCCCCGCTTTGCCGAGGCGGCCCAGCGCTGGGCCGAACGGCTGGGTCTGACATTGGGCGGCGAGGCAGAATATGCCCTGCAACAGGGTGAGCAAGGTTTGCAACTGGCAGAGCTGGGGCCCAAGGCACCGGGGCCGGTGCGGGTGGACTTTGTCGAGGGCGCAGTGGCCCACCGGCGATTGTTTGGTGGCGGCAGCGGGCAGATGATTGCCAAGGCGGTCGGCGTGCAGAGCGGCGTGCGTCCACGGGTACTCGATGCCACCGCCGGGCTGGGGCGTGACGCCTTCGTGCTGGCCTCGCTGGGCTGTGAGTTGCAATTGATCGAGCGCCAGCCGCTGATCGCTGCGCTGCTTGAAGACGGCCTGCAACGGGCGTTGGGTGATCCGGACGTGGCCTCGATTGCGGCGCGCATGCAACTGCACCAAGGCAACGCCATTGAGCGGATGCAGAATTGGCAGGGTGAACCCCCGCAGGTGATTTACCTCGACCCGATGTTTCCGCACCGCGACAAGAGCGCGCTGGTGAAAAAGGAAATGCGCCTGTTCCGCCCCTTTGTCGGCGACGACCTGGACGCGCCGGCGCTGCTGACCGCCGCGCTGGCGCTGGCCTCCCACCGCGTGGTGGTCAAACGCCCACGCAAGGCACCGATTATCGACGGCCCCAAGCCCGGCTACAGCCTGGAGGGCAAGTCCAGCCGCTATGACATCTACCCGCTGAAAACGCTGCAGCCTCAGCGCAGCGAGTGAGGCGCTGGTCGCGCAAATGGCTGCATTCCAATAACGGCATTTTTTTATGCTTAAATTGGTTTCATGGGGGGCCATCCATACGAGGATACCGTCATGAATACCAAGACTCTGCTTTTGCTGCTGTGCGGATTGTTGCTTCAACCGGCTTGGAGTTATGCGGACGCAGGGCAGGCTTATACCGCACCCGCAGTAGCCGATTCCAAAGCTCTTTCTACACGACTGGCGTTGCGAGATCTGTGGGTCGAGCATGTGTTCTGGGTGCGCAGTTATGTGATTGCCAACCAGGTCGGCGAGGCGGCAGCAGCCAAGGTCGCAACCACTGAAGTCGTGGCCAATGCCACGGCTATCGCCAACAGCATCGCGCCGCTGTACGGCCAGCCGGCCGCCGACCAGCTGCTCGACCTGTTGGCCGGGCACTGGGGGGCGGTAAAGCAGTACAGCGATGCCGTGGTTGCGAAGAATGAAGCTGGGAAGGATGCCGCAGTCGCTGAGCTGACCAGTAACGCCAAGGCCATCGCGGTATTCCTGGCTTCGGCCAATCCGAATTTGCCAGAAAACACCCTGGTAGCCATGCTCAATGCCCATGGCGGGCACCATATCGCGCAGATCGACCAATTGGCGAAAAAGGACTACGCCGGCGAAGCCAGAACCTGGCAAGCCATGCGTGAACATATGTTGGTGCTGGGCGACACCTTGACTGCGGCATTGGTCAAGCAGTTCCCGGATAAGTTCTAACCGGTCGGGGAGGGCGTTGCGGCGCCTTCCCTCCACTCCGCGGGGTGATACATGTTCCAGGGGTTGGGGCGTACGCAGCAGGATCTGCTGAGCGCTCTACTGTATCAGCCGTCAGGCATGAG
The DNA here is from genome assembly GCF_014836765.1 of Serpens gallinarum. Classification (GTDB taxonomy): domain Bacteria; phylum Pseudomonadota; class Gammaproteobacteria; order Pseudomonadales; family Pseudomonadaceae; genus Serpens; species Serpens gallinarum. The sequence continues at coordinate 1,021,943 of NZ_JACSQG010000001.1, forward strand.
CATTGAGGCGTTAGCCCAGCAATTGGCGGTGACGCGGACCGCAGTGCGCCAGCATCTGGCTGCGCTGGAGCGCGACGGACTGATTCACCGTGGCGGCACCCGGCCGACCGGACGACGGCCCGAGCAGTTGTATGTGCTCAGCACGGCTGGCCAGGAGCTGTTTCCGCGGCAATATCGGCTATTGGCCAGCCTGCTGATAGGCGAGGTTGCCCAAGTTCTGGGGCGAGAGGGGCTGATTGCCGTATTGCGCAGCCTGGGTAAACGGCTCGCCAGCAATCTGGAGCAGCAGGCGGTCAGCGAGGAGCGAATCGTCGGCCATATGAACCAGGCCGGTTACGAGGCTGAGGTGTTCTTTCGCAGTGCGGGAGAGCCGGAAATCGTCGCGCACAACTGCGTGTTCCACCAATTGGCCAATGCCCATCCGGAAGTCTGCGAGCTTGATCTGGCATTGATTGGCACCTTGGGCCAGGCAGAGGTGGAGCATCTGGAGTGCATGCTGCGCGGCGGGCAGGTCTGCCGCTTCCGGTTGCGCAGCACCCCCGATGACGAGCCGTGACGCAATGTCAGCCGGTCTGGAGCCGCTACTACGCTGTTTTGCTTGCAGCTCAGACGCTGTAGGCCCTGATAAATAACCCCACCACCTCGCGCACATGCCGCTCGGCTTCCTCGTTGCCCTGGCAAGTGGCGCAGCCGATCAGCTGGCGAAAATTGTGGCCGCCTTTGAGCAGCGAGCAAAAATGTTCGGCGGCAGCCTGTGGGTTGGTGATGCGCAGTGTGCCGGCCTGGTCGGCCTGATGCATCACGCGCTCCATCTTGTCGAGGATGCGCTGCGGCCCGGCGGCGTAAAAAAGCTGGACGAGCTGAGGGTTGGGCTTGGCTAGGGTGAACATCAAGCGATGCATGGCCAGGGATTCTTCGCTGCTGATCAGCGCGTGAAAGGCGCGACCAATGGCCACAAGGTGGGCGTCGATGGGTTCGGCAGCGCTCGGTTCGGTGAACAGCTGCGGTAGCTGCTCCTCGCACTTGGCTTCCACCGCCGCGCAAAACAGTGTGTCCTTGTCGGTGAAGTGGCTGTAAACGGTGAGTTTGGAGACGCCGGCCTCACGGGCGATGGCGTCCATGCTGCTGCCCTCATAGCCGTGGCGCAGGAATAACGACTTGGCCGCTTCGAGGATGGCCTGGCGTTTTGCCGGGTCTTTAGGACGACCCGGGCCCTGATTGGGTAAAGCGTGCTCAGACATGTGTTCTCGTACTGGACGGTTGGGGTGACTGTTTTTACTATACCCGTCAGTACAATTATTCCAATACGCCTCTGCGCGAAAGGTCACCCTCATGTTTCGTCATGTTCTGTCTCTCGCTCTGCCTGTCTCTTTAATCGCTCTGCTAGGCGCATGCGGCAATGGTCAAGAGGTGGAGGCGCCACCGCGTCCGGCAATGGTGGTGCAGCCGCAGCCGGCCGGCGCGTCGCTGGACACCTTTGCCGGCGAGGTTCGTGCACGGCTGGAGCCGGAGCTGGCCTTTCGAATCGGTGGCAAAGTGGCCAAGCGCCTGGTGGATGTCGGCGAGCGGGTGAAGAAGGACCAGCCGCTGGCTGAGCTGGACCCGCAGGACGTGCGCTTGCAGCTTGAAGCGGTACGCGCCCAGGTGGCCGCCGCCGAGGCCAATCTGCAGCTGGCCAGCGCCGAGCGTGACCGGTATCGCACGCTGCTGGAGCGGCAACTGGTCAGTCGCTCGCATTTCGACAATGCCGAAAACAGCTACCGCTCCGCCGCGGCGCAACTCAAGCAGATTCAGGCCCAGTACGACGTGGCACGCAACCAGGCAACCTATGCGGTGTTGCGCGCGTCGGAAGATGGCGTGATCGCCACACGGCGCATCGAGGTCGGTCAGGTCGTCGCAGCCGGGCAGACGGTGTTTACCCTGGCTGCCGATGGCGAGCGGGAAGTGGTGATCAGCCTGCCGGAACAGGCGCTGGACCGCTACCGCATCGGCCAGGACGTCACCGTACAGCTCTGGTCGCATCTGCAGCAGCGTTATCCGGGACGCATTCGCGAACTGTCACCGGCCGCCGATCCGCAGTCGCGCACCTTTGCTGCACGGGTCGCCTTTCAGGATGCCGACGTACCGGCCGATCTGGGCCAGAGCGCCCGGGTGTTCATTCGCAATGCTGAAGACGTGCCGCTGGCGGTGCCGCTGTCGGCGGTCTCGGCCGAAGGCGGACAGCCTTTTGTCTGGGTGGTAGCTCCGAAGACGGCCACCCTGGAGCGTCGTCCGGTGCGCCTGGGTGCCTACGGCGAACGTCAGGTGCCGGTTCTCGAAGGCCTGCGGGAACATGAGTGGGTGGTGGCTGCCGGCGTGCATGTGCTGCGCGAAGGACAGAAGGTGCGCCCGGTGGACCGCGACAACCGGCTTGTCGAGCTGGCGGCTGGGGAGTAGGTCCGGATGAAATTCAACTTGTCTGCCTGGGCGTTGCAGAATCGCTCCATCGTGCTCTATCTCATGCTCTTGCTCGGGGTGGTCGGCGCGCTGTCCTACACCCAGCTGGGCCAGAGCGAAGACCCGCCGTTCACCTTCAAGGCCATGGTCATCCAGACCCAGTGGCCGGGCGCCAGTGCCGAAGAAGTCTCGCGCCAGGTCACCGAGCGCATCGAGAAGAAGCTGATGGAAACCGGCGCCTACGAGCGCATCGTGTCCTTCTCGCGGCCGGGCGAATCCCAGGTGACCTTCCTGGCCCGCGACTCCATGCATTCGGATGAGATTCCCGAGCTGTTCTATCAGGTGCGCAAGAAGATTGGCGACATTCGCCACACCCTGCCACCGGGGGCGATCGGTCCCTTTTTCAATGACGAATTCGGCACCACCTTCGGCAATATCTATGCACTGACCGGCGATGGTTTCGATTACGCGGTGCTCAAGGATTACGCCGACCGCATCCAGTTGCAGCTGCAGCGTGTCAAGGATGTCGGCAAGGTCGAACTACTCGGCTTGCAGGACGAGAAGATCTGGATCGAGCTGTCCAATACCAAACTGGCCACTCTTGGCCTGCCACTGGCTGCCGTGCAGCAGGCGCTGGAGGCGCAGAACGCCGTGGCGGCCGCCGGCTACTTCGAAACCCAGACCGACCGTATCCAGCTGCGCGTCAGCGGGCGCTTTGAAACCGTCGAGCAGATCCGCGCCTTTCCCATTCGCGTGGGGGATCGCACCTTCAACCTGGGTGACGTGGCCGAAGTACGCCGTGGTTTCAGCGATCCGCCGGCGCCGCGCATGCGTTTCATGGGTGAGGACGCCATTGGCCTGGCAGTGTCGATGCGTGAGGGCGGCAATATCCTCGTGCTCGGCGAAGCGCTGGAAACCGAGTTCAGCCGCCTGCAGCAAAGCCTGCCCGCCGGGATGCAGCTGAGCAAGGTGTCGGATCAGCCGGCGGCGGTGAAAACCGGCGTGGGCGAATTCATTCAGGTGCTGACCGAGGCGGTGATCATCGTCCTGCTGGTGAGCTTTTTCTCCCTGGGCCTGCGCACGGGCATGGTGGTGGCGCTGTCCATTCCGCTGGTACTGGCGATGACTTTTGCGGCCATGTACTACCTGGGCATCGGCCTGCACAAGATCTCCCTCGGCGCGCTGGTGCTGGCGCTGGGCCTGATGGTGGACGACGCGATCATCGCGGTGGAGATGATGGCCATCAAGATGGAACAGGGTTACGACCGCCTCAAGGCGGCCAGTTTCGCGTGGACCAGCACGGCCTTTCCGATGCTCACCGGCACGCTGATCACCGCGGCAGGCTTCCTGCCGATTGCCACCGCGCAGTCCAGCACCGGCGAGTACACCCGCTCGATCTTCGAGGTGGTGACCATTGCCCTGCTGGTGTCGTGGATCGCCGCAGTGGTGTTCGTGCCCTACCTGGGCAACCGCCTGCTGCCGGACCTGGCCAAGCAGCACGCGGCCAAGCATGGCGGCGCCGCTGCCCATGACCCCTATGCCACGGCATTCTACAAGCGCGTGCGCCGGCTGATCACCTGGTGCGTACGGCGCCGCAAGACCGTGCTTGTCCTGACCCTCGCAGCGTTTTTCGGCTCGGTGCTGCTGTTCCGCCTGGTGCCCCAGCAGTTCTTCCCGCCTTCGGCGCGCCAGGAACTGATGGTGGATATCAAGCTCGCCGAGGGCGCTTCGCTGCGGGCTACCGAGCATGAAGTGCGCCGCCTGGAAGCCTTACTCGCCAGGCAACCCGGCCTGGAGAATTACACCGCGTATATCGGCAGCGGCTCGCCGCGCTTCTACCTGCCGCTGGATCAGCAACTGCCGGCCACCAGCTTCGCCCAGTTTGTCGTGCTGGCCAGCTCCATCGAGGATCGCGAAGCGCTGCGTAGCTGGCTGATCGATACCGTCAACGAAGAGTTTCCGACCTTGCGCACGCGAGTGTCCCGACTGGAAAACGGTCCGCCCGTGGGCTATCCGCTGCAGTTTCGGGTCAGTGGCGAGCATATCGATGAGGTGCGCGACCTGGCCCGCGAAGTGGCCGGGGTGGTACGCCAGAACGCCCATGTGACCAATGTGCACCTGGACTGGGAAGAACCCAGCAAGGTGATCCGCCTGGAGCTGGACCAGGAGCGCGCCCGCGCCCTGGGGGTGAATACCGCGTCGCTGTCGCGCTTTTTACAAAGCGCACTGAGCGGCTCGCGGGTCAGCCAGTTCCGCGAGGACAACGAGCTGATCGAAATCCTGCTGCGCGGCACCCTGGAGGATCGCCAGAGCCTGACGTTGCTGCCAAGCCTGGCGGTGCCTACCGACAGCGGCAGGAGTGTGCCGCTGTCGCAGGTGGCGACTCTGGAGTACGGTTTCGAGGAAGGCATCATCTGGCACCGCGACCGCCTGCCGACCGTGACCGTGCGCGCCGACATCTACGGTGCCGAACAGCCGGCCACGCTGGTGCAGGAGATCCTACCCCACCTGGCCGAACTGCGCGCCAACCTGCCGGATGGCTACCTCTTCGAGGTGGGCGGCACCGTGGAGGACTCCGCGCGTGGTCAGCGATCGGTGATGGCCGGCATGCCGCTGTTCGTGGTGGTGGTGATGAGCCTGCTGATGTTGCAACTGCGCAGCTTCTCGCGCTCGATCATGGTATTTCTCACCGCACCACTGGGGCTGATCGGTGTGACGCTGTTCCTGCTGATCTTCCAGCAGCCGTTCGGTTTCGTCGCCATGCTGGGCACCATTGCACTGTCGGGGATGATCATGCGCAACTCGGTGATTCTGGTGGATCAGATCGAGCAGGACATCACTGCCGGCCACGAGCGCTGGACCGCGATCATCGACGCCACGGTACGGCGTTTCCGCCCCATCGTGCTCACCGCCATGGCGGCGGTGCTGGCCATGATCCCCTTGTCGCGCAGCGTGTTCTTCGGGCCTATGGCGGTGGCCATCATGGGCGGGCTGATCGTCGCCACGGCACTGACGCTGCTGTTCCTGCCGGCGCTGTATGCGGCCTGGTTTCGCGTTCGTGAGGACGAAACTGTGAGGAATTGAGCGCCTGGCCCGGGGACGATACCTGTCAACTCAGATACCGGCTCCCTTGAGTAGCACCTGCGCGGCATCCTTGGCGTCTCGCGCCTGTTCGCCAGGACCTTCGAGGTGGGCCATGCTGAGCGCGCCTTCGAGCAGATATTGCAGCTGGCGCGCAAGTTGCTGCGGCTGTGGGGCGGCAAGTCGTTCCAGCAGCTCGCGCAGATAGGCCTGCAGCTCCGCCTTGTTGGCTGACGAGCGCCGGTGAATGGAATGTTCGTTGTCGTGGTATTCCGCCGCGGCATTGACGAACAGGCAGCCGCAGTACTGCTCGCTTCCATGAATCATGGTGTGCAAACCATCGAACACAGCCAAGAGTGCCTCGCGCGGGGGCAGCTTGTTCGCGCGTTCGCGCAGCCGCTCGAACATGAGCTGGTGACGTCCTTCCAGCACTGCAAGGATCAGTTCTTCCTTGGATTTGAAATGCTTGTACAACGTCATCTTGGCCACGCCGGATTCCGCCAGGATCCGGTCGATTCCCGTGGCGTGATAGCCCTCGCGATAGAAAAGCCGTTCTGCCGTTTCGATCAGCTGGTCGCGTTTGTTCGTTGCCATAACTACCTCCTCGGATCGGCCATTATGCGGAAGTGAGAGGACTGCTCCAACCAATCGTCTCTGTGGCCCATATTGCGCTTGAGGTGTACAGACAGGTCTGTCTATTATCCAGTCGTGCAAACAGACCACGCACCCTGGCGGCACTGCTTGAGGCGTCATGCAACCAGAAAGTGGCCGATCGTCCTGAGAGGAGTCATGACATGAACGTGGCGAAGATCGTTACTCTGGTACTGCTTAGTCTGGCTGCACGCGTGGAGGCGGCCGATGAGCTGCGCTTCAGTCTGATCAAGACGGCGCAATCCCAAGACCGGGGCGAATATTCCTGGCGTAACGGTGCCTGGGAGCGCCCCGAACCCATGCTCCACGTGGCGCTCCTGATTGAACATCAAGGTTCTCGACTGCTGTTCGGCACCGGTCTGGGTCGGCATATTGACGCTCAGGTCGATGCTGAGGTGCCTTGGCGAATCAAGCGTTATAGCCGGGTCGTGGCGGTGCGGGATTAGTTGGAGCGTGACGGTTTGGAAATCGATCGCATCCTGCTGGGTTGCGCCTGCTGGGAGCACGCGTCGGGCCTGGCGGACTTTCCCGATGTGCCGGTGCTGGCCAGCGCTGAAGGGATTCGCTACAGCCAGATCGCCACACCACCGGCCGTCCTGCCCAGTCAGTTTGCTCATTCGGTACGCTGGCAGCCGCTGCGCTTCGAGGCGAATCCCATCGGTGGATTCGCGCACAGCCTCGATCTATTCGGAGATGGCAGCCTGATCGTGGTGCCATTGACCCAGCATGGTGCGCTCGGCCTGTTCCTGACGCTTTCCGACGGTACCCGCTACTTTTTCAGAGGAGATACGCTCGGCCAGCCCGAAAAGCCGAGCGCCCAACCGGACGGCATCCACACGCAGGGTTGGCAAGAGCTTGCGGCCTCGGGGTTTTATCCCGGCTGGGTGCAATCCTATGCGAGCCGCGTTGAGGCGACGCCTGGCGCGCGTTCGCCGGTATTGCGCAGCCATGCTTCCATAAGTGAGAGGGGCCACGATTCGACCAGGATCAACGTCAAATAGGCATCTTTGGCCCGGACATGCTGCGCCGCCAGCGCCTAGGCCGATGGGCCGAAAGCGCCGCACCGTGCTGGACCTCTAACCATGGGCTGCCGATCGGGTGTATATGTGGCCGCCACCTCACATGGAATAAAACCTCATGCCGGCGCCCCGTATTCTACTGCTCACCCTGTTGGCCATGCTGGGGTTCGCCGGCAATTCGCTGTTGTGCCGCCTGGCGCTCAAGGAGGGTGCGCTGGATGCGGCCACCTTCACCAGTCTGCGGCTGCTATTCGGCGCGCTGACGCTCTGGGTGCTGGTGCGCCTGGGGCAGCGCCGTTTGGCCGGCAACTGGCTTTCGGCATTGGCCTTGTTCCTGTATGCCGCGGCATTCTCCTTCGCCTACTTGCGCCTGGATACGGGAACCGGCGCGTTGTTGCTGTTCGGTGCGGTCCAGGTCGGCATGGTTGTGGCGGGCTGGCGGCGGGGTGAGCGTTTAAACCGCTGGCAGGGAGTGGGATTCTTGCTGGCGGTCTGCGGTCTGCTGGCGCTGTTGTTGCCGGGCGCCAGTGCGCCCGATCTGCTCGGTGCCCTGCTGATGGCGATATCCGGGCTGGCCTGGGCGCTATATTCGTTGCGCGCAAGGAACACCGCCGACCCATTGGCGGTCACCGCGGGTAATTTCCTGCTCGCCGCGCCATTGGCCCTGGGGCTCAGCCTGCTGCAGGTTGCCGAAGTGCGCTGGAGCGGTATGGGCGTGTTCTATGCCGTCGTATCGGGCGCCCTGACCTCGGGTGTCTGCTATGCCATCTGGTACAGCGCATTGCGCGGACTGACGGCGGTGCAGGCCGGGACCGTGCAGCTCAGCGTACCGATCCTGGCGGCTCTTGGCGGCAGTCTTCTGCTGGATGAAGCGCTGTCCTTGCGCCTGGCGCTGACGGCATTGGCCGTGCTTGGAGGGATCGCGCTCATGCTCCGAGCGAGGCCTGAACGCAGCACACAGCTCAACTTGCTGACCGTATGCCTGTCACAGCATGACGAACGTCGTCATTCACGATGGAGGATGGTCATGACTCAGAAGTTCAACGTCGGCGATCACGTCAGCTGGAACTCCGAGGCTGGGCGGGTCAGCGGCAAGATCACCAAGGTGCATACCCGCGACACCGAGTACAAGGGCCATCCGCGCCACGCCAGCGAGGAGGAGCCGCAGTACGAAATCAAGAGCGACAAGACTGACCATGTCGCCATGCACAAGGGAAGCGCGCTGAAGAAGATCGACTGACATAGCTGATCCGCATACTGTCTGGACCATCGGCCACTCGACGCGATCACTGCAGGAATTGGTTGCGTTGCTCAGGCATAACCGGATCGAGGCCGTCGCCGATGTGCGGCGTTTTCCCGGTTCGCGGCGTTTGCCGCAGTTCGGCGAAGCGGCCCTGCGCGCTGGCCTTGCCGAACAGGGCATCGATTACCACTGGATACCGGAGCTGGGCGGGCGTCGCCGCCCGTTGCCGGATACGGTCAATACTGCGTGGCGCAACAGCTCGTTTCGTGGTTATGCCGATCATCTGCACAGCGATGAATTCGCCGCGGGGCTGGTGCGGATGCTCGGGCTGGCTAGCCACAAGCGCACCACGCTGATGTGTGCCGAGCTGCTCTGGTGGCGCTGCCACCGTTCCCTGATTGCCGACGTGCTCAAGCTGCGCGGCATCGAGGTGCTGCATATTCAGGACGAATCCCATGTGCTTGTTCACCCTTACACCTCACCGGCGCGGCTGGTGGGAGGTCGGCTGAGTTATGCCGAGGGACAGGGCGAGCCGCTGGGCGAAAAGCCGCCCGGCAGCGGGAGTCAGATCAGCCTGGAATTGTGAAGCCTGAGCGCTGGCAGCCTGTTAGGTTGCCAGCTCCTTGGTGAGACCTACGCCTGGATGGCGTTTTCCGAGTCGGGTTGAGGGCTGGGTTGCCGTTTCAACGTGACCTGACGGATCGACAGGCGCACTTCGGTGGGCAGCACGCGCTTGGCAGCGCCTTCCACCAGTTCGGCCAGCTTGGGGGAGTGGCTGAGCTGGCCATGCTCGTTGCGGCGCAGCACACCCTGGCTCAGCAGGGCGCTGATGAAGTTGCGGAACAGGCTCTTGTCGAAGAATTCCGGGGCGTTCAGGCCGTGCAGGATAGATAGGCGCTGGGCCATGACCGTGCACAGGCTTTCCAGTTCTTCAGCGTCCAAACCGTACTGCGGATGATCGAGGATCAGCGCCACGGTCATGTAGAAGCGCTGCAAGGTCTGCACGATGGCGCGCGACAACAGGGTGAGTAGCACGAACTCGCCTGAGCTGGGCGCCGGGCGAATGAAGACATCGTCCTCACGGCGCAGCAGGCCCTGTTCCACGAAGGCGTTCATCCACTCGTCGACCACCGCCTCCAGCTCATTCAGTTCATAACGAATGAACAGTTCGGCCTGCAGGTAAGGGTACAGCGCGGTCACGTAGCGCAGGATCTGTTCGCGACTGATGCGCCCACTGTTCTGGAAGAAACTCGCCAACAGCGATGGCAGCGCGAACACGTGCAGCACGTTGTTGCGGTAGTAGGTCATCAGAACCGCGTTCTGCTCATCCAGATACAGAATCTTGCCCAGCGCGTCCTGCTGGCTGGCGATGAACTTCATGTCCAGCACATGGGCGGTCAGCTGTTGGCCATCGCCCTCCGGCAGGGTGGTGTGCGGCGAGTAGGGCACCCGGCGCAGCAGCGCCAGGTAGCGGTCGAGGACGCTGGCCAGGCCGCGGTCATCAATGGCCAGCTTGCTGGTGGAGAGCATGACCATGGCCACCAGGTTGACCGGGTTGATCGCCGCCGCTTCGTTGAGGTGGCGGGCGACCGTGGTGCCAAGCTGGTTGGTGGCGGCGGTCAGCCACTCGGGACGGAAGTCCGGGCCCAGATCCTGCTGGCGCCAACCGGGCTGCTGCTGTTCGAGGAAATCGGCCAGCCTGATGGGTTCGCCGAAGTTCACCGCGACCTGGCCGAAGCGCTGGCGCAATGCGCCAATCACTTTGAACAGGTCGCCAATGGATTCCTTCTTTTTGCTCGCGCCACGCAGTTCGCCCAAGTAGGTGCGGCCTTCCAGTACGCGCTCGTAGCCGATGTACACCGGCACGAAGACGACAGGCAGGCGGTGCGAGCGCAGGTAGCTGCGCAGGGTGATGGCCAGCATGCCGGTCTTCGGCTGCAGAGTGCGCCCGGTGCGCGAGCGGCCGCCTTCGACGAAATACTCGACCGGGAAGCCGCGGCTGAACAGGGTATGCAGGTATTCGTTGAACACCGCGGTGTACAGCGGATTGCCCTTGAATGTGCGGCGCATGAAGAAGGCGCCGCCACGGCGCAGCAGGCCGCCGATCACCGGCATGTTCAGGTTGATGCCGGCTGCGATGTGCGGCGGTGTCAGCCCGTGGGTGAACAGCAGGTAGGAGAGCAGCAGGTAGTCGATGTGGCTGCGGTGGCAGGGCACGTAGATGACTTCGTGACCGCGGGCGATCTCCTGCACCTGCTCGATGTGGTTGACCTTTACACCGTCGTAGATCTTGTTCCAGAACCAGGACAGAACCAGTTCGAGGAAGCGGATCGCCGTGTAGGTATAGTCCGAGGCGATCTCGTTGCCGTAGCGCAGGGCGCGGGCTTCGGCCTTGTCGACGGAGAATTTTTCCCGTTCGGCTTCGTCGAGAATTGCCTGGCGCACGGCGGGCGCATGCACCAGGCCCTTGACCAGGTTGCGCCGGTGCGACACGTCCGGGCCGATGACGGCGGCCTTCTGGTTGCGGAAGTGCACACGCAGAATGCGGTGGGCCATGCGCTGGGTGCGTTCCGGTCCCTTGCCTTGATTGACCAGCTCACGTAGCTGAATCGGCGCGGCGAACTGCACGCGGGTCTTGCGGCCCAGAAACAGGATTGCCAGCAGCTTGCGCAGCCGCCCGGTGACCGCCCAGCTGTCGGCGAACAGCAGTTTCCAGGGGCTGGTCTCGCGGGCTGGCGACTGTCCCCAGTACACACTAACCGGCACGATCTGCGCTTCCGCCAGGGCATTTTGGTTAACGGCGGTGACCAGACGCGCCAGCGTCGGGGAAATGATGCGCTTGTCGCGGCGCCCCAACCATCCTGTCGGCGCATCGAGGAAGAAGAAGGCTGACGGTTCTTGGTGGCTTTCCATCGACACCTGGACCACCGGACGCGGCAGACCGGCCTTGGCGCATTCATGGTCGACTACCGCCAGGTCGCTGAGCGACGGCTTCTGCAGCACGTAAAACACGGGCTTGCTGCGATCAAGGTCAAGAGTGGCGGCGGACTGGCTGATGGTTTCCGAACGAACCCACAGATACAGCAGGCGCCGCAGGCTACCGAAAACAAGACGGTGAAGGGGTGTGCGGGTCATACGTCAGGTCGAATAAAACGAGCAATTGCTCGGGAGCGCTAGTGTGCCGCATCGCTGGGGGAGGGAAAAGCGGCAAAACGCGGAAAGAATTGACGCCTTGACGTGCCTTGCAATGGTTTGAAGCGAGCTTTTATAGTCCCGCGGCGTTGAATTCCCGGCCTGGTTACGGGGCTGGGCAGTGATCGGAGGATGGGACTCCCATGATTGAAATAAGAAACCTGACCAAACGCTTCAGCCGGCACACGGCGGTAGATGATTTGTCATTTGATGTTCGCCCGGGTGAAGTGCTGGGCTTTCTCGGCCCAAACGGCGCCGGCAAGTCGACGACCATGAAGATGCTCACCGGCTTCCTCGCCCCGACGTCGGGCACGGCCAGCATTCATGGCTTCGATATCCAGACCCAGACCCTCAAGGCGCAACGCCTGATTGGCTATTTGCCAGAAGGCGCGCCCTGCTACGGCGACATGCGCGTGCGCGGGTTTCTCAACTTCATGGCAGAAATCCGCGGCTTTCGCGGCGCGGAAAAAGAACGGCGCGTGGCCCGTGCGGTGGAACAGCTGGAACTGGCCACGGTGCTGGGCCAGAACATCGACACCCTGTCCAAGGGATTCAAGCGCCGTGTCGGCCTGGCCCAGGCGATTCTCCATGACCCCCGGGTGCTGATTCTCGATGAGCCCACCGACGGCCTGGACCCCAACCAGAAGCATCAGGTGCGCCAGCTGATCCAGGGCCTGGCCGAGGACAAGATCGTCATCATCTCCACGCATATCCTCGAAGAAGTCGGCGCGTTGTGCAGCCGCACCGTGGTGATTGCCCACGGCAAGCTGGTGGTCGATGCCACGCCCCTCGAGCTGGAACGACGTTCGCGCTATCACCAGGCCGTGACCCTGGTAAGCAAAGAGCCACTGGACGAAGCCGCGCTACGGGCCTTGCCGGGAGTTGCCGGCCTTGAACACAACCGGCGCGAACAGAGCCTGACCGTGCTGGCTGAGCCGGGCGCGGTAATTTTCCCTCACGTCAACGAGCTGATTCGCGCACGCGGCTGGGCCATTCGCGAGCTGGATGTGGAGCGCGGTCGCCTCGATGAAGTGTTTCGCAATCTGACCCGAGGGGAGGCGGCATGAAGCAGTTGCCGGTGATCTTCAAGCGCGAGCTGGCGAGCTACTTCGCCACGCCGCTGGCTTACATTTTCCTGATGATTTTCCTGGTGCTGACCGGGGTGTTCACCTTCTATCTGGGTGGTTTTTTTGAGCGCGGCCAGGCCGATCTGGGGAGTTTCTTCGCCTTCCACCCCTGGTTGTACCTGTTCCTGGTGCCCGCCATCGCCATGCGTTTGTGGGCCGAGGAGCGCAAGTCCGGCACCCTGGAACTGCTGATGACATTGCCGATCACCCGCGCCGAAGCAGTGGCCGGCAAGTTTCTCGCCGCCTGGGTGTTTGCCGGTCTGGCACTGCTATTGACCTTCCCGATGGTGCTCACCGTCAACTACCTGGGCGAGCCGGACAACGGCGCGATCCTTACCGGGTACCTGGGCAGCTGGCTGCTGGCCGGCGCCTATCTGGCGGTCGGCTCGTGCATGTCGGCGCTGGCGCGCAATCAGGTGATTGCCTTCATGCTCACCGTCAGCCTGTGCTTCTTGTTCATCGTCAGCGGCTTTCCCATGGTGATCGACGCCTTCAGCGCCTGGGCTCCGCAGGGCATGATCGATGCGGTGGCCTCGCTGAGTTTCCTGATTCGCTTCGAGGCGATCAGCAAGGGCGTCATCGACCTGCGCGACCTGCTGTATTTCCTCAGCTTTATTGTGGCCTGGATGGCCGCCACCGCCGTGGTGGTTGATCTGAAGAAGGCGGACTGAACCCATGAAAAGACTGCTGTATTCCGGTGCCGGACTGCTGCTTATCGCCGTGGCATTCCTGACCTTCAACCTGATTTCCGGGCTGACCCTGAGCAATGCGCGGCTGGATCTCACCGAGCAGAAGCTCTACACCCTGTCCGAAGGCACCGAGCGGATTCTGGCTGGGCTGGACGAGCCGTTGACCTTGCAGTTGTTTTACTCGGACGCGGCCACCCAGGATCTGGTGGCGCTGCGCAACTACGCGCGCCGGGTTGAGGAATTGCTCAAGACCTATGTGCGCGCCGCCGATGGCAAGCTCACGCTGCAGGTGATCGATCCCGAGCCGTTCTCGGAGCGTGAAGACCAGGCCGCCGAGTACGGCTTGCAGGCAGTGCCGCTGCGCGCCGGCGGCGAGCGCATCTACTTTGGCCTGGCCGGCAGTAATGCCCAGGGCGACCGGCAGGTGATTCCGTTCTTCCCGCTGGATCAGGAAGAGTTCCTCGAGTACGAAATCAGCCGCCTGGTCAACAGCCTGGCCAATCCGCAGTTGCCGGTGGTTGGGGTGTTGTCCGGGCTGCCGCTCAGCGGCGGCTTCGACATGCTGGCCCGCCAGCCCAGCCCGCCGTGGATGATCATCGACGAGATCCGCCAGCTGTTCCGTATCGAAAGCCTGCAGACGGATGTCGATCAGATTCCTGAAGAGGTGTCGGTGCTGCTGCTGGTCCATCCGAAACAGCTACCGGAACAGACGCTCTACGCCATCGACCAGTTCGTGCTGCGCGGCGGCAAGCTGCTGGCCTTTGTCGACCCCTTTAGCGAAGCCAACACCGGCACGGGTCTGCCCGGCGAGATGGACAAGTCGTCCAACCTCGACACCTTGTTTCAGGCCTGGGGCCTGCGCATGCTGTCGGACCAGGTGCTGCTGGATGGCGCCTATGCCTTGCCGGTAAGCCTGGGGGCGGGGCAGCGTCCGGTGCGCCACGCGGCCTGGCTGAGCCTGCCGGCTGAGGCGTTGGATCAGGAGGATGTCAGCACCGCCAATCTGGAAACGCTGATCATGGCCAGCGCCGGCGTACTGGAACCGCTGGAGGATGCCAAGACCACGTTCTTGCCGATCATCCGCAGCTCCAATCAGTCCCAGCCGGTGGATGTGCAGCGCCTGGCCATGCTCGACAACCCCGAGTCGCTGATTCGCGAGCTGCAGCCCACCGGCGAGCGCTATGCCCTGGCCGCACGGATCAGTGGCCCGGCGCAGAGCGCGTTTCCCAATGGCATCGAAGGGCAGAAAGATGGCCTGAAGCAGGCGGCCAACATCAACCTGCTGGTAGTCGCCGATACCGACGTGCTCAGCGACCGCATGTGGGTGCAGGTACAGGATTTCTTCGGGCAGCGCATCCCGCAGCCGTTTGCCGACAACGCGGGCTTTGCCATCAATGCGCTGGACAACCTGGCCGGCTCCGAGGCCCTGATCAGCGTGCGTTCCCGCAGTCGTTTCGACCGACCCTTCACCGTGGTGGATCGCTTGCAGCGCGAGGCCGAAAATCGCTTCCGTATCAAGGAGCAGCAGTTGCAGCAGCGCCTGGCGGTGGCCGAGCAGAAGCTGGCCGAGTTGCAGCCCAATGACCCTGAGCAGGCGCTGGAGCTGACGCCTGAGCAGCAGGCCACCCTGCAGCAGTTCCTTGAGGAAAAGCTGAAAATCCGTAAGGAGCTGCGCGAGGTGAATTACCAGCTCAATGCCGATATCGAAGCCCTGGGCCGCAGCCTGAAGTTCATCAATATCGCCCTGGTGCCCTTGCTGCTGACGCTCGGTGTGCTGGTGCTCTGGCTTATCCGGCGGCGACGCGCCTGAAGGGCAGCGGCTCAGCTGTGTCTGCATGCCAGGCGGTGGCCGTGCGGGCATGGAATTCGTAGCGCGGCCTCGCCCGTTGCAACGACTTGGGATGGACATGCGCAGCTACCCGGGCAGCCCGCCGCATCGGGATGCTCCGCCGGCGGGGTGCTCGTCGAGCATCGGCTATTCAGCCCACCCGCCTGCGAGGAGCGACGCCGCCTTGCGCCAGCTGCGACATCGGCGATCCGCCGTTACTTGTGACGACCTGGACCAGCCAGCCTTCCAGCAGGAGGCGGCTGTTGCCGCGAAATACGAGCATCCTCGCCAAACGTATCAATAAGTATGTGCAATTCGCGGAATTCATTGAGATTTATAGACGCGACAAAAAAGCCCCCTTTTCAGCCCGGATGGTTGCTTTATACTCCGCGGACAGTTGTCCCTGGCCATCATCATGCCCACTGCGGCTCAACCTGAGTTGGGCGACAACTGTCCAGGCTCCTCGCCATAAGGGGAGCGGTCTAATAAAAATGAGTTGGAGATGCAGTAATGGCTGATCGTGAGTTGGGCACCGTCAAGTGGTTCAATGACGCCAAGGGCTATGGATTCATTCAACGCGAAAGCGGTGCGGACGTTTTCGTCCACTACCGGGCGATTCGCGGCGAGGGCCACCGCACCTTGCTGGAAGGCCAGCAGGTCGAGTTTGCGGTGATTCAGGGCCAAAAAGGCCTGCAAGCTGAAGACGTCTCCACGCTCTAATGCTTCATGCGGAAAAAACCCGTCCGTCGTGACGGGTTTTTTTATGGGCGCGAAAAAGCCTCAGTGGTTGTCCGGGACGCGCGATGTCGGATAGTCCCGCTCCGGGTGGCGAGGTCGCAGAGGTATTTGCGATGATGCGCAGGTCGTGAGTGGATTGCCTGACGACGAGACTTGCGTTTTTAACAGTCATACGGGGTAAGGCGTGCCATGAGCCTGACAATGGAAGCGATTTTGCAGCAGGCCCGTCCGGTTCTGCCGGTATTGGTCATCGAGGATGCGGCAAGTGCGGTGGAGCTTGCTCAGGCGCTGCATGCCGGTGGAGTTCGTGTGCTGGAAGTGACGCTGCGCACGCCGCGGGCCCTGGAGGCGGTGACCAGTATTCGCCAGGCGCTGCCCGACCTGCTGGTCGGCGCCGGTACCCTGATTCATGCCGCACAGTTCCTCGAAGCCCGTGATGCCGGGGCACAATTCGCGGTCAGCCCGGGGTGCACAGAGCGTCTGGCGATGGCCGCCCTGGATGCTCAACTGCCGTATTTGCCCGGTGTGCTGACGCCCTCCGAGGTGCTGATGGCGCTGGAGTTCGGTCATCGCTCCCTGAAATTGTTTCCGGCCAATGGCAGTGCCAGCGTGAAAATGCTCAAGAGCCTCAGGGGCCCCTTCACCGGCATCCGTTTCTGCCCCACCGGTGGCATCAATGTGGACAACCTGCTGAGTTTTCTCAGTCTGCCCAATGTTGCCTGCGTCGGCGGTACCTGGATCGCGCCAGCCAACCTGGTGCGTGCCCGCGCCTGGGACCAGATCACCCAGCTGGCCCGCGAGGCGTGTGAACTGGCGCGCAGCCTGGAGCAGCACTCGTGAACTGGGATCTGGACAAGCCGTTCATTGTCGATATCGAGGTGGGCGCCCAGGATATCGATGGACTGGGGCATGCTAACAACGCGGTGTACGTGAGCTGGATGGAGCGTTGCGCCTGGCAGCATTCGCAGAGTCTGGGCCTGGATCTGGTGGAGTACCGTCGCCTGGACCGTGCCATGGCCGTGGTGCGCCATGAGATCGATTACCTGGCCAGTGCTTATGAAGGCGAGCGCCTGCGGATCGGTACCTGGATCGTGGAATCCGACCACAAGCTGAAGATGCTGCGGCGCTTCCAACTGATTCGTGCGCACGATGCCAGTACGTTGCTGCGGGCCCAGACCACCTTCGTGTGCATCGAACTCTCCAGCGGCAAACCCAAGCGTATGCCGGTGGAGTTCGTCGAGGGATACGGGCAGGCGTTGCACGCAGGCTGAAGATCCTCCTTCCACGCATTCGCCCGCGAAAGGCTGCGCCCGATCGGGGTTGGCGCAGTTGCGCCTTGCCGCGGCTTCCTTACACTACGCCCCCCTTTCTACGAGATTGCCCATGCAAATCGCCCTGGCGCCCATGGAGGGACTGGTCGACGATATCCTCCGCGACATGCTGACCCGTGTCGGTGGCATCGATTGGTGCGTGACCGAGTTCATCCGGGTCAGCGATCGGCTGTTGCCGGCCACGCATTTCCACAAGCTGGCTCCGGAGTTGAAGCAAGGCTCGCGCACGTCAGCGGGTACGCCGATGCGCCTGCAGTTACTCGGTTCCGATCCGGCCTGTTTGGCCGACAACGCAGCCTTTGCTTGTGAACTGGGTGCGCCAGTGATCGACTTGAACTTCGGCTGCCCGGCCAAGACAGTCAACAAGTCACGCGGCGGCGCGGTGCTGCTGGACGAGCCGGAGTTGCTGCACGCCATTCTGCGTGAAGTACGCCGCGCAGTACCCGCAGCGATTCCGGTGACGGCGAAAATGCGCCTGGGTTTCGACAGCCCCGACGGTGCGCTGGATTGCGCGCGAGCCCTGGCCGAAGGCGGCGCGGCGCAGATCGTGGTGCACGCACGGACCAAACGGGATGGCTACAAGCCGCCGGCCCACTGGGAGTGGGTGGCACGGGTGCAAGACGTCGTGGCGGTGCCGGTGTTCGCCAACGGCGATGTGTGGAGCCTGGAAGACTGGCGCCGTTGTCGGGAAATCAGCGGTGTTGACGACGTCATGCTGGGCCGCGGCCTGGTCTCGCGTCCGGATCTGGCCAGGCAGATCGCCGCCGCGCGGGCGGGTCAGCCAGTGGTGGAAATGAGCTGGCAGGAACTGCAACCGCTGCTGCACGATTTCTGGATTCGCGCACGTCATAAGCTGTCACCCCGCTATGCGCCGGGCCGGCTCAAGCAATGGCTGGCCATGCTTACGCGCAGCTACCCCGAGGCTGTGGAGATGTTTGCCGTACTGCGCCGTGAAAATGACTGCGCGCGCATCGATGCACTGTTCGGAATGCCTGCAGGCCAGGCGTAAAGCGTTTGCCGGTCAACAAAACCGGTGCCATCTTGCCAGTCCTCATACCCCCGACCCATGCCAACGTTTGTGCGCATTTCATCGGCGCAACGTTGCGCTTCAAAATAGCCTGCTAAGGTGACATTCGCGTTACGAAGGAGTCGCCCCTGCTTGCATGGATGCAAATTGTGTTTTCTCTGTGCGCCTGGGTGTCGTGGCTGACGTTTGCGCGCGCCGCAAAGACTGTGGGTTCAACTGGGCTCGTCACCATTTCTAAAACTGCCCTCGTCCCGAGGTGCGGAAGAGACGGGCTTGTCTGGCAGGGAAGAAAGCAACATGGCTCACCTCAAAATCGGCCTGATCATTCTTTATTTGCTCTCCGCCTACGATTATTACCTGGAACGCTTGGAGGCGATGGGGTGGGGGCTGGGGAGCGTGCTTTACCTCAGTGTATTTGCAGTACTGTTCGCGGCCTTGCTGCTCGGTGCCTTCATCCGGCCGCGCATGCTGCGTTATACGTATGCTCTGGCATTTTTTCTCGCTGCGGTATTCTTCGAAGCCCATCGACAAATCACCGCTGATTATCTGACCTACAGCGGCTTCGTTTCCCTGTTGCATTCCCAGGCCTTCATCGGCGATGCCTTGCAGCAGTTCAGTTCCAGCATCCTCCCCGCAGTGGGGAGTGGGCTGTTGCTGTTGCTGGGGATTGGCCTCAAGCCCACACCTGCCACGCGTGTTCCGCTCTGGCTGAGTGCCGGCGCGCCGATTGCCGGAGTGCTGCTGCTTTCGGCGATCCTGTTCATGCGGGGTGGTGAAGGCGCCCGCGGGCTGCCGATGATGTTCACGCCGCTGACCTACCTCAATCTGTACACCTATGAGGCGTTGCAGAACACGGTGGGGCCGCGTCAGCCAGTCACCCTGGCGCGGGGCGGCAAGGATATCGACTACAACATCGTGCTGATCATCGATGAAAGTGTGTCCGGACATTACCTCGACATAAACTCCGAGCACGGCGTGTACAGTGGGCTGAAACGTTCGCCCGAGGGCGTGGCCATCTACAACTATGGCTATGCGGCCGCCATTGCCAACTGCAGTGCCGACACCAATGTCACCCTGCGTTACGGCGGTACTCGCGATGACTACTTGCGCATCAATACCACCATGCCGTCGATCTGGCAGTACGCCCGCAACGCCGGTCTGCGTACCGTCTACATCGATGCCCAGCGCACCGGTGGCCATCTGCAGAACCTGATGACCCGCGATGAGCAGCGTGAGATCGACCTGTTCATCCAATTCGAGGATGTTGCCGTGCGTGACCGCGACATGGCAGTGGTCGACAAGCTGGTCGAGGTGCTGGATAACGCGATTCCGTCACTGGTGATCATCAACAAGGTCGGAGCGCATTTCCCGGTCCACGACAAATATCCCGACTCCTTCATGCGCTATCAGCCAGCGCTGCCTCGCGGCCGCTATACCCATATCACCGATACCGGCGAGCGTGACGGGTTCGACGGCAGCGCCGCAGACTGGCAGCGCTACCGCAACGCCTACAAGAACACCTTGCTGTGGAATGTCGGCGAATTCTTTGCGCGGCTGTTCTCGCGGGCCGATCTGAGCAAGACGGTGGTGCTCTACACCTCCGATCACGGCCAGGATTTGCATGAACGCGGCAATCCCGGGCTGAACACCCATTGCGGCGGCGACCCGGTGGTGGAGGAGGGACTGGTTCCGCTGGTGGTGATGCAGGGTCGCGAACTGCAGACCCTGGATTGGGAAGCTGAACTGGCGGGCAACCGGAATCGCTCCAGCCACTACAACCTGTTTCCGACGCTGCTGCACCTGCTCGATTATGACTTGCCCGGCCTGCAGCAGCTGTATGGCAATCCCTTGAGTGTGCACACTGAAGACGATTTCACATTCAATACCCGTTTCAATGCGCGTCTGGGGGAAAAGCCGACCTGGAAACGCATCGACCTGGACGAGGTGGTCGTGCCTCAGGTGCACTAGGCGCAATACGCACTTGTTAACGCAGCGATGCCCATTGCCTGGTTTGAGCGGTGATGGGTATCGGCGTCCTGCCATCGCTAAGGCTCGAAGATTGGGCGTCATCATCCCGGTCGCGAGCAGCTTGTTCCGACGCATCAAACAACTGGGTTGTGGAGTGGACAGCCCACCGAGTGAGAGTTGGAGTACCTGGTTAATCTTGCAATGCGCGCAGCAGCGCTTGGGTCTCTTCGGCGCCCATCAGGATAGCGGCCGCCAGCGGTGTGGCGCCGTTGGCGTCGCGGGCGTGCGGATCGGCGCCGTGATCGATAAGGCAGCGGACAATGTCCCCGCGATTGAACATGGCCGCAATCATCAGAGCGGTCTTGCCGTCAGGCGAGGCGCCCTCAACGTCCGCACCGCCGGCCAGCAGCAGCTCGATCATGGGTAGATCACCCTTGAAGGCGGCGCCAGCCAAGGGGGTTTGTCCGCGGGCATTGATTAATTGCGGGTCGGCACCGTGGGCCAGCAGCACGCGCACTGCCTCCGCATGGCCGTGGTAGCTGGCCAGCATCAGCAGACTGTCGCCCTTGCTGTTGCGCAAGTTGGGAGGCAGACCCTGGCTGAGCAGGTGTTCAAGACGTTCGGCATCGCCGTTGCGAGCACTGTCGAATACCTGCTCCGCGAAGGCCAGGGTCGCATCGTCCAGCGGTTTGGGTGTGTCTTGGTCGCTCATGAGTGTCAGCCTTCTGCTTGTTCGGCACGCAGCGTTTCATAGGCCGGGGCGGCGTAGATGCCCAGCTCCACGGCCAGGGCCATCACCCGCTCGAGATCGCAGGTATAGACCAGTACGGCCTGCAGCTCATCATCCAGCGGTTCGCTGAAGTCCACCAGAACATAGCCGCCTTTTTCTGGATACAACGCGTTGAGCTGCACCTGAATGCGATTGAGCGCCTTCAGGGGTTCGGTTTTGGCCAGCTGCTTGGCTTTGAGTACGAAATTCACATCCGGGCCGAAGGAGTTCAGGATTTGCTGAAACAGCTCTTCATAAAAGTCGGCCTGGAACAGCACGGTATCCGGCAAACTGCCGACCACTACCCACTCGCCCAGCGGGATGGGAAAGCTGTCGTCATAGTTGATGTCAGGATTGTTGGCCAGAAACGCATCGGCATCGGCATAGGCCTGGGCGGCCTCATCGGCGATGCGCAGGATCTCCTGCTCGGCCAGGCAGCCCGAGCTGACAAGGCGAATCAATTCGGCAAGTGCGGTATGCATGGCAAATCTCTGGCTGATCAAGGGGTTGCACAGGATAAACCATAGGGCTCTGTTGCGGAGCCTGGCGACCGGCTCCTCGGACAGGTTGTGAACCGCGTTGAGGTGTAATGCCATATTGATGGCCGTTGTCGCCTAAGTCGCCCGAAAAGGCGCATTTGAATGGGAAACCGAGCGGTAAAGCTGGAAATTTTCGGGCACAATATTCGCCATTACCTCCAAATCACAGCCAAGAGGAACGACAGTGCATAACGTCGTGATCAGCGGTACCGGCTTGTATACCCCAGCCCAGAGCATCTCCAATGATGAACTGGTGGCCTCTTTCAATGCCTACGTTCAACAGTTCAATGCCGACAACGCCGCTGCCATCGAGCGTGGCGAGGTTCAAGCGCTGAGTGAATCCAGTGCGGCTTTCATCGAGAAGGCCTCGGGCATCAAGAGTCGTTTCGTGATCGACAAGGCAGGCATTCTCGATCCGCAGCGCATGGCGCCGCGCATTCCCGAGCGCAGCAATGACGAGTGGAGCATCCTCTGCGAGATGTCCGTAGCCGCCGCTCGCGAGGCGCTCGAGCGCGCCGGCAGAACGGCTGCCGATATCGATGCGGTGATTGTCGCCTGCTCCAATCTGCAGCGCCCGTATCCGGCCATCGCGGTGGAGGTCCAGGCTGCACTGGGTATCCACGGCTTTGGCTTCGACATGAACGTGGCCTGCTCCTCGGCGACCTTTGGCATCCAGACGGCGGCCAACGCCGTGCAACTGGGCCAGGCGCGCGCGGTATTGCTGGTCAGTCCGGAAATCTGCACGGGCCATTTGAACTTCCGCGACCGCGACAGTCATTTCATTTTCGGTGACGCTGCAACGGCAGTGATTCTCGAGCGCGCCGATCTGGCCACTTCGCAGAACCAGTGGGACATTGTCGGCACCAAACTGGTAACCCAGTTCTCCAACAACATCCGCAACAATTTCGGGTTCCTCAACCGCGCGGCGGAAGAGGGCATCGGCGCCCCTGACAAGCTGTTCGTCCAGGAAGGTCGCAAGGTGTTCAAGGAAGTCTGCCCGATGGTGGCTGAGCTGATCGGCCAGCATCTGCAGGAAGCCGGTATTGCCGTCGAAGACGTCCAGCGCTTCTGGCTGCACCAGGCCAACCTGAACATGAACCTGCTGATCACGCGGCGATTGCTCGGTCGCGACGCCCAGCCCAGCGAGGCGCCCGTGATTCTGGACACTTACGCCAATACCAGTTCCGCCGGTTCGGTGATTGCCTTCCACGCGCACCAGGATGATTTGCCCAGCGGTGCGGTTGGCGTGCTCAGCTCGTTCGGTGCCGGTTACTCGATTGGCAGCGTGGTGCTGCGCAAGCGCTAATGCTTGATGGCGGCGGGGCGCAATGCCCTGTCGCCAGGCTTGTGCCGAGTACGGAGCGTGCAAACGCTGCCGTCATCGCCTGAAGCGTGGCTGGAGCCAGTGCTTCGACTCTTCGTTTTTTCTTCTTTTTTCGATGTCCGTCACAAGTTGGACGGTTTCTTGCTATCAGAGCTGAACGCCATCGAGTGCGTCAAAAAAATGTTTCTGCGGTAGGAGAAGTGGGTGGATCGCACGCGGTTGGTGAACATGCGCAGCAGCCTGGTGGGGGCGGGTCGGGGCAACCTCGGGGTGCCGATCATGGTGTTGGTACTGCTGGGGATGATGACCCTGCCGGTGCCGCCGTTCCTGCTCGATGTGTTTTTTACCTTCAACATCGCGCTGTCGATCGTCGTACTGCTGGTCAGTGTGTACGCCCTGCGCCCGCTGGATTTCGCTGTATTTCCCACCATTTTGCTGGTCGCCACCTTGTTGCGCCTGGCATTGAATATTGCTTCCACGCGCGTGGTGCTGTTGCATGGCCAGGAAGGAGAGGGTGCGGCCGGCAAGGTCATCCAGGCCTTCGGTGAGGTGGTGGTTGGCGGTAACTATGTCGTCGGTGGTGTGGTGTTTGCGATTTTGCTGATCATCAACTTTGTGGTGATCACCAAGGGCGCCGGGCGCATTTCCGAAGTCAGCGCGCGTTTTACGCTGGACGCGATGCCCGGCAAGCAAATGGCCATTGATGCGGACCTGAACGCCGGGATCATCAATCAGGACGAAGCCAAGATGCGCCGTGCCGAAGTATCCCAGGAGGCCGATTTCTACGGCTCGATGGACGGTGCCAGCAAGTTCGTGCGCGGCGATGCCGTGGCCGGTTTGTTGATCATGTTTGTTACCCTGCTCGGCGGCATTGCCATTGGCTGTCTGCAGCACGACCTGTCGCTGAGCGAGGCGGGACGCATCTATTCCCTGTTGACCATCGGTGACGGCCTGGTCGCACAAATTCCCTCGCTGCTGTTGTCCACTTCAGCGGCGATCATGGTCACCCGGGTGTCCAGCTCGGAAGACATGGGCCAGCAAGTCAGCCGGCAGATGTTCACCTCGCCCAAGGCGCTGGCCGTCGCGGCGATGATCCTGATTGCCATGGGCTCGGTGCCGGGCATGCCCCATATGTCCTTTATCGGCCTGGGCCTGCTGGCCGCCGGTGGCGCGTGGCTGATCTGGAAAAAAGGCCAGAAGACCAAGGCTGCCGAGGCGTCTGGCGCCCCCGGTACGCCTGGGGCTGCCGATCAATTGCCGGCCTTGCCCGCGCCGGAAACCAAGGAGCTGGGCTGGGATGATGTGACCCCGGTGGACCTGGTTGGCCTGGAAGTCGGCTACCGGCTGATCCCGCTGGTGGATCGCAATCAGGGAGGGCCGCTGCTGGCGCGCATTAAGGGTGTGCGTAAAAAGCTTTCCCAGGACCTGGGTTTCCTTATGCCTTCGGTGCATATCCGCGACAACCTTGACCTGCTGCCCAACGGCTATCGCCTGACGCTGATGGGCGTCAGCGTGGCTGAGGCTGAGCTGTACCCGGATCGGGAAATGGCCATCAACCCAGGCCAGGTGTTCGGCACGCTCAACGGCATCGCTGGCACGGACCCGGCCTTCGGGCTGGAGGCGGTGTGGATCGACCCCGGGCTGCGCGAGCAGGCGCAAACCCTCGGTTACACCGTGGTGGATGCCAGTACGGTAGTGGCCACGCACCTGAACCAGGTGCTTTACAAGCACGCCCACGAATTGCTCGGCCATGAAGAAGTCCAGCAATTGCTGCAACTGCTGGCCAAGTCTTCGCCCAAGCTCGCCGAAGAGCTGGTACCGGGCATGGTCTCGCTGTCCACCCTGCTCAAGGTGCTGCAAGCGTTGTTGCAGGAACAGGTGTCGGTGCGTGATATCCGCAGCATCGCCGAGGCGATCGCCAGTGCGGCCGGCAAGAGTCAAGATCCTGGCGCGCTGGTCGCCGTGGTGCGCGTGGCGCTCGCGCGCGGAATCGTGCAAAGCATTGTGGGACTAGAGCCGGAGCTGCCGGTGATTACCTTGGATCCACGGTTGGAACAGATCTTGCTAAATAGCGTCCAGAAAGCCGCCCAGGGAGGCGAAGAAGGATTCCTCCTCGAGCCGGGCATGGCCGAGAAACTGCAACGTTCCCTCGTCGAGACCGCGCAACGTCAAGAGACGCTTGGCAAACCGGTGGTACTGCTGGTGGCCGGCCCGATTCGCGCGATGCTCTCGCGTTTTGCACGGCTGGCTGTACCCAGCATGTACGTGCTGTCTTACCAGGAAGTCCCGGACAACAAGCAAGTCACCATTGTTGCCACCGTGGGCCAGAATTAACTGAGGGAAAAAGAGCATGCAGGTCAAACGCTTCTTCGCCGCCGACATGCGACAAGCCATGAAACAGGTGCGCGATGAGCTGGGCGCCGATGCCGCGATTATTGGCAATCGGCGTATTTCCGGCGGCGTGGAATTGATGGCGGCGCTGAATTATCAGCTGCCGAGCGAGTTGGTGCGCGAGCCGAACCTGCAGCTGGAAGCCGAACTGCGCAAGACTCAGGAAATGATTGCCTCGGCCCAGGTCGAATTGGCCATTCGCAGCGAAGGGGAAAGTGCCCCGGAGAATCAGGTGTTTGCCGCCCCGTTGGTGGAAAAACCACACCCGCGCGCCGAGACTCAGGCGGAGGGTGCGCTCAATGCTGTACGTGACGAGCTGAGCGGCCTGCGCGAACTGATCGAGATGCAGCTGGGCACCATGGTCTGGGGCAATATTCAGGAAAAACAACCGCAGCGCGCCAGTCTGTGGCGGCGTTTGCAGCGTATCGGTTTGCCGGTGGAGATCTCCCGCAACCTGCTGGAACAAATTGGTGATGAAGTCGACCAGCGCAAGGCCTGGCGCATGCTGCTGGCGCATCTGGCCCGCAGCGTTCAGGTGCCGGAGACCGAACCGCTGGAAGCGCGTGGGGTGATCGCGCTGGTAGGGCCTGCCGGGATGGGGAAGACCACCACACTGGCGAAGATGGCCGCGCGCTTCGTGCTTAAGTACGGCGCAAAGAATGTCGCCTTGGCCAGCATGGATGGCTACCGGATCGGTGCCCAGGAACAGCTCAAGACGCTCGGTCGGATTCTCAACGTGTCGGTCACCCAGATCGAGCCCGGCGAGTCGCTGGTCGCGGCAATCGAGCCGCTGGCCAAAAAGCGCCTGGTACTGGTTGATACCGCGGGGCTGCCCGCCAGTGACCCGGCCCTGCGCATGCAGCTCGAGGCGCTGGCCAGTCGCAGCCTGAAGTCGCGCAATTACCTGGTGCTGGGTGCCACCAGCCAGGAACAGGTACTCAAAGCGGCTTATAACACCTACCAACGCTGCGGCTTGGCCGGCTGCGTGATTACCAAGCTCGACGAGGCGCTGAGCCTTGGCGAGGTGCTTGGTGTGGTGGTTGGGCAAAATCTGCCGGTGGCCTATCTGGCAGACGGCCCCCGTATTCCGGATGACCTGCACATACCGCGCAGCCACCAGTTGGTGAGCCGCGCGGTGCGCATGCAGATGACAGAAGATCCCAGTGAGGATCTCATGGCCGACATGTTTGCCGGCCTTTATAACAGTGACGCGACGCGTCGCGTTGGATAGACCTGGGGAAGCAAGTTGTGGCCCTACGAGCATGTCACGCCAAAGAGCGGTGCCCGGGGTTACGGGCAGTGAGCGCAGAATGGCGAGGTTAAGAGAACATGGGTAGCTTGCATCCTGTACAGGTGATCGCCGTAACGGGCGGCAAGGGTGGCGTGGGGAAGACCAATGTCTCGGTCAACCTGTCGCTGGCCCTGGCCGAACTCGGCCGCCGGGTGATGCTACTGGACGCCGACCTTGGTCTGGCCAACGTGGATGTCATGCTTGGCCTGGCCACCAAACGCAACCTCGCCGATGTGATTGCCGGCGACTGCGAGCTGCGTGATGTGGTGTTGCAGGGGCCGGGCGGCATTCGCATCGTGCCGGCCTCGTCCGGCACCGCGAGCATGGTGCGCCTGTCCACTCAGCAGCATGCTGGGCTGATTCAGGCGTTCAGTGATCTCGGTGACAACCTCGATGTCTTGATCATCGACACCGCTGCAGGGATTGGCGAGGGGGTGGTGAGTTTCGTGCACGCTGCCCAGGAGGTTCTGGTGGTGGTCACCGACGAGCCGACCTCGATCACCGATGCCTACGCCCTGATCAAATTGCTCAACCGTGATTACGCCATGAACCGTTTTCGCGTACTGGCGAACATGACCCGTACCGCGGAAGAAGGACGCAATCTGTTTGCCAAATTGACCAAGGTGACTGATCGCTTCCTGGATGTCGCCCTGCAGTATGTCGGCGCCATTCCCATGGATGAGACGGTGCGCAAGGCGATGCAAAAGCAGCGCGCCGTCTACGAAGCCTATCCGCGTTCCAAATGTGCGCAGGCGTTCAAGGCCATTGCGCAACAGGTCGATAGCTGGCCGTTGCCTGCCAACCCACGCGGGCATCTGGAGTTTTTTGTCGAGCGACTGGTGAAAAGACCTGGTGATACTTCCGTATGAATTCCCAAGGACTTCGCATGTACAGCCGGGCACAGCCCGAGGATTCGCAAAGCCAACTCATTGAGCGTCATGCACCGTTGGTCAAACGTATCGCCTATCACCTGCTCGCTCGCCTGCCGGCCAGTGTGCAGGTTGAGGACCTGATGCAGGCCGGCATGATCGGCTTGCTGGAAGCGTCGAAGAAATACGACTCGGGCAAGGGCGCGAGTTTCGAGACCTATGCCGGTATTCGCATCCGCGGCGCCATGCTGGATGAGGTACGCAAGGGCGACTGGGCACCGCGTTCAGTGCACCGCAACAGCCGCATGGTCAGCGACGCGATCCGGGTTATTGAAGCAAGAACCGGTCGCGACGCTAAAGATCACGAGGTTGCTGCCGAACTCCAGTTAAGCCTCGAAGATTATTACGGCATTCTCAACGATACCTTGGGAAGCCGACTGTTCAGTTTCGACGACCTGCTGCAGGAGAACGAAGGCAATGCGGTGGATGAAGATCCCAACCATTCCCATCCCAGCCCTGCACGCGAGCATGAGGATGAACGCTTTCAGAATGCTTTGGCCGAGGCGATCTCCAATCTGCCGGAGCGTGAGCGTCTGGTGCTGTCGCTGTATTACGACGAGGAACTGAATCTCAAGGAAATCGGCGAAGTGTTGGGGGTCAGCGAGTCCCGCGTCAGTCAGTTGCACAGCCAGTGCGCCGCGCGGTTGCGGGTGCGGCTGAGCGCCTGGCGGGCACGCTGATCAGGGGTACGCTGGTTTTCGGGATATAGGGGGCGCAGTCCGGAGACCGGCTGCGTTTTTACACTGTGTGGAGGTCGAATTTGGACAAGAACATGAAAATCCTCATCGTTGATGATTTTTCAACGATGAGACGCATCATCAAAAACCTGCTGCGTGACTTGGGCTTCACCAATACCGCCGAGGCCGATGACGGCCTGACGGCGTTACCCATGTTGCAAAGCGGCAATTTCGACTTCCTGGTGACCGACTGGAACATGCCCGGCATGAGCGGCATCGATCTGCTGCGCATCGTGCGTGCCGACGAGCGCTTGAAGAACCTGCCGGTGTTGATGGTGACTGCGGAAGCCAAGCGCGACCAGATCATCGAAGCGGCGCAGGCAGGGGTTAACGGCTATGTCGTCAAGCCTTTCACTGCTCAAGGTCTCAAAGAAAAAATCGAAAAGATCTTCGAGCGAGTCAACGGCTGACAGGCCTCGGAGGAACAATGGAAAACCGCGATGTGAAGGGGGAGCTGGAAACCAGCTTGATGCACAACGCCCGCCAGTTGATGGACAGCCTGGAGAATCGGCAGTTCGGCGAGGCCGTGCAGATCATCCACGAGCTCAACAAGGTGCGTGATCGCGGTCTGTATCATGAAGTGGGCAAGCTCACCCGCGAACTGCATACCGCCATTGTCAATTTTCATATCGATCCGCGTTTGACGGATGGCAACGAGGCGTCGCAAATCACCGACGCCACCGAGCGCCTGTCCTATGTGGTAGAGATGACCGAGCGGGCGGCCAACCGGACCATGGATCTGGTGGAGGAGTCCGTGCCGATGGTCAGTGCGCTGCATGACGAAGCGAGCGCATTGCGCCAGGAGTGGCAACGCTTCATGCAGCGTGAAATGGATGCACAGGGGTTTCGCCATCTGGCCCGTCGCGTTGAGCAGTTCTTTGCCCGGTGCGAGCAGGACAGCGAGCGTTTCAGTGCGCAGTTGAATGAAATCATGCTGGCGCAGGACTTCCAAGACCTGACCGGACAGGTCATCAAGCGCGTCACCTCGCTGGTAACCGAAGTGGAAAGCGATCTGATCAAGCTGATGCTGATGGCCAGTGATGTCGATCGTTTCACGGGTATTCAGCATGACCATGCCGAACTGCGAGCGGAGCTAGACCAACAAAAAAATTCTTCACAGGGTGAAGGTCCGCAACTTAATGCCGATAAACGTGATGATGTCGTGTCCGGTCAGGACGACGTCGACGATCTGCTTTCCAGTCTTGGGTTTTAGGGGGCACTGTTATGAGCTTCGACGCCGATGATGAAATCCTCCAGGATTTCCTGGTGGAGGCCGGCGAGATTCTCGAGCAACTGTCCGAACAGTTGGTGGAGTTGGAAAGCCGTCCGGATGATATGGATCTGCTCAATGCGATCTTCCGCGGTTTCCATACCGTCAAGGGCGGTGCAGGCTTTCTGCAGCTCAATGAGCTGGTGGAATGTTGCCATATTGCGGAAAACGTCTTTGACATGCTGCGCAAGGGTGGACGACGCGTCGATCCCGAGCTGATGGACGTGGTCTTACAGGCCCTCGACGCCATTAACAGCATGTTTACCGAGGTGCGCGAAGGGGCTGAACTGACACCGGCCACGCCCGAGCTGCTGGCCGCGCTGGCGCGTCTGGCCGACTCGAATGCCGCTCCCGTCGCTGCGCCTGTTGCGTCTGTTACTCAGACTGCGGCCACGACATCCGAAGCTGCCAAACCCGGCGCCGATGTGGACATTACCGACAGCGAGTTCGATCAATTACTCAGTGCCATCGCCGAGCCGGCGGCAGCGGTGACAGACGAAATCACCGACGACGAGTTCGAGAATCTGCTGGATGAGCTGCACGGCAAGGGTAAGTTCGTGCCTGACGCCATCGAAGCGCCGGTGCAGCCGGCCGCGAGTGAGGACATCACTGACGACGAATTTGAAAGCCTGCTGGACGAGCTGCACGGCAAAGGCAAGTTTGTGCCGGATGCCATTGAAGCGCCGGTGCAGCCGGCCGCGAGTGAGGACATCACTGACCACGAATTCGAAAGCCTGCTGGACGAGCTGCATGGCAAGGGTCAGTTCAAGCCCGAGCAGGTCGCCACGCCGGTAGAACGTGCTCCGGCGATCCCGTCTGCGCAGCCGCTGGCTGCCGCCAAGCCGAGCAAGCCTGCGAGTGCCCCGGCCAAGCCGGCGAGCGAGGCGGAAACCACCGTCCGTGTGGATACCGCGCGCCTGGACGAGATCATGAATATGGTCGGCGAGCTGGTGCTGGTGCGTAACCGCCTGGTGCGCCTGGGTCTGAACAGCGGCGACGAGGAAATGGCCAAGGCCGTATCCAACCTCGATGTGGTCACGGCCGATCTGCAGACCTCGGTGATGAAGACACGCATGCAGCCGATCAAGAAGGTGTTCGGCCGCTTCCCGCGTCAGATCCGCGACATGTCCCGTCAGCTCAAGAAGGAAATCAATCTCGAGCTGATCGGTGAAGACACCGACCTGGACAAGAATCTGGTCGAGGCGCTGGCCGATCCGTTGGTGCACTTGGTGCGCAACGCGGTGGACCACGGCATCGAAATGCCTGAAGAGCGCGAAGCCGCCGGCAAGCCGCGCACCGGCAAGGTGGTGCTGTCCGCCGAGCAGGAAGGCGATCACATTCTGTTGCTGATCACCGATGACGGCAAGGGCATGGATGCCGAGGTTCTGCGTGCCAAGGCTGTGGAAAAGGGCATGCTGGACAAGGATGCCGCCGATCGCCTGAGCGACCTCGAATGCTACAACCTGATTTTTGCGCCGGGCTTTTCCACCAAAAAGGAAATTTCCGACGTGTCCGGACGCGGCGTGGGCATGGATGTG
The DNA here is from genome assembly GCF_014836765.1 of Serpens gallinarum. GTDB lineage: Bacteria > Pseudomonadota > Gammaproteobacteria > Pseudomonadales > Pseudomonadaceae > Serpens > Serpens gallinarum. The sequence goes on from NZ_JACSQG010000001.1 coordinate 1,053,061, forward strand.
GTGAAAACCCGCATCGCCCAGCTCAACGGCAGCGTCACGGTGCATTCCACCAAGGGCCTGGGCTCCAAGGTGGTCATCAAGGTGCCGCTGACGCTGGCGATCATGCCGACGCTGATGGTTATGCTTGGCGATCAGGCTTTCGCCTTCCCGCTGGTCAACGTCAACGAAATCTTCCACCTCGACTTGTCGGACACCAACGTGGTGGATGGCCAGGAAGTGGTGATTGTGCGCGACAAGGCCTTGCCGCTGTTCTATCTCAAGCGCTGGCTGGTGCCTGAGGTCGCGGACCAGGAGCAGAGCGAAGGGCATGTGGTGATTCTGTCGATCGGCAATCAGCGCATCGGCTTCGTCGTCGACCAGTTGGTGGGGCAGGAAGAAGTGGTCATCAAACCGCTGGGCAAGATGCTCCAAGGCACGCCCGGCATGGCTGGCGCGACCATAACCGGCGACGGGCGTATTGCCCTGATTCTCGATGTGCCGAGCATGCTCAAGCACTACGGACGTCGTATCTGATGCCAAACGCCGGTCCTTAGGGGCCGGCGCGTTTTAGGAGTAGTTATGGCTATCAATGTCCTGGTTGTGGACGATTCCGGCTTTTTTCGTCGTCGGCTCACCGAGATCCTCGGCTCCGATCCGCGGATCAAAGTGGTCGGCACGGCCAACAACGGGCAAGAGGCGATCGATAAAACGCTGGCATTGAAGCCGGATGTGATCACCATGGATTACGAGATGCCGTTGATGGACGGTATCACCGCTGTGCGCGCGATCATGCAGCGTTGCCCTACTCCGGTATTGATGTTCTCTTCGCTGACCCATGAAGGCGCCCGGGTAACCCTGGATGCGCTGGATGCTGGGGCGGTCGATTACCTGCCGAAGAATTTTGAAGACATCTCGCGCAATGTCGAGAAGGTCAAAACGCTGCTGTGCGAAAAGGTGCTGACGGTTGCCAACGGCGGCCGGCACATGCGCCGCAGCGCTGCGGCGCATGTGCGCGCCGAGCGTCTGCCGCTGCGCAGCGAAGCGCCGACACGAACCGTCGAAACGAGCGCTGTCGAGCGGCTTCCTGCGCCCAAGCGCAAGGCTTACAAGCTGGTGGCCATTGGCACCTCGACCGGTGGGCCGGTCGCGTTGCAACGTGTACTGACCCAGTTGCCGGCCAATTTTCCCACGCCCATCGTGTTGATCCAGCATATGCCGGCAGCGTTCACCGGCGCCTTTGCCGAGCGGCTCGACAAACTGTGCAAGATCCGCGTCAAGGAAGCCGAGGACGGCGATATCCTGCGCCCCGGCCTGGCGCTGCTGGCGCCGGGTGGCAAGCAGATGATGATCGACACGCGTGGCGCGGTGAAGATTCTTCCCGGCGATGAGCGCCTCAATTACAAGCCCAGCGTAGACCTGACCTTCGGCTCGGCGGCCAAGTCCTTCCAGGACAAGGTACTGGCCGTGGTGCTCACCGGCATGGGGGCGGATGGGCGCGAAGGCGCCCGTCTGCTCAAGCAGAGCGGCAGCCAGGTGTGGGCGCAGGATGAGGCGAGCAGCGTGATTTATGGCATGCCCATGGCCATAGCCAAGGCCAACCTGGCCGATGCCATTTTCAGCCTTGACGATATCGGCCGACATTTGACCGAGGTGTGCCAGTAATGGATGTATTGAGTCTGATCGGGATCCTGCTGGCGTTTGTGGCGATCCTGGGTGGCAATATTCTCGAAGGCGGTACGATCGGCTCGCTGCTCAATGCGCCGGCGGCGCTGATTGTGGTGGGCGGGACGCTGGCGGCCAGCTTGCTGCAGAGCCGCTTGCCGGTGCTCAAGCGCACCTTGCAGATCAGTCACTGGATTCTCCTGCCGCCTCGGGTGGAGCTCACCGAAGGCATCGAGAAAGTCACCCGCTGGAGCCTGGTCGCCCGCAAGGAAGGCCTCTTGGGCCTTGAACCGATGACCGACGACGAGCCCGATCCCTTTGCGCGCAAGGCCATGCAGTTACTGGCCGATGGGGTCGAGCCGGCCAATATCCGCAATATTCTCGAAGCCGACATGTTCACCCAGGAAGAGCGCGACCTGCAGGCCGCCAAGTTCTACGAAGCGATGGGGGGTTATTCGCCCACCATTGGCATCATTGGGGCAGTCATGGGCCTGATCCAGGTGATGGGCAATCTGAGCGATCCTTCCCAGCTGGGCAGCGGTATTGCTGTGGCGTTCGTGGCGACCATCTATGGCGTGGCGTTTGCCAACCTGTTGCTGCTGCCGATCGCCAACAAGCTCAAGGCAGTGGTCCGCGTGCAGTCGCGTTATCGGGAAATGCTCATCGAGGGCATTCTGTCGATTGCCGAGGGTGAGAACCCGCGCTCCATCGAATTGAAGCTCAAAGGGTTTTTGGACTAGCCATGTCGCTTCGACGTCGCAATCGCGGGCTCAACGACGAGCCCTCCGGCAATGATCGCTGGCTGGTGTCCTATGCCGATTTCATTACCTTGATGTTCGCCTTTTTCGTGGTGATGTACGCCAGTTCGACGGTCAACGAAAACAAGTACAAGGTGCTCTCCGATAGCCTGGTCGGCGTGTTCAAGCAGCAGGAGCGGGCCACCAAACCCATCCCGATCGGGGATGAGCGCCCACGCACCCGCACTCAAGAAGAGCTATTGCGCGATGACGGCGGTCCGATGCCGGACGAGGAAAACGACCCGCTGGCGCAGATCACGCGCAGCGTCGAGCAGGCCTTTGCCGGGCTGATCGAAGCCGGACAACTGATCGTGCGCGGCACCGAGTCCTGGGTGGAAATCGAGCTTAAATCCAGCCTGCTGTTCCCCAGCGGCGATGCCCTGCCACAAGACGCAGCGTTCGACATCATCGAGAAGGTCGCCAAAATCCTGGCGCCGTTCGACAACCCCATCCAGGTGGAGGGGTTTACCGACAACCTGCCTATCAGCACGCCGTTGTACCCGACCAACTGGGAATTGTCCGCAGCGCGCGCGGCGAGCATCGTGCGCATGTTGCACATGGATGGGGTTGCAGCGCAGCGCATGGCCGCCGTCGGTTACGGCGAACATCAACCGGTTGCCGACAACAGCACCGCCAGTGGACGGGCGCAGAACCGCCGCGTTGTGCTGGTCATCTCGCGCTTCCTCGATACGCGGCGCAGTGCGGATGCGCAAGGGAATCAGCGTCAGGCAGTGAATGGCATGCAACCTGCAAAATCACCGATCGGTCAGGGAACAGCGGACAGTGCTGTCAATTCCCCGGCTGTCGCCATGCAGGCCGGCAGTGGCTCGCGCTGAACGCAGCGGGTTTTAGAGGGCGGTGAATGAAAGTCTGGGCAGTAGCCAATCAGAAAGGAGGGGTCGGCAAGACCACCTCAAGCCTCGCCCTGGCGGGGTTGCTGGCCGATGCAGGCCAGCGCGTGTTGGTCGTGGATCTCGATCCCCACGGTTCGATGACCAGTTATTTTGGTTATGACCCCGACAAGCTCGAGCGCAGCGGCTTCGATCTGTTTTTGCACAGTGGCCAGGTGCCCCAGGGGCTAGCGCGCGAATTGCTTGTGCGCACCAGCCATGGGCGGATCATGCTGTTGCCCGCCAGCACTGCGCTGGCCACGCTGGAGCGGCAATCGCCTGCCAAGAGTGGTCTGGGGCTGGTCATGTCCAAGGCATTGGCGCAACTGTGGAACGATTTTGATCATGTGCTGATCGACAGCCCGCCGTTGCTTGGCGTGTTGATGGTCAACGCCCTGGCCGCCAGCCAGCAACTGATCGTGCCGGTGCAGACCGAGTTTCTGGCTGTCAAAGGGCTGGAGCGCATGGTCAACACCCTGACCATGATCAACCGCTCGCGCCGCCAGGCCCTGCCTTACATGATCGTGCCGACCTTGTTCGACCGTCGCTCGCACGCCTCGCTATCCACCTTGAAACTGCTGCGTGGACGCTATCCCGAGCACATCTGGCCCGCCTACATACCGGTCGATACGCGCCTGCATGAGGCCAGCCGTGCTGGGCTCGTGCCCTCCCAGTTCGACCCCGGAAGCCGCGGCGTGATTGCCTATCGGTCGCTGCTGAAAACCTTGCTGGGCCGGCAAGCGGGAGCGCAGCCGACATGATGCGCCGACTCTCAAGCAATGCACCGGTGCGGTCGATAGCGGGTAAAGGAGGGTTTAGCGAATGCAAGAGATAAGCACGCGCGTGGTTACGCTGTCGGCCCCCCAGCAGGCCCTACAATCCTATCTGGATGAACTGTTGCAGGATGCCGCACTGGAGCTGGAACAGAGCCAGGCCAGCGAGGATGAATTTCAGGCTGCAGTGCGCGAAGAGCTGCAGCGGGACCGTCAGGCGCCGCAGCGTACGCCCTCCGTCGCGGCGAAGGTGGTAGCGCCGGTTGAGATGCCCGTGGCCGTCCCGGTAGCGCCTGTAGCCAGCGTTGCACCCATTGCCCCACCGGCTGAACGGTCGGCGCCCGTCGCGCCGCCTGTCGCCAAGGCAGCGCCCATTGCTCCGCCGTCCAAGACGCCGCTACAGCCCCCCGTCGCTACCCCGGCCGCGACCATTGCGGCCCCTGTTGCCGCACCACCGTCGCCACCGCTCATTCGTGCCGCACGGCCGAGTTGGGGTGAGGAGCCGTTTGAGTGCCTGCTGTTCGATGTGGCCGGCCTGACACTGGCTGTGCCGCTGGTGTGCCTGGGCACAGTGCATTCGCTGCAGGGCCAGGAGCTGACGCCGATCTTCGGCCAGCCGGACTGGTTTCTCGGCATGCTGAGCACTCACTCCGGCAACCTCAAAGTGCTCGATACGGCGCGTTGGGTGATGCCCGAGCGTTACCGCGATGAATTTCGCGACCACTTGAAGTTTGTGATCACCATTCAGGGCTACGACTGGGGGCTGGCGGTGCATCAGGTTGACCGCTCGATTCATCTGCACCCCGGGCAGGTTAAATGGCGCACGCAGCGGACCCAGCGGCCGTGGCTGGCGGGCACCGTGATTGAGCACATGTGCGCGCTGCTGGATGTCGCCGCACTGGCCGATCTGATCCGCAGCGGTGCCCATACGCGAAAGAGTTGATTGATATTTCAAGGCCCCACGGGCCTGGACACGCATTCGGCCTACTGGCCGCGCGCATCGCCATAAACGGTTCTTGACGAGGTTTGAACAATGAAAAACATGACAGCGCAAGGCTCTGACGATCCCATTCTGCAGTGGGTGACCTTTCGCCTGGATAACGAATCCTATGGCATCAATGTCATGCAGGTGCAGGAAGTGCTGCGCTACAGCGAGATCGCGCCCGTGCCGGGAGCACCCAGCTATGTGCTGGGGATCATCAACCTGCGCGGCAATGTGGTGACGGTCATCGACACCCGCCAGCGCTTCGGCCTGGACTCGGCGGACATCACCGACAACAGCCGTATCGTGATCATCGAGGCGGACAAGCAAGTCGTTGGCATACTGGTCGACAGCGTTGCTGAAGTGGTTTACTTGCGCCAGTCGGAAATCGAAACCGCCCCCAACGTCGGTAACGAAGAGTCGGCCAAGTTCATCCAGGGCGTGTGCAACAAGAACGGCGAGTTGCTGATTCTGGTTGAACTGGAGAAGATGATGAGTGAAGACGAATGGCTGGAGCTTGAGAACTTCTAAATGATCTTGAACCTCGTCGCGATCGCACTGGCCGTGATCTCGCTGACTGCCCTGGGCACAGTGATCTGGCTAGCCGCCCACCTGCGTCGCTTGAATGCAGGTGTCGAACATCAGTTCCGCCAGCATGCCGAGCGTCATAGCAAGCGTGACAAGCGCATGCAGGAATTGAGCAAGCAGCTCGAAACCTATATTGGCGTCTGCGTGAAGATGGGCGACGAGTTGCAGGAGTTGCGCCAACTGGTGACGCCCCTGCCGGAACGCCTGGGCAAGCTCGAGCAGAGTGATCCGACCATGGTCTCGTTTATCCAGGCGTCGCGCCTGGTGGGGCTCGGCGCGAGCATCGAGGACCTGACCCAGTCCTGCGGCCTGACCAAGGGCGAGGCCGAACTGGTCAGCAAGCTGCACCAGGCGCGCCGCCCGGAATAAAAACCGGCACGCGCAAGCGTTGGGCCCGGACAACGGGCCTGACCTTCCTCTTTCCTTGTCGGGCGTCGCCCCGTAATGGACTCCCTCCTTCATGAGCAAACGCTTACAACTGATCCTCATCATCGCGGCATTCGTGCTGGTTGGTGGTTACTTTTCGGCCCACAGCTACGTTGAGCAGGAAATCCAGGGCGCCTTGACGCGCTGGCTGGAGGAGAACGAGCTGGAAGAGCGCATGAGCTGGGAGTCGTCTTCGGTTTCCCTGCTCGACCAGTCTCTGACGCTGACAGGGGTTACCCTGACGCTGGACGGCGCGGACCCGCTGAGCGCCCGCGAAGTGGTGATTTCCGACTATCTGGAAAACGCTGAGCGGCTACGCAGTCGCGTGCGCATCAGCGGTTTGATCCAGCAGGGAGCGGAGCTCGAAGAGATCAACCAGATGCTGCGCGACCAGGCGGCGCTATTGAACCTCAGCGAAGCGCAGACGCTGCAGATCGCGCCCGTTGATCTGCTGGTGGTCAGCGATCAGAACGATGTCACCGGCGAGGCCTTGTCGGAGTTCAGCCTGACCATGCCGGGTGTCATCAGCGCCGACGTGCACCTGAGCATGACGGACCTGTATGACCTGCGCGCGCAGAGCAAACGCCTGAATGCACAGCTGATGGCCAAGACCACGCCGGAGGAGTTGTCCGCTAAGGATATTCAGCAGGTGCTCGATGTGTTGCTCAAGGGCAGTCTCGACGCGTTCAGCCTGCGGCTCGAGGACCAAGGTCTGCTGCCCTTTGCGCTGACGGCCTGGCGTGGCAACAACGGCTTCAGCGAGGAGCAGTTCACTCAATGGATCGAAAATAGCCGTTCAGGCTGCCAGTTCGTTCTCTACTCCCTGCCCGAGACGCTGGCGCCGACCTGCGATCTGGTCGAGCCGCTGTTGCGCGGCCAGTTGCGTGAACTGACCCTGGCTGCCAGTCCGCAGCAGCCCGTGAAACTGGCCGAGCTATTCGAAGTGACCAGCAACCCCGCGCTGGTGACGGTGTTTGATCAGCTCAACCTGAGCATCACCGGCCAGTAGATTCGTGAGAGCAGGGCGTTTCTCCCAGACTCCTGTTCAATGTGGTTCCGTGGGTGGATGGCGTTGTTACATCCACCATGACCACCGCTCGGTGGATCGCCACTCGGTGGACCGCCACCCGGTGGATCGCCACCCGGTGGATCGGTAACGCGTGATCCACACGACCAACGACATTCCATTAGTCCGGGATAAACCCCACAGGACGCTTGCCCTTCAAATACCAGGCGAAGGCAATGATCTCCGCGATGCAGCGGTACAACGCTTCGGGGATCTCATCGCCCAGCTCCAGGCGCGCCAACAGGCGCAACAAGTCGGCATTTTCGTAAATAGGCACCTGATGCTCGCGGGCCAAGGCGAGAATCGCCTCGGCCAGGGCATCCTCGCCTTTAGCGGTCAGGGTGGGGGTGTGCTGGCCGTCGTAGCGCAGGGCAATGGCGTGGCGGGTAGTGTGGTCACTCATGCGTTGTCGTCTATCCAGCAGTGTTCAACAGGGGTCGCAGACGGCTGCGGCGGTACGCCCTGCCGGCAGTTCAGCTCGCCCACCGTTAGGCCAGCGGCCTGCAGCCGCTCGCGCAGTTGCCCGAGTTCCTGTGCAATGAGGGTTGCGGTCTGTGCGTGCGCGGCCCACAGTTGGCCGGATAACTGGCCCCGGCTTAACTGCGCCTGAACCTGCAATGGGCCCAAGGGCGCGAGGTCGAAGGCCAGGTCGATCTTCCACAGGCTTTCGCGATCCGACTCGCTTGGGCGAGCATCGGGCTGCTCGCGCTGGATTTTCAGCTGCAAAGGCGTGGGCTGATCGCGCAGCGGCAGCTCCATCTGCCAGGTGGTGGTAAGGGGGTTGTCGGGTCCGCCCTGGGTCTGCGCCAGGCTGGACAACTGATGGGTCTGAACCCGGGAAATGGCCGCAGCGGCGAGCTTCAACAGGCTTTGCACATCACCTTCGCTTTCCAGTTCGGCGGCCAGGCGGCTCGGTAGGGGAAAACTCAGCCCCGGCGCGCGCCCATTTTGCTGGCCCAGCACACCGAGCAGGCTACGGGCGACGCTCGGCAGACTGCTGGCCAGGGCCGCGCTGGCGGGCGTGGTGGCCAGCGCCAGGCTATTAAGCCCGGGCGCAAGCTGGGCAACCAAGCGCAGCAGGTTAGCCTTAAGGTCGTGGGTCAGGGTGCCCGCCTGGCTGCTTAACAGTCGTTGCTCAAGTCCCAGGCCGCTGTCTTTCATCGCCTGGGCCAATCGTTGCGCATCACCCAGTTGGCCGAGGGTTGGCAGATTGTTTTGCAACTGCTCGATGCTTTGGCGCAGTGCGGGTGACAGGCTGTGTGGCTCCAGGCGGGCGAGGGCATTGAACACGGCTTGCAGCGAGCCTTGACGAGCATGCTGGGAAGCCAGTTGTTGCAGCGCGTCGAGCTGCTCCAGGCGTGCGCCCAACGGTAAAAACTGCAACGTCTGGCCATCGCGCACCTGGGCGCTGAACAGACTGCCGACCGTTAAAGGGTGAGCACTTTCCAGCACCAACTGGCGCCCGGCCAGAGGCGGGCTGAGCACGTGCACAATGATCTGTTGCAGGTTCGTCACGCTGTTCGGCGTGTTGCTCAGCACCCGGGCTTGCAGCAGGCTGCCCGCTGGCAACTGGCTCAGATCCAGGCGCTGCAACGGACGCTCTGCCGTCGTGATCAGATTGGCCAGTAGGCGATTGCCCGTCTGTGCCGTGAGCTGCAGTTGACTGCCTACGCCGGGCGCGGGGCTGTCGCCGGCGCGTACCTGGAGCTGTGCGGTGCGTCCATCGGGTAGGGTCAGGCGCAGCGTCAGGTGCTGGCCTGTCGATAAATCTCGCTGGGCGGTGACTTCGGCCTGCGCACGCTGCCCGGGCGCGAGCAAGGCTTCGAGCGGTTGCAGCGCGGTCAGGCGCACTTGCAAGGTCGTAACCGGCGCCGAACTGCTCAACGACGCCGTGCTGGGTGGGGAAAAATTGATTTCGCTCATGAAATGGTTATACGCCCTTACAACCTGCCCCAATTGCCCGCATTGAGTGAGAGGAGTCACATGTATAATGCCGCCCCAATCGGATCGGCGCTCCCTTCTTCTCAGGTAACGGCCGTCTCCAGACTGACTTGAGGCACGTGGTCGGCAGATACCGCGGCGTGTCGCTGTTTTGTCGCATTTATTTGGATAGGCATGGCGTGAGCAGTCCCTTTCTCGAAACCGTAGCGCTGACTTGTGAGCGCGACTGGCGCGTGTTGTTCGAAGGCCTGGAGCTGCGGCTGTTGCCGGGTGACATGCTGCAGGTCGTGGGCCCCAATGGCAGCGGCAAGACCAGTTTGCTGCGCCTGCTGTGCGGGCTGATGCAACCCACCGCTGGCGAAGTACGCTTGCAGGGCGAGCCGCTGGCCGCCAGGCGCGGCGAGCTGGCGCGCAATCTGCTGTGGATCGGTCACGCCGCCGGGATCAAGGGCTTGCTCACTCCGGAAGAGAACCTGGCCTGGCTGTGCGCCTTGCACCAGCCGGCCGATCATGAGGCGATTCGCCAGGCACTGACAGCGGTCGGCCTGCGTGGTTTCGAAGATGTTCCCTGCCATACACTGTCCGCGGGACAGCAGCGTCGTGTAGCGCTGGCCAGACTCTATCTGCAGGCTCCACCCTTGTGGATTCTCGATGAGCCGTTTACTGCGCTGGACAAGCAAGGCGTAGCGCAACTGGAGAGCCATCTGGCCCAGCATTGTCTGCAGGGCGGCATGGTAGTGTTGACCACTCATCACTCGCTGGACGAAAAACCTGCCGGCTATCGGGAACTTGATTTAGGGCAGCGCGCCGCATGAGTAACGTCTTTACCCTGTTGCTCGCGCGCGAGGCGCGCTTGTTGTTTCGCCGCCCCGCTGAGTTGGCCAATCCACTGGTCTTCTTCGCCATCGTGATCGCCATGTTCCCCCTGGCGGTGGGGCCCGAGAGCCAGTTGCTGCAAACGCTTTCACCGGGACTGGTGTGGGTGGCGGCGCTCTTGGCCGTGCTGCTCTCACTGGATGGGCTGTTTCGCAGCGACTTCGAAGACGGTTCGCTGGAACAGTGGGTCGTTTCGCCGCACCCTCTGGCTCTTCTGGTGCTTGCCAAGGTACTGGCACACTGGCTGTTCACCGGGTTGGCCCTGGTGCTGCTTTCGCCCTTGCTGGCGTTGATGCTGGGTTTGCCGTCGCGCTGCCTGCCGGTACTGCTGGCCACGCTGCTGCTCGGTACGCCGATCCTCAGCCTGCTGGGCGCGGTGGGCGCGGCGCTGACCGTAGGCCTCAAGCGCGGCGGGTTGCTGCTGGCGCTGCTGATTTTGCCGCTGTACATCCCGGTGCTGATTCTTGGCAGCGGAGCGTTACAAGCGGACCTGCAAGGATTGCCCACAGCCGGCCACCTGTTGTGGCTGGCCAGTCTGACCGCTCTGGCGGTCACCCTGACCCCTTTCGCCGTTGCTGCCGGTTTGCGGATCAGCGTAGGCGAATAGGATTTAAATGGCGCATCGGGCGCCACTTGATATGACGAAAGGGCCGGGCGGCGATCCGGTGCCGCGACCTAAGAGTGTTGCAATGAACTGGACATGGTTTCACAAGCTGGGTTCGCCCAAATGGTTCTACGAAATCAGTGGCCGCTGGCTGCCCTGGTTGGGCGCGGCGGCTGTGCTGTTGCTGGTCGTCGGCACCGTCTGGGGCCTGGCGTTTGCACCGCAGGACTACCAGCAGGGCAACAGCTTCCGGATCATCTACATCCATGTGCCTGCGGCCATCCTCGCCCAGTCGATCTACCTGATGCTGGCGGTGGCTGGCGTCGTCGGATTGGTGTGGAAGATGAAGCTGGCTGACGTGGCCTTGCAGCAGGCCGCGCCGCTGGGCGCCTGGATGACTGTGATCGCCCTGGTGACCGGCGCCGTGTGGGGCAAGCCGACCTGGGGCGCCTGGTGGGTATGGGACGCGCGCCTGACCTCGATGCTGATCCTGCTGTTCCTGTATTTCGGCGTCATCGCTCTGGGTAACGCGATCACCAACCGCGACAGCGCCGCCAAGGCCTGCGCCGTGCTGGCCATCGTCGGCGTGGTCAATATCCCGATCATCAAGTATTCGGTGGACTGGTGGAACACGCTGCACCAGCCGGCCACCTTCAAGCTCACCGAGAAGCCGGCGATGCCGATGGAAATGTGGCTGCCGTTGCTGGTCATGGTCATCGGCTTTTACTGTTTCCTCGCCACGGTGGTGTTGATGCGCATGCGCCTTGAAGTGCTCAAACGTGAATCGCGCAGCAGCTGGGTAAAAGCCGAGCTGCGCGCCCAACTGGAGGGACGTCGGTGAATTTCGCCTCCTTCTCCGAATTTGTCGCCATGGGCAACCATGGTCTGTACGTGTGGACGTGCTACGGCATCAGCCTGGCCGTCATCCTGTTCAACGTCGCCCAGCCGTTGCTGGCGCGCCGGCGTTATCTGCAAGAAGAGGCGCGTCGTCTGCGCCGGGAGGAAATGAAGTGAATCCTGTGCGCAAGAAGCGTCTGATCATCGTGCTGGCCATCGTCGTCGGGGTTGGCGCTGCGGTCGGCCTGGCCTTGTCGGCGTTGCAGCAGAACATCAACCTGTTCTATACCCCCACGCAAATTGCCAATGGTGAGGTGCCGGAAGGTGTGCGTATTCGCGCCGGCGGCATGGTCAAGGAAGGCTCGTTGAAGCGCTCCGAAGACTCGTTGCTGGTCGAGTTCGTAGCCGGCGACGGTGCTGCTGAAGTGACCATGCGCTACCAGGGCATCCTCCCCGACCTGTTCCGCGAAGGGCAGGGCATCGTCGCCCTGGGCCGCCTGAATGCCGACGGCGTGCTGGTCGCCGACGAGGTGTTGGCCAAGCACGACGAGAACTACATGCCGCCGGAAGTGACCCAGGCCCTGGAAAGCGCCAAGCTGCAGAATAATGCGGAGGCGACCCAATGATTCCCGAGCTTGGCCACCTGGCCCTGATTCTGGCCTTTTGCCTGGCTATCGTACAGTCCACGCTGCCGCTGATCGGTGCGTGGCGCGGTGATCGCCTGTGGATGGGCCTGGCGCAGCCAGCGGCGTGGGGGCAATTCTTCTTCCTCACGGTGTCCCTGGCCTGCCTGACCTATGCGTTTCTGGTCGACGATTTCTCGGTCGCCTATGTCGCCCATAACTCCAACAGCGCCTTGCCCTGGTTCTTCAAGTTCAGTGCCGTGTGGGGCGCCCATGAAGGCTCGCTGCTGCTGTGGGCCTTCATTCTCGGTGGCTGGACCTTTGCCGTGGCGGTGTTCTCCCGTCATCTGCCGGAAGAAATGCTGGCCCGCGTGCTGGCGGTGATGGGCATCATCAGCATCGGCTTCCTGCTGTTCCTGATCATGACCTCCAACCCCTTCGAGCGCCTGCTGCCGCAAGCGCCAATGGACGGTCGCGACCTCAACCCGTTGCTGCAAGACTTCGGCCTGATCGTCCACCCGCCGATGCTCTACATGGGCTACGTCGGTTTCTCGGTAGCCTTCGCCTTCGCCATTGCCGCGTTGCTGGGCGGTCGTCTGGACGCTGCCTGGGCACGCTGGTCGCGCCCTTGGACGCTGGTTGCCTGGGCGAGCCTGGGCATTGGCATCGTGCTCGGCTCCTGGTGGGCCTACTACGAACTGGGCTGGGGCGGCTGGTGGTTCTGGGATCCGGTGGAAAACGCCTCTTTCATGCCTTGGCTGGTGGGTACCGCGCTGATTCACTCGCTGGCGGTCACCGAAAAGCGTGGCGTGTTCAAGAGCTGGACCGTGCTGCTGGCGATTGCTGCGTTCTCGCTGAGCCTGCTGGGTACTTTCCTGGTGCGTTCCGGGGTGCTCACCTCGGTACACGCCTTCGCGGCCGACCCCGAGCGGGGCGCGTTCATCCTGGTGTTCCTGCTTATCGTGGTGGGTGCCTCGCTGGCACTGTTCGCGGTGCGTGCACCGGTGGTCAAAAGCCAGGTCGGCTTTGCTCTGTGGTCCCGCGAGACCTTATTGCTGGTCAATAATCTGGTGCTGGTGGTGGCCACGGCGATGATTTTGCTCGGCACCCTGTATCCGCTGCTGCTCGATGCGTTGACCGGCGCCAAGCTGTCCGTTGGCCCGCCGTACTTCAATGCGATGTTCCTGCCGCTGATGGCGATCCTGATGCTGGCCATGGCGGTGGGCGTGCTGGTGCGCTGGAAGGACACGCCGGTGAAATGGCTGTTGAACATGCTCACGCCCGTGCTGATCGGCAGTGCGGTGCTTGGTGGTCTGGCGTCCGTGCTGCTGGGCGATTTCCACTGGGCGGTGCTGGCCGTGTGCTTGCTGGCAGCCTGGGTGGTGCTGGCCAGCGTACGCGATCTACTCGACAAGACCCGTCACAAGGGGCTGTTTAAAGGCATGCGCAGCCTGAGCCGCAGCTACTGGGGCATGCATTTGGCCCACCTGGGGATTGCCGTGTGTGCCATTGGCGTGGTGCTGTCTTCCCTGCAGAGCGCCGAGCGCGACCTGCGCATGGCGCCGGGCGAGTCCCTCGAACTGGCCGGCTACCGCTTCGTCTTTGAAGGTGCGGTACACCACGAAGGTCCCAACTACACCTCCGATAAGGCCACGCTGCGCGTGTTCGAGAACGACAAGCAGATCGCCGTGCTGCACCCCGAGAAGCGTCTGTATACCGTGCAGATGATGCCGATGACCGAAGCCGGTATCGATCCCGGGTTGTTCCGCGATCTCTATGTCGCCCTCGGTGAGCCGCTGGAAGATGGCGCCTGGGCCGTGCGCTTGCACGTCAAACCTTATGTGCGCTGGATCTGGCTGGGCGGGTTGATGATGGCTTTTGGTGGCGTGCTGGCCACGCTGGACCGTCGCTACCGCGTCAAGGTCAAGAGTCGCGTACGTGAAACCTTGGGCCTGACAGGAGTACCGGCATGAAGCGTGGATTGCTGCTGATTCCGTTAGCGATCTTTCTGATTGTCGCGGCCTTCCTGGCCAAGGGGTTGTTTCTCAATCCCCAGGAGCTGCCTTCAGCCCTGATCGGCAAGCCGTTCCCCGCCTTTGAGTTGCCGAGTGTGCACGAAGGCAAGGCGGTCACCCGTGAGGCGCTGCTCGGCAAGCCGGCGTTGGTCAACGTGTGGGCGACCTGGTGCCCGACCTGTCGAGCCGAGCATGAAACGCTTAATGCGTTGGCCAGTCAGGGCGTGGTAATCCATGGCGTCAATTACAAGGATGACAACGCGGCGGCGCGCAAGTGGCTGACGGATTTGCTCGATCCCTACCAGATCAACATTGAAGATAAAGTCGGCAGCCTGGGTCTGGACCTGGGTGTCTATGGCGCGCCGGAAACCTTCCTCATCGACAAGCACGGCATCATCCGCCACAAGTATGTCGGTGCCATTGACGAGCGCGTCTGGCGCCAGCAGCTGGCACCGCTTTACCAGGAGTTGCTCGACGAATGAAACGTTTGCTTGCCGCTGTGTTGTGCAGCCTGGCACTGTCCGGTTTGAGCTGGGCTGCCATTGATACCTACGAGTTTGCCAGCGAGGCTGAGCGTCAGCGGTTTCGCACGCTGACCTTCGAATTGCGCTGCCCCAAGTGCCAGAATCAGAACATCGCCGATTCCGACGCACCCATCGCCATGGACCTGCGCCGGGAAATCTACCGGATGATGGGGGAAGGCCAGAGCGACAAGCAGATCGTCGATTACCTGGTGGCCCGCTATGGCGATTTCGTGCTGTACAACCCGCCCGTCGAAGCCCGCACCCTGTTGCTCTGGTACGGACCCTGGGCGTTGCTGGGCGGTGGGCTGCTGGTGTTGCTGATCATTGTCGTGCGCAAGCGCAAGGTTGAAAGCGCACCGCAAAAAGCCCTGCTGTCCGCCGAAGAGCAGCAGCGTCTCTCTCATTTGCTGGATAAGAAAGACTCATGATCGATTTCTGGCTTGCCGCCGTCGTGCTATTGCTGGTGGCCTTGGCGTTTATATTGATTCCGGTGCTGCGCGGCCGTCACGCCCAGCGCGAGGAAGACCGTACTGCCCTTAACGTGGCGCTTTTCGAGGAGCGCCAGGCCGAGCTGGAGACCCAGCATGCTGCCGGCACCCTCAATAATGAACAATTCGCAGCAGGCAAAGCTGAGGCGGCCCGTGAGCTGCTGGCCGATACGGAAAACGTAGACGTACAGCGCAGTGCGCACCTGGGCCGCACCGCGCCGTTGCTGGCGGCGGTACTGGTGCCGGTGTTGGGCCTGGGCCTGTATATGTACTGGGGCGCCAGCGACAAGCTGGAACTGTCCCGCCAGTTCGACCAGGCACCGGCCTCGATGAGCGAAATGGTTGCCCGTCTGGAGCAGGCGGTCAAAGCCCAGCCAGAAGCGGCGGAAGGGTGGTACTACCTGGCGCGAGCCTATATGGTCGAAGAGCGTCCGGCCGATGCGGCCAAGGCGTTCGAGCGTACTGTGACGCTGGCAGGCCGTGATCCCGCATTGCTTGGCCAGTGGGCCCAGGCGCTGTACTTCGCCGGTGGCCAGCAGTGGTCCGAGCAAATCCAGTCGCTGACGCGCGAAGCGCTGCACATTGATCCTGAAGAAACGACGACCTTGGGCTTGCTGGGCATCTCTGCCTTCGAGGCCGGGCGTTTTGCCGAAGCGGTCGAGCACTGGGAAAGACTGGTTGCTACCTTGCCGGCCGATGACCCGTCGCGTGCGGCGATTCAAAGCGGTATCGAGCGTGCCCGCGCCCAGGCGGGCGATCAGTCGCAGGGCACCCAGGCGGCCCCGGTTAACGTTCAGCTCAAGATGCGGGTAGAACTGGGTGCGCAAGTGCGCGATCAGGTCCAGCCGGGCGATACCGTGTTCGTGTTCGCCCGCGCCGTCGATGGGCCGCCGGCCCCCCTGGCAGCCAAGCGGCTTAGCGTTGCCGAGTTGCCGGCTGAGCTGACCTTTACGGATGCCGATGCAATGCTTCCCCAGTTGCGCTTGTCCAACTTTCCGAAGGTCGAGCTGGTGGCGCGAATTTCCCGGGGCGGTGACCCGCAGAGTGGAGAGTGGATCGGGCGCAGCAAGGCGGTGGATTCCAGCAATACGCAACTCCAGCAGCTCGTCATCGATCAACCCGATAGGCCCTGAATAACAGCCGGCTCTGGCCGGCTCTGGAGAAGAGATGCAGCGGCGCGCGCCCTGGTTGCACCTGAGTCGAGTCGTCCTGGGATCGCTGATGGTGGTACTGGCGGGCTGTGCCAGCGATGCGGTCTACCATTTGCCCGGTTCACAACCACAGCGCCAGCCAGCGCCTGTGCCTGAATCACCGACCCGTCCGGTGATTACGCCTGCGGTCCCGGCCACGCCTTCCCCTGGCACGCCGTCAGTCCCGGCCACGCGCAAGACGCATCCGCGTTACGCGCCGCCTCCACACCTGGATGCCCATTGGGACAATCAGCTGGGGGTCTATGTCGTCAGTGGTCAATCACTCTATTACCGCGAACGCCTTTACTACCGCTGGAGCAATGGCTGGTACTGCGCCGGCCAGCCGGGTGGTCCTTGGGAGGCGGTCGACGAGCCTAGCGTTCCCACGGGATTACGCGGCTTGCACTGAAGTGCCGCTCGTTGGGCGGCTGGCTGATGTCATCCAGGAATCCAGGCGTACCACGAGAAATGCTTGTCGGTGAGGCTGCGCGGTAGATTGACGCGTCGAAGATTGGACGAGCGTGCTGATGTTTTTTCGGTGTGAGACTGCTCAATTCCGTCGAGCGGATTTCGCGAGTCCAAAAAGCAGAAAGCCCCGCGGGATAGCGGGGCTTGGGTGAGGATGGTAGGTCATGAGCTACCTGTATCGTTCTGTTGTCGGTTACGCCGCCAGAGTCTTGCTGCGGGCGCGTTCGATGACGCGTTGCAATCGCTCGCTGCCCTGATAGTGCTCAGGGTAGAGGCGTTCGCTGTGACAGGCGATGCCGTGCTCGTTTACCAGCGTAAAGCTGAAATTACCTTTGCGGCTGGGTGCCAGAAAATGGCAGTCAAGCGGTGCGAAGGCTTCGGATAGAACGCGGATTGCGTCCTGGGCGCGATGTTGAATAGACATATTATTATGTGTTCCTTTTGCAAAAAACGACTGTAGCCGTTTGTGAAGGCTCCGAATCCCGCCACTCACCTGAGTGGTCGTAATGTTCCT
This sequence comes from Serpens gallinarum, assembly GCF_014836765.1. Classification (GTDB taxonomy): domain Bacteria; phylum Pseudomonadota; class Gammaproteobacteria; order Pseudomonadales; family Pseudomonadaceae; genus Serpens; species Serpens gallinarum. The sequence continues at coordinate 1,070,304 of NZ_JACSQG010000001.1, forward strand.
TATCGGAGCAGTGCCGCCAACGGAAGGTTCCGTAACCTGCTAGGTAAAGCTTAAGCAAGCTACGTGACAGTTGTGCGGCGGGTTATCAAGTTTGCGTGCGGCAGGGATAAGGTACTGATCCCTGTGGTTCCGTACTGATCGTTCGTCGGGCTTTTGAGGGTCTTTCGAAGTGTGACTTCCAGCTGTGGCGAACGGGAATCGCCTGGAAATCCACACCGGGTGACGGTCGACTTGATAACTAACGAGGGTCACTCTAGCCCATTTGCAGCGGACGTGCATAGGGGTAGAGAAATCTTGAAATAGAAAAACCCGCCGAGCAAGGCGGGTTTTTCGGGAGTTTGGTCGGAGCGACAGGATTCGAACCTGCGACCTTCTCGTCCCGAACGAGACGCGCTACCAAGCTGCGCTACGCTCCGTTTGGATGGCGCGCATTGTACCGAAAAACTTTTGATGCACAAGGGGTTAGGGAGGATTTTTTTCGCGGCCCGGTGACAAACGGGGTCATGTGCCGCCTGGGTTACCGGCCGGAACGGCGTGCTGTAGCAAGTCCGGGGTGTTCAGGTTGGCGAGGCGAATATCGTCCTCCGGGCAATCCAGGGCAATGGCGCCGTGGCGAATTAAAACGTGTCGAGGCGCGCGTTCACCGGCAAGCCAGGCGTGCTCGATACTGTCACGCAAGCTCACCGGAATTAGACTGAACAGAGGCTGCCAATGATCACCCTGGCGCAGCATTACGGGTCGCTGTGGGTGACGGACGGCCTGCTGGCGGATGGCATCGATCAGGTCGCCGTCGATCAGGGGGGCATCGCAGGGCAAAATCAGCAGGTGGTCGTGCCTGGCAGCTGCAAGGCCGGCGCGTATGCCCGCCAGAGGGCCTGGAAAATCATCATTCTGATCGGTCACCAGGCGGTCGGCGAAGGGCCGATAGCGATCGATATTGCGGTTGCAGGAAATGATCAGATCGTCGGTCAGCGGTCGGACGCAGTCATGCAGCCAGGCAATCAACGGGCGGCCCTGCCAGTCGATCAGCCCTTTGTCCCGGCCGCCCATGCGCTGGCCACGTCCGCCCGCCAGCAGAAGTACCGAGCAGGATGGCAGGACTAAGGGGGCAGGCATGGCGGGGCTCCTGGGGCAGGGGGCTGTGATATAACACTGCGACGTGAACCCCACAACTGGAAGCTGTTCATGAATCACAAGGCTGATGCGCTGTTTGTTCCCCTAAGTATTGCCGTACTCACCGTAAGTGATACGAGAAGTCTGGAAACCGACACTTCCGGTCAACTGTTCGTTGACCGCCTGACGGCTGCCGGCCATTCCCTCGCCGAGCGGGTATTGCTTAAGGACGATCTTTACAAGATTCGCGCGCAAGTCGCGACCTGGATTGCCGATGAGCGCGTTCAGGTGGTCCTGATCACCGGAGGCACCGGCTTTACCGGGCGCGACAGCACCCCAGAGGCGGTGAGCTGCCTGTTCGACAAGCAGGTGGATGGTTTCGGTGAGCTGTTCCGGCAGGTTTCCTACGCCGACATCGGTACCTCCACCGTGCAGTCCCGAGCGCTGGCCGGCCTGTCCAACCGTACGCTGGTGTGCTGCCTGCCGGGGTCCACCAATGCCTGTCGCACAGCCTGGGACAGTATCCTCGCCGAACAGCTGGATGCCCGCCACCGTCCGTGTAACTTCGTGGCACACCTCGTGCGCGCCGAGGCGTGTGGGAGTCGCGGATGAGCAGCGAACCTTCGGCTTTATTGCCGCTAGATACTGCGCTGGAGCGGCTGCTGGCGCTGGCCGACGCGACGCCGATTATCGACTGCGAAGAAGTGACTCTGGATCAGGCGCAAGGCCGGGTGCTGGCTGATGCGCTATTGGCCGGGCTCGATTTGCCGCCCTGGGACAACAGCGCGATGGACGGTTACGCGCTGAATCTCGCCGACTGGCAGGGCGAGCCACTGCCGGTCGGGCAGCGACTCTTCGCTGGCAGCGCGCCGACGCTGTTGCAACCGGGGAGTTGTGCACGGATTTTCACCGGTGCGCCGCTGCCCGAAGGCGCAGACTGCGTTGAAATGCAGGAAAACGTCGAGGTGCTGGCGGATGGCCGAGTGCGTTTTCTGCAACCGCTCAGGACGCGCCAAAACGTACGGCCCAAGGGGCAGGAGACCCGCATCGGCGATTGCGTGCTGGCGGCCGGCAGCCGGTTGGGGCCCATTGAGCTAGGCCTGGCAGCATCGCTGGGGCAGGCGAGTCTGCGGGTGCGCCGCCGGCCACGCGTGGCGGTGCTGTCGACGGGCGATGAATTGGTGGAGCCGGGGCTGCCGCTGGGCCCTGGACAAATCTACAACAGCAATCGTCGTGTGCTGTGCAGCTGGTTGCAACGTCTGGGCTGCACGGTGGTGGATGTCGGCATCCTGCCTGACGATGCGCAGGCCACCCGTGAAGCGTTGGCGCGTCTGGGCGAGGTCGATCTGATTCTGTCCAGTGGAGGCGTTTCGGTCGGCGAGGCGGATTTTCTCGGCCAGGTACTGCGCGAGGCAGGCGAACTGGCTTTTTGGAAGTTGGCGATCAAACCGGGCAAGCCGCTGACCTGCGGGCACTATCGAGGCGTTCCGGTGCTCGGATTGCCCGGTAATCCAGCCTCGACGCTGGTGACCTTCGCGTTGCTGGCCCGACCCTATCTGTTACGCCGACTGGGCGTGACCAGCGTGGTGCCGCTGGGGTTCGACGTGCCGTCGGGCTTTGTTTGGAGCAAACCGGGCAAGCGCCGCGAGTACCTGCGCGCCCGCGTGGAACAGGGACGCGCCGTGATGTATGCGAACCAGAGCTCCGGCGTGTTGCTCAGCGCCGCCTGGGCCGAAGGCCTGGTGGAGGTGCGCGAAAATACAACGTTTTCCGAAGGCGATCCGGTGCGTTTCATCCCGTTCAGCGAGGTCTTGAATTAGCGTCTGCGCATAGCCTGCGTTGCTCTGCGAGAGGCAGGCGTTGCGCTTGCATTCGGGCTATGCCGGAATGCGCGGCAGCTGACCTCCCGCCAGAGCACTACAGCTGCGCCTGCTTCGGCCGATAACCTGACAGCAGCAGGTTAGATCCGTCGGATAACACAGGAGCAGGCATGGCCAGCATTCTCGATTCAGTAGACCAACGAACCCAATTGGTGGGTGAGAATCGCCTGGAGATTCTCCTGTTCCGCCTGTCCGGGCGGCAGCTCTTTGCAATCAACGTCTTCAAGGTGCAGGAAGTCCTGCAGATGCCGCGCCTGAACCGTATGCCCCACCGGCATCCATGCGTGTGTGGTGTGGTCAACCTGCGCGGGCAGACCCTGCCGGTCATCGACCTTGCCAAGGCAATCGGCATGCGTCCGCTGCAGTCTGAAGCGAGCACCATCATCGTTACGGAATACAACCGGTCAGTGCAGGCGTTCCTGGTCAGCAGCGTCGAGCGCATCTTCAACCTCAATTGGGAAGCGGTGCAGCCTCCGCCCAGTGGCGCCGGCCGCCAGCATTATCTGACCTCAATCACCAAGGTCGATGACCAACTGGTGGAAATCATCGACGTGGAAAAAGTGCTGGCCGAGATCGTGCCCTACAACGCACAGGTGTCCAGCGAGCTGCTGGCGGACCCGATCTTTAAGAAGGCCGCTGGACGTGAAGTGCTGATCGTGGACGACTCCGGCGTGGCACTTGCGCAACTGAGCGAGACCCTCTCTCAACTGAACTTGACAATCCACACCGCCAGCGACGGCTTGAAAGGCCTGCAGAAGCTCCAGCAATGGGCCGATGCGGGCGAAGTGCTGACCGATAAGCTGCTGATGGTGTTTACCGACGCAGAGATGCCCGAAATGGACGGCTACCGGTTGACCGCTGAAATTCGCCAGGACCCGCGCCTGCGTGATCTGTACGTGGTGCTGCATACCTCGCTGTCGGGCAACTTCAACGAGGCGATGGTGAAGAAAGTCGGGTGCGATAACTTCCTCTCCAAATTCCAGCCGGACCGCCTGGTAGACGTGATTCGCGACCGCCTGCTGCGAGACTGAGTACGCCGGGTACGCCGGCGCGGGTGCGCAAGAACAGGCCTGTCCGTTATGCTGGCGGCTTGTCCATTGCGTGCCCCCTGGAGATCCTGTCATGCACCTGTCCGCGCTGTATCGTTATCCGCTCAAGTCTGCCATGGGCGAACGCCTGCAGGCCTCCCCGGTAGACGAGCTCGGCTTGCACGGCGATCGGCGCTGGATGCTGGTGGATGCGGACAGTGGGCGGTTTCTCTCGCAACGTGTACTGCCGGCCATGACCCGGCTGCAGGCTCGCTGGCAGAGTGAGCAGCAGTTGTTGCTTAGCGCGCCGGAAATGTCACCGCTGTTGGTGGACCTGCCTGCGGCCGACCAGGCTCTGCGCTCGGTCAGTGTGTGGAAGGACGAATTGAACGTGCCAGATGCCGGCGATGCGGCGGCGGACTGGGCGAGCCGCTTGCTGGGCCGCGCCTGCCGCCTGGTGTACGTACCTGCGCACCGTACACGGCAAGTAGACAGGCGTTATGCCGGCGACGGTCGGCGCGTGGCCTTCGCCGATGGTTTTCCCGTGTTGCTGATTGGTCAGGCCTCGCTCGAGGACCTGTCGGCACGCGTGGGCCGCCCGTTGGAGATGCGTCGTTTCCGGCCGAACCTGGTTATCGACGGCAGCCTACCCTATGCCGAAGATGGCTGGCGGCGTATTCGCATTGGCGAGGTCGAATTCCAGGTGGTCAAACCCTGCACGCGCTGTGCGATTACTACCCTCGATCCGGATACCGGCGAGCGCAGCGTTGACCTGGAGCCGCTGGCCACGCTGCAGACCTACCGGCGTGGTGAAAAGGGAGTGATGTTCGGGCAAAACCTGCTCGTCGAGGGCGAGGGGCGGCTGGAAGTGGGAATGCCCGTCGAGTTACTCAACTGATCGACCGGCGGTTCGCTGCCACTGCAAGCTGCGCTCGTGACGCTCCACCAACTGCTGCGGGGCGTTGAGTTTCTGGCCGTAGATCACCGAGTAGGTAAGCACGTTCTGCACGTATTGGCGGGTTTCATCGAACGGAATGTTCTCCACCCAGACATCGAATTCCAAGTGGTCGGCACCTCGTAGCCATTGGCGAACTCGGCTGGGGCCGGCGTTGTAGGCAGCCGAGGCGAGGATTCGATTGCCGTCGAATTGGGCGCTGACCTGGCTCAGATAGGCGGTGCCCAACTGGATATTGGTTTCTGGCTTGAGCACCTGGTAGGTCGAGTTCAAGGAAATGCCGAACCTGCGTGCGGTTTCCCGCGCCGTGGCAGGCATCAGTTGCATCAAGCCGATGGCGCCGGCATGGGAGCGTGCGTCGTCCATGAAAGCGCTTTCCTGGCGGGTGATGGCGTACACCCAGCTGGAGTGTAGGCCGCGTGATTTTGCGGCGCTCGTCAGGCTGCTGCGGTAGGGCATAGGGAAGCGGACGTCCAGGTCGTCCCAGTGGCGCGCCTGGCTAAGGGTGCGGATGGCGGGAAAATGCCAGTCCAGGTCGTGGGCGAGCTTGGCTTGGGCGATCAGCTCCTCCCGGCTGAATACGCGGCTGATGTGATACCACTCGCGGCGGGCATCGACATAGTGCCCGCGCGCATGGAGCTCCAGGGCACGACGGATGCCGGCCGTACTGCGCACGCTGTGCAGGGTCTTCGGATCGATACTCAAGGGCTGATGATTGAGGTTGTAAGGACTTTTGATTCGGTCAGCGGCCAAGAAGCCGTAAAAGTCGCGCTCGCCTGCCACCAGACGGTACAGGTCCATAGCATCCCGATTACCGGGTTGCGCCAGTTGCAGGCTGCGTGCGTTCCAGTAGCGCCAGCGACTGCTGCTGGCCAGATCACCGCCCAGGCGCGACGTCAGCTGGTGGGCTTCATCCCAGCGACCCAGGCGCAGCAGCAGGCGAGCCCGCCATTCGCTGACCGTATCGTCGCGTAGCTCCGGGTCGTACTCGGCCATGACTTTCAAGGCGCGGGCGTCGAAACGCTTGGCCAGGGTCAGGCCGATTTCGCGGGCGATGGCGACCTTTTCCTCGGCAGAGAAGCGCAGGCGAGCGGCGTAGTCGTCGAGCAGCTCCAAAGCCAGATCTGCGTTCTGGCGAGCCAGGCGGCGCAGGCCGAGGCCAACGACGTCGGTCATGGCGGTGCTGGTGGAGGAAAACCGGCCCCGCTGGCGCAGCAGTTCGGGATTGTTGATGACGTCCAGCAGCAGGGCGCCTTCGCGACGCAGGGTGCCAAGGCCCTTGACCAGGTAGCTGGTCAGGCCCAGGTTGCGCGCTTCGGCGGCCAGCAGGGCACGTTGCCAGCGCAGACCTTCGCTGGGTTGGCCTTGTTTGGCCCAGAGCGCGAACAGGGCGTCACAGCTCTCGGGTTGGGATTTGCCGACCAACCAGAGGCGTTCGGCCGTCGCCTGACCCGCTTCCCGCTGGCCGTGGGTCAACTGATATTGACCGTACAGACAGTCCAGTTCGGTGTCATTGAGGGCCGGATCGTAATGGTCCAGAAAGGCTTTCCAGTCACTGCGTGCAGCCAGCAGTTTCAACCAGTTGCGCTTCAGGGTGCCGGCCTGAGGCAGGTCGCCGTGCTCAATGAGAAACTTGCTGACCTGAGCGTTGCTGGCCTGTTTCAGCCGTGAATTCAGTTCCGTATAGGCCAGATAGGGCTCAAGCGGATAACGTTGCAATTCCGCACGGTGCCGGTAATAGGGGCCGGCGTCGCCCTTGGCCAGCGCGCGCTGGGCCTGGTCGTACCAAGTGCGTTGCTGGTCGAGACTGGCTGCTTGGGCTGGGGTCATTGAGCCGAGGGCAAGTACCAGGCAGGAAAGATGAAGCAGACGTCGGTACATGGGGCTCCCTGACTACGTAACGCTAGGTGGCAAGAGCTTAGCCGGATGTCTTGCCCAAACCCGTGATCATCCGACGAATGCCCTGTATCAGGCCATTTCGGGAGCTGCGGGCGCGAAGCTGTTAGAATGCGCGCCCTGTTTCCGGAGGCGCCCATGACGTTGCTCAAATTCACCGATGTATCCCTGGCTTACGGCGCCACGCCGCTATTGGAACAAGTGTCCTGGCAGGTGGCCCGGGGCGAGCGGGTGTGCATCATTGGCCGCAACGGCACCGGCAAGTCCAGCATGCTGCGCCTGGTCAAGGGAGAACAGGCTCCGGATGACGGTGAGATCTGGCGAGCGCCGTCGCTAAAAATTGGCGAATTGCCGCAGGAACTGCCGCGCGCCGACGAGCGCACGGTATTCGATGTGGTCGCCGAGGGACTAGCCGGAGTGGGTGAGCTGTTGGCCCAGTACCATCACCTGAGCCAGAACATTCACACCGACGAAGATCTCAACAAGCTCATGCACGTGCAGCAGGAGCTGGAAGCCAAAGATGGCTGGCGTCTGCAGCAACTGGTCGACAGCACCCTGAGCCGCCTGCAGCTGCCGGCCGACAAGACCCTGGCCGAGCTGTCCGGCGGCTGGCGTCGCCGGGTGCTGTTGGCCCAGGCACTGGTGGCAGAACCCGACCTGCTGCTGCTCGACGAGCCGACCAACCACCTGGACATCGGCGCCATCGCCTGGCTGGAAGAAGCCTTGGTGAATTTCAACGGCGCGGTGCTGTTCATCACCCACGACCGTTCCTTCCTGCAGAACCTGGCCACGCGCATCCTCGAGCTGGATCGCGGCCATCTGATCGACTGGAACGGCGACTACGCCAGCTTCCTGGTGCACAAGGAACAGCAACTGGCAGCGGAAGAAAGCGCCAGCGCTCTGTTCGATAAAAAGCTGGCCCAGGAAGAAGTGTGGATTCGTCAGGGTATCAAGGCCCGACGCACCCGTAACGAAGGCCGTGTACGGGCTTTGAAGGCGATGCGCGCCGAGCGTGCCGAACGTCGCGAGCGTCAGGGCAAGGCGACGTTCCAGGTGGAAACCGCGGACAAATCCGGCAAGCAGGTCATCGTCGTGGAGAATGTCAGCTTCGCCCATGCCGGTGGTGAGCCGCTGATTCGGGATTTCTCCATGGTTCTGCAGCGCGGCGACCGCATTGGCCTGCTCGGTGCCAACGGGACCGGCAAGACGACCCTGCTCAAGCTGTTGCTCGGCGATCTGCAACCTACGGGTGGCAGCATTGAAGTGGGTACCAAGCTGGAAGTGGCGTATTTCGACCAATTGCGTCACCAGCTCGAGCCGGAAAAGACCGTGATCGATAACGTGGCCGAGGGTCGTGATTTCATCACCATCGATGGGCAGAGCCGCCATGTGCTCAGCTACCTGGGCGACTTCCTGTTCAGCCCACAGCGTGCCCGTACCCCGGTCAAGGCGCTGTCCGGTGGCGAGCGGGCACGTCTTTTGCTCGCCAAGCTATTCAGTAAGCCGGCCAACCTGCTGGTGCTCGACGAACCGACCAACGACCTCGACGTGGAAACCCTGGAACTGCTCGAAGAAGTGCTGTTGAACTTCCCGGGCACGGTGCTGATGGTCAGCCACGACCGGGTCTTCCTGGATAACGTGGTGACCAGCACGCTGGTGTTCGAAGGCAATGGTCAGGTACGCGAATACGTCGGCGGTTATCAGGATTGGTTGCGCCAGGGCGGCTCGCCACGGCTGCTGGGTGCCAGCGACAAGGCGGACAGTGACAAGGCGGAAAAAGCAGCGGCCAAGAGCGAACCGGCAGCTACCGCATCGCCAGTTAGCGAGCCAGTACCTGCAGCGAAGAAAAAACTCAGTTACAAACTGCAGCGCGAGCTGGAGGCGATTCCGGGGCAGATCGATGCCGTGGAACAGCAGTTGGCAGCCCTGCAAGTGGAGACTTCCGATCCGGCGTTCTACAGCCGTCCGGCGGAGGAGGTCAGCACAGCGCTGGCGCAGCTGGAAAGCCTGCAGCAGGAGTTAGATGGTCTGCTTGAACGGTGGGCCGAATTGGAACATTGACCATGGAGCGCTGAATGGCGATCGAGTACCGGATCATTCTCGATGAAGAGCACGAGTTCAGTTACCGGATCCAACTGGACCGTGCCTATGACCGCAATCTTGCGGTCGCAGCGCCGGCCTGGACGCGACTTGAACATCAGCAGTGCAGCAATTGCCCGCTGAGCAAGAATGACTACAGCCATTGCCCGGCGGCAGTGGACCTGCATCAAGTGATCGAGGATTTTCAGGGCTTGCCGGCCTTCACCCGGGCCATAGTCTGGGTGCGCACTCCCGAGCGGGAATATCACAAGCTGGTGAGCCTGGAAGAAGGCCTGCGCTCATTGCTCGGTGTAATCATGGCGACCAGCGCCTGTCCGGCTTTGTCGCGGCTCAAGCCCATGGCTCAGCAGCATCTGCCGTTTGCCAGCAATCAGGAGTTTATCCTGCGTGCGGTTTCCCTGTATCTGGCGCGCCAGTATTTCAACTTCCGCGAAGGTCGGCGACCGGACTGGGAGCTGCGCGGGCTGGTCAAGCTGTTCCAGCAATTACAGTTGGTCAACCAGGCGTTCTGGCAGCGGATTCACACAACGTGCAAGGCCGATTCCAACCTCAAGGCCTTTCTGACCTTCTTTTCTTTGGCCTCAAGCATGACGGTTTCCCTGGAGACTCAGCTACAGAAAATTCGTCCGCAAGTGATGAGTTCGGGGGACGGGCTGGAGTAAAGGAGGCGCTTGGCTGGCGTGGGCACAATGCAGGGGTAACCTGTGGTTACCCCTTGGCGCAACGGCTTACTCGGCCTTGCGTAGCCGAACCGCCAGCACGTCGCAAGGCGCGCCATGCAACAGGTCGTTGGCGGTGGAGCCGAGCAGCAGCGCCAGGCCATGTCGACCATGGCTGCCGACCACGATCACGTCGCAATTCTGCTCGGTGGCCAAACGGTGAATTTCCTGGCGCGGCTGCCCATAGGTCAGGTGTATGTGGTCCTCGGTCAGTTGCGGATAGCGTCCGGCAAAACCATTCAGACGTTCGCGGGCCTGATCGAACTGCTGTTGCTGCAGCATTGACAGGTCCATGGGCACATCGCCGCCGAAGGCCATGGCCATCGGTTCGATTATATGTACCAGTGACAAGCGCGCCTGATGGGCCTGCGCCAGAGACTGGGCCCGTTCTATGACCGCATGACATTCCTCGGTCAGGTCGATGGCCGCCAAAATGTGCTGATAAACCATGGTGTCTCTCCTTGAACGTGCGAGTGCGGGGTGACTCTAAGTATGACCTTGCAAGACAGATAGCGCCCACCAGGGTTCTAACCCATGGAGAACACGCAGTCCATGGCGGTCATGCAGCGGCCATCCGCATAGGCGCATGAAGAGTCTGTCCCTGTGCTGCGCTAAACGGATCGCGTTTCTCTGTAAATCCCCTAATTGACAAGCGGAGCCTTTTCCACGAAGGTGAGCGCACCCGAATCAAACGATCGTATGAATTGAGCGTTTGCCATGCGCAGCACTCTAAACGCACGACTAGATGCATCGATGGGTGTGCCGGCAATGGCAGGCCGTTTGCCTGTTGCAACCGGCGTCCGATGTATAACTGTTCAGCTTCCATACCTGGAGATCAGTTGATGATTTACGAAGGTAAAGCCATCACGGTTAAGGCTCTTGAGGGCGGCATCGTCGAATTGAATTTCGACCTCAAGGGTGAGTCCGTCAACAAGTTCAACCGCCTCACCCTGAACGAGCTGCGTCAAGCCGTCGACACGCTCAAGGCCGATGCGTCGGTCAAGGGCGTCATTGTCAGCAGTGGCAAGGACGTGTTCATCGTCGGCGCCGACATCACCGAATTCGTCGACAACTTCCAGCTGCCCGATGAGCAGCTGATTGCCGCCAACCTCGAAGCCAACAAGATCTTCAGCGATTTCGAAGACCTCAACGTGCCCACCGTGGTCGCCATCAACGGCATCGCCCTGGGTGGTGGTCTGGAAATGTGCCTGGCCGCCGATTACCGCGTTATGGCCGACAGCGCCAAGATCGGCCTGCCGGAAGTGAAGCTGGGCATCTACCCGGGCTTTGGTGGCACCGTGCGCCTGCCGCGTATCGTCGGTGCCGACAACGCCATCGAGTGGATCGCAGGTGGTGCTGAAAACAGAGCGGATGCTGCACTGAAAGTCGGCGCTGTGGATGCCGTGGTTGCCGCAGACAAACTGCAAGCCGCCGCCCTGGACCTGATCAAGCGCGCCATTTCCGGTGAGCTCGATTACAAGGCCAAGCGTCAGCCCAAGTTGGAAAAGCTCAAGCTCAACGCCATGGAACAGATGATGAGCTTCGAGACCGCCAAGGGCTTCGTCGCCGGTAAGGCCGGCCCGAACTACCCGGCGCCGGTTGAAGCCATCAAGACCATCCAGAAGGCCGCCAACCACGGTCGCGACAAGGCGCTGGAAATCGAAGCTGCCGGCTTCGTCAAACTGGCCAAGACGCCGGTTGCGGCCAGCCTGATCGGTCTGTTCCTCAACGACCAGGAACTCAAGAAGAAGGCCAAGGTTTACGACAAGCAATCGCGCGACGTGAAACTGGCCGCTGTTCTGGGCGCTGGCATCATGGGGGGCGGTATCGCCTATCAGTCGGCGGTCAAGGGCACGCCGATCCTGATGAAGGATATCCGTGAAGAGGGTATCCAGATGGGGCTGAACGAGGCCTCCAAGCTGCTGGGTAATCGCGTTGACAAGGGCCGCCTGACCGCCGCGAAGATGGCCGAGGCGCTCAACGCCATCCGTCCGACCATGTCCTATGGCGATTTCGGCAACGTCGACATCGTCGTCGAAGCCGTGGTCGAGAACCCGAAGGTCAAGCAGATCGTGCTGGCTGAAGTAGAAGAGCAGGTGCGTGAGGATGCAATCCTGGCCTCCAACACCTCGACCATCTCCATCAATCTGCTGGCCAAGGCGCTCAAGCGTCCGCAGAACTTCGTCGGTATGCACTTCTTCAACCCGGTGCACATGATGCCGCTGGTGGAAGTGATCCGTGGCGAGAAGTCCAGCGAAGAGGCGGTTGCCACCACCGTGGCCTACGCCAAGCAGATGGGCAAGAACCCGATCGTGGTCAACGACTGCCCCGGCTTCCTGGTCAACCGCGTGCTGTTCCCGTACTTCGGCGGCTTCGCCAAGCTGGTCAGCGCCGGTGTGGACTTCGTGCGCATCGACAAGATCATGGAGCGCTTCGGCTGGCCCATGGGCCCCGCGTATCTGATGGACGTGGTCGGCATCGACACCGGCCACCATGGCCGCGATGTGATGGCCGAAGGCTTCCCGGATCGCATGAAGGATGATCGTCGCTCCGCCATCGATGCCCTGTATGAAGCCAACCGCCTGGGGCAGAAGAACGGCAAGGGCTTCTACGTTTACGAGACCGACAAGCGCGGCAAGCCGAAGAAAGTCGTGGATGCGTCCGTTCAGGAAGTGCTGGCGCCGATCGTTTACGAACAGCGCGAAGTCACCGACGAGGACATCATCAACTTCATGATGATTCCGCTGTGCCTGGAAACCGTGCGTTGCCTGGAAGACGGCATCGTCGAGACGGCTGCCGAAGCTGACATGGGTCTGATTTACGGCATCGGCTTCCCGCCCTTCCGGGGCGGTGCGCTGCGTTACATCGATTCCATCGGTGTAGCTGAATTCGTTGCCCTGGCCGACAAGTATGCCGACCTTGGCCCGCTGTATACCCCGACTGCCAAGCTTCGTGAAATGGCCGCCAACGGCCAGAAGTTCTTCGGTTAACGCGGACAGAACAGAGCGAGATAGAGAGATATGAGTCTTAATCCGAGAGACGCGGTTATTGTCGATTTCGGCCGCACCCCGATGGGCCGCTCGAAGGGCGGCATGCACCGCAACACCCGTGCCGAGAACATGTCGGCGCACCTGATCCGTGAGCTGCTGAACCGTAACGACAAGGTCAACCCGGCCGAAGTCGAAGACGTGATCTGGGGCTGCGTCAACCAGACCCTGGAGCAGGGCTGGAACATCGCCCGCATGGCGTCGCTGATGACCCAGATCCCGCACACCAGTGCTGCGCAAACCGTCAGCCGCCTGTGCGGTTCGTCGATGAGTGCGTTGCACACTGCCGTGCAGGCCATCCAAACCGGCAACGGCGATGTATTCGTCGTCGGTGGTGTGGAACACATGGGTCACGTCAGCATGATGCACGGCGTCGATCCGAACCCACACATGTCCCTGTATGCCGCCAAGGCCTCGGGGATGATGGGGTTGACCGCAGAAATGCTTGGCAAGATGCATGGCATCAGCCGCGAGGCGCAGGACGCCTTCGGTGAGCGTTCGCATCGTCTGGCTCACCAGGCCACCGTCGAAGGCAAGTTCAAGGATGAAATCATCCCGATGCAAGGCTACGACGAGAACGGTTTCCTGAAGGTTTTCGACTACGACGAAACCATTCGCCCGGAAACCACCCTGGAAAGCCTGGCGAACCTGAAGCCGGCGTTCAACCCCAAGGGCGGCACCGTGACGGCGGGGACCTCCTCGCAGATCACTGACGGCGCGTCCTGCATGATCGTCATGTCCGCCCAGCGGGCCAAGGATCTGGGTATTCAGCCAATGGCGGTGATTCGCGCCATGGCGGTTGCTGGTGTCGACCCGGCGATCATGGGTTACGGCCCGGTGCCGTCCACTCAGAAGGCGCTCAAGCGTGCCGGTCTGACCATGGATGACATCGATCACGTCGAGCTCAACGAAGCTTTCGCGGCCCAAGCGCTGCCGGTCCTCAAAGACCTGAAGCTTCTTGACAAGATGGAGCAGAAGGTCAACCTGAATGGCGGCGCCATTGCTCTGGGCCACCCCTTCGGTTGCTCTGGTGCGCGTATCTCCGGTACTCTGCTTAACGTAATGAAGCAGAACGGCGGTACTCTGGGCGTGTCGACCATGTGCATTGGTCTCGGCCAGGGCATCACCACCGTCTTCGAACGCGTTTAAAGCGCTCGCGGCGGATGACGAAACCGGGGCCTTGTGCCCCGGTTTTCGTTTACAGCAAAAATAATTCCCTACAGGGTTACGAAGGTTTGCCGATGAAGTTAACAGCCGGCCTTTATCGCCATTACAAAGGTCACGAGTATCGCGTTTTCGGTGTTGCTCAGCATTCCGAAAGCGAAGAATGGATGGTGATCTACCAAGCGCTGTACGGTGAATACGGCCTGTGGGTCAGGCCGATGAGCATGTTTTGTGAGACGGTTGAAGTCAACGGCGAGCGTTTGCCACGTTTTGCCTTGATCCAAGCGGAAGAGCCGCAGATCGGCCAGCGCCCGGATTGAAGATTGACGTCAGTCCCTTGACCTCGTATTGATCACCACTATATATAGCGGTGCCGCATAAGTGGCCCGCCTCCTCTTTATTGAATTCAGGAACTTTCCGATCCATGGGTAAATCGCTGGTCATCGTGGAATCACCGGCCAAGGCCAAGACCATCAACAAGTACCTGGGCAACCAGTACGTGGTGAAGTCGAGCATCGGCCATATCCGTGACCTGCCTACCAGCGGTTCAACGGCTAACAAGGAGCCGGCCAAACGCGGCAAGGCTGCGGCCGGTGAGGCGCCTGCGCTGTCACCCAAGGAAAAAGCCAAGCGCCAGCTGTTCACGCGTATGGGAATTGATCCCGAGCAGGGTTGGAAGGCCCGCTATGAAATCCTGCCGGGCAAGGAAAAGGTTGTCGAGGAGTTGCGCCGCCTGGCCAAGGATGCCGACACCATCTATCTCGCAACCGACTTGGATAGAGAGGGGGAGGCGATTGCCTGGCATTTGCGCGAGTCCATCGGTGGCGACGACAGTCGCTACAAGCGCGTGGTGTTCAACGAGATCACCAAAAAGGCCATCCAGGAAGCCTTCTCCCAGCCCGGCGAGCTGGACATCAATCGCGTCAATGCCCAGCAAGCACGCCGCTTCCTCGACCGCGTGGTGGGTTACATGGTCTCGCCACTGCTCTGGTCAAAGATCGCCCGTGGCCTGTCCGCCGGGCGCGTGCAGTCGGTGGCGGTGAAACTGGTGGTTGAACGCGAGCGAGAGATTCGCGCCTTCGTCCCGGAAGAATACTGGGAGGTGCATGCTGATCTGGGCACCGCCAAAAAAGATCAGGTGCGCTTTGAAGTGGTGCGCGAAAAGGGCGACGCCTTCAAGCCGCTCAACGAAACCCATGCCATGGCCGCGCTGGAAAAGCTCAAGGCTTCCAGCTACAGCGTCGTCAAACGCGAGGACAAGCCGACATCCAGTAAGCCGTCGGCGCCGTTCATTACCTCGACCCTGCAGCAGGCAGCAAGCACTCGCCTGGGCTTCGGGGTGAAGAAAACCATGATGATGGCCCAGCGTCTCTACGAGGCAGGTTACATCACCTATATGCGAACCGACTCGACCAATCTCTCGCAGGATGCCGTCGAGATGGTGCGCAGCTTTATCAGCAGCGAGTACGGTGATCAGTACCTGCCGGAAAAAGCCAACGTCTATTCCAGCAAGGAAGGCGCCCAGGAAGCGCACGAAGCCATTCGCCCCTCGGATGTCAATCTGCGCCCGACCCAGTTGTCTGGCCTGGAGCGTGACGCCGAGCGGCTGTATGAACTGATCTGGCGCCAGTTCGTGGCGTGCCAGATGCCGCCGGCTAAGTACCTGTCAACCACCGTCAGCGTTGCTGCAGGTGATTTCGAGCTGCGCGCCAAGGGCCGCATTCTCAAATTCGACGGCTACACCCGTGCGTTGCCGCAACAGAGCAAACCGGGCGAAGACGCAGTGCTGCCGGACATGGCGCAAGGCGAAGCTCTGGCGCTGATCCAGCTTGACCCCAGCCAGCATTTCACCAAGCCGCCGGCACGCTTCTCCGAAGCCAGCCTGGTCAAGGAGTTGGAGAAGCGCGGCATCGGGCGACCGTCCACCTATGCAGCGATCATCTCGACCATTCAGGATCGTGGCTATGTGACGGTGCAGAATCGTCGCTTTTATGCTGAAAAAATGGGCGATATCGTCACCGACCGCCTCGCAGAAAGCTTCTCCGACCTGATGGATTACGGCTTCACCGCCGGTATGGAAGAGCGCCTTGATGACGTCGCCCAGGGCCAGCGCGACTGGAAGGACCTGCTGAACACCTTTTATGGCAAGTTCCGCAAGAATCTCGACGTGGCCGAAGCCAGCGAAGGCGGCATGCGCGCCAATCAGCCGACCCTGACTGATATTCCCTGTAAGGAGTGCGGCCGGCCGATGATGATCCGCACGGCTTCCACGGGCGTGTTCCTGGGCTGCTCCGGTTACAGTCTGCCGCCCAAGGAGCGCTGCAAATCAACCCTCAACCTGGTTCCGGGCGATGAAATCGCAGCGGACGACGAAGGCGAGTCGGAATCACGCGTGCTGCTCGGCAAGCATCGCTGCGCCAAGTGCGGCACGGCGATGGATGCCTATCTGCTGGATGAGAAGCGCAAGCTGCACATCTGCGGTAATAATCCAGATTGCTCTGGCTATGAGATCGAAGAGGGCCAGTTCCGCATCAAGGGCTATGAAGGCCCAAGCCTGGAATGCGACAAGTGCGGCAGCGAGATGCAGCTCAAGACTGGGCGTTTCGGAAAATTTTTTGGCTGCACCAACAGCGACTGCAAGAACACGCGCAAGCTGCTGAAAAGCGGCGAGGCGGCGCCGCCCAAGAGCGATCCGATCCCGATGCCGGAGCTCAAGTGCGAAAAGGTCAACGATACGTATGTGCTGCGTGATGGCGCCTCGGGATTGTTCCTGGCCGCCAGCCAGTTCCCCAAGAATCGTGAAACCCGTGCGCCGCGCGTGTTCGAGTTGATTCCGCACAAGACCGAGCTGGATCCGAAATTCCACTACCTGCTGAGCGCGCCGCAGAAGGACCCAGACGGTAATCCGGCAGTGATCCGCTTCAGTCGCAAGACCAAGGAGCAGTATGTGCAGTCCGAGATCGACGGTAAGCCGACGGGCTGGAAGGCGTTCTACGCCGACGGCAAGTGGAAGGTCGAAGACAAGCGCTGATTGCGTGATGAAATGACGAAGGGGGCGGCCAACGAGGTTGCCCCCTTTTTGGTTGTACCAGTCCCCGTGGGAGTCAAAAGCATGGCCCGTGAGCGTTATACCCGAACCAATCAAAAGCTTTATTTTGCGGCGCTGGCGCTAGAGAGCTGGCGCGCCGCGAACCTGTTGAGCGCGGTGAATGCCTCAGGACGGGACCAAGCCGAGCGAGAAGCCGCGCTGTTTCATTTGCATGGCGCCGTACTGGCGCTCTGTCACGAAATTGCCGGTTATTACCGCATGCCCGAAGCTGGGCAGATCGAGGCGTTTCTGGATGCTGCGCGGCTGACTGACAAGCCCAATCCGGAGTTGAGTGAGTTGGCCGAGCTGGCGGGCCGCCAGAATTCCTGGCTTGGCCAATTGCTACGTGCCCACGCTCTGCTGCTGCAGCCACCACGCGAGACGGCCAAGGTCGAACCGGCAACTTCATCGTCGCTGATCACTGCGATCAATCTGGGCGAAGAGGAGGCGACACTGACCCCGGAGCTCCTGGATATGTGGCGCAGTGAACTCAAAACGCTGGTTCTGCGCTTCAGGGAGGGCTTGAGCGAAAACTGATCCGTCTCGCCTGCGGGTGCTTCAGGCGCGGCGTCAGGGTGTCTGCGGGCCTGCTTCCTGGCGTGGAATGCTCCTTTGCTAGTCCGAAGCACAATCAGAGGCGACAAAAGGCCAACGGACTCTAGGGCATTGAATTGCGTCGCTGCTACAATGCGCGGCCTTGTGTAGGAATCCGAGAAATTATGTCGACTGCCTTCCTGGAAATCGTTGAACTGTCCGATGGGCGCATTGTTCTGCGTCGTGCGGATGACGAGGAGGCACTGGTGACGCTGGAATTCTCCTCTGATGCCCGCGCCTTTTTGAATGAGCAGCACGTCGAGGTGGCCAAGGCCATGTTGAGTGTCGGCTTGCAGATGGCCGGACGTATGGCCGAAGGTGACTTTCAGGATGCGGAACGCGTTCTGCATTGACTTAGGTGGCTTGGCGTTCCTTCTTTCAATCCAAGCGAATATTCAGACTTTGCGCGCCGCCTTGGTGAGCAGCGTTGGCGAGTAATCGGCACGCGGAAGGCGCAAGGGGCTGTAGCCAACTGATCACGGTGTGGCTTCGCCCCAGGCGCAAGGCTTCGCAGGCAAGGTTCAGAGCGCTTTGTTCGCCCCGTGGTTGCAGCAGCATGATGCGTTCGCGATTAAGTTGAGCATCGCGCAGCCAGGCCGGGCTGATCAATGCTGGCGGCGCAATGAGTGTCAGCCAACGGGCGTCTGCAGCCAGGCTGAGCTCGCGAAAAATGGAGCCCAGCAAGTATCGGCAATGCTGATACGAGCCGCGTAGCGCTAACTCGCTGAAGGTCTCCGTCGTATCAACGGGCGCAGTGTCGAGCAGGGTTCGACCTGGCGATGCCATCAGTACGGCACCGAACAGGCCGGGTTGGAGGCGTTCTGGCGAATGCGAGTACTGCATGGAAGCTCCTTGCCAAGTTAGCGGCGTATTACGCCGACGCTCAGCCCTTCGATGGTCAGTTGTTGATGCTTCAAGTCGACTTCAATGGGTGCGAAGTCGGGATTTTCAGCCAGCAGCCAAACCTTGCTGCCTTCCCGTTTGAAGCGTTTGACGGTGACTTCATCATCCAGGCGGGCGACGACAATCTGCCCGTTGCGTGCTTCACGGGTGATGTGCACTGCAAGTAGGTCGCCATCGAAAATGCCGACGTCTTTCATGCTCATGCCATGGACGCGCAACAGATAGTCGGCCCGTGGCTTGAACATGCCGGGGTCAAGTTTGCAGGAGTCTTCGATGTGCTGCTGAGCAAGAATCGGCGCACCGGCAGCGACGCGGCCGATGACCGGAAGACCGTCATCTTCGCTGGCAATGGCGTCAGATTCCGGGATGCGAATACCGCGTGAGGCGCCTGGAGTCATCTCGATAGCACCTTTACGTGCGAGGGCTTTCAGGTGCTCTTCGGCAGCGTTGGGAGATTTGAAACCGAGTTTCTGGGCGATTTCTGCACGCGTAGGAGGATAGCCATACTGTTCCAGGCTGTGCTTGATGATGGCCAGGATCTCGGCTTGGCGGGGCGTCAATTTCAGCATGTCCAGACTCTGTCTATTTATCCAGTGACTGGGATTATATACAGTAGTTTGAAGAAGGGGCAATCAATCCTTTGGCTCATACGAAGAGCGCAAAGAAGCGTGATTCGTGATGGTGAAAGAATGGCCGTCTGGAGGCTGTAGCTTGACGTGCCGTAGACGAAAACGTATGTTTCAAACAAGTGTTTGTCAGGTGTAAGTGAGCCATGGCCCAATCTGAAACGGTCGAGCGTATTCTCGATGCGGCAGAACAATTGTTCGCGGAGAAAGGTTTCGCTGAAACATCACTGCGTCTGATTACCAGCAAGGCTGGCGTTAACCTTGCTGCCGTAAATTACCATTTCGGCTCAAAGAAAGCGCTTATTCAAGCCGTCTTTTCGCGTTTCCTCGGCCCTTTTAGTGCCAGTCTGGAGCGCGAGCTGGATCGCCGCCAAGCCAAGCCCGAGCACAAGGCGACCCTCGAAGAGCTGCTGGAAATGCTGCTCGATCAGGCCCTCTCGGTGAAGCCGCGCAGCGGCAACGATCTGTCGATTTTCATGCGCCTGCTTGGCCTGGCCTTCAGTCAGAGCCAGGGGCACCTGCGTAAATACCTCGAAGAGGTCTATGGCAAGGTGTTTCGCCGCTACATGCTGCTGGTCAATGAGGCGGCGCCGAAAATTCCCCCGGTGGAGCTGTTCTGGCGCATTCACTTCATGCTCGGCGCGACAGCGTTCAGCATGTCGGGTATTAAGGCCCTGCGCGCCATGGTCGAGAATGACTATGGGGTGCATACCTCGATCGAGCAGGTCATGCGGATGATGGTGCCGTTCCTCGCGGCAGGCATGCGTGCGGAGACCGGAATCACCGACCCCGCCTTGCTGACGGCGCATCTGCGCCCTCGCCTAAAAACCGGTTCATTAGCGGTCAAGGTCTGAACTCCAGCGATGGGCGTGGCAGGCCTGATCGGCTAAGCTAGCCGCCCATGCGCGCCCTCGACTTCCTCCATATTTCACTGGCTGACCAGACCCTTTACGGCTTTGCCGAAGGGGCGCTGTGTTTGCGCCTGCGCGTATCGACTGCGGTCAATGGCCCAGGCGAGCGTTACGGCTCGGGTTGCACACCCCGTGGCCTGCATCAGGTGCGAGCGAAAATCGGCGCAGATCTACCGTTGGGGGCCGTGTTGCGCGGCAGGCGCTGGACGGGTGAAGTCTGGACGCCAGCGTTGCACGCGGCGTCTCCCGGTCGGGATTGGATTCTCTCACGGATCCTCTGGCTGAGCGGCCGTGAGCCGGGCCGCAACCGGTTGGGTGAGGTCGATACCTTTCGCCGCTATATCTATCTGCACGGCACGCCGGACTGCGAACCCATGGGCGTGCCGTTATCCCATGGCTGCGTGCGCCTGCGTAATACCGATTTGCTGGAACTGTTCGGCCGGGTGCCGCTGCATTGTCCGGTGCGTATTGATGAAGCGCCTTGTCCTGACTGGGCGACGGCTGCACTGACTGAATGAAAAAGGATCGCCCATGAGTGTTGCCCTGCAGGGTTCCCTGATGCTGGATATCGCCGGCACCTGGCTGACAACCGAGGACCGGCAATTGCTGCGTCAACCCCAAGTCGGCGGGCTGATCCTGTTTGCGCGGAATATTGAGTCCCCACGGCAGGTGCGCGAGCTGAGTGCCTCGATTCGCGCCGTGCGTCCTGATCTGTTGTTGGCCGTGGATCAGGAAGGCGGGCGCGTTCAGCGTCTGCGCCGCGATTTCGTGCGGTTGCCGGCGATGGGCGATATTGCCGGGTGCGCCGAAGCAGAATTACTCGCCGAGCAGTGCGGTTGGCTGATGGCTACGGAAGTGCTGGCGGTCGGCCTGGATCTGAGCTTTGCACCGGTGCTGGATCTGGATTGCGGGCGCAGTGGGGTTATCGGCAGCCGGTCTTTCCATGCGGATCCCGAGCGAGCCACCCAGCTGGCAGGCGCCTTTATCCGTGGCATGAACGCAGCCGGCATGGCTGCCACCGGCAAGCATTTTCCGGGACATGGCTGGGCGGAAGCGGACTCACATGTGGCCATCCCAGTTGACGAGCGCAGTCTTGAGCAGATCCGTGCTCAGGATCTGCAGCCGTTCACGAGGCTGGCAGGGCAACTGGCAGCGATCATGCCGGCGCATGTCATTTACCCGCAGGTTGATGAGCGCCCGGCAGGCTTCTCCCGCCGCTGGTTGCAGGACATCCTGCGCGGCGAGCTGGGGTTCAACGGCGTGATTTTCAGCGACGATCTGTCCATGGCCGGTGCCCATGTGGCGGGCGACGCTGCGGCGCGAATCGAGGCAGCCTTGTTGGCCGGCTGCGATATGGGATTGGTGTGCAACGATCGCGCCGCCGCCGAGCTGGCATTGAGCGCGCTGCAGCGACTCAAGGTGCAGGCCCCGACGAATCTGGCACCCATGCGCGGGCGGGGATTTGCCACCACCGAGTATCACCAGCATCCGCGCTGGCTGGCCGCCGTGACGGCTCTGCGGGCTGCTGATTTGATTTCCTGACGTTCAACCCACTGCATGTTTTGTGCAGTCGCGAAATCATCCGGGCAGCCCGCCGGAACTCCGCATTACTGCAGTGGTGTGACCCGGATAAGCAGCCCCAGGCTGGTGTTGTCGATAAAGGTCAACTCGCCGGGTTTCAGGCGACGTTTTTGCTGGAGATGCTCGCTTTCCAGGGGATGACCGTCTTCCAGGCGGTTGACCCAGAGGTCAGCCTGCATGTCGATCAAGCGGTCAAACTTGAGGCGCAAGGTGCCTTGTACCGGGAAATGGCCGAACTGCTCGGCACCTTCGCTTAAAGCGACTTTCACGGGCGTTTCACTCAGTGTCTGCTGCCAGGCCTGGTGCAGCAGCACCTGATAGCCGTTGGCGGGGGTCAGTTTGCTGGCTTCGTCATTGAGGTGTTTCGCGCTGAAGCTGTCGCTGGCCTTGGTCGGAGCGCCATTGGCCCAGTCATCCGGCGCCGTCTGTCCGGCAATAATCGGCTCGCCTTGGCGGAACAGGATCGTCTCGATCTGGAAGCGGGCGGTTTCGGCGCCAGCCAGCGGCGAGAGTAGGGCCAGCAGCAGGGCGAAGTGGCGAAGCAGGCGCATGGTGCGAGTCCTTCAAGCAGGTTGTGGGGCGAGGCGCTCCATCAGCGCCTCCAAGGTGTTGAAGCGGTCTTCCGGGCGTTCCATTGGCACTTGGAATTTGAACAGCGTAGCGCCTTCGAACTTGTAGCGTTTCGGTTGGCTTTGGATCAGCTTGATTAGCGTCAGTGGATCGACGCACGTCGTGGCCGCGAATTCGATGCGTCCGCCCTGGGGCCCCACGTCAATCTTGACGATACCCAACTGCTCGGCTTGCAGTTTGAGCAGCGTCAGGCGTACCAGATGCTTGGTGGGTTCGGGGAGCAGGCCGAAGCGATCAATCATTTCCACCTGCAGTTCCTTCAGGGCGTCCTCATCCTCGGCCGAGGCGATGCGCTTGTAGAGGATCAGCCGCGCATGGACGTCGGGCAGGTAGTCCTCGGGAATCAGCGCCGGCACGCGAAGGTTGATTTCCGCGCCGCTGGCAAGGGGTTGATCCAGGTTTGGTTGCTCGCCTTTCTGAATCGCCTTGACCGCACGCTCGAGCATTTCCATGTACAGCGTGAAGCCGACAGCCTGGATCTGCCCGCTCTGGCCTTCGCCGAGCAGTTCGCCGGCGCCGCGTATTTCCAGGTCATGAGTGGCCAGCACGAAGCCGGCGCCCAGGTCCTGGGCATTGGCAATGGCTTCCAGGCGCTTCTGAGCATCGTCGGTCATGGACTTGCGTGTCGGCGTCAGCAGGTAGGCGTAGGCCTGGTGATGACTGCGTCCCACGCGACCGCGAAGCTGGTGCAGCTGGGCCAGACCGAATTTGTCGGCGCGCTCGATCAGAATGGTGTTGGCGCTGGGCACGTCGATGCCGGTTTCGATGATGGTCGAGGCCACCAGCACGTTGAAGCGCTTGTGGTAGAAGTCGCTCATCACCTGTTCGAGTTCGCGTTCACGCAACTGCCCGTGACCAATGCCGATGCGCGCCTCGGGCACTAGTTCGGCCAGCTCGGCGGCACATTTCTCGATGGTTTTCACATCGTTGTGCAGGTAGTAGACCTGACCGCCGCGCAGCAATTCACGCAGCAGAGCTTCCTTGATTACCGCCGAGTGGCGTTCCATGACGAAGGTGCGCACCGACAGCCGGCGTGCCGGCGGGGTGGCGATGATCGACAGGTCGCGCATACCGGCTACGGCCATGTTCAGGGTGCGCGGAATGGGCGTAGCGGTCAGCGTCAACACGTCCACCTCGCTGCGCAGCGCCTTGAGCTTTTCCTTCTGGCGCACGCCGAAGCGGTGTTCCTCGTCGATAATGACCAGGCCGAGGTTGTTGAATTTGACATCATCCTGCAGCAGCTTGTGAGTGCCGATGACGATGTCCAGTTTGCCGTCGGCCAGCTGTTGCGTAGCGCTTTCCACTTCCTTGGTCGACTTGAAACGACTCATCACCTCGACCGTCACCGGCCAGTCGGCAAAACGGTCGCGGAAGCTGTTGTAATGCTGCTCGGCCAGCAAGGTGGTGGGCACCAGTACCGCCACTTGCTTGCCGCTGTGCACGGCAATGAACGCGGCGCGCATGGCCACTTCGGTCTTGCCAAAGCCGACGTCGCCGCAAATCAGGCGGTCCATCGGTTGGCCGGAAAGCATGTCGGCGCGCACGGCGTCGATGGCGGTTTGCTGGTCGACGGTTTCCTCGAACGGGAAGGCTGCGCTGAAGGTTTCGTAATCCGCTTGTGGGTCCTTGAACGCAAAGCCTTTGCGCGCGGCGCGGCGGGCATAGATATCCAGCAGTTCGGCGGCGACATCGCGAACTTGCTCGGCGGCCTTGCGTTTGGCCTTTTGCCAGGTTTCCGAGCCGAGACGGTGCAGGGGGGCCAAGGCGTCGTCGCTGCCGGTGTAGCGCGCAATCAGGTGCAGGCTGGACACCGGCACGTAGAGCTTGGCGTCATCGGCGTACTGCAGAGTCAGGAATTCATTGGGCTGGCCGTCGAAATCCAGCGTCATCAAGCCCAGATAGCGACCCACACCATGGTCGAGATGCACCACCGGCGCGCCTTCGCGCAGCTCAGTGAGGTGCTTGATGACGTTCTCGCCGCTGTCACGGGTTTTTTCCCGGCGCCGGCGTTGCATTACGCGCTGGCCGAACAGCGGGCTTTCTGGAATCAGAGCCAGCTCGTCGAGCAGCAGGCCTTCATCGAGCGGGGCGATACAGATGGCCAGCCGCGCGGTGCCGTTGACGAATTCGCTCCAGCCGCCGATTTCCTGAGGTTTTAGCTTGAGGCGAGCAAGCAGCTCCAGCAGTACTTCACGCCGCCCGGCAGATTCGGCGCCGAACAGAATGCGGCCCGGATATTCCTCGATGAAGCGGCGCAGCGCCGCCAACGGCTCGGCGGCCTTGCTTTGCAGTGCCAGGTCCGGCAGCGGCAGCGCGGCGAAGCGTTCACGGCCGACGCCGGGCTTTACATCGTCCTGGCTGACGGTGACCCGTGGCCAGACCTTTAGTCGGGCGAAACAGTCCTCCACCGGCAGGAACAGTTCCGCCGGGGCAAGGATCGGGCGTTCCGGATCGACGCGGCGGTCTTCGTAGCGGTTGCGCACGTCATGCCAGAACTGCTCGGCCGCCTGTTCGACGCCAGGCAGGGAAAACACCTGGGTGTCCTGGGGCAGGTAATCGAACAGCGTGGCGGTTTCGTCGAAAAACAGCGGCAGGTAATACTCGATGCCGGCCGGCGTGATGCCGGTGGTCAGATCCTGATAGATCGGGCAGCGGCGAAAATCCACGTCGAAGCGCTCGCGGAAGCGGCCGCGGAAATCGCCGATGGTCTTCTTGTCCAGCGGGAACTCGCGGGCCGGCAGCAGGCGAATCGAATCGACCTTGTCCACCGAACGTTGGGTTTCCGGGTCGAAGGTGCGCAGGGTTTCGATCTCGTCATCGAACAAGTCGATGCGGTAGGGCACTTCGCTGCCCATGGGGAACAGGTCCAGCAAGGCGCCGCGCACGGCGAACTCGCCGTGTTCATAAACCGTTTCCACGCGCCGATATCCGGCTGCCTCCAGGCGCACGCGCATTTCGTCGACAATGAGTTTCTGGCCGACATCCAGCACCAGGCTGCGACCGAGCAGAAAATGCGTCGGCGCCAGGCGGTGCAGGGCGGTGTTGATCGGGACCACCAGCACGCCATGATCGATGTCCGGCAGGCGATACAGGCTGGCGATGCGCTGGGAGATGATGTCCTGGTGGGGCGAGAACACATCGTAGGGCAGGGTTTCCCAGTCGGGAAAATGCAGAACCGGCAGGGTTGGCGCGAAGAAAGCCAGTTCTTCCTTGAGGCGTTCGGCGCTCTGGCTGTCGGCAGTCAGCAGCAGGGTGAAGCGTTTGGCCTGGCTGGCCGCCTCGGCGATGGCCAGTGACAGCGCGGCGCCAGGCAGGTTGCCCCAGTGTTGTTTGCCCGCCGTGGTGGGCAGGGTCGGAAGACGCAATACAGGCACGGGCGGCTCGTGGTGATGACGAAAAGGTGCTGATTGTAACGGGGTGGGCAGAGGCTCGCCAGAAGTGAGGCAGATGCGCGGCGACTGTCTTATGCTTGCCGCATGTGCGCTGCGCGCCGATAATGTAGCCCCTTTTTTCAGCCCCTACATGTGGAAGGTACTGCCCGTGACCCAGAAGCCCGACCAGTGTCTTGGTGAGTGGATCGATCGTGAAGCCCTCGCGGAAGCGATGATTCCGCTGATTGGCCAGCTCTACCGCAACAACAATGTGGTGACTTCGATCTACGGCCGTGGCCTGATCAATCGCTCGGTAATCTCGATTCTCAAGGCTCATCGCTTCGCCCGTCACCGCATGGCCGGTGACGAAGAGCTGTCGGTGCATGACAGTTACACGATCCTCAAGACCATGAGCGAGCTGAGCCTGGGTGCGGCCTCGGTCGACCTGGGCAAGATGGTTTCCAAGTTCAAGACCGACGGCAACGGGCGCGCCCTCGAGCAGTTCGTGCGTGACGAGCTGGAAAGCGTAGCCGGTAAGCAGAGTGTTAATCACGGACAGGGCACGGATGTGGTCCTGTACGGTTTTGGTCGTATCGGTCGTCTGCTGGCGCGGATCCTGATCGAAAAGACGGGCGCGGGCGACGGCTTGCGTCTGCGCGCCATCGTCGTGCGCAAGGGTGCTGATAACGACCTGGTCAAGCGTGCCAGCCTGCTGCGTCGCGATTCGGTGCATGGTCCGTTCGACGGCACCATCACCATCGATGAAGAAAACAGCACCCTGACGGCCAACGGCAACCTGATCCAGATGATCTACTCCAACGATCCGGCATCGGTGGATTACACCCAGTACGGTATCAAAGACGCGCTGCTGGTCGACAATACCGGTAGGTGGCGTGATGCCGAAGGCCTGGCCCAGCACCTGAAGTGTCCGGGCATTGATCGTGTTGTGCTGACGGCGCCCGGCAAGGGCGCGCTGAAGAATATCGTGCATGGCATCAACCATGGCGAAATCACTGCAGACGACAAGATCGTGTCCGCGGCGTCTTGCACCACCAACGCCATCGTGCCGGTGCTCAAGGCGGTTAATGATCAGTACGGCATCATCAATGGTCACGTGGAAACCGTTCACTCCTACACCAACGACCAGAACCTGATCGACAACTTCCACAAGGGCAGTCGTCGTGGTCGCAGTGCTGCGCTGAACATGGTCATCACCGAGACCGGTGCTGCGACGGCTGCTGCCAAGGCGCTGCCGGTGCTCAAAGGCAAGCTGACCGGCAACGCCATCCGCGTGCCGACGCCGAACGTGTCCATGGCCATCCTTAACCTGAACCTGGAAAAGGCCACCTCGCGCGAAGAGATCAACGAATACCTGCGCCAGATGGCCATGCACTCGGACCTGCAAAAGCAGATCGACTTCGTGCAGTCCCAGGAAGTGGTGTCCACCGACTTCGTTGGCTCGCGCCATGCGGGTGTGGTCGATGCGGAAGCCACCATCTGTAACGACAACCGCGTTGTGCTGTACGTGTGGTACGACAACGAGTTCGGTTATAGCTGCCAGGTGGTGCGCGTGATGGAAGATATGGCTGGCGTCAATCCGCCGGCGTTTCCACGCTAAGCCATTTGGCTAAGAAAAAACGGGAGCTTCGGCTCCCGTTTTTCATTGTGGTGTTTGAAAAAAATTGTTGCAAATAGGGGTGGCAGTTAATGGTCATTCAAGGCGCGGACTTGTTTTTGATCAAAAAAAACAGCGAGTCTTCGGTGGCCACTCAAGGGCCCTAACTCTATAATCGGGCGGATTTTTTACATGGAACCGCGTCACAATGTCGCGTGCAACAAAGGGTCGCTGCATGCAATGCGACCATGGGCTAGTTCGTCGGTTCCGGAACAGCATTCGAATAAGTGATTAGGCAGTCCTATGATCAAAATAAACCATGGGCTTGATTTGCCCATAACGGGTGCACCAACGCAACGCATAGAGGCGGGACGGCTGGTGCGCAGCGTTGCTGTCATAGGGCCCGATTACCCCGGCATGAAGCCGAGCATGGACGTTCAAGTTGGGGATCGGGTCAAACTGGGACAAGTATTGTTCGCCGACAAGAAAACGCCAGGCGTTTTGTTCACCGCGCCGGGTGCTGGGGTGGTCAGTGCCATCCATCGCGGCGAAAAGCGTGTTCTGCAATCGGTGGTCATTGACCTTGAAGGCGATGACGAAATCACGTTTACCCAGTATCCGACTGCTGAACTGGAAACGTTGAGTGATCAGCAGGTGCGCGAAAACCTGCAGCAGTCAGGCCTGTGGACCGCACTGCGTACGCGTCCGTACAGCAAGATACCCGCCATTGATGCGGCGCCCAGTTCGATTTTCGTGACCGCCTTGGATACCCATCCGCTGTCGGCCGATCCGCAGGTAGTCATCGCCGAACAGGCGAATGACTTCGAGGCGGGGCTGAAGGTGCTGGCGCGTCTTGCCAAAGTGTTCCTGTGCAAGGCCGAAGGCGTGCAGTTGCCCGGCGAAGGCCTGGCCAATGTGCACAGCGAAAGCTTTGCCGGCCCGCATCCGGCCGGTCTGGCCGGTACCCATATCCATTTTCTCGATCCGGTGAGTGCCAGCAAGAGCGTCTGGTCCATCGGGTATCAGGATGTGATTGCCATCGGCAAGCTGTTCACCACAGGACGCCTGTGGGTCGAGCGTATCGTCGCCCTGGGCGGTCCGGTGGTCGAACAGCCGCGTCTGCTACGCACCCGCTTGGGCGCCAATCTCGACGAGCTGAGCGCGGGTGAGCTGCAGCCGGGTAATAACCGCGTGATCTCCGGCTCGGTGTTCGGTGGACGCACCGCCCATGGTGCCTACGCCTTTTTGGGCCGTTATCACGTGCAAGTGTCCTGCTTGCATGAAGGCAAGGAGCGCGAGCTGATGCATTACCTGCGCGCGGGAGTAGAAAAACACTCGGTGTTGAACATTTTCATCTCCAAGCTGATGGGCGCCAAGCAGTTCGCTTTCTCGACCTCCACCAATGGCAGTCCGCGCGCCATGGTGCCGGTTGGAAATTATGAAGAAGTCATGCCGCTGGATATCCTGGCCACTCAGCTGTTGCGCTCGCTGATCGTCGGCGACACCGAAATGGCCCAGAAGCTCGGTTGTCTGGAACTCGATGAAGAGGATCTCGCCTTGTGCAGCTACGTCTGTGCCGGCAAGTATGAATACGGTCCGATCCTGCGGGACAACCTGACCCGCATTGAGATGGAGGGCTGATCATGGGTATTCGCGCATTTCTCGACAAGATCGAGCATAACTTTGAAAAAGGCGGCAAGTACGAGAAGTGGTACGCCCTCTACGAGGCGGTGGACACTTTTCTCTATCGCCCCGGCAGCGTAACCAAGACCACGGCACACGTGCGTGATGGCATCGACCTCAAGCGCATGATGATCACCGTGTGGCTGTGTACCTTCCCGGCGATGTTCTTCGGCATGTGGAATACGGGCTACCAGGCCAACCTGATTTTCGCCCAGAGCCCCGAGCTGCTGGCTGCGCAGGATGGCTGGCGTTTTGGCCTGATCGGTGCCTTGGCTGGATTCGACCCGAACAGCCTGTGGGACAACTTCATCCAGGGCGCCGCCTACTTCCTGCCGATTTACGCGGTGACCTTCATCGTCGGCGGCTTCTGGGAAGTTCTGTTTGCGTCCATCCGTCGTCATGAGGTCAACGAAGGTTTCTTCGTCACCTCGGTGCTCTTCGCCCTGATCCTGCCGGCGAGCATTCCGCTGTGGCAAGTGGCGCTGGGTATCAGCTTCGGTGTGGTACTGGGCAAGGAAGTGTTCGGCGGTACTGGCAAGAACTTCCTGAACCCGGCGCTGACTGGCCGCGCATTTCTGTTCTTCGCCTATCCGGCGCAGATTTCCGGTGATGCGGTCTGGACCGCAGTGGACGGTTTCGCCGGGGCCACAGCGCTGAGCGTCACGGCAGCAGGTGGTATCGAAGGTCTGGTCGCCAGCGGACTGAACTGGATGGATGCCTTCATTGGCACCATGCATGGCTCCATCGGTGAGACCAGCACCCTGGCCATCTTCATCGGCGGCGCGGTATTGCTGCTAACCAAGATCGCCTCCTGGCGCATCGTCGCTGGGGTGATGCTCGGCATGATCGCCCTGAGCAGCCTGTTCAATGTCATCGGTTCCGACACCAACCCGATGTTCTCGACGCCCTGGTATTGGCACATGGTCACCGGCGGCTTTGCCTTCGGCATGATCTTCATGGCCACTGATCCGGTATCGGCCTCGATGACCAACACCGGCAAATGGGTATTCGGTGCTCTGATCGGCGTGATGGTTGTGTTGATCCGTGTGGTCAATCCCGCCTTCCCGGAAGGCATGATGCTGGCGATTCTGTTCGCCAACCTGTGCGCACCGCTGATCGACCATTTTGTGGTGCAGTCCAATATCAAGCGGAGGCTGGCGCGTAATGTCTAGTCAAAAAGAATCGACCTCGCGCACATTGCTTGTGGCGCTACTGGTTTGCCTGGTTTGTTCGGTGTTCGTTGCGGGTGCCGCCGTGGCATTGCGTCCGACGCAGATTGAGAACCGTCAGCTCGATAAGCAGCGCAGCATCTTGGCCATTGCCGGTCTGGGTGAGGCCGGAATGAGCGGCAGCCAGATCAAGGCGCTGTATGCCGAGCGTATCGTGGCGAAAGTCGTCGATCTGCAGACCGGCACTTTCAGCGATGCCCATGATCCGGCCACGTTCGATGCCCTGGTCGCATCCAAGGATCCGGCATTGTCGGACGCGCTGTCGGGCAAAGAGGACATCGCTTCGATCAAGCGTCGCGAGCACTTCACCACCGTCTATATGGTGGAAACCAACGGTGAGCTGGAAACCCTGGTGCTTCCGGTGCGGGGCTACGGCCTGTGGTCGACCCTGCATGGCTTCATGGCGCTCAAGGGCGACTTGAACACAGTGCAAGGTTTTGGCTTCTATCAGCATGCTGAGACGCCGGGTCTGGGCGGCGAAGTCGACAACCCGAAATGGCGCGGGTTGTGGACGGGCAAGCAACTGTTCGACGCGGATGGCAGTGTTGATATTCAGATCATCAAAGGCAACGTGGACCAGCAGAACCCCGAGGCAGTTCATCAGGTCGATGGCCTGGCCGGGGCGACCCTGACCAGTAACGGCGTGAATAACCTGTTGCATTTCTGGCTCGGCGAAAAGGGCTTTGGTCCGTTCCTCGCCAAGCTGCGCGCTGGGGAGGCGTGAACATGTCGCAACCCACTATCAAAGAAGTCGTTTTCAATCCGATCTTCAACAACAACCCCATTGGGCTGCAGATCCTTGGTATTTGCTCGGCCCTGGCGGTTACCTCGAACCTGAAAACCGCCCTGGTCATGTCGATTGCGCTGACTCTGGTTACCGCGTTTTCGAGCATGTTCATCTCGATGATCCGTAGCCAGATTCCCAGCTCGATCCGCATGATCGTGCAGATGGTGATCATTGCCTCGTTGGTGATCGTGGTGGATCAGGTACTCAAAGCCTATGCCTATGCGCTGAGCAAGCAGCTCTCGGTGTTCGTCGGCCTGATCATCACCAACTGCATCGTGATGGGTCGCGCCGAAGCCTTTGCCATGCAGAATCCGCCCGTGCTGTCGTTTTTCGACGGCATCGGTAACGGTCTGGGTTACAGCATCATGTTGATTGCACTGGGCATCATTCGTGAGCTGTTCGGCTCCGGTACCCTGATGGGCTACGTCATCATCCCGGTGGTCAACGACGGTGGCTGGTATCTGCCCAACGGCATGCTGCTGCTGCCGCCTTCGGCGTTCTTCCTGATCGGTTTGTTCATCTGGGGGCTGCGTAGCTGGAAGCGAGACCAAGTGGAAAAGCCAGACTTCAAGATGGCGCCGCAAGTCTCTAACAAGGAGGCTTACTAATGGAACATTACATCAGCCTGTTCGTGAAGGCCGTATTCGTCGAGAACATGGCCCTGGCGTTCTTCTTGGGCATGTGCACCTTCATCGCCATTTCCAAGAAGGTGGAAACTGCCATCGGGCTGGGCATTGCGGTGGTTGTTGTACAAGCCATCACGGTTCCGGCCAATAACCTGATCTACGCCTACCTGCTCAAGGATGGCGCGCTGGCCTGGGCTGGCCTGCCCGAGGTAGACCTGAGCTTCCTCGGTCTGCTCAGCTACATCGGTGTGATCGCCGCCATCGTGCAGATCATGGAGATGCTGCTCGATAAGTACGTTCCCAGTCTGTACAACGCCCTGGGCGTGTTTCTGCCGCTGATCACGGTTAACTGCGCGATCATGGGCGGCACGCTGTTCATGGTTGAACGTGATTACAACTTCAGCGAAAGCGTGGTGTATGGCTTTGGTTCGGGGATTTCCTGGGCATTGGCCATTGCATTGCTGGCAGGTATCCGCGAGAAACTGAAATACAGTGACGTACCCGGGGGGCTGCAGGGGTTGGGTATCACCTTCATCACCATCGGTTTGATGTCGCTGGGTTTCATGTCTTTCTCTGGCGTACAGCTGTAAGGACGGGATAAACATGACTTACGAAATTTTCCTGGCCATCGGCATGTTTACCGCCATCGTGTTGGCCTTGGTGGTAATGATTCTGATCGCACGCGCCAAGCTGGTTTCCAGTGGCGATGTGACGATCGAGATCAACGGCGAGAAGACCATTACGGTCGCTGCGGGCGGCAAGCTGCTGCAAACCCTGGCGGCTAATAATATTTTCCTCTCCTCGGCCTGTGGCGGCGGCGGTACATGCGCGCAGTGCAAATGCATCGTTACAAGTGGCGGTGGGGAGATGCTGCCCACCGAGGAGTCGCACTTCACTCGTCGTGAGGCCGGAGAAGGCTGGCGTCTTTCCTGCCAGGCCCCGGTCAAGCAGAACATGAGGATCGAAGTACCGGAAGAAATCTTCGGTGTGAAGAAGTGGGAATGCACGGTGGAGTCCAACCCCAACGTCGCCACCTTCATCAAAGAGCTGACCCTGCGCCTGCCGGAAGGCGAAGACGTGAACTTCCGCGCCGGCGGTTACGTGCAGCTGGAATGTCCGCCGCATGTGGTCAATTACAAGGATTTCGATATTCAGGAGGAATATCGCGGCGACTGGGACAAGTTCGACATGTGGCGCTACGTGTCCAAGGTTGATGAACCGGTCATCCGGGCCTATTCCATGGCGAACTACCCGGAAGAAAAGGGCATCGTTAAGTTCAATATCCGTATTGCTACGCCGCCCCCCAAGGACGACACCATTCCGCCGGGCGTGATGTCTTCCTACGTCTTCAACCTCAAGCCGGGTGACAAGGTCACCGTGTATGGCCCCTTTGGCGACTTCTTCGCCAAAGAGACAGACGCGGAAATGGTCTTCATCGGCGGCGGGGCCGGTATGGCACCGATGCGCTCGCATATCATGGATCAGCTGCTGCGCCTGAAATCCACGCGCAAGATCAGCTTCTGGTACGGCGCGCGCTCGTTGCGCGAGGCGTTCTATGTCGACGAGTACGACCAGCTACAGGCCAAGAACGATAACTTCGAATGGCATCTGGCGCTGTCCGACCCGCAAGCGGAAGACAACTGGGACGGCCCGACCGGCTTCATCCACAACGTGCTGTACGAGAACTACCTCAAGAGCCACCCGGCTCCCGAGGATTGCGAGTTCTACATGTGCGGCCCGCCGATGATGAACGCCTCGGTCATCAAGATGCTCACCGACCTGGGCGTCGAACCGGAGAATATCCTGCTCGATGACTTTGGCGGCTAGCATGCGCTTGAGCTTCCTTCGGCCCGTCATGGTTGTCACTTCGGTGGCAGCCCTGGCGGGCTGCTGGTTTTCTGATGAGACACTGGAAACCTTCATGGGCCCGACCATGGGCAGCACCTATACGATCAAGTATGTGCGTGCTGCCGGTGCGCCGGACGTAGTGAAGGCCCAAGCAGAAGTCGAGGCGATTCTGGCCGAGGTCGATCTGCAGATGTCCACCTACCGCAGCGATTCGCTGATTGAAGGCTTCAACCAGGCCGCGGCGGGCTGCCAGCCCATGCCCGAGCCGGTGCTGGAGCTGGTGCGCTACGGCGAACAACTGGCCCGGCGCAGCGAGGGTGCCTTCGACCTGACGATCGAGCCTCTTCTCAATCTTTGGGGATTCGGACCGCAATCACGCGGCCAGCGCATTCCCAGTGCTGACGGATTGACCGCCGTGCGTGCCGAGTATGGCTACCAACGTCTACAGGTTCGTGACGGTCAACTGTGCAAGGATCGTGATGGCATCCAAGTCGATTTCAACAGTATTGCCGCTGGGTATACGGTCGATCGTATCGCCGCGCGTCTGCAGCAGCTGGGGGTGAGCAGCTACCTGGTGGAAGTCACCGGCGAGCTCAAGGCCGAAGGGCGCAAGCCTGACGGTTCGCCCTGGCGGATCGCCATCGAGGCGCCGCAAAGCGAAGGGCGCGTGGCACAGCAGATTATCCAACTGGATGGTCTGGGCGTGTCCACCTCCGGCGATTACCGCAACTATTTCGAGCAGGATGGCCAGCGTTACTCGCACACCCTTGATCCTCGACGTGCCGCGCCGATAAACCATAAGCTCGCGGCTGTCACGGTATTGGATAACTCAGCCATGCAGGCCGATGGCTTGTCTACTGTGTTGATGGTCCTCGGCCCCGAGCAAGGCCTGGCGTTCGCCGAGGCCGAAAAAATCGCGGCGCTGTTTGTCGTACGTGACGAGAATGGCTTCGTCAGCCACAGCACAGCCGCATTCGACGCGTTGTTCCCAACGCAAGGAGAACAGCCATGACCTGGCTCGTGACATTCGCCGTTTTGCTGCTGGTCGTGCTGGGGATGGCCATTGGCGTGATCGCCGGCCGTAAACCCCTCGCCGGATCTTGCGGCGGGATCGCCAACCTGGGGATCGAGAAGGAATGCTCGATCTGCGGCGGCGACCGGCAGAAATGCGAAGAAGTGAATTCCGACACTAGCGTCGACGGTCAGAACCTGGCCTACGACGCGAGCACCAAACGCTGACAGATCAATCTGCCGGCGTGCGCAGCGCCGGCCTTGCCCCCGGCGCGGCCGGGATCGATCCAAGCGGGCCGCCGCGTAGGCACCCGCTTTTGCCGCAGGCGCACGTGATGCCTGTGGCTCGTTCTAAAGGAGTAAACATGGCGGTCTATAACTACGACGTAGTGGTGCTGGGTTCCGGCCCGGCGGGCGAAGGTGCGGCAATCAACGCCGTCAAGGCGGGACGCAAGGTCGCTGTGGTTGATGATCGCCCGCAAGTGGGCGGCAATTGCACTCATTTGGGGACCATTCCCTCCAAGGCGCTGCGTCATTCGGTGCGCCAGATCATGCAGTACAACAACAACCCGCTGTTTCGCCAGATTGGCGATCCGCGCTGGTTCTCATTCCCCGACGTGCTGAAAAGCGCCGAGCGGGTAATCAGCAAGCAGGTCAGCTCGCGCACCGGCTACTACGCCCGCAATCGCATCGACACATACTTCGGCACCGCCAGCTTTGCTGACGAGCGCAGCGTCGAAGTGGTGATGCTCAATGGCGCGGTGGAAAAACTGGTGGCCAAGGACATCGTCATTGCCACGGGTTCGCGCCCTTACCGTCCGGCGGATGTCGACTTCAACCACCCGCGCATCTACGACAGCGACACCATCCTCAGCCTGACCCACACGCCGCGTCGCATCATCATCTATGGCGCTGGGGTGATTGGCACCGAGTACGCCTCGATTTTCAGCGGCCTGGGCGTACTGGTCGACCTGATCGACAACCGCGACCAGTTGCTCAACTTCCTCGACGATGAAATCTCCGATGCGCTGAGTTATCACCTGCGCACCAATAACGTGATCATTCGTCACAACGAAGAGTATGAGCGCGTCGAAGGCGTGGACAACGGGGTGATCCTGCACCTGAAGTCCGGCAAGAAGATCAAGGCCGACGCCTTCTTGTGGAGCAACGGGCGTACCGGCAACACCGACAAACTGGCCCTGGAGAACGTCGGCTTGAAGGCCAATGGCCGTGGTCAGGTACAGGTGGATGAGTATTACCGCACCGCCGTGCCGAACATCTATGCCGCGGGCGATGTGATCGGCTGGCCCAGCCTGGCCAGTGCCGCCTTTGACCAGGGGCGTTCGGCTGCCGGCAGCATCTCTGATAACGACACCTGGCGCTTCGTCGATGACGTGCCGACCGGTATCTACAGTATTCCGGAAATCAGCTCGATCGGTAAAACCGAGCGGGAGCTGACCCAGGCCAAGGTGCCTTACGAAGTGGGCAAGGCATTCTTCAAGGGTATGGCTCGCGCACAGATCTCTTACGAACCGGTGGGTATGCTGAAGATCCTCTTCCACCGCGAAACCCTGGCCGTGCTCGGTGTGCATTGCTTCGGCTATCAGGCGTCGGAAATCGTCCACATCGGTCAGGCGATCATGAACCAGAAGGGCGAGGCGAATACCATCAAGTATTTCATCAACACCACCTTCAACTACCCGACCATGGCCGAAGCCTACCGCGTCGCCACCTTCGACGGCCTCAACCGGCTTTTTTGAGCGGGTCCGCCCGGTGGCCTGAACCGGGCGGGGAGGACCCGTTCAGCAACTCCCGAGCCTGGCGCTGGCCAAATCGGGAAAGTCTGTAATCAGGTAGTTTCTAGGGTAAGTCACAACCAAAACGCCGGGCCTGCATGATCATGCGGCCCGGCGTTTTGGTTTGCGGAAGGGTGCTGACGCCCTACGAAGGTCTCCCTGCGCCCGCTTGTCGATGCTGGCACTTCGCCGTAAGCTGCCCAAAAGGCTCACCTGGAGTGGGGCTGATAACAGGGAATCTTCACCGGCTGGAGAGGGCGGTAGCGTGCCCGTACTCAGCCCAGCGGGCTTTGCAAACCGGCGAAGCCTTGGCCGAGCACGTGGGTATAGATCTGTGTAGTTCGCACGTCGGCATGGCCAAGCAACGTCTGCACCGTACGAATATCGCTGCCACGGCGCAGCAACTCGGTCGCAAAGGTATGGCGGAACGTATGGCAGCTGGCTGGCTTGCGTACCGACGATTTGCGCACCGCAAACCTAACCGCCTTCTGTACAGCGGAGACGTGAATATGGTGCCGTACGGCGGTGCCCTCGCTGTTTTGGGATAGCGTTGTGGAAGGAAAGAACCATTGCCACTCGAAGGCGAATGGTGCGCCTGGATACTTTCGCGCAAGGGCAAAAGGCAGGCTGACGCCGGCCTTATAAAAGGATTCGCCGTCTTGCCACGCCTTCAGCATGCGTTGTTTACGTTCCTGTAGCGGTTCGATCAGAGAGGCGGGCAACAGTGTCGAGCGATCCTTGGCGCCCTTGCCGTCACGAACGGTGAGGATCTGCCGGTCAAAATCCACGTCTTTGATGCGCAGGCGCGTTGCTTCAACAACCCGAAGCCCGGCGCCGTACATCAACGAGGCCAGCAAACGATGTGGCTTACCCAGCAACCCGATGATCTCCATGGCCTCTGCGTGGGTCAGCACTACGGGAATGCGTGGGGGACGCTTGACCCGCACCACCTCGCCTATTTCCCCCAGGGGCTGCTGCAGCACTTTCGCATATAGAAACACCAGCGAATTCAGCGCCAGGTTTTGAGTTGCCGCAGCAACCCTACGGTGGGTCGCCAGCCAGCTAAGGAAAGCATTCACCTGCGCAGCGCCCATCTCCCGAGGGTGGCGCATCCGGTGAAAGCGAATGTAGAAGCGAATCCAGTACCAGTACGCCTGCTCGGTACGGATGCTGTAGTGGTGCAGACGCATCACCGCCTGGAACTGCTCTTGAAGACGCGGTTGGGGAGCTGCCCTGTCCATGATGGCTCCAAAGAAGTGATGGCTGTGTTTTTGTACAGTGGTTTAGCTGAGGGTTAGACCGCGGTCAAGCGAATACGGGATGCAGGGGAGGGGTTGGCGGATCTGATTGTTTTCAAGGAGATTTCTTATGGCCTTGGATGGTTGAAGGCGGAGTTATGTAGACCTCCATCGTTATTCGTTACGATGGGGGTCCATCTAATCACTGTTATAAGGCTAGAGAAGCATGAGTGACGAATATAAGTTCGTTGAGTGCTGCACTCACGGCAAACAACAAGCAACATACGTGTGCCAACACATCGTGCAAACCCTGAAAGATGGGAAGCCCAGAGGCTTTTGGTCAGCAGAACCGGAGCCGGGAGACGAGCGACCAGATTCATGGTGCACTGCCTGCGAAGAAAAGTTTAATAGCTTAGGCGGGGAATGGAATGATGAGTCGGAAGCATTTGCTGGTGTAACTTTGCTGTGTGGCGCCTGCTACGATCGAGCAAAAGAACTAAATAGGAAAATATCGTGATCGTGTAAAAGCCTTATAACAAGTCGCTCAACCGCGTTCGCTGCGCTCACTGGACTCGCAAAAGCTACGCTTTTGCTCGCCGGTTAGCTTAATCGTTAGCCCGTTGAGGAAAGTATGGACATTATCTCAACCATCAGCACTTCAATCGGACTGGCCCAGCGCCTCCGCGAAATCTCAAAGAACATAGCTGACGCTGAGTTCAAGAACCTTCTCGCAGATCTTTCGAGTGAGCTAGCTGATGCCAAGTTGGAAGCTGCGTCTCTGAAAGAGAGGCTCGCTGCTTTGCAAGAGGAGAACATGCTGCTAAAGCAAACGGCATTGTCCTCGACTGAGAAGCCGAGCGGCAGAAAGTGGGGTTGTTACCAGTTTGAGGGCGAGACTGGCTTGTTCTGCCTAGGTTGCTGGGACTCAAAACGCAAAAAGTCTTCAACTACACGCATAAACACGCATTTTCGAAAGTGCTCGGTCTGCCAAGCCATGCTCGGCGCGGGCTAACAATTCATTCAAGCCGACCACTGCTTCGCAGCGTCGGCTTAATTTTGACGTTAGGTGCTAAACAATGGACGCAAGCAAACTACTTGAGGATGTCAAAGATATTGAAAGCTTTTTGGTCTTTGCGCGCGCATTAGCAGCAGATCGTGCTGCATCTGTTGTACAGGAAAAGGCAAATCCGAGTTCACCATATGGCTCCGATGCTAATGGCTGGGAAAACACCACCATCGAGTCTTTTCTTGAAAGTGCAATCGCATGGGCTGAGGCTAGTGACTTCGGTCTAACTCAAGGTCTTTCTCTATCAAATCCGTGGAAGCAATTTGCTGCTTTTCTTTACTGCGGGAAAATTTATGAGTAAACACCTAACTATGCGCTCAAATCGCTCACTTCGTTCGCTGGGACCGGCTAAAGCCGGCCCCTTAGCTTAACCGTTAGACCTAGATCATGAATGGACTTACCCGCGAGGACTCATCGACTATCGCCTTTGTAGTGAATTGCTATTTCAGTGATGCAATCAACACGGATGAATTGCAGCAATGGGCTTTTTGGGTTATGGAGTCAAATGAATCATATCCAGACTACATAGCTGAGCTGCTGAATTTTAATACTCCTCGATCCCATATATACAAAGTAATCGGTTTCAGCCCAAGCCGTAGCTTCACAATACGTGAGGATGAAGCAATTTGTGGAATAGCATGTCTGCGTGGGCGTGAGGTCTTTGATGGTCCAGATAAGGATCAAGCTTTGAATTCGTTGCACAATGACCAGGAAATTCTTGCTGAATTCCAAGCCACTTTTCCATTCATCCAGGTAAGGAACAAGGTCTAACAAATGGTTCAAGTCGTTCGCTCCGCTCACTAGGGACGTCCGCAAGCTGCGCTCGCGGCCGCCCCTTAACCAAACGTTATATTCTTGGAAACCCATGGGGCAACTAGGACTCCGAATTCAAGAGGAAAATATTGATTTCTACATTGCTTCGTTGGCATTGGGAATTTTGGTAGGCGTGCGCGACGGAGTTATTCCCGCAGACGTTGGTATGTGGAGCTTGGGGCGGCCTGTTTTCAAGGAAGCTATAGAGTCTTCATCGGTTAGTATTTCACTTAAAAGCGCACTTAACGAATTTGATGAATTGGATGCGGCTCGATCGCTTGGATTGGACGTTATTTCTATCGTCAATCGTTTAATCTCTGAGCTTTTGGATTGTCAACGTCATGCGATCGAGAAGGACGAGAGCCTCCTTATAGAGGCCAGGTATCGAGAATGAACATAACCATACGCTCAACATCGTTCGCTGCGCTCACTGGACTCGCAAAAGCTACGCTTTTGCTCGCCTGTTAGCTAATCGTTATGCCCCTTTGGAAATTAACTGTGGCAGAAATATTTAAAGAACTAGTTCCATCTCTTAACATTATTCTTGGTGCTCTCATGGCGCTTGTGGGTGCAAGATATCAATCATGGGTAAACAACCGCGCCGAAAAAGCACGTCTTAAATGCGAAAAACTAGAAAGAGCATATAAGCTCTGCCAAGCCATTTATGACGGCCATCGAAAAGAAGTTAACAACGCCAAGCAGCATATTGCGAGCAGCCCCAAAAAATTCATAGAAAATAGAAAGCACCCTGGCACCGAAATGAGCGAATTGAAAATGCTTATTCGCTGCTATATACCATCACTGACCACATCATTAGTAGAGATAGATAAAGGTCACGCGCCCTTAAAGAAAGATCTCCGTGAAATTGAAGATATTGCACTTCAAAATAAAGCATTAACGGCAGCAGAGCTTAAAACAAAACTAGCCATTTGGGAAAATCATCTTAAATCTTTAAGTCATGGTTCAAACATCATTAAAGCTGGGTTGGAAAAAGAGCTACGCAAATTGGCTGGCGGAGCATAACAACTGGTTCAAACCGCTCGCTTCGCTCACTGGGACCGGCTAAAGCCGGCCCTTTAACTAATCGTTAGAGGTTACTGTTTGATGCCGTGCGAGAATTGCGCCGATCTTTGTGTTCGCTACCCAATTCGGCAGCCAAACGACTTGCTTAAAGTAGTAAAAATCGTCAAGCAAAACGTGGATGACGGAACAATAATCGAACTCCCAGACCTCGAATCAATAAATCAACACTCATTTGCAGCTGTAGCATCGGGCGAATCATGGGGTGATATTGTTGAATATAAATTTTGTTGTTCAAATTGTGGCGAGCGCTTTTCCCTACACGCCGAGACATATCACGGTAGCGGAGGTTATTGGGAGCCACAAAATAAGTCATCCGTGCGTGAGAACCTCTAACCACTAGTTCAAGCCGTTCGCTCCGCTCACTTGGGACCGGCTAAAGCCGGCCCCTTAACCAAACGTTATGTTTCAGGAGAGTTAAGTGGCAGCCTGGCAAATTCCAATTGAGTTCGTCCCTGCCAAATGGGCTGAAGAACATAATTTTGAGGTTGAACTTCTTTATGGAGAGGATTGCTTCGATACTACTTGTGCGTGGGTTGACAACCAGCCAACCAAAGATTTTGACGCAATACTTTCATCTATACTGCCCAAAGCAGACTCATGGTCTGAGAAATTATCACTCTGGGGCAATGAAAAGACACACGATATAAGTGTATGGCACGAAGACGGCGATATACTTTCAATTGGATTCAGGATCGACCTTAGAGAAAACATCACAAACATTATGTCTACTCTCTGCAAAGCAGCAATCACACTAAATTGTGTGCTGTTTATTCCTGGACAAAAAGCAATGCTTAACCCAAATATTTTTGAGCTCAAGCAGTATATTCTCAAATCAAATGCAGCCAAGTTCCTCAAAGACCCAGAGAGCTTTCTCAAAGAATTTGGCGAGTGAAACATAACAATTGGTTCAAGTCGTTCGCTTCGCTCACTCGGGACCGGCTAAAGCCGGCCCCTAACCAAGACGTTGAGGCTGTAGAAAAACCTGCTGCCAGCCTCTGCACCGACTGATACGCTCGCACCCATTCAAATCGCAGGGAG
>NZ_JACSQG010000002.1 GCF_014836765.1 Serpens gallinarum
AACGAACTGTTCTACATGGACAAGACCATGATGGTTTTTGGCGACGCCAAGAAAGTCATTGAAGACATGGTCAAGGCGGTCGACTAAACGCTCTGGCCCACCGCTGCGCTGGCAACCCAGCATGGCGGTGGGCTGTTTCGCCTGGTGTCCCTAGCCTCACACATATCTAGCACATTGCCATCACGCATAGTGCAGCCCGGCAAACCTCGTTACACTCGCAGTCTCAACCCATGATCCGAGGTTTTTCATGACTGCGATTCGACTGTTTGGCCTAGCCGCCCTGCTCAGCCTGTCCTCCATGGCCAGCGCCACCAGCTTTGTGGGCACCACCGATATGATTGGTCGCGCCCTGATCTCAACCACTGACGGCATTTCCGACCTCAGCTCGTCGCTCAAAGACGACAAGATCGTACTGGCCGCCCGTGACGATGCCGCCAGCTTTGTCGCCAGCCAGGGTGAAATTCGTGGTGCTCGTCTGCATGCAGCCCTGCAGCACATCCGCACCCAGGCACCGCAGCTGAACGCCAGCGACCTGCAGCTGGCCGAGGCGATCCTCGCGCTCTAACGCTCCCGGTTTTCGCGCCGTGTCCGCGGCGCGAACGCTGTCACCCCTTCTTATCGAGCCGATGCGCAGGCACGGTCGTGTGATCGCTATTCTGTATGTACCGCTGCGGAGAAACCCAATGAGTCGTTTTCTGCTCTGGGCGCTCCTGCTCTGCCTGGCAAGCGGTGCCCAGGCCCACTTACAACTTCGGCTTGACGCCACCTCGCTCGACACCCAACAGCGTCAGGCCAGTCAGACCCTGCTCGACGAAGCGCTGCGCGCGCTGCCGCCCCATTTCATCGAGCGTCTGGATCGACACGTCGAGATACGCTGGGGTGAATTGCCCGAAACCGTCTACGGACGGCTGACCAGCCACTCTCAATTGACTCTCAATGCCCGCTTATTGCCGACGTTGAGCGACGGCTCCGCCGCACAAACCCGCACGGCCCGTCCCCATGGCACGGTACGCCGCGAATTGCTGGCCACTGTCCTGCACGAACTCACCCACCTGTATGACCGTGCCCGTGTGTGGTCGACCGAGGCCTGGTTGGCGCAACGCCGCTGCCGCAGTCTGGCCGGCAGCCTGGGGCCGGTCGGCCTGCCCGAGCAGTGTCGCGGTCAGACCGAACGGCGTTTCACCCTATCCGATGACCCGCGCCTACTGGATCTGGCCGGTTGGTATCAGGCCATCGGCCAACGCGGGGAACGGGAAATCACCAACGGCCAGGTGGACCGCAGTCCCGATGCCTATGAGCTGGCTAACCCTCGCGAATTCGTCGCGGTGAACCTGGAGTATTTTCTTCTCGATCCCAGCTACGCCTGTCGTCGACCCTCGCTGCACCGTTACTGGAGCGAGCACTTCGGTTGGGCGCCAGCACACAGCGATCCCTGTCCGCAACGCTTCCCTTACCTGAACGCTGGCAGCAATTACGACCGCGAACCCTTGGGCTGGATCGACCCCGAGCAGGTCTACGCCATCGATTACCTGTTCGCGGATGCCAACGACAACTGGGTCAGCCGCTGGGGCCACAGCATGCTGCGTCTGGTGATCTGCGCACCGGGACGCCCGCGCAGCGAGCAGTGCCGGCTGGATCTGGACCACCACCTGGTGCTGTCCTACCGAGCCTTCGTCGGCGATATCCAGCTGTCGAGCTGGGACGGCCTGACCGGCGCCTACCCCTCGCGGCTGTTCATCCTGCCGTTGGGGCAGGTGGTCGATGAGTACACCAAACTGGAACTGCGCAGCCTGTCCTCGATTCCCCTGCGCCTGAGCCGCAGCGAAGAGCAGGACCTGTTGCTGCGCGCCGTCGAACTGCACTGGAGTTACGACGGTGATTACTACTTCCTGTCCAACAACTGCGCCGTGGAAACCCTCAATCTGCTGCGCAGCGGCACCGGCCGTAGCGAATTGACCAGCCTGGACAGCATCATGCCCAGCGCCCTGCTCGATTCGCTGGTGGCACGCGGACTGGCCGACCTCGGGCCGCTGGCCGACCCGCAACAAGCGCTGCGCCTGGGCTATCGCTTCGATTCGTTCCGCGAGCGTTATCAGGCCATGTTCGCCATCCTGCGCCAGCGCCTGCCCATCGAGCAGACGCGGGTCGAGGATTGGCTGAGCCTGCCGGCCGAGGCGCGCCGTCCCTGGCTGGCCCGCGCCGACCTGCAAGCCAGCGCCGCGCTGTTATTACTCGAACAGGCCGCGCAACGCCAGCAACTACTGCTGGCCCAAGACGAACTCAAACAGCGCTACTTGAGCCGCCAGCGGGCCACGGATGCAACCCTCGA
Source organism: Serpens gallinarum (assembly GCF_014836765.1). GTDB lineage: Bacteria > Pseudomonadota > Gammaproteobacteria > Pseudomonadales > Pseudomonadaceae > Serpens > Serpens gallinarum. The sequence continues at coordinate 2,330 of NZ_JACSQG010000002.1, forward strand.
CAAGGCCGGCAAGGCGCTTGAGCAGATGCTCGCCAACAGCGGTTTTCTCAGCCGCCCGGCAGAACTGCTGGAAAGTGGTTACGGGTTGCCGCAGCAGGCCGAATGGCAACAACTCGAGGAGCGCACCCGGCAACGCCAGCAGGTACTCAACCAATTAAGTGTCGAGCTCGATCAAGACCTGCGCCTGCTGCTGAGTCCCGAACGCCGCCAGGAACTTGAGTCCAACGAAGCCAACCTGGCGCAGCTGGCCGAACACCTGCGCAGCCTGCACCGGGCCGCAGGCGGGCTGCAGCTACCCTAGTTTTTCCATTCTTTTCTAGGCGCACCGTCACAGCCTTGCGCCGCTTCGCTGTGACCGCCAAGATAGAGCGCTTTGCCCGCTTATGATTTGGCTGATCAGGTGACCGCGTGCTGGAATTGTTAATGGCCCTATGGCCGCTGTTTGCACTTATTCTTGCTGGCCAGGCCATGCGCCGCGCCCAATTTCCCAGCGACACGTTCTGGCCAGGCGCCGAGCGCATCAATTATTTCGTGCTGTTTCCCGCCCTGTTGTTCAACAGCCTGGCGACTGCGCCGCTGGACAATCCCGCGCTGCCACGCCTGGCCGTCGCGGTATTGCTAGGTCTGGGGCTGGCCTGGCTGGCGCTGCTGCTGGCCCGCCGCCTGTTCGGCTGGACGGCGGCGCGTTTCGGCGCTATCAGCCAGGGCGTGCTGCGCTTCAACACGTATCTGGGCCTCGCCATGATAGGCAGTCTGTTTGGAGCCGAAGGTTTGGGGTTGGCTGCCCTGATGCTGGCGTTGATGGTGCCGACGGTAAACATCATGTCAGTGTGGGCGCTGACCGCCGAGCGCGGCCTGAGTCTGCGCACCTTGCTGCTACCCATCATCAAGAACCCCTTGATCCTCGCCTGCCTGGCCGGCGTGCTGATCAACCTCAGTGGCCTTGGCCTGCCCGGCGGCAGCGATCGACTGCTCGGCCTGCTCGCCGCCGCCAGTCTGCCGCTGGGCCTGCTCTGCGTGGGCGCGGCTCTGCAACCGAAGGAATTGCGCGGCGAAGTGCCGAGCCTGGGCTGGAATAGCGTCCTGCGCCTGTTGGTCATGCCCCTGCTGGCCTGGGGCGTAGCGCGCGGGTTGGACCTGCCTGTCATGGAAACCAGCCTGCTGATCGTGTTCTTTGCGCTGCCCACCGCGCCGACGTCCTATGTGCTGACCCGCCAACTGGGCGGCGACAGCCAGCTGATGGCCGGCATCATCACCCTGCAGACCCTGCTGGCAGCCGCCAGCCTACCCCTTCTACTGGTGGTTCTCGGCGTCTAAACCGGACGCTGAACTGCAACGGGCAGCCACTGGCTTAAGCTGTCATCTGTTTGTAACATCATGTTCGCACCACCCGCCTGACGAGCCTGGTCCGGCATTTTCCCGGTGGTGCAACGAACACACGCCGCGGCAGCGAGTCCACCCCATAACACCCCCTTTTTGGTTCCATCCCAGGCTGTCCGGGAGTTCTGCTCCGATGCTCACTCTGCTTAATCTGCTTTCCGCCGTCGCTCTGCTGATCTGGGGCACGCACATCGTACGTACCGGCATCATGCGCGTGTACGGCTCACAACTGCGCACTGCGCTCAGCCACAGCACCCGTAATTTGCCCCTGGCCTTCACCGCCGGCATCGCGGTGACCGCGCTGGTACAAAGCAGCAATGCCACGGCTTTGCTGGCCACTTCCTTTGTCGCCGAAGGGCTGATGGCGCTGGCGCCGGCATTGGCCATCATGCTCGGCGCGGATGTCGGCACGGCGCTGATGGCACGGGTGCTGACCCTCGAGCTGTCGTGGTTGTCGCCGCTGCTGATCTTCCTCGGCGTGATCCTGTTCCTGTCACGCAAGCAGACCCGCCTGGGCCAGTTCGGCCGCGTACAGATCGGCGTCGGCTTGATCCTGCTCGCGTTGCAGCTGATCGTCGCCGCCGCCCAACCGATCACCGAATCCAACGGCATCAAAGTGCTGTTCGCCGAACTCACCGGCGACCTGCTGCTGGATGCGCTGGTCGGCGCGGTGTTCGCCCTGCTCAGCTATTCCAGCCTGGCCGCCGTGCTGATTACCGCAACCCTGGCCAGCGCCGACCTGGTCAGCCTGCCCGTGGCCATCGGCCTGGTGATCGGCGCCAACATCGGCAGCGGTGTGCTGGCGCTGCTCAACAGCAGCCTGCAATCCGCCGCCGGCCGCCGGGTTGCCTTGGGCAGCCTGTTATACAAGATCATCGGCCTGCTGCTGATCATGCCGGTGCTCGACGTGCTGGTGGATTGGATCACCAGCCTGCCGCTGGACAACGCCAGCCTGGTGATCGGCTTCCACCTGCTATACAACACGCTGCGCTGCCTGCTCATGCTGCCCACCGTGCATGCCATGGCCAGGCTGTGCACTTGGCTGCTGCCCGAACGGCCCGATACCGGCGGCGTGGCGCGGCCGCGCCACCTGGACCGTGCCGCCCTGGAAACGCCCAGCCTGGCGCTGGCCAATGCGGCGCGCGAAACCTTGCGCATCGGCGATCTGGTTGAACAGATGCTCGAGCACTTCAAGGCGGTGTTGCACAACGATGACCAGGAGGCTGGCAAAACGATCCGCAGTCTGGACGACGACGTCGATGCCTTGCACAGCGCCGTAAAACTCTACCTGGCGCAGATGCCGCGCGAAGACCTGGCCGAACAGGAAGCCCGACGCTGGGCCGAGATCATCGAGTTGACCGTCAACCTGGAGCATGCCGGCGACCTGGTGGAACACATGCTCAGCAAACTGCAGAGCCACAAAAAAGCCCGCCTGCACTCCTTTTCCGACTCGGGGCTGGAGGAGTTGACCGAATTGCATGCCCAACTGCAGGCCAACCTGCGCCTGGGCCTGTCGGTTTTCCTTACCGGCGATCGCGCCAACGCCCGTCAGTTGCTGCGTGAAAAGCGCCGTTTCCGCATTCGCGAGCGGCGCCTGACCCACGCTCACGTCACCCGGCTTGGCAACAAAGTAGTGCAGAGCCTCGAAAGCAGTGCCGTACACCTAGAGCTGATCGCCGATATGAAGCGTCTCAACTCGATCTTCTGCGCCAGCGCCTATGCGATTCTGGAGCAGGAGGAGACCGGTGCGCTGTCTGTCTCGGACAGCTTCGAGGGCACGCCAGACCGGCACGGCACGGCCGAGGTCCACCTCACCCCGGCCAACGACAGCGCGACAGCCTTGCCGCCCACCGCGCACCCGGATGGTCGATGACGCGGCCTTAGCAATAATCCCGTCGCAACCTAACGGCCCGCCCGCTGTATGCCTCAGCGGGCCGGCTTATTGATGCAGATCAAGGCTCGGCGTTTGGCAGCGATTACGCTAATAGCTCAACGCCACTAATGTCGCTGACCACAGCCTGTGGCTAACGCGAACACGCTGAAAAACACTGGCAAGGCTGCAGCGGGACGCCGAAAGGCGACGTCCGCACGGCCCGCGTAGTCGTTTTTGGGTGGCTCAGCAGTCGAGGAGTGACACCCATGAGCCCCGAGCCCGAATTGAAACCGCTGTTCCAGAGTATCGGTCTGGATCGGGAAGAAATTCATGCTCGGTGCCGCTACCTCGACTGGAGCCCTGCCGACGGGCGTCGCCTGAATCGCCATGCCGCCAGGCTGGAATCGGCGCATGTCGAATTCGTCGATGACTTGTACGACTACCTGCGCGGCTTCGACCCGCTGGCACGCATCCTCAGCGAACCGGCCACCCTGGATCGGCTCAAACGCAGCCAGATCACCTATTACCAGCAACTGCTCAACGGCCCCTACGATTACCAGTACGTGCATGACCGTCTGCGCGTGGGCATGGTGCATGAGCGTGTCGGTCTGGAGCTGAAATGGTATTTGGGCGCTTATCGGCTGCACCTCGACGCCATGCTGGCCAACCTGTTTCCCGCCGATGAGAACCGCGAGTTGTACGCCAGCCTGCTCAAGGTGGTGTTCTTCGACATGTCGCTGGCGGTCGAGGCCTACTCGGCCGCCCGCCGCCGCGCCCTGGAAGACAGTGAGGCGCGTTTCGCCCGGGCCTTGCGCGGCAGCAATGACGGCATCTGGGACTGGGATGTCGCTACCGATCGTCTGTATGTCTCGGAACGCTGGGCCAGCATGCTCGGCTTGTCTCGCGACAGCCTGGGCGAACGTGGCCAGCACTGGTTCCAGCGCGTGCATCCCGATGATTTACCGGCGCTGCGCCAAGCCATCGACACGCACCTGCGCGGCGAGACTCCCTGGCTGTATCTCGAATACCGCATGCGCCGCCCTGACGGCACCTACATCTGGGTGCTGGTGCGTGGCGTGGCCGAACGCGACAGCCAGGGGGACGTGCGCCTGACCGGTTCGCAAACCGACATCAGCGAACGCAAGCAGGCCGAAGCCGAGCTGCGCCGGGCGGCCCGCCACGATCCGCTGACCGGCCTGGCCAATCGCACGCGACTCGATGAGTTGCTGCACCGTGCGCTGCAACGGCAACGCAAATTCGCCAGCGAAGCCGCGCTGCTGTTCATCGACCTGGATCGCTTCAAACTGATCAATGACAGCCTGGGCCACGCGGTGGGTGACCTGGTCTTGGTGGAAATGGCCCAGCGCCTGAAACAGTGCCTGCGTCCCGGCGACCATCTGACCCGCTTCGGGGGCGATGAATTCGTCGTGTTGCTTGATGAGCTGGATTGCCAGGATAGTGCCGAACACCTGGCCCAGCGCATGCTCGACGCCCTGCAGCGACCAGTGTATGTGCATAACCATGAGCTGGTGTTCACCGCCAGCATCGGTATCGCCGCGCTGGACGGCCAGGCACAACCCGGCGAAACGCTGCAGGCCGCCGACATCGCCCTGTACAGCGCCAAGGCCGCCGGCAAGTCGCAATACGCGCGCTACACCCATGATATGCACAGCGCCGCGCAGCACCGGCTGGAGCTGCAAAGTGCCTTGGCCCAGGCCCTGGCCCGCAATGAATTTGTCGTTCATTACCAGCCGATTTATCAGCTCGATGGTGAACAGAGCACGGTATACGGCGTAGAAGCCTTGCTGCGCTGGCGCTTGAATGACCAGCCCGTGAGCCCCCAGGAGTTCATTCCGGCGCTGGAAGAGACCGGCGACATCCTGCCGGTCGGCGACTGGGTGCTGGAACAGGCCTGCCGGCAGGTTCGCGCCTGGCAACAGACGGGGCAGTCGCACCTGTCTTGCTCAGTCAACCTCTCCAGCCGCCAATTGCGCCAGGCGGGATTCGCCGCGCGGGTCGCCGCTATTCTCCAGGCCAGCGGCCTGGAGGCGCAGTTTCTCGTGCTGGAAATTACTGAAGGCCTGCTTATGGAGGACAGCCCGGAGTTGCACCACAACCTGCGCGCATTGGCACGCCTGGGGGTGCGCCTGGCTCTGGACGATTTCGGCACGGGCTATTGCTCGCTGGGCTACCTACAGCGCTTTCCTCTGCACATTCTCAAGGTGGACAAGAGCTTCGTCATGGGTCTGCCGCAGGACCGCGAGCAGAGCGCCATTTGCCGCGCCATCATCGGCCTGGGCAAGAGCCTGGGCCTGCAGGTGATCGCTGAGGGTGTGGAAACCGAACAACACCGGCAATTCCTGCTGGATGAAGGCTGCCAGCATGCCCAGGGCTTCTGGTTTGCCCGGCCCTGCTCGTCGCAGGACATGCAACAGCTTTTCAATGCGCTGGATTCGTGCGGCCTGTTGGCAGGGCATGCCACGCCCGCAGTCCCGGTCAACCAGGCTTTATCCCGCCGTGAACTGTCATGACGGGTTGTTTCAAGGAGGATGCATATGGACGTTATTCGAACCGCACCACCGCTGGGTGATCTTTCATGCGTTAGCACAGGTCGCCGCAGAGTCGGGCGGACGCAGCTATGCCCGCGATGTGCCCAGCCATGAAAATCAACCTGCCCGTCAGCGGTCGTGCCCTCGACCTGCCTCACGACATCAACATACTCTCCACCACCGATCTCAAGGGACTCATCACCTATGTGAACCCTGAATTGGTGGAAACCAGCGGGTTTTCCGAAGCGGAATTGCTCGGCCAGTCGCACAACATCGTGCGCCATCCCGATATGCCCCCGGTGGCCTATGCACAGCTGTGGAAAAACCTGCAAAGCGGCCGCTCCTGGATGGGCGTGGTCAAGAACCGCTGCAAGAACGGCGACCATTACTGGGTCAGCGCCTACGTCACACCGATCATCGAAAATGGCCGGATCATCGAGTACCAGTCGGTACGCACCAAACCGACCGAGCACTGGGTGGCCGCTGCCGAGCAGCTCTATCCCCAGCTGTTTGGCCAACGCATGCCACGCGTCTTGCGGCGGCCACGGGTGAGCCTGTTCGGCCGCCTGCTCGGCCTGTGTGCCGGCGCCGTGGCCGTCGGCTTCGGCTGCGCCAGCTTGGCCTTCGGCTTCGATCCGCTGGCCGCGCTGCTGTGCGCAGGGTTGGCCCTGGCCCTGTGCGCTGCAGGGCTTTGGCACAGCCTGACACCCTGGCGGCAGCTGCTGGCCCAGGTGCGCAAAATCGCCATCAACCCGGTGGGTCAATGGATCTACAGCGGGCGGCGCGACGAATTCGGCGCCATTGCCTTCGCCTTGCGCATGCAGGCCATGGAAGCCAGCGCCATCGTCGGGCGCATGGGCGAAGCAGCTCGTCAGTTGGCCGAACATGCCGCCCGCCTGCAGGCGGCCGTAGAGCGCAATGCCTTGGGCACCCGCCAGCAGCAACAGGAAACCCAGCAGGTCGCCAGTGCCATTGAGCAGATGAGCGTCAGCATTTTCGAAGTGGCCAACAATGCCCTGCACAGCGCCGAGGCGGCCGAGCAGGGCGATGATGCGGCACGGGCTGGCGAGCGGCAGGTCGCCGCCACCGGACGCAGCATCGAGCGGCTCGCCCAGGAGGTACAGCGCGCCACCGAGGCCGTGCAACGGCTCCAGGCACGCGGCAGTCAGATTACTGCGGTGATCGAGGTGATCGAAGGCATCGCCGGACAGACCAACCTGTTGGCACTCAACGCCGCCATCGAGGCCGCGCGGGCCGGCGACGCCGGGCGCGGTTTTGCCGTGGTCGCCGACGAAGTGCGCAACCTGGCGGTGCGCACCCAGGATTCCACCGCACAGATCCAGCAAATGCTGGGTGCCCTGCAGGGGGAGATCAACGCTGCGGTGCAGACCATGCATGACAGCCGCGAACAGGCCCTGCACAGTGAAGCCCAGGCCGCACAGGCCACCCAGGCCCTGCGCGGTGTGCACGCCAGGGTCAGCGCCATCAGCGACATGAGCGCGCAGATCGCCAGCGCCGTGGACCAGCAAAGCAGCGCCAGCGCCGCGATCCAGCAGGCCATCGAGGTGATTCGTCAGGCCACCGGCCAAAGCGTGCAGCACGGCAATGACAGCCACCAGGCGGCCAGCGAAGTCAGTCGCCAGGCCGGTCAGCTGCGTTTGCTGGCCCGGCAGTTCTGGCAAAAACGCTTCTCTTGACCCGGGAGGCGTGAGTGTCAGGCCTATCTGGCCAGCCAAGACAACTGCCTGTTAGCCAAAGAACCAGTAGCACACACCAATCGCCGCAACCACTCCAGCCAGGTCGGCAAGCAACGCGCAGCCGACCGCATGGCGGGCGCGCTGGATGCCGACCGCGCCGAAGTACACCGCCAGTACATAGAAGGTCGTCTCGGTGCTGCCTTGCATGACAGCTGCTACCAACGCCGGGAAACTGTCGACACCGTGGGTCTGCATGGTTTCGATCAGCATCGCCCGCGCCGCACTGCCAGAGAACGGCTTGACCAGCGCGGTGGGCAACGCATCAACGAAACGGTTGTCCCAGCCGCCCCACTCGACCAGCCAGCGGATGCCGTCGAGCCCGAACTCCAGCGCACCCGAGGCCCGCAACACCCCCACGGCACAGAGCATGGCCACCAGATACGGCAGCAGATTCTTCGCCACCTCGAAGCCTTCCTTGGCCCCCTCAACGAAACTTTCGTACACCGGTACGCGCTTTACCGCGCCCATCAACAAAAACATTACGATCAAGCCGAACAGCGTCAGGTTGCCCAGCAACGAGGACAGCGTAGCCAGCGCCACGGAGCTCAAGGTCGCCAGCAGCGCCATGAAGCCGCCGAGCAGCAGTGCGCCGGGCAAGAGATAAGCGAGCACTACCGGGTCCCAGAGGCGCAGACGCTGCATCAGCGCCACCGACAGTAGACCCACCAGCGTCGAGGCGCTGGTGGCGAGCAGAATCGGCAGGAAGACCAGCGTCGGGTCTGGAGCGCCTTGCTGCACGCGGTACATGAAGATCGACACCGGCAGTAGGGTCAGCGACGACGCGTTGAGCACCAGAAACAGGATCTGCGCATTGCTCGCGGTGGTGGCGCTGGGGTTAAGGTCCTGCAGGGCGCGCATTGCCTTGAGGCCGATGGGCGTGGCGGCGTTGTCCAAACCCAGGCCATTGGCGGCGAAATTAAGGGTGATAAAGCCCAAGGCTGGATGGCCGCGCGGTACTTCGGGCATCAGCCTGGAAAACAGCGGGCCGAGCATGCGCCCCAGCCAATCGACCAGCCCGGCCTTCTCGGCGATGCGCAAAAAACCCAGCCAGAGGGTCAGGGTGCCGAACAGCAGGACCATCACCTCGACCGACAGTCGGGCCATGTCGAATAGGCTTTGCACCAGGGCGGCAAATACCGCCGGGTCGCCGCCGAGCAACCAGCGGGCCAGCGCCGCCAGCGCCGCTATCAGGAAAAAACTCAGCCACAGGCCGTTGAGCATTTGGAACTCCGTCAGCAGCGCCACTCGGCGGGCATCTTATCAAGCCGCTGAAGAGCATAAGCGCAGCGCCGCTACCGCGCAGCCACTCTTCTATGCCATAGGCACCGTCGAACAGGCCCACCCGAGGAAATGCGAAATGAACAATACAACTGCTGTAGTGACGGAGGGAGCGGCCGAGGGAGCATGGCATGTGCCTGGCGTGGAGGTCACGCTCAAGCACGTGCCGGTACAGAGGGCCGCTGATTGGGTTGGGGCAAATTGGCCAGCGTTTTCCACCAGCACCGGCGGGCGTTCAGAAACCACCATCACCTCGTTCTGGAACACCCTGGCACACACGGCATCCATCGCCGGCCTGGAGTACAGCGCCGCAGAGCTTACCGATATCCGCGAACTGCGCGGTGCTTCACCCTATGGTGCGGCGACCAGCGCCGCGGGTAATGGCACCCGCCAGCCCAGTGAAAATAGAGCTGGCACTGGCGAGCTAATGGGAAGCACCTGGCTAAATTGGCCGTGCGCTTCACATGAATACATGCGGCAGGTGGCACATGCCTCCAGCATCAGCGCGGTCCGCGAAAGCGACCGAACAGAAAGGACGCCACAAACAAGATTAGGAAAATGATGAACAGGATCTTGGCGATGCCCGTTGCGGTTCCGGCAATCCCGCCAAAGCCGAGCACACCGGCAATGATGGCAATGATCAGGAAGGTAATGGCCCAGCTCAACATAAGCATTTCCTCTTCGTGAGTTAGCGCGCTTTGCCAGTCTCTTCTCGGGAGTTGACCGACAGTTGCTGGCGACGGGCCGAGCTTAACGTGGTGCGCCGACGACCCCATTCAAGGAACAAGGGACCAACGACCCACGCGAAACACAGCATTGCTACCAGCAGTAAAAGTACGAATAGCACACTCAATACAGTCATAACCCTCCTTTAGAACACCCAGCTCGCACGCCTCGGCAGCTTATGCCACGGTTGCTCGCCAGGCTGTTGGTCATCTAAGAGAGGCTCAACACGCTGCGGCGTGATGACCGGCATATCGGTTTTGACCAGCGTCTGAAGCCGTGGTTGCGTCGGCTCGGTCTTTACGGCGCTTTGCGGTCTTTCCACAAAACTGGGCGAATTCACAGGCGACACAAGCAGCGCAGCCAACACGAATAATCCACTTCCTAACAGGCTCGATTGCCAAGGCTTGTTCATATCCTTTCCTCCCAATGCAACAGGCCGAAGCCGATGTAAGGCGCATCCATAGTGCATCTGTTGCAGCGGCCATGCCAGCCGGAGCGGGTTAGTTAACTTCAACCAAATCAAATACTTGCCGGGCACAGACGGGCAAGCGACACGGCAAACTGCATGATTGGCCACGCGCCACCATGCACATTGCACGGCACTAAACTGCTAGAAGAGAAAACTTAAGGGTCAGAAAACGATCAGACTTGTCTGGCCTGTTGCCAATCGGCAAATCGGCAAGTAGCCAAAGGATCGACCAGACTGTTCATGCAGTTGCCTGTTCGACGCGCCTAACCGGCGATAGTGGAGAATTCCATGGAACACACGCCCCTCATCAGCGGACGAATCCTCCTGGTCGACGACGAAGCTGCCATTCTGCGCACGTTCCGTTATTGCCTGGAAGACGATGGTTACCGGGTGTCTACCGCCAACAGCGCGGCACAAGCCGAAACCCTGCTGCAACGCCAGGTCTTCGACTTGTGCTTTCTCGACTTGCGGCTGGGCGATGACAATGGCCTCACTGTGTTGCAGCAGATGCGCCTGCTGGCGCCCTGGATGCGCGTAGTGATCATTACCGCGCATTCGGCGGTGGACACGGCAGTGGATGCCATTCGTCTGGGCGCGGCGGATTACCTGGTCAAGCCCTGCAGCCCGGAACAGTTGCGCCTGGCCGCGACCAAGCAGCTGGAAGTGCGCCAGCTGGCGGCGCGTCTGGAAGCCCTTGAAGATGAAATGGCCCAACGCAGCCCTGGCCTGGACTCCAACAGCCCGGCGATGATGGCCGTGTTGGAAACCGCGCGACAGGTGGCCGACACCGACGCGAATATCCTCCTGCTCGGCGAGTCCGGCACCGGCAAGGGCGAGCTGGCGCGCAGCATTCATGCCTGGAGCGGCCGTGCCAGTCGGCCCTGCGTCACCATCAACTGCCCGTCGCTGTCTGCCGAGCTCATGGAAAGCGAGCTGTTCGGGCACACACGGGGCGCCTACACCGGAGCAGTGGAAAGTACCCTCGGCCGCGTCAGCCAGGCCGATGGCGGCACCCTGTTTCTGGATGAAATCGGCGACTTCCCACTGCCCCTGCAATCCAAACTGCTGCGCTTCATTCAAGACAAGGAATACGAGCGGGTCGGCGATCCGGTGACCCGACGCGCCGATGTCCGCATTCTGGCCGCCACCAACCACAGCCTGGACACCATGGTGCGCGCCGGTCGCTTTCGCGAAGACCTGCTGTATCGCCTGAATGTGATTACCCTGACCATTCCGCCGCTGCGCGAACGCCCCGAAGATGTCTTGCCCCTGGCCGAGCGCTTCCTGATGCAGTTCGTGAAAAGCTACGGCCGCCCCGCACGCGCACTCAGCGCCGAGGCCCGCCGGCTGCTCAGCGAATATGCCTGGCCGGGCAACGTGCGAGAACTGCGCAACGTGATCGAGCGCGCCAGCATCATCTGCACACAGGAATACGTCGAGGTCAGCCACCTTGGCCTGACCAGTCAGCCCGGCAGTGGCGCGCCACGCGTCGGCGAAACCCTCAGCCTGGAAGCCTTGGAAAAAGCCCATATCGCCGCGCTGATCGCCAGCAGCGAGACCCTCGATCAGGCGGCGCGCACCCTGGGTATCGATGCCTCGACGCTGTATCGCAAACGCAAACAATACGGCTTGTAACACCCATGAAGTTACGCAGCCAATTGCTCATCGGCATCTCGGCAGTCATGGTGGTGGCCCTCATCGGCCTGGGCATCGGCGTGTTCAGCGTGCTGCAGATGGCACGCGAACAACGCCAGTCCACCCATTACCACTACAGCCTGCTGACCATTACCCAGGAAATGCGCAAGGCCATCGGCAGCCAGATGACCTTGAATTTCGGCACCCCACAAGAGCTGGCCAATGTCGCGACGCTGCGCCAGGACTTCGCTCGGCAACTGCAGCAGGCAAATGCGCTGGTCCGCACGCGCTACGACCGCCAGTTGGTCAACACCATTGCCCAGGCCCATGACGACTATCTGCAGGAATATTATTCGCTCTTGCGTGCCGATCCGGAGCAGATTTTCGCCCGCCAAACGCTTAACACCGCCTACCTGAACGTGCGCAACCCGATCATCGAACTGCAAGAGCATGCCATTACCTCGCTGGCCGAGACCGAACAGGATAACCGCGAGCGCGCCGTGCTGATTGCCAGCCTGCTCGGTCTGGTCGGCTGCGGCGTGCTGCTGATCGGTTTTCTCACCGCCCATGGGTTCGCCCGGCGTTTCAGCGGCGTGATCGAACGCCTCGCCCAGGCCGCCGACCAGATCGGCCAGGGCGACTTCAACCTGGACCTGCCGCACTCGCCGACTGCCGAGCTGTCCGCCCTGATCAGCCGCTTCGGCTTGATGGGCGAAGCGCTGCGCCAGTCCAAGGAAAACAACGTCGAGGCCCTGCTCGGCGGGCAGCTGCGCCTGCAGGCCCTGCTCGACAGCATCGACGATGGCCTGTTGGTCATCGACCGCCAAGGCTTGCTGGAACACGCCAACCCGGTGGCCCAGCGGCAGCTGGCCTGGAGTCCCAGCCTGCTCGGACGCGCACCCGGTGATGTGCTAAACGCCCCGATGCTGGACGAGGCGGTTCAGCGGGTCCTCGACAATCAGCCCGTGGAAGGCCTGCAAGAGGACCTGGCAATCCAGGCCGAGGGCGAGTTGCGCCTGCTCAGCTGGCGACTGTCGGCGGTCAGCCATGCCGATGGTCGTACCATCGGTGCGGTGCTGGTATTGCGCGATGTCACTGAGCAGCGCGCCTTCGAGCGGGTGCGCAACGAGTTTGTGCTGCGCGCCTCACACGAGCTGCGCACCCCGCTGACTGGCATCCACATGGCGTTCGGGCTGCTGCACGAACGCTTGCACGTTGCCCCGGACAGCCGCGAGAGCGAGCTGCTGCGTACCATCAATGAAGAGATGCGCCGCATGTTGCAGCTGATCAACGACCTATTGAACTTCTCCCGTTACCAGAGCGGCCAGCAGCAACCCCAACTGGCCCTCAGCGACCCCGGCGAGCTGTTGGAAAATGCCTACCAGCGCTTCGCCAGCCAGGCCGACGAGCGCAATATCACGCTGCAGTTGGACCTGCATCCCCCGCTACCCTGGTTGCAACTCGACCGCCTGCAGATCGACCGGGTGCTGGACAACCTGATCGACAATGCCCTACGTCACACTCCCAGCGGCGAACACATTCGCCTGCAGGCGCGCCAGCATGGCAAGCAATTGATCATCAGCATCGAAGACAGCGGCGAAGGGATTCCCTACAGCCAGCAGGAACGTATTTTCGAGCCTTTCGTGCAGATCGGACACCGCCAGGGCAGCGTCGGCCTGGGCCTGGCGCTGTGCAAGGAAATCGTCCGCATGCACGGCGGCCGACTCGGTGTGCACTCGCGCCCCGGCCAGGGCGCGGTGTTTTTCCTGGTGCTGCCGTTATCGTAACGGGCGCCAGGCGCGTCTTATTCCGCGCCCACCATCGGGCGCAAGGCCAGCAACAACGCGGCAGTTTCGGCATCCGGATCGCCGTCGTAACGCGTCGGGCGATATTTCATCTGGAACGCCCGAAGCACCTTGCGGGTCGCGTCGTCGAGTTCACCGTGCAGCGGCACCTGGTAACCCTCTTCCGCCAGTTGCTGCTGGAACCACGCCACCTCAGGCAACCCCTGTTCGAACAGCGTCTGGTAGTGGGTAACGCGTGCGCTATCAGGCCAGGGAATCAAGCCAGCCTCGGCGAGCCGTCGCCAGGGAAACAGCGGGCCGGGGTCGACCTTGCGCTGCGGGGCGATATCGCTGTGGCCAACGATGCTGCCCGGCGGCAAGTCATGGCGCGCCATCAGATCCTTGAGCAAGGTAATCAGCACCTCGATCTGTTCCTCGGGATAGGGATACCAGCGCCGGGTACCATCGGCGTCTTCCTCGTAGCCTTGGTTCACCAATTCGATGCCCAGGCTGCTGGCGTTCAGCCAGGTGCGACCCTGCCAAGCACTGTCGCCGGCGTGCCAGGCACGGCGGTTTTCGTCCACCAGACGATAGACCGTCGCCGGTCGCGCACCGAGCAGGTAATGGCTGCTGACCTCGGTCTGGGTCAGCAGCTGCAGTGAGCGCGGCAGGTCAGATGAGGTGTAATGCAGCACGATGTACTGCACCCGGCTGCTTTGCCCGCGCGCGGTATGGCTGTCATCGATGCGCAGGCCGGTGCAACCGGCGAGCAGCATCAGGAGCAGAACCAGGGCACTCTGTTTCATACAGCGACAGGACTCCATGCTGAACGAGCGATTCAAGAGCATAGACTGGGACCCCATCACGACGGGCGGGTGCCCGCTGTGCTTACACAGGCTCAGCAGTAAAGCGCACCCGCGGCTGCGCCAGGCGATCCTGGGCACGCACCAGTTGCAGCTCGTAACTGCCGCAGGCCTGGGTTTCCAGCAGCACTTCATGCACCGCCGCCGCGCTGAACTCAAAGGCGTGCAGCAGGCCGTCGCCCAGCAGCAGGCGCGCCAGGAACAGGCCGGAGGTCAGATCGCCGACGCCCACAGGCTGGCGCGGAAACGCCAGCAACGGGCGGCGCAGGTGCCAGGCCTGTTCAGCGGTGACCAGCAGCATCTCGAAATCCTCGGCGGACTTGCCCGGGTAATCGAGGTGCTTGACCACAACTGCCTGCGGTCCACGCGCCAACAGGGTACGTGCCATTGCAACGCAATCGGCCAGCGAATCCGGGCGGCGCCCGACGAAGCTGTCCAGTTCCAGCTGGTTGGGACACAGCACGTCAGCCACGGCCAGCGCCTCGTTGAGCAGGAAATCGCTGACTTCCGGAGCGACGATGCAGCCTTTTTGCGGATGGCCCATCACCGGATCGCACAGGTACAGTGCTCGCGGATTGATGGCTTTGATGCGCCGCACCACCTCGAGAATCGCCCGACCCTGGGCGGCGCTGCCCAAATAACCTGAGAGCACCGCATCGCAATGGCCCAGCTCGCCAATGGCCTCGATGCCGTCGACCAGCGCGGGAATCTGCTGCGGTGCCAACACCTCACCCGTCCATTGCCCGTACTGGGTGTGGTTAGAGAATTGCACCGTGTTCAGCGGCCAGACATTGACCCCCAGGCGCGCCATGGGAAAAACCGCCGCGCTGTTGCCGGCATGGCCAAACACGACATGGGATTGGATGGCCAGCAGATGGGGGGTGCGTTTCATTACGAATTCCTGTGGAGCAAAGGCGCGCAGTATCGCGCAAAATATTCTCCTCAGGCAGACCCGGCGGCGGCATTTTCTCAGGCCGGGGCCGGCGCCCGTCGAGCCGCACGGCAAGGTGCGGTAAGCTGCCCTTCCGCCCTTGTACCGGAGCTTCAATGCTGACCCTTGGCAACCTGTTCATGCTGATGGTAGTAAGCGCCTTCGCGACCTGGCTCTGGCATGGCCATGGCATTCGCGAACGCGCCCTGTTGCTGGTCAAGCGTCACTGTGAGCGCGAACAGGTGCAATTGCTCGACGACAACGTTGCCCTGCGCAAGATCGGCCTGGTGGCGGATGCGCGCGGACGCAAGCGCCTGGGGCGTATTTATGGCTTCGAGTTCACCGTGACCGGCGAACAACGCCATCGCGGCACTATCGTCATGTTCGGCGTGCATCCGGGCGGCATCCAGCTTGATCCCCATCCCTGCCCTACGCCGCCGCCCGCAGACACGACGATTGATCAGGTGCCACCGGCCAGGAGCGGCCAGGTCATTCACTTGGATACGTGGAAACGCCGCCAGTCAGGCGAATAACGAGAGCCTTGATACAGGCCGCGCCTTCGCGGCGAGGTCGCCACTTCCACACTGGATCCGTGCCCGGTCCCCAACCTGTCGCAGGCCCGACCTCGGGCCGAAGCTGTTCGGGCACAGCACCGTGGACAGAATCCCAGCAGCGTACTAACCCAGCAACAAGCCCGTGACCTGCTCCGCCGTCGCTTGCGGGCGTTCCTGCATAAAGCAGTGCCCGCCGTCCACTGCCTGGGCCTGCACGCGCGGGTTGACCCGCAGCCAGCGTTGCGCCGACTTCACCACGAAGGGATAGCTGTCGCGGCCATAGATCACCACGCTGGGCGTCTGCACCCGGCGCAGCGATCGCCACAGGCCCTGTGGACAACTGCCGAAAACCTCCGCCTCGCGGTGCGGATGGCATTTAAGCTGTACCCCGCCGCCTTCGGTGGGCTTGAGGGCATGTTGCGCATAGGCGCGCAGGGCCGCTTCGTCCCAATTCTTGAAAATGCCGCGACCGCGCAGCCGTGCTTGGGCTTCGTCGCGATCGACCCAATGGTTGCGCCGGGCGCGAGCGCGCTTGGCTTTTTCGTTGTTGTGGTACAGGCCGAGGGCGCTGGCCACCGTTTTCAGGGCGATCATGCCCGGCGTGAACAGCACCGGGTCGAGCAGCACGGCGCGCTGGAACAGGTCCGGTCGGCGTGCCAGGATCAGACTGCTCAGCACCCCGCCGAAGCTGTGCCCCAACGCGAAGCGCGGCACATCCCCAAAGCGCTCGCGGCCGGCCTCGAAAGCTTCCACAGCCAGTTCCGCGTTGCGGTTCCAGCCCTGAAAATCGCCGCCGTGGTCGCTGTCGCCATGCCCTTGGGCATCGCACAGCCAGAGGTCGAAGTGTTCGGCCAGGTGGCTAAGCATGGGCTCATAGGCGCGGCCGCAAAAACCGTTGCCGTGCATAAAGTGCAGCAACGGCTTGCCGGACGGCGTGCTGTGCCAGCCACGCAGGGTGAAACCGGCGGAACAAGGGTGGGACCAGGCGTGCAGGTTCATAGACAGACAACAGGACTGACCAAAGGGACGGGCATTCTACCCACGGTGGTATTCAGTCGGCGAGCCGGCACGCATGAAGAGCGTTCTGCAAGGCGGCAGTATCCTGGGCGTGGGTGAAAATCAGTTCGATACGCGAGTCCCGCCGCCAGGCGCTGGGCTGCCACTGCAGTGGCGCGCCGTCCAGCGCGTTGGCCGCAGACCAGCCGTCGCTGGCACGTAACACCAGCTTGGCGCGGCGCCAGCCCAGGTCACCGAGCCAATCGCTGACCCGCTGCGTGTCAAAGCGCTGACTGGGATGCCAGCGCCAGCCGATGCTCCAACCTTCGGGTCCGGCCTGGCTCTGGCAGATGGGTGTGTCAGGGGTATTCCACAGGCTGCCAAGCGGGCGCGCAGACGCATCGGGCAGGTTATCCACAGGCCCATCCAGAATCACAGGGATCTGTGGCAGGGCGTCCAACGGCAAAAATCCTTGTTCGGTCCAGTACAGCGTCTTGCCCGGCCAGCGCTGCGCCAGCTGCCGGCGACTGGCCTGATCCAGCGTCTCGGCCTTGTTGAGCAGCAACAACCCGGCGTTCGCCAAGGCCTCACGCTGACTGTCCAGCAGCTCGTGTCCGGCGACCAGAGCTGCGGCGTCGAGCACCAGCACATCCGGCTGCAGGGCCAGCACCCCCCGCCAGGGTGCAGCGCTCAGTTGACGGCGCAGCTCGGCCGGATGGCCAAGCCCTGAGGGTTCGATGAACAGCCGCGTCGGTTTGCTGCGACGCAACAGACGAGCCAGGCCGATCTGGAACGGCGCACCGTTGACGCAGCACAGGCAGCCGCCAGCCACTTCGGCAATACTCACGCCGTCGGCGCCGGTGTCCAGCAAGGCGGCATCCAGGCCAATGGCGCCGAATTCATTGATCAGCAGCGCCCAGCGCTCTTCAGCCGGCTTCTGCGCCAGTAATTGGCGCAGAAGACTAGTCTTGCCCGCCCCCAGCGGGCCGGCAATCAGATGGGTAGGGATATTGTTCAGCATGGCGCCATGGTGCTGCTTTCTCAGCAGCGGCGCCAGCCGCAAAATAGAACCTGTGGATAACCTCGCCGATCAGCGCATCGAGGGTTTCCGCGTGCCGCAGTCGCTGCTTAACCAGCGTGCATGGGTTTCCAGGCGTCCACTGTCGGGCAGCATGGCGCCTGCCTTGAATTGGCTGTCCAGCGTGGTGATGAATTCCCGCTCGCTGAGCAAGCGCGTCTCGCCCTGTCCTGCGGCGTCGGGGCATTGGAAGCTGAATGTCCACAGCTGCTCGCTGCGCTCGGTGTACGTCTGTGTGCAACCGTTCTGTGCGTCGTACATCGGTAAATCCCGGCGACGCACCTGTTCTTCGCTCAGGCAGACATGCACACCGCGCCCGGCCAACTGCACGCCGCGCTGACTCAAAGTGTCGAGCATTTTTTGTCGCTGTTCGGGAGGCAGGTTTTCCAACTGAGCCAGCACAGCGCCCAGATCCGGCAGGGTCTGCCCACCCAAGTGCACACCGCGCGGGGTGATTTCCCACAGGCCGGGCAGGATATCCATAGCCCAGGCGGGCAGCGAGGGGATGATCAAGAAGGCCGCGAGGCCCAAGCGAAGCGAGAGTGGCATGGCGGCTTTCCGTTGCAAGCAAAGCCGCAAGCCTAGTTGATGCAGCGATCACCCGTCGGGAGAACAGCTCCATAGTTCCACTGCAGGCGTGTCCAGCAGCGGCGGGCCGAGCCAGTCGCTCATCG
This sequence comes from Serpens gallinarum, assembly GCF_014836765.1. GTDB lineage: Bacteria > Pseudomonadota > Gammaproteobacteria > Pseudomonadales > Pseudomonadaceae > Serpens > Serpens gallinarum. The sequence continues at coordinate 20,877 of NZ_JACSQG010000002.1, forward strand.
GTCGGCACTGCCGGTCGATGCACAGCTGGTAGTCGCCGGCCTCGGGCGTGCGCCCGAGACGCAGCAACGGCAGGGGCGGCAGCGTGGTGCGGTAATGCCAGCTGCCGTCACGCAGGGTGGCGCCGTCGGGAATCTCCATCCCGGCGCCGCTGCCCTTGACCCGCGCTTCACCGAGCACCAGCCCGTCCGGCGTCACACGGTAGTCTTCCTCCCAGCGAATCTTCTCGATGGTGTGATCCCAGGCCAGGGTAAAGGCCGGGGTGGGCAGCTGTGCCCACACCACCCCGGCCAGGCCCAGACAGACTGCGATCACGCCACCGCCAACTGAGCGCGACGTGCGCGCCAGACATGTTGAGCCACCAGCAGCGCGCCAAGGGCAAAGCCCAGTTCGTCGCTGATCGGCATGGCCAACACCAGCGACGCCCCGGCGGCGAAGGCCAGCAGGCGTTCCCACGGGGTCATCCGCATATTCAGGAAACCTGTGACCGCCATGCCCCACAGGCACACGGCGAATACCGTCTTGACCAGCATGTATAAGGTGGCCATCCAGCTGTCGCCCTGCATCATCAACGCCGGATCGTAAACCGCCATGAACGGCACCACGAAGCCGCACGCGGCGATGCGCACCGCCCATAGGCTGATCTTAAAGCCGTTTTCCTTGGCAATTGGCGCAGCGGCGAAGCAGGCCAACGCCACCGGCGGCGTCAGGTCAGCCATCAGGCCGAAGTAGAAGACGAACATGTGCGACACGATCAGCGGCACGCCCAACTGCTCCAGCGCCGGTGCGGCAATGGCACTGGTGATGATGTAGTTGGGAATGGTCGGGATGCCCATGCCGAGGATCAGGCAGGTGATCATGGTCAACACCAGGGAGAGAAACAGGTTGTTCTCGCCGATGGCCAGGATGTAGCCGGCAAAGGTGCTGGCGATGCCGGTCAGCGAGACAACGCCGATGATCACCCCGACCAGGGTGCAGGCGATGCCCACCGGGATCGAGTGGCGTGCACCATCGACCAAGGCGTACACACAGATGCGCAGCGTGTCGCGTCCGCCCTTGATGAACCAGCAGATAGCCACCAGCACACCAATCACCCCGAAGATGACGCCGATGCCGAGCTGGAAGAACCCGGTGCACAGCAAGCCGAGGGCCACCCAGAATGCCGCGCGCAGCCAAAAGCTGGACGCCTTGAGGATGATCGCCGAACCGAGGATGACGATCGCGGTCAGCGCCAGGCCGACCGTGCCCGAGAACATCGGTGTCCGCCCGGAGAACAGCAGGTAGACCAGCACGAACAACGGCACCAGCAGGTACCAGCGCTCCTTGACCGAAGCCCAGGCGCTCGGGCATTCCTCCTTGGACAACCCTTTGAGTCCTTGACTGCGTGCTTCCAGGTGAACAATCCAGAACACCGCGAAGAAGTACAGCATCGCCGGGATCAGCGCTGCCTTGGCCACTTCGACATAAGGCACGTTGATGGTTTCGGCCATGATGAACGCGACTGCGCCCATCACCGGCGGCATGATCTGTCCGCCCATGCTGGCGGTGGCTTCCACCGCCCCGGCAAACGCCGGCTTGTAGCCAAAACGCTTCATCAGCGGAATGGTGAACTGGCCGGTGGTCACCACGTTGGCCACGCCCGAGCCGGTAATGGTGCCCATCAGCGCCGAAGACACCACCGAGACCTTGGCTGGACCGCCGGTCTTGTGGCCGAACATGCCCATGGCGAAGTCAGTGAATAACTTGATCATCCCGGCCTGCTCCAGGAAGGCGCCGAACAGGATGAACAGGAAGATGTAGGTAGCCGAGACATAGGTCGGCGTGCCGTAGAAGCCTTCGGTGCCGAACGACAGTTGGTTGATGATCTGGTCGAAGCCGTAGCCACGGTGGGCCAGATCACCCGGCAGGTATTCACCCAACAGGCCATAACCGAGGAACAAGGCACAGATCAACGGCAAGGCCGTGCCCATGACCCTTCGCCCGGCCTCGAACACCAGCAGCATCAGGCCAATGCCGATGATCATGTCCCAATCGCTCAGATCACCCGAGCGCTGCACCAGATCCGCCTCGAAATACCATTGGTAAAAGGCCGTGGCCATACCGGCCAGGCCAAGCAGCCAGGCCAGCGGCTGCCAAGGCCGGCTTTGACCCTTGGCCGGATAGCAGAGGAACACCATCAGCAGCAGAAAGCCGACGTGTCCCGCGCGCAGCACCTGGCTGGAAACGGGATGGAATGCTGCGGTAATGATCTGGTAGGTGGAGAACAGCAGCGCCACATAGAAGAGCGTTTTTGGCCACTGCGCCGGGCTGGCGTGTAAGGCGTTTTCTTCACTCATGGGGAAAAACTCCTGATTGCGCAATACACAAGCCGCCGATACATCGACGGCGTGCTTTCAAGGCATCGGCGAGGCGCTTACTTGAGGACGCCGGCTTCTTTATAGAAGCGTTCCGCACCGGGGTGCAACGGAATGGGCAGTCCCTGGGTGGCGGTTTCCAGCCTGATGTCCCTGGCTGCCGAGTGCGAGCTGGCCAGGCGCGGCAGGTTGTCGAACATCAGCTTGGTCATCTGATAGGCGACCTCGTCGGAGACGTTCTCATGGGTGATCAGCATGTTGGTGATCGCGGCAGTCATCACGTCCGCGTCCTGACCGTCATAGGTGCCGGCCGGAATCGGCTTGGACTGGTACACCGGGCTGCCGATTTTATCGGTCACTTCCTTGGGGATTTCCACGAAATTGATCGGCATCATCGCTGCCAGGTCGCGAATGGCCGCCATGCCAAGGCCCGAGGACTGCAGCGTGGCATCCAACTGGCGGTTCTTGATCAGCTCGACGGATTCGGCATAGGGCATGTACTCGACGCGGCCCATGTCGGCGTAGCTCAAGCCAGCGGCCTTGAAGATCGCCCGGGCGTTCAGTTCGGTGCCCGAGCGCGGCGCGCCGACGGAGATGCGCTTGCCCTTGAGGTCTTCGAGGGTCTTGATGCCCGATTCCTGGCTGGCGACGATCTGGATGTAGTTCGGGTAGATGGCCGCGATGGCGCGCAGCCGGGTCAGCGGCGCCTTGAAACCGGCGTCTTCCACGCCGTTCCAGGCGTCGTCCACCGAATCGCCGATGGAGAACGCCAGTTCACCGCGACCGGCCTGCAGCAGATTGAGGTTTTCCACTGAAGCCTTGGTAGCTTGCACCGACGTTTTGGCGCCGTCGATACCATTGCTGAACAGTTGGGACAGGGCTACGCCGATGGGGTAGTACACACCGCTGGTGCCGCCGGTCAGAACGTTGAGGAAGGTCGGTGCGGCGAATGCCGCGGAACTCGCCGTAAGGGCAACCGCAGCGGCCAGCAGGCCGAAACGTTTTTTCATGCGCATGAAATGCTCCGTTTTATTGTTATGGCCATGGTCGAAGCCACAGCTCAACTTATTCACAGACACAAGAGACGAACACGTCATAGACAGGCAGCCAATGTGTGGGGGGTTACAGACCGGATGACCGTCATGGCCCCGCCTCTTGTTCTTATCTGGGTCGCGAAGCGACTGAAAGCAAGCAATAGCAGGAGTCATGCCACGCTGTCGCCAGCTGGTCAAGGCTTCACCTGAAACCCAAGCGATGCGCGGGTTACGGCAGACTCATCAACTAAATCTGCGGATCGAATCTCGCGTTTTACCGAAGCTGGCCACTGCCGATAAGCAAGAAACCGCCTATGCGCGGGTAGGTATCGGCAGGTTTCCGCTGATCAATGCCTGGCAAGCGCGGTACCTATCCGATACCAAAGCGATATACGCAAAAAAGGAATGCCGCCGCCCTTTCAGGGGCGACGGCATTTCAGCACTTCAAAGCTTGGCTAGCGTGTCGGTTATTGCATAAGCCCCTGCTCGCGGTAGAAGCGCTCCGCACCAGGATGCAGCGGAATCGGCAGACTCTGGGTGGCCTCTTCCAGCCGGATGTCCTTGGCCGCCGAGTGGGCACTGACCAGGCGCGGCAGATTGTCGTAAATCAGCTTGGTCATCTGGTAGGCCACTTCGTCATCGACGCGGTCATGGGTCACCAGAATATTGATCACCGCCGCCGTGGGCACTTCAACATCCTGACCTTCATAGGTGCCAACCGGAATGGGTTTGGACAGGTAGGCGCTGCTGCCGATCTTCTTCACCACGTCTTCGGGGATGGGCACGAAATTCAGCTTCATCATCGATGACAGGTCACGAATCGCCGCCATGCCCAGACCTGCGGACTGCAGAGTGGCATCCAGCTGGCGGTTCTTGATCAGTTCCACTGATTCGGCAAAAGGCATGAATTCGACACGGCCCATGTCTTCATAACTGAGCCCGGCGGCCTTAAAGATCGCCCGCGCATTCAGTTCGGTGCCCGACTTCGGCGCGCCGACCGAAATGCGCTTGCCCTTGAGGTCGGCCAAGGTCTTGATGCCGGATTCCTGGCTGGCCACGATCTGGATGTAGTTCGGGTAGGTGGCGGCAACCGCCCGCAGACGCTTGAGCGGTGCCTTGAAGCCCGCGTCTTCTACGCCGTTCCAGGCGTCATCCACCGAATCGCCCAGTGCAAACGCCAGCTCACCGCGCCCGGCCTGCAGCAGATTGAGGTTTTCCACCGAGGCCTTGGTGGCTTGTACGGATACCTTGGCGTCGCTCATGCCGGTGCTGTACAGCTGGGAAATGGCCACGCCTATCGGGTAATACACCCCGCTGGTGCCGCCGGTGAGGACATTGATAAACGTGGGGGCGGCCAGGACGGAGGTACTGGCTGCAAAAGCGGCGGCCGCCGCGAAAAGACCGAAACGTCGTGGGTTCACGCGCATGGGTTGCTCCTGTTTGTTCTTATTGGAAGCGAATCTATGCCTGTCCGTCGAAAACCAGCTTGGTAATTCGACGCAGCAAGCTGACGAAACTTACCACGCAACAACTCAAAACGGGACCTTCTAAAGTCGTATATTCCGAGCCTGAGCCGCTTGCCAGAGCGGCGACAGCCTAAGGCTCCTCGATCGCCCCGCCCGCCGGCAGGTAATCACTGCGCTGCAGGCCGTGGCGCTGCATTTTTTCATTTAGGGTACGGCGCGGCAGTTGCAGCAGCGCCATGACCTCGCTGATGCTGCCCTGGCAACGCTGCAGCGCCAGGTGCAGACAATGGGCCTCGAACGCCTCCATCTGGCCCGCCAGCGACTGCTCGGCCACCACCGGCGTGCCCGACGGCATGGTCAGGCCGAGTACATGGCGTTCCGCGGCATTCACCAACTCGCGCACATTACCCGGCCAGTCGTGGGCCAGCAGCCGGGCCATTTCCGTCGGCAGTAAGGCGGGACTTTCCCGACCATGGCGTTCAGCGGCCAGACGGGCGAAATGCTCGAACAGAAGGGGAATATCCTCACGCCGTTCGCGCAGCGGTGGAATGTGCAGCTCGGCGACATTCAGGCGGTACAGCAAATCCTCACGAAAGCGCCCTTCACGCACCTCGGCCTGCAGGTCCGGCTTGGCCGCACTGATGACCCGCAGATCGACCTGAATGCTGCGGTTGGAGCCCAGGCGCTCCAGGCTCTTCTCCTGAATCACCCGCAGCAGCTTGACCTGCTGCGCCAGCGGCATGCTCTCGATTTCGTCGAGAAACAGGCTGCTGCCGTCGGCATGCTCGATGCGCCCGATACGCTTGGCCTGCGCTCCGGTAAACGCACCGCTTTCATGCCCGAACAGTTCGCTCTCAAAGATGTTCTCCGGAATCGCCGCGCAGTTCAGGGCGACAAAGGGTTTGGCAGCCCGTGGGCTGAAATCGTGCAGGCTGCGCGCCACCAGCTCTTTGCCGCTACCGGTTTCGCCGCGTATCAGCACATTGACCTGGGTGGGCGCCAGCTCCAATACCTGCTGGCGAAGCTGTTCCATGCCTCGCGACACGCCCAGCAACTGGCCTTCGATCATTCCCTTGCGGGCCACCTGTTCACGCAACCGGCGGTTTTCCATTACCAGGCGACGCTTGTCCAGGGCGCGCCGCACGCTGTCCAGCAAGCGCTCTGGGCTGAAAGGTTTTTCGATGAAATCGTAGGCCCCCTGCTGCAGGGCCTGCACCGCCATGTTCACATCGCCGTGCCCGGTGACCAGGATCAGCGGCAAATCGCGATCGATGTGCAGCAACCGCTCCAACAGTTGCAAGCCATCGCAGCCAGGCATGCGCACATCGCTGACCAGCACGCCGGGAAAATTGCGACCAATCAGCGGCAAGGCCTCGCTGACACTGGCACAGCAATGCACCAGCAGGCCGGACAGTTCCAGCCATTGCCGGACCGCCTGGCGAATCGCCGTCTCATCGTCGATGAAGATGACTTGATCCGTCACGGTGCCCCCTCTGGGATGAATGATGTTCAGTATCGGCTGCCGGTAAGGTCAACGTGAAGACCGCTCCGTCATCGCTGGTCGCCGCTCCCAGGCTGCCGCCCAGATCGCGCACGATGCCGTAGGAAATTGCCAGGCCCAGGCCCAGCCCTTCGCCCACCGGCTTGGTGGTAAAAAACGGATCGAACAGGCGCTGCAGATGCTCGGCGGCAATGCCACCGCCATTGTCGCTGACGCTGAGCTGCCAGATTTCACCCGTGCGCCGACTGCGGATACGCAACTCAGGGTGCGGTTGATGAGCGGTGGCATCCAGCGCGTTGTCGAGCAGGTTTACCAATACCTGTTCGAGACGAATGGCGTCGCCCAGTACCCAGGCCTCGACGTCCACCTGGTTATCCACAAGCACTTGTGCGGTGCGCAGGCGAGGCGCCAGCAACTGCAGCGCCTGGTCGAGCACATGGGCCAGGCTGAGTCGCTCGCGCAAGCCGCCGGGGCTTTCCCGGGCGAATACTTTCAGATGGCTGGTCAACCCGGCCATGCGCTGCAACAGACTGTCGAAGTGCGTCAGCACCTCCTGAACCTGTTCCTCCCTCCCGCTGCGTTGCAACAGGCGCAGGCTCCCCAGTTGCATGCGCATGGCGGTCAACGGCTGGTTGAGCTCATGGGCCAAGGCCGCTGACATCTGCCCCAGGGCAGCCAGTTTTGCCGCTTGCACCAGCTCGTCCTGCGCCTTGCGCAGCTCAGCAGTACGCTCGACAACCAGGCGCTCAAGCTCGGTGCGCCGGCTCTGCAGCAAATGTTGATTCCTACGCCGCTGAATCAGGAACAGGACCAGAAACGCCAGGGTCATCCAGAGGCCCGCCGCTGACAACCGATAGCCCTGCACCTTGCCCATCACCACATTCGGCTCCTGGAGCAGATGCAACGTCCAGCCTTCCTGGTTCGGCCCCAGCCGCTGCCAGAAGTAGTCGCGCAACCCTTCCGGCCCCGCAACCCGGCGCACTTCGCTGAAGGTGTCGATGCGGCGTAGCGGCTCGCTGATCATCGCTTGCAGGGTCTGCTCGGCATATTTACGTGCATCGATCAGCTGCACGCGCTGTTCGGCCGCAAGAGGCTCGAGGTGGCGAAAGCGCCAGGCCGGTCGGTTGCTGAGAATGACGACCTGATCATCGGCCGTGACCAGAAAGGTGCCAGGTTGGCCGAGCCAATCGCGCTGCAGGTCCTCGAGCTCGAGTTTGACCACCAGCACACCGGTCACCACACCATCCTGTTCAATGGCATGGGAGAGGAAATACCCGGGCACGCCGGTGGTCACGCCCACAGCGAAATAACGCCCCCAGACGTCCTGCAACGCATCCTGAAAGTAGGGGCGAAACGCGTAGTTATGGCCGACGAAGCTGCTTGCCTCATCCCAGTTGCTGGCCGCCAGGGTGTCGCCATGCCGGTCGATCAGGTACAGCACGCTGGAACCCGCCGCCTGGTTCAGACGCGCCAGGCGTTCGTTCAGGCTTTGCCGCAGGTGCTGATCCTCGGGCGAGCGCAGCAGGCTACGAACATCCTTGTCCAGGGCCAGTAAGGCCGGCACCGAACGAAACCGCTCGACCAGGGTATGCAGGGTTTGTTGATACAGCTGCAGTTGCCCCTGCCCCTCAATGCTGCGCTCTTGCCAGGCACGCTGTTCGCCCAGCCGCCCGGCCAGCCAGACGCTGATCAGCAGTCCGAGAACAATCAGCAATATGCGGAGGAAGACGGGATGACGAAATACAGACACGGGACGGCTCAACCCAGAAAAGGTCTGCATGTATGCCAGCCTGGGGGCCAGGGAGCAAGTGCCATGGGTGTGTCGGTATCGACACCTGATGTGGCGTGGAACGCGGCGATACCACCCACGTTGTTTGGCATTTGGGTTGCGCGATACCAGCCGAAACGTAGGCTGGATCGCGCCTCATCGATCCACCGAGCGGGGTCATGGTGGAATCTACACTCTACCGACAAACCGCCACTCGGCTTACGAACGCAACACCCTAGCCGTAAAGGTCAGCGCGACTCCAGGGCAGATCATGGGAACCGTCTGCGCGCGGACGCACGGCCAGGATCTGGTGCAGGTTGATCCAGTTATTCTCGAAACCATAAGCGCAGCCCGCTAGGTACAGCCGCCAGATGCGCAGGCTTTTTTCCGCCACCAAGGTGGCAGCCTGCTCTAGATGAGCCTCGAGGTTGTCGCTCCAGAAGCGCAGCGTGCGGGCGTAATGCAGACGCAGGCTTTCCACATCCACAACCTCCAGGCCCTCTTCGCTCATCCGTGCGATGGCCGTGGCCAGGTGCGGCAATTCACCGTGGGGGAACACGTAGCGGCCTATGAATTCGCCAGCGCCGCGCCCCACCGGTCGGCCATCGGTGGTGCACGCGGTAATGCCATGGTTGAGCACCAAACCACCAGGTTTCACGGCATTGAACAGCGTGCGGAAATACAAGCCCAGGTTGGCATGGCCGACATGCTCGAACATGCCCACGCTGACCACCTTGTCGAAACGGCCATCGGCGGGCAAGTCGCGGTAATCGAGCAGCTCCAATTGCACGCGGTCACTCAGTCCCTCGGCCTCGACCCGTTGACGGGCCAGGCTAAGCTGTTCCTTGCTGAGGGTGATGCCGTACACCTCGACACCAAACTCGCGGGCCGCGTAGCGCGCGAGCCCACCCCAACCACAGCCGACGTCCAGCAGACGCTCACCAGGTTTAAGCCGCAGTTTCAGGCACAGGTGACGCAGCTTGGCCAATTGCGCCTGTTCGAGGGTTTCCGTGCCGGTGGGGAAATAAGCGCAGGAATAGACCATCTGCGGGTCAAGCCACAGCGCGTAAAAGTCATTGGACAGGTCGTAGTGGTAGGCAATGGCCGCGGCGTCGGTGGCCTTGTCGTGCTCCTCACGCTCGCCCGGTGCCGTTTCATTCTCAGCGCCCAGCGCGCGGCTCAAGGCATCGCCGATGCGGATCACTTCCGACAGCGGGCCCTGCAGGTCGAAACGCCCCTCGACATAGGCGCTGCCCAGGGCATCCAGGCTTGGCCTGCCCAGCTGCGTCAGCAAAGTGGGATCATGCACGTCCAGGGTGACGCGTGGATTGGGGCCCAAATCCAGTTCTTGGCCATCCCAGAGTCGCAGCCGCAACGGCAGCCGGAGCTCGTGCAAAACGGGAGGAAGATGCGCTTGCATGCTCAAACTCCTCATAAAGGGTGTGTGCTGAGCAAGCGTAGACCACTGATCTGGGTCTTTCGGGCTTATCTAGCCGCGCAGGATGAAATGCGGGAAGAGTTGTTCCAGGCGCTGCCAGAGGCGCATGTGGTCATGGGGCGGGCACGAATCCCCAAGATGCTCGTCAAGCATGCGCATGCTGCGCGAGCACTGCACGACAAATCGCTCGACCCCTTGGGCGCGCAGGCGCTGTGCCAAGTCCAATAGCCGCTCGGCATCGAACAGTTGCCAGTGCACCGTGGTGCGCACCTCATGGGCCACACTGCTGCGCAGCAGCAACCCCAGGCTGCGCCAGTTGGCGGCGCCGCTGCCCTCCACACCAGTGATCGCCGTGCTGTGCTCAGGCACGGCTTTGATGTCAAAGCCCACCCAATCGACCAGCGACAGCACCCTTGCGAAGCGCTTCGGCTTGATCCCGGCGCTGTGCAAACCAACCTTGAAGCCCAGAGCGCGCACTTCGGTGATGGCCTCCGGCAAGGCCGCCTGCAAGGTCGGCTCGCCGCCGCTGAATACCACTGCGTCCAGCAAGCCGACACGCTGGCGGAGGAACGCCAGGATGTCGTCCCAGGATTTTTCCTGCTCGCCGCGCGCCGGAATCAGCTGCGGGTTATGGCAATAGCGGCAGCGCCAGCCACAGCCCTGGCAGAACAGCACGCAGGCCAGTTGGTCGGGGAAATCCAGGGTGGTCAGGGGAACCAGCCCCCCGACCCTGAGTGCATTACTCATGCCGCCCGGCCGCTGCTTCGGTGAAGTGCTGGCGCTCGCGGTGTTCGGACTGCTTGCCGGGATTGAAGGCGGTTACCGGGCGGTGATAACCCATCACCCGGGTCCAGACTTCACAGCGTTGACGTTGCTCTTGCGGCAGTTGAATGGTGTTCATCGGTTGAAGCTCCTTTTGTAGAGGGTCAGGTAATCAGGCGCAGCAGGCCTGTTGTTTTCGCAGCAGCTCCTCGTCGCACGCCGGGCAGAACTCGTGTTCGCCAGCCAAGTAGCCGTGCACCGGGCAGATCGAGAAGGTCGGCGTGACCGTCAGGTATGGCAGGCGGAAGCGGCTCAGGGCGTTGCGCACCAGATTCTTGCAGGCTTGCGCTGAGGAGATCCGCTCAGCCATGTACAGGTGCAGCACGGTGCCACCGGTGTACTTGGTCTGCAGCTCGTCCTGCAGCATCAGCGCCTCGAACGGGTCGTCGGTAAAGCCCACTGGCAGTTGCGAAGAATTGGTGTAGTACGGCGCCTCCGCTGAGCCGGCCTGCAGAATGGCGGGGAAACGTTTACGGTCTTCCTTGGCAAAGCGGTAGGTGGTGCCTTCCGCTGGTGTGGCTTCGAGGTTAAAGAGATGGCCGGTGTCTTCCTGAAAGCGCACCAGCGCGGCGCGCACATGGTCGAGCAACTCCAGGGCAAAGGCCCGCCCAGCCGTGGTATGCATGCCCTCGCGGTCGTGGGTGAAGTTGCGCAGCATTTCGTGCAGGCCGTTCACGCCAATGGTGGAGAAATGGTTGCGCAAGGTGCCTAAGTAACGCTTGGTGTAGGGGTACAGGCCGTTATCCATGTGCTGCTGGATCACCTTGCGCTTCACTTCCAGGCTCTGCCGCGCCAGCTCCAGCAAGGCGTCCAGGCGCCGGTAAAGGCCGGTCTTGTCGCCTTGATGGCGATAACCAAGGCGCGCGCAGTTAATCGTCACCACGCCCAGCGAGCCGGTCTGCTCGGCCGAGCCGAACAGTCCGCCACCACGCTTGAGCAGTTCGCGTACATCCAGTTGCAGGCGACAGCACATGGAGCGCACCTGGTTGGGCTGCATGTCCGAGTTGAGGAAGTTCTGGAAATACGGCAGGCCATAGCGTGCGGTCATCTCGAACAGCCGCTCGGCGTTGTCGCTGTCCCACGGAAAGTCGTGGGTGATGTTGTAGGTCGGGATCGGAAAGGTGAACACCCGGCCCAAGCCATCGCCGGCCATCATCACCTCGATGTAGGCGCGGTTGATCAGCTCCATCTCGGCCTGCAGCTCGCCATAGGCGAAGGGCATTTCCTCGCCGCCGATGTAGGGAATCTGCTCGCACAGATCTTCCGGGCAGACCCAGTCGAAGGTCAGGTTGGTGAACGGCGTCTGGGTGCCCCAGCGCGACGGCACGTTGAGGTTGTATATAAACTCCTGAATGGCCTGTCGCACCTGTGGATAACTCAGCTGGTCCTTGCGCACGTAGGGCGCCAGGTAAGTATCGAAGGAACTAAAGGCCTGGGCGCCGGCCCACTCGTTCTGCAGGGTGCCGAGAAAGTTGACCATCTGCCCGAGCGCGCTGGACAGGTGTTTCGGCGGGCCGGCCTCGACGCGCCCGGGGATGCCGTTGAAGCCTTCATTGAGCAAGCTGCGCAGCGACCAGCCGGCGCAATAGCCGGCCAGCATATCGAGGTCATGGATATGCAGATCACCCTCGCGATGCGCCGCACCGATTTCCGGGCTGTATACCTCGTCCAGCCAGTAGTTGGCGGTGACCTTGCCGGACACGTTAAGGATCAACCCGCCGAGAGAATAGCCCTGGTTGGCGTTGGCCCGCACGCGCCAATCCTCGCGAGACAGGTATTCGTTCATCGAGGCGGCGACATCGACGATGGCCTTCTGATCGCGACGACGCCGACCGTGACGTTCGCGATAAACGATATAGATGCGCGCAGTGGCGTAGTAGCCGCTCTCCATCAGCACCCGCTCGACACAGTCCTGGATCTGCTCCACCTCCAGGTCGGGCACCTGCTGCAAACGCGGCAGCACCGCCTCGGTCAGGGCGCTGGCCTCGGCGTCGGAGAACTCGCCGCAGGCCTGCCCGGCGGCGGCAATCGCCGCATAGATTTTGTTCGGATCGAACGGCACCAGGCTGCCATCGCGTTTGCGCAAGTGGGTGGGATACAGGGCGGATGACAGGCCGGGCATGCGTGACTCCAATCACAATATATGGTGTTTTTTATATTAAAAAACACAAGATACTGTGAACGATACGGACAAGGTGCATCCTCTCCATTGACCATGGTCAATAATCAATAGGCCGTATTTGTAAGTGAGGAGCCATTACCGCGTGGCAAAACGGCGACAGGGCGTGAAGCCCCAGGTGCACTCGATAGCGGATGCGGCCTAAGAACGGACTGCCCGCAACATCGCTGTAGGCGCGTTTGTTCATTGGAGAAAAACGCTGCGGGCCGTGTCGAACATGCCGGCACGGCCCGCGTGGTGCGAGTGATGACCGGAGGTCAGGTTTGGGCGGCAACCGGCGATGCATCAGCCTTGGCCGCTGCGCCGAGGGCGCGAATCAACTGCCACAGGCGCGGCGGTAGCTCATCGGGGTCGAGGCTGTCGATCAGGTTCTTGATGCCCAGGCCCAGGTCGGTGTCGCCCTCGATCACCAGACGCCGGCGGAAGAACAGCGTATCCGGGTCCTCCTGGCGGCTTGCCAGCAGCAGGAACTCCTTCCAGTTACCCCGAATGGTCACATCGGCCTTGGCGTCACGCAGCAGCTTGAGGCCGCCCGGGGTGCGCGTCAGGCACCAGGCCAGGCCCAGGTCGCTGACCTCCAGCCGCAGCCAGCGCCCATCGAGCAGGTCGAAAGCTCCGTCGGCCAGCGGCTCGGCAAACAGCCGCTCCACCGTCTTTTCCAGCACCCTTTTCTGGATGCCGAACGGGACGTGCCGACTCAACGGCAACAGCGGCTCACCCACCCGCAAAGTCAGTTGAGCAATACGTTGGGTGTTCAGCATAAACCCGCCTCCTCGGCGCGCAGCATGCCTGGCTGGCCGTGCCAGTACCCGTTACAGCCGTCCACCAATAACGGTGGCAGTGCACCCCGGCGGACGTCGTCGAATGTGCGGATCACTTCGTCCATGCCCTCGGCGCGCGGGCTGAGGCGCAGGATGTCGCCGCCAGCGGCAATCAGCTGTGGATAATCGGCGAGCAGGTTGCTGACCTTGGCTGACATCGTCTGGATGCCGTTGAGGGTGAAAACCGCTTCGTTTTCCTGGCTGAGCAGCGGAATGCCTTCCGGGTAGTTCAGGCAGACGAACTGGCAGTCATCCTTGGGGCGGTTCTCGGCCCGGGCGGTAAAACAGCGCGCCGAGTAGGCCAGCGGCAAATGGCCATAGGCGAATAGTTCCACTTCGGGGCGCTGGATGCCCAGAGCATCGAGCTGCTCCAGGCTGTCCTTGATCAGCGCGCCGGCGCACTCCACTGGGGGTACCCAGCGCTGCAGGCCGCAGTCGATCAGCTCAGCCAGGGCGTGACCGTTGTAGATATTGAGTGCGGGGCCGGCCACGAAGGGTCGGCTGCGTTCGCGCATGAACTGCACCGCGCCCATGTCGTTGGCTTCCACCAGCAGCTCGCCGTTGTCACACAGTCGGCGCAAGCTGGAAAGCTCTGAAGCGGCCTCGACCAGGGTCAGGCCGGAAATCACCAGCTCGGCATCGGTCATCCCGCGCAGATCACGGGCCAGTCCCAGCCAGTCATCGAGCGACAAGGCGCGGCGCTTGGAGCATACGGTTTCGCCCAGGTAAATGATGTCCAGCGGCTGTTCGGCCATCTCGGCGTAAAAGTTCAGCAGTTTCTCGCGGGTCCAGTAGAACAGGACCGGGCCAAGGCTGAGTTTCATGGTCATGGTCTCCTCACTGCCAGGCACGGTGGTAGGCACCCAGGGTGGTCTGGCTGCCTTCGGACAGCCCGCCCAGCGCGGCGCGCCAACTCGACTGCACGCTGAAATTCTTGGGCGCACGCTGATAGGCGTCGAGCGCTTCGCGCCACACGTGGGTAACCTGCTCGACATACGCCGGGCTGCGCTGGCGACCTTCGATCTTCACCGCGGCAATGCCGGTCTCGACCAGTTGCGGGATCAGATCCAGGGTGTTAAGGCTGGTGGGTTCTTCCAGGGCATGGAAGCGCTGGCCATTGACCATGAAACGCCCCTTGCACAGGGTCGGGTAACCGGCGGCCTCGCCGTCCTGATACTGGTCGATCAGCACATCGTTGAGGCGCGAGGTCAGGCCTTCGGGTTTCTGCTCCCAGCGCACCGCCTTGGCCGGCGAGCAGACGCCGCACAGGTTGGGCGACTCGCCAGTGATGTACGAAGACAGGTGGCAACGGCCTTCGGCCATAATGCACAGGCTGCCGAAGGCGAACACTTCCAGCGGCACTGTGGTTTTGCCGGCCAGGGCGCGTACCTGAGCCAGCGACAGCACGCGCGGCAGCACGGCGCGACGAATGTTGTAACGCTGTTGATACAGATCTAGCGCCGCCGGGTTGGTCGCCGAGCCTTGCACCGACAGGTGCAGGTTGAGGCTGGGGTGGTGTTTGCTGGCATATGCCAGCACGCCGGGGTCGGCGCAGATCAGCGCATCCACACCCAAGTCAGCGGCGCGATCCACGGCGCTCTGCCAACGCTGCCACCCATCTGGCTGGGCATAGGTGTTCACCGCCACATAGAGTTTGCGGCCTTCCTTGCGAATCAGCTGCAGCCCGTTGTCCAGTTGCTTGGCGTCCATGTTCAGGCCGGAAAAATGGCGGGCGTTGGTGTCATCGCGAAAACCGACGTAAACCGCGTCGGCGCCTTGCCGCACGGCGGCCTTGAGAGCAGGCAGACTGCCCGCCGGACAAACCAGTTGCATGTCGACACCTCATGGCAAATTACCCTCCGCACTCTAGGCAGTTCGGTGGGGCGTGCCTTGATGGCAGTCAATCAAAGGAAGAGTCGTAAGGAAGGTCCGCTATCAGGCCGAGCGACACCCATAAAAAACGCCGCGTTCCCGAATCGGAAGGCGGCGTTTTTATTTTTCTTCTTCTGGCTGGGGCGGGGTCGTTATTCCACCGTTACCGACTTGGCCAAGTTGCGCGGCTGGTCGACGTCGGTTCCGCGCAATACGGCAACGTAATAGGACAGCAGCTGCAGTGGCAGGGTGTAGTAGATCGGCGCCAGCACTTCATGGCAGTGCGGCATGCTCACTACATGGGTACCTTCGCCATCTTCCAGGCCAGCTTGTTCGGCGGCGAAGACGATCAACTGGCCACCCCGGGCGCGGACTTCCTGCAGGTTGGACTTGAGCTTCTCCAGCAGCTCGTCGTTGGGCGCCACGGTGACCACCGGCATGTCGCTGTCCACCAGAGCCAGCGGGCCGTGCTTGAGCTCACCGGCCGGGTAGGCTTCGGCATGGATGTAGGAGATTTCCTTGAGCTTGAGCGCCCCTTCCATGGCCACCGGATACTGGACGCCTCGACCAAGGAACAGGGTGTGGTGTTTTTCGGCGAACAGCTCGGCGACTTTCTCCACCGCCTTTTCCATGCTCAGCACCTCGCCCAAGCGGCTGGGCAGGCGGCGCAGCTCTTCGACCAGTTCGGCTTCCAGACCCGGTGCCAGACGCTTGTGTACCTGGCCCAGGGCCAAGGTCAGCAGCAGCAGACCCACCAGCTGGGTGGTAAAGGCCTTGGTCGAGGCTACGCCGATTTCCGGCCCGGCGTTGGTCAGCAGAGTCAGGTCGGACTCGCGCACCAGCGAGCTGGTGGCGACGTTGCAGATCGCCAGGCTGGCCAGGTAACCGGCGCCCTTGGCGTTGCGCAGCGCGGCCAGGGTGTCGGCGGTTTCGCCGGACTGGGAGATGGTCACGAACAGGCTGTCCGGTTGCACCGCCACCTTGCGATAACGGAACTCGCTGGCCACTTCCACCTGGCAGGGAATGCCGGTCAGGCCTTCGAGCCAGTAACGGGCGACCATGCCGGCGTGGTAACTGGTACCGCAGGCGATGATTTGCACGTTGCGCACCTTGGCGAACAGCTCGGCGGCCTGCGGGCCAAAGGCTTCCACCAGCACCTGAGCATCGCCCAGGCGACCTTCCAGGGTGCGCTGCACCACCTTGGGCTGCTCGTGGATTTCCTTAAGCATGAAGTGGCGGTATTCGCCCTTGTCAGCGGCTTCCGCGCCGTCCTGATGTTGCACGGTTTCACGCTGTACGTCCTGGCCGTTGAGGTCCCAGATGCGTACGCTCTCGCGGCGGATTTCGGCGATGTCGCCTTCTTCCAGGTAGACAAAACGATCGGTGACCTGGCGCAGAGCCAGCGGGTCGGAGGCGAGAAAGTTCTCGCCCAGGCCCAGGCCGATGACCAGTGGGCTGCCGCTACGCGCTGCGAGCAAGCGGTCCGGCTGGCTGGCGCTGATCACCGCCAGGCCATAGGCACCGTGCAGCTCCTGAACCGCCGCCTTGAGCGCGGTGGCCAGGTCGCCCAGCTCGTGCAGTTTGTGGTGAAGCAGGTGGACGATGACTTCGGTGTCGGTGTCCGAGGTGAACAGGTAGCCGAGGTCTTTGAGTTGTTCACGCAAGGCCTGGTGGTTCTCGATGATGCCGTTGTGCACCACCGCCAATTCATGGCTGGAGAAATGCGGGTGGGCATTGCGCTCGCAAGGCGCGCCGTGGGTGGCCCAACGGGTATGGGCGATGCCCAGACGACCGCTCAGCGGTTCAAGCGTCTGCGCCTGATCCAGTTCGGCGACCTTGCCGGAGCGGCGTAGGCGTGACAGTTGCCCGTCGTTGTCGATCACGGCGATACCGGCGCTGTCATAGCCCCGGTATTCCAGGCGCTTGAGTCCTTCAATCAGGATGGCGGTGATGTTACGTTCGGCGACGGCGCCAACAATGCCACACATGGGCGTTTCTCCTAGGGGTTGTCGGCCGCGGCGGCACAGATGAGCTTCACGCCGCGGGCCTGGATGCTGGCGCGTGCCTCGTCATCGAGGCGCGCGTCGGTAATCAGGGTATGGATGTGGGACCAAGGCAGTTCCAGGTTGGGAATACGCCGGCCGAACTTGTCGCTTTCCACCAACACGATGACTTCACGGGCCACCTCGGCCATCACCCGCGACAGGCCCAGCAGCTCATTGAAGGTGGTGGTGCCACGCTCCAGGTCGATGCCGGCGGCGCCGATGAACAACTGGTCGAAATCGTAGCTGCGTAACACCTGCTCGGCCACTTGGCCCTGGAAGGACTCGGAGTGCGGGTCCCAGGTGCCCCCCGTCATCAGCAGCACCGGCTCCTGCTCCAGCTCGCACAGTGCGTTGGCGACGTGCAGCGAGTTGGTCATCACCACCAGGCCTGGCTTGCGGCCAAGCTGGGGAATCATCGCTGCCGTGGTGCTGCCGCTGTCGATGATGATGCGCGCATGTTCGCGAATGCAGCCTACTGCGGCGCGGGCGATGGCCTGCTTCCACGGTGAGATCGGCTGCGGCGCATCGTCGGCAATCAGTTCCTGGGGCATGGAGACCGCGCCGCCATAGCGGCGCAGCAGCAAACCGTTTTTTTCCAGGGCTGCAAGATCCTTGCGGATGGTGACTTCCGAGGTGACGAAACGCTTGGCCAGGGCATCGACACTCACCTCACCCGCTTCGGCCAGCAGGGCGAGGATCGCATGTCGACGTTGCGGAGTGTTGCGTTTGCCAAGCATCAGGTTTCGATTCGAAAGTTAAAGGCGCGAATCAAAACCTAATGAAGCGTTTGCGTCAAGCAGATCTGGATAAAAAATACTCAAAAAAATCCAGCGGTCAGTGTGCCTTGGCAAGCTGAGCATCACCCCGCTCCGCTCAAGAACGGGGGTTGCGCCGCTGCCAGCCATTTACTGGTTATTTTTGATCTTTTCCGGGCGCTTCCAGCCGTCGATGTTGCGCTGCTTGCCGCGCCCAACTGCCAAGGCATCCGCGGGCACATCCTGGGTAATGGTCGAGCCGGCACCGGTGGTGGAACGATCCCCCAGGTTCAGCGGTGCGACCAGCGAGCTGTTGGAACCGATAAACACGTCCTCGCCCATGATGGTCTTGAACTTGTTGGCGCCGTCATAGTTGCAGGTGATGGTGCCGGCACCGATGTTGGTGCGCGCGCCGATCTGGGCATCGCCCAGGTAGCTCAGGTGTCCGGCCTTGGCACCCTCGCCCAGCACGGCGTTTTTCAGTTCGACGAAATTGCCGACGTGGGCTTTCTTGCCCAACACCGCGCCGGGGCGCAGGCGGGCAAACGGACCACAGTCAGCGCCTTCGCCCACCTCGGCGCCTTCCAGGTGCGAGTTGGCCTTGATGATCGCACCGGCGCGCAGGATGCTGTTTTTGATCACGCAATTCGGGCCGATCTCGACATTGTCCTCGATCGTCACGCGGCCTTCGAGCAACACGTTGACGTCGATCAGCACATCGCGGCCAACCGTAACCTCGCCGCGCAGGTCGAAGCGCGCCGGATCTCGCAGGGTAACGCCCTGGGCCATCAGCTTGCGCGCCGCGCGGTACTGATAGTGGCGTTCCAACTGGGCGAGCTGGATGCGGTCGTTGGCGCCGAGCACTTCCATCTCGTCTTGCGCCTGTTCGGTGGCCACGGTCAGGCCATCGGCCACCGCCATGGCGATCACGTCGGTGAGGTAGTACTCGCCCTGGGCATTGCTGTTGGACAGGCGGCCCAGCCAGTCGCCCAGGCACTGACCCGGCACGGCGAGAATGCCAGTATTGCCCTCGCGAATCGCCCGCTGCGCCTCGTTGGCGTCCTTGTGCTCGACGATGGCGCTTACCGCGCCGCTGGAGTCACGGATGATGCGTCCATAACCGGTAGGATCGGCCAGGTTCACGGTGAGCAGCCCCAGCTGGCGACTGGAGACCAAGGCCAGCAGACGCTGCAGGGTGTCGGCCTCGATCAACGGCACGTCGCCGTACAGGATCAGCACCCGTTCGGCCTTGAGCACAGGAAGGGCCTGGGCCACCGCATGGCCAGTGCCCAGTTGCTGTTCCTGCACCACGAAATTCAGGTCGTCTGCGGCCAAACGCTCACGCACCAACTCGGCGCCATGGCCGATCACCACATGAATGCCCTGTGGATTGAGGCTGCGGGCGGTGTCGATGACATGGCCGAGCATGGAGTTGCCGGCCAGTGGGTGCAGCACCTTGGGCAAGGCGGAACGCATGCGGGTGCCCTGGCCGGCGGCGAGAATGACGATATCGAGGGACATGGAGAGATCCTGAAAGTCGTAAGCCGGCAATCCCGGCGTTGCCTCGCCTGCTGGCATCCCGCCGGCGAAGCCTTTGCTGTTTCTGAAAAAGAAAAAGGGTAGCCCAAGCTACCCTTTTACTCATTCGCCATGAAGCGGTCGGATCAGCCCCGGCCGTACTTCTTGCGCAGTGCCTGCACGGTGCGCAGCTGGGCTGCGGCTTCGGCCAGACGAGCGGCGGCGGAACCGTAGTCGAACTCCGCTCCCTTCTCGTTCAAGGCCTTCTCGGCTGCCTTGACGGCGGCCTGAGCAGCGGCTTCGTCCAGATCCTTGGCGCGGGTAGCCGTGTCAGCGAGGATCTTCACCATGTTCGGCTGCACTTCGATGAAGCCGCCGGAAATGTAGAAGATTTCCTCGTCGCCACCCTGCTTGATCACCCGCACCGGACCCGGCTTGAGGTCACTGAGCAGCGGCGCGTGATTCGGCAGGATACCCAGGTCACCAAGATGACCATGGGCGATGACCATTTCCACCAACCCGGAGAAGAGCTCTTCTTCCGCACTGACGATGTCGCAATGGACTGTCATAGCCATACAAATGCCTCAGTAGTCAGGTCAGGCGGGGTAAACCCCGCCCTGGATATGCGCCTTTTGCCAGGCGCGACCCATTACAGTTTCTTGGCTTTCTCGATGGCTTCGTCGATGGTGCCGACCATGTAGAACGCTTGTTCCGGCAGGTCGTCGTAATCGCCATTGAGGATGCCCTGGAAGCCACGGATGGTTTCCTTGAGCGGCACGTACTTGCCCGGGGCGCCAGTGAACACTTCGGCCACGTGGAACGGCTGGGACAGGAAGCGCTGGATCTTACGCGCGCGGGCCACCAGTTGCTTGTCCTGCTCGGACAGCTCGTCCATACCCAGGATGGCAATAATGTCCTTCAGCTCCTTGTAGCGCTGCAGAACGTACTGCACACCGCGGGTGACGTCGTAGTGCTCCTGACCGACGATCAGCGGGTCCAGCGAGCGGCTGGTGGAGTCCAGCGGGTCAACGGCCGGGTAGATACCCAGGGAAGCGATGTCACGGGACAGAACGACAGTGGCGTCCAAGTGGGCGAAGGTGGTCGCCGGGCTCGGGTCGGTCAAGTCGTCCGCAGGTACGTATACGGCCTGGATCGAGGTGATCGAACCGGTCTTGGTGGAGGTGATGCGCTCTTGCAGAACACCCATCTCTTCGGCCAGGGTCGGCTGGTAGCCCACCGCAGACGGCATACGACCCAGCAGCGCGGACACTTCGGTACCGGCGAGGGTGTAGCGGTAGATGTTGTCGATGAACAGCAGAACGTCCTTGCCTTCTTCACGGAACTTCTCGGCCATGGTCAGGCCGGTCAGTGCCACGCGCAGACGGTTTCCTGGCGGCTCGTTCATCTGGCCGTACACCATGGCCACTTTGTCGAGAACGTTGGAGTCCTTCATCTCGTGATAGAAGTCGTTACCTTCACGAGTACGCTCGCCCACACCGGCAAACACGGACAGACCGCTGTGCGCCTTGGCGATGTTGTTGATCAGCTCCATCATGTTCACGGTCTTGCCGACACCGGCGCCGCCGAACAGGCCTACCTTGCCGCCTTTGGCGAAGGGGCAGACCAGGTCGATGACCTTGATACCGGTTTCCAGCAGGTCAGTGCCGCCAGCCTGTTCGGCATAGGTCGGCGCCGCGCGGTGGATACCCCACTGCTCGTCGCAGGCAACCGGACCGGCTTCGTCGATGGGCTCACCCAGGACGTTCATGATGCGGCCCAGCGTGCCGGCACCCACCGGAACAGCAATGGCGGCGCCAGTGTTGTTCACGTCCAGGCCACGCTTGAGGCCTTCGGTGGAACCCATGGCGATGGTACGGACAATGCCGTCGCCCAGCTGCTGCTGGACTTCCAGGGTGGTTTCCGCGCCTTGTACTTTCAGCGCGTCATAAACGTTCGGTACCTGATCGCGCGGAAATTCCACGTCGATAACGGCGCCGATGATTTGAACGATACGTCCGCTACTCATGTTTGGTTCCTCAGAATATTTGAACCGTTCTTAAACCGCGGCAGCGCCGCCGACGATTTCCGAAATTTCCTGCGTGATCGCCGCCTGACGAGCCTTGTTGTACACAAGTTGCAGATCGCTGATCAGCTCACCGGCGTTATCAGTTGCACTCTTCATGGCGATCATCCGCGCGGCCTGTTCGGCTGCACCGTTCTCGACCACGGCCTGATACACCTGGGACTCGATGAAACGAACCAGCAGCGCATCCAGGAGAACCTGGGCGTCGGGCTCGTAGAGATAGTCCCACTGACCTTTCTTCACCGGCTCAGCGTTCGCATCGGCTGCCAGGGGCAGCAGCTGGTCGAGTGTCGGCTTCTGGGTCATGGTATTGATGAACTTGTTCGACACCAGGTACAGGCGATCGATGCGACCGGCGTGGAAGGCATCAAGCATGACCTTGACGCTGCCGATCAGATCATTGATCGACGGTGTTTCGCCGATGTTACCGATTGCCGCGACGACGTTGCCGCCGTAGCTGCGGAAAAAGCTTGCACCCTTGTTGCCGATCACGCACAGGTCGGCCTCGACCTGCTGGTCGTGCCACTCCTTCATGCTCTTGATCAGGGCCTTGAACAGGTTGGTGTTCAGGCCACCGCACAGACCACGGTCGGAGGATACGACGATATAGCCGACACGCTTGACCGGACGCTCCACCATGAACGGGTGACGGTATTCCGGGTTGGCGACGGCCAGATGGCCAATCACCTGCCGGATCCGCTCCGCATAGGGACGGCCTGCAGCCATGCGCATTTGTGCCCTGCGCATCTTGCTGACCGCCACCTTTTCCATGGCGCTGGTGATCTTCTGCGTGCTTTTGATGCTCGCAATCTTGCTGCGAATCTCTTTTGCGCCTGCCATTTGACACCTATCGGGTTAGCAGGCGGGAGCCTTGCGGCTCCCGCTGCGGCTTACCAGGACTGGGTGGCTTTGAACGACTCGATGCCGGCCTTCAGGCCTGCGTCGATTTCGTCGTTGAAGTCGCCCTTGACGTTGATCTTGGTTACCAGATCGGCTTTTTCACGGTGGAAATAAGCAATCAGCGCTTGCTCGAAGGCACCCACTTTGGCCACTTCAACGTCGGTCAGGAAGCCACGCTCAGCTGCGTACAGCGAGATTGCCATGTCAGCGATGGACATCGGCGCGTACTGCTTCTGCTTCATCAGCTCGGTAACGCGCTGACCATGCTCGAGCTGCTTGCGAGTGGCTTCGTCCAGGTCAGAGGCGAACTGGGCGAAAGCCGCCAGTTCACGGTACTGAGCCAGGGCGGTACGGATACCACCGGACAGCTTCTTGATGATCTTGGTCTGCGCGGCACCACCTACACGGGATACGGAGATACCGGCGTTGACCGCCGGACGCAGGCCAGCGTTGAACATGGCCGATTCCAGGAAGATCTGACCGTCGGTGATGGAAATCACGTTGGTCGGAACGAACGCGGAAACGTCACCGGCCTGGGTTTCGATGATCGGCAGGGCGGTCAGAGAACCGGTCTTGCCCTTCACTTCACCCTTGGTGAACTGCTCTACGTATTCCTCGGACACGCGGGAAGCGCGCTCCAGCAGGCGGCTGTGGAGATAGAACACGTCGCCCGGGTAGGCTTCACGTCCCGGCGGACGACGCAGCAGCAGGGAAATCTGGCGATACGCCACTGCCTGCTTGGACAGATCGTCATACACGATCAGCGCGTCTTCACCGCGGTCACGGAAGTATTCGCCCATGGTGCAGCCAGCGTAGGGAGCCAGGTACTGCAGTGCAGCGGACTCGGAGGCGGAGGCGGCAACGATGATGGTGTTGGCCAGTGCACCGTGCTCTTCCAGCTTGCGCACGACGTTGGCAATAGTGGACTGCTTCTGGCCGATGGCCACATAGACGCACTTAATGCCGCTGTCTTTCTGGTTGATGATGGCGTCGATGGCCAGAGCGGTCTTACCGATCTGACGGTCACCGATGATCAGCTCGCGCTGGCCACGGCCAACCGGAATCATGGCGTCAACGGACTTGTAGCCCGTTTGTACCGGCTGGTCGACCGACTTACGCCAGATCACGCCCGGTGCCACTTTTTCCACAGCGTCGGTCAGCTTGGCATTGACCGGGCCTTTGCCATCGATCGGGTTGCCCAGGGCGTCGACCACGCGGCCCAGCAGTTCCGGACCAACCGGGACTTCCAGGATGCGGCCGGTGCACTTGGCGCTCATGCCTTCGGACAGCCCCAGGTAGCCACCCAGGATCACTGCACCTACGGAGTCTTGCTCCAGGTTCAGTGCCATCCCGTAGATGCCGCCGGGGAATTCGATCATTTCGCCGTACATCACATCGGCCAGGCCGAAGATACGCACGATACCGTCAGATACGCTGACGACGGTGCCCTCATTACGGGCTTGGGCAGTCACATCGGATTTCTCGATGCGCTGCTTGATGATTTCACTAATCTCGGAAGGATTCAGTTGCTGCATGCCATGACCCTCAAATCAGGATTTCAACGATTCGGCCAACTGGCTCAGTTTGCCGCGGACCGAACCGTCGACAACCACATCACCGGCGCGAATCACTACGCCGCCGATCAGAGCAGGATTCACGGCCTGCTGGAGGTTGACGGTGCGATCTAGCCGCTTCGATAGGGCGGCAGCCAAAGTTTGGAGTTGTTCGGTGCTGAGCTCGAAGGCAGTTTCGACCTGCGCATCAAGCGTTTTCTCGGCTTGCGCCTTGAGTTCCTCGTACAGCTCGCGCACGGTCGGCAGAACCGCCAGGCGATCGTTTTCGCCCAAGGTCAGCACGTAGTTGCGAAAGGCGTCGTCAATGTCGTTGCCGAACAGACGCACGACGGCCTGAACCTTGCTTTCGCTGGTCAGGCGCGGGTCGTTCAGCAACGCAGCGACTTCAGGAACTTCAACGGCGACGGCAGCCAGGTTCAGCATCGCCGACCAGGCATCAGTCTGCTTGGCGGCACTGGCGAACTCGAAAGCAGCTTTGGCGTAAGGCCGAGCAAGCGTCTGGGTATTGATCATCGCTCGCCTCGCTTAGAGTTGGGAGGCCAGTTTTTCGACCAGATCGTTGTGTGCCTTGGCGTCCACCTGGGACTCCAGGATTTTCTCCGCACCGGCGACGGCAAGAGCCGCTACCTGATTGCGCAGTTGATCCTTGGCACGATTCACTTCCTGCTCGATTTCGGCGCGCGCGCCGGCAACCAGTCGTTCGCCTTCGGCGCGTGCTTGCTGCTTGGCTTCCTCGATGATCGAGTTGGCGTGCTTGTTCGCCTGCTCGAGAATCTGGGCGGCTTGCTCCTTGGTCTCACGCAGGGTGTTGGACACCTTGTCTTGAGCCAATTTCAGATCTTGCTGCGCACGGCCGGCTGCATCCAGACCTTCAGCGATCTTCTTCTGACGTGCACTCATGGCGGCCGTTACCGGCGGCCAGACGAACTTCATGCAGAACCAGACGAAGAGAGCGAAGGCGAGCGTTTGACCGAACAGCGTCAAGTTAATGTTCACAGCGGTTTACCTCGTGCTATCTCGTTCAACGCGGGAGTCACTTCCACGGCAACGGGGTTCGCCCGGCGAACCCCATCTCAAGCCGGTGAATGCTTAGCCGGCGACAACGAAGATGAGGTACATCGCGATACCAACACCGATCATCGGCACGGCGTCGAGCAGGCCGGCCATCAGGAAGGTCTTGGTTTGCAGCTGGGGAGCCAGCTCCGGTTGACGAGCGGTGGATTCCAGCAGCTTGCCGCCGAGAATGGCGAAGCCGATGCCGGTGCCCAGAGCACCCAGACCGATCATGATAGCGGCGGCAATGTAGACGAGTTCCATGTAAAGCTCCTGAAGCTAAGGGGGGTTAAGGTTTGCGATAAAGCGTTAAAACACTGTTAGTTGTGTTCTTCGTGGGCCGAGCTGAGGTAAACAATCGTCAGAACCATGAAGATGAAGGCCTGCAACGGGATGATCAGAATGTGGAAGATCGCCCAAGGCACGTTCAGGGTCCACTGCACGTAGAACGGCAGCAGCGCGATGAGGATGAACACCACCTCGCCGGCGTACATGTTGCCAAACAGACGCAGCGCCAGGCTGAGCGGCTTGGTCAGCAGACCGAGGACTTCGAGAAACAGGTTGAACGGGATCAGCGACCAGTGGTTGAACGGGCTGAGCGTCAGTTCCTTCGTAAAACCGCCGACACCCTTGACCTTGATGCTGTAGAAGATGATCAGCAGGAACACGCCCAGGGACAGACCGAAGGTGCCGTTCGGGTCGGTGGTCGGCACGATTTTGAACGCCGGCAGGCCAATCAGCGTCGCGAGACCCGGGATGTAATCGACCGGAATCCACTTCAGGCTGTTCATCAGCAGCACCCAGACAAAAATCGTCAAGGCCAGCGGGGCGATCAGCGCATTGCGGCCATGGAACGTGTCGCGGACGATGCCTTCGACGAACTCCACGGTCATTTCCACCAGGTTCTGCAGCTTGCCCGGCACGCCACTGGTCGCGCTCTTGGCCACCATGCGGAACAGGAAAATGAAGATGAAGCCCATCAACAACGACCAACCCAGGGTATCCAGGTGCACGGCCATGAAGCCCATGTCGCGAGCTTCCAGGCCAGTCTGGGCAATGGTCCAGGTCGCTTGATCAACAACAGAACCGTCTGCGCGAACATAGCCCTCAGGCAACTTACCCAGGGTCAGATTCTGCAGGTGGTGCTGGATATACTCAGCCGGGGTATTTGCCATAAACGCCTCAAATGCTCAATGCTTCGGATTGCTTTTCATCAGCAGCAGCGCACTCGCTCCGGTGCCCAGTACCAGCACGTAGCCGGCAAACAAGGCAAGCGGCTGCAGCGGGTGAACTGCTACGAACACCAGCGCAAACAGCGCTGCCGTCAGAATCAGTTTGCCCATTTCTCCCGCCCAGAATGACTGGACGATAGCCTGGGCCGAACGCGCGCCAAAAAAACGAAAGGCCTTATACGCGAAATACAGGTTGGCCACCAAGGCGATCAGACCGCCTAACAGCGCGGAATACCCCGCCACCCCACCAAACACACCCGCGCATGTTGCGGCCATCAGCACTGCTACGAGCGCCTGGGCTCGCAATACCCGAAAAACCGGTAAGCGATGCAGTGGTGTCTTGTTGCGGATGTTCACCGGATGTCCAACGCCTCCGGTAGCCCACCGAAAAAATGCGGTGGCGAGTATAGGGCGCTCCCCTTTGGCACTCAACCGCCTAATTGCCTTTTTGGCGCCCTTTATGTGCGCATTTGTATCAACGAATATGCGCCAGGACGCCTTGCAACTCGTCCAGCGAGTTATAGCGGATCACCAGCTGTCCCTTGCCCTTGCTGCCATGTTTGATCTGTACCGGTGAGCCCAGACGCTCTGCCAGCCGTTGCTCCAGGCGACTGATGTCCGGATCGGGCTTGGCGGCCTCTGGAATGTGGTCGGGTTGATTCAGCCAGTGGCGCACCAGGGCTTCAGTCTGACGAACGGTCAAAGCACGTGCGACAACATGTCGCGCACCTTCGACTTGTCGCTCGGCGGGCAACCCGAGCAAGGCACGGGCATGGCCCATCTCCAGATCACCGTGGGACAGTAACGTTTTGATTTCTTCGGGCAGGCCGATCAGGCGCAGCAGGTTACTGATGGTGACCCGCGACTTGCCCACCGCATCGGCGACTTGCTGCTGGGTCAGCTCGAACTCTTGCTGCAAGCGCTGCAGCGCAACAGCCTCTTCAATGGGGTTGAGGTCTTCACGCTGGATGTTCTCGATCAGTGCCATGGCGATGGCTGCCTCGTCGGGCACCTCGCGAACCATGGCCGGAATGCTCTCCAGACCTGCCTGCTGACTGGCGCGCCAACGGCGCTCGCCCGCAATGATTTCAAAGCGACCCTCGCCAATCGGACGCACCACGATCGGCTGCATCACACCCTGGGCCTTGATCGACTGGGCCAGTTCTTCCAGGGCGGTTGCATCCATGTCACGGCGCGGCTGGTATTTACCACGCTGAATCAGGTCCAGCGGCAGGTATTGCAACTCGCGCTGATCGACCTGCGCAGCCTCCTCCTGCATGGCGGCCACGCCGCCACCGAGCAAGGCGTCGAGTCCGCGGCCGAGGCCTTTTTTCTTGATCGCCATGGAGTGTCCTTATGCGTTTGCGGGGCGACTCTGCCGGCGCGACAGTTCGCCCGCCAGCGCCAGGTAGGCGAGCGCCCCTCGGGATTGCTTGTCATATGCCAGTGCCGGCATGCCGTAACTGGGTGCTTCGGCCAGACGCACATTGCGCGGGATCACCGTATCGTAGAGGCGATCGCCGAAGTGTGCCTTGAGCTGCTCGGAAACATCATTGGTCAGCCCGTTGCGCGGGTCATACATGGTGCGCAGGAGGCCTTCGATCTTCAGCCCCGGGTTGAGTGCGGCAGCAATGCGCTGAATGGAATTGACCAGGTCGCTCAGCCCTTCCAGGGCGTAGTACTCGCATTGCATGGGAATAATCACGCCATCGGCCGCCGCCAGGGCGTTGACGGTGAGCATCGACAAGGTCGGCGGGCAATCGATGAGGATGTAATCGTAGTGATCACGCACCGGTGCCAGTGCGTCGCGCAAGCGCAGCTCCTTGTTCGGCACCTTGAGCAGTTCAACCTCCGCGGCGGTCAAGTCGCGGTTGGCCGGCAGCAGTGGATAACCGCCGTGCTCGGAAAACTGCAGAGCTTGCTCAAGCTCACTGCTCCCCACCAGAACGTCATAGATTGAAAGTTCCAGGCTGGACTTATCCACACCGCTGCCACTGGTGGCATTACCCTGTGGATCAAGATCGATCAACAACACCTTGCGCTTGGTCGCCACCAGCGACGTGGCGAGGTTGATGCAAGTGGTGGTTTTACCCACCCCGCCTTTCTGGTTAGCAATGGCAAGTACCTTGGCCATGACTGTCGCGCTCTCCCTTAGATCGTGCGGCGCAGTATCAACAGATGCCGCTGACCTTGGCAACCGGGAACCTTGAGGACTTCACAGCTTTCGAGGCGAAAATCCGTCGGCAGCGCCTGCAGTTCATCATCCGGATGCACGCCTTTCATGGCCAGCCAGCGGGTTTCCGCGGTCCCCAGGTGGCGTGTCCAGTTAGCAAAATCTTCCAGGGAGCTAAAGGCTCGCGAGCAGATGCCCTCAAACGGCTGGGCTGGCTGGAATGCTTCGACCCGGCTGTGGACAACTTGCAGGTTGGCCAGTTCCAATTCCAGCTTCACCTGAGTCAGGAAGCGGGTTTTCTTGCCGTTGGAGTCCAGCAAGGTAAAACGTCGCTCGGGAAACAGTACGGCCAGCGGCACCCCGGGCATGCCACCACCAGAACCGACATCCAGCCAGTTATCCCCCGCCTTGGCGACCTGCGGCACCACCGATAGGCTGTCAAGCAGGTGGCGCGACACCATTTCATCAGGGTTACGCACGGCCGTGAGGTTGTAGGCCTTGTTCCATTTGATCAGCAGGGCCAGGTAGGCCAGCAGCAGCGCCTGTTGCTGGTCACTGAGCGTGACGCCCAGTTGTGCAGCGCCCTGCTGCAACTCTTCGGCATGGCGGAGGGAAAAGGGGGACATCAAGCAGTTTGCTCCAGGCTCTGGCCGGCGCCACGTTTTTTCAGGTGGATCAACAGCAGGGAAATGGCCGCCGGGGTAACGCCGGGGATGCGCGATGCTTGTCCCAGGGTTTCGGGCCGGGCCAGGCTCAGCTTGTGGGTAATTTCCTTGGACAGGCCGGAAATCGTTGCATAGTCGATATCGGCCGGCAGGCGCGTGTTTTCGCTGGCTCGCAGACGGGCAATTTCGTCCTGCTGACGATCGATATAACCGGCATATTTGGTCCGTATTTCGACCTGCTCAGCCACCTGCGCATTCTCGCAGCCGCCACCGGTGACGGCGATCAGGCCGGCGTAATCGATTTCCGGCCGGGCCAACAGGTTGAGCAGGTTGTACTCATGGGTCAACGGCGTGCCGAAGCGCGCGGCCACTGCATCGCCTTGCGGCGTGCCGGGGCGTACCCAGGTGCTTTTCAGGCGCTGCTCTTCGCGGGCTATGCCTTCGCGCTTGGCCTCGAAGACAGCCCAGCGCGCATCGTCCACCAGGCCCAATTCGCGGCCTTTTTCGGTCAAGCGCAGGTCAGCGTTATCTTCGCGCAGTATCAACCGGTATTCGGCGCGCGAGGTGAACATGCGGTACGGCTCCTGGGTGCCAAGAGTAATCAGGTCATCAATCAGCACGCCCAGGTAGGCTTCGTCACGGCGCGGGCACCAGGCGTCTTTGTCCTGGGCACGCAACGCCGCATTGGCCCCGGCCAGCAAGCCCTGGATCCCGGCCTCTTCGTAACCCGTGGTGCCATTGATCTGTCCGGCGAAGAACAGCCCGCCGATCACCTTGGTTTCAAGGCTGTATTTCAGATCACGTGGGTCAAGGTAATCGTATTCGATGGCGTAGCCAGGCCGCACGATGTGGCAGTTTTCCAGGCCCCGAATGGAGCGCACGAGGTCGAGTTGTACATCGAACGGCAGCGATGTGGATATTCCGTTCGGATAGTACTCGTTTGTGGACAACCCTTCGGGTTCAAGAAATACCTGATGGCTGTCCTTGTCGGCGAAGCGATGGATCTTGTCCTCGATGGAAGGACAGTAACGCGGACCGATACCTTCGATCACGCCCGAATACATCGGTGAGCGGTCGAGGTTGCTGGCGATGATTTCATGGGTGCGCGTGTTGGTATGGGTGATCCAGCAGCTAACCTGCTGCGGATGCTGCTCTGCCTTGCCCAGGAACGACATCACCGGCACCGGGGTATCGCCGGCCTGCTCAGTCATCTGGGTGAAGTCGATGCTTCGCCCGTCCAGGCGCGGCGGTGTACCGGTCTTCAGGCGACCAATACGTAGCGGCAACTCGCGCAGGCGTTTGGCCAGTGCGATTGACGGTGGATCACCCGCACGGCCACCGGAATAATTCTGCAGGCCAATGTGGATAAGTCCGCCGAGAAAAGTTCCGGTGGTCAACACCACGCTATCAGCCAGAAAACGCAGGCCCATCTGGGTGACGACACCGCGCACCTGGTCCTGTTCGACGATCAGATCATCGGCAGATTGCTGAAATATCCACAGGTTGGGCTGGTTTTCCAGCACGCTACGGATCGCCGCCTTGTACAGGGCACGATCCGTCTGCGCGCGAGTGGCCCGCACCGCCGGCCCCTTGCGGGCATTGAGCACGCGAAATTGAATGCCGCTCAAATCGGTGGCGGTTGCCATGGTACCGCCCAGCGCATCGATTTCCCTTACCAGGTGGCTTTTGCCAATGCCGCCAATGGCCGGGTTGCAGCTCATATGGCCCAGGGTGTCGACGTTGTGGCTGAGCAACAAGGTCTTCACACCCATCCGTGCAGCTGCCAAGGCAGCTTCGGTGCCGGCATGGCCGCCGCCGATCACGATCACATCAAAACGGGAAGGGAAGTCCACCACGCACCTCGTGCCTGTGTCAGGGAATTCTGGAGAGCCGGGAAGTATAGGCGCTCCAGCGTTATGAAAGAAGCGCTTGGACAAAAAACGATCAGCCGTTCAGCCTGCCGTTTATCCGCGTTGGCTTAGATATAGATAAAGATAAGAATCTTTTTAAAGAGATTATTTTTAATGTTATTAATGGTTGGGACGTTTTCTGTGGATAAGGAGCTGTACGCCATGTGCAGCCTGGGTTACAGCGAATGATAAGCGTGTGGCGAAGATGCGCGGAAGCTTGGCATAGCCGGTAGGCAAGCTGTGGATGAATCGGCGGGTTGTTCACAGCGGTGTTTATGCCCTGGGTTGTCCCGTGGTTACGGACCGGGTTCAGGCCCGGTTTTCCACAGGGTTCCAGCCGGACCCATTAGCTGAAAAACATCTGTTTTCCGGGGTAGGTGCTCAGGTGGGCTCGCTAGACGAGGAGTCATCACCGTGCATTTTTTCAGGCGGCTATCCAGCGAGTACTGCGTAATCACTCAGAGGTGAGCGGAGGGTCTGGCAAACCGGTTCATTTGCCGATGCAGAAACTGGAAAAAATCCGCCCCAGCAAGTCATCGGACGTGAACGCCCCAGTAATCTCGCCGAGTGCTTGCTGGGCCTGTCGCAGGTCCTCGGCGAGCAGTTCACCGGCGCCCGCCAGTGTCAGCTGAGCGTGGCCATGGTCGAGGTGCGCAGCAGCCTGGTGCAGCGCTTGCAGATGGCGGCGGCGGGCGCTGAAGCCGCTTTCCGCGGTCTGCTCGAAGCCCATGCAGGCTTTCAGATGGTCCCGCAACAGGTCCAGTCCCGCGCCGTTGCGTGCCGACAGGCTCAGGGTCACGTGACCATCGGCGTTGCTGTGCAGCTCAACCGTCTCACCGCTGAGGTCAGCCTTATTACGGATCAGGGTGACCTTGTCCGGTTGCGGTCGGATATCGAGAAACTCAGGCCAAAGGGCGAAGGGATCATCGGCTTCGGGAGCGCTGGCATCGACCACCAGCAAGACACGGTCGGCCTCGGCTATGGCTTTAAGGGCGCGCTCTACGCCGATGCGCTCCACCTGGTCCTCGGTAGCGCGCAGGCCTGCGGTATCCACCACATGCAACGGCATGCCATCAATGTGGATATGTTCGCGCAGCACATCACGGGTGGTGCCGGCGATGTCGGTGACGATCGCCGCTTCGCGTCCGGCCAGGGCATTGAGCAGGCTGGACTTGCCGGCATTGGGCCGACCGGCGATCACCACGGTCATGCCATCGCGCAACAAGGCGCCCTGCCCGGCTTCGCGCAACACTGTGGATAACCGATCGCGCACGGCTTCCAGTTGCTGCAGCACATGACCGTCGGCGAGGAAGTCGATCTCTTCCTCGGGAAAATCAATGGCGGCTTCGACGTAGATGCGCAACTGGATCAGTTGTTCAGTGAGCGCGTGCACGCGCCGGGAAAACTCGCCTTGTAGCGAGCGCACCGCGTTGCGTGCGGCCTGGGCCGAACTGGCCTCAATCAAGTCGGCGATGGCTTCGGCCTGGGCCAGATCCAGCTTGTCATTGAGGAATGCCCGCTCGCTGAACTCGCCAGGGCGGGCCAGCCGTGCACCCAGCTCGACGCAACGTTGCAGCAGAAGATCAAGGACCACCGGGCCGCCATGGCCCTGCAATTCCAGCACATCTTCGCCTGTGAACGAGTTCGGGCCGGGAAAGAACAATAGCAGTCCTTCATCGAGCACCTCGCCTTGAGCGTCATGCCAGGCGCCATAGTGCGCATAGCGAGGCTTTGGCTCACCCTCACCCAGTTGCAAGGCGATCACTCGGGCCGCCGGACCGGAGACACGCACGATGCCGACGCCACCACGGCCTTGGGCGGTGGCGATAGCGGCGATGGTGTCGCGTGGGCTGTTCATGAACGTGCTCTCCGAAGTGCAAACAGTAGATAGCAAAACGCCCCAGTCAAGGGGCGTTTTGTGTAACGGCTAGGCTCAGGCTTGCTTGGCCGCAGCCTCGATCTGCCGGGTAATGTACCACTGCTGGGCGATGGACAGGAGGTTGTTAACCACCCAGTACAGCACCAGGCCCGCAGGGAACCACAAGAAGAAGAAGGTGAAGACGATCGGCATCAGCTTCATCACCCGGGCCTGCATGGGATCGGGCGGCGTCGGGTTGAGCATCTGCTGCACGAACATGGTCGCGCCCATGATGATCGGCAGGATGAAGAACGGATCCTTGATCGACAGGTCAGTGATCCAGAACATCCACGGCGCCTGGCGCATTTCAACGCTTTCCAGCAGCACCCAGTACAACGCCAGGAACACCGGCATCTGCACCAGGATCGGCAGACAGCCGCCCAGCGGGTTGATCTTCTCTTTCTTGTACAGCTCCATCATCGCCTGGGAGAGCTTCTGGCGATCATCGCCATGCTGCTCCTTGAGCGCCTGCATTTTCGGCGAGACGGCACGCATGCGTGCCATGGATCGGTAGCTGGCAGCCGACAACGGGAAGAAGATCAGCTTGATGATGATGGTCAGGACGATGATCGACCAGCCCCAGTTGCCCAGCAGCTCATGGATCTGTTCCAGCAGCCAGAAGATCGGCTGGGCGAGGAACCACAGGAAACCGTAATCGACTGTCAATTCCAGCCCAGGGGCCAGTTCGGCCAGCTTGTCCTGGCTCTTGGGGCCGGCATACAGGGTGGCACCGGTCTCGGCCTGGGCACCGGCAGGTACGTTCAGTGCTGGTCCGGTAAAGCCGAGAATGTAGTTACCCTGGCCGTCCTTGCGGCTCTGCACCAAGTTGTTGCTGTCTGCCGCCGGAATCCAGGCGGTGACGAAATAGTGCTGCAGCCAGGCGACCCAACCACCCTGCACGTTCAGGCGCAGTGGCTTGTCGTCCATGTCGCCCATTTTGACTTTTCTGTACGGCTCGTCCTGGGTCCAGACCGCACCGCCCAGATAGGTGGCGGAAGTGGCGGTGGTCGACGACGGGTCGCTGCTGGCGTCACGCTTGAGCTGGGCAAACAGGTTGCCGGTCCAGGGCTTGTCGCTCTGGTTGTCGATCAGGTAGCGCACGTCCAGGTCGTAGGTGCCCGGCTTGAAGGTGAAGCGCTTGATGTAGTTGATACCCGCTTCGCTGAAGCGCAGGTCGACGATCAGTTGCTGCTGATCTTGGCCAAGCACATAGCTGCGTTTCTCGCTACTGTACAGCGGACGACCATTGGCGCGCGCATCCGGGCCGTTGGCGCCGGTCAGACCGCTCTGCGCCAGGTAAGTCCGCTCGTTGCCGTTGTCGAACAATTGGAAGGGGACATCGGGTCGGTCTTGACGACGCGGGTATTCCGGCAGCGTCAGCTGCACGATATCGCCACCACGCGGATCAATGGCTAGCTCCAGCACATCGGTTTTGACCCGAATAAGCTGATTGCTGGTTGCCGTGCTGGCACTCAGCGTCGGTTCCGGTTGTGCCTGGGTTGCGGTCGGCACGTCGCCCTGACTACCGACGGCGCCTGCCGTGGTGTCCGGCAAATCGGACGCAGGAGTGCTGGCGACGGAATGCTGTGTCGGCGGCAAAGCGGCCTGGCCATAATCCTGGTTCCACTGTAGAACCAACAGGTAGGCCACAACCGCCAGGGCGACGAGCAGGATCGAACGTTTGATATCCATGATTACTCGGCCATCGAAGAGGGGCGGGAAGAGGAAACGGGTGGAACCGGGTCATACCCCCCGGAATTCCAGGGATGGCAGCGGCCGAGCCGACGCAGGCTCAACCAGCCACCGCGCAGGACGCCATGTTGTTCAATGGCTTCCAGTGCGTAGCAAGAGCAGCTGGGATAGAAACGGCAGTGACTGGCCATCAGTGGGCTGATGGCATAGCGATAGAACTGGATCGGTGCGAGGACCAGTTTACGCATGTTGGCTGCGTGCCCCTTGTGCATCGGCTTGCGGATCGGGTCGGTTGCGTGCAAGACGTTTCCAGAGTTTGACGAACTGCTCGGCGAGCTCGTCATTGTCCAGATCGCCGAGGCCCTTGCGGACCACCACGACGATATCCCAACCAGCCAGATGATCCTGGGCATGGCGGAAGGTTTCGCGGATCTGGCGCCTCAGCCGGTTGCGCTCCACGGAGAGCTTGACGCTCTTCTTGCCGATGACCATGCCCAAGCGAGGATGATCGAGGCCATTGGCGCGGGCCAGAAGCAGAACGTGCTTGCCGGGTACCTTGCCGGTAGGTGAGTCGAATACTGCCTTGAATTGTCGGGGAACCAGCAAGCGCTTTTCCCGACTGAAGCTCCGGCTCACCTTCCGTGCCGGGCAATCAGACTGCGAGGCGCTTGCGGCCCTTGGCGCGGCGACGCGACAGGACGGCACGACCGTTCTTGGTGGCCATACGGGCGCGGAAACCATGCACGCGAGCGCGCTTGAGAGTGCTGGGTTGGAAAGTGCGTTTCATGATGGATCTACCTGGTGGTCACTACGGGCCGGGAGTGGCCCCCGTTTAAGAGACCGGCGATTGTAGAGAAGGCGTGGCCGTGGGTCAATTTCCAACCAACATTGAATGGATGAAATAGATAAAAGGATAAGAAGGTTAAAAGAAGATAGATGAAGCTGTTGTATATAGTGCCAGCCCTTTCTGTGGATAACCCAGCCAAGCGGCTCTAATTGGCTGCCTGCCGGCAAGGGTAATTCGGTGGGAAACCCGTGCTACAGCTGTCGGTTCCCTGGGGAAATACAGTGGATGGAATGATGAGATATGCACAGATCAGTTATCCCGCGGGTTTTCCACCGCTTTTGCGCGGGGTTAAGCGGTTGTTATCAACAGAGTTATTTGGCTCGAGCAGCAACCAGCCAAGGATTGGTTCAGATGAGTAGCCCGACTTTCTTGTGGATAACCCAGGGTCGGCTCGCTACAATGCGGGTTGTTTTGGCGGCTTTTACGCCTAATTGATGTTTGGGGGTAAACCGTGTCTGTGGAACTTTGGCAGCAGTGTGTCGAACTGCTTCGCGATGAGCTGCCGGCCCAGCAATTCAATACCTGGATCCGTCCACTGCAAGTGGATGGCGACAGCGAAGAGCTGCGCGTCTATGCACCTAACCGCTTCGTTCTCGACTGGGTCAATGAAAAGTACCTGGGGCGACTCATGGAATTGCTCGCTGAGCGAGGCAATGGGTTAGCACCCGCGCTGGCATTGCTGATCGGCAGCCGCCGAAGCGCAGCGGCACGTCCAGCACCCACTGCACCCAAGGCGGCGGCACCGGCACCTTTACCTTCAGTATCTGCTCCTGCTCCTGCTGCGCCAACAACCTCAGCACCCCAGCGTGCCGCTCCTTCTCGCAGCAGCTTCGACAGCATGGGCGGCAGCGCCCCGGTGGCCCCCCCTGCGGCGACGATGCGCAACGAACGCACTGTGCAGGTTGAGGGCGCGCTCAAGCACACCAGCTATCTGAATCGTACGTTTACCTTCGAGAACTTCGTCGAGGGCAAGTCTAACCAGTTGGCCCGCGCGGCGGCCTGGCAGGTGGCGGATAACCCCAAGCACGGCTATAACCCGCTGTTTCTATATGGCGGTGTCGGGTTGGGCAAAACTCACCTGATGCATGCCGTTGGCAATCAGCTGCTGAAGAAAAATCCCAACGCCAAGATTGTCTATCTGCATTCCGAGCGTTTTGTGGCTGACATGGTCAAGGCGCTGCAGCTCAATGCCATCAATGAGTTCAAGCGCTTCTACCGATCCGTTGATGCGCTGTTAATTGATGACATCCAATTTTTTGCCAAGAAAGAACGTTCGCAGGAAGAATTCTTCCATACCTTCAATGCCTTGCTCGAAGGTGGTCAGCAGGTAATTCTCACCAGCGATCGCTACCCCAAGGAAATCGAGGGGCTTGAGGAGCGCCTCAAATCGCGCTTCGGTTGGGGCCTGACGGTTGCGGTCGAGCCGCCCGAGCTGGAAACCCGGGTGGCCATTCTGATGAAGAAGGCCGAACAGACCAAAGTGGAGTTGTCCCACGAGGCGGCTTTCTTTATCGCTCAGCGCATACGCTCCAACGTGCGCGAGCTGGAGGGTGCGCTCAAACGGGTGATCGCCCATTCGCACTTTACCAATCATCCGATCAGCATCGAGCTGATCCGTGAGTCGCTCAAAGACCTGCTGGCCCTGCAAGACAAGCTGGTCAGCATCGACAATATTCAACGGACCGTGGCTGAGTACTACAAGCTCAAGCTGACCGAGATGTTGTCTAAGCGCCGCTCGCGTTCCATCGCCCGCCCCCGCCAGGTGGCCATGGCATTGTCCAAGGAACTCACTAATCACAGCCTGCCGGAGATCGGCAGCGCGTTTGGCGGCAGGGACCACACCACCGTGCTGCATGCCTGCCGTAAAATTGCCGAACTGAAAGAATCGGACGCAGACATTCGCGAAGATTATAAAAACTTGCTGCGTACACTCACCACCTGATATTCACCACGCAAGGGATCGACCATGCATTTCACCATTCAACGCGAAGCCCTGTTGAAACCCCTGCAGTTGGTCGCCGGCGTCGTGGAACGTCGCCAGACCCTGCCCGTCCTCTCCAACGTTCTGTTGGTCGTGCAAGGTCAGCAATTGGCGCTGACCGGTACTGACCTTGAAGTCGAACTGGTGGGTCGTGTGGCGCTTGAAGAGGCGGCTGAGCCGGGCGAAATCACGGTCCCTGCGCGTAAGCTGATGGATATCTGCAAAAGCCTGCCGGGCGATGCGTTGATCGATATTCGGGTGGATGAGCAGAAGCTGATCATCAAGGCCGGGCGTAGCCGTTTCACCTTATCGACCCTGCCGGCCAACGATTTCCCCTCGGTTGAAGACAGCCAGGGTTCGCTGAATTTCAGCTTGCCGCAAAGCAAGTTGCGCCGCCTGATCGAGCGTACCAGCTTCGCCATGGCCCAACAGGATGTACGCTATTACCTCAACGGCATGCTGTTGGAAGTAAATGCCGGCTATCTGCGTGCCGTCGCCACCGATGGACACCGTCTGGCGATGTGTTCGCAGCCAGCCGTCATTGATCAGGTCGATCGTCACCAGGTGATCGTGCCGCGTAAGGGCATCCTCGAGTTGGCACGTCTGCTCACCGAGCAGGATGCCGAGGTGGCGATCAGTCTGGGTCAGCATCACATCCGCGCCACCACGGGTGAGTTTACTTTCACGTCCAAGCTGGTCGATGGCAAATTTCCCGATTACGAGCGCGTGCTGCCCCGTGGTGGAGACAAGCTGGTGCTGGGTGATCGGCAACTGCTGCGTGAAGCGTTCAGCCGCACGGCGATTCTTTCCAATGAGAAATACCGGGGTATCCGTCTGCAGTTGGAGTCTGGGCTATTGAAGATTCAGGCCAACAACCCGGAGCAGGAAGAGGCTGAAGAAGAAGTGGCTGTCGACTACAACGGCGCTGAATTGGAAATTGGCTTCAACGTCAGCTATCTGCTTGATGTGTTGTCGGTTATGGGCACTGAGCAAGTGCGCCTGATTCTTGCCGACGCGAATAGCAGCGCCTTGCTGCAAGAGTCTGATAACGACGATTCCGCTTACGTTGTCATGCCGATGCGCCTGTAGCACTCGAACGTGTCCCTAAATCGCATCTCCCTCACCGCGGTGCGTAACCTGCACCCGGTGACCCTGTCTCCTTCACCGCGCATCAATATCCTCTACGGCGCCAATGGGAGCGGTAAGACCAGCGTCCTGGAAGCAGTGTACCTTCTTGGCCTGGCACGTTCATTTCGCAGTTTGCGCTTGCAACCGATGATTCAGTACGAGCAATCGGCATGCACGGTGTTTGGTCAAGTGCAACTGCCGCAAGGCGGGCTGTGTAACCTGGGTGTTTCCCGTGGCCGTGATGGCGAGTTCCAGATTCGTATTGACGGCGAAAATGCGCGAAGCGCGGCGCAGCTGGCTGAAACGCTTCCTCTGCAATTGATCAATCCCGACAGTTTTCGCCTTCTGGAAGGCGCTCCCAAGGTGCGCAGGCAATTTTTGGATTGGGGAGTGTTCCACGTGGAACCTCGCTTTCTGGGTGGCTGGCAGCGCGTCCAGAAGGCGCTCAGGCAGCGGAATTCGTGGCTCCGGCATGGTAGACTTGACGTCATTGAACAAGCAGCCTGGGACCGGGAATTAAGCTTGGCTAGCGCCGAAATTGATGGCTATCGACGAGAATACCTCCAGGCGCTTAAGCCCGTCTTTGAGCAGACCCTGACGGAGCTGCTCGACTTGCCAGGTTTGCAACTCAGCTATTACAGGGGCTGGGACAAGGAGCGCGAACTTCTGGATGTGCTGTCGGCATCCCTACCCCGCGACCAAGCTGTTGGGCACACGCAAGCCGGTCCGCAACGTGCTGACCTGCGGTTGCGCATCGGAGGCCACAACGCTGCGGATATTCTTTCCCGAGGCCAGCAGAAACTGGTGGTGTGCGCTTTGCGCATTGCCCAAGGCCATCTGGTCAATCAAGCCAAGCATGGCCGGTGTATTTACCTGGTGGACGACTTGCCTTCGGAGCTTGATGAAGAACATCGGCAGGCGTTATGCCGCTTGCTGGAAGATTTACAATGCCAGGTGTTTATCACCTGTGTCGACCCCCATTTATTGAAGGATGGCTGGCGAACGGATACGCCGGTAGCCATGTTCCACGTGGAACATGGTCGAATCACCCAAGACCATCGGAGTGAAGCATGAGCGAAAATAATTCGTACGATTCGTCCAGTATCAAAGTACTGAAAGGATTGGATGCGGTGCGCAAACGGCCCGGTATGTACATCGGTGACACCGATGACGGCACCGGTTTGCACCACATGGTATT
Organism: Serpens gallinarum; assembly: GCF_014836765.1. Taxonomy (GTDB): domain Bacteria; phylum Pseudomonadota; class Gammaproteobacteria; order Pseudomonadales; family Pseudomonadaceae; genus Serpens; species Serpens gallinarum. The sequence continues at coordinate 60,802 of NZ_JACSQG010000002.1, forward strand.
TGAGGTGGTGGACAACTCAATCGACGAAGCGCTGGCCGGTCACTGCTCCGAAATCTCCATCACCATTCACACCGATGAGTCCATCACGGTGCGCGACAATGGGCGTGGAATTCCCGTGGACATCCACAAGGAAGAAGGCGTCTCCGCTGCCCAAGTGATCATGACGGTCCTGCACGCCGGTGGTAAGTTCGACGACAACAGTTACAAAGTCTCCGGTGGGTTGCACGGGGTGGGTGTTTCGGTGGTCAACGCATTATCCGAAGAACTGGTCATGACCATTCGCCGCGCGGGTAAAGTCTGGGAGCAGACCTATCACCATGGTGTGCCGCAGGCACCCTTGAGCCCTGTAGGGGAAACCGACGGTAGCGGCACGCAGATCCACTTCAAACCCTCCAACGATACCTTCCGCAATATCCATTTCAGCTGGGATATTTTGGCCAAACGCCTGCGCGAATTGTCATTCCTAAATTCCGGCGTGGGTATCGTGCTGCGTGACGAACGCAGTGGTAAAGAAGAGTTGTTCAAGTACGAGGGCGGCCTCAAAGCCTTCGTCGACTATCTGAATACCAACAAGACGGTCGTCAACCCAGTCTTTCATTTCAGCACTCAGCGTGAAGAAGATGGTGTCGGGGTTGAAGTGGCTATGCAGTGGAATGACAGCTTCAACGAAAACCTTCTTTGCTTCACCAACAATATTCCCCAGCGTGACGGTGGTACCCACCTGGCCGGTTTCCGCTCGGCCCTGACGCGCAACCTGAATAATTACATCGAAGCTGAAGGCCTGGCCAAGAAGCACAAGATAGCCACCACCGGCGACGATGCCCGCGAGGGGCTGACGGCGATCATTTCGGTCAAGGTTCCAGACCCGAAGTTCAGCTCCCAGACCAAGGAAAAGCTGGTCTCCAGCGAAGTGAAGACTGCGGTTGAACAGGAGATGGGCAGGCAATTTGCCGATTACCTGTTGGAAAACCCCAACGAAGCCAAAGCTGTGGTGGGCAAGATGATTGATGCGGCGCGGGCGCGTGAGGCGGCCCGCAAGGCACGGGAAATGACCCGCCGCAAAGGGGCATTGGACATTGCCGGTCTGCCCGGCAAATTAGCTGACTGCCAGGAGAAGGACCCTGCCCTCTCCGAACTCTACCTGGTGGAAGGTGACTCTGCTGGCGGCTCCGCCAAGCAGGGACGTAACCGTAAGACCCAGGCCATCCTGCCGCTCAAAGGCAAGATCCTCAACGTGGAAAAGGCGCGCTTCGACCGAATGATTTCATCCCAGGAAGTCGGCACGCTGATTACCGCTCTGGGCTGCGGCATTGGTCGAGATGAGTACAACATCGACAAGCTGCGTTACCACAACATCATCATCATGACCGACGCGGACGTTGACGGCTCGCACATCCGTACCCTGCTGCTCACCTTCTTTTTCCGTCAGCTGCCTGAGTTAGTCGAGCGCGGCTACATCTATATTGCCCAACCGCCGCTGTACAAGGTGAAGAAGGGCAAGCAGGAGCAGTACATCAAGGACGACGAGGCCATGGAGGAGTACATGACCCAGTCGGCCCTTGAAGACGCCAGCCTGCACGTCAATGACAATGCCCCAGGATTGTCCGGCGAAGCGCTGGAAAGCCTGGTACAGCAATACCGTGGGGTAATGAAAACTCTCGCTCGTTTGTCGCGCCTGTATCCTCAGGAGCTCACCGAGCACTTCATTTACCTGCCCCGCGTAGGACTGGAGAAGTTCTCTAACCAGGCCGAAATGCAGGAATGGTTGGACGGTCTGCAAGCTCGTTTGGGCGCGGTGGAAAAATCAGGCGAAACCTACAAGCTGCAGCTGCGTGAAGACCGCGAGCGAGGCTTCTGGCTACCCGAGATCGAAATCAAGGCCCACGGCCTGTCGAATTTCATTACATTCAACCGGGACTTCTTTGCCAGCAACGACTACAAGTCCGTTACTGACCTGGGTGAAAAACTCAACAACCTGCTCGAAGACGGCTCCTACGTGCAGCGCGGCGAGCGCAAGAAGGCCGTCAGCACCTTCAAGGAAGCATTGGCCTGGTTGATGACGGAAAGCACCAAGCGGCACAGCATCCAGCGCTACAAGGGGCTGGGTGAAATGAACCCGGACCAACTCTGGGAAACCACCATGGACCCTAACGCCCGACGGATGCTGCAGGTGACTATCGAGGACGCCATTGCTGCCGATCAGATTTTCAACACCCTGATGGGCGATGCCGTCGAACCGCGCCGTGAGTTCATCGAAACCAACGCCTTGGCGGTATCCAACTTGGACTTCTAACGCTGTTTTCTTTGTTCTTGAAAACCCCCGGCCTGGTGCCGGGGTTTTTCCGTTTTAGACCAGGCTGTTAGCTTGAAACGGGGTGGTGAATGGGCGCTCATGTATCGACGTCATGCAGGCTACCCCAGGACGTGTTACCTCAGGATCCCGGCAGAGCAAAAAGCGGGTGGGAAGGGAACACTCCTGGCATCGCGACTCCCCGCAAAAACAAGCCTATCTAGGTAACCAATTGATTTATAAGGGTATTTAGAGTTTGGCACAGGAAGTGCCTTATAAGTATTACAACAACAATAAAAACGCAGAACCTCAATAACAACAAAACGTAGCGACTCTGATCAAATAACAACAAAACGGCAGAGGCGTAGCTAGCAGATTCTTTTGAAGTTGATGTACGGCGCAGGGCCAGTCCCGCAACCGGTTCGAACAATAAAACTGTCTACCAAGCAGACCTGTTCCGGTTGAATCACCTAGGTGATCGCAGCGACATCAGTGATCAAAACAATACGTTCGCTCTTGATTCCGGTTGGAATCGACATTTGGCAAGCAAATGCCCGGGGAACGATAAAAATAACAAGCGTTCATCGTGTAGAACAAAAATATGCAGCACCGATAGGGGAGCCCAGAAGGCTCCCCTTTTTATTGCTGCAAAAATAGTGCTTCGCAAGCGACTATCCGCGGGCTGGATAGCGCCGTTCATGCGGGGCGGCAATCGGCTGGTAAAGCACTCATAAAAAAGCCCCGCTCGAAGCCTTCGAGCGGGGCTTGTGCAGTTAGGTCACAAGCGTTACGCCAGGCCTTCTGCCTTCAAGGCTTGCTGCACAGCGGGGCGTACTGCGACGCGCTGCTGGAAGGCGACGACTGCCGGATAGGGCGCCAGATCGATTTGCATGTGCTGGCACCAGGCAAGGATTACGAACAAGTAGGCGTCGGCCACGCTGAACTGTTCGCCAGCAAGAAACGCTTGCCCAGACAGCGCTTGTTCAACGTAGCTCAAGCGCTTGGCAATGCTGGCCCGTGCGGCGTTCTTGCTGTCATCGGACGTGGTGGGGTTAAACAGCGGAGAAAAGTTCTTGTGCAGTTCGGTGCCGATGAAGCCCAGCCATTCCTGCACGCGAGCGCGTTCCAGAGTACCGGCGGCGGGCAACAGACCAGCCTCGGGCTTGAGATCAGCCAGGTATTGGACGATGGCCGGACCTTCAGTGAGGATCTGGCCATTTTCCAGTTGCAGCGCCGGCACGTAGCCCTTGGGGTTGATCGCGTAATAATCGGCCCCAGAGTCAGTGGTGTGGCTGCGCAGGTCGACCTTTTCCAATTCATGGGCCAGACCCAGTTCGCGCAGGACGATGTGCGGGGACAGGGAGCAGGCGCCAGGCGTGTAAAAAAGTTTCATCGATAACTCCATGACAGTGATGGATGGGGACGACTCCGGGCAGCCCTGCTTGAGCATCTGCCCGAAATGAAAAGTCGCGTTGCTGGATTGTAGATCGCGCGAAGGCCAAGATTAACAGGGCCGTTGGCCAACGCAGTATACCTTGCAGGGGGTTTGTCACCGGTCAGCTGGAGAAGGCGCCTTGCTCTCAGCTTTCCTTAAGCACACAGCGATTGCGACCCTGGCTCTTGGCCAGATACAGGGCTTCATCGGCGCGACGCAGCAGGCGTTGGTAATCGGGGTGCCCGTCATGCACCGCAACACCAATGCTCACCGTGACGTTGAGACTTTGCTGATTGGAAAGCTTGGCGGGTTCCGCAGCGATACGGTGACGCAGGTTTTCGGCAACCTGCATGGCTTTGGTGGGGTTGATATCCACCAGCAACACCAGAAATTCCTCGCCACCGTGGCGGAAGGCATAGTCGCCGCCACGGGTATTGCTGGTCAGCAACCCGGCAAGGTGTTGCAGTACCTGGTCGCCCACATCGTGTCCGTGGTTGTCGTTGATCTGCTTGAAATAGTCGACATCCAGCAGCAGCACCGCAAAGGTATGACCTGACTGTCGGCTGTAAAGAACTTCCTTGCTCATCACCACCGGCAAAAACTTGCGGTTGAGCAGCCGGGTCAGGGCATCGCGGCCCGCTTCCAGGTCGTTGGCCTGCTCGAAGAGACTGTCGAGCAGAAACTTGATGGACTTGGTTTGCTCGCGAACCTTGCGCAGCAGGCCCAGCGTGGTTGCTTGGTCGGCCAGATACGTCATGTCGCGCAGTTGAGCATCGATCGCTTCGATATAACTCAGGATCGAGGTACTTTCCGGCGAACCCTGAAAGGCATGGGAAGCTTTGTGGCGAAACCACAGGCCGAACTCCGAGGTGGCTATTAAAGGCAGGGAGTCGTGGCCCTGGCCGGTAGCCAAGGCGAACATCAACTGGTTCTCCCAGTCCAGCAAGGCGCCACGCTGACGTTCCTTTTCGGCGCCCAGGTTATGGGAGACCGAAAACAGCCGGTACGCTTCTTCAGCCCGCGAATTGCGGTCATGGGATTGCGAATAAGCCAGGCTCATTAATTCCATGGCCAGGTCGATCAGCCGTGCGGATAGTCGGCTGCAGGCCAGGCTCTGCTCAGCAGAAAGAGAAGACTGCTCAATGAACAGCGCCAGGCTGACCTTCAACTGCCGCGCACCCCGCAACACCAGACTGACGGGAACCTCGATACGGGCGTGAATTTCTCCGACCTGTTTTTGCAGGTCGATGACGGCATCGATTTCCTCGGCCGAGCGGGCGGAAAACACGGTGAGGATCCAGCGCTCCATCGAAGCCGCAAGCCGGGTCTTGACCTGGTCATGGGTTAGAAAGGGCGATGAGGTCGGGTTGTCCAGCATATGCGCATAGAAAAACCGCGCCATTTCTGTACGGTGAGTTTCGGCAATCCGTTGCACGGTATCGAGTGTGTCGCTGGGAAACTCATCAAGCAGAGATCGCCATTCAAGGGCGAACTGCTGACTGGCGTAGGTAGGCATAAACGAAAATTCGAGTTAGCGCCGGACGCATCCGGCAAGGGGAATAAGATCAGCCCGGGACCGCGGCGCGACCTTCCAATGCTTCCATGCGCTCGCTGATCCAGCGTTCGGCGCGTTGATTGAGTTCGGTAATGGCCCGCGGACCTTCGTCTTCAGCATGCATCAAGGGACCAATTTCCACTCTGATGGTGCCCGGGTATTTTGCCCAACCCTCTTTGGGCCAGCAGTGTCCGGCGTTGTGGGCGATCGGCAGTACCGGCAGGTTCGAGTTGACGGCCAGCGCGGCGCCGCCTCGGGAAAACTTACCCATCTGGCCCACCGGCACACGGGTGCCCTCGGGGAAGATCAGCACCCAGGCGCCCTGCTCCAGGCGCTCTTTGCCCTGCTTGGCGATCTGCTTGAGGGCCACCTTGGGGTTTTCGCGATCAATGGCGATGGGACGCATCAACCACAGCGACCAGCCAAAGAAGGGTACATACATCAGCTCGCGCTTGAGCACTTGGCTCAGGGGCGAGAAAAAGCCGGACAGGAAAAAGGTCTCCCAGGTGCTCTGGTGCTTGGCGAGAATTACGCAGGGGCGCTGGGGGATGTTTTCCAGACCGCTGACTTCGTAGCGCACACCCACCATGACCTTGGCCAGCCACACGGCGAAGCGGCACCAGCGCTGCACGACGAAACGATAGCGGGCACTGAACGGCAAGAAAGGCGCCACCAGCAGGTTCAAGGTTCCCCAGAGAAAGGCACTGGCGGACAGCACCAGGTAGAACAGGACAGTCTTGAGGCGTTGCACAAGGGTCATTGGCGAGCGTCCAGTAGATGATCGGCCACGGCGGCCAGATCAGTGAAAACCTGCGTGCCGGGCGGGAGGGGTTTTTCCAGGGTATGCAGCCCTTTTCCGGTTTTGACCAGGTAAGGTTCGGCGTTCAGGGTGAGTCCGGCTTGCAGGTCGCGCAGGCTGTCGCCGACCACCGGCACACCGGACAGGTCAGCAAGTTGATAATGGGCGGCGATGCGCCGGAACATGCCGGCAAGCGGTTTGCGGCAGTCGCAGGCGTCGTCTGGACCATGTGGGCAGTGCTCGATCAACTCGATGTGCCCGCCCTGCTCTGCAACCAGCCGCTGCAATTCGGCATGCATGGCCTCAAGGGTTGCTGGGCTGAAATACCCGCGTGCCAGCCCGGACTGGTTGGTGGCCACGGCCACACTCCAGCCGGCTCTGCACAAGCGAGCAATGGCCTTGATGGCGCCGGGAAGCGGAATCCACTCGGCCACCGATTTGACGTACGCGTCGGAATCTTCGTTGATGACCCCGTCGCGGTCGAGAATGATCAGTTTCATAGCGGCAAGCCTCAAGTTTCAAGCTGCAAGCCACAGCCGCTCGCGTGCAGCTTGTGGCTTGCAGCTTGTCGCTGCTTTAACCCAGTAGGGAAATATCCGCCACGCCCAGGAACAGCCCGCGCAACTGGGCCAGCAAGGCGTAACGGTTGGCGCGCACGGACTCATCTTCGGCATTTACCAGCACCGCATCGAAGAACGCGTCCACCGGATCGCGCAGCGCGGCCAGACGCTCAAGCGCTTCGCGGTAGAAGCGCGCGGAGGCCAAGGGTTGTACGTCCTGCTGGGCGTGCTGGATGGCCGCGTTGAGCGAGAACTCGCTGGCATTGTCGAAGTAGCGGGCCTCGACACCTGCCGGCAGCTTGCCTTCCAGCTTGCCCAGCAAGTTGGAGACGCGCTTGTTGGCGGCAGCCAGCGCAGCGGCTTCGGGCAGTTGACGGAAGGCTTGCACGGCCTGCACGCGCTGGTCGAAGTCCAGCGCCGAGTGGGGATGTACGGCACGTACGGCGAGGTACGTGGACACCTCCACGCCTTCGTCTTCATAACGCGCACGCAGGCGGTCGAAGATGAAGTCCAGCACCTGGTTGGCCAGGCCGTCCGCCTTGACCTTGGCGCCGTATTGGCTGACGGCGAACTCGACCGCTTCCACCAGGTTCAGGTCCAGCTGCTTCTCGATCAGGATGCGCAGCACGCCGAGGGCCGCGCGACGCAAGGCGTAGGGGTCCTTGGAGCCGGTGGGCAGCATGCCAATGCCGAAGATGCCGACCAGGGTGTCCAGCTTGTCCGCCACCGCCACCGCGGCGCCGGTCAGGGTGCTGGGCAATTCACCGCCTGCGCCGCGGGGCATGTATTGCTCGTTCAGCGCCAGGGCCACGTCCTGCGGCTCGCCATCGTTGCGGGCGTAGTAATAACCGGCGATGCCCTGCATTTCCGGGAACTCACCGACCATCTCGGTGGCCAGGTCGCATTTGCTCAACAGGCCGGCGCGGGCCGCCAGCGTGGTATCGCCGCCAATGCGATCGGCGATGAACGCCGCCAGGTGTGATACGCGCTGGGCTTTCTCCAGCACGGTGCCCAGCTGGGCCTGGAACACGACGTTGGCCAGGCGCTGGTTGAAATGCTCCAGCGGCTGCCTCTGGTCCTGCTTGAAGAAGAACTCGGCGTCGGTCAGGCGTGGACGCACGACCTTCTCGTTGCCGGAAACGATCTGTGCCGGGTCCTTGCTCTCGACGTTGGCCACGGTGATGAAGCGCGGCAGCAATTTGCCGTTGGCATCCAGCAGGCAGAAGTACTTCTGGTTGTCCTGCATGGTGGTGATCAGCGCTTCCTGTGGCACGGCCAGGAAGCGTTCTTCGAACGAGCACACCAGCGGCACCGGCCACTCGACCAGCGCGGTGACTTCGTCGAGCAGCGCCGGCGGCACGATGGCGCGGCCGTTCTGTTCGGCGGCCAGCTCGGCCACACGGCGATCAACCAACTCGCGGCGTTCGGCAAAGTCGGCCAGCACATAGGCGCTGCGCAGGTCTTCGGCGTAGGTGGACGGTGAGGAAATCCGCACGGCTTCAGGGCTGTGGAAACGGTGGCCGCGCGAAGTACGGCCAGCTTTCTGAGCCAGGATTTCACAATCGACCACGGCATCGCCGTACAGCATGACCAGCCACTGGGTCGGGCGGACAAACTCAACGCGGCGCGCCGCCCAGCGCATGCGCTTGGGAATCGGCAGGGCGTTGAGCGAGGATTCGACGATGCCCGGCAGCAGGCTCACTGCCGGCTGGCCGGCAATGGTCTGCGAGAAGCGCAGCTTGGCGCCGCTGCAATCGATGTCAGCGATGTCCACGCCGCACTTGCGAGCGAAGCCCAGCGCAGCCTGGGTCGGCTGACCATCCTTGAACGCGGCCTGCAGCGGCGGGCCGTCAAGGTTAACGCTGCGATCCGGCTGCTGAATGGCGAGTTGTTCGACCAGCACCGCCAGGCGACGTGGCGCGGCGTAATAGCGGGCATTGGTGTAGTCCAGGCCGGCGGCCTGCAGGCCTTTTTCGATGCCGCTGAGGAAGGCTTCGGCAAGGCTTTTCAGCGCCTTGGGAGGCAGCTCTTCGGTGCCCAGTTCAACCAGAAAGTCTTGTGCACTCATTCCGCAGCCTCCAGCTTGGCTAGCACTTCATCACGCAGTTCGGGGGTGGCCATGGGGAAGCCGAGGCGCGCACGGGCCTGCAGGTAGCTTTGCGCCACCTCGCGGGCCAGAGCACGCACCCGCAGGATGTAGCGCTGGCGCTCGGTAACCGAGATAGCACGGCGCGCATCTAGCAGGTTGAAGGTGTGCGAGGCCTTGAGGACCATTTCGTAGGTCGGCAACGGCAGTTGTACGGCGAGCAGGCGCTGGGCTTCGGATTCGTAGAAATCGAACAGCTCGAAGAGCTTTTCGACGTTGGCGTGCTCGAAGTTGTAGGTGGATTGCTCCACTTCGTTCTGGTGGAACACATCGCCGTAGGTCACGGTGCCGAACGGGCCGTCGGTCCAGACCAGGTCGTACACCGAGTCGACGCCCTGCAGGTACATGGCCAGACGTTCCAGGCCGTAGGTGATCTCGCCGGTCACGGGGTAGCACTCGATCCCACCCACTTGCTGGAAATAGGTGAACTGGGTGACTTCCATGCCGTTCAGCCAGATTTCCCAACCCAGGCCCCAGGCGCCCAGGGTCGGCGATTCCCAGTTGTCCTCGACGAAGCGGATATCATGCACCAGCGGGTCGATGCCGATGGCCTTCAGCGAACCCAGGTACAACTCCTGGAAATTCTCCGGGTTGGGCTTCAAGACCACCTGGAACTGGTAGTAGTGCTGCAGGCGGTTGGGGTTCTCGCCATAACGGCCGTCGGTGGGGCGTCGGGACGGTTGCACGTAGGCAGCGTTCCAGGTTTCCGGGCCGATGGCGCGCAGGAAGGTTGCTGTGTGGAAGGTACCGGCACCCACTTCCATGTCGTAGGGCTGCAACACCACGCAACCCTGCTCGGCCCAGTACTGCTGCAGGGCCAGGATCAGGTCTTGGAAGGTGCGCACGGCGGGCGTAGTCTGGCTCACGAATTTTCACCTGTGCTGATGCGTGGAAAGCGCGCGGTAACCGAGCAAACCAAGCCGGCTCGACAGCGCTTCGTCGACGTGTAAAACGCGGGAGTATACCCCAATCATGGATGCTTAGAATCGAGGGAAAGCCTTATGCCACGCTGCTTTTGGTGCACGGACGATCCGCTGTATATCCGTTATCACGATGAAGAATGGGGCGTGCCGGTATACGACGCGGGTGTGCTGTTCGAAATGCTGGTGCTCGATGGCTTTCAGGCCGGCTTGTCGTGGCTCACCGTGTTGAGAAAGCGCGCCCACTACCGGCGTGTCCTGCACGGTTTCGATCCGGCCAGGCTGGCGCAGCTGAGTGATGAGGAGATCGAACAGCTGATGCAGGATCCGGGCATCATCCGCAACCGCGCCAAGCTGCGTGCCGCGCGGCAGAATGCCCAGGCCTGGCTGCGCCTGGAGGACCCGGTGGGCTTTCTCTGGTCGTTTGTCGGCGGGAGCCCAAAAATCAATCAGTTCACGGCACGCGAAGACGTTCCGGCGATTACCTCCGAGGCCGAGGCGATGAGTCGCGCGCTGAAAAAGGCCGGTTTCAGCTTTGTCGGCCCCACCATCTGTTACGCCTTCATGCAGGCGGCGGGCATGGTCATGGACCACACCCGCGACTGCGATCGTTTCGCCGTGCTAAGCGTTCCCCGCGACCGGTCACCCACCAGTCGCCCGGCCTGAGAAAGGGAAGCCTGCAGAGCAGATTTGCGTACGCTGGCTACATGAAACGGCGTTGCGCTGGTTACAATGCCGCCCTTGTGAATATCGGGAGTAGCGAGTTGGAAACCTTCAAAGGCGCCCTGGTGGTGGGCTTTCTCAAGCTGTTTGCCCGGCTGCCGTGGCGCGCCGTGCAAGCTGCGGGCACCGGCATGGGCTGGTTGATGTGGAAGGTGCCGAACCGCTCCCGCGACGTGGCGCGCACCAACCTGGCGCGCTGCTTTCCGGAGCTTGATGACGCAGCCCGTGAGCAACTGCTGGGGCGGACCCTGAAAAACATCGGCAAGACGTTCACCGAAAGTGCCTGCGCCTGGATTTGGCCGGTGGACAAAACCCTGTCCAAGGTGCGTGAAGTCGAAGGGCTGGACGTGCTGCAAGCGGCCCTGGCTTCCGGCAAGGGGGTGGTGGGCATCACCAGTCACCTGGGCAACTGGGAGGTGCTCAACCACTTTTATTGCTCCCAGTGCAAACCGATCATCTTCTATCGGCCGCCCAAACAGCAGGCGGTTGACGAGCTGCTGAAAAAGCAGCGGACCCTGATGGGCAATCGCGTGGCCCCGTCCACCAAGGAAGGTATTCTCAGCGTCATCAAGGAAGTGCGGCGCGGCGGGGCGGTGGGTATACCCGCCGATCCAGAGCCGAGCCGCAGCAGTGGCTTGTTCGCGCCCTTTTTCGCCACCCAGGCCCTGACCAGTAAATTCGTGCCCGGCATGCTCGCCGGTCACAAAGCGGTGGGGGTTTTTCTGCATGCCGTACGCCTGGAGGACGGATCGGGCTTCAAGGTGATCCTCGAAGCCGCCCCCGAGGCCATGTACAGCGAAGACCCGCAAACTGCAGTGACGGCCTTGAGCTCAATGGTGGAAAAGTATGTGCGCGCCTATCCCGACCAGTACATGTGGAGCATGAAGCGTTTCAAGCAGCGGCCGCAGGGTGAACCCCGTTGGTACTGACCGACAATCGGCGGCGGCATCCGCGCACTCCGCTCAATTGGCAGATCTGTGTCTGGCACGAAAGCTTCGGTGAGTTGCGTGGGCAAACCCGCGATTTTTCCGACGGTGGGGTGTACATCCAACTGGTCGAGTTGACGCGCTTGCCGCTGGGTACGCGCATGATTGGTCAGATACAAGGCCTGCCCAACGAAGCGCCGCGGGTGGAAATGGAAATCCGCTGGGCTGATGACCGTGGAGTCGGCCTGCGCTTCGTGCGTTAGCTGCCCGCAATTTCTTTCGCAACGAAAGCCTTCACGCCTGGGCCACAAGGCCGCCCACGACAGGATGCCTCCCACCACCTGACGAAAACCGCTAGAATGCGGCCGCGCCACACCTGGGCGCACACATGGGTTCCCTCGCCCCCATCATTAAAAAGGATGCTCAGATGCCGTTATTGACCGCATCGGCGCAGCGCACGACGCTGGCCGCGCTCATTGCCTTTCATATCCTCATCATCATCGCCAGCAACTACCTGGTACAGCTGCCGATCAGCCTATTTGGCTGGCATACCACCTGGGGCGCGTTCAGCTTCCCGTTCATCTTCCTGGCCACCGACCTGACCGTGCGCCTGCTGGGTAAAGGGCCGGCCCGCCAGGTGATCGCACGGGTCATGCTGCCGGCTCTGGTCGCTTCCTATGTCGTCTCGGTGTTGTTCCAGGAAGCGGTGTTCCGTGGGGCCGGCGCACTGCTGGAGTTCAACAGTTTCGTGTTGCGAATTTCCCTGGCCAGTTTCGTGGCCTACGTGCTGGGGCAGATCCTCGATATCCAGGTGTTTGACCGGCTGCGTAAAAAGCGCCAGTGGTGGATTGCCCCCACGGCGGCGATGATCGTTGGCAATCTGCTGGACACCTTCGCATTCTTCTCGGTGGCTTTCTGGAACAGCAGCAACCCGTTCATGGCCGCCAACTGGGTGGAAATCGCCTTGGTGGACTACGTCATCAAGCTGGCGATCAGTCTGATGATGTTCGTGCCGCTTTACGGCATGCTGCTCAACAGCATCGTGCGTCTGCTGCCCAAGCGCGCGGCGCTGGTGTAAGGCGCTCGGCTTTTGTAGGGTGGATCGCGCTTCATCGATCCACCGGGTGGCGATCCACCGAGCAGGGCCATGGTGGATGTAAAAAAAGACATCTACCTACGGCTGGTTGCCGGCAGCTATCCCTGCGCCGACTTGTCGAGTTTTTTCAGAAATACCGTCATTTCCTTTTCCGCCTGCTTGTCGCCGTGGGCCTGCGCGGCGATCAGCCCCTGTTGCCAGGCGGCGCGCGCTCCGGCCGGATCGTCGGCGGCTTGCAGCGCCTTGCCGAGCAGTTTCCAGGCGGCGGAATATTTCGGATCCAGCTCAACGCAGCGGCGCAGATGCTCGGCAGCGCGCGCCGCTTCCCCCGCGTCCAGATAACCCTTGCCCAGCCCAAAGCGCAGCAGTGAATTGTCGATACCCTTGGCAAGCATGTTTTCCAGCGACGTAAGCATGTCAGCCTCCTATGGCGAGGGTCAGCGGAAGCCTACCTTACCGTTTTCAGCGCACAAATGGCCGTAACACCTCACCAGGACGCACAAACCGTCGGCCGGAGCCCAGGCGCTGGCCGTGGTGTGGTTTCTCTCTGCGCGGGAATGACGACCTGAGGCCTAAAAGAACGTCAGGCCGGCCTGAAATAGACGTTCCACGTCGCGGATGTGGCGCTTGTCGACCAGGAACAGGATCACATGGTCGCCGGACTCGATCACCGTGTCATCGTGAGCGATCAACACTTCTTCGTCACGGATCACCGCGCCGATGGTTGTGCCCGGCGGCAGGGCGATGTCGCAGATCTTGCGGCCGATAACCTTGCTCGATTTGGCGTCGCCGTGGGCGATGGCCTCGATGGCTTCGGCGGCGCCTCGACGCAGCGAATGCACGCTGACGATATCGCCCCGGCGCACGTGGGTAAGTAGCGTGCCGATGGTAGCCAGTTGCGGGCTGATGGCGATATCGATCTCACCACCCTGCACCAGGTCGACGTAGGCCGGGTTGTTGATCAACGTCATCACCTTGCGCGCGCCCAGACGCTTGGCCAGCAGCGAGGACATGATGTTGGCCTCGTCATCATTGGTCAGAGCCAGGAAGATATCCGCATCGTTGATGTTTTCTTCCATCAGCAGGTCGCGATTCGAGGCGCTGCCTTGCAGTACGATGGTGCTGTCCAGCACCTCGGACAGGTAACGGCAGCGCGCCGGGTTCATCTCGATGATCTTTACCTGGTAGCGGCTTTCGATCGCTTCGGCCAGGCGCTCACCGATATGCCCGCCGCCGGCAATCACCACTTTCTTGTAGCTGTGCTCCAGGCGGCGTAGCTCGCTCATCACCGCGCGGATATTGGCCTTGGCGGCAATGAAAAACACCTCGTCATCCGCTTCGATGACCGTATCGCCGCGGGGCAGGATGGCCCGGTTGCGGCGGAAGATGGCCGCCACTCGGGTATCCACGTTGGGCATGTGCTGGCGAATCTGCTTGAGCTGATGACCCACCAGCGGACCGCCGTAATAGGCGCGAATCGCTACCAGTTGAGCCTTGCCTTCGGCGAAATCGATCACCTGCAAGGCGCCGGGGTGCTCGATCAGGCGCTTGATATAGTTGGTCACCACCTGTTCGGGGCTGATCAGTACATCGACCGGAATCCCCTCATTGCTGAACAGCCCGCCGCGGGTCAGGTAGGCGGCTTCGCGCACCCGGGCGATTTTGGTCGGGGTATGGAACAGGCTGTAGGCCACCTGGCAGGCGATCATGTTGGTTTCGTCGCTGTTGGTGACGGCGACCAGCATGTCGGCATCGTCGGCGCCAGCCTGGCGCAACACGGTGGGAAACGAGCCGCGGCCCTGAATCGTACGAATATCCAGGCGGTCGCCCAGGTCGCGCAAACGGTCGCCATCCGTGTCGACAACGGTGATGTCGTTGGCCTCGCTGGCTAAATGCTCGGCCAACGTACCACCCACCTGACCGGCACCCAGAATGATGATCTTCACCCGTTCACTCCCTCGTGTCTGCCCACAGGCGTTGCGCTAGCACGCAGCGATCTTGATCAGTTTGGCGTAATAAAACCCGTCATGGCCGCCTTCCTGTGGCAGCAGCTGGCGACCGTGAGGCTGCTTCAGGCCGAACGGGCCGCCGATGGCCAGCTCGCGCGCTCCGGGCGTACGGGCCAGAAAGGCCGCGATGTTAGCGCTGTTTTCTTCCGGCAGCACCGAGCAGGTGGCATACAGCAGCACGCCGCCCACCTCCAGGGTCGGCCACAGCGCATCGAGCAGTTCGCCTTGCAGCTGCGCCAGGGCGCTGATGTCGTCGGCTTGGCGGGTGAGTTTGATATCCGGGTGGCGGCGGATCACGCCGGTGGCCGAGCAAGGGGCATCCAGCAAAATGCGCTGGAACGGTCGGCCATCCCACCAGGCGGCGGTATCGCGACCGTCGGCGGCAATGAGCGTGGCCTGCAGTTTCAGGCGCTCTAGATTTTCCCGCACGCGCAGCAGACGTTGCGGCTCCAGATCCAGCGCCACCACTTCCATCAGACCGGCTTCGGCTTCCAGCAGGTGGCAGGTCTTGCCACCTGGCGCGGCGCAGGCATCCAGTACGCGCTGCCCCGGGGCCAGCTCCAGCAGGTCGGCGGCCAGTTGGGCGGCTTCGTCCTGCACGCTGACTCGCCCTTCGGCAAAACCCGGCAAGAGGGTGACATCGCAGGGCTGCAGTAAGCGAATGCCATCGCGGCTGAATGCGCAGGCTTCACCGGGAAAGCCGGCGGCCTGCAGGTCGGCCAAGTAGGCGTCGCGGCTGCCATGGCGGCGATTGACGCGTAGCAGCAAGGGCGGGTGGGCATTGTTGGCCGCGCAAATGGCTTCCCACTGTTCCGGCCAGTCCGCCTTCAGGCGCCTTTGCAGCCAGCGCGGGTGGGCGGTGCGGCTCACCGGGTCGCGCTCCAGTTCGGCGAACAGCGCCTCGCCTTCGCGCTGGGCACGGCGCAGCACGGCGTTGAGCAACCCCTTGAGTGAGGATTTTCTCAGCTGGTCAACGCAGCCGACCGTCTCGCCGATCGCCGCGTGGGGCGGAATGCGCGTGTAGAACAGCTGATACAGGCCGACCAGCAACAGGGCTTCGACGTCGCGGTCGGCCGCCTTGAAGGGCTTTTGCAGCAGTTTTTCCGCCAGCAAGGCCAGGCGCGGTTGCCAGCGAGCGGTACCAAACGCGAGATCTTGGGTCAGGGCGCGGTCGCGGGCGTCCACCTTGTCGAGCAACGGCGGCAGGCTGCTGCCCAGTGAAGCTTTGCCGTTGAGCACGGCGGCCAGGGCGCGGGCGGCGGCCAGGCGCGGGTTCATTGGCCCAGCACCTGGCCGACGGCGAACTGCTCGCGGCGGCTGTTGTAGAGATCACTGAAGGTCAACGGCTTGCCACCCGGCAGCTGCAGGCGAGTAAGCAACAGCGCGCCTTGCCCGCAGGCGACGGTCAGGCCTTCTTTGCTGGCGGCGAGAATTTCGCCGGGCGCGCCCTGCCCTTCGCCCACGCGTGCGCCGTGCACCTTAAGCGTCACCTCACCGAGGGTGCTGTGGCAGATCGGCCAGGGATGCAGCGCGCGAATCTGTCGCTCCAGTTCCACCGCCGGGCGCTGCCAGTCGAGGCGGGCTTCGTCCTTGTTCAGTTTGTGGGCGTAGCAGGCCAGGGCATCGTCCTGTATATCGCCGCGCAAGGTGCCAGCCTGCAGGCCGTCCACGGCGCGCACGATGGCCTGCGCGCCGAGCTCGGCCAGGCGGTCATGCAGGCTGCCGCCGGTGTCTTCGGCGGTAATCGGCGTGCTGACCTTGAGTAGCATCGGCCCGGTGTCCAGGCCGGCTTCCATCTGCATCACGGTCACGCCGCTCTCGGCATCGCCGGCTTCCACGGCGCGCTGGATCGGCGCCGCGCCACGCCAGCGCGGCAACAATGACGCGTGGCTGTTGATGCAGCCCAGGCGCGGCAGGTCCAGCACCGCCTGGGGCAGGATCAGGCCGTAAGCGACCACCACCATCAGGTCAGCGTTGAGTGCCGCCAATTCCGTCTGGGCGGCGGAGTCGCGCAGGGTCTGTGGCTGATAGACCGCAATGCCGTGAGCCTCGGCAAGTTGCTTGACCGGGCTGGGCATCAGTTTTTGTCCGCGACCGGCCGGGCGATCCGGCTGGGTGTAGACCGCAACGATCTGATGATCGGTATTCAGCAGGGCCTGCAAATGCTGGGCGGCGAATTCCGGAGTACCGGCGAAGACGATGCGCATGGCGTGACTCACTGATAAAAAGCGGCTGAAAAGAAAAAGGCTTGCCGTGGCAAGCCTTTGAAGGCGTGGATCAAGCCTGCTGGCGGTGCTGTTTTTCCAGCTTCTTCTTGATCCGGTCGCGCTTGAGCTGCGACAGGTAATCGACAAACAGCTTGCCGTTGAGGTGATCGCACTCGTGCTGGATGCACACGGCGAGCAGTCCTTCGGCGATCAGCTCATACGGCTGGCCGTCACGGTCCAGGGCTTTGATCCTGACCTTTTGCGGACGGTCGACGTTTTCGTAGAAACCGGGTACCGACAAACAACCTTCCTGGTACTGATCCATCTCGTCGGTCAGGGTTTCGAACTCGGGGTTGATGAATACGCGCGGTTCGGACTTGTCCTCGGACAGGTCCATCACCACCACGCGCTTGTGCACATTCACCTGGGTCGCCGCCAGGCCGATGCCCGGTGCGTCGTACATGGTCTCGAACATATCGTCGACCAGCTGGCGAATGCCGTCGTCGACCACGTCCACCGGCTTGGCGATGGTGCGCAGGCGCGGATCGGGAAACTCGAGGATGTTGAGAATGGCCATAAGCGTTTGTGAAGCACGTATGCAATTGAGAAAAAGGCCGCTGCTAAGATGCCAGCCAGCATTGCAAAACGCCTTCAACCCACGGCTTTCAAGGGATTGCCGGGTGCTGAAGGGGCTTTTGCGCGAAGACACATGATAAAGGGATTCGCCGCATGAGGAAATCACTACTCGCCCTGTTGCTGTTGACTGCGGGCGGCTTGGCCTACGCAGGCGTACCGCTCAAGGAGAATCATCCAGAGCGTTATACCGTGGTCAAGGGCGACACCCTGTGGGACATCTCCGCCAAGTTTCTCAGTAAACCCTGGAAGTGGCCGCAGATCTGGCACGTCAACCCACAGGTGGAAAACCCCCACCTGATCTATCCGGGGGATGTGCTGAGTCTGGTCTATATCGACGGCCAGCCGCGCCTTATGCTGGACCGTGGCGCCAGTCGCGGCACCATCAAGCTGTCGCCCACCGTGCGCAGTACGCCAATGGCCGAGGCGATTCCGGCGATCCCGCTGGGGGCGATCAACAGCTTCCTGCTGTCCAACCGCATCGTTGACAGCGCCGAGGACTTCGAGACCACACCGTACGTTGTGGCTGGTAATGCCGAGCGGGTGATCAGCGGCAAGGACGACCGGGTCTATGCACGCGGCACGTTCCCCAACGATGAGCCGGTCTATGGCATCTTCCGCCAGGGTCGGGTGTACGTTGACCCGGAAACCAAGGAGTTCCTCGGTATCAACGCCGATGACATCGGCACCGGCGAGCGAATTGCCGAGGAAGGCGATATCACCACCTTAATGCTTAGCCGTTCGACTCAGGAGATTCGTCTCGGCGACCGTCTGTTCTCTACCGAGCATCGCACCCTCAATTCGAGCTTTATGCCCAGTGAGCCGGCCAACGAGATTCGCGGCCTTATTCTTGATGTACCGCGCGGCGTGACGCAGATCGGCCAGTTCGATGTGGTGACCCTCAACAAGGGCGCGCGCGATGGCCTGGTGGAAGGCAACGTGCTGGCGGTGTACAAGACCGGGGAAACCGTGCGCGACCGCATCACCGGTGAGCGGGTGAAAATTCCCGACGAACGCGCCGGCCTGTTGATGGTGTTCCGCACTTACGAAAAGCTCAGCTACGGCCTGGTACTGGTTGCCACGCGCCAGTTGGCGGTGATGGACAAGGTGCGCAACCCCTGACATTCGCCTGACGGCTGTACCTGAATGCCGCTCGCCCGTACGGGAGCGGCATTTTTTATGATGTTCAAGCGGAAAAGGCCGTTGGGTGCGCACGGGCTATGCTGACTCGTCCCTTTACGATCAAGGACGATCGCCATGTCGCTGCCCTCGCCCGCCGAACTCGAAGCCCGTTTGCGTCTGCATGCCTTGCCCGAGCTGGGTCCACGCCGGTTTCGGCGCTTGTTGCAGGCGTTCGCCAGTGCCGGTGCTGCGTACAGTGCGCCGGCCAGTGCCTGGCGGTCGCTGGGATTGCCGGCGGTGTGTGCCGATGCGCGGCGCAGCCCGGAGGTCCGCGAGCGGGCACGCGCCGCGCAAGCCTGGTTGGAGCAACCTGGCCAGCACCTGTTGATGTGGGACGACCCCCGCTATCCCGCCCTACTGGCCGAGCTGCACGATGCGCCGCCGTTGCTGTTCGTGGCCGGGAATGTCGGACTGCTGGAGCAACCACAGGTCGCTGTGGTCGGCAGCCGTCGCGCTTCGCGGCCCGGGCTGGATACCGCCGAAGCGTTTGCCCGCAGCCTGGCCGGCGGTGGCTTGGTGATTACCAGCGGCCTGGCCCTGGGAATCGATGGCGCCGCCCACCGGGCCGCCCTGGATGTGGGCGGACGCACCGTGGCGGTGCTGGGCACCGGCCTGCAACGTGTGTATCCCGCCACGCACCGTCAGTTGGCGGCGCGCATTGTTGATGAGGGCAGTGCGCTGGTGTCCGAGTTTCCTCTGGATACGCCACCGCAGGCGGGTAATTTCCCACGGCGCAACAGATTGATCAGCGGCTTGTCGCTGGGTGTGCTGGTCATCGAGGCCAGTCCGTCCAGTGGCTCGCTGATCACCGCCCGGCTGGCCGCCGAACAGGGCCGCGAGGTGTATGCGATTCCCGGCTCCATCCATCATCCCGGCGCACGCGGTTGCCATCAACTGATCCGCGAGGGCGCGACCTTGGTGGAAAGCGTCGAGGATATTCTGCAGGAATTGCGCGGCTGGCAGAACATGGCGCCATTGCCGGAAGCGCCCGTTATACCTAGCGCGACGGGAGCCTCCAACGCCGAGCATCCGTTGCTGGAGCTGTTACTGGCCGCACCGTACAGCAGCGAAGCCCTGGCCGATGCCAGCGGCTGGCCGTTGCCGCAGGTGTTGGCGGCGCTCACCGACCTTGAAATAAGCGGCCGGGTTGCTTGCGCAGCGGGAGTCTGGAGCGGTCGGGCGGGTTAAACACAGGATTGACCGCTGGGGTATGTCGCATCGCGGAAAAGCCTGCGCCTGCAGTACACTGCGCGCGGCTCAAAACACGTGAAGGTTGCAATGAACAGCAGTTGGCGGGTGCGGCACATGGCAGGCGTGGTGCGAGCTGGCGGAGTGATCGCCTATCCGACCGAAGCGGTCTGGGGGCTGGGCTGCGATCCGTGGAGCGAGGCGGCGGTGTTGCGTCTGCTGGGCTTGAAGTCACGCCCGATGCGCAAAGGCCTGATCCTGGTGGCGGGCAGCGTCGCGCAGTTCGATTTTTTGTTGCATGACCTGCCAGCGGACTGGCTAAAGCCCCTGTCCAGCAGCTGGCCGGGACCGAATACCTGGCTGGTGCCGCACCAGAACCGGCTTGGCGAGTGGATCACCGGCGAGCATGACAGCGTGGCGTTGCGGGTCAGTGATCATCCGTTGATTGCCGAGCTGTGTGCGTTGACCGGTCCGCTGGTGTCAACGTCGGCCAACCCGGCCGGTCGCCCTTCGGCCCGTTCACGCTTGCGGGTTGAGCAGTATTTTCACGGACGCCTGGACGGCGTACTGGGCGGGAGTCTGGGTGGACGGCGTAACCCCAGCCTGATCCGCGACTTGGCCACGGGCAAAGTAATCCGGCCTTCCTGACCACCGGGCCCCGTCGGTGGATGGAACACCATCCTGCCGACGGGCCAGCTGTGCTCAGGGCAACAGAATCGTCGAACCCACCGTCTCGCCAGCGGCTAGCGCGGTCTGCGCCTGAGCCGCGTCCTTGAGCGCATAGCGCTGGCTGATGTCCACTTGCACCTGGCCGCTGGAGATCATGGCGAACAGCTCATCGGCCATGGCCTGCAGGCGTTGTGCCGTCGTGGCGTAGCCGGCAAGGATCGGCCGGGTGACATACAGCGAGCCTTTTTGCGCCAGGATGCCGAGGTTCACGTCGGTGACCGCGCCTGAGGCATTGCCGAAGCTGACCAGCAGGCCGCGCGGCGCCACGCAGTCCAGGGAAATTTCCCAGGTGGCCTTGCCCACCGAGTCATACACCACCGGGCATTTCGCGCCGTTGGTCAGCTCCAGCACGCGTGCGCGAATATCCTCGTGGCTGCGGTCGATGGTCGCCCAGGCGCCCATCGCCTTGGCCCGTTCGGCTTTTTCCGCCGAGCCCACCACACCGATCAGCTTGGCGCCCAAGGCCTTGGCCCACTGGCAGGCCAGCGAGCCCACGCCACCGGCGGCCGCGTGAAACAGAAGGGTTTCGCCCGGCTGCACGACATGGGTCTGGCGCAGCAGGTACTGCACGGTCAATCCCTTGAGCATCACCGCGGCGGCTTGTTCGTAGGAAATATTGTCGGGGAGCTTGACCAGTTTGTCGGCGGGCAGCACATGCAGTTCGCCGTATGCGCCCAGCGGGCCAGTGGCATAGGCGACGCGGTCACCGATCTGCAAACCGGTCACGTCGCGGCCTATTGCCTCGACTTCGCCTGCGCCCTCGGTGCCCAGGCTCGACGGCAGCGAGGCCGGTGCATACAACCCGCTGCGAAAATAGGTGTCGATAAAATTCAGGCCGATGGCGTGGTTACGCACGCGTACCTCAAGCGGGCCCGGTTCGGCCGGTGTGTAGTCGCGATACTCAAGCACCTCGGGACCACCGTGAGTGCTGAACTGGATGCGCTTGGCCATGAATCTCTCCGTGAGATGAGTGAGGGAACGATGCCTATCCAAGCGCTCCGGCGACGCGGCGTCAACTGCGGCGGCTCCGGGCCCGGTGTATGCTTAGCACTTTTCCGCCCACCGACCTCGGCGGGACGCGCTACAAGGTAATTTTTCATGAGTGACCAAACCGAGGCCATCAAAGCCTATCTGCTTGATCTGCAAGACCGCATCTGCGCCGCGCTGGAAGCCGAAGACGGCCGTGCCCGTTTCGTTGAAGATGCCTGGGAGCGCCCGGGCGGCGGCGGTGGCCGCACGCGGGTGATTGGCGAGGGTGCCCTGATCGAGAAAGGTGGGGTGAATTTCTCCCATGTGTACGGCGATAACCTGCCGCCTTCGGCCAGCGCTCATCGACCGGAACTGGCCGGGCGCGGATTCCAGGCCATGGGCGTGTCGCTGGTCATCCACCCGGAAAACCCCCACGTGCCGACCTCCCACGCCAACGTGCGCCTGTTCAGCGCCGAGAAAGAAGGCGCCGAGCCCGTCTGGTGGTTTGGCGGTGGCTTCGACCTGACGCCTTACTACGCCCATGAAGAAGACTGCGTGCACTGGCACCAAGTGGCTCGCGATGCCTGCGCGCCCTTCGGCGCCGATGTCTATCCGCGCTTCAAGGCCTGGTGTGATCGCTACTTCTATATCAAGCACCGCAGTGAGCCGCGAGGCATTGGTGGCCTGTTCTTCGATGATTTCAACGAATGGGACTTCGACACCAGCTTCGCCTTCATGCGGGCCATCGGCGATGCCTACCTGGCGGCTTACCTGCCGATCGTAGAGCGCCGCAAGAACACCCCGTTTACCGAGGCTCAGCGTGAGTTTCAGGCGTTCCGTCGCGGCCGCTATGTGGAATTCAACCTGGTCTGGGACCGTGGCACCCTGTTCGGCCTGCAATCGGGCGGGCGTACCGAGTCGATCCTGATGTCCCTGCCGCCGCAGGTGCGCTGGGGCTATGACTGGAAGCCCGAGCCGGGCAGCGAAGAAGCGCGTCTGACGGAATATTTCCTACAGGATCGCGACTGGCTCGCGGACGCCTGAGTGAACCGGGTCAGCGACCTCCGGTCGTCACCGACACGCCCCAAAACCGAGGAATTACATGGACCACTACGGCGTATTCGGCAATCCCATTGGCCACAGCAAGTCGCCGCTGATCCACCGTCTGTTTGCTGAACAGACGGGCGAGCAGCTGCGTTACGAGGCGCTGGCGGCGCCGCTGGATGATTTTGCCGGTTTTGCTCGTGCGTTTTTTCGCCAAGGGCACGGCGCCAATGTCACCGTGCCGTTCAAGGAAGAGGCCTATCGCCTCGCCGATACCCTCAGCGAGCGGGCACGACGTGCCGGGGCCGTGAATACCCTGAAAAAAACTGCGGACGGCGGGTTGTTGGGCGACAACACCGACGGCGCCGGGCTGGTCCGGGACCTGAACAGCCAGGGCTTCTCGCTGCGCGGAAAACGCATCCTGATTCTCGGTGCCGGTGGTGCGGTGCGGGGCATTCTCGAGCCTTTTCTGGCCGAACAGCCGGCGCAGCTGCTGATTGCCAACCGCACCCCGGCCAAGGCCGCGCTACTGGCCGACGCCTTTGCCGATTTGGGCCCGGTCAGCGCTTGTGGCTTCGATTGGCAGGGTGAGCCGCTGGATCTGATAATCAACGGTACCTCGGCGAGCCTGGCCGGCGACGTCCCGCCGATTGGCGCGACCTTGATTCGCTCTGGCCATACGCTGTGTTACGACATGATGTATGGCGCCATGCCGACGACGTTCAACCGCTGGGCGGCCGAACAGGGCGCGCTGACCCGCGATGGGCTCGGCATGCTGGTCGAACAGGCTGCCGAGGCGTTCTTCGTCTGGCGTGGGGTGCGCCCTGAAACGGCACCGGTGATGGCCGAGCTGCGCCGCCAGCTGAGCGCCTGACGTCGGCGCTACTGATTCCGGGAGGCTGCGCACCGCGCAGCCTGCGGTTGTTATCTCAGGATCGTCGGTACATCCAGAGGCACCCGATCACCACACACACACCTAGCACCAGCGCAGCGCTGCTGACGGGATGCTCGCGGACGCATTCGCGGGCCAGGCGACTGGCTTCGCGCGTATTTTTGCTCAGGTCACCGTAGCGCTCGTTCAGGTGATGGTCATGCCACATGGATTCGGCACGGCGACGTAAGGTATCGAAACCTTTGCGGGTGCCGTGCAGGCTGTCGTGTCGAAGATCATCCAGGGCTTGTTGCAGGCGCTGAATCTCCTCAAGAACATCTTCGCGGCTTTGCGCCGCATGTGAACCGAAACGGGCCATGACAAAACCTCCCAGTGCTGAATGTGCAGGGAGTTGGACTCTCGGCGCGCCGGGAGGTGCGATGGGGTTCCCGGACTATTCTGACCCGCGCCGTTCGGCTCAATGCAGCGCCTTGCAGGGGGCGCTCACCGCCCGGCAGGACGTTTCCGCATCGATCTGCCGAACGGCATGGGCGCAAAGAGCGTTATCACCCATATACTGTATAAAAAAACAGTGTATGGGGTTTGTATGACCTTCTCCTCACCGCCACGGGGTCGCGGCACTGCCAGCAACCCGGTCAATCGCTTTGCGCCGACACGTACCGAGGCCTTTGATGACGGCTGGATGCAAGAGGTGCCGGACAGTCGCGCCACTGAAGTGCGCAGTGAAACCGCCAAGACGGTGGTCACCCGCAATCGCTCGCCCGACGTGGGCTTCGACCGCTCGGTGAATCCTTATCGCGGCTGCGAGCATGGTTGTATTTACTGTTTCGCGCGCCCCAGCCATGCCTATTGGGACCTCTCGCCGGGTATCGATTTCGAAACCCGGCTGATCGCCAAGAGCAACCTGGGGGACGTGCTTGAGGAACAGCTGAGCAAGCCGGGCTATGTACCCCAGCCTATCGCCCTGGGTGTCAACACAGACGCCTACCAGCCGATCGAGCGCCAACAGCGGCTGACGCGCCGGGCACTGGAAATCCTGCTTCGTTATCGACATCCGGTGCATATCATTACCAAAAGCTCGCTGATTCTGCGCGACCTGGACCTGCTTACGGAGTTGGCCGAACAGCGCCTGGTCAGTGTGTCCATCAGCCTGACCACTCTGGACGACGAATTGAAGCGCATCATGGAGCCGCGGGCGGCCTCACCCTCGGCGCGCCTGCGTTGTCTGCGGGTGTTGAGCGCCGAGGGTGTGCCCGTCAATGTGATGTGCGCGCCGATGATTCCGATGATCAACGATGCCGAGCTTGAGCGCCTCTTGCAGGCCGCGCGCGATGCCGGCGCGCAAACCGCAGGCTATGTCCTGTTGCGCCTACCGCTGGAGATTGCCGAGCTGTTCGAGGAATGGCTGGCCACGCATTTCCCCGAGCGAGCGGAACATGTGATGAGCCTGATTCGCCAATGTCGCGGCGGTCACGCGTATGACAGCCGCTTTGGCGTACGCATGCGCGGCGAGGGACCTTTTGCCGAGCTGCTGGCGCACCGCTTCCGCATTGCCTGCAAGCGCCTTGGACTAAACGGACGCGACGCATCGCCTGGGCTGGATTGCAGCCGGTTTGCGCCACCCAGCGACCAGATGTCGTTGTTTTAAGCTGCAACTGACTTCCGATCAGCCGGCGCTCGTTCCGCTGCCGAGCTGCAGGCCAACACCCAATTGTCGACTCAGGCAGGGCCAGTGGTGCCAAGCATCCTGCAACTGTTGGTCCCCCAGGTGATCACGGCAGGCGACCTGCTCGGCAGCGCTCAGACGTGAGGGATCAAGCAGGCCATCGACGCTGTCAAATACAGCCTGATCCAGGGCGTTTGCGAACGGCTCGCCAATCAATTGGTGGGCGAGAAGATTGGCCGTGGTGTTGTCCAAAGGGATCAGCGGACGGCCCAATTGGGCGAGGTAACGATCGTTGACTTCCTCGATCAGGCGCTGGGCCAGATAGGCGTCATCGAGTAAGGCGGCAAGGCCGGCCTCAGCGTGCAGGGGGGCCTTGAAGAATTGCACGGCAACCCGCAGCAGCGGTTCGATGTGGGCTTCCAAACCGGTTTCCCGGGCGACCGCGGCGGCCGCCTCGATCAATTCGGGAACTTGTTCGATATAGGCGCTGATAAAGTGCAGCAGCGTATCGGGCGTATTTCCATCCGGCAGCTGTATGGCCGGGTGCAAGCTTGCCAGACGCGTGCTAAGCAGATTTGCAAGCAAGCCGCTGCGGTGTTCCTCCTGCAGAGCTTCACGTATGGTTTCGCGGATGGGGGACAGGTCCATGACTACTCCTGATGAGCATTGCACTATTTACCTTAGCCGATGCGACTTTCCTGTGGTTTCGGTCGGGTAAGGGATTGCCGGTGTTGGCGAGCCGGCATAAATTGCTCTTCCAAAAAACCATGTGACTTGAGTGAGCTACTTGCTGTCGTCATGCATTGAACGTTTTCGACTAAACCACTGGAGGCAGCACGATGCCGTATAAGCACAAGGCCATTCCCATTCACGTGCGGACGGCCAGCGAGAGTGCGGATGAGGCATTGCACAGTATCGTCGATGGATTCAAACGCTTTCGTAATGAAGTGTTTCCTGCCCAAGAGGAACTGTTCAAAAGTCTGGCTACTGCCCAAAACCCACGGGCCATGTTCATTACGTGCGCTGATTCACGCATCGTTCCAGAGCTGATTACACAAAGCTCTCCCGGCGACCTGTTCGTCTGCCGCAACGTCGGTAACGTAGTTCCCGCGTACGGGCAGATGATGGGGGGCGTATCCACCGCCATCGAATACGCGGTGCTGGCGCTACACGTTCAGCACATCATTATCTGCGGCCATTCCGATTGCGGGGCGATGAAGGCGGTGCTCGACCCGGTTGCGCTGGCCAGCATGCCCACGGTACAGGCGTGGCTGCGCCATTCGGAAGTGGCCCTGCGTGTGGTCGAGGAAAATTGCGGCTGCGGCCATCACGATGTCCTGGAAATCCTCACCGAGGAAAACGTTGTCGCCCAGCTCGACCACTTGCGCACCCATCCTTCCGTGGCGGCACGGCTGGCCAGCGGGCAGCTGTTCATCCACGGTTGGGTGTACGACATCGAAAGCAGCAAAATCATTGCCTATGACTCCGAACAGGGCCGCTTCCTGCCTCTGGATGGCGACATCGTCCCCATGGCCACGCCGCGTCAGCGTTATTTCCGCAGCTGACGTTTTCGCGGCGCGCGCTGCGGTCTGATTCTTTTTTGCGGGTTCTCCGCCGCGTTGGGCGCCCTGTCCTTGGGCGCTCCCACAGCGTTTCCGGCCATTTCACCGGCGTAATTGCCAGGTGCGGGTCGCTGTCTATACTTCGACACGAACGACGTTACCTGATAGGAACCGACAGCGCCTCGCGTGCCGGTTTCGGCAGTTGAAGCGTGCAGTCTCGATTGCCGTTCCCTGGCAGCCCGGTGTTTCGGCGGGATAACAAGAACGATAGGGGAACCCGCAATGTTGCGACATCCACGACTCGGGATGGGTCTGCTGCTGTGGTCGCTATTCAGCCAGGCGCAGGCTGCATGGGACGTCAACATGTCACCCGGTGTTACCGACGTCAGCCGCTCGGTATTCGATCTGCACATGACCATTTTCTGGATCTGTGTGGTTATCGGTGTATTGGTCTTCGCCGTGATGATCTGGTCGATGATCATTCACCGTCGCTCCACGGGCCAGAAACCGGCCAATTTCCATGAAAACACTCGAATCGAAGTGCTCTGGACAGTGATTCCGCTGCTGATCCTTATCGCCATGGCGGTGCCGGCCACCCGTACGCTGATCCATATCTATGACCCCAGCGAATCGGATGTGGATATCCAGGTCACGGGTTATCAATGGAAATGGCACTACAAGTACCTGGGTCAGGATGTTGAATATTTCAGCAACATGACCACGCCGCGCGAGCAGATCAACAACCAGGCCCCTAAAGGCGAGCACTATCTGCTGGAAGTGGACAATCCGCTGGTGGTGCCGGTGGGTGCCAAGGTGCGTTTTTTGATCACCTCGGCCGATGTGATCCACTCCTGGTGGGTGCCGGCACTGGCTGTGAAAAAAGATGCCATTCCCGGCTTCGTCAACGAATCCTGGACGCGCATCGAAGAGCCGGGTTTCTACCGCGGCCAGTGCACCGAACTGTGCGGCAAGGACCATGGCTTCATGCCCGTGGTGGTGGAAGCGAAAAGCCCTGAGGATTACGCCACGTGGATGGGCGAGCGCAAGGCTGAAGCAGCCCAGCTCAAGGAGCTGACCAGCAAGGAATGGACGCGTGAGGAGCTGGTGGAGCGAGGTGGCACGGTGTATCAGACCTATTGCTCGGCCTGCCACCAGGCGGGTGGTGAAGGTCTGCCGCCCATGTTCCCGGCGCTCAAGGGTTCGCCGATCACCACCGGCCCGATGGAAGCCCACCTCAATATCGTTTTCAACGGCAAGCCCGGCACGGCCATGGCGGCCTTCGGCAGGCAGCTGTCGGAAGTGGATATCGCCGCCGTGGTGACCTACGAACGCAACGCCCTGGGTAACAGCGTCGGCGACATGCTGACGCCGCAGGACGTGCTCGCCCTCAAACAGGCCCAGGAGTAAGGACATGAGTGCAGTGATCGACCATGGTCATGCCGGACATGACCTCCACCACGGCCCAGCCAAGGGCTTGATGCGCTGGTTGCTGACCACCAATCACAAGGACATCGGCACGATGTACCTCTGGTTCAGCTTCGGCGCCTTCCTGCTCGGCGGCACCTTTGCCATGGTGATCCGCGCCGAACTGTTCCAACCCGGCTTGCAGATCGTGCAGCCGGAGTTCTTCAATCAGATGACCACCATGCACGGCCTGGTAATGGTCTTCGGCGCGGTGATGCCGGCCTTCGTCGGCCTGGCCAACTGGATGATTCCCTTGATGATCGGCGCGCCGGACATGGCTTTGCCGCGCATGAACAACTTCAGTTTCTGGTTGCTGCCGGCGGCCTTTACGCTGCTGGTCAGCACGCTGTTCATGGAAGGTGGTGGGCCGAACTTCGGCTGGACCTTCTACGCACCACTGTCCACCACCTATGCACCGGAAAGCGTGACCTTCTTTATCTTCGCCATCCACCTGATGGGCTTCAGCTCCATCATGGGCGCCATCAACGTGATCGCCACCGTGCTCAACCTGCGCGCGCCGGGCATGACGTTGATGAAAATGCCCCTCTTCGTATGGACCTGGCTGATCACGGCCTTCCTGCTGATCGGCGTGATGCCGGTGCTGGCGGGCGTGGTAACCATGATGCTGATGGATATCCACTTCAGTACCAGCTTCTTCAGTGCAGCCGGCGGCGGCGACCCGGTGCTGTTCCAGCACGTGTTCTGGTTTTTCGGTCACCCCGAGGTGTACATCATGATCTTGCCGGCCTTCGGCGCGGTCAGCTCAATCATCCCAGCTTTCTCCCGCAAGCCACTGTTCGGCTACACCTCCATGGTCTACGCCACTGGCGCCATCGCCTTCCTGTCGTTCCTGGTCTGGGCGCATCACATGTTTACCGTCGGCATTCCGCTGACCGGTGAGCTGTTCTTCATGTATGCCACCCTGCTGATCGCCGTGCCCACCGGCGTCAAGGTATTCAATTGGGCGAGCACCATGTGGCAAGGGTCGCTGACCTTCGAGGCGCCCATGCTGTTCGCGGTGGCCTTCGTCATCCTGTTCACCATCGGTGGCTTCTCGGGGCTGATGCTGGCCATCGCGCCAGCGGACTTCCAATACCACGATACCTATTTCGTGGTGGCCCACTTCCATTATGTGCTGGTGCCGGGCGCGATCTTCGGCATCTTCGCTTCGGCGTACTACTGGCTGCCCAAATGGACAGGGCACATGTACGACGAGACCTTGGCGAAGCTGCATTTCTGGATGAGCTTCGTCGGCATGAACCTGGCGTTCTTCCCGATGCATTTCGTGGGCCTGGCCGGCATGCCCAGGCGGATTCCGGACTACAACATGATGTTCGCCAATTTCAATATGGTGTCGTCGGTGGGCGCCTTTATGTTCGGCGTCACCCAGTTGCTGTTCCTGTTCATCGTCATCAAGTGCATTCGCGGCGGCAAGCCCGCCGCGGCAAAACCCTGGGATGGCGCCGAAGGGCTGGAGTGGACGGTGCCGTCGCCGGCGCCTTACCACACCTTCCAGACACCACCGGAAGTGAAATGACACGCTGGGAGTCACATCATGAGCCGAGCCATCAGTACGCCCCGTCTGGTCACCCGTCTACTGCTGCTGGCGGTGGCGATGTTCGCCTTCGGTTTCGCTCTGGTGCCCATCTATGACGTGATGTGCAAGGCCTTTGGCATCAATGGCAAAACCGCCGGCGCCTACCAGGGCTCGCAGTCCATTGACGAGTCACGCGAGGTGCGCGTGCAGTTCCTCGCCACCAATGCTGCAGGCATGACCTGGGAGTTCCAGCCGCTGACCGAAGAGATCCGCGTCCATCCCGGCGCCAGCCAGGAAATTCTCTTTATCGCCCACAA
This sequence comes from Serpens gallinarum, assembly GCF_014836765.1. Taxonomy (GTDB): domain Bacteria; phylum Pseudomonadota; class Gammaproteobacteria; order Pseudomonadales; family Pseudomonadaceae; genus Serpens; species Serpens gallinarum. Next base: position 90,651 of record NZ_JACSQG010000002.1, read on the forward strand.
CACCACGGACCAGCCGATGACTGCCCAGGCGGTGCCCAGCGTAGCGCCTTCCCGAGCGGCGGCGTATTTCCACAAGACCGAATGTTTCTGCTTCACCCAGCAAGTGTTGCAGCCCGGCGAGCGTATCGAGATGCCTGTGCGCTTCATCGTCGATCGCGACCTGCCCCGCGATGTGTATCACCTGACACTCGGCTACACGCTGTTCGATATCACTGCTCGCCAACCAGTCGCGGCCCGCCATGACGGTTAAGGAGAATAAAGAGATGGCAACTCACGAGCCGTATTTCGTTCCTTCGCAAAGCAAATGGCCGATCATTGCCAGTCTCGGCATGTTGGTGACTGTGTATGGCCTGGGCAGTTGGTTCAACGATTTGTCCGCGCAGCGGGAGAGTTCCAACGGTCCGCTGATCTTCTTCATCGGCACGCTGTTTCTGGCCTACATGCTGTTCGGCTGGTTTGGCAATGTCATCAGGGAAAGCCGGGGCGGGCTGTATAGCGCGCAAATGGATCGTTCATTCCGCTGGGGCATGACCTGGTTCATTTTTTCCGAGGTGATGTTCTTCCTCGCGTTCTTCGGCGCGCTGTTCTATGTGCGCTACTGGGCCGGCCCCTGGCTCGGCGGCGCTGGCGACAAGGGCGTGAGCAACATGCTCTGGCCGGACTTCACCTTTTCCTGGCCCCTGCTGGCCAATCCCGACTCCAAACTGTTCCCGCCGCCCACCGAAGTCATCAGCGCCTGGTCGCTGCCCTTGGTCAACACCATCCTGCTGGTCAGTTCCAGCTTCACTCTGACCTTTGCCCATCATGCGTTGAAAAACAACAACCGAACCTTGCTGAAAGCCTGGCTCGCATTGACCGTGCTGCTCGGTATTGCCTTCCTGATCCTGCAGGCCGAGGAATATGTGCATGCCTATCAGGAGCTGGGGCTGACCCTGGGCTCGGGCATCTATGGCGCTACCTTCTTCATGCTCACCGGTTTTCACGGTGCCCACGTCACCCTGGGCACCATCATCCTGATTGTCATGCTGGTACGGGTGCTACGCGGGCACTTCACACCCGAGCAGCATTTCGGCTTCGAGGCAGCAACCTGGTATTGGCACTTTGTCGACGTGGTGTGGATTGCATTGTTCATTTTTGTCTACGTGCTCTGACATGACGTCGTGGCCAGCACCCGCCTGAAGCCCGCGGTTTACCAGGTGACATGGGGCTGTAAGTGCCCAGAGTAAAACCCCCAGGCAATCAGCGACACGGTGAGTGCGGCCAGGCCGACCCGGACATACAACGCATACATCATCCGACGCCCGTGGCCCTGGTCCTTGACCATGAAAAACAGGGCGCTGAACAGGCTGATCAGAATGGCCAGCAATAACAGGAGGATCGCCGCCTTGAGCATTGCGGGACTCCGGGGGAGACGTATGAAGTTGCAGTATAGCCAGTCACTCGGTGCGTCTGGCTGGCGGCTGACACAGCATTTCAAGCCCGGCTGGCTGCCAAGCCTGTGTGTATTGTGCATGCTCCCGCTCTTGGTCGGTCTGGGCTGCTGGCAACTGGTGCGGGCGGAAGAAAAGCGCGTCCTGCTGGCCGGTCAGGAGGCCCGCCGCCAGGCCCCACCGATCCGGCTCGATGCGCTGGATCTGACCAGTCCGCCGGCCTTTCAGCGCATACGTTTGCACGGTCATTTCGAGGCCGCGCATAGCCTGTTGCTCGACAGCCGTGTGCACCAAGGCCAAGTAGGTGTCGAACTACTGCAACCGTTTCTCGACCAGCCCAGCGGCCGCTGGGTGCTGATCAATCGCGGTTGGCTGCCTTGGCCGGATCGCCGCATACCGCCACGTTTTGTCACCCCCTCCGGGGCGCTGGACGTGCTGGCCTGGGTCTATGTATCGCCGGGTCAGCCACTGGTCCTGGCTGGCGAGCGTGGAACGTCCTGGCCGCGCTTGACCAATCGGGTGGAGCTTGACGCCTTCTGGCAAGAACTGGGGCGTGACGGCCTGTCTGTTGAGTTACGCCTCGAACCAGGGCCCGCCGCGTTGGCGGTCGACTGGCCGATTGTCAGCATGAGCCCTGAAAAACACCTGGGCTATGCGGTGCAATGGTTCGCTCTGGCGGCGGCCCTGTGCGCCCTATTCATCTACTTTGGAATCCACCAGGCACGAGAGGTACGCGATGCAGCCAGCCATCGACATGAGTGAAACCCCACCGGCACGTCGCGGGCGACTGCCATTGGTCCTGATGCTGGTGATGGTGATCGGGCCAATGGTGCTGGCCACGGCCATGTATCAGTGGCGTTTCTGGGTGCCGCAGGAGCGCACCTACCACGGTGTGCTTATCGGCAATGGCCAGAGCCGCGCCGATCTGGGCATTGAGGGTGTGGCGGATGTGGGGTGGCAACTGCTGGTCACCGCACCCGATGGCTGCCGCGGCGAATGTCGCCAACTTGTCTATCTGGCCCGCCAACTGAACATCGGCCTGGGCCGCGAGGCCAGTCGCGCCAGCCATGCTCTGGCCACCGCTGGGCCGTTGGATGCCGATTACGAAGCGCAGCTGCGACGCGAATACCCGCAACTGGGGATTCATAGCTTGGATCTGCAGCGCTACGCACGCAGCGTCACTCCGACACACGAGGCGCAACTGTGGATTGTCGACCCGCTCGGCAACCTGGTTCTGCGTTACGACAGCAGCACGCCAGGCAAGGCGATTCTTCAAGACTTGCGCCTGCTGCTCAAACTGTCGCGGATCGGCTAAAGGAGCCCAGGATGCGCAAGCCCGGTTATTGGCTAAGCCTGTTCGCCTTTGCGTTGGCAGGGGTTGTGGTCCTGCTTGGCGCCTACACCCGCCTGACCCATGCCGGCCTCGGTTGTCCCGACTGGCCGGGCTGCTACGGGTTTCTCGGGGTGCCGATGAGCGAGCAGGCCCAGGCGCTGGCCGCCGCGCGGTTTCCCGAGGCGCCGCTGGAGGTGCACAAGGGCTGGAATGAAATGGTCCACCGCTACTTCGCCGGTGCCCTGGGATTGGTGATTCTTGGGCTGGCCATCCAGGCCCTGCGTCGGCGCAACGAGGTGGGACAGCCGCTCGGCTTGCCGCTGCTGTTGCTGGGTGTGGTGATCACCCAGGCTCTGTTCGGCATGTGGACGGTCACCCTGCAACTCTGGCCGCAAGTGGTCACCGCGCACCTGCTGGGTGGCTTTGCCACCTTGGCGCTCCTGTTTCTGCTCAGCGTTCGCCTGTCCGGATACGGGGCGGCGGTGTCACCCATCCCGAGGCGCCTGCGCCGGCTGGCTGGAGTGGCCTTGCTGTTGGCTATCGGCCAGATCACGCTGGGTGGTTGGGTCAGCTCCAACTATGCGGCGGTGGCCTGCCCGGATTTTCCCACCTGCCAGGGCGTGTGGTGGCCCGACATGGATTTTGCCAACGGTTTAAACCTCACCCAGCATATTGGCCCCAATTACCTGGGTGGCCTGCTGTACGGCGATGCCCGCACAGCCATCCACATGAGCCACCGTCTAGGCGCGCTGGTCCTGAGTCTGGTGTTGCTGCTGCTGGCTTGGCAGTTGTGGCGTCATAGGCGCGGCAGGTTGGCTGCCTTGCTGGTGCTGGCGCTGGGTATACAGCTCGGCCTGGGCGTGGCCAACGTATTGCTGCACCTGCCGCTGGCGGTGGCCGTGGCGCATAACGGCGGCGGCGCGGCGCTTTTGCTGGTGCTGGTGCTGATCAATGAACGGCTACGCAGTCCGCTGGCCGAGCGCTGCACTGGGCCGCTGGACGCCTGGGGAAAACCCCTTGTGGATATCAGGCCGTTGAAAAATGTAGGCGAGGCAGGCAGGACGAGGCGAAAACAGCCGAAGAAGCGCAGTTTAGGTGTTCTAAATGAGCATTCCGAGACTGTTTTTAACGACGTATTGCCAACGCAGGTAGGTTTTAAACGGCCTGATAACTCTTGAGCCTGAGCAAAAGGAGCATCGTCATGACCCCTGTCTTGAGCCAAACCCACCTCAACGCTACGTGGCGTGACTATCTGGAACTGACCAAGCCCAAGGTTGTGGTGCTGATGCTGATTACCTCGCTGGTCGGCATGTTTCTGGCTACTCGGGCGGGAGTGCCCTGGACAGTGCTGGTGTTCGGCAACCTAGGTATTGCCTTGTGCGCCGGTGCGGCGGCGGCGGTCAATCATGTCGTCGACCGGCGTATCGATGCGCTGATGGCGCGCACCCACAAGCGGCCGGTGACCGCGGGCCGGGTGTCGCCGGGTGCCGCGCTGGGTTTTGCCCTGCTGCTCGCCCTGCTCGGCCAGGCGCTACTACTGGTCTTCACCAATCCGCTGACCGCTTGGCTGACGCTGGCTTCGTTGCTTGGTTACGCGGTGCTCTACACCGGTTTTCTCAAGCGCGCCACGCCACAGAACATCGTCATCGGCGGGCTGGCCGGTGCGGCGCCGCCGCTGCTTGGCTGGGTGGCGGTCAGCGGCCATATAAGCGCTGAGGCGCTGCTGCTGGTGCTGATCATCTTCGCTTGGACACCGCCGCACTTCTGGGCGCTGGCGATCCACCGCAAGGCCGAGTACGCCAAGGCGGATATTCCCATGCTGCCGGTAACCCATGGCGAGCAGTACACCAAAGTGCATATCCTGCTCTACACGCTGATCCTGCTGGCAGTCAGCCTGCTGCCGTTTGTCATTCACATGAGCGGCCCGTTGTACCTGGTCAGCGCGCTGCTGCTCGGCGGTCGTTTCCTGTTTTGGGCCTGGGCGTTGTACCGTGACAGCCGACCTCACGCGGCGATCAATACATTCAAGTACTCGATCGCCTACCTGTTTTTGTTGTTTATCGCGCTTTTGCTCGATCACTACCTGAAGTTGAATGTATGACCCGAATCCACACCACCGTTTTTATCCTCGTTGCGCTGATCGCCGTGGTGATCGGCCTGACTGTCTCCAAGGCGCTGAATCGCCAAGACCAGGTCAATCCCGCCCAGTTGCTGGATGCCGGCATCGTTTTGCTGCCACAAGGCCGGCCGATGCCGGATGTGCGATTAATCGACCAGAACGGCGCAGTCCAGCCCGTCGATCAGCTGCAAGGCGCTTGGACCGTGCTGTTCTTCGGCTACACCTTTTGCCCGGACATCTGCCCGACAACGCTGGCCGAGTTGCGCCAGCTCAAGGGTATGTTGCCCGAGGAAATCCGGCGCAACCTGCGGGTGGTGCTGGTCAGTGTCGACCCCGCCCGTGACACGCCGCAGCAGCTCAAGGAGTACCTGGGCTTTTTTGATGCCGAATTTCGTGGTCTGACCGGCGAGCTGGCGGATATCCAGAAATTGTCCAACAGCGTGGGCATCCCTTTCATTCCCGGCGACGAGAGCAAACCGAATTACACCGTGGATCACAGCGGTAACTTGGCCCTTATCGGCCCGGACGGTCGCCAGCGCGGTTTTATTCGCGGACCACTGAACAATGCCAAGCTGGCCGCCCAGTTGCCGACGCTGCTGGCAGGCGAAGGATAAAAACCGGCCTGTGTAGGGTGGACCGCCACCCGGTGGATCGCCACCCGGGGGATTGATGAAGCGCGATCCATCCTACAAACCGGTGCTCATGCCAGCGGTTCTGTAACCCGCTCCCACCCCCGCTTCCTGAACGGGCAGCGAACCGGCTAGCCCGGGCACGGTCACAATCCCCACAACGGTTCGCCAAACGGCCTCGTGGGGAAGCCAGGATGCCCTTGCTCAAACTGCTGCACCTTGCCGCCTTGCTGTGCTGGTGCGGCGCCCTGCTCTACTTGCCGGCCCTGATTGCCGCCGGAACCCGCCATAGCGATGCGCTGTTCTATCGTGATCACGCCCACCTGACACGCTGGGTGTTCACGCTCTTTGCTACGCCAGCGGCGCTGCTGGCCATTGGCTCAGGCACGGTCCTGTTTCTACGCGATGGCACCCTGGCAGGCTGGCTGATTCTCAAGCTCAGCGTGGTCGCCGCCATGGTGCTCTGTCATGCCTTGTGCGGCGTGTTGGTGCTGCGCATCGAGCGCGAGCCGCAGCGTCGTGTGGCGGCGGAGTGCGCGGCGTTGGGCAGTCTGGCAACGGTATTGATCGGCCTGACGTTGTGGCTGGTCCTGGCCAAGCCCCTGTGAGCCGGAGGACCGCTCAGGCTATTGAGCGCGGGCTATTCGGTCTGCACGCCCACCGCATGTTCATAGACCAGCCGCCCGCCGAGAAAGGCGGCCAGGCCAATCAGCCCGGCCGTCAGCACGGACAGGTACAGAGCCCACAGCGCCACGGCCTCGCTCACCAGGGTCTCGTAGCGCAGCAGCCAGTTCAGCGAGGCCAGCGACAGCATCATCACGGCGAGGATGGCGTGGCACCAGGCGGTGATCTTGCGGCGAATTTCCGCCACGGTGAGCAGATCGATCAATCCGGCCAGGCTGGCTACCCAGCCGCCGAACGCGCCGACTCCCGCCAGCCAGACGCCGGCGCGCCACCAGAACACATCGTCGGTCCACAAAAACGCCAAGTCCACCGGCACCAAGCCGAGCAAGGCGGCCACCGGAAAGTGAATCAGCATCGGATGCAGCGGGTGCTGGCCGATGGCGGCATTACTGGTAATCGGCTCGCGTACGTTGGGCACCGCTGTTTCCCCTGGTTGGCACGTCCGGCTGGCCGTGTTCAGCAATGGACCACACTGGCGCTGGCAGTTCCCAGCCTGACGGGTTGTCAGGGCGTGCAGTCGATCCTCGATCCGGCCGGTCCCATGGCCCGCGAAGTGGCGCTGGTGTGGTGGGTCATGTGTGGTTTTGCACTGCTGGTGTTGGTGCTGGTCAGCGCCTTGTGGCTGTACGCCATGCTGCGTGCGCCACGTACCGTCAGTCCCGAGCGGGAGCGGCGCGTGCAACGGCGCTGGCTGATCGGCGGCGGTTTGCTACTGCCGACAGTCAGCGTCGTGCTGTTGCTGGTATATGGACTCTCCGCCGGGCGCGGCCTGCTGCCGCCGCTGCCGGTTATCGGTGGCGAGCAACCGCTGCGCATCGAGGTGACCGGCCATCAATGGTGGTGGGAAGTGCGCTACCCGGACAGCGGCGTGGTCACCGCCAATCAGCTGATCGTACCCGTGGGCCGTCCCTTGGACATTGAGGTGGGTAGCGCCGATGTGATCCATGCGTTCTGGGTGCCAAAGCTGGGTGGCAAGCTGGACATGATGCCCGGCCGTCGCCACGTGCTGCGCCTGCAGGCGGATGAGGCCGGCGTGTTTCGTGGGCAATGCACGGAATTTTGCGGCACCCAGCATGCGCACATGATTCTGCATGTCGAGGCTCAGGCGCCTGACGCCTTTACTGCCTGGATCGCAGCGCGAGCCGAGCGCGAGATTGCAGCACCTGCGCCAGGCTCCGCCGGCGAGGTGTTTGCCAGTCGCTGCGGCTTGTGTCACCGCGTGGCGGGCATTTCCCAGGGGCAGCGCGCCCCGGACCTGAGCGACCTCGCGTCGCGGCCTACGCTTGGCGCGGGTGTGATTGCCAACGATGCCGAGGGGTTACGCCGCTGGTTGCGCGAACACCAGACGCTGAAACCCGGCAATGCCATGCCGTCCCATGACGTGGTGGACGATGCCGATCTGGATGCCATTGCCATCTGGCTGGAGAGCCTCGCGCCATGAACCCGAGCCGCGAAACCGGCGCGCCGGCCACCGATCCGGCGCAGTTGCACGATCAGTTCAATGCCGTGTGGGGCAGTCCGCGCGGTTGGCGGGCGCTGACGGTCGTCAACCACACCACCATCGGGCTGCGCTTTCTGGTTACCGGCGCGGTGTTCTTTCTGTTCGGCGGGCTGCTGGCCATGCTGATCCGTGCTCAGTTGGCCGTGCCTGGCTACGTGCTGATGGAGCCGGACGTCTACAACCAGGTATTCACCATGCACGGCACGGTGATGATGTTCCTGTTCGCCGTGCCGATGATGGAAGGCCTGGCGGTCTATTTGATTCCCAAAATGCTCGGTGCCCGCGACCTGGCCTTCCCTCGCCTCTCGGCGCTCGGGTATTTCTGCTACCTGTTCGGCGGCATCATCCTGTGCGTCAGCCTGTTCCTCGATCTGGCACCCAAGGCCGGCTGGTTCATGTACACGCCGCTGTCCAGCGCGGTGTATACGCCGGGCATGAATTCGGACTTCTGGCTGCTGGGCATCACTTTCGTGGAGATTTCCGCAGTCAGCGCCGGCGTCGAACTGGTGGTGTCGATCCTGCGCACCCGCGCCAATGGCATGGCCCTGCACCAGATGCCGATCTACGCCTGGTACATCCTGGTCATGGCGCTGATGATCGTGTTCGGCTTTCCGCCGCTGATCCTGGGCAGCATCCTGCTGGAGCTGGAGCGCGCCGCCGGTCTGCCGTTCTTTGACGTGGCGCGCGGCGGCGATCCGTTGCTGTGGCAGCACCTGTTCTGGCTGTTCGGCCATCCCGAGGTGTACATCATCTTCCTGCCCGGCGCCGGCATTGTTTCCACCTTGCTGCCAGTGTTCTGCCAGCGGCCGCTGGTGGGCTACCGCTGGGTGGTGCTCGGTGTGCTGACGATCGGCTTCCTGAGCTTCGGGTTGTGGGTGCACCACATGTTCACCGTCGGTATTCCACAGCTGGCCCTGGCGTTCTTCTCCGCGGCCAGCATGCTGGTGGCGATCCCCACCGGCGTGCAGGTGTTCGCCTGGATTGCCACGTTGTGGCTGGGCAAGCCGTTGTACCGGGTGCCGATGCTCTGGCTGGTAGGGTTTCTGATCGTCTTCGTGGCCGGCGGGCTGACCGGGGTGATGCTCGCCCTGGTGCCTTTTAACTGGCAGGTGCATGACACCCATTTCGTGGTCGCGCACATGCATTACGTGCTGGTGGGTGGCATGTTCTTCCCGCTGATGGCCGGGCTGTATTACTGGTTGCCGCATTTCTCCGGACGCATGCCGTCGGAGCGCCTCGGCCGCTGGGGCTTTTGGCTGGTGTTCATCGGCTTCAACCTGACCTTCCTGGTCATGCACTGGACCGGGCTGATGGGCATGCCGCGTCGGGTGTACACCTATGACAGCGGCCTGGGCTGGGATCTGCCCAATCTGGTGTCGTCGATCGGCAGCTTCGTCATGGCCATGGGCGTGGCGACCATCTTGCTGGATCTCCTCCTGCATTACCGCTTCGGCCTGGCCGCGCCGAAGAATCCCTGGCGCGCCGATACCCTGGAGTGGGCGACCGGCCTGCCGCCCAGCCCGTACAACTTCGTCAGCCTGCCGGATGTTCACAGCCGCCACCCGCTGTGGGACGACCCGCAGCTGCCGGACAGCATTGCCCGTGGCGAGCATGGGCTGACGGTCATCGACCATGGCCGGCGCGAGACTTACGGTGTCGATCCATTGACCGGCACGATACGCGAGGTTACGCACCTGCCAGGTAATACGTGGCTGCCGTTCAACACCGCGCTGCTGCTCGCCGGGTTGTGCCTGAGCCTGCTGCTCAAGAGCTATTGGCTGGCGCTGGGCATCAGCCTGGCCACCCTGCTGGTGCTGCTGCGCTGGTCGTGGATGAATGGCGCGCATCCCGCCGCTTCGCCGGACACGCAAACGCAGCCCGGCGATCCGCCGCTGCATTGGCGCACCTGCGACGGGCCGGGGTTGTGGGGGATGGGCGTGACCCTGCTGGCCAACGCCGCGCTGTACCTGTCCTTGCTGTTTGGCTGGTTTTACCTATGGACCGTGGCGCCGGCTTGGTTGGTGCCGGAGCGCGCGGGGCAAGGCGGCGGCTGGCTTCTGGGCAGCGCACTGCTGCTGAGTGTCGGCACGCTGTGGCTGCGGCGCGTGCTCAAGCGCCTGCGTCGCGGCGATGATCGTCGCCTGCAAGGCCAACTGGCAGTGTTGTGTGGGCTGGCGCTGGTGCAGTCGGCTCTGGTGCTCGGTGCGCTGCTCAGCGCTGACCTGCAGCCACGCACCACGGCCCACGATGCGCTGGTGCTGGTAATTCTGTTGTATAGCCTGATGCATTGCGTGCTGGCGGCGCTGCTGACCGGCCTGCAGGCTTGGCGCGTCGCCTATGGCTACGTGAACGCGGCGTCGCCGTACGAGCCGCTGGTGGTTGGCCCACTGTGGACGTACAACCTGGCGGTGGTGTGGAGCAGCTACCTGGCCGTGATGTTGTTTCCCCTCGGCTGGAGCACGGGCGGATGAATCGCTCGGCCTTCAGCCCCGCGCAGATCCCGCTCGGCCTGGTGATCTGGAGTCTGTGGTTTGTCGCCGTGTATGGCGCCCAGGGATTGGGCTGTGAACTGGCCCCGCCGTCGCCTCAGGCGGGGGCGACCACCTGGCTGAATGCGGCACTGGGCTTGTTCACCGCGCTGACGCTGGCGCTGCTGTTGCTCCTGGCCTGGCGTTTCTGGCGCCTAGCCGCTGCCACGGCGGCGCAGCGTTTTGTGGCGCGCTTGTCCGCTGGGGTGCACCTGGTGGCGGCGCTGGCCACCGCGTTCATCGGCCTGCCCCTGCTGAGCCTGCCGCCATGCCTGTGAAGCACGCTGCATGGCTGCTACTGGTGCTGGCATCCCCGGTCCGCGCCCATGGATTATTCGATGCGCATTTGTTTGAACGCCTGCCTTTGCTGCTGACCGCTCTACTGCTGGGCAGCGCCTGGTTGCTTTATGGCTTGGGTGTGCGCCGGGTGGCGCCGCATCGCGGTGAGGCGCTGTGCATGCACCTGGCCATGCTGCTCGCCGTGCTGGCTATCTTCGGTCCGCTGGATGAGTGGGCGGAAACCAGTACCAGCTGGCACATGACCCAGCACATGCTGTTTATCGTGGTTATCGCCCCGCTCTGGGCGCTGGCGCGGCCCCTGCCGCAGTGGCGCGCCCTCACCGGACGGCTGGGCCAATCGTTGTGGACCTGGATCCTGCGCGCCGGTCGCCATCCCACCGCCCTGGCCTTGGTGCACGGCGCGGTGATCTGGATCTGGCACACGCCCCGGCTCTATCAGCTGGCGCTGGACAACCTCTGGTGGCATGCCGTCGAGCATGGTTGCTTCCTGTTCAGCGGCTGGCTGTTCTGGTGGTCGGTGCTGCGCATACCGCCACGTAAGACACCCGTGGCGCTGTTGGCGATTCTGCTGACCCTCATGCACACCGGCCTCCTGGGTGCCTTGCTGACCTTCGCCAGTGTCCCGCTGTACGGCGACACGGGGGATTTGGCCGACCAGCAGCTGGCCGGCTTGTTGATGTGGGTGCCCGGTGGGCTGGTCTATCTGATGGGGGCGGGCTGGATTGCCTGGCGCTGGCTTGCGCGGGCCAGGCAATCGCAGGGTGAGACACGGTGGCAAGGACGCTGATGGGCCGGACTTATGGATTCGGGTCAGTGGGCAAACAGCTGACCGATATCCTTGAACGCTTTGAACTCCAACGCATTGCCGCAGGGGTCGAGGAGAAACAACGTGGCCTGTTCGCCCACTTGGCCCTGAAAGCGCACGTGGGGTTCGATGACAAAGCGCACCTCGTGCGCCCTGAGGCGTTCGGCCAGGCGTTCCCATTCTTCCCACCCCAGCACCACGCCGAAATGCGGCACTGGCACGTCGTGGCCATCCACCGCATTGGTATGAGCGGCTTCCTGATGGGGCATTTTCGGTGCCTGGTGGATCACCAACTGATGGCCAAAGAAGTCGAAATCCACCCACTGCGCGCTACTGCGACCTTCGGTGCAGCCGAACACCTCAGCGTAGAAATGCCGGGCTGCGGCCAGGTCGTGAACAGGAATGGCCAGATGAAAGGGCGACAGGGACATGCGGGGTTTCCTCCGTTGCGTTGGCTTCAAGCAGAGTAGGCAATTCCCGTGCCCCACGTTTTATCTCGGGCAAAAAAAACAACGAAGCCCGCACAAGGCGGGCTTCGTTGGGCGCGAGGCAAAGCGGCGTCAGAATGCCGGTACCACAGCGCCTTGGTACTTTTCTTCGATGAATTGCTTCACCGCGTCGCTGTGCAGGGCCTTGGCCAGTTTCTGCATGGCCGGGCTGTCCTTGTTGTCTTCGCGGCTGACCAGGATGTTTACGTAGGGCGATTCGCTGCCCTCGATAATCAGGGCGTCCTCGGCGGGGTTCAGGCCAGCTTCCAGTGCGTAGTTGGTATTGATCAGCGCCAGGTCGACCTGGCCGAGCACGCGCGGCAGGGTGGCGGCTTCCAGTTCGCGAATCTTCAGCTTCTTCGGGTTTTCGGCGATGTCGCGCGGCGTGGCGGTGATGCCTGCCTCCGGCTTGAGGGTGATCAGGCCCGCGGTCTGCAGCAGCAGCAGGGCGCGACCGCCGTTGGTGGCATCGTTGGGGATCACCACATTGGCGCCGTTGGGCAGGTCGTCGAGGTCATTGACCTTCTGCGAGTAGGCGCCGAAGGGCTCGACGTGCACCCCGGCCACGCTGACCAAGGTGGTCTTGCGGGTCTTGTTGAACTCGTCCAGGTACGGCTGATGCTGGAAGAAGTTGGCGTCCAGACGCTTCTCGGCGACCTGCACGTTGGGTTGCACGTAGTCGGTGAACACCTTGACGTTAAGGGTCACGCCCTCTTTGGCCAGGGTCGGTTTGACGAATTCGAGAATTTCCGCGTGGGGCACGGCGGTGGCCGCCACGTTCAGCGTCTCGGCGGCCTGGGTGGAAAACGCCGTGAAGGCGGCGAAGGCAACTAGCAGTTTTTTCATCGTTCAACTCCTTTGCGGGATGAGAAGCGGCTCCGCAGGTGAGGTCGCCGCAGGGTGTTCACTTGCGGGAAAAATGCACCACCAGCTTGTCGCCGACGGTTTGCAGGATCTGCACCAGCACCAGCAACAGCACCACGGTGACCACCATGACATCGGTCTGGAAGCGCTGGTAGCCAAAACGGATGGCCAGGTCGCCCAAGCCGCCGGCACCGACCACGCCGGCCATTGCCGTGTAGGACACCAACGTAATCGCGGTGACGGTGGTGGCGGCGATGATCCCCGGACGCGCTTCAGGCAGTAAGGCGTTGAGGATGATCTGCCGGGTGGTCGCGCCCATCGCTTGTGTGGCCTCGATGATGCCGCGGTCCACCTCGCGCAGTGCGGTTTCCACCAGTCGCGCGAAAAACGGCGTGGTGCCCACCACCAGCGGCGGAATGGCGCCGGCGACGCCCAGTGAGGTGCCGGTAAGCACTACGGTGATCGGGATCATCACGATCAGCAGAATGATGAACGGCAGCGAGCGCAGCACGTTCACCACAAACGACAGCAGCGCGTACAGCGGACGGTTGTCGAACAGTTGGCGCGGGCCGCAGAGGAACAGCAGCACGCCCAGCGGCAAGCCGAGCAGCACGGTGAACAGCAGCGAGCCACCCAGCATCAACAGGGTGTCCCAGGTGGCCAGCCAGATCTCGTACCAGTCGATGTTGACGAAGAACGCGTCCATCAGCGCAGCACCTCTACGTGTACGTCGGCCGCCTGCAGGCGCGCCTGGGCCGCTTCGATATCCCCGCCGATCAACGACAGGGTCAGCTGGCCATAGGGGGTGTCTTTGATGCGGTCGATCCGCCCGGACAGGATGCTGTAATCCACGCCCGTTTCGCGCGCCACGCGGCCCAGCAAGGGGGCATAGGTGGCCTCGCCCTGGAAGGTCAGGCGCAGAATGCGGCCGGGCACATGAGTGAAGTCATCATGCTGCTCGCCTTCGTCAACCTGCTCGTCTTCCAGCACAAAGCGGCGGGTCGTGGGGTGTTGTGGGTGCAGGAACACATCGGCCACCACGCCCTGCTCGACGATCTGCCCGCCATCCATGACCGCCACGCAGTCACAGACACGGCGAATCACGTCCATTTCATGGGTGATCAGCACGATGGTCAGGCCCAGCTCGCGATTGATTTCGCTCAGCAGCTGCAGCACCTGGGCGGTGGTTTGCGGATCGAGGGCGCTGGTGGCCTCGTCGCACAGCAGAATCTTCGGGTCGGTGGCCAGTGCGCGGGCGATGCCGACACGCTGCTTCTGGCCGCCGGAGAGTTGCGCGGGGTACTTGCGGGCGTGGTCTTCCAGGCCGACCCGCTGCAGCAGCGCGGCAACCTTGCGGTCGATTTCCGCCGCTGGTAGCTCGCCGGCCAGGCGCAGCGGCAGGGCGACGTTGTCGGCGACGGTCTTGGAGGCCAGCAGATTGAAATGCTGGAAGATCATGCCGACCTGGCGACGAAAACGGCGCAAGCCATCGGCTTCCAGGGCGGTGACGTCGACGCCATGCACCAGAATGCGTCCACCTGAGGGTTCCTCCAGGCGGTTGATCAGGCGCAACAGGGTACTTTTACCCGCGCCGGAATGGCCGATCAGGCCGTACACCTGGCCCGCTTCGACGCGTAGGTCGATGGGTTGCAGGGCCGGTATATCGCGGCCCTCGACGCGGTAGGTTTTATGAACTTGGTGAAACTCGATCACGAAAGCGAACCTTGTGGGTACAGAATGATGAGCGTAACGCCGCGCAAAAGAGGCGCAGTTTAGCCGGTTTGCTTCGTGATCTTTAGTTCTCTTGGCTATAGACGCTTCTAATTAGCGATAAACCCGATGATGTTCTGAGCTGGGCAAAAACCAAATCACGTATTTAAAAGGAAACCTGCACGCCGTTCCGCTGCGCCGTGGCCAGGCGACGCATGCGGTCATCATCACTTACTCGACGCTGGCCGCCGCATCAGGATCGGCAATGAGCACCAGGCGTGGCACCCGCGAGGGGCTGTGGCTGACCTGCACGTCCACCTCAACGCCGGGGGTGTGCTTTTCCAGGCTTTCGCCCAGCAGGTCGACGGCCTTGTTGGACTGCCAGGAACCCCGCGCCTCGAGGATTACCGTGCACGCACAGGCCAGCACGTCGGCGGCCAGCTCGTCGAACTGCGCGCGCAGGCCGGCGTAATCGCCGCGATCCAGCAGCGGCAGGGCTACGCTGCGCCCTTGCAACGCCTCGTCAACGGCGGCCTGGCCGTCGGCACTCAAGGCTTCGCCCAAGCCGGCCGTCAGCGCCGGAGCCTCGGGCAACAGGCTGCGCGCCCGGCTCAGCGCCGTGGTGGCGGTGTTCAGGTCGCCGGCCTGCAGGGCTTCCTGGCCTTGGCGCAGGTAGGCATCCGCCAGCTGGCGCTCATAGGGCGCGAGCTTGTCGGCACTGACCCCCTGAGCGCCGGCCTCGGCCAATTGCTGGTCGGCCAGGCTCAGCTGGTTGTTTGAGAGGTATTGCTGGAACAGCACGGTTTGGCTGTCGTACTCAGGCGCGCTCTGGCAGCCGACAAGCAGGACAATGGCCAGGGTGATCAGGCAGCGGGAAGCGGATAAACGCATGGGATAAGCCTCGAATAAAGCGAGCTGAAGCGATTCTAACCGGTGCACGACAGGGCGGCCAAAACAGGCCTTGCCGCCTCTGTGTCCAACGGGTGACACATTCTCAACACGAACACCTCTGACAACCGCTCAACATGCCGTGTCACGCCGCAGCCCTTGCGTCGCCGTTACGCGCGCTTGGGCAGAGCAAAGCTAAGCAGAAATAGCGCCGCGGCGCTGACCACGATGGACGGTCCGGCCGGCGTGTCCTGGTACCAGGACAGCGCCAATCCGGCACACACCGCCAGCAGGCCCAGCACGCTGGCCCCCAAGGCCATCTGCTCGGGGGTGTACGCGTGCCGTTGGGCGGCGGCGGCAGGAATGATCAACAGCGATGTGATCAACAGCACGCCGACGATCTTCATCGCCACGGCAATTACCACGGCGATCAGCAGCATCAGCGCGAGGCGGATCGCCGCTACCGGCAGGCCCTCCACACGGGCCAGCTCTTCATGCACGGTGATCGCCAGCAGCGGTCGCCACAACGGGATCAGCAACAGCAGCACCAGCGCACTGCCGCCGAGAATCCACGCCAGGTCCGTGGGGCCGACCGCCAGCAGATCGCCGAACAGGTAGGCCATCAGGTCGATGCGCACCTCCATGAAACTGATCGCCACCAGCCCCAGCGACAGCGTGCTGTGGGCAAGGATGCCGAGCAGCGTGTCCGAGGCCAGCGGCTGGCGCTGTTGCAGGCCCAGCAGCAGGATGGCGAGCAGCACGCAGCCGACGGTTACCGCCAGCGCCGGGCTGATATTGAGGATCAGGCCCAGGGCCACGCCGAGCAGCGCGCCGTGGGACAGGGTGTCGCCAAAATAGGCCATGCGCCGCCAGACCACGAAGGAACCCAGCGGGCCGGCCACCAGGGCCAGGGCCAGGCCGGCGAGCAATGCGTTGACAAGAAAATCGGGCATGGGGATCAATGCTTGCAGTCCGGACCGTGGACGTGGGGTTGGTAGGGTTTGCCGATCACCACGCCGCCACTCAGGTCATGGGTGTGGTCGTGCTGGTGGTGATAGACCGCCAGGCTGCGGGCGTTCTGGCCGAACAGCTCGACAAAGGCCGGGTCGCCGCTGACCTGCTCGGGATGCCCGGAGCAGCACACGTGGCGGTTCAGGCACACCACCTGATCGGTGGCGCTCATCACCAGGTGCAGATCGTGGGACACCATCAGCACGCCGCAGCCGTGGCGCGCGCGCAGCTTGCCAATCAGCCGGTACAGTTCGGCCTGGCCGGCAACGTCGACGCCTTGCACCGGCTCATCGAGCACCAGCAGTTCGGGTTTGCGCAGCAGGGCGCGGGCCAGCAGCACGCGCTGCAGCTCGCCGCCGGAGATCTTCTGCAGGGGATGGTCGATGACCTGGCTGGCGCCCACCTCAGCCAGCGCCGCCTGCGCCTTGGCGCGGTCCACACCCGGCACCAGGCGCAGAAACCGCAGCACCGAGAGCGGCAATGTGGCGTCCACCTGCAGTTTCTGCGGCATGTAGCCGATGCGCAGGCGCGGCGTGCGCCACACTTCGCCGCGGTCCGGCTTGAGCAGCCCGAGCACCACGCGCACCAGGGTAGTCTTGCCGGCGCCGTTGGGGCCAATCAGGGTGACGATCTCACCGGCGCGCACGCGCAAGCTCACATCGTCAAGGGCGTCCTGGCCCGCAAAGCGCACGCCGACGCCGCTCAGACGCAATAAGTCGTGGCTCACGCGGCCTCCCGACAGGCGGCGCACAAGCCGACCACTTCCACGGTCTGCGCCTCGACACTGAAACCGATGCTGTCGGCGACGCTGACGATGACGTCGCTGATGGTTTGTTGCTCCAACTCGATGGCGGTCTTGCAGGCGCGGCAGATCAGAAACTGGCCCTGGTGAGCCAGCTCCGGCTGATTGCAGCCAACGAAGGCGTTAAGCGACGCGATGCGGTGTACCAGGCCGTTTTCCAGCAGGAAATCCAAGGCTCGATAGACAGTCGGCGGTGCGGCGCGGCGGCCGTCTTCCTCGCTCAGCGTGGCGAGAATGTCATAGGCGCCAAGCGGCTGGTGACTCTGCCAGACCAGCTCCAGCACCCGTTTACGCAACGGCGTGAGGCGCACCCCCTGACGGGCGCACAGGGCTTCGGCCTCCGCCAAGGCATTGCGGACGCAGTGCGAATGATCATGGGGCAGACAGACCAAGGGGGTCTTGGTAATGAGTGGTCTGAGCATAAAAAAATGGTGCGTTTAATAAGAAGGACGTTATTCTATTACGTTTCCTGCTTCTGGTGTTACTGTCGTGCTGCTACGTCTGTCCGTTTGCCTGCTGTTGTGCCTGTGCTCCCTAGTCGTGCGTGCCGAATCGGTGTTGCTGACCAGCATCAAACCCCTGCAGCTGATTGCCGCAGCGGTGCAGGACGGCGTCGGCACGCCTGACGTGCTACTGCCTGCTGGAGCCTCGGCGCACCATTATGCGCTGCGCCCCTCCGACCTGCGGCGCATTGACACGGCGCAGTTGTTTTACTGGGTCGGCCCGGACCTGGAAACCTTCCTGACGCGCGTGGTCGACAACCGTCGTGCACCGAGCCTGGCCGTGCAGACCTTGCCTGGCCTGCAGTTGCGCCATTTCGGCGAGACCCTGGAAGAGCACGCCGCGCATGCCGGTCACGATGAGCATCATGGCGATCATCACCCTTCTGCTGATCCGCACCACGAGCATGATCATGACCATCGGCCCGGCAGTCTGGATGCCCACCTGTGGCTGCTGCCGGCCAATGCGCGGCTGATCGCCGCACGCATGGCGAGCGATCTGGCCAGTGTCGATCCTGCCAACGCGGCACACTATCAGGCCAATCTGCGGGCCTTCCAGAAGCGTCTCGATGTGCTCGACCAGCGCCTGCTTACACGCCTGGCACCGTTGGCCGGCAAGCCGTACTTCGTCTTCCACGAGGCCTATGATTATTTTGAGTCCGCCTACGGCCTGCGCCATCTCGGTGTCTTCAGCCTCGGTGAGGTCCAGCCGGGGGCCCGGCATGTGGCGGCGATGCGTGAGCGTCTGCAGCAGGCCGGTGCTGCCTGCTTGTTCAACGAGCCGCCGCAGCGTCCGCGCCTGGCCGAAACCTTGACCGCCGGCCTGCCGGTGCGCCTGGCCGAACTGGACGCCATGGGTGACGGTCTGAAGCCGGACGCCAACGGTTATGAACGGTTGCTAGGTAACCTTGGCGAGCAGTTGGCCAGCTGTCTGGAAACCCTTTAATTGATGCTGTGCGTGAAGCATTCGGCGCTCTAGCTAACTAGCAATTGTGGTTTTCTGCCAGTTTCACTACAACATACGGGATTTGTCGGGGCTTTCCAGATTCGCCAACGGGTTTATTTGGCGTACAATCGCGCCCTTTTTTTACACCCTTCGTTACGAGGATGTGCAGCATGGCGAAGACGGACGGGCCGATCGCGGCAGACACCAAACAGACCACGGGCCTTGCCTTGCAACCGGCTTCCGAGGACATCTGGGCGCAGAAGTACCGCCTGACTGACAAAGACGGCACGCCGATCGACGCCGACGTTGACGCCACCTGGCAACGGGTCGCCCGCGCCTTGGCGGAAGTCGAGCCCGAGTCGCAGCGCGAACACTGGAACGAGCAGTTCCTCTGGGCCCTGCGCAACGGCGCGATTCCCGCCGGTCGGATCATTTCCAATGCCGGCGCGCTGGAGTACAAGCCGGCAACCTCGACCATCAACTGCACGGTTTCGGCGACCATTCGCGACTCGATGGACGATATTCTCGGCAAGGTCCACGAAGCCGGGCTGACCCTCAAGGCCGGTTGCGGCATCGGTTATGAATTCAGCACCCTGCGTCCGCGCGGCTCGTTCGTGTCCGGCGCCGGCGCGCACACCAGCGGGCCGCTGTCGTTCATGGATATCTTCGACAAGATGTGCTTTACCGTCAGCTCCGCGGGCGGTCGGCGCGGCGCGCAGATGGGCAC
This sequence comes from Serpens gallinarum, assembly GCF_014836765.1. Taxonomy (GTDB): domain Bacteria; phylum Pseudomonadota; class Gammaproteobacteria; order Pseudomonadales; family Pseudomonadaceae; genus Serpens; species Serpens gallinarum. Next base: position 109,916 of record NZ_JACSQG010000002.1, read on the forward strand.
CTTCGACGTCGGTCATCCCGACGTGCGCGAATTCATCCGTGCCAAGCGTGAAGACGGCCGGCTGCGCCAGTTCAACCTGAGCCTGCTGATCACCGACGAATTCATGCAGGCGGTGGAAAACGACGGCGATTGGCCGCTGGTCTTCCCGGTCCACCAGAAGGAACAGGCCGACCTGGATCTGAATGATCCGGCCCAGGTGATCTGGCGCGAATGGCCGGTGCACGACGAGTACATCGTGCGCGAAGACGGCCTGGTGGCTTGCCGGATCTACGGCACCCTGCGCGCCCGCCATCTGTGGGACATGATCATGGTGTCCACCTATGACTTCGCCGAACCGGGCTTCATCCTGATCGATCGGGTCAACCAACTGAACAACAACTGGTGGTGCGAGGCGATTCGCGCGACCAATCCGTGTGGCGAGCAGCCCCTGCCGCCCTACGGCTCCTGCCTGCTCGGCTCGATCAACCTGACCGGTTTCGTGCAGAACCCGTTCGGCGCCGACGCCCGCTTCGACTGGGATAAGTACCGCAAGGTGGTGCGTATCTTCACCCGTATGCTGGACAACGTGGTGGAAATCAACGGCCTGCCGCTGGAACAGCAGCGTCACGAGATCACCCACAAGCGCCGTCATGGCATGGGCTTTTTGGGCCTGGGCTCGACCCTGACGCTGTTGAAGATGCGCTACGGTAGCCCCGAAGCCTGCGTGTTCACTGAGGAAGTGGCGCGTGAAATGGCGCTGGTTGGCTGGGAAGAGGCGCTGGAGCTATCCCGTGAAAAGGGTCCGGCACCTTTGCTGGCCGAGGAGTTCGACGTCACCGCTGAGATGCTGCGCAAGCGTCCGGAAATGGCCGAGGATGGCTACAAAATCGGCGACAAGGTGCCCGGTCGGGTGCTGCACGCCAAATACTCGCGCTACATGCAGCGCCTGGCCGAATACGCGCCGGAGCTGATCGAGGCGCTGGCCGAACAGGGCGCGCGCTTTACTCACCACAGCTCCATCGCGCCCACCGGCACCATCAGCCTGAGCCTGGCCAACAACGCCTCCAACGGTATCGAGCCGAGCTTTGCCCATCATTACTCGCGCAACGTGATTCGCCCCGGGCGCAAGGCCAAGGAAAAGGTCGAGGTGTTCAGCTACGAGCTGCTCGCCTACCGCGCGTTGGTCAATGCCCAGGCCAAGCCGGACAGCCAGGATCCGGCCAAACAGTTGCCGGCTTATTTCGTCAGCGCCGATGACATCACCCCAACTCAGCACGTGGATATCCAGGCTGCGGCGCAGAAGTGGGTCGACTCGTCGATCTCCAAGACGGCCAACGTGCCGACGGATTACCCCTTCGAAGCGTTCAAGGATATCTACCGCTACGCCTGGCGTCAGGGGCTCAAGGGCTGCACCACCTTCCGTTTCAACCCGGCGGCGTTCCAGGGCGTGCTGGTCAAGGAAGCCGATCTGCAGAACACCCTGTACCGCTTCGAGCTGGAAGACGGCAGCGTGGTCGAACTGCGCGGCAATGAAGAGGTGGAATACGACGGGGAGGTGAACACGGCCGCCAACCTGTTCGATGCCCTCAAAGAAGGCTACTACGGCAAGTACTAAGACACCGAATTGATGCCGGGTCGCCGTCAGCGACCCGGCCGGAGAACACCTGCAATGACTGTCAAGATTGAACAACGCATCAAAGGCTTTAAGGTCATCGACGAGGCTCTGGAGCGTCCCGCGCCAGCGCCTGTCACCCCGGCAGCCCCAGTGGCGCCTGTCGCCACTGTCGCGGCCGCGCCTGCAGCCGTACTTGCAGCCGCGCCTGCACCCGCACTGGCAGCCGCACCCAAGGTGGTGGAAATGGACGAAACCCTGCAGCGTCCGGAAACGCTGATCGGTGTGACTTACAAAATCAAATCGCCGCTGTTCGAGCATGCCCTGTACGTAACGGTCAACGACATTGTGCTCAACGCCGGCACGCCTTACGAGCAGCGCCGTCCGTTCGAGATCTTCATCAACTCGAAGAACATGGATCACTTCCAGTGGATCGTCGCACTCACCCGGATCATGTCCGCGGTGTTCCGCAAGGGTGGTGACTGCACCTTCATGGTTGAGGAGCTCAAGGCCGTATTCGACCCGCGTGGCGGCTATCTGAAGAAGGGCGGCGTGTACATGCCGTCGATCGTCGCCGAGATCGGCGGTGTGGTGGAGCGTCACCTGATCAGCATCGGCATGCTCGAAGGCCAGGCGCTAGACGAAAGCCAGCGCCTATACCTGGCGGAAAAACGCGCCGCCTACGAAGCCAGCCAGGGCGCCAATAAGCTGGAACCGGGCGACGGCTTCCCGGCCGGCGCGCAGTTGTGCGGCACGTGCAACACCCAGGCGGTGGTGCAGATGGACGGCTGTGCCACCTGCCTGAACTGCGGGCATTCGAAGTGCGGCTAGCAAACGCGTGAGGTATGCGCGCCGGCAGTACGCCTGCCGGTGCCTGCATAGCGAGTCACGGTGCGCATCTGGAAGGGGCGAATTCATTCGCCTGACACACGCCCTCTAGACCACGCAGCGGATGCGACAGATTCAAGGCATTCAGCCGCGTAGTACGTAGCAACCCTGTAGGCGCCAGAAGTCTCGGTGCCAGGCGAATGAATCGCCCCTACAACACAGGGTGCAATGTCTGGGAGAAACGTTTGAGGCGTGCCTAGTAGTCCTGCTGGCCGTACAGCGCAGTGCCGTCGCCGGTGCCGCTGAGCAGCTGGTTGAGAATGTCGTTGTGCATGGCCAGCAAGCGGCCGTTGCGCTCGTTGCGCTGGCGGCAATCGCGTACCGCCTGGCCCAGTTGCTGCCATTGGCTGCGTACTGTTTCACCCTGAGTGGCGGGATAGGCATCGAGCAGGCGCTGCATCCCTTCCGGGTCGGCAGTCAGGCCGAAGGCGCGCAATACTTTGCCCCGGCGTGCACTGCACTCAGCCAAGGCGTTCAGGCAGGGCTCGATGCGCTGATTCAGCTGCTCGATGGCCAGGGTATCGCGCTCCAGCAGGCGCTCGTGAAGCTCATCCAGCAAGCTCTGCAGCTGGCCATACGTCTTCAGGTCGGCGGCGATGTCAGCCGCGACCACAGCCAGCAATTTATCTTTCTGACTCACTGATCTTTGCCGTTGTGATAAGCGCGCATGCTCGCTGCCAGCGCCTCGGGGTCGAGGGAGATCTCGCCGCGCTGCAGGGCTTGCTTGATTTGCTCGACCTTGTCCAAGTCAACTTCGGGCAGCGCGCGCAGGTTGTCTTGCAGGGATTCCAGGCTCAGTTGTGGCGCGCCGGCGATGTGTCGCTCACGTTTGCCGGCCGACGGAGCTTGCGTGCGCTGAGCGCTGGTGCCGTCGATGCCGGTGATTGCGGCGGGCTTGAGGGAGCGGCTGATTTCCATGATGGTTTCCAAACTCGGGGGGCCTTACGCCATAAAGGCGACAGGTATAGGGTAAAACTTAAACCCCATGTTGCCCAAAACGTCACAAAGCCGTCGAACGGCTGTTTTATCGCCCCCGGGATGATGCCTGAATGACGATCGCTTGGCGCTGGCGCGTCAAATTCCGGCGTTGCGCCACCAGGCTTGTGCCGCCAGGCCGTCCTGAATTTTCTGCTCCTGGCGCGTCAGGGTCAGCTGCCATTCGTCGACCTTGCCGTCGATGAACTGCTCCAGCACCTTCTCGTTGCGCATGGCCTTCATTAGATCGCCCTGCAGGCGGGCAAGGTTTTGCTCGGCAACCTCCAGTTCGCGACGTTGCAGGTCGAGCATCTTGTAGAGGGTGCTTTTGTACTGCTGCTGATTGTCACGCTGCAGCGCGGTGTTGCCGTGCACCTGGTACTCGCACAGCTTGCCCAGGCCGGTGATGTTATTGCGGTAGCGCTGGCACAGGTTGCGCTGGTACTGCACGCGGCCAAGCAGTTCGTTCACCCGTGTGCGGCGCAGGGACGAGAGCTTGGACAGGGTTGAGAGGTAGTCTTTCATCCGCGATTCCCCAGAAGCTGCTGCAAGGACGCGACGCTGCTGGCCAGGTCGGCTTCCTGGCTGGTTTCCTGACGCAGAAAGCGTTCGATGTTCGGCGCCAGTTGCACGGCGCGGTCGGTCTTGGCGTCCATGCCTGGCACGTAACCACCCAGTGGAATCAGTTCGCGAATTTTCTCGTAGGTGCTGTACAGCTCCTTGAGCTGGCGCGCCGCGCCGCGATGGGCCGGCTCGCTGACCTGGGGCATGCAGCGGCTGACCGAGGCGCCGATGTCGATTGCCGGGTAGTGGCCGTTCTCGGCCAGTTTGCGCGACAGCACGATGTGTCCGTCGAGAATCGCCCGCGCGCAGTCGACGATCGGGTCCTGCTGGTCATCGCCTTCGGCCAGCACGGTGTAGATGGCGCTCAGACTGCCGGTGGCGGCTTCACCGTTGCCGGCGCTTTCCACCAGCTCGGGCAGCATGCCGAACACCGACGGCGGGTAGCCCTTGGTGGCCGGCGGCTCACCGAGAGCCAGGGCGATTTCGCGCTGGGCCATGGCGTAGCGGGTCAGCGAATCAACCAGCAGCAGCACGTCCTTGCCCTGGTCGCGAAAATACGCGGCGATGCTGTGGCACAAATCGGCGGCCTTCAGGCGCATCAGTGGCGACTCGTTGGCCGGCGCCACCACCACGACGGCCTTGCGCAAGCCTTCCTCGCCCAACGAATGCAGGAGGAATTCCTGCACTTCACGACCGCGTTCGCCGATCAGCCCAACCACCACCACATCGGCCTTGGTCTGCCGGGTGATCATGCCCAGCAGCACGCTCTTGCCTACCCCGCTGCCGGCGAACAGCCCGACGCGCTGGCCCTTGCCCAGGGTCAGCATGGCGTTGATGGCGCGCACGCCGACGTCCAGCGGTTCTTCCACCGGGCGGCGGCGCAGCGGGTGAATCGGTGCCGGTGACGGCGGTAGTGGAACTTCGCCGGTGAGCTTGCCAAGGGTGTCCAGCGGCTCGCCCAAGGCGTTGAGCACGCGGCCGAGCCAGGAATCATCGATGCGCAGACGTGCTTCGTCGCGAATCGGGAATACCCGCGCACCGGTGGCCAGGCCCAGCGGTTTCTTGAACGGCATCAGGTAGGTGATGTCGCGGTTGAAGCCCACCACCTGTGCTTCCAACAGGCTGCCGTCGGCCTGTTCGATATAGCAGCGCTGGCCGGTCTGTTGCTGGCAGCCGAGACTTTCCAATATCAACCCGGAGACACGCACGAGGCGGCCGCTGACCTTGGCCAGTTGCACGCTGTCGAGCGAACGCAGGGCTTCGTCGAGGGCTGCGGTATCCAGCAGCATGGCGGCCTTAGGCCTCGACCTGGAGGTGGTCGGCCAACGTGTCCAGGCAGGCGTCGAGCCGTTGCTGGCAACCCACGTCGACTTCGCTTTGCGCGGTGACCACGCGGCATTCGCCCAGGGCCAGGCGCTCGTCGGGGACCAGACGCCAGGCGCTGGCGCGCTCCGGGCTGATGCTCTTGATGCGCGCGCACTCTTCCGGGTTGAGCAGGATCTGCACCTCATCGGCTTCATCCGGCAGGCTGCTCAGCACTTCTTCGGCCAGGGTGAGCATCTGCGCGGGGTTGAGGGTCAACTCGCAACGGATGACCTGCTTGGCGACCTTGGCGACCAGTTCCAGCAGCTGCTCGCGGCGGCCCTGTTCGAACGTGGCCACGGCGCTGTCGAACTCGGCAATCATCCGCTCCAACGGGGCGCTGGCGGCTTCAAAGTGAGTGCGGCCCTGAATGCGGCCTTCTTCCAGACCTTTGGTCAGGCCTTCTTGCAGGCCGCGTTCGTAACCGTCGGCGTGGCCGGCTTCGGTGCCTTGGGCCAGGCCTTCCTGATAGCCGCGTTCCTGGCCTTGTTGATAACCGTCGGCCAGCGCGCGTTGCAACGCAGCCGGATCGCTGTGCAGTTGCTCCTGCACGTCGGCGCTCACCGCGGCGCGGCTACGCGGCGGAAAGCGGTAGACGCGCCAGGCGCGTCCGCCGTCCTTGATCACTCGTACCGTCATGCGCTCACCTATTCGACCGTCTGTTCACGGAACAACTGGATCTGCAGCTCGCCATCGGCGGCCATTTCGCGGACCACGCTCATGATGTCCTTGCGCACTTGCTCGACGCGGCTCAGCGGTACCGGGCCCTGGCGGCGCTTGATGGATTCCATCTGCTGCGCCTGGCGACGTGGCATGGCGTTCTGGATGGCCTTGACCAGCTCGGGCTCGGCGCCTTTGAGGGCCACCACCCACTCGTCCAGCGGTACCGCTTCGAGCAGTACCAGAAGCACTTCCTGGCTTTGCCGGGCGAGGATGAAGAAGTCGTACATCTCGTCTTCGATCTTCTCCACCAGCGTCTCGTCGTGAGCGCGCAGCATTTCGAACATCTGCATGCGGTCGCCCTTGAAGCGGTTCATGATGTCCGCCGCCTGCTTGATGCCGCGCACCTGCGAGCCCTGGGTGGACAGCACGCTGAGACTGCGCTCGATCAGTTGCTCCAGTTCGGCGATCACATCGCCGTTGATCTCGCTGAGGTTGGCGATGCGGTACAGCAGGTCGTCCTGCTGCTCGACGGGCAGCGCCTCAAGCACGTCGGTGGCCATGTTCGGCGGCAGGAAGGCGATGAACACCGCCTGCATCTGCGCGTGTTCCTTAGCGATCAAGGCGGCGAACTGGCGCGGGTCCAGCCATTCCAGCCGGGACATCTTGGCGCGGATCTCCTCGCCGTAGATGCTATCCAGCAGGGTGCGAGTGATGTCGCCGCCCAGCGCCTTGCTGAGCATGCCGGCCAGATAGGTGCGGCTGGCGCCCTTGATGCTGCTCTGCTCCTTGTAATCGCCGAAGAAGCGTTCGATCACTTCGTTGACCGTGGGCAGCTTGACGTTGGACAGGCGCGCCATGGCCTGACTGATGGCAATGATTTCCTCGCGGGTGAAGTGCTTGAGCACCCCGGCCGCCGCCTCGTCACCCATGCTCAGCATGAGGATCGCCGCCTGCTCGATGGAACTGGGCGTGTCGCCGGAAATCACCCGGCTTTTGACTTCGGTGCTGTCGCTGGTTGGCGTGCTCATGCTTTCTTCTCGTTGCGCCCAATCCAATGCTTGATCACCTCGGAGACCCGCTCAGGCTCGTTGAGGGACAGCATTTGCAAGTGTTCAATCTGATGCTCAAGTCCCGAACCCGGCGCCGGCAGGCGGATTTCCGAGAGCGGGTTGAGCTCGCTGAAGACCTTCGGCAGACCGCTGCTCTGCGTCTCGCGAGCCAGCAGTTGCAGGTCGTCGCCGGGCAGGTTGGCGCTTGGCGGCATGCCCAGCGGTGTGCTCGGTGCAGCCAGTGCCTGGGTTTCCAGGTCAGGATCCTGACGCGGGCTGAGTGCGCGGATGACCGGGCGCACCACGAACAGCAACAGCAGCAGGCTGATGAAGGCGATCAGACCCAGGCGGCCCCACTCCAGCACCTTGTCGTCCTGCCACCAGGACACAGGTTCCTCCACCGCGGCCGGGCCGGCGAACGGCAGCACGCTGAGGGTCACCAGATCGCCGCGCTCGGCCTGGAAGCCGGCCGCACTGCGAATCATGGTTCCCAGTTCGGCACGCGCTTCCGGGGTCCAGCCTTCTTCCGGCGCACTGGATGCGTTGAGCACCACGGCCACGCTCTGCTGACGCAGGCGGAACGCCGGATACTTGATGTGCGTGACGGTCTGGTCGTAATCGAGCCGGCGGGTGCTTTCCTGGCGGGTCGAGGTGGCGGCCTGGTTTTCGTCATCACCCTCGGCCGGTTCCACCACGGGGCGGTTGCTCAGCGAGCCGGGAACCCCGAGCGCCAGCTGGTCCAGGGTGCGTTCGTCGCGCAGCACTTCGCTGCGCAGATAGGGCGTTTCACCGAAAACCTGCTGGGTTTCTTCGCGCTGGCTGAAGTCTATGTCGGCGGCGACGCTGACCCGGTAGTTACCCAGACCTAGCACCGGCGCCAGCACCTGTTCGATATTGCGGGTCATTTTCTGCTGGTAGTCGTCCTGCGCCTGCCAGTTCTGCGTCGGCCCGCCCCAGGCGTTCAGCCCGCGGGAGAGCAGCACGCCGTACTGGTCGACCACATGTACGTCTTCGGGCTTGAGTTGCGGCAGGCTGCCGGCCACCAGGTTGACGATGGCATGCACCTGTTCCTGGCCCATCTTGTAGCCGGGACTGAGTTGCAGCATCACCGAGGCCTTGGCGGGCGCGCGCTTGCCGACGACGAAGGAGTGATTCTCTTCCTGGGCCAGGTGCACGCGCACGCTGTCCACGCCCTTGAGGGTCATGATGGTTTGCGCCAGCTCGCCTTCCAGGCTGCGCTTCAAGCGCACGTTCTGCACGAACTGGCTGGTGCCCAGCGGCTCTTCCTTGTCGAACAGCTCGTAACCGGCCGGCAAGCTCACCTTGACGCCCTTGGACGCCAGCAGCATGCGGGCGCGGGCCAGGTCGGCGTCGCGTACCAGAATCTGGCCACTGGTCGGGTGCACCCGATAGCGCAGTGCTTCGGCGTCCAGCACGGCCATCACCTCGGCGGCCTGGAAGCTTTCGCCGCTGCCGTACAGCGGGCGCAGGGATTCCTGATCGCGCCACAGGTAGAACACCACCAGAATGGCGATCAGGGCGGCCACGGCGGCGAGGCTGGCAAGGAACCAGCGTGGGTCGAGCTTGATGCCACGCTCGTTGAATTTGTTCAGTAGGGTCTGCAGCACAGGTCAGCTCTCGTACCGCTTAAAGCGGCGTTCTCATGATCTCGTCAAAGGCGGTGGTCAGCTTGTTGCGCACTTGCAACAACGCCGAGAAGGACACGCTGGCCTTCTGGCTGTCCACCATGGCACCGACCAGGTCTTCGCTTTCGCCCAGTTCCACGGCGCGCACTGCGTCGCTGGCGCGATGCTGGTCGGCGTCCACCGCTTTGATCAGGTGTGCGAATGCCTGGCTGACACCGCCCACTTCAGACGAGTCGAAGGCCATGGCCGGACGCACTACGCCGCCTTGAGCGGCGGCGCTGAGCTGTTCCAGGCGGGCGAGCATGTCGCGCTGGATGTTGCTGATTGAATCCATGGCCTGTTCTCCAGCCGTTAAAGGTCGATCGGTATGCCCTGTTCGCGCATCGCATTGAGGCGATAGCGCAGGGCGCGGGTGGTCATGCCGAGACTTTCCGCTGCCTTGGTCTTGTGCCCGCCGAAGCGGCGAATGGTTTCCAGTACATGTTGGTATTCGGCCAATTTCCCGCTGGCTTTAAGCGCGGCGCGTCCGCCGTCGACCATCAGAGGGGGGGCAAACGCCGTGGGCACGGTGTTTTCAGCCGGTTTGGCCAGGCCCAAATCGCTGGGTTGAATGAACAGCCCGTTGCGTAATACCAGGGCGCGCTGCAGGGTGTTTTCCAGCTCGCGGACGTTGCCAGGCCAGTCGTGCTGCAGCAGGGCCTGGCAGGCTGCGGCGGTGAGCAGTTGTTCGGCATCTTCATGGGGCGCATAGCGCTTGATGAAGGTGCGCGCCAGCGGCAGCACGTCTTCGCGACGCTCACGCAGCGGCGGGATGTGCAGCGGCAGCACGTCGAGGCGGTACATCAGGTCGGCGCGAAAGCGGCCTTGTTCGACTTCGTGGGGCAAGTCGCGGTTGGTGGCCGCGATAACGCGCACATTCAGCGGAATATCTTTGCTGGCGCCGAGGCGTTCGACGCGCTGCTCTTGCAGCACGCGCAGCAGTTTGGCCTGCAGGCCCAGTGGCAGTTCGCCGATCTCGTCGAGCAGCAAGGTGCCGCCGTTGGCCTGTTCGAACTTGCCTGGCTGGGCGCTCACCGCGCCGGTAAAGGCGCCGCGCTCATGGCCGAACAGAATGGATTCGAGCATTGCCTCGGGGATCGCCGCGCAATTGACCGCCACGAACGGCGCTTGCGCATCGCCGGCGAAGCGGTGGATGTAGCGCGCCATCAATTCCTTGCCGGTACCGGTTTCGCCGCTGATCAGGATGGGCATGTGCGTCAGCGCCACGCGCTGCGCCATGGCCAGCAGCCGGCGGCCGGCAGCCGATTGGGTGACGAAGCCTTCCTGGGCGAGGCGCGCCTGCTCGTGGCGGCGCAGCAGGGCAGTGATCTGTGCGCCACTGAACGGCGCCAGCAGATAGTCCACGCAGCCTAGCTCCAGCAGGCGGGCTGCAATGGCCTGATCGGCATATTCAACGATCGGCACCACACTCAATTGCTGGCAGGCTACCAGGGGTAATAATTGGCGATACAAATTGTCCGCAGCAATGTTGCGGGCATAGACAAAGAGGATATCGAGTTGCGCGCGCTGTTTATCGCCAACATCGGCGAGTTCGGCATACTTGGTTAATTGACAGCCTTCGCGCTGCGCATGCTGTAACAGCAGTGCATAACTGTGGTTATCTCGATCGCCGACAATGCCAATACGTGTGGCGGCGTCCAGAACTTCACATGACTGATCGTTTAAGTAATGCATATAAACTCAAGGACTTGTCGATGCAATAACGTGTGACGAACGGTCTATTACGCTGTATTATCCGACCCACGGCTGTTTGGCCACTGGTTGGTTTATTACAGCTGGCCGAATGGTTTCGACACAGACCCGCCTCTCCTCGCTTCAGGGCACGTAGCGTAGCCCTTGCAGCAACCCGCGCAAACTAGCAGCAATTTGCCAGCCCTGAACAGGTTCAAGCAGATTAAATTGCATCAGAAAGATCAAAATCAACTCAAACGCGGTTTTGATCTTTTTTGATTTAAGTTTCGGCGCCTCTCGCCGATAGTGTTATGAATCACAAATGGACGCGCTCACAAGGCATTGTTCCAACGACGCGAGCCTACATAAAGGTTGTGTGCTCGATGCAGTCAGACTCGACCGCATATAAACCTTGCGAGTTTGACCGATCCGCCACAGGCCGCGAACCAACTTCAGGATAGATCCACAACATGACTGGCCACTCAAAAGTCCAACATGATGTGCCGGCAGACAGTTTGATCCGGTTGAAGCCGCATAAACTGGGTCGACACTATCACAAGGTGCCGATTTATATAAAGGAAAGCGCCAGTAAGCATCCGCGTATTATCAGCGATTATTTTTTACGCAGTTTTCGCATCAATATCGAGCTGGGCCAGGTCGAGGTGCATGAAAGCCTGGCCGCAGAACCGGCGCTGACCTATGCAAGTGCGTTCGGACGTATCGGTTTCTCCATCGACCGTGTGCTCCTCGCGGAAATACTCGAGTGCTATTACGGCGGCAGTTCACCCGCCACCGGAAACCTGCCACCGCCCAATACCTCCGAGCAGCGCTTAAGTGAGCGGCTGGGCAAGGATGTGGCAGACATGTTCGCGCGCATGGTGCTGGGCGGCCAGTCGCTCGGCCAGCTGGAGCGCTACGAAAACGCCTATGAACAGGTGCAGTGGGAATACATCGCCGAGTTCCGTTACCTGAGCCACCACAGCCAGCAAGAGTCATCGTTGTTCCTGTACCTGGACCACGACATGGTCGATGAACTGACCAGCCGACTCAGCGAGCGCCCTGCGTCGGTCTGCAATTTCGATCCGCTGGAGCAGATCAAGCGCCTGCCGTTGCACCTGGATTGCGTGGTCGCTTCCTTGCAGATGAACCTGTCTGAAGTGCTGGCCCTGCGTCCTGGTGACATTATTGCGGCCCGCCTGCAAGACCCCGTCGAAGTGCGCGTCAATCAGCAACGTCTGTTCCGTGGCAGCATCTTCGAAGACAACGGCAGCCTGTTTCTAACCTCTTTGGAAAGTGTGAAAACCCCATGACCGGCCAACTGTCGAACAGCGAATTTGAATCCCTGATCAATGACGGCGAGCTGAGCCTCGCTGAACAGCCCGAAGCGGCGACCAACAGCGAACCGGTGGTCTCGACGCCCAGCCTGCCGCAGCAGGACCTGAGCTTCTTCGGCAAGATTCCCGTGCATGTCACCCTGGAAGTGGCCTCGGTGGAAGTTCCGCTGCAGGATCTACTGGCGGTGGACGTGCAGAGCGTGATCGCCCTCGACAAGCTGGCCGGCGAGCCGCTGGACGTCAAGGTCAACGGTGCGCCCTTTGCCAAGGCCGAAGTGGTGGTGCTCAATGGCAATTACGGCCTGCGCATTCTTGAGCTCATCGGCAACGGTCTGGCCGGTCTGAAGTCATGATCCCGGCTCGTCTGCTGGCGGTCCTGGCCCTGGTCGGCACCGCCCTGCTGCCCATGGCGGCCCAGGCGGCCAACGGCGAGATTACCCTGTTCAACTTCAACGACACCGAAGACGGCCAGACCCTCAGCGTCAAGCTGCAGATCCTGGTGCTGATGACCTTGCTCGGCCTGCTGCCGGCGATGCTGATGCTGATGACCTGCTTCACGCGTTTCATCATCGTTCTGGCTATCCTGCGTCAGGCCATGGGCCTGCAGCAGAGCCCGCCCAACAACGTGATGATCGGCATCGCCCTGGCGATCACGCTGCTGGTCATGCGGCCCGTGTGGCAAGACATCTACGCCAATGCCTACGAGCCGTTCCAGAACGACGCGATCAGCCTGGAGCAGGGCCTGGAGGTGGCCAAGCAAAGCATGTCCGGTTTCATGCTGGCGCAGACCAACCAGACCGCCTTGCAGACCATCCTCGACCTGGCCAAGGAAGAACAGCCTGCCGACTTGAAGGACCTGGACTTCAGCCTGCTGTTGCCCGCCTTCGTGCTCAGCGAACTGAAAACCGCCTTCCAGCTCGGCTTCATGATCTTTGTGCCGTTCCTGGTCATCGACCTGGTGGTGGCCAGCGTACTCATGGCCATGGGCATGATGATGCTCTCGCCGATGATGATTTCCCTGCCATTCAAGCTGATGGTGTTTGTGCTGGTCGATGGCTGGACCCTGTTGGTCGGCACGCTGACCAGTAGCATTCAGCCGTTCTAGAGGTCTCGTCATGCTGACCCCCGATATCGCCGTCAACATCATCACCCATGCCGTACAGATTACCGGGCTGATCGTCTGCGTACTGGTGGTGCCGAGCCTGTTGGGTGGTCTGCTGGTGGCTATTTTCCAGGCGGCCACGCAGATCAACGAACAGATGCTGAGCTTCCTGCCGCGCTTGCTGATTACGCTGACCATGCTCATCGTCGCTGGCCACTGGATTCTGCGCACCCTCAGTGAGCTGTTCATCGAGAGCTTTCGCCAGGCGGGCGGCCTGGTCGGTTGAACCGATGAATTCGAGTCAGGCGCTGTTCCATGTCAGCCAATGGCTGCTGGCTCTGCAGGTGTTCTGGTGGCCGTTCTGCCGCATCGCGGCGGCCATGAGCGTCGCGCCGATGTTTCGCCACAAGGCGGTGTCGCCGAAAATCCGCCTGCTGCTGGCCCTGGTGATCAGCGCGGCGGTGGCCGGCTCACTGCCCGCGCCGCCGCAGATCGACGTACTGTCGCTCGCCGGTGCCCTGGCCACGGTGGAGCAGATTCTGTTCGGCATGCTGCTGGGCCTGATGCTGCAGCTGGTGTTTGCGGTGTTCAGCATCGTCGGCGCGGTGATGTCGACGCAGATGGGCATGGCCATGGCGCAGATGAACGACCCGGTCAACGGCGTGTCGTCCTCACCGATTCTCTATCAGGTCTTTTACATTCTGCTGGGCTTGGTGTTCTTTGCCATTGATGGCCACCTTTTATTGCTAAGCATTGTTTATCAGAGCTTTCTGTACTGGCCGGTGGGCAGTGGGCTGCATTATTTCGGCTTGAATGCGCTGGTGCACGCCCTGGCCTGGGTATTTGCCGCCGCCCTGCTGATCTCGATTCCGGTGGTGTTCAGCATGTTTCTGGTGCAGTTCTGCTTCGGCTTGCTGAACCGAATTTCCCCGGCGATGAATCTGTTTTCCCTGGGTTTTCCGGTCACCATCCTGGTCGGCATGCTGTGCCTGTCGCTGATCGTGCCTTACCTGCCGGAGAGCTACCTGAACCTCAGCCGCCAGGTGCTCGACAACCTGGCCATCCTGCTGCAGCGAGGCGGTGATGGCTGAGCAGAATTCCTCTCAGGAAAAAACTGAAGAAGCTACCGCGCAGAAACTCAAAAAGAGCCGCGACGATGGACAGGTGACCCGTTCCCGCGACTTGGCCACCATGGTGTCGCTGCTCGCCACCTTGCTGTTGCTGCGCTTTTTCTTCGAATTCATGTTCGACGGTCTGCAGCAGATCTTCGCCGCCTCCTACATCAATTTCCATCACAGCGAAATCGGCCTGGACGACCTGACCACGCTGCTCACTCTGAACCTGCTGCTGTTCGTCAAAGTGCTACTGCCGCTGGCTCTGGCGCCCTTCATTGTGGTGATCTTCGGCATGATTCCCAGCGGCTGGATGTTTGCCTCGAAGAATTTTCACTTCAAACTCGACAAGATCAACCCGCTGACCGGCCTGAAACGCATCGTCTCGCTGCAGAACCTCACCGACTTTCTCAAGTCGCTGCTGAAGATCATCGTGCTGATCGCCATCGCCTGGCTGCAGATGGTCTACACCCTGCCGCGGCTGATCGCCCTGCAAAAAACCGACCTGTACACCGCGATCGGCAGCGCGTTCTCGCTAACCTTCGATTTGCTGCTGACGCTGATGGCGGTGTTCGTCCTGTTCGCGATGATCGACGTGCCGCTGCAGCGCTTCCTGTTCATGAAAAAAATGCGCATGACCAAGCAGGAACGCAAGGAAGAGCACAAGAACATGGAGGGCAAGCCTGAGGTCAAGGCCAAGATCAAGCAGTTGCAGCGCCAACTGGCGCAGCGGCAAATCAGTAAGGTGTTGAAAGACGCCGATGTGGTGATCACCAACCCGTTGCACTACGCAGTGGCCCTCAAGTACGACACCCGCAAAGCCCAGGCGCCCTTTGTGATTGCCAAAGGGCACGACGAAACCGCGCTGTTCATTCGCGAGCTGGCCGCCAAGCTGGCCATCGAAGTGGTGGAAATGCCACCGCTGGCCCGTGCGGTGTACTTCACCACCCAGGTCAATCAACAGATTCCCGCACCGCTGTATCAGGCGGTCGCCCACGTACTGACGTACGTGTTGCAACTCAAGGCCTATCGACAAGGCCGGCGTAAACAGCCGGTGTTGCCGCAAGACCTGCCCATTCCCGAAGCCCTTGCCAACCGAGTGCCATCATGAGTCTTTTGCAGCAGTTCATGCCCACCTTGCGCAGCGGCCGTATCGGCATCCCGCTGGTCGTCCTGTCCATCCTGTCGATGATCATCCTGCCGCTGCCGCCGCTGATGCTCGACATCCTGTTCACCTTTAACATCGGCATGGCGGTGCTGGTGTTGCTGGTGTGTGTATCGACCCGCACGCCGCTGGACTTCTCGCTGTTGCCTACGGTGATTCTGATCACCACGCTGCTGCGTCTGTGCCTGAACGTGGCCTCGACGCGCATCGTGTTGCTTGAAGGGCACAACGGCACCGATGCCGCGGGCAAGGTGATCGAGGCCTTCGGCGAAGTGGTGATCGGCGGCAACTTCATCGTCGGCATGATCGTCTTCGTGATCCTCACCATCGTTAACTTCATGGTGATTACCAAGGGTGGCGAGCGCATCGCCGAGGTGACCGCGCGCTTCACCCTGGACGCATTGCCTGGCAAGCAGATGGCCATCGACGCCGACCTCAACGCCGGGCTGATCGGCCAGGACGACGCACGCAAGCGTCGCCGCGACGTGGCCAAGGAGTCCGAGTTCTACGGCGCCATGGACGGGGCGGCGAAATTCGTGCGCGGCGACGCCATCGCCGGCATCCTGATTCTGCTGATCAACCTGTTCGGCGGTTTCGCCATCGGCATGCTGGTGCATGACCTGTCCGCCGGCGACGCGTTCCGCCTGTATGCCCTGCTGAGCATCGGTGACGGCCTGGCCTCGCAGATCCCGGCCATTTTGCTGTCCACCGCGGCGGCGATCATCATCACCCGCACCAACGAGTCGGCCGACATCACCAGCCTGGTCCGTCGGCAGATGCTCGCCCAGCCGCCGGTGCTCTACACGGTGGCCGGCGTTATCGCCGTGCTGGCGATGATTCCCGGCATGCCGCACCTCGCGTTTTTCAGCTTCGCGGCACTGATCGGCTTTGTCGCGTGGAAAGTCTCGAAAACCCTGCCGGTGGACGAGGCGCAAAGCCTCGAGAAGATCACCGCACTGAGCCAGGACCTGCGGCAGGACAAGCCGCAGAGCCTGGCCTGGGAAGACATCCCGCTGGTCGAGCGGCTGTCCATTTCCCTGGGCTACAAACTGGTTGGCCTGGTCAACGAGGCCAGCGGCGCGCCGCTGCCACAACGGATTCGCGGCGTGCGCCAGACGTTGTCCGAGCAGCTCGGCTTCCTGCTGCCGGAAGTGCACATTCGCGACAGCCTGCGCCTGAAGGCGTCGCAGTATGCGATTTACATCAACGGCGAGCGCATCGACGGCACCGAGCTGCACGCCGACCGGCTGATGGCCATTCCTTCGCCGCAAACCTATGGCGAGATCGACGGCATCCTCGGCAACGACCCGGCCTACCGCATGCAAGTGGTGTGGATCGAGCCGGGCCAGAAGAGCAAGGCGCTGAACCTGGGTTATCAGGTGATCGACTGTGCCAGCGTAGTGGCCACGCACATGAACAAGATCATTCGCGAAAACCTGGGCGAGATCTTCAAGCATGACGATGTCGACCAGCTGATGCAGCGTCTCACCCTGCAGGCGCCCAAGCTCGCCGAGCACCTCAAGGGGGCGCTGAGCTATACGCAGCAGCACCGTGTCTACCGCCAGTTGCTGCAGGAAGAAGTGCCGCTGCGCGACATCGTCACCATTGCCACCACGCTGCTGGAGTCCAGCGAAACCACAAAGGACCCGATTCTGCTGGCCTCCGACGTGCGCTATGCGCTGCGTCGCACCATCGTGTCGATGATCGCCGGCGAGCGCAGCGAACTGGGCGTGTTCGTGTTGGAAAGCGCGCTGGAAAACACCCTGCTTGGCGCCCTGGGCATCGCCCAGCAACAGGGGCCGGTGAGCCTGGACAACATTCCCGTCGACCCGGCGCTGCTCAACCAGCTGCAGACCAGCATGCCGGTGGTCAAGGAGCGCCTGCGCAAGGATGGCCACCCGCCGGTCCTCACCGTGATGCCGCAGCTGCGCCCGCTGCTGGCCCGTTACGCACGGGTGTTCAGCCCCGGCCTGCACGTGCTTTCGCAGAACGAGATTCCTGAAAAAGTCGGTGTGAAGATTGTCGGTACGCTGGGCTAGTGGGTTGGGGTGGATGCGCTGACCATCCACCCCGCCTTCACTCACGCAACGTCAGCGGCGTCTGGGCAGACTGGTGTCCGATAACCCCAGGGTATGGCTCAGGGACTTGACCAGGTTTTCGAAAGCCCGCGAGGACTCGGTCAGCTTCAGCCCCTGCTCATAGCCGCGGCGAAAGTTCTTGCGCGACCACTGCACGACCACCTGTATGGGGATTTCCTGCTGCGGCAGCACCTTGTTGGCCGGGATGTTGAGCTGCAGCTGATATTCCTCGCCTGCCACCAGTGGCTCCGCACCGATCAGGCGCAGGCCTCCCAACGACACATCGGCCGCATAGCCCAGGGATTGTCCTCGGACGGTATCGATGACATCGATCCGCAGACCTTTGATAAACGGAAAACGGCTGAACTTACGCATATTTCGGGTCGTCTCGGCACAGAGAATACGAATAATGGCATAGGGCCTGCGCTGCTAGTCTATGCCGTTCCGCCTTCTGGGCCAAACCATGACATGGATCACCGAGCTCAGCAGTGCCTGCCGCTCGCCTGCTAGAATCGCCGGCTCGCGTTTTTCAGGCACGGTATTCATGTCCCGACTCAATCCCCGCCAACAGGAAGCGGTGCACTACGTCAGCGGTCCGATGCTGGTGCTGGCGGGTGCCGGCTCCGGCAAGACCAGCGTGATCACCCGCAAGATCGCTTATCTGATCCAGCAGTGCGGCATCCAGGCCCGGCACATCGTGGCCATGACCTTCACCAACAAGGCTGCGCGCGAAATGAAAGAGCGCGTCGGCAGCCTGCTGCGTGGCAGCGAGGGCAAGGGTCTGACGGTGTCGACCTTCCACAACCTGGGCATGAACATCATCCGCAAGGAATACGCACGCCTGGGTTACAAGCCCGGCTTTTCGATCTTCGACGAGGGCGATATCAAGGCGCTGCTCAGCGACATCATGCAGAAGGAGTATGCCGGTGACGATGGCGCCGACGAGGTGAAGAATCTGATTGGCGCCTGGAAGAACGACCTGATCATGCCTGAAGAAGCCCTGGAGAGAGCGCGCAATCCCAAGGAGCAGACCGCCGCCATTGTCTACCTGCATTACCAGCGCACGCTCAAGGCGTACAACGCGGTGGACTTCGACGACCTGATTCTGCTGCCAGTGAAGCTGTTCCAGGAGCACGCCGACATCCTGGAAAAATGGCAGAACCGCATCCGCTACCTGCTGGTGGACGAATACCAGGACACCAACGCCAGTCAGTACCTGCTGGTAAAACTGCTGGTGGGACAGCGCCGCCAGTTCACCGTGGTGGGTGACGACGACCAGTCGATCTATGCCTGGCGCGGCGCGCGGCCGGAAAACCTCATGCAGTTGAAGGAGGACTATCCGTCGCTCAAGGTGGTGATGCTCGAGCAGAATTACCGCTCCACCAGCCGCATCCTCAAGTGCGCCAACATCCTCATTGCCAACAACCCGCACGTGTTCGAAAAGCAGCTGTGGAGCGAGATGGGCCACGGCGACGAGATCCGCGTGATCCGTTGCCGCAACGAGGATGCCGAAGCCGAGCGCGTGGCCCTGGAAATCCTCACCGAGCACCTGCGCACCCAGCGCCCGTACAGCGACTTCGCCATCCTCTATCGCGGCAACTACCAGGCCAAGCTGATGGAGCTGAAGTTGCAGCACCACCAGATTCCCTATCGCCTGTCCGGCGGCACCAGTTTTTTCGCCCGCCAGGAGGTGAAGGACCTGATGAGCTACTTCCGTCTGCTGGTCAATCCGGACGACGACAACGCCTTCCTGCGGGTGATCAACGTGCCGCGCCGGGAAATCGGCTCGACCACCCTGGAAAAGCTCGGCAACTACGCCACCGAGCGCAAGATCTCCATGTACGCCGCCAGTGATGAACTCGGCCTTGCCGAGCATCTGGACAGCCGTTACACCGAGCGTCTGGGCCGTTTCAAGCGCTACATGGACAAGCTGCGCCAGCAGTGCGCCGAAGATGACCCCATCGGCGCGCTGCGCAGCATGGTCATGGATATCGACTACGAGACCTGGCTGCGGCAGAACGCCTCCAGCGACAAGGTCGCCGAGTACCGCATGGGCAACGTCTGGTTCCTGATCGAGGCGCTGAAGAACACCCTGGAGAAGGACGAAGAGGGTGACATGACCATCGAGGACGCCATCGGCAAGCTGGTGCTGCGCGACATGCTCGAGCGCCAGCAGGAAGAGGAAGACGGCGCCGAGGGCGTGCAGATGATGACCCTGCATGCCTCCAAGGGCCTGGAATTCCCTTCGGTGTATATCCTTGGTGTGGAGGAGGAAATCCTTCCGCACCGTTCCAGCATCGAAGCCGACACCATCGAGGAAGAACGCCGCCTGGCCTATGTCGGCATCACCCGCGCCAAGCGTAACCTGACCATGACCTTCGCCGCCAAGCGCAAGCAATACGGCGAGATCATCGACTGCCTGCCAAGTCGTTTTCTCGATGAGCTGCCCAGCGAAGACCTGGTCTGGGAAGGCCAGGAAGAAGCCCCACAGGAGATCAAGGCCGCGCGCGGCAATGATGCGCTCGCCAACATGCGTGCCATGCTGAAACGATGAAAGACACCAGCCGTATCACCCTCGCCCATTACCAGCGCAATGCCGCCGCCTTCCGCGAAGGCACGCGCGATCATGATGTACGACAGAACATCGAGGCGCTGCTGCGCCATTTACCGGCATTTGCACCGCTGGCCATTTTGGATTTCGGCTGCGGCCCAGGCCGGGACCTGGCCGCCTTCAAGGCGCTGGGCCACGCGCCGGTGGGCCTGGACGGCTGCGCCGACTTTGTCGCCATGGCGCGAGACGACAGCGGTTGCGAGGTGTGGCAGCAGGATTTTCTACAACTCGACCTGCCCGGCGAGCGCTTTGACGGCGTGTTCGCCAATGCCTCGTTGTTCCATATCCCTGCCGCCGACCTGCCGCGCGTGCTCGGTCAGTTGTATGCCTGCCTGAAACCCGGCGGCGCGCTGTTCAGCTCCAACCCGCGCGGCCATAACGATGAAGGCTGGCAGGGCGAGCGCTACGGCGTGTGGTACGACTGGCCACGCTGGCGCGCGTTAGTGCTCGCCGCCGGATTCAAGGAGCTGGAACACTATTACCGCCCCGCCGGTCTGCCGCGTGAACAACAGCCCTGGTTGGCCAGCGTGTGGCGCAAGCCAGCGGTTGGTTCGCAATCCTAACGCCAGGCATTAGCCCAACGCCGTATCCAGAAACATCATTACCGCAAACCCCACCATCAGGCCGACAGTAGCCGGGGTCTGATGACCGTTGCGGTGGGTTTCCGGGATTACCTCGTGGGAGACCACGAAGATCATCGCGCCGGCAGCCAGGCCCAGACTGACCGGGTAGGCAATGGCAAACCCGCTGGAAATGCCGATGCCGAGCAATGCGCCGATGGGCTCCATGAGCCCGGAGGCTGCGGCAATCAGCACCGAGCGCAGCATCGACTGGCCGATGGCGCGCAGGGCCAAGGCCACGGCAAGGCCTTCGGGAATGTCCTGAATGGCGATGGCGCTGGTCAGCGGCAGACCGACGGTCATATCGCCGTGGGCAAAACTTACGCCGATGGCCATGCCTTCCGGGATGTTATGCAGGGCGATGGCCAGCACGAAAAGCCAGACCCGGTTCAAACGCACGCAATCCGGGCCGCAGGGGCCGGTGCTTTCATGTTCGTGGGGCGTGAAGTAGTCGAGGCCGAGCATCAGAAGCACGCCTAGGCCCAGGCCGATCACCACGGTCAGCGCGGCGGCGGGCGCATTGCCAAAAATGGTTTCGGCGGCAGCCAGTCCGGGCAGAATCAGGGAAAAGGCACTGGCGGCGAGCATCATGCCGGCGGCGAAGCCGAGCATGCTGTCCTGGGTGCGGGTTGAAATGCTGGTCAGGGCGACGGCCAGTAGCGCACCCAGGGACGTGGTGACAAACCCGGCCGTGCCGCCAATGAAGGCGTAGCCGAGGTTGGTCTGGTTACCGTTGCTGACCGCGCTGTAAACACTGGCGATCACCAGGCACAGTAGTGCCAGACTGGTCCCGGCCAGCCCGAGGGCAATCACTGGATTGGCACGCGCCTGGGCGGCCCAGGCGCTGCGCAGTTCGGCAGCAAGGGTGGGAATATTAGCCATGATCTGACCCGGACTGAAAACGAGGCGCCAGTGTAACCCGAGGCATCCAGCGAGGAAGATGAGGAGCTCTGAACGGGGCGATAGGCCTAGCTTATCGTCAACGCCCCATCCCGCCAAAATGCCCTCGCTACAGCGCGAAGGGCAGCGCGCTGTCGGCCTGTTGGCGTGCCTCCAGCAAGCAGCGGAATTCGTCGGGATTCTTGATCAGTACGGTGCGGCCGGCATTTTCTTCCGCAGCGATCAGCCGCGACAGCCAGAAGCGCACGCAGGCGATACGCAACATGGCCGGCCAGAGTTCGGCTTCAGCCGGGGTGAAATGGCGCTGCGTCGAGTAGGCGCCCAACAGGGCCTGGGTGCGCGCCGGGTCGAGCGGACCGTCCGGCGTCGAACACCAGTCGTTCACGGTGATCGCCAAGTCGTAGAGCATCGGACCTGAGCAGGCGTTGTAAAAGTCGATCACGCCGGTCAGGTGCGTGCCTTCGAACAGCACGTTGTCGCGGAATAAATCGGCGTGCAAGTTGGCGCGAGGCAGGGTCTGCAGGCGCGGCAACAGTGCCTGGATTTCCGCCAGGGCATCGCGCAACAGCGGCAATTGTTCATCGGGCAGGCTCAGGGCCAGGCTGGGCCCTTGCTCCAGCATCCACGCCAGGCCGCGATCGCTGGGACGTTCCAGAACC
Organism: Serpens gallinarum; assembly: GCF_014836765.1. Classification (GTDB taxonomy): domain Bacteria; phylum Pseudomonadota; class Gammaproteobacteria; order Pseudomonadales; family Pseudomonadaceae; genus Serpens; species Serpens gallinarum. Next base: position 131,966 of record NZ_JACSQG010000002.1, read on the forward strand.
CGCTCGCGGGTGGCCAGGTGCAGTTGCGCCAGCCAGTCGCCGACCTCCGCGCAATGGTGCGGATTGGGTTCGCTGACATGGCTGCCTGGCAGGCGCGGTTGCAGCAGCGCGGGTTTTTCCGCCAGAGAGCGCAGCGCCATGCCGTCGCGATCGCGCAGCGCGTAAGGCACCGCGAGATCGGCCTGGTGCAGCACATCGAGCAGCTCGATGAAAAACGGCAGATCGTCTACCGGGCCACGCTCGACCAGGGTCAGCACGAATTCGCCACCTTCCAGGCTGACAAAGAAGTTACTGTTTTCGGTGCCGGCGGCGATGCCCTGGAATTCATGCAACCGCCCCAACCCGTAGGGGGCCAGGAAGGTTTCCAGTTCGTGTTGTTCGAGTGGCGTAAAGACTGACATGGCACACCTACCAGCTGAAGATTTTCCAGGACGGGATCAGCAGGTCCGGCTGGTCGGCACGCACGAAGTTGCCGTCATCGCCATCGGCGCGTACCAGGAAATACGGCTTGCCGTTTTTCGGGGTGATCTTGATCGCATAGAGGAAGCCGTTCACACGGTACTCCTCGACGGTCCTGTCGCCCTGCTGGCGAATGGTCACGTCGGGATCGGCATCCACCGGGTCCTGGGCGAAGCCGCTCAGTGGCAACGCCAGCAGACTTGCCAGCAGCAAAGGTTTGAGAACGCGCATGGTAACCTTGTCCCTCAGTTATCAATTCGTTGGTTCGGTCATTCTAGCGCCGGGCCCGTGCAAAAGGTTGCCCTGCACATGAGTCAAGTGCCCCTCGTCCTGGTGGACGGTTCCTCCTATCTGTATCGCGCCTTCCACGCCCTACCGCCGCTGACCACCTCCAAAGGCCTGCCGACCGGTGCGGTCAAGGGCGTGCTGAACATGCTGCTCAGCCTGCGCAAGCAGTACCCGGACAGCCCCTTTGCCGTGGTGTTTGACGCCAAGGGCGGCACCTTCCGCGATGAGTTGTTCGCCGACTACAAGGCCAACCGGCCGTCGATGCCCGATGAGCTGCGCCTGCAGATCGAACCGCTGCACGCCAGTGTGCAAGCCCTCGGCCTGCCGCTGCTGTGCGTCGAAGGAGTCGAGGCCGACGACGTGATCGGCACCCTCGCCCGCCAATGTGCCGCGCAGAGCCGCGACGTGGTGATTTCCACCGGCGACAAGGACATGGCGCAATTGGTCTGCCCCCATGTCAGCTTGGTCAACACCATGACCGGCAGCGTCTATGACGTCGAGGGTGTTAAGACCAAATTCGGCGTCGGTCCCGAACTGATCATCGACTTCCTCGCGCTGATGGGCGACAAGGTCGATAACATTCCCGGCGTGCCGGGGGTCGGCGAGAAAACCGCGCTGGGCCTCCTGACCGGGATTCCCGGTGGTCTGGACGGGCTGTATGCCAATCTCGACAAGGTCGCCGAGCTGCCGATTCGCGGCGCCAAGACCCTCGGCGCCAAGCTCGCCGAACATCGGGAGATGGCGTACCTCTCTTACCAGCTGGCCACCATCAAGCTGGACGTGCCGCTGGATATCGAGATCGAACAGCTGCACCCCGGGGCAACGGATGACGCGGCGCTGATCGAGTTGTACCGTGAGCTGGAATTCAAGACCTGGCTCAATGAACTGCTGCGCAAGGCGCCGCCAGCCCCCGCGCCGAGCCAGCCGGGCGCCAGCGGCGACCTGTTCGCCGAGCCGGCGGCACTCGAAGCCGAAACAGCGCTCGTCGACACCGAGAGCCGCTACGAAACCTTGCTCGATCCGGCCCGTTTCGACGCCTGGCTGGACAAGTTGCGCGCTGCCCCGCTGTTCGCCTTCGACACCAAAACCGCGGGCGAGGACGCCCAGCAGGCGTTGCTGGTCGGCTTGTCCTTCGCGGTCGACTGCCATGAGGCAGCTTATGTGCCGCTGGCCCATACCTACATGGGTGTGCCGCAGCAGCTGGACCGTGACAGAGTACTTACGGCCCTCAAGCCGTTGCTGGAAGATCCGGCCAGGGCCAAGGTCACCCAGCACGGTAAATTCGACATGAATGTGCTGGCGCGCTATGGCATCGAGGTGCGCGGCCTGGCGTTCGACACCCTGCTCGAATCCTATGTGCTGGACTCCGTCGCCACGCGCCACAACATGGACGCCCTGGCGCTGAAGTACCTCAACCACGGCACCATCCGCTTCGAGGATATTGCCGGCAAGGGTGCCAAGCAGCTGACGTTCGACCAGATTGCCTTGGAGCAGGCCGGTCCCTTTGCGGCCGAGGATGCCGATCTCACTCTGCGCCTGCATCAGAGTCTGTGGCCCAAGCTGCAGGCGGTGCCGAGCCTGGCCAGTGTGCTGACCGACATCGAAATGCCGCTGATGCCGGTGCTGGCGCGTATCGAGCGCCAAGGTGCGCTGGTGGATGCCAAGCTGCTCGGTGAACACAGCCGCGAACTGGGCGAACGTCTGGTGCAGCTGGAGCGCGAAGCCTTTGCCATTGCCGGCGAGGAATTCAATCTTGGCTCGCCTAAGCAGTTGGGGGTGATTCTCTACGAAAAGCTCGGCTTGCCTGTCCTGAGCAAAACCGCCAAGGGGCAACCTTCTACCGCTGAAAGCGTGCTCGCCGAACTGGCCGAGCAGGAGTATGAGCTGCCTAAGGTACTGATGCAGTACCGCAGCCTGAGCAAGTTGAAGAGCACTTACACCGACCGCCTGCCCGAACAGATCAACCCGCAGACGGGACGCATCCACACCAGTTACCAACAGGCCGTCACGGCGACCGGGCGTTTGTCTTCCCAAGACCCGAACCTGCAGAACATCCCGATCCGCACCGCCGAAGGGCGGCGCATTCGTCAGGCGTTCATCGCGCCCGAGGGTTACAAGCTGCTGGCCGCTGACTACTCGCAGATCGAGCTACGCATCATGGCCCACCTGGCCCAGGATGCCGGCCTGCTGCATGCGTTCCAGAACAATCTGGACGTGCACCGTGCGACCGCCGCTGAGGTGTTCGGCGTCCCGCTGGATCAGGTCAGTCATGATCAGCGGCGCAGCTCCAAGGCGATCAATTTCGGCTTGATCTACGGCATGAGCGCCTTTGGCCTGGCCAAGCAGATCGGTGTCGACCGCAAGGAGGCCCAGGCCTATATCGACCGCTACTTCGCTCGCTATCCCGGTGTGCTCGCTTACATGGAACGCACCCGCGAGCAAGCCGCCGCCCAAGGGTACGTCGAGACGCTGTTCGGCCGTCGTCTGTACCTTCCGGAGATCAACGCGAAGAACGGCGCGATGCGCAAGGCGGCGGAGCGTACCGCCATCAACGCACCCATGCAGGGTACTGCGGCGGACATCATGAAACGCGCCATGGTGGCGGTGGATACCTGGCTGCAGAACAGCGGCCTGGATGCGCGCGTGATTTTGCAGGTGCACGACGAACTGGTGCTGGAGGTGCGTGAAGAGCTGCTCGATCAGGTGCGTGAGCAGGTTATCTCCCTGATGAGCCATGCCGCTGAGCTGGCCGTGCCGCTCCTAGTTGAGGCAGGCATGGGTAACAACTGGGACGAAGCACACTGATTAGACCGGGTTCGCCAAGCTGGGCATCGGCCTTTTTCGGGCCCCTTTAAACAAAAAACGCCGGACAGCCATGCTGCTTCGGCGATTTTTTTATAAGGCGATTGAACTATTGCGGAGCATCCTCGGTCAGACGCCTTGAATGGGTGAAGCCGTTCATTGCTCCTTGTTGTGTTTAGTGTTGGCAGATATCCGGGCCTCGCCATAGCGGTTCGGATTTGAACCTCGAACTTCCCCTCCCCATACGAAGTTCGAGGTTTTTTTTGCCTGTAACACGTGCGTAAACCGGGCGCAACGCAGCTGTGGTTCAGCCCTGCTGCTGGTCCTGTTCGGCTGCATTCTCGTCCTGGCCGAGCTCCAGCCAGTTGGCCAGCACCGCCAGCGCTTCATCAATGCCTTGGCGCTTGGGGGCCGAGAACAGCTGGACGCTGACCTCCTCGCCCCAGCCGTCGCGCACGTCTTTCTGCACCTTGAGCAGCGCATTCTTGGCCGCGCCGAAAGCCAGCTTATCGGCCTTGGTCAGCAAAATGTGCAGCGGCATCCCGCTGGCCTGCGACCAGTCGAGCATCAGGCGATCGAACTCGGTGAGCGGATGGCGGATATCCATCAGCAGGATCAGGCCGGCCAGGCTATTGCGGCTGCCCAAGTAGGCTTCCAGGTGCTTTTGCCAGTGCAGCTTGAGTGGAATCGGCACTTTGGCGTAGCCATAACCAGGCAAGTCGACCAGGCGACGCTGTCCATCCAGTGCGAAGAAGTTGAGCAACTGCGTACGGCCTGGGGTTTTCGAGGTGCGCGCCAGGCTGGCATGGGTCAGGGTATTCAGCGCGCTGGACTTGCCGGCATTGGAACGTCCGGCGAACGCCACCTCCAGACCTTCGTCCGGCGGGCATTGATCAACCTTGGCGGCACTGATGAGAAAGGCGGCCTGTTGGCACAGGCCGAGGATCGGATTCTTGGTTGACATGGGCTTTCCAGGGGTGCGACTCGGCGTCGCAGGCGGCGGTTTCGTTTCCGTTTCAGCGGCGCAAGTATATAATGCCGCAGATTTTGTGTGCGCTTTGTTCCGTGGTTGTGTGGCAATGGGCTGGTAATTCACGCTCAGGCCGCACACTATCCGCAAACGGTCTTTTGAGCGTAGCTGCGGCGTCTGCCTTAAAAGACAGTTGCCCATGGCGCTACACACAGGGCGATACTGCCTGAAACTGCTGCTGGATAAGGCATGGGCACTCCGGTACCCCATGTCGTCAATGGATTCAACGCCATGCCGCCGAGCGGCATGTGGATGGATTGCTCTGTCGAGGACTACAAGGCCGTCATCGAAGCGGATGAGCACGTAACTCCAAAAGCCCCTCTCACCCTTAGCCGTTATTGGATTAGCTGATGAACAAAGTACTCGTGAGTCTGCTGTTGACCCTGGGAATCACTGGTATGGCACAAGCTGCTGGCGATGCTGCAGCCGGCCAGACCAAAGTTGCACTCTGTGGCGCCTGCCACAACGCGGACGGCAACAGCGCTGCGCCGAACTTTCCGAAGCTGGCGGGCCAGGGTGAGCGTTACCTGCTCAAGCAGATGAATGACATCAAGGCCGGTTCCACTCCCGGTGCCCCCGAGGGCGTAGGCCGCAAGGTGCTGGAAATGACCGGCATGCTGGACCCCTTCAGCGACCAGGATCTGGCTGATATTGCCGCGTACTACTCCAGCCAGAAAATCAGCGTCGGCGCCGCCGACCCGGCTCTGGTTGAGCGTGGTGCCGCGCTGTATCGCGGTGGCAAGCTGGCCGAAGGCATGCCTTCGTGCATCGGCTGCCACGCTCCGGACGGCAAGGGCAACGCTCCGGCAGCCTACCCGGCACTGGGCGGGCAGCACGCGACCTATGTCGCCAAGCAGCTGACCGATTTCCGTGAAGGTGTGCGCACCAACGATGGCGACACGATGATCATGCGTTCCATTGCTGCCAAACTGAGCAACAAGGACATCGCCGCGCTGTCCAGCTATATCCAGGGCCTGCACTGAGCGCAGGGTCTGCATTAAAAAAAGGGTGGCGATGGCCGCCCTTTTTTATTTCCGGCCTCGTTACAATCAAGGAACCGCCGCAGTGCGGTTTCGGTCGAAATGCGGCCGACAGCGGTCCGAAATCTCAGTCTAGGAGTCAACCATGCGTAACCTGTTACTCAGCGCCGTTCTGGCGGCCACCAGTCTTTTCGGCATGGCTGCGCTGGCCGCCGATTATCAGGCGGGCAAGCAGTATGTCGAGCTGAGCAGCCCGGTCCCGGTGTCCCAGCCGGGCAAGATCGAAGTGGTTGAACTGTTCTGGTACGGCTGCCCGCACTGCTATCAGTTCGAACCGACCCTGAATGCCTGGGTGGATACCCTGCCCGATGACGTGAACTTCGTCCGCGTACCGGCCATGTTCGGCGGTGTGTGGAATACCCACGGCCAGCTGTTTCTCACCTTGGAAGCCATGAAGGTCGATCAGCAGGTTCATGAGGCGGTATTTGCCGCCATCCACCGCGATGGCAAGAAGCTCGCCACGCCCGAAGCCATGGCCGAACTGCTGGCCGAGCAGGGTGTGGACAGCGAAGCTTTCCTCAAGTCATACAAATCATTTGCCGTAAAAGGGCAGATGGAAAAGGCCAAGAAGCTGGCCATGGCCTATCAGATCACCGGCGTCCCGGTGCTGGTGGTCAATGGCAAGTACCGCCTGGACCTCGGCTCCGCCGGCGGCCCGCAGCAAGCGGTGGCGGTGGCTGATTTCCTGATCGCAAAGGAGCGCGCAGCCCAGTGAAGCCCGCGTCGCTGCCGATTCGCTCAGCCCGGCCCGGCTATCGGAGCTGTTGATGCTGCGCCGTCGCCTGTCTCGCACGCCTGCAGCCTGCAAACCTCAGGTCAACTCGCAGGGTCAGGATTGCCGCGGCTTGCCTGCCGATGGGTTGTTACGCCTGTTGAGTTTCAATATCCAGGTCGGGATCAGCACGCAGCGTTATCACCATTACCTGACCCGTAGTTGGCAGCATCTGTTGCCCCATGCGGGGCGCGCCAATAACTTGCAGCGTATTGGCGAACTGCTGGGCGATTACGATCTGGTGGCGTTGCAGGAAGTCGACGGCGGCAGTCTGCGCTCCGGTTATGTCAATCAGGTCGAGCGCCTCGCCCAGTTGGGCGACTTTCCCTATTGGTATCAGCAGCTCAATCGCAACCTTGGGCATTTTGCCCAACACAGCAACGGCTTGCTCAGCCGTCTGCAGCCACAGGGGCTCGAGGATCATCCGCTGCCGGGTCCGGCCGGCCGTGGCGCCATCCTGCTGCGTTTCGGCGAGGGCAAGAATGCCCTGGCGGTGGTGATGATGCACCTGGCGCTGGGCGCTCGGGTACGCACCCGGCAGTTGGCCTATATTCGCGAGCTGCTCGGCGATTACCGGCACATGGTGCTGATGGGGGATATGAATACCCAGGCCGTTGAGCTGCTTGAGCACTCCCCGTTGCGTGACCTTAGCCTGGTGGCGCCCCAGATTGCAGCCACGTTCCCCAGTTGGAAGCCGCAGCGCTGCCTGGACCACATCCTGCTTAGCCCGAGCTTGAGCCTGGAGCGGGTACAGGTGCTGGATCAGGCGATCTCCGACCATCTGCCTGTGGCGGTCGAGATTCGCTTGCCCCATCAGCTGGGGGGCGATGCCCTGCCTCAGAAAATGAGTGAATCCGCGTCATGAGTTGTCCCGACAGCTTTGAAAATGGCGACCCCTGCCCGGCATTGCAGCGACTGCAGGCGGAAAATCAGCTGCTGCGCCAGGCCATGGTGCGCAGCAGTTTCGCTGTGGTGGGCCATGACAGTGCGGTTGATCACTGCCTGCGCGAGTTGCGCCAGGTATTGCGGGGCGAGGATGGCGCGCAGCTGGAAGCGGTGTTGGCGCAACTGGACATCGTCCTGGTGGATGTGGCAAGCAGGCGCAGCGCCAGCCTGCATGAGCAGCGCCATGCCCTGATCGGGCAGGCGACCAAACTGCAAACCTTGAACCTGTCTCAGGAGCTGCATCGCGCAATTACGCAGTTTTCCCAGGCGCTGGATGAAATCGATCCGCTGCAGCTGGATTTGTCCGCGGCCCTGAGCGAATTCAATCAATATCAGTGGCAAGTGCTGGCGCAGTTCGTCGCCCACAAGTCGTTGGCGGCCGGTTTGCTGGAGGGTTTGGGTACGCCTGCGTCTGCCCTGCCAGCGGATAAATCTGCCGTGTCGAATGAACTCGACAGGGGCGTCAGTCCGTCCAGCGAGAACACCGCAGCGGCGGACGATCAGCCATCCATGCTGGGCTACGCCTATATCGTCGGGCGGGTCGAAAGCGTCCTTTACGAGCTGTTCGAAGACGACGATCTGCCGGCGAACTATCAGCTCCAGGCACGACGGCTCAAGCGAAAGATCAATCGAGGCCTGCACGGCTACGAGCTGGTGACCGTAGTGGAAAGCCTGGCCCGCCTGGTGCGTGACGCTGCCTCCGACCAGCGCAGCCTGGGCGATTATCTTCAGCAATTGATTGAGCGTCTGGCCGAGTTCCAGGCGAGCCTGATGGACATGGATGCCGCTCAGGCCGACGAAGTGGCGTTGGCCCGCGATCTCGACCAGCAATTACGTGCGCATGTGGACCACCTGCAGCACAGCGTGCGCGAAGCCCAGGATCTGGAGCAACTCAAAACCAGCCTTACCGAGCGCCTGGACAGCCTGCTGGCGAGCCTTACCCTGCAACGGGAGCAACGTGAGCGTCGCGATCAGGCGCTGCTTGGACGCCTGAAGGTTCTAGCGGAGCGGGTGGCCGAGCTGGAAAGCGAAGCCCAACACTACCGTGCGCACATCGACACACAACAACGACAGACGCTGCTCGACCCCTTGACCGGTCTGCCCAATCGCGCCGCCTGGAATGCCCGTTTGCGAACGGCAATGGAGCAGTGGCAGGCGCGCGGTGGCGATTTGCTGCTGGCAATTCTGGATGTCGATCATTTCAAGCAGGTCAATGACAGCTACGGCCACCTGGCTGGGGATAAAGTGCTCAAGCTGATCGCCGACGCGCTGGTTCGCGAGCTGGGCGAAAAGGAATTCATTGCGCGCTTTGGCGGCGAGGAGTTCGTTCTGTTGCTGCCCGATCGCAGTCTGGCGTCAGGACAGGACTTGCTGCGCCGTCTGCTGGCCAGCATCGAGGCCTGTCCGTTTCATTTCAAGGGCGAGCGCTTGCCGATTACCCTGTCTGCCGGCCTGGCGAGCTTTCGCAGCGCAGAGACCGGTGAGGAGGCCTTCCAGCGGGCTGACCAGGCGCTGTACCGGGCCAAGCATGAGGGCCGCAACCGGCTCGTGGTAGACGGCGAAATGACGGTCTGCCTGGCACCCTGAGGACCAGGCAGGCCTGTCATACGCAGAGCGTTCAGCCTTGCGGTGCGCGCAATTCCTGATAGCGCTGTTCAAGCTCAGCGCGGATCTTGCGTCGCTGCTCGGCCTGAAAGAAGCGCCGCCGCTCTTCAGCGGTTTCCGGCTGCAAGGGCGGTACTTCGGCAGGTTTGCCTTCCTCGTCCAGGGCCACCATGGTGAAAAAGCAACTGTTGGTGTGGCGCACCGAACGCTCACGAATATCCTCGGTGATCACCTTGATGCCGATTTCCATCGAGGTGCGCCCGGTGTAGTTGACCGAGGCGAGGAAGGTGACCAACTCACCCACATGCACCGGTTGGCGGAACATCACCTGGTCCACCGACAGGGTCACCACATAACGGCCGGCGTAGCGGCTGGCGCAGGCATAAGCCACCTCGTCCAGGTACTTGAGCAACGTGCCGCCGTGCACGTTGCCGGAAAAATTGGCCTTGTCGGGGGTCATCAGTACTGACATCGACAATTGGTGGTTTCCGACTTCCATCACACTTTTCACCAACAGAAAAACGAGGCGCCACGATAGCCGAGGTGCGGCATTTTGTCCCGTGGCTAGTGGCTATTAGGTTAATTGTTTTATCGGTTTTCTGGCTGGGGCAAGGTTTTATCTACTAAAGTTGGCGATATTTCTACTAACTACCGGTGTACATCCATCCCATGACTGTCACCAGCTTGCGTTCAGCGCACCCCGCCCAGGCGTTGGGTACAGAAGAAGAGCGGCGCGAACTGGCGCGCATTTTGGCGGCCTTGTTTGAACGCTGGGCGCTCGACACCGAGGTGCAGATGCAGCTGCTGGGCATGAGCCCCAACAGCCGCAAGCAACTGCCCAAATACCGTGCCGGTGAAAGCGCGCTGCCCAACAGCCGCGACACCCTGGATCGCGCCGGTTACCTGTTGGTTATCCACAAGGGGCTGCGCGTGCTGTTTCCCGAGGATGAAGAGCTGCGCTTCAACTGGGTGCGGCGGCGCAACCAGGCCCTGGATGGCGCCACGCCGCTGGAAGTCATGGTGCGCGACGGCTTGATCGGTATCGCGCGCATTGCGCGGTTGGTCGATTTTCAGCGGGGTCGCTGATGGCGCTGTTGGATACCTGTTGCGATTTCTCCGCACCGGTATTTCGCAACATTGCCTCACTGCGCCAGTCGGTCAACCTGTTCGATGACCTGCTGCCAGACGCTCGCGCGCAGGACGTGGCGGTTGTCGCCGTAATGCGTGTGCGCCAGGTGCCACAGGGTGTCATCGACCGCGGCCTGGCCTACAGCGAAGCCATTAATTACCCCTTCGAATCCGACATCTGCGTGGCGAGCCGCTTCGGTGATGGCAGCATCCGCGTCTGGTACGGGGCGCTGGACAGCGATACCGCGCTGGCCGAGACCTGTTATCACCAAATCATGATGCTGCGCGAAATCGAGGGCATCGATCGGGTTGTGACTCGCTATCGCCAGGTCTGGCGCGTGCAGGCGGGGGGATTGTTCATTGATCTGCGCCGCAAGGCTGTCGCTTTTCCGGCGCTGGTTGGCGACGATTACGCCTGGCCGCAAGCGGTGGGCAAGCGCGTGGCCCATGAGGGCCTGCCTGGCTTGCTGTACCCTTCGGCGCGCTGGCCGGGTGGCGAATGCCTGGCGGCGTTTCGCGCCTCGCCCTTGTCACAACCGGTGCAGCTGCATGAGCTGACCTATCGTATCGATGCCAAGGCTGGGGTCGTTGACGTGGAGCGGGAGCCGGGCCGGCTGCTGCGTCGCCTCAGTCTGGCGGAGCTGCGCCGCCCCTGAGCGGCGAATGGGCGCGGCGGATCAGCTTTCCAGCCAGACGTCGCGTACCCAATGCCAGACTGACTCCCAGCTCTCGTCATCGAGCTCGCCGGTTTCTTCGAGCCACAGAAAGACCTCGCCTTCGGCATCCACCACGTAATAGTCACGGCCGTCCTGGCACAGCGGCACCAGCTCGCGTGGTACGCCGATATCCCAAGCCGTGGCGGCGACTTCCGGCAGGTAGGTGTGGGAATGCGGATCGCTGGCCGTCACCGGCTCCAGGCGGCCGTACACCACGTCGCTGACCTTGAGGAGAAATTCACGCAGTTCATAGGGCAGATGGATCAGGATTTGCTCCTGGATCTCCACCAGGGTTTCCTCTTCGGGCAACTCCAGCGGCACCGGAACGGTTTCGTTGACTTCACGCAGTTGGTCGATGACGTCTTCCACGGTGGGGGGCTCTCTGTGCAGGGAATGCTCGCTTTATAGCGCAAGCGGCAGGCAGACAAAAGAAAACCCGGAGCAAGCTCCGGGTTTTGGGGTTTTCGCGTGTGCGGATCAGCCGTTCTGGCGAATACCGGCGACCAGCCACGGCTGGTTTTCGCCCTGCTCGCGCTCCATGCGCCAGCTTTCGCTGAATGCTTCACCCTGGTCGAAGCGCGACGTCTTGCTCACGGCGCTGAACGTCAGCGTGGCGACCGTCTTCTCGGCATCGTCATCCACGCCATCGAGCTGCACGTGCAGGTTGTCGATGTAGGTGGACTGGAAGCCATCGCCCAACTCGGCGCGCTCGCGCTTGAGGAAATCCAGCAGTTCCGGGGTCACGAACTCGCCGATCTGGTCCATTTCATTGGCGTCCCAATGCTGCTGCAGGGACTGGAAGTGTTCGCGAGCCTGCTCAACGAAGCGTTGTTCGTTGAACCAGGCCGGAGCATTGATGACCGGGGCGGCGCTGGCAGCGCCACCGAGGCTCTGGCCGAAGATGTTACTGCCGGCTGCCGGCTGCTGGACATCACGCGTCATGGGCGCCGGACCCCCTGCGCCCGCGGCGGCGTATTGCTGCGCCTGCGGCATAGTGGCCAGGGCCTTGCGACGACGGGAGGCGATCAGCTTGAAGATCACGAAGGCAATCAGGCCGAACAAGAGGATGTCCATGAACTGCAGGCCTTCGAAGCCATCACCCATGAACATCGAGGCCAGCAAGCCACCGGCAGCCAGGCCGGCCAACGGGCCGAGCCATTTGGAGGCGCCACTGGCCGGGCGTGCCGCGGCTGCTGCGCCGGCGGTGGGTGCTTGCTGCGCCGGAGCGGCTTGGCGAGTCTGGTGACTGGGTGCCTTGCCGAAGCTTTTGCCACCGCCCATGCGCTTGGCATTGGCGTCGAGGCTGAGAGTCAGGCCCAGGCACAAGGCCAGGGCGATGCTGAGAAAACGCTGCATTAAGGTAGTCCCGTTGGTTGATCCACGCGCGTCATCTTGCACAGCCCCTGCACTGAATGCCAGCGCAGAATGTTTCCGGCTTTTGCCTGGCAATGTATTTGTGCGAGCCGATCACCGCAGCAGCAGGCGCAGAGGGCCGCAGCGCAAGCGGGCACGCAAATGCGCACGGGTTTCGCCAAGGTCCGCGGAGTACGCGCGCAACCAGTGACAGACGGTGCTCAGGTACACCGCGCTCAGCGCACATTCCTCAGCCACCCGCTGCCCATGGCTGGTGCCGCGCTGCGCCGCTTCCCGCCACCATTGCACGGTATGACTGATGCGCAACAGGCCTTGCACCTGCAGGTGCACATGAGCCGGTTCGAATTTGTAGAGCAGCATCTGCCGGGTCAGCCGGCGGTGAGCATCAAGCGGCGCAAACCAGGCCATCAACAGCTCCTCCAGCCGCTGGGCAGGCGCCAGCAGGCTCAGTGCTTCGTCACGGCTGCGTATCAGCATGGCTTGGTCGGCACGGTCGAACCAGGCTTCCACCAGTTGGTCCTTGTCGGTGAAATGGTGGGCGATGGCATCGAGGCCGACGCCCAGCTGATCGGCGATAGCAAACAGGCGCAAGCGCTCCCAGCCACAGTCTTCGGCCAAAATCAGGGCAGTGTCGAGAATCTGCTGTGCGCTAGGCTGGGGCATGGCAATCACCTCGCCGGAAAGTATGGCCGGCAGGAGCCATGCAGTAGTGCACCGCGACGGATGGCGCAAATGAAAACGGAGCCCCGAGGGGCTCCGTTGCAGGCGTTACGCTACGTGACGTCAGTGGCGCTTAGCGCCACTGATAGATTTCCTTGTCGGTCATCTGGTGCATCTGCGTGGCTTTCTTGAGGAAGTCTTGCTGCGAGGCGTGGATACGCGTGGCCAGTTCGGACTGCGCGGCGACATCCGTGATCACTTGGGTGGAGGTTTCGCGCAGCGCCGTCAGGACGTCATCAGGGAAGCGCTTGAGGACGGTGCCCTGCTCGATCAGTGCCGGCAGTGCCTTGGCATTGTTGAAGGTGTAATCGTCCATCATGTCCAGGGTCGCGGCGCGCGAGGCCTCGGCAACGATGGCTTTCAGATCGGCTGGCAAGCTTTCGTAGGCGGCTTTGTTGACCAGCAGCTCGACCAGCGCCTGCGGCTCCTGCCAGGCCGGGAAGTAGTAGTACTTGGCGGCTTTGTTCAGGCCGAAGGCCAGGTCGTTGTACGGACTGACCCAGTCGGTGGCATCAATGGCACCGGTCTGCAGCGAGGTGAAGATTTCACCGCCCGGCAGGTTGATGGTGGTAGCGCCCAGCTTGGCCAGCACTTCGCCGCCCAGGCCCGGCATACGGATCTTCAGGCCCTTGAGGTCGTCAACCGAGTTGATTTCCTTGTTGAACCAGCCGCCCATCTGCATGGTGGTGTTGCCGGCCGCGAACGGTTTTACGCCGTGTGCGCTATAGGCTTCGTCCCACAGGGCCTGGCCGTCGCCCTTGTGAATCCAGGCATTCATCTCGCCCGTCGAGAAACCGAACGGGATCGAGCTGAAGAACTGTGCGGCCGGTACCTTGCCCTTCCAGTAGTAGGGAGTGCCGTGGCCCATTTCCGAGGTGCCGCGGGAAACGGCGTCGAATACTTCCAGTGCCGGTACCAGTTCGCCTGCGGCGTACACCTTGATGGTCAGGCGACCGTTGCTCATGGTGTTGATGCGCTCGGCCAGGCGGTCGGCAGCGGTACCCAGACCGGGGTAGTTCTTCGGCCAGGAGGTGACCATTTTCCAGTGGAAGGTCTGGGCAGGTTGAGCAGCGGCTTGCTGGGCGGCCGGGCTGCTGTCGTCTTTGCAGCCAGCCAAGCCCAAAGTGGCGAGCAAGGCAGCGGCGGCGCCGAACAGATGGCGACGGTTCATGGTGTCTCCCTAGTGGTCAAACCCGTTGTCGGGTGTTTTTTTAATATGCTGCGCGCCTTACGTCAGGCGCGTGCTGGTTTTTACCATATCGGCGCCGGTGCGGCTTTTTTTACAGCGCCTCCAGTTTGGCGTAGCCAAGCATCAGCCACTTGCTGCCTTCCTGGGCGAAATTCACCTGGACCCGCGCCTGGGCGCCGGAGCCTTCGAAGTTGAGAATCACGCCTTCGCCAAACAGCGCATGGCGCACGCGCTGGCCGAGGTTGAAACCGGTGTCCGGCACGGCGGCGCCGGCGAACATCGACCCCGCAGCATGTTGCGTGTTCTGCCCGTAGGGGCGGCTGATGCTATTAGACAGACGCACTTCCTGAACCAGCCCGGCGGGAATTTCACGCACGAAGCGCGACACCTTGTTGTAGGTTTCGCTGCCGTACAGGCGGCGCGTTTCCGCGTAGGACATGATCAGCCGCTGCATGGCGCGGGTGATGCCGACATAGGCCAGGCGGCGTTCCTCTTCCAGGCGGCCGGGTTCTTCCAGGCTCATCTTGTGCGGGAACAGGCCTTCTTCCAGGCCGACCAGGAAGACCAGCGGAAACTCCAGGCCCTTGGCGCTGTGCAAGGTCATCAGTTGCACGCTGTCCTCATGTTCGGCGGCCTGCTGCTCGCCGGCCTCCAGTGAGGCGTGGTCGAGGAAGGCGGCCAGCGGCGTCTGCGCCTCGTCACCCTCTTCGCCTTCGTAGTGATCGAAAGCCCGCGCGGCGGAAACCAGTTCCTCGAGGTTCTCCACGCGCGTCTGGCCTTTCTCGCCTTTTTCGTCGCGGTGGTAAGCGAGCAGTCCGGACTCTTCAATGACCCGCTGCGCCATGCTGTGCAAGGGCAGGCCTTCGACCTTCAAGGCCAGTTCGTCGATCAATTCGACGAAGGCATTCAGTGCGCTGGCGGCCCGCCCAGTGATGGCCTTGAGGCCAGTCGCTTCGTGAATCGCCGCCCACAGCGACAAATCCTGCTGACGGGCGAAGTCGCGCAAGGCCTCCACAGTCTTTTCACCGATGCCGCGCGCCGGCAGGTTGATCACCCGCTCCAGCGCTGCGTCGTTGTGGCGGGTCTGCAGCAGACGCAGGTACGCCATGGCGTTCTTGATCTCGGCACGCTCGAAGAAGCGTTGGCCACCGTAGATGCGGTAAGGAATGCGCTCGCGCAGCAGGGCCTCTTCAAGCACCCGCGACTGGGCATTGGAGCGGTAGAGAATGGCGATGTCGCTGCGCGCCATGCCGTCCTTGATGGCTCGCTCGATACCTTCAACCACGTAACGCGCTTCGTCGTGCTCGTTGTAGGCGGCGTACAGCGCCAGCGGTTCGCCCTCCTCACCGTCGGTCCATAGCTCCTTGCCCAGGCGCCCCTGGTTGTTGGCAATCAACGCGTTGGCCGCCTTGAGAATGGTGGCGGTGGAGCGGTAGTTCTGTTCCAGGCGCACGGTGTCGACGTCTGGGAAATCCTGGCTGTACTGGTGCAGGTTCTCGATTTTCGCGCCACGCCAGCCGTAGATCGACTGGTCGTCATCGCCGACCACCATCAGGCTGTCGCCGCCTTGGGCGAGCAGGCGCAGCCAGGCGTATTGGACGGCGTTGGTGTCCTGGAATTCGTCGACCAGGACGTGCCGGAAACGCTTCTGGTAATGGGCCAGCAGACCGGGCTGATCGCGCCACAGGTCCAGCGCGCGTAGCAGCAGCTCGGAGAAATCGATGACCCCGGCGCGCGCGCAGGCCGCTTCGTAGGCTTCGTAGATGGTGCGCATGGTGGCCAGGAACAGGTCGCCACTGGCTTGAATGTGCTGGGGGCGCAGGCCCTCGTCCTTCTGGCCGTTAATGAACCACTGCGCCTGACGGGCCGGCCACTTGTTGTCGTCCAGACCCAGTTCGCGGATCACCCGCTTGACCAGGCGCTGCTGATCATCGGAATCGAGGATCTGGAAATTCTGCGCCAGACCAGCTTCCTGCCAATGGGCGCGTAGCAGGCGGTGCGCCAGGCCGTGGAAGGTGCCGACCCACATGCCCGCCGGATTCAGGCCGAGCAGCTGTTCGATGCGCTGGCGCATCTCGGCGGCGGCCTTGTTGGTAAAGGTCACCGACAGAATGGAGTGCGCAGAGGCGTGCTCGACCTGGATCAGCCAGGCAATCCGGTGCACCAGCACGCGAGTCTTGCCCGAGCCGGCACCGGCCAGCACCAGTTGACGCCCGCGCGGGGCTGCTACGGCCTGGCGTTGAGCATCGTTGAGGGAATTCAGTAATAAGGAGAGGTCATCGTGCATCGCGGCATTCTAGGGGCGCGCGCGTGACGGGGCAAACCGTCGCGCTGACCGGAGAGGCTATTCGTGCAAAATAGCTGCCCAGTGTCAGTAAACCCTCATTAGCAGGATTCAGTACTAATAGACTGTTTGTAGTGTTGGGCATCGTCATGGGCTCGGGTATGCTCGGCGAAGCCTAGGCAACCAATTATTCGAAAAGCGCCTATGACCGCTCCTATCACCACTGTTCTACCGCTCTCGGCATCGCTTTCGGGCCAGGCCATCGAGCAGCATTACGCTACTCCCATCGGTATCGAGAAAACGCGTCTGTTGTATGCGGGATCTCGCCTGCCGACGCTGTTCATGCTGCTGTGTGGCATTGCGTGCGCATTCTTGCTGTGGAACCAGGAACACAAGCTGCTCCTGATTGGCTGGCTGGTCTGGCTCAGCGCCTTGGCGGCATTGCGTCTGCTGCAGATGCGCGCCTTCGATCGGGCTCCGGCGATACGTCAGGCAGAAAACTACTGGCACCGCATGTTCCTGCTCGGGGCCGGCGCCTCCGGTTTGACCCTGAGTTTTGCCGTCATTTTTCTCGTTCCCGCCGACAGCTTCTACCAGCAAGTGCCGGTGTACGGTCTGATTGCCGCGTCGGTGGCTTGCGCTTCCGCTGCGTATGCCGTCAGCTTCGCGGCACTGCTCAGTTTTGTTCTGCCCTGCCTGCTGCCGTCAATGGTCTATCTGATGTTCAGCGAACACGAGATGCAGCAAGGCTGGGGCAAGCTGTGTCTGATTCTGCTGGTCGCGATGCTGGTGGTGGCTTGGCAGGTTAACCGACTGGTGCAGCGCAGCCTGATCCAGCGTTTCCACAACCAGGCCTTGCTGGAGCGGCAGGAAGAGGCCAAACGGCAGGCCGAAGCCCTTAATCGCAAACTGTCACGCGAAGTCGAACAGCGCCGACTGGCCGAGCGGAGCCTGCGCAGTGCCCATGACCAGCTGGAAGCGCACGTCAGCGAGCGTACCCGCGAGCTGGACGAGGCCACCTATGCGTTAGGCAAGAGCCAGGCGCGCCTGGCCATGGCCCTGGAAGCCAGCGAGCTGGGGCTATGGGACTGGGACCTGCGCACCGACGCGGTGCATCACTCGAAACTGCAGGAGCTGTTCGGCCTGCCGCAGAGCGGCACGCTGAACATGCGCAAAGATTTGCGTCCGCTGCTGCATCCCAAGGATCGACCCTTATTGCTGCGTGCCTTGACCGCGCACTTGCGCGGGCGCACCGACGGCTACGCGGTCGAATACCGCGTGCGCCATGCCGATGGTCATTGGGTGTGGGTCGAGGACCGTGGCCGGGCCATGGAGCGCGATGCCCGCGGTCGGGTGCAGCGCATGCTCGGCACCCGGCGCAACATCAGCGCACGCAAGCATCGCGAGGAAGAACAGCGCCTGGCCGGCACGGTATTCGAAGCGGCCAGCGAGGGCATCGTGATTCTGGATGCCCAGTACCATGTGCTGGCGGTCAATCAGGCCTTCAGCGAGATGACCGGATATCGCCGCGAGGAAGTCCTCGGCCAGAGCGTGATTCGCCTGATCAGCACCCATGAGGCGCGTCTCCAATACCAGCAGATCCATGAGCATCTGATGCAGCATGGCCGCTGGCAGGGCGAACTGATGGAAACCCGCAAGAACGGCGAGTTGTATCCGCAATGGCTGCAGCTCAACACGGTACGCGACCGGCAAGGGCGTATCGCCCAAGTGGTGGGTTTCTTCGCCGACCTCACCACGCGCCACCAGACGGAAGAGCGCCTGCGTTACCTCGCTCACTACGACAACCTGACCGGATTGGCCAATCGCACCCTATTCCGCGAACGTCTGCACGACGCGATTCAGCGTTCGCGCTCTGCGGCGAGCCGTCTGGCCCTGCTGCATGTCGACCTGGATCGTTTCAAGGTCCTCAACGACAGCCTGGGTCATGACATCGCCGACCAGCTGCTGCGCCGGATGGCCCAGCGCCTGACCCAGGCGGTACCGGAAGCGGATACGGTGTCGCGCTTGAGCAGTGATGAATACGCGCTCATTGTCGATGGTTATCCGAGCCTGGCGACTCTGGCCCGGCTGGCCAGCAACCTGCTTGCCACAGTGCGCAAACCGCTGACCATCGATGGCCACGAACTGGTGGTCAGCGCTTCCATCGGCATCAGCCTGTTTCCTGATAACGGCCGTGAATTGTCGCCGCTGATCAGCCAGGCGAATATGGCCATGCAGCATGCCAAGCACCTGGGCGGGAACTGCTTCCAGTTCTACACCGACAATTTGCAGGTCACGACTCTTGAGCGCCTGCAACTGGAAACGCAGTTGCGCAAAGGCATCGAGAATGGCGAGCTGGAAGTGTTTTATCAGCCCAAGCTGAATCTGGCCGATGACAGTATTGGGGGAGCCGAAGCGCTGGTGCGCTGGCGGCACCCGCAACGTGGCCTGGTGGGCCCCGGCGAGTTCATTTCCCTGGCGGAGGAAACCGGCTTGATCGGCGCCATTGGCGAGTTCGTGCTGCGTCAGGCGGTCAACCAAGCCTATGCCTGGCATCAGCAGGGGCTGGATGTGCGCGTGTCGGTGAATGTTTCTGTTCATCAGGTGCGTCAGGGCAATCTGACCAGCATCGTCCGCCAGGTGCTGGAAGAAACCCACCTGCCGGCTCGGCTACTGGAACTGGAGCTGACGGAAAGCCAGCTGCTCGACAACGTCGAAAGCGTCATCGCCACCTTGCATCAATTGCATGCTCTGGGCATCAAGCTGGCCATCGATGATTTCGGCACGGGCTATTCGTCACTCAGCTACCTCAAACGCTTTCCAGTCGATTACGTGAAAATCGACCAGACGTTCATCCGCGACTTGTCCCAGGGCGGCGAGGACGCCGCGATTACGCGGGCGATCATTGCCCTGGCCCACAACCTGGAACTCAAGGTGGTGGCCGAGGGAGTCGAAACCCAGGATCAACTGGACTTCCTCAGGCTGCAGGGCTGCGATGAAATCCAGGGCTACCTGATCAGCCGACCGATCGAGGCGCTGGATTTCGTACGAGTTCTGCGCGCGCACGCAGCCTCGCCGAGCATGGCGTAGTCGTGAGCTCAGGGGCGCCGGCGCAAAGTTAGGCGGCACAATGCTGGTGCCGTGCCATTCTAAAGCCTGGACTCCCCGACAAAGGACTCACGCATGGATACGCGTGCCACGCTTGGTTTCGGATGGCGGACTTTGTTGGCCTGGCAAGGCCTGGCTCCGCTGGAACTCAAGGTCATGTTGTTGCGTCGGCTTGGCGCGCAACGCACCGCCTGGTTGGCTCCGCATCTGCCGGACAGTCAGTTACGCCCACTGATCATCGCCCTGCCCAGCGACTTCGCCGCACAGGTGACCCAGCATCTCGATCCTCGCGCGATTCTCAACACCTATCGCAGCCTGCCTGACGAGTTGCACCTGCGGGTTGCCCGCCAACTGTGCGCCGATAAACAGTTCGCCACGGCCGCGCGCTATGCCGAATGCCTCACTGCGCACCAGCTCAAGTTGATGATTCTAGGGCTCAATGACCCCACGGCCATCCTGTATATCGCCCGACATATGGGCAATATGCAGCTGATCATGCAGAGTTTGCGCGGTTTGTCGGCCGGCTATTTGCGCACCCTCACCGAAGCCGCAGCCAGTACCGACAGTTTCGTCCTGGCCGCCGAGGTGCTCAGCGGCCTGCCGTTGGCACGACAGGGCAATGTCTGCAGTGGATTGACGCTGGAGACGTTGGTCGCGCTGCTGCCCTTGCTGATGGAAAAAAGCGGCGGTGCGTTGCGCGAGCATTTGCCGGAGCGGCTGCGGGCAAAGCTGCTGGTTCTCGATTCGCTCCGCGCGCAGCCTGCCGTACCGAGCTGACCGGCTGCGCGCAGTCTCAGCGGCGAGCCGGGCTGGCCTGCAGTTCGCGCATCAGCAGGGCGTACTGCAGATCGATTTCCTCCGGCACCGGAATGTACAGGGTGTGGCCGTCGCCCGGCGCCACGTCGCGCTGTTCGCCGTGCTGGTTGGCCAGGGCTTCGAGCTGAAAATTCAAATTGCCCTGCGGCGTCATCAATTCCAGACGGTCGCCAATTGCAAAGCGGTTCTTTACCTTGACCTCGGCCAGGCCGTTTTTGCGCTCGCCGGTCAGTTCGCCGACGAACTGCTGACGCTCGGAGAGCGAGAAGCCGCGCTCGTAGTTCTGGTATTCATCGTGTACGTGGCGGCGGAGGAAGCCCTCGGTGTAGCCGCGGTGGGCCAGGGACTCCAGGGTATCCATCAGCGACCTGTCGAACGGCCGACCGGCCACCGCGTCATCGATGGCCTTGCGGTACACCTGGGCGGTGCGCGCCACGTAGTAATGGCTCTTGGTGCGCCCTTCCAGCTTCAGCGAATGCACACCCATCGTTACCAGGCGCTCGACGTGCTGCACGGCGCGCAGATCCTTGGAGTTCATGATGTAGGTGCCGTGCTCGTCCTCGCTGACTTCCATGAACTCGCCGGGGCGGCTGACATCTTCCAGCAGGAACAACTCGTCGGTGGGCGCACCCGCACCCAAGGTTGGTTCCACGGCCTGCACGGCGATCGGTTCGTATTGGTGGACCACCTCGCCCAGCTCGTTTTCCTTGGCCTCGTGGGCCTTGTATTCCCAGCGGCAGGCATTGGTGCAGCTGCCCTGGTTGGGGTCGCGCTTGTTGATGTAGCCCGACAGCAGGCAGCGGCCGGAATAGGCCATGCACAGCGCGCCATGGACGAAGACTTCCAGCTCCATGCCGGGCACTCTTTCGCGGATCTCGCCGATTTCCTCCAGCGACAACTCACGGGACAGGATCGCCCGGGTCAAGCCCTGCTGACGCCAGAACTCGACGCTGGCCCAGTTCACCGCATTGGCTTGCACCGAGAGGTGCACGTTCATCTGCGGGAAATGCTCGCGCACCAGCATGATCAGGCCCGGGTCGGACATGATCAGTGCATCCGGGCCCATGGCGACCACCGGCTCCAGGTCTTTGATGAAGGTCTTCAACTTGGCGTTGTGCGGCGCGATGTTGACCACCACGTAAAATTGCTTGCCCTGCGCATGTGCTTCATTGATGCCCAGCGCCAGGTTGGCGTGATCGAACTCGTTGTTGCGCACCCGCAGGCTGTAGCGCGGCTGGCCGGCATAAACCGCGTCGGCGCCATAGGCGAAGGCGTAGCGCATGGACCTGAGGGTCCCTGCGGGAGAAAGCAGTTCGGGGCGAAAGACGCTGGACATGGCAAGAAACCCAGATGGCGGACAAAACGTGGGGGATTCTACGGTAAAGCACGTTCTGGCGCAGGGTGCGCGGACCGTCACGGCGCCGGCATACGCGCTTGTCGGGCGGCGCGCGTCTGTCGCTTTGCTACTGTTGCCTGCAGGCCTTGGGCATCGCCAGCATGATGCTCTGATCGAATCGCGCGGTTGTTACTGCGTTGCGTCTCGTCTGGGCTGCCTCGCCTACGCTTTTCAATGGCCTGTTGCATTCCGAAGGTGGGTCGCAACAAGCGGCCGCTGAGTCGAGGACACCGGACTTGATTTGACTACAAATACGTGAACCCAGAAACGCCGCTCGTCTTGAGTCATGCCCTGTTAAGCACAGCGGGGCCTGAACTCTTTCGAGTTCGCCCCGTGTGCTCGGCGAGTGCTGCCGAGTGTTCTCGGCGGATTACACTTCCGGCCCCGCATAAGCGTTGGCATTGTTCCGGTTATGCTGAATGACAACGCCGATGAGGCACGCTATGGCGATCAGGATACCTATCGGTTTGGCGTAGGTCATCGGCAAGCTGAAGCCAATACCGGCCGTCGCGATATAAGAAATGGTTATAGAAGTACCGATAACGGCGGGAATACTGACGATCCAGTGGAAGCTGCCCCTGTCCAACAAATACTTGGTTGCCAGCCACAGCACGCTGGTGGACAGCAGCATGTTGGAGAAGGCGAAGTAGCGCCAGATCAGCGAGAAGTCCAGGAACGTCATCAGATACGCCACGCCCAGCAGCGGCGCCGCCAGAGCCAGTCTGTGCATGGCGGACTGGCTGATATTGAATGCATCGGTAATCGTCAGGCGCAGCGAGCGGAATGCGGTATCGCCGGAGGTGATCGGGAAGATGGCCACCGCCAGGATCGCCATAACACCACCGAAGACGCCCAGGTAACTGGTGGCGATATGATTAACCACCAAACCCGGTCCGCCCTGGGCCAGCATGGCTTTTAGTTCTACATAACCGCCGGGGAACGTGGCGATCCCGGCAGTTGCCCAGACGCAAGCGACGATGCCTTCGCACATCATCGCGCCATAAAACACCGGACGAGCATATTTCTCATTGGTGAGACAGCGGGCGATCATCGGGGACTGCGTGGAGTGGAAACCGCTAATAGCGCCGCAGGTGATCGTCAGGAACAGCAACGGCCATACAGGCAAGCCATCAGGGTTGGGAACCAGGAAATCATGCGCATGATCGCCGCTGAAATAGGAAAAAATACCAGTGATCTGGGGCAAGTGGGGAGCTTCCCACAGCACCGCCAGAGCAACCAGGCTGGTCATCACGATCATCAGCAAACCAAACAGCGGATACAGTTTGGTGATGATCTTATTGATGGGCAGCAAGGTCGCGAAGAAATAGTAGGCCAGAATGACCAATACCCAGAACGTATTGCCCGCCAGTAATGTGCCCTCGAAATACGACAGGTTACTCAGCAGTCCCGCCGGACTCATGATGAAAACCACACCCACAAAAAACAACAACATGCAGGTGAAGACCAGCATGAAGCCTTTGAAAATCACGTTGTAATAGTTGCCTGCAATCTCCGGCAGACTTTTGCCGTTTTCCTTGAGGCTCATGACGCCAGAAAAATAGTCGTGCACCGCACCGCCGATCACGTTGCCTATGACAATCCAGACCAGCGCGATCGGACCGTACAGGGCCCCAAGAATAGGGCCGAAAATGGGACCAATCCCGGCGATGTTCAAAAACTGAATCAAAAAAGCCCGCGCGGGGCTGATGGGAACGTAGTCAACACCATCATGCAAGCGTTGTTGAGGTGTTATGGCTGTTGGGTCTATACCCGCTTGTTTTTCAACAAATGGGCTGTAGAACTTGTAGCCGAGTAAAAGTATGGCAAGGCTGGCAAAGAAAATGAGCATTTATGCACCTCGTTATGGGAGTTAAGCCCGGCTGCTCTTTTTAGAACCTCATATGCTAATAGGATTTTTTTTGCTCTGGATATTAGCCTATGGTCGCCCGCACCCCTGAAGCCTAGCGCGGGCCAAACGAACCGTACCAGCAAGGGGCTGCGCCTTGGTATCAGGGTGAGATTGTTGCGCTCCAGTTCACAACAAGGCGCGGTGAACGGTGGCGGGTAGAGAGCGGATCCGGACAAAAAACAGGCGGGTATAGGGCTAACTGAGCTCTCGTTACGGTTTGCGGCACGCGCGTGATTATTAAATGGATGTGCTAGCCCAACCATTCGCGCCCGCCCAGCTCCAGCAGGCTGTGGGCCTGTTCCGGACCGCTGCTGCCGGCCGGGTAGCTGCGCGGGCTCTGGTAATGCTGCTGCCAACCCTGCAGGATCGGGTCGATCCACTGCCAAGCGGCTTCTACTTCATCGCGGCGCATGAACAAGGTCGAGTCGCCTTCGATCACATCGAGCAGCAAGCGCTCATAGGCATCCCAGCGGCGCTGCTGGAAGGCCTGGGCCAGGTTGAGATCCAGCTCAACCGGCTCCAGGTGCATGCCCTTGCCCGGCGTCTTGGCCATCAGTTGTAGGCTGATGCGCTCCTCCGGCTGCAGGCGAATCAGCAGCCGGTTGGCTTCATCGCCCTTGAACAGGTGATGGGGCACCGGTTTGAACTGAATGACGATTTCCGAGGTTTTTTTCGCCAAGCGCTTGCCGGTGCGCAGATAGAAAGGCACGCCGGCCCAGCGCCAGTTGTCGATTTCCGCCTGCAGCGCAACAAAGGTTTCGGTGTCGCTGTCGTTATCTACATTTTTCTCGAAGTAATAGGCGGGCACGTCATGCCCGCCAATCCGCCCGGCGCCGTATTGACCGCGCACCGTCTTGTCTCGGACGTCGAGCCCCTGGATGGGCTTGAGCGCTTCGAGAATCTTCACCTTCTCGTTGCGCACCGCTTCGGCATCGAACCGCACCGGGGCTTCCATGGCCACCAGGCACAGAAGTTGAAGCAGATGGTTCTGCACCATGTCACGCATTGCGCCGGCGCGGTCGTAATAAGCGCCGCGATTTTCCACGCCGAGGGTTTCACAGACACTGATCTGCACATGGTCGATGTGCCCGGCACGCCACACCGGCTCGAACAGGGCATTGGCAAAGCGCAGCGCCATGAGGTTCTGGACGGTTTCCTTGCCCAGGTAATGGTCGATACGAAAAATCTGCGGTTCGGCAAAGGCGGCGCCAATGGCCGCGTTAATCGCCTGGGCCGATGCCAGCGAATGGCCGATGGGTTTTTCCAGCACGATCCGGCTGTCCTCGGTGACCAGCCCTGCGGTGCCCAGCGAGGCGGCAATATCCTCGAACAGGTCCGGGGCAGTAGCCATGTAGTAGATGCGCCCACGTTGGCAGGACTGCCCTAAATGACGTGCCAGGCGGCCGTAGTCAGCACTCTGACCTGCATCCATGGCCAGGTAGTCGAGTCGCTCGGCAAAGCGCTGCCAGGTGTCGGCATCAAAATCGGCACGCGCCACCTGGGCGCGGCAATGGCGCTCGGCCAACGCCTGGTAGGCCGCGCGGCTCAAGGATTTGCGTGCCAATGCCAGGATGCGCATGTCTTTAGGTAGACGGCCATCGCGGTGCAAGTGATAGAGCGCCGGCAGCAACTTGTGCAGGGCGAGATCACCTGTGCCGCCAAAAACCAGCATATCGCAAGGAGGGATCACCACACGGCTCCCAAAGTCGGTTTACTGGGCGGGCGATGTGTCTTGTAGTATAACTACAAAACCACTACAACCCGGCTGGTGCCGATCATAACC
Source organism: Serpens gallinarum (assembly GCF_014836765.1). Classification (GTDB taxonomy): domain Bacteria; phylum Pseudomonadota; class Gammaproteobacteria; order Pseudomonadales; family Pseudomonadaceae; genus Serpens; species Serpens gallinarum. The sequence goes on from NZ_JACSQG010000002.1 coordinate 157,330, forward strand.
GAGTCTTGCCCGTGAATCTGTTGCAACACATCGCTCAATCCCGTCACCTGCTGCGTAAATCCGAACTCAAGGTCGCTGAACATGTTCTAGTCGATCCCGCAGTGGTGATGCACAGCTCGATGGCCGATCTGGCCCACGCCGTGGGCGTCAGTGAGCCGACCATAGTGCGCTTCTGCCGGGCCATTGGCTGCAACGGCTTCCAGGATCTCAAGCTGAAACTGGCGCAGAGTCTGGCCGCTGGCGCCAGTTTCGGTCAGTTCGCCATCACCGAGAACGACTCGATCGCCGACTTCAGCCTGAAGATCTTCGACACCACCCTGCATACCCTGATGGAAGTGCGCGAACGGCTCGATACGCAGGCGCTGGAGCGCGCCATTGCGGCCTGTGCCCAGGCGCGGCGTGTGGAGTTCTACGGCTTTGGCGCCTCCGGCGCGGTAGCCGCCGATGCTCAGCACAAATTCTTCCGCCTGCTGCTCACCGCCGCGGCGTATTCCGATCCGCATATGCAGGCGATGTCTGCGGTGACCCTGAAGCCTGGTGATGTGGCGATCTGCATTTCCCAGTCCGGGCGCTCCAAGGACCTGCTGACCACCGCGAATCTGGTGCGCGAAAGCGGCGCCACGCTGATCACGCTGTGCCCTGGACAGACGCCGCTGGCCGAACTGGCCGACGTCAACCTGGCCATCGACGTGCAGGAAGACACCGAGATCTATACGCCGCTGACCTCGCGCATCGCTCACCTGGTGGTGATCGACGTGCTGGCCATGGGCGTTGCCATGGCTCGGGGCCCGGACCTGGTCAATCACCTGAAGAGCGTCAAACGCAGCCTGCGTACCCTGCGTCTGTCGCCTAAAGCGGTGAAAGCTCAGGAGGACTGAGCGGGCGTCACCGCATCGTTATCGTCCTGCCCTCAAAGCGTCATGCAGGCTTGTCAGAGTGCAACTTCCGCATTGTGCTGGGAGTGCCGCCATGTCCTGTCAATCTCTCCACTATCCGCACCCGCTGGATACCAAGGCCCGCCGCCGGCTCGAAGACCAGCGCCGCATGCGTTACCGGCGGGCCATTGAAGAGTACTGGGAGCAGCGCCGGCTCAGCGTGGGCTTGGCCGATTTCCTGTATTCCTCTCGTTAATCCACCGGCCCAGGCTGCAGCGCCTGAAAGCGACCCACCAGCTCGCCGATCTGGCTGCGCTGCTGGCGGACGAACTCGAAGAAGGTTTGCGCGACCGGCGACAGGTGCTTGCCGCGTGGATGCACCACGCACCAGCTGCGCATCAGCGGCAGTTCGGCGACTGGCAGTTCCACCAATGCGCCGCCGTCCAGTTCACGGCGCACCGCGTGGCGCGGCAGCAGGGCCAGGCCAAGGCCGGCGATCACCCCTTCGCGCTGGCCTTCCAGGGAACCGATTTCCAGTGTCTGCGGGAAGTGCGCGCGTTTCTGATGGCAATACTCCTGGGTGGCCTGCCGGGTGCCGGAGCCAGCCTCGCGCAGCAACAGCGGGTAGGCGGTCAGGTCCTGAAGCTGCAGGGGACCCCGGCGCAGCAAGGGATGGTCGGGGCGCGCCACAGCGATGATCGCGTTGTCCAGAAACGGGAAGAACTCCAGCTCCATGCCGGTCGGCACCATGGCCATGATCAGCAGGTCGTCACGGTTGATGCTCAGGCGCTTGATCGCCTGGGCATGATTGACCACGGCCAGTTGCAGGCTCACCTCTGGGTAGCTCTGGCGAAAGGCGGCGAACAGGTGGGGGATGAAGTATTTGGCGCTGGACTCCACCGCGAGGCGCAGTTGTCCCTGGAGCGAACCTTGTAGCTCCGAAAGCTGCATGTCGAGGTTTTCCAGGCGACCGAAGATATCCAGGCAGGCATGCTGCAACGCCTCGGCGGCGTCGGTCATGTACAGCTTCTTGCCGACATATTCGAACAAGGGCTGGCCGATCAGCTCTTCAAGCTGGCGAATCTGCAGGCTCACCGCCGGTTGGGTCAGGGCCATTTCCTCGGCGGCGCGGCTGTACGATCGGTTGTCGCAGACTGCGCGAAATACCGTCATTTGCCGCAGCGTCATACGCAACAGCGATTTGCGCATATATTTCTCCTGACCTTCGGTCGCCTTGAAGCAGGTTGTCGAGTCTCGAGTGCCCATGGACAGGGAGCTGTCGGTGCATTGCCGCCTAACGTATAAGCTTTTACTTATCGCGATTCAAACAAATATTGATTTTCATTAATCAGGTGTACAGGCGTAGGGTGAAACCCATTATTGCCCCGCCAGGGGTCGCCAGTTCACGGGTCGAGGACAACACACGTGATCAAGAAAATCCTGATAGCCAACCGCGGCGAAATCGCTGTCCGCATCGTGCGGGCCTGTGCCGAGATGGGCATCCGCTCCGTGGCGGTCTATTCTGAGGCCGACCGCCATGCGCTGCACGTCAAGCGTGCCGATGAGTCCTACAACATTGGCGAGGATCCGCTGAGTGGCTACCTGAGCCCGCGCAAGCTGGTCAACCTGGCGGTGGACACGGGTTGTGACGCGCTGCATCCGGGCTACGGCTTTCTGTCTGAGAACCCCGAACTTGCAGAGATCTGCGCCGAGCGTGGGATAAAATTCATCGGTCCCAGCGCCGAGGTGATTCGCCGCATGGGCGACAAGACCGAAGCGCGGCGCAGCATGATCAAGGCGGGTGTGCCGGTCACGCCCGGCACCGAAGGCAACGTCGTCGACTTGGCCCAGGCGCTGCAGGAAGCCGAGCGTCTGGGTTACCCGGTCATGCTCAAGGCCACCTCCGGTGGCGGTGGCCGGGGCATTCGTCGCTGCAACAGCCGTGAGGAGCTGGAGCACGCGTACCCGCGGGTAATCTCCGAAGCAACCAAGGCCTTTGGCAATGCCGAGGTGTTCCTCGAGAAGTGCATCGTCAATCCCAAGCATATCGAGTCGCAGATCCTCGCCGACAGCTTCGGCCATACCGTGCACCTGTTCGAGCGCGACTGCTCGATCCAGCGGCGCAACCAGAAACTCATCGAAATCGCCCCCAGCCCCCAGCTGACGCCAGAGCAGCGGGCCTATATCGGCGACCTGGCGGTGCGCGCCGCCAAGGCGGTGGGCTATGAAAACGCCGGCACTGTGGAATTCCTGCTCGCCGACGGTGAGGTGTATTTCATGGAAATGAACACCCGCGTCCAGGTGGAACACACCATCACCGAAGAAATCACCGGCATCGACATCGTGCGCGAGCAAATTCGTATCGCGTCGGGGCTGCCGCTGTCCGTGCAGCAGGAAGACATCCAGTACCGCGGTTTCGCCTTACAGTTCCGCATCAACGCCGAGGACCCGCGCAACAACTTCCTGCCCAGCTTCGGCAAGATCACCCGCTACTACGCCCCCGGTGGCCCCGGCGTGCGTACTGACACGGCGATCTACACCGGTTACACCATTCCGCCGTTTTACGATTCGATGTGCCTGAAGCTGGTGGTTTGGGCATTGACCTGGGAAGAAGCGGTGGCGCGTGGCTCGCGGGCGCTGGACGACATGCGCGTGCAGGGGGTGAAAACCACCGCCACCTATTATCAGCAGATTCTCGCCAACGCGGATTTTCGCAGCGGACATTTCAATACCAGTTTCGTCGACGAACACCCTGAACTGCTGAACTACTCGATCAAACGCAAGCCGGGCGAACTGGCCCTGGCCATTGCCGCCGCCATTGCCGCCCACGCAGGCCTGTGAGGAACACACCATGAGCAAACGAATCTCCGTTACCGATACCGTCCTGCGTGATGCCCACCAGTCCCTGCTGGCAACGCGCATGCGCACCGAAGACATGCTGCCGATCTGCCCGAAGCTCGATCAGGTCGGTTACTGGTCGCTGGAAGTGTGGGGCGGCGCCACCTTCGATGCCTGTGTGCGCTTCCTCAAGGAAGACCCCTGGGAGCGTCTGCGTCAGCTGCGCGCTGCCCTGCCCAATACCCGTTTGCAAATGCTCCTGCGCGGACAGAACCTGGTCGGCTACCGGCACTACAGCGATGACGTGGTACGGGCCTTCGTTGCCAAGGCGGCGGATAACGGCATCGACGTGTTCCGCATCTTCGATGCCATGAACGATGTGCGTAATCTGCGCGTGGCCATCGAAGCGGTAAAGGCCGCCGGCAAGCATGCCCAGGGCACCATCTGCTACACCACCAGCCCGGTACACACCAACGAAGCCTTCGTCCAACAGGCGCGGCAGATGGCGGCGATGGGCGTCGATTCCATTGCCATCAAGGACATGGCCGGTCTGCTCACCCCGTACGCCACCGGTACGCTGGTCAAGGCCCTCAAGGAAGCTCTGCCACACCTGGAGGTGGTGGTGCACTCCCACGACACCGCCGGTGTCGCCAGCATGTGCCAGATGAAGGCCATCGAAAATGGCGCCGATCGCATCGATACGGCGATCTCCAGCCTGGCCTGGGGCACCAGTCACCCGGGCACCGAGTCGATGGTTGCCGCGCTCAAGGGCAGCGAATACGACACGGGTCTGGATCTAGAGCTGCTGCAGGAGATCGGCCTGTACTTCTATGCCGTGCGCAAGAAGTACCACCAATTCGAAAGTGAATTCACCGGGGTCGACACCCGTGTGCAAGTCAACCAGGTACCGGGAGGGATGATTTCCAACCTGGCCAACCAGCTCAAGGAACAAGGCGCGCTTCACCGCATGGATGAAGTGATGGCAGAAATTCCCAAGGTGCGCAAAGACCTGGGCTACCCACCGCTGGTCACCCCGACGTCGCAGATCGTCGGCACCCAGGCGTTCTTTAACGTGCTCGCCGGCGAACGCTACAAGACCATCACCAACGAGGTGAAGCTGTACCTGCAAGGCGGTTACGGCAAGGCGGCCGGGCAGATCAACGAACAGTTGCGCCAGCAGGCGATCGGCAGTGAAGAGCTCATCGACGTGCGCCCAGCCGACCTGCTCAAACCCGAGCTGGCGCGTCTGCGCGAGGAAATCGGCAGCCTGGCCCAAAGCGAGGAGGATGTGCTGACCTTCGCAATGTTCCCGGACATCGGGCGGAAATTCCTCGAAGAGCGCGCCGCTGGCACCCTGACGCCGGAAGCCCTGCTGCCCATCCCCAACGGCAATGGCGCAGTTGCCAGCGACGAAGGCGTACCGACCGAATTCGTTATCGATGTGCACGGTGAAAGCTACCGCGTGGATATTACCGGTGTGGGCGTCAAGGGTGAGGGCAAGCGCCACTTCTTCCTCTCCATCGACGGCATGCCCGAGGAAGTGGTGTTCGAGCCCCTCAACACCTTCGTGGCCGGCGCCCCCGGCCAGCGCAAACCGGCCAGCGCGCCGGGTGACGTCAGCACCAACATGCCGGGCAACATCGTCGAGGTACTGGTCAAGGAAGGCGACACAGTCAAGGCGGGCCAGCCGCTGCTGATCGCCGAGGCCATGAAGATGGAAACCGAAGTGCAGGCGCCGATCGCCGGCACCGTCAAGGCCGTGCACGTGGCCAAGGGCGACCGCGTCAACCCGGGCGAGACGCTGATCGAGATCGAGGGCTGACTCATCCTTTTTTAAACGATTACCTCTTGGGGAGCATGATGCTCCCCTTTTTTTTGGCTGGCCGAAGCTCTGCGAGTACCTGCGGCGAGATCACCCGTTGTTTCTGGGCTCTTGCTACAACGCCTTGGCGTACTGCACAAAGCCGCTACGCTCGGCTACTCGCGCATACAAACGCATGGCCATGGTGTTGGTTTCATGGGTCAGCCAGTACAGCTTGCTGCAGCCGCTATCGCGAGCAGCGGCCTCGACATAGTCGATCAGTTGGCGACCAACGCCCTGTCCTCGCAGGTCGCGGGCAATGTACAGGTCTTCCAGGTAGCAATAGTCACCGATGGTCCAGCTGGAGCGGTGATACAGCCAGTGCACCAGCCCCACGGCTTGGCCATCGGCCCAGGCCAGCGCGGCGTGCAACGGATCGGCCGGATCGAGAAAGCGCCGCCAGTTGGTGGCGCTGACCTCGGCTGGAATCTCGGTCATGTAAAAGCGCTGATAACCCTGCCACAGCGGTAGCCAGGCATCATGGTCGGCGTCGCCAACCAGACGGATTTCGACGGCAAGACGGGTGGGCATGAGCAGTCACCTCCAACAGAGGGGCTTATCCTGCAATGCGCCGCGCCTGCCGCGCAATTGCCGTTCGGCCAAACTGACAAGAAGGCCGGGCGGCGGGCGGGTTAGCCGGCACGTTCGCCACACAGATCCCGGGTAAACCAGCGCTCCGCTTCGGCCTGCTCAAGTCCTGCGCCGAGCAGGGCGAACAGCTTGCCCAGCGCCGCTTCGCGGGTCATGGCCCCGCCACTGATCACGCCACAAGCCGCCAGTTGGCTGCCCGCGGCATAGGTGTCGAAGGTCACGCGGCCCTCGGTGCATTGGCTGATGGCCGCCAGCACCACGCCCCGTTGGTGGGCATTGCGCAGTGCGTCCAGCAGGGGTTGATTGTCAGACGGCCCGGTGCCGCTGCCAAAACATTCCAGCAGTAGACCCTGCACGCCACTGCCCAGCAGCGCGTGCAGGTGTTCGGCGCGCAGACCGGGGAACAGCGGCAGCACGGCGAGGTTCACGTTGCGGCGCACAACCCGGTAATCCAGCGCAGCCGGCACGCTGATGCAGGGCGCCGCGGGTACTCCGCGCAGGGCCTCGGCAAAGGCGTCGAAGGCTTGGCTGTTGCGCTTGTTGACCCGCGCGCCATGCAGCACGCGGCCATGAAAAAACACCTGCACGCCCGGAGTCATGCCCTGTTCCAGCAGTGTAAGAGCGCCGAACAGGTTGCCCCAGGCGTCACTGCCCTCAACGCCCGCCGGCAGCATCGAGCCGGTCAGCAACACCGGCACCGGTAAGCCGAGGAGCAGAAAACTCAAGGCAGCCGCGGTATAGGCCAGGGTGTCGGTGCCGTGCAGGACCAGCACGCCCGTACAGCCGTCGCGCTCGACTGCGCTGACGATGGCGTCACGCATGGCCAGCCAGTGGGCCTGGGTGATGTTGGCGCTGTCGATTGGCGGGCTCAGCTCTTGAAACCGCCAGTCTGGGAGTCGGCATTCGGAATGCACGGCCTGCTCGGCGCGCAGGCGCTCTTCGAAACCGGACGCCGGAGCAAGGCCCGCAGCGCTCATCTGCATGCCAATGGTGCCGCCGGTATAAAGGATCAGCAGGGAATCGCGGGCAGGGTTCATGGCGGCATCCAGGCAAGGTGAATGCACGCATGCTGGCCCGTCAATGAGCGATCTACAAGGGGCGAGCAGGCAAATGACTGCTCGCTAAAAGGTGTGCTCCTCGCGCAGTCTGGAATCAGGCCTGCGGCGTGCCGACCGGGGCCGGGCGGTAGGCCTTGTGGGTGGTGAAGGCGCCCCGCATGGGCATGAAGCGTGCTGGCGGCTGGACTGCGCTGGTCATGGGTACGACGTTGCGCGCGCGCGAGGGGGGAAGCATGGGAATCTCCATTTTGATTAATTCAGCGGCGCCAGGCGTGGCGCGATCATGTTTACAGGTTTGAGGATTTCGGCGAGCAAGGCTTCATCGAGCAAGCCTTCCTCGCGAACCAGTTCCAGCACACCACGACCGCTGTCCAAGGCCAGCTTGGCGATGCGTGTGGCGTTTTCGTAACCGATGTAGGGGTTCAGCGCAGTGATCAGGCCGATGCTCTGTTCCACCAACATCTGGCAGCGCTCGACATTGGCGGTGATGCCCACCACGCAGTGTTCGCGCAGCATGTCCATGGCCCGGGTCAGCAAGCGGATCGAATCAAAGATCTTGTAGGCGATCAGCGGTTCCATGACATTGAGCTGCAATTGTCCGCCCTCGGCGGCCATGGTCAGCGCCAGGTCGTTGCCGATGATCTCGAATGCCACCTGGTTGACGGCCTCGGGAATGACCGGGTTGACCTTGCCGGGCATGATCGAGCTGCCCGGCTGACGCGGCGGCAGGTTGATCTCGTTGATCCCGGTGCGCGGCCCGCTGGACAGCAGGCGTAGGTCGTTGCAGATCTTCGACAGTTTCACCGCGGTGCGCTTGAGCATCCCGGAGAACAGCACGAAGGCGCCCATGTCCGAGGTGGCTTCGATCAGGTCGGCGGCCGGGGTGAGCGGCTGGCCGCTGATCTGGGCCAGGCGGGCGACGGCCATCTGTTGATATCGCGGATCGGCATTGATGCCGGTGCCGATCGCCGTGCCACCCAGGTTGACCTCGGTCAGCAGGGTGGGGACCAGCAACTTGTAGTGCTGCAGGTCTTCACCCAGGGTGGTGGCGAAGGCGCGAAACTCCTGACCGAGGGTCATCGGCACGGCGTCCTGCAGCTGGGTGCGGCCCATCTTCAGCACGTCGGCGAATTCCTCGCTCTTGGCGGCGAACGTCTGGATCAGATTGTCCAGGCTGGCCAGTTGGGCATCGTGGCCAAGCAGCAGTCCCAGGCGAATGGCGGTCGGGTAGGCGTCGTTGGTCGACTGCGCCATGTTCACGTCGTTGTTCGGGTGCAGGTACTGGTACTCGCCCTTGTGTTTGCCCATGGCTTCCAGTGCCAGGTTGGCAATCACTTCGTTGGCGTTCATGTTGGTCGACGTGCCGGCACCGCCCTGGATCATATCCACGACGAACTGCTCATGAAACCGGCCATTGATGATCTGCGCGCAGGCGGCGCTGATTGCCGAATGCTTGACGGTCGGCAGATGGCCCAGCGCATGGTTGGCGTCGGCCGCGGCCTGCTTGACCATAGCCAGGGCGACGACCAGCTTCGGGTAATGAGCGAGTGGCACGCCGGACAGGCGAAAATTATGTACCGCACGCAGGGTCTGGATGCCGTAGTAGGCATCGGCAGGGACTTCCAGCGTTCCCAACAGGTCTTTTTCTACGCGAAATGATGCAGAGTAGGACATGACGGTACACATTCTCGGAAAACGGCTTGACTTGCCTCAGTGCCCATAGAATAAGGGTCGTAGCCTTGCGGCGGCCAATGCCATTAACCGCTGGCCCATGCCGAAACGGCATAATGTTCATGTGACTTTCTCTGGCATTCGCAGCACGTGGATGCGTCAAGGTGTCGCACGTGGGACAAGGAGCGCAAAAACCCATGAATCTGGAAACCAAATGGCTGGAAGACTTCGTCACCCTGGCGACTACGCGCAGTTTTTCTCAGGCGGCGGCGAAGCGTTTTGTGACCCAGCCGGCCTTCAGCCGGCGCATACGCAGTCTGGAGACAACGCTGGGGCTGACCCTGGTCAACCGCGCCCGAACGCCGGTGGAACTGACCGAGGCCGGGCAATTGTTCCTGATCACTGCGCGCAGCCTGGTCGAGCAGCTCGGTGAGGTGCTGCGCCATTTGCACCATCTGGAAGGCCCGAAAGGCGAGGTGCTGCAATTCGCCGCCGCTCACTCCCTGGCCCTGGGCTTTTTTCCACAGTGGATCGCCAGCCTGCGCGAGCTGGGGCTGAGCCCCAGCACCCGCCTGGTGGCGACCAACGTGGGCGAAGCGGTGCATGCTCTGCGTGAAGGAACCTGTGACCTGATGCTGGCCTTCCACGACCCGGACGCCGCATTGCAAATGGACGCGGAGATCTTCCCCTCGCTGCATCTGGCCAACAACGAAATGCTGCCGGTCTGCGCAGCGGATGCCCAGGGGGCGCCGCTGTATGACCTGAACAGCGGGCAGAGCGTGCCGCTACTGGCCTACAGCGCCGGTGCCTTCTTGGGCCGCTCTGTCAACGCACTGCTGCGCCAGCGCCAGTTGCGCTACACCACGGTGTACGAAACGGCGATGGCCGACAGCCTGAAGAGCATGGCCCTGCAGGGCCTGGGCGTGGCCTGGGTGCCGCGCCTGAGTATTGACGCCGAGCTGCAACGCGGCGAGCTGGTGGAATGCGGTGACGAGACCTGGCGACTGCCGCTGGAAATTCGCTTGTACCGCTGCTCACTGGTGCGCAAAGCCGGAGTCCGGTTGTTGTGGCGCAAGCTGGACGGGGGCGCCAGCGATTAGAGGCCGATACCCATCAGCGTCAGAATCGCGCGCTGGGTATCGCTGCGCTCAATGCCCTCCTACAAAGTGGCAAGCCGATGACGGGCTCGCTTAGAGACCGTACTTTCTGACTTTGTCGAACAGCGTGGTCTTGGCCATGCCCAGCGCGAGCGCGGCCTGGCTGAGGTTGCCGGCGTGACGCTCGAGGGCGTCGCCCAGCAGGCTGCGCTCGAAGGCTTCTACCGCTTCGGCGAAGCAGGGGCCGTTGTCCTCGGTGGCCAGGCCGCTTTTCTTGAAGACGGGCAGGCCGAGGGCGAAACGCTCGGCGACGTTGCGCAACTCGCGCACGTTGCCCGGCCAATCGTGGGCCATCAACGCGGCGATGGTGGCCTGATCCAGCGCCGGGCTGATGCGATCAAAGCGCAGCGCCGACAGCTGTAGGAAATGCTCGAACAGCACCAGGATGTCTTCGCGGCGCTCGCGCAGCGGCGGTATTTCCAACGTGACGACGTTGAGCCGGTAATACAGGTCGCTGCGAAACTGGCCACGCCTGCCCCATTCATTGAGGTCGGCTTTGGTGGCGGCGATCACCCGGCAGTCCACCTCGACCGGCTGGTTCGAGCCCAGCCGTTCCAGCGAGTGCTCCTGTAGCACGCGCAGCAGCTTGATCTGCAGGTTCGCCGGCATGCTCTCGATCTCATCAAGGAACAGGCTGCCGCCGTTGGCGTGCTCAATCTTGCCGATGCGCCGCTTGCCGGCGCCCGTGAAAGCATGGGCTTCGTGCCCGAATATTTCACTCTCGAACAAGCTTTCCGGCAGGCCGCCGCAGTTGAGGGCGACAAACGGGTGCGTCTGGCGGCGACTGAAATCATGCAGGCAGCGAGCAACCAGCTCCTTGCCCGTGCCGGTTTCCCCCTCGATCAGCACGTTGGCGGCGGTGTCGGCGACATTGGCGATCAGCTCGCGTAGGTGCTGCATGGCCGGCGAGCGGCCGATGATGCGCTGCTCCAGCGCCTGGCGGCCGGCCAACTGGCGGCGCAGGACGGACACTTCGCGGGCCAGGCTGCGTTGTTCCAGGGCGCGTCGGGCCACGTCCACCAGTCGTTCCGGGGAAAAGGGTTTTTCCATGAAGTCGTAGGCGCCATCGCGCATGGCGCCCACGGCCATGCTGATGTCGCCGTGACCTGTGATCAGTACCACCGGCAGGCTGGGGTCGCGCTGCTTGAGTTGGGCCAGTAGCTGCAGGCCGTCCATACCGGGCAGGCGGATGTCGCTGATGACGATGCCGGGGAAGTCGGCGCCGATACGCTGCAGCGCCTCTTCGGCGCTATTCACGCCGATGCTGGCAATGTCTTCCAGGGCTAGGGCCTGCTGGCAGCCGAGCAGGACGTGGGGATCGTCTTCGACGATCAGGACGCTGAGCGGATCATTCATCGCAAGCAATCTCGTGGACAATCAAGGGACGCAGGCTGAGCACGAAGGCGATACCGCCCTCGTCCGGATGGCGCACACCGAGGCTACCACCGGCCGCCGCGGCCAGGCTGGCGGACAACGTCAAGCCCAGGCCCAAACCCTGCTCGCCCGGTTTGGTGGTGAAGAACGGCTCGAATAAATGTGCGCGAGCTTCGGCCGACATGCCGGGACCGTTGTCGCGTACTTCAAACTGAAACAGGTCGTCTTCCAGACGCCCGCTCAGCCACAGGCGACGGTCATCCTGGTCGCGCAAGGCATCCAGGGCATTGCCGATCAGGTTGACGAGGATTTGCTCCAGGCGCGTCTGATCGATGGCCAGGCGCAGATCGTCGTAGTCGCGCTCGAGGTGCAGGCGGCTGCGTTGCAGGCGCGGGTGGAGCAGCAGCAAGGCGGCGTCCACCGCCTTGCCAAGCCGGGCCTGGCCACGGTCATCGGAGCGGCGCGCAAAGGCCCGCAAGCTGGCAGTGATCTTGCCCATGCGGTCGACCAGCTCGTTGATCGCCTGCAGGTTGGTGCTGGCGGTATCCAGCGCGCCCCGTTGCAGAAAACGCACGGTGTTGCCGGACAGAGTGCGCAGCGCCGCCAGCGGCTGGTTGAGCTCGTGGGCAATGCTGGTGGACATCTGGCCAATCACCGCCAGCTTGCCGGCCTGTACCAGTTCATCCTGGGCCTGGCGCAGGGTCTGTTCGGCCTGGCGGCGCTCGCGGATCTCAGCTTTCAGCCGGTCGTTGCTGGCGCGCAGGTCGGCGGTGCGTTCGGCGATCTTGCGCTCCAATTCGTTGTTGGCCTGTTGCAGCGCCTCGCGGGCTGCCAGACGTGTGGCGATCACCTTGCGTCGCTCATTCCAGGCGATCAGCAGCAGGGCCAGCAGCGCCACCGCCACCGCCACCATCACGCCATGGCTGATGGCGGTGCGGCGCAATTCCTTGAGTGGGCTGAGCAAGGTCAGCCTCCAGGGCGTGTCGTTGAGCAGGCGCCCCTGGGCCAGATAATGCTGGGGCGACGCGTCGTCGCCGGCCAGGCTGATTCGCTTCAGTCCATCGGCCAAAGCCCGGCGCTCCAATACCTGCAGCTCTTCCAGCGCCCACCAGTGGTATTGCAGGCTGCGCGCCAGGCGCTCCCTGGTGGCGGCGTCCAGCGGGTGCACGGCTTTGAGGCGGCGGGCCGGGTTGCTGGCCAGGATAATGATGCCGTTCTCATCGCTGACATAGGCTTCCAACTGGGCGCGCTGCCAGCGTTCCTCCAAGGTGTCGAGGCGTACTTTGACCACCCCCACGCCAATGATCCGACCGTTGTGTTCGAGGCTGTGGGCCAGGTAATAGCCCGGCTCGCCCGTGGTGCTGCCGATGCCATAGAAACGCCCCGGGCGCCCCTGCACCGCATCCTGAAAATAGGCGCGGAAGGACAGGTCTTCCCCCTGGTAACTGTCGGCCGAACGCCAGTTGCTGGTGGCCAGTACCCGGCCGCTGGTATCCAGTATGTAGGTGGCCAGGCTGCCGCTGCGTCGGTTGAGCCCTTCCAGGTAGTCATTGACCCGCTGGCGACGCTGCGGGCTGGGATCGAGCAGCAAGCGCTCGACGTCGCTTTCCAGCTCTAGCAGGCTGGGCAGGTAGGTGTACTTGGTGATCTCGCTTTCCACCGCGCGAGCGTTCAGCTCCAGTTGGCGCTCACCGTTCTCGGCCAGGGCGCGGATGCCGGTGTGTTTACTGAGCAGGTAGCCGCCGTAACCGCCGCCGAACACCAGTAGCGGCAGCGTGAGCAGCACCAAGTGACGGAACACCGCCCGTATCGCCCGCCGTGCGAAACGCGAACGCTGAGGGTCGGCGTGTGCCGAGCCCGTCGCGATCCGGGCCCGTTCCGCCGCGCCGGGGACGAGCAAGCGCCCGTCCGCGTGGCGCTGCATCAGTGCTGCAGGATCTTGGAGAGGAAGTGCTGGGCGCGATCCGAGCGAGCCCCGACCTCGCCGAAGAAGGCGTCCTTGGCACAGTCTTCGACGATCTGCCCGGCGTCCATGAAAATTACCCGGTCGGCGACCTTGCGGGCAAAGCCCATCTCGTGGGTGACGCACATCATGGTCATGCCCTCGTGGGCCAGCTGCACCATGACATCCAGCACTTCGTTGACCATCTCCGGGTCAAGGGCCGACGTCGGCTCGTCGAACAGCATCACCACCGGGTCCATGGCCAGCGCGCGGGCAATGGCTACGCGCTGCTGCTGGCCGCCGGACAGCTGGCCGGGGTGCTTGTCGGCATGGGCCAGCAGGCCGACGCGGTCGAGCAACTTGAGACCCTTGTCCATGGCATCGGCCTTGCTGCGGCCGAGCACCTTGATTTGCGCAATGGTCAGGTTTTCGGTGATCGACAGGTGCGGAAACAGTTCGAAGTGCTGGAACACCATGCCGACCCGCGCACGCAGCTGGGGCAGATTGGTCTTGGGATCGCCCAGGGAAATTCCGTTGACCCGGATATCGCCCTCCTGAAATGGCTCCAGGGCGTTGACGCACTTGATCAGGGTGGACTTGCCGGAGCCAGACGGGCCGCACACCACCACCACCTCGCCTTTGCTCACCCGGGTGCTGCAGTCGGCCAGCACCTGGAAGTCCCCGTACCACTTGTTGATGTTCTGGATGGAAATCATACGGCTACCCTTGTTTGCAGGCGTTTCGCCAGGCGCGTGGCGGCGAAACTGATGACGAAGTACACCAGCCCGGCGAAGATCAGGAACTCATGGGATAGGCCCATGATGTCGCCTCGCGAGCGGGCAGCATTGAGGAAGTCCATCAGGCCGACGGTGTAGACCAGTGAGGTGTCCTGGAACAGGATGATGCTTTGCTGCAGCAGCAGCGGCGCCATCTTGCGGAAAGCCTGCGGCAGGATGATCAACCGCATGCACTGGCCGTAGCTCATGCCCAGCGCCTGGGCGGCGCCCAGCTGGCCCTTGGGAATGGCCTGGATGCCGGCGCGCACGATCTCGCAGAAGTATGCCGCCTCGAACATGATGAAGGCCACCAGGCAGGATCCGAAGGCCCCCACAGGGGTGTCCTCACCGGTAATGGCGCGCAGCACGAAGGGCACCGCGAAGTAGAACCAGGTGATCACCAGCAGCAGCGGAATGGACCGGAAGTAGTTGACGTAGGTGGTGGCGATGCCTGCCAGCATGCGGTTGGACGACAGCCGCATCAGCGCCAGCACGGTGCCAAGAATGACACCGCCGAGCACACCCAGCACCAGCAGTTGCAAGGTGGTGGCCATGCCCGCCCAGAGGATCGGCCAGGCGGCCGGAATCTCGCTGAAATCCATTACTTGCCCTCCATGGAAATCAGTCCGGGCACCGCGATCTTTTTCTCGATCAGGCGCATCAGCAGCATCAGACTCATGTTCAGGGTGAAGTAGATCAGCGTCGCCAGGGTAAAGGCCTCGAACAGGTTGGCGCTGAACTCGGCGGTTTGCTTGGTCTGCGCCAGCAGCTCCATCAGGCCGATCAGGGAGGCGACCGAGGAGTTCTTGAAGATGTTGAGGAATTCCGAGGTCAGTGGCGGAATGATGATGCGGTAGGCCTGCGGCAGCAGCACGTTGGTGTAGATCTGCGGCAGGCGAAAACCCAGCGCGTAGCCGGCAGCCAACTGGCCCTGGGGCAGCGCCTCGATGCCGGTGCGCACCTGCTCGCACACGCGCGCGGCGGTAAACAGACCGAGGCACACCACCACGCTCAAATAGGCAGACGTGGCAGGATGCAGATCCTGTTTGAACCAGATCTCCAGCGGCTCGGGCAGCAGATCTGGCATTAGGAAATACCAGAGGAACAGCTGCACCAGCAGCGGCACATTGCGGAAGATTTCCACATAGGTGGCGGCGATGCCGGCCAGCCAGCGGTTTGGCAGGGTGCGCAGCACGCCCAGCAGCGAGCCCAGCAGCAGGGCAATGATCCAGCCGACCAGTGCTATGGCGATGGTCCAGCCCAGGCCGGTGACAAACCAGTCCAGGTAGATTTCGCTGCCGATGCCGGTGGACTTGAAGAAGACACCCCAGTCCCAGTTGTAATTCATGCGGATTTCTCGTGGTCTGGCGAACGCGGACCGGGGGCGCGTGGCACGCCCTCGGTGGACAGGCTATGAGCGGGCCGCCCGCAGCACGGGCGGCCGCGGCGGATCAGCGCTCTTCGACCGACTTGTCGGTGGGGTTGGCGATGAGGCTCTCGACCGCAGCGCTCATGGGGAAGTTGAGGTTCAGGCCCTTAGGCGGCACGGGCTGCATGAACCACTGGTTGTAGATGTCATTGATTTCGCCAGAGGCGAAGGTGGCGCTGATCGCCTTGTCCACGACCTGCTTAAAGTCTGTGTCGCCCTTGCGCACCATGCAGGCATAGACCTCGTAGGATTGCGGCGTGCCGACAACGGCCCAGTCGTCCGGTTTCTTGGCCTTGGCCATTTCGCCGTAGAGCAGCGCGTCGTCCATCATGAACGCCACGGCGCGCCCGGATTCCAGCATCAGGAACGATTCGCCGTGGTCCTTGGCGGAAATGACGTTCATGCCCATCTGCTGCTCGGCATTCATTGACTTGATCAAGCGTTCGGAGGTGGTGCCCGCGGTGGTCACCACGTTCTTGCCCTTGAGATCGGCGAAATCATTGATGCCGGAGGTTTTCTTGGCCAGCAAACGCGTGCCCACTTCAAAGATACCCACGGAGAAGTCCACCTGACGCTGGCGCTCCAGGTTATTGGTGGTGGAGCCGCACTCCAGGTCCACGGTGCCGTTCTGCATCAGCGGGATACGGGTCTGTGAGGTGACCAGGTTGTAGCGCACCTTGAGGTCCGGCATGCCCAGCTCCTGCTTGAGCGCGTCGACTACCTTGAGCTGCAGGTCATGGGAGTAGCCGATCGGCTGCTTGGGATCGAGTCCCAGATAGGAGAACGGGATGGAGGAGTCGCGGTGGGCCAGGGTGATGGTGCCCGAATCCTTGATCTTCTTCAGCGTGCCGGTCAGCTCAGTGGCCAGCGCCGGCGTGGCGAGAAGGGCCGTCGCAACGGCTGCACTCAGTACATGGGTAACGAAACGCATGATTCGATTCCTTATTGTTGTTGTGCTTGTCGTGACGCAGCGGTTCGGATGAGCTGCTGGTCACCCTCAAAGGGAGGCAGGTCTCTTCCCCAAACTCACCTTACCTACGAGGCAGGATGCGTGCCAGGTAGCTGAAAGCCGTAGTTACCAGTTAACTAATTGAAAAACATTAGGTTTTTTGATTTCAGGGATGTTCGGAAAGCGAACGGCGTTCGCATTGACGAACATGCGCCGCCGGTGCGTTCGGCAAACCGAACGATGTTTCGACGGCGACTGGCCAGCGTTCCAGTCGGCGTGACGGCGTGGCGAGCGCACAACGGCCGAGACCCGGTCGTTTCGTCTAGCGTGGGGGTCTGCGAATTCAGCCGCGTTGACAGCGTCACGTCTGTCACGCCAGATACGCTACACGCGTGGCTTTCCGGTATAATGCCGCGCCTTCAAACCGGCCTGCCCGCCGGTTTGCCCCAACATGACAAGCCACGCCCCTTGCGCGTGGCTTGTTGGTTTTTGTAGCGCCGCGCGGCGCACAACGAAGAGGCACAACGATGAGCGCACTGGTTGGCGTGATCATGGGTTCCAAATCCGATTGGAGCACCCTCAGCCACACGACGGAGATGCTGGAAAAGCTCGGCATCCCCTTCGAGGTGAAGGTGGTGTCGGCGCACCGCACGCCGGATCTGCTGTTCCAGTACGCCGAACAGGCGGAAGAGCGCGGCCTCCAGGTGATCATCGCCGGTGCAGGCGGCGCCGCCCACCTGCCAGGCATGTGCGCGGCCAAGACCCATCTGCCGGTGCTTGGCGTGCCGGTGCAATCCTCAATGCTCTCCGGTGTCGATTCGCTGCTGTCCATCGTGCAGATGCCGGCCGGCGTACCGGTTGCCACCCTGGCCATCGGCAAGGCCGGCGCGGTCAACGCGGCGCTGCTGGCGGCAAGCATTCTCGGTCATCAACACCCGCAGTATCACGCGGCGCTCAAGCAGTTTCGCGACGAGCAGACGCGTACCGTGCTGGACAACCCGGACCCGCGCGACGCCTGATGGCCGTGCCTCTTGAACGACAGGACAAAACCATGAAGATCGGTGTAATCGGTGGCGGTCAGCTGGGCCGCATGTTGGCGCTGGCGGGCACCCCGCTGGGGATGGACTTCACCTTCCTCGACCCGGCGCCGGATGCCTGTGCCAGCCCGCTGGGCACCCACCTGCTGGCGGGCTATGACGACTCGCAGGCGCTGCGCCAGATGGCCGAAAGCGTCGATCTGGTGACCTTCGAATTCGAGAACGTGCCGGCGGAAACCGTCGCCTTCCTCTCCCAGTTCGTGCCGGTGTATCCCGCCGCCGACTCGCTGCGCATCGCCCGCGACCGTTGGTTCGAGAAGTCGCTGTTCAAGGAGCTGGGCATCCCCACGCCCGCGTTCGCCGACATCCAGTCCCAGGCCGACCTGGACGCCGCCGTGGCCGCCATCGGCCTGCCGGCGGTGATGAAGACCCGCACCATGGGGTACGACGGCAAGGGCCAGAAGGTGCTGCGCCAACCCGAGGACGTGCAAGGCGCCTTTGCCGAACTGGGCAGCGTGCCGTGCATCCTCGAAGGCTTCGTGCCGTTCACCGGTGAAGTCTCGCTGGTGGCCGTGCGGGGTCGCGACGGCGAAACGCGCTTCTACCCGCTTTCCCACAACACCCACGTCGGTGGCGTGCTCAACCTCTCCGTCGCCAGCAGCACCCACCCGCTGCAGGCACTGGCCGAGGATTACCTGGGTCGCGTGCTGGAAAAACTTGATTACGTCGGCGTACTGGCCTTCGAGTTCTTCGAAATCGAGGGCGGCCTGAAGGCTAACGAAATTGCCCCGCGCGTGCACAACTCCGGGCACTGGACCATCGAAGGCGCCGAGTGCAGCCAGTTCGAGAACCATTTGCGCGCCGTCGCCGGCCTGCCGCTGGGCTCGACCGCCAAGGTGGGCGAAAGCGCCATGCTCAACTTCATCGGTAGCGTGCCGGCGACCGAGCAGGTGATTGCCATCGAAAACTGCCACCTGCATGACTACGGCAAGGCCTTCAAGCCGGGCCGCAAGGTCGGCCACGCCACCCTGCGCTGCCAGGACGCGACCACTCTCAAGGCTCGCATTGCCGAGGTCGAGGCGCTGATCGCCAACGCGTGATGCCCTGCCGATACCCATCAGCGCCTGATGGGTATCGCTGCCTTCCACCCCCTCCGTGCCCCATCCTGCGCTGCTCCGCTTTGCGGTCCTGCCGAACTGCCTAATAACGCGACGGTCGGATACAGCGTGGCGCGTGCCACGACTCTCTCGGACTGGAGGAATGCCATGGGCATCATCGGAACCATCATCATCGGATTGATCGTCGGCCTGATTGCACGCTTTCTCAAACCCGGCAGCGATAGCATGGGTTGGATAATGACCATTCTGCTCGGCATCGGTGGTGCCTTGTTGGCGACCTACGGCGGCCAGGCGGTGGGTATCTACGAGGCTGGAGAGGCAGCAGGCTTTATTGGCGCGGTGATTGGCGCGATCATTCTGCTGGTCATCTATGGACTGGTAACGCGTAATCGCTGAAGGTGCTTCCTCCGCGCGGGAGCCAGCGGCCTGGCTCCTGCGGGGTAACATCCTTCATTCGACCCTTGCTACCCATGAGCTGAGCCGTCCATGCGCCCTGTGCTGTTTTCGCTGTTGTTTATCCTTCCCTTGTGCGCCCAGGCAGCCCCTGCTGAATTGGATTGGCTGGAATTACTGCCGCCCGAAGACCTGGCCGCTCTCGAGGCGATGCCCGAGATCGAGCACAACACGCCCGAGGCCGGTGGTTTCAGCGACGAGGGCGGCCTCAGGCAGGCCGCAGGATTGCCAGAGGTGATGTACTCGGCCAAGACCGTGGCTGAACTGGACAACCGCGAGATCCGTCTGGGCGGCTACCCGGTGCCGCTGGAAACTGATGCCCAGGGGCGATACATTGAGTTCTTTCTGGTGCCCTACCCGGGCGCCTGCATCCACGTGCCGCCGCCCCCGCCGAATCAGATCGTGCTGGTGCGTTATCCCCAGGGCATGCCCATCGACGACATCTACGCGCCCTTGTGGGTCGATGGCCGCCTGCGCATTGAAAACGGCAGCAATGACCTGGCCGATGCTGCTTATGCCTTGCAAGCCGCGGCGGTCAAGGTGATCGTGGAAGACGAACTGTAGCCTTTTCCCCTCGCGGCGAAGCCTCTTAACCCGCTGCACCCAGGTCGTTCTGTGCGAAAACTTTACCTGTCCGTCCGTCCAGTGTGTGCCGCGTTGGGCTAAGCCACTACCATGGGCGCCATTCGGATGAAGGAACTCACATGACCGCACAACAGCCCCTGATCCCCGGTTTCATGATCGTCCACGGCAATCGCCTGGACGAACTGCGCGACCTGGCGGTGGTGTGGATGCGCCGTTATCCGCTTCGTCCGCTGGAAAACGAGGTGGTGCTGGTACACAGCAACGGCGTGGCGCAGTGGCTCAAGCAGGCGTTGGCCGAGCAGCCTGACGAGAGTGGCGGCGGTGGCTGCGGGATTGCCGCGGCCATTGATGTGCAGTTGCCGGCCAGTTTTCTCTGGCAGGCCTACCGCAGTGTGCTGGGTCGCGAGCAGATTCCTCGCGTTTCGCTGGTCGACAAGGGGCCGCTGACCTGGCGATTGATGCGTCTGTTGCCGCAGTTGCTGAGCGGCGAGGCCTTCGCCCCGCTGGCGCGCTTTCTGGCCCAGGACCGCGAATTGCGCAAGCTGTATCAGTTGGCCGAGCGCCTGGCCGACCTGTTCGACCAGTACCAGGTGTACCGCGCCGACTGGCTGGAGGATTGGGCCGCCGGCCGTGACCAATTGCGTCTGGCCAACGGCAGCGTCGCGCCGCTGGGCGAGGAGCAGCGTTGGCAGGCTGAACTGTGGCGCGCGCTGCTGACCGACGTGGGCGCCGAGGGGTTGGCGCAGAGCCGGGCCGGCGTGCACCGCCAGTTCATCGCCCGCCTGCAGGCGCTGGACCAGGCGCCGTCCGGCCTGCCGCGCCGGGTGATTGTGTTCGGCATTTCCTCGCTGCCCGCCCAGGCGCTGGAAGCCCTCGGCGCGCTGGCGCGTTTCAGCCAGGTGCTGCTGTGCGTGCATAACCCCTGCCGCCATCACTGGGCCGATATCGTCGCCGACAAGGACCTGCTGCGTCATCAGTACCGCCGCCAGCAACGCCGTGCGCGGATGCCCGCAGAGTTGCCGCCGGAACTGCTGCACCAGCACGCCCAGCCTCTGCTGGCCGCCTGGGGCAAGCAGGGTCGCGACTACATCAACCTGCTCGACAGCTACGACAACCCGGACGATTACCGCGCGCTGTTCCCGGCCGAGCGCATCGACCTGTTCAGCGAGGAGCAGCCGACCCGCCTGCTCGGCCAGCTGCAGGACGACATTCTCGAATTGCGCCCGCTGGCGGAAACCCGCGAACACTGGCCGGCAGTCGATCCGGCCCAGGACCGCTCGCTGCGCTTTCAGATCGCCCACAGCGCCCAGCGCGAGGTGGAAATCCTGCATGATCAGCTGCTGGCGCGTTTTAGCGCCGATCCGAGCCTGCGCCCGCGCGACGTGATCGTCATGGTGCCGGACATCGACAGCTACACCCCGCACATTCAGGCGGTGTTCGGCCAACTTGAGCGTGACGATGCGCGCTTTATCCCCTTCACCCTCGCCGACCAGGGCCGGCGCGGTCGCGAGCCGCTTCTGATCGCGCTGGAACACCTGCTGGAATTGCCGGACAGCCGTTTTGCGGTCAGCGAAATTCTCGACCTGCTGGACGTACCGGCGCTGCGCGAGCGCTTCGCCATTGCCGAGGCCGACCTGCCGCTGCTGCACCGCTGGATCGAGGGCGCCGGCGTGCGCTGGGGGCTGGACGCCGCGCAGCGCGAGCAGCTCGGTCTGCCGCCGGGCCTGGAGCACAACAGCTGGCTGTTCGGCCTGCGCCGCATGCTGCTCGGCTACGCGGTGGGCGAAGGCGCGCCGCTGGGCGAGATCGAACCCTACGACGAAATCGGCGGCCTGGACGCCGCGCTGCTCGGCCCGCTGGTGGAACTGCTCGAGCGCCTGCGCCTGGCCTACGCCGAACTGGCCCGCCCGGCGACGCCAGCGCAGTGGGGCGAACGGTTGCGCGCCTTGCTGGAGGTGTTCTTCCTGCCGGCCAGCGACCACGACCAACTGCTACACGGCCAGTTGCTGCAGAGCCTGGAGGACTGGCTGGAGCAGTGCCGTAACGCGGCGCTTGCCGAGGCGCTGCCACTCAGCGTGGTGCGCGAAGCCTGGCTGGGCAGCCTCGATCAGCCCAGCCTGGGTCAGCGTTTTTTGAGCGGCGCGGTGAACTTCTGCACGCTGATGCCGATGCGCGCGATTCCCTTCCGCCTGGTGTGCCTGCTGGGCATGAACGACGGCGACTACCCGCGCGCCCAGCCGCCGCTGGATTTCGACCTGATGGGCAACGACTACCGCCCCGGTGACCGCTCGCGCCGTGAGGATGATCGCTACCTGCTACTCGAAGCGCTGCTCTCGGCGCGCGAGCAGCTGTACATCAGCTGGGTTGGGCGCAGCGTGCGCGACAACAGCGAGCGGCCACCGTCCGTGCTGGTTGGCCAGTTGCGCGACCACCTGGCCAGCGGCTGGCGACTGGCCGGCGCGGAGCAGGATGAACAGGCGCTGCTCGAGGCGCTGACCTGCGAGCATCCGCTGCAGCCCTTCAATGCCGGTTATTTCACTGCGGACTCCGGGCTGTTCAGCTACGCCGGCGAATGGCTGGCCCTGCACCAGCAGCGTGCGCCGACCACTCAGGAGCCGGCGGCGTTGCCCGACTACGAACACGGCGGCACGGTGAGCCTGGAAACCCTGCAGGACTTCCTGCGCTACCCGCTGCGCCAGTTTCATCGCCTGCGCCTCAAGGTGTATTTCGAGGAACTGCAGGCGCCGCTGGCCGACGCCGAAAGCTTCGACCTCGACGGCCTGCAACGCTTCGGCCTGAGCGACAGCCTGCTGCGCGCCGCGCTGGCGGAGACCAATCCCGCACAAGCTCAAGCGCGGCTGGAGGAGCGCGCCGCGCAATTGCAGCGCAGCGGCGTGCTGCCGCTGGCCGGTTTCGGCGACCTGCAACGCGAGGCCCTGCTGGCGCCGCTGCCGGACCTGCTGCAGCGCTATCGTGCCCTGCACGCACTGTGGCCGCTGGAGCAGGAATCGCCACTGGCCCTGCGCTTCAGCCATGAATCATTGATAGTGGAAGGCTGGCTGGCGCCGCTGCGCCAACGTGCCGACGGCAGCCTGCTCAGCCTGCGCCTGCAAGCCAATGCCCTGACCACCAAGAGTGGCGACTACAAGTGGCATCACCTCATGCGCCCTTGGGTCGCTCACCTGATCGCCAGCGCCATGGGCATGCCCTTGCACAGCGCGCTACTGGCCAGCGACGGCGGCGTGCTGCTGGCGCCGCTGCCCAAGGAGCAGGCAGAGGCCGACCTGCGCGCGCTGCTCGACGCCTGGCAGGCCAACCTGCAACACCCGCTGCCGCTGGCGGCCAAGACGGCCTGCGCATTCCTCGCCGCGAGCAAGCCCGAGAAGGCTGAGGAGCAGGCGCGCAGCGCCTACGAAGGCGGCCACGCCAGCCCCGGCGAGCGCGGCGAAAGCCTCGATCTGCGCCGGCACTTTGCCGACTACGCCAGCCTGGTGGCAACGGACCCGGAGCATCAGCTGTGGCAGCGCCTCTACGGCCCGCTGGTGAAGGCTCCCTGGCAGGCTCTGGAGGAGTCGCTATGAGTGCAACCCAATCCCTGGCCCTGAACTTGCCGCTGCGCGGCAGCCAGTTGATCGAGGCCAGTGCTGGCACAGGTAAGACCTTCACCATCTCCGCGCTCTATGTGCGCCTGGTGCTCGGCCATGGCGGCGCCGAACGCGGTTTCGGCCGCCCGCTGCTGCCGCCGGAAATCCTCGTGGTGACCTTTACCGACGCCGCCACCCAGGAACTGCGCGAGCGCATCCGCGCGCGCCTGGCGGAAGCGGCGCGGCACTTTCGCGGCGAGCTGGCCACGCCGGACGCCTTGCTCGATGAGCTGCGCGGCGAGTATGCCGAGGCCGACTGGCCCGTCTGTGCGCGGCGTCTGGACGTGGCCGCGCAATGGATGGACGAGGCGGCGGTGTCGACCATCCACAGCTGGTGCCAGCGCATGCTGCGCGAACATGCCTTCGACAGCGGCAGCCTGTTCACCCAGACCCTGGAAACCGACCAGAGCGACCTGCTCGCCGAGGTGGTGCGCGATTACTGGCGCGAACATTTCTACCCGCTGGACGGCGCCGCCTTGCAATGGGTGCATGAGCGCTGGCAAAGCCCGCAGCACCTGCTGGGTCGCCTGCGCCCGCTGCTGGGTCAGAGCCTGGGCGAACCCGGCGCCGATCCCGAGACGCTGATCGAGCAGACGCTACAGGAACGCGCCCGGAAGCTGGCCGAACTTAAGGCACCGTGGGGCGCCTGGGCCGAAGAGCTGCGCACCCTGCTGGACGGTGCCTGTGCTCGCAAAGAGGTGAATGGCCGGCGCCTGCAGGCGCGCTGGTACAACCCCTGGTGCGACCTGTTGCGCGACTGGGCGGCTGATGTTTCCTTAGAAAATTTGGTGCTGGGCACCGGCTTTACCCGGCTGACTCCGGACGGCCTGGCCGAGGTCTGGACCTCCGGAAGCCCCTTCGAACATCCCTGCCTGCAGGCCATGGTCCAGCTGCAGGCGGCGCTGGCCGCTCTGCCCGATCCCGATGTGCCGCTGCTGCGCCACGCGCTGGCCTGGGTCGAGCAGCGCTTCGAGCGGGAAAAGCAGCAACGCGCGCAGATGGGTTTTGACGACATGCTGGTGCGTCTGGACGCCGCCCTGGCCGGCATCAACGGCGAACGGCTGGCGGAGGTGATCCGCAGCCAGTTCCCGGTGGCGCTGATCGACGAATTCCAGGACACCGACCCGCTGCAGTACCGCATCTTCCAGCGCATCTACCGCATTGGCGAGGCCCAGGATGGCAACGCCATCCTGCTGATCGGCGATCCCAAACAGGCGATCTACGCGTTTCGTGGCGCGGACATCTACACCTACCTGCAGGCCCGTGAGGCCACCGCCGGCTGCCATCACAGCCTGGGTACCAACTTCCGTTCCAGCCAGGGGCTGGTCACGGCGGTCAACCAGCTGTTCGGCTTTGCCGAGGCGCACGCCAAGGGTGCGTTCCTGTTTCGTGGGGGCGACGACAATCCGCTGCCGTTCGTGAAGGTCGACGCCAAGGGCCGCCGCGAACGCCTGCTGGTGGACGGCGCCGAGCAGTCGCCACTGACCCTCTGGCAACAACGCAGCGAAGAACCGCTGGGCGGCGATGCCTACCGCCGCGAACTGGCCGCGCGCAGCGCCAGCGAAATTACCCGCCTGCTCAACCTGGGCCAGCAGGGTCGTGCCGGCTTTGCCAAACCTGATGAACCGCTCACACCGCTGTGCCCGGCGGATATCGCCGTGCTGGTGCGCGACGGCCGCGAAGCGCGGGCGATCCGCCAGCACCTGGCGCGGCGCGGCGTGCGCAGCGTGTACCTGTCGGACAAGAACTCGGTCTACGACACCCAGGCCGCCCACGATTTGCTGGCCTGGCTCAAGGCCTGCGCCGAGCCGGACGACGAGCGCCTGCTGCGCGCCGCCCTGGCCAGCGCGACCCTGGACCGGCCGCTGGCCGAGCTGGAAGACCTCTGCGACAACGAGCTGGCCTGGGAACAGCGCGTGCTGCAGTTTCGCGGCTACCGCCAGCAATGGCGCTGGCAGGGTGTATTGCCGATGCTGCGCCGCCTGCTGCAGGACTTCGAGCTGCCGCAAACCCTGATCGCCCGCGACGACGGCGAACGGGTGCTGACCGACCTGCTGCACCTGGCCGAGTTGCTGCAGCAAGCCTCCGGCGAACTGGATGGCGAGCAGGCGCTGATCCGTCACCTGGCCGAGCACCTGAGTGGCCACGGCCAGGACGCCGACGAACAGATTTTGCGTCTAGAAAGCGATGCCGACCTGGTCAAGGTGGTGACCATCCACAAATCCAAGGGCCTGGAATACCCGCTGGTGTTCCTGCCGTTCATCTGTTCGCACCGCGCGGTCGACCCGAAGAAGCCGCCGCTGCGGTACCACGATGCACAGGGCCATCTGCAGCTGGACCTGCAACCGGATGAGGCCGCCGTCGAGCGCGCCGACTTCGAGCGCCTCGGCGAAGACCTGCGCCTGCTCTACGTGGCGCTGACCCGTGCGCGGCATGCCTGCTGGCTGGGGATCGCCGACCTGAAAAAAGGCAACGCCAAGACCTCCTGCCTGCACCGCTCGGCCCTCGGCTATGTGCTCGGCGGCGGCCAGCCGCTGGTGTTGGGCGCGGCGTTGCAAACGCTGGCGGACGCCTGCCCGGCGCTGACCTTGTGCGACGCGCCCGAGGCCAGCGAGCAGCGTTTCCAGCCGGTGCAGGCTGAAACCGTCACCCTGCGCGCCGCCATCCCGCGTCGCCGCGCCACCGAACACTGGTGGATCGCCTCCTACAGCGCCCTCGCGTTGGCTGGCATGGATGAGGCCGCGCCCCTGCACGCCGAAGCGCCCGACAGCCCGGCGGCGCAGAAGATTCACGATGATGACGCTGAGCGCCAGGAATTCAGCGTGCTGCCCGGCAGCCTCGACCTGCACCGCTTTCCGCGCGGGCCTCAGCCGGGCACCTTCCTGCACGGCATTCTCGAATGGGCCGGGCGCGAAGGCTTCGCGCAGAGCCTGGACCATCCCCAGGCGCGCCGCGAGATGCTCGCCAAGCGCTGCCAGCTGCGCGGCTGGCAGCGTTGGATCGAGCCGCTGGACGCTTGGTTGGAGGGCTACCTGCAGGCCGAGCTGAACCTCGGCGAACACCGCGTGCGCCTGGCGGATCTGCAGCAGTACCAGGTGGAAATGGAGTTCTGGTTCTCCAGCCGGCAGGTCAACGTGCAGCGTCTGGACGCCCTGGTGCGCCGCCATACGCTGAACGGCGCGCCGCGCCCGGCCTTGGCACCGAGTCTGCTCAACGGCTTGTTCAAAGGCTTTATCGACCTGGTGTTTGAGTACCAGGGCCGCTATTACGTGGCCGACTACAAGTCCAACTGGCTGGGCGGCGACGACGAGGCCTACAGCGCCGAGGCCATGGCCCAGGCCGTGCTGGACAAGCGTTACGACCTGCAATACGTGCTCTACCTGCTGGCTTTGCACCGCCAGCTCAAGGCGCGCCTGCCTGATTACGACTATGCACAGCACATGGGCGGCGCGCTTTACCTGTTCCTGCGCGGCGGTCAGCGCGGCGTGCATGTCGATTGCCCGCCCCAGGCGCTGATCGAGTCACTGGATCGCCTGTTTGCCGGCCACGCGGAGACTGCCCTATGAGCACCCTCGAACACCTCGCCCAGCGTCTGCGCGATGAAGCGGGGCCGTCGCCGGCCAACCCGCTGCTCGAGCGCGAGGCCCTGCTCGTCCAGCTCGATTTGTGGGTGCGCCGTGGCTGGCTCCGCGCGCTGGACCGTGCCTTCGCGGCCTTTTTGCTGGAACAGGAGCCGGACGCCTCACCGTTGCTGCTGCTGGCCGCCGCGCTGGCCAGTCACCAGCTCGGCCAGGGACACGTGTGCCTGGACCTGGCCGCCACGTTGGAAGAACCGGACTTTGCCCTGTCGTTGCCGCCCGAAGGCGAGCTGGCCGGCGAGGCGCGTTTGCCCTCGCAACTGCTCGCCGACCTCGACGTAGCGCGCTGGCAGCAGGCGCTGATCGGTAGCGCCCTGGTGGAGCATCGCGCCCCCGGCGCGGCAAACGATCCCGCCCAAGCCGCGCGGCCCCTGCTGCTCGCTGGCGGGCGCCTGTACCTGCGCCGTTACTGGAATTACGAACAAAGCGTGGCGCGCATCCTGCGCCAGCGTCTGGCCCAGCCGCTGACGGTGCCCGCTGACCTGCCGGCACGGCTCGATGCGCTGTTTCCCCGTGACGACGCAGCGCGCCTCGACTGGCAGAAACTCGCCTGCGCACTGGCGGCGCGGGGCAGCTTCAGCCTGATCACCGGCGGCCCGGGAACCGGCAAGACCACCACCGTGGTGCGTCTGCTGGCCCTGCTGCAGGCCCCGGCGGTGGCTGCCGGTCAGGCGCTGCGCATTCGACTGGCCGCGCCCACCGGCAAGGCGGCGGCGCGGCTGACCGAATCCATCGGCGCCCAGGTGGCGGGGCTGACGGTTTCCAGCGACGTACGCGAGGCGATTCCTACCGAGGTGGTCACCCTGCACCGCCTGCTCGGCAGCCGCCCGGACACCCGCCATTTCCGTCACCACGCCGGCCATCCGCTGGCCCTCGACGTGTTGGTGGTGGACGAGGCGTCGATGATCGACCTGGAAA
Source organism: Serpens gallinarum (assembly GCF_014836765.1). Taxonomy (GTDB): domain Bacteria; phylum Pseudomonadota; class Gammaproteobacteria; order Pseudomonadales; family Pseudomonadaceae; genus Serpens; species Serpens gallinarum. Next base: position 185,244 of record NZ_JACSQG010000002.1, read on the forward strand.
TGATGGCCCGGCTGCTGGAAGCCCTGCCAGCCCATGCCCGGTTGATCCTGCTCGGCGACAAGGATCAACTGGCCTCGGTGGAAGCCGGCGCGGTACTTGGCGACCTGTGCCGGGATGCCGAAGCGGGCTTTTATGACCCGGCCACCCGCGCCTGGCTGGAGCAGCTCGGCGGCCAGCCGCTGGACGAGCCGGGCCTACTGCCGGGCAGCGCCGGCACGCGGCCGTTGGCTCAGCAGACGGTGATGCTGCGCCACTCGCGGCGCTTTGGCGCCGACAGTGGCATCGGTCGCCTGGCGCGCCTGGTCAATCAGCAGCAGGCGGGCGAGGCGCGCGCCCTGTTGTCGGCGCCGTCCAACGATGTGTTCAACCTGCGCCTGCGTGGCGAACAGGACCGCCACTTGGCGCGGCTGCTCAGCGACGGGCGTGACACAGCGCCGGGTTATCGGCATTACCTCATGGTGCTGCAAGGGGGGCGGCCGCTGGACATGACGCCGCTGGAGGCGCCCGACTGGCAGGACTGGGCCAAGAATGTGCTGGCCGCGTTCGATGGTTTCCGGCTGCTCTGTGCGTTGCGCAAGGGCGACTGGGGCGTGGCCGGCCTGAACATGCGGGTGGAGGCCGAGCTGCAGCGCCAGGGGCTGATCGATGCCAGCCACGAATGGTACGAAGGCCGCCCGGTGCTGATTACCCGCAACGACTACGGCCTGGGGTTGATGAACGGCGACATCGGTATCGCCCTGCTGCTGCCCGGCGACAACGGCCCGCTGCTGCGCGTGGCCTTTCCCCGTAACGACGGCTCGGGTCAGGTGCGCTTCGTGCTGCCCAGCCGCCTGACGGCGGTGGAAACCGTGTTCGCCATGACCGTGCACAAATCCCAGGGCTCGGAGTTCACCCACACCGCGCTGGTGTTGCCCGACACCCTCAACCCGGTACTGACCAAGGAGCTGCTGTACACCGCCATTACCCGCGCCCGCGATTATTTCACTTTGGTGGAACCGCGCGGCGGCGTGTTCGAAGCGGCCGTGCAGCGCAAGGTCAAACGCCTCAGTGGATTGATGCTGGAGTTGCAGGGGCAGGGGTAACCCGCAACCACACGTTTTCACTGTTACCCGTAAGACGGTCTCGCCCGTTACGGGTGTGGGATGGAAAGACAGAGCCACCCTCGGTAGCCCGCCGCGCTGGGATGCTGGCGGAGTGTTGTAGGGGCGAATTCATTCGCCTGGCGCATGACCTCCAGGCAACGCATTCTCTGCGACATGCATAAAGGCATCAGCCGCGTAGTTCGTCGCATCCCCCCAGGTGTCGGGAACGCGATGCCAGGCGAATGAATTCGCCCCTACCCAGGCGCGGCAGCCGCTTTACGCTCTTTATCTGGCCAACGCCTGCAACGCTTCCAATGACTGCCGTCGCTCATGCGCCGGCAATGTCCCCAATTCCAGCACCCGCGCATAAAACACCGGCCAATTCTCGCCGGCCTGCTGAAACAACGCAGCAAACGCCGGCAGCCACTGGTCGTAGAGGCCGAAGGGCAACAGGCTGGCGTTGTTCAGCGGGCCGTTGATCCAGGCGTCGAAACGGCCGTCACCGTTCCAGTGCGTGTCTTGCAGCCGCCGGTACTCACGGCGCAGGCGGTCGAACTCGGCCTGTTTGCGCGGGCGCATCTGCTCGTCAGGCAAGGGCTGGGCATACAGCGCGCGCAGGCGTTCGCGGGTCTGCAGCACCAGAGCGACGAAGGCCTCGCGCTGGCGTTTGAGTGCGGGGTCGGGCGGCGTCCAGCCGAGGCGGGCGCGCCATTGGCGCAGGCCTTCCCGCTCGACGAAGCTGGCGAAGGATTCGTTGAACGCCGTGTCGCCCGACAAGTAAAACTGCTGATGGGCCAGCTCATGAAAAATCAGCCCGACCAGGTGCGGGTCATCCCAGTGCAGCATGCTGCTGAGCAGCGGGTCGGCGAACCAGCCCAGGGTGGAGTAGGCTTCGATGCCAGCGATCTGCGTGTCCAGGCCCTGCAACTGCAATAACGCGGCGGCGCCCCGTGCCCGGCCCTGCTGGTAATAACCGCGATAGGCCACGCAGCCCACCAGGGGCATGCAATGCAGGCGCGGCTCGACGGAAAACGCCTCGGTGGCGAAGACGTTCCACACCACATAGGGTCGATCCAGTTGAACGTAATCCAGATAGCTGCGGTTATCGGGCAGGTGCAGCTGTGTGGTCGCGAACGCCCGCGCCTGTTGGGCGAGGGCCAGTCGCTGACGCAGGCGGGCATCGCGGCTCGAGTCGGCCAGGATGGCGGTGACCGGCTCGCGCCGATGCATCAGCTGCATTTGTCCTTCGGCCAGGTGCAGGTAATAGCCGACCTGAGCGCAGCCGCTCAGCCAGCCGCCCAGCAGCAGCGGAACCCAGCGCCAGGCCCAACGGTCGAGTAAGGGAAGTGAGGAGCGTGTCATGCAGCGACCCTAGCGTATTGCGCCCGATCATGCCCCTTGGCACCCCCGTTCCGACCGGAGTTCGCTTATGCGCATTGCCCTGTGGTGTGTGTGCCTGTGCAGCAGCCTAGGCGGTTGCTCGCTCTGGCTGCCCAGCCCCCATCCGGATCGGGCCTGGATCGACCTGCAGACCCAAGCCAATAATCGCTTGCTGGCGGTTGAGGTCGACGGCGAGCAGTTGCGTGATCGGCGCTACTTCCAGATCGAACCCGGCGCCCATGAGCTGGCGGTGCGGTACCACTTCGAGGTCAAGCCGACCAATATCGGCGCTGTGGAACAACCCCATCGTCGCGATTGCCGCCTGACCCTCGCCTACAACGATTTTGCGCCCGGCCAGCGCTATCGGTTGCAAGCCGGCAAGCACGGTTTTCGGCCCTGGATCAGGCTGTACGACCCGTATGACCAGTTGCTCGCCCGGGGTCTTGAGCGGGGGTGTCTGAGCATCTGACCTATTCTTAAACAACCCACTCGGGAGAAGGTCATGCGCGCGTTACTGGCACTGTCCGTGCTCATCGCCGGTTGCACCAGCAGCAGCCTGCCCACCCCTGATCCACAGCAGGCGTGGGTCGAGCTGGATGCCTTGCCGGGCCACCATCTCAGCGCGCAGCGCCTGGATGATCAGCGTGTCAGCGACGGTCGTTACTTCCAACTCACGCCGGGCGCCCATGAACTGCGGATGCGCTATCAGTACGAAAGCCAGCTGGGCACCGATGCCTTCGGCGAGCCACGCTATGTCACCTGCGAGCTGCGCATGCGCTACGACGCGTTTGCCGCCGGCCAGCGTTATCGGCTGCACGCACGGCCTCTGGCGCTCAAGGCTCAGGCCTGGTTGTACGATGGCCACAATCAGGTGTTGGCGCGCGGTGAAGTGCTGCGTTGCGGGCCGATCTAGAGCGCATCGCACAGCCTGCGCAACGGCGGTTTCGGCTTTAGCCCGCCGGGCGCTTGCGCATCGCCCCTTGCCTTTGTCACTCAGCGCGGCATAGTGACCCTCCCGCTTTTTTGTCTGGAGTCCGTCCATGAGTCGATTAGCCGACGCCCGTTTTTCCATCCTCGACCTGGCACCGATCCGTGACGATGGCACCGCGGCTGATGCGCTGCACAACGCCGTGGCGCTGGCCCGGCATGCGGATGAGCTGGGTTTCGAGCGTTTCTGGGTGGCCGAGCACCACAACATGGACGGTATCGCCAGCTCCGCAACGGCGGTATTGATCGGTCACCTGGCCGGCCAGACCACGCGCATTCGCCTCGGCGCCGGCGGGGTCATGCTCCCCAACCATGCGCCGCTGGTGATAGCCGAGCAGTTCGGCACCCTGGAGGCGCTGTATCCCGGGCGCATCGATCTGGGCCTGGGGCGGGCACCGGGCGCTGATCAATTCACCGCCCACGCCCTACGTCGTGACCGCATGGGCAGCGCCGATGACTTCCCCGATGACGTGGAAGAGCTGGAGCTGTTGCTCGGTCCGCGCCAGCCCGGCCAGCGAGTGATCGCCATGCCGGGGGTCGACAGTCAGGTACCGATCTGGCTGTTGGGCTCCAGCCTGTTCAGTGCCCAGCTGGCGGCGGCCAAGGGGCTTCCTTATGCCTTCGCCTCGCACTTCGCGCCTCGTTTCATGCACGACGCCATTCGCGTCTATCGAGACAACTTCCAGCCCTCGAAGGTGCTCGACAAGCCCTATGTCATGCTCGGCGTGCCCCTGGTTACCGCACCGACCGACGAAGAAGCCGAATACCTGGCGACCAGCGCTTACCAGCGGGTGCTGGCGCTGATTCGCGGGCATAGCATGCGCTTGCGTCCGCCGGTCAAAAGCATGCAGGGTCTGTGGCTGCCCCATGAGCAGGAAGCCGTGGGCAATTTCTTTGGCATGGCGGTGATTGGTGGGCCCGAAAAGATTCGCGCCAACCTGGACGTGTTGCTGGAGCAGACTCAGGCCGATGAGCTGATCTTTACCTGCGACCTGTACGACAACGCCGACCGCCTGCGTGCGTTCAGCATCCTGGCTGGTTTGCGCTAACAGTGTCAGCCGAACGCACACGCCATCACTGTGGCTGTGATCACTTGTCCTGGCGCAGGCTTTCTTTTGGATAAGAATGCTCGGACAGGCTGGACTGAGCGTTGTTTTGCGGATGCAGCGAGGGGCCGGAATAGTACGGTGCGGCGAATGACTTGGCGTCATCTCTTGCTGCCTGTTCATTGGACAGCACATGGTGTTTGCCGCCCACCCAGGCGGCAAACACCGGCGCAAAACACAGAATCCCGACGATGAAGGCTACCCAGGGCTTGGCCTTGGGAATACGGCGAAACGGGGATTCGACGATTTCCACAGTCAGAATGCCCAGCGCCAGTGTTGCAACAATGACCAGCAAACCTTGAGCCAGGCTCGGCGAGGCTGTGCCGAAGAATCGCTGAGCACAGATCAGCAGTGGCCAATGCCATAGATAAATCGCCAGAGCAGCATTGCCCAGATACGCCATATGCTGATTGGCCAGCCACCGGCTGAGGGGCACTGTCGCGCACCGTTGCCCGCCTGCCATGATCAATAGGGCTGTGGCCACGACAGGTAGGAGTGCCGCAATGCCAGGAAACGGCGCCTGAGGCGATATGACAAGGCCTGTGCTCACCAATAACGATAGTCCAGCGACTGTCGCTATTCTGACGCCGAGTTGGCCAAGATGAAGTAGCGGAACCAGCAAGGCGAGCAGCACGCCCGTGAAGAATTCCCACAGGCGGGCCGCCGTATGAAAATAGGCCGATGCCGGGTGGCTATGAGTGGCTGAAACCGAGTAGGCGAGGGAACCCAGGATGACTAGGATCACCCACAGCATCATCGGCCAGCGCACATGGAATATTCTGCTCAGGAACATGACGGGCCCCATGAGCAGCGGCAGCAGCAGATAAAACTGCATGTGCATGGAAACTGCCCAGAAGTGCTCGAAGGGGTTATGGAGAGAACGGTGCCAAGGCTCAATGCCGTTGCGTATAAGCTGCACATTTTCCAGATACACGGCGCTCAGCAACAGGTCATCAAGAGCGGCTCGCCACTCCGGCGGGGACAGGATGAAAGGCCCCAGCAAGAAGGTTGTCATGAGTACCAGATAGGTAGGAGGAGCGACACGCTTGATGATGCCCGCCCAGAAATGGAACGGCCGTAGGCTTTCTTCCTGGGCATACTGACGCAGCAGCACGCTGCCCATCAGAAAGCCGGACAGCACGAAAATCGCATCGATGCCGCCTGGTTCCTTATCGATCCAGATCTGATAGAAAACAATCAGGATGACAGCGCAGGCCCGCAGGCCGGGTAGATCCTCGCGATAATGATTTTCGGCATAGGGCCGGAAAGCATTCATCCCTCAAAGCTCCTGAATGCAGCGACAAATCGAAGGCGAGTTGGAATGCCACACGCAGTTGGAACTCGCGGAGCAACGGGCGACGGCACGCTGTACCGGCACGCTGAAAGATGGAGACGACTCTTGCGCGCAGAGAGGGTCCAGGGCGTGTTCAACGCTGCGGTATCGTTAATCCATAGTTTCCTCGGCCGGCGGTACGGTATCCGTTTTCGGATCGCCCTCGGGCAGCGGCACGATAGGCTGGGGCGACTGCTGGGACGCCGGGATGTCGGGCGGTGTGTTTTCGGGCATGAGGCCGTCCTCGGGCAGGGCGTCCTCCTCAGGCAGCGGTTGCGGCTCATCCGGCAAGCCCCGGCGATACAGAATTTCCTTGGTACCGCCTTCGCAACGGCCAACCGCCTGCCAGCCTGCCGCACCGCCTGGGTTGGCTATTTCCAGCTGATATTCGCGCACCCCCTTGGCTTCCAGCTTCGCTGCGATTTGCGCCTTGACCTCTTCACAGGGTGTGCCAACAGCCCCGAGTGCCGCTGACGCCAGCAGGGACAACCCCGCGGTTAGTAACAGTCGATACATGATGTGATTCCTTGTCTGGTGGTGGAGTGATCAACTGTTGGCGATTCGAAAGCCCACCTTGAGGGTGACCTGAAAATGACCCACCGCCCCGTTGACGATGTGACCCCGTGTGCCGACCACCTCAAACCATTCCATCAATTGCAGGCTTTTGCTCGCTTCGCCCAGCGCGTTGTTGATTGCGTCTTCAATGCTGGTTGAGGATGACCCGACCAGCTCGATCTGTTTGTAGGTGTGATGGTCCGACATGAGCGAGGCTCCTTGCTGTGGTTCGTCGCCGCGCAAGCGCAGCTTCAGAGGTTTAGAGCCAGAAGAGCATAGGAAACAGGCGGCGAACTGCCACGGTCACTCGTCCGACTTTGCTATCTGAAGGCTAGCCGAGCGCGCCTGGTTCGCCGGTTCGAAACCTTCACTCGCTGTTCTTGGCATCCTCGTTGATGAACCCTCCCACCTGCATGTTCCACACGGCAGCGAACAGCCCGCCCAGGCTGCGCAGCTCGCTGGGCGAGCCGTCTTCGACGATCTGGCCGTTCTTGAGCACCACAATGCGATCGAAACTGGACAGGGTGGACAGCCGATGCGCCACGGAGACCACCGTACGACCCATCATTAGTTTGGCCAATGCGGTCTGAATTTCACCCTCGGAACGCGTATCCAGCGCCGAGGTAGCCTCATCCAGAATCAGGATCGGTGCGTCCTTGAGAAACGCACGGGCGATGCCCAGACGCTGGCGTTGCCCGCCGGAGAGCATCACGCCGCGCTCGCCGACCAGGGTGTCGTAGCCCTTGGGCAATTCGCGGATAAAGGCATCGCAAAAGGCGTTGCGCGCCGCTTCGACCACTTCTGCATCGGTGGCCGAGGGCCGGCCGTAGCGGATGTTTTCACGAATGCTGCGGTTGAACAGTGCCGCCTCCTGCGGTACGACGGCCAGGCGGTCGCGCACGCTGTCCTGGCTGACTTCGCTGATATCCTGGCCATCGATCAGCACGGCGCCGCCCTGTACATCATCCAGGCGCTGGATCAACGCGAGCAGGGTGGACTTGCCGGCACCGGAGCGGCCGACGACGCCGACTTTCTGTCCGGCGGGTATGTGCAGATTGAAATCTTCGAAGACGATGCGTCCGCCTGGGTAGGCGAAGCGCACATTGCGAAACTCGATGTCCCCCTGTGCCAGGCTCAGGGCTGGCTTGGGGTCGTCTTGGCCATGGGGCTGGACAATGATCGCTAAGGTATCGGCGATGGCTGCCATTTGTTGCGTGGCATCCACCAAGGCCAGTGCCAGGTCTCGCGAGCCGTGCAGGATGCGGAACGTCAGTGCGCTGACCAGTACCACGTCGCCGGCTGTGACGCTGCCGAGCAGCCACAGCTCGACCGCCCAAATCAGCATACCGCCGGCCATCACGGCCAGGCAGATATCATGAATCACCCGGGCTTTTTCCAGGTACATCCAGCTGCGCCGCTGGGCAACGGCTTCCACGCCGATTTCCTCGGCCATGCGTCGCGCTTCCCGATCGCGCGCCGAGAAGGCCTTGATGGTCCAAACGTTGGACACCACATCCACCAGCTCACCGCCGACCCGCGCCGATTGTGCGGCGTAACGCTGATGCTTGGCGCGCCCGCGAATACCGAAGCCGGTGATCAGCGCTGCCACAAGGGCCACAAAAACCACCAGGGCCAGGGCCATGCCCGTATCCACGGTGAGCAGCACGATGACCGCGCCAATAAAATCCACACACGGCGGCATGATTTTCCAGGCCAGCCCCGCATAGATGGAGCCGGCCGCACCGCCGGTTGCGGAGATGCGATTGCCCAGTGCGCCGGCGAAATGTTTGGTGAAATAGCGCATGGGGTGGCCGGTCAGATGGCGAAACAGGTCCACGCGCAAATCCACGCAACTGGCGATCACCGTGCGGCAGCCCAGCCAACCGCCGACGCGCCATAGCAGGTTTTCCACGACAATCAGGCTGATGAAAAGCGTCAGTGGAAACCAGACGTGTGCCTGGCTGCGGTCGTTGACGGTCATCGCATCGACCAAAAGCTTCATGCCGTACTGCACCGCCACCGCGCAGCCGGCGGCGCCGAGGATCAGGGCGAACATGCCGCCGAAATGCCAGGGGCGCTGCTGCACATAGCGCCACAGAAAGGCCAGCGGTGTGGAGGGCAGCGGTGAGTCCCGCCTGGCCGCTGGGGCGTTGGCGTTCATGAGGTCAACGCCTGGCGGCTCGCGAGCAGGTGCTCGGCGAAGTACGCCTGCTGGGCCTTGAGTTCCTCGCCCAGCGGCGCATAAAGCGGTCGCTGGCCCTGGGCGTCGGCAAAGCCCAGCAAGCCCGCCGAGCAATGGCGGTCATCCACCCAGCCGGGGTAATCCAGGATGGGGTAGTAACAGATGCCTTCGATGGGAATGGTGCGCTGCAGGGCCAACTCGACCTGTTCGCAGACGTAGCGGAACCAGGCGGCCCGGCGCCCGATTTCGTCGCCTGTTTCGGCGATACAAAGAGGTCGCTGATAGCGCTGGTAAATCTCGCTGAGCATGCCGACCAAGGGTCGATAGCCTGGCTCGCCGCGCCAGAGCGTGCCGCCGCCCATGTACCACTGGTTATTGGAATAAAAGTTCACGCCGATGATGTCCAGGTACTCGGGCTTGCCGCCCAGTCCGGGCCATTGCCGGCCTGCCAGCATGTCCCAGGCCTGGAACTGGGAAAGTCGATACGCCTCGGCATCCGCCTGACTGGCCGCGCGTTTATCCCGGGGAACGACATGAATGAGCGGGTCCACCAGCACAAAGCGCGCCCGCGCATCGATCGCGCGGATCGCCTCGATGGCAGCGATGCTGGCCCGCACCAGTTGATGCTTGAGTTCGAGGCTGCGATCCAGCGCGCAGGGATTGAAATACCCCACCTCGCCACCGGCCCACGACCAGAAGGAAATCTCGTTGATCGGCACATAAAAAGGCACCTGATCACTCTCGTCGCGCACCTGTTGGGCCACTGCGGCGGCAAAGCGGGCGAAACGCTCGACGAAGGCGGGTTGCCAAATATCGATATCGTCCGGCCAACCGTAATGCCCCAGGTCCCAGATGACCTGCACGTCTTGTTGCTGGGCGGCGCGCAGCATGGGCAGAAAGCTGCTCCAGTCATAGTGGCCGGCCTGCTGTTCGACCAGGTGCCAGCGCACGCCGTCGCGTACCGTTTGCAGGCCCAGACGGCGCAACGTGGCGTAGTCCTCCGCGGCCCAGCGGTCATGGCCGGTGGACTGCAGCAGATCAAGGCGCCGGCCGTCGTCGCGCCGATGGGTCGAGCATTCGAAACCGCCCATGAAAAAACTTTTGAACAGACACGGTACGTACATCGAAACTCCGCTCAAGGCGCCCTCGCCAGGCGCTGTTCGGTTGAGAGTGGCGTGGGGGTGGCCTCTTCGATGCGTTTGTACAGCGCCAAGGCCTGGCCGATGACCTGATCCATGTTGTAGTACTTGTAGGTGCCCAGCCGACCGAGAAAGGTCACCCCCGGCGTGGCGTCAGCCAATGCCTGATAGCGCTTGTACAACTCGGCGTTTTCCGCACGGGGAATCGGGTAGTACGGATCGCCCTCGGCGCTGGGGTATTCATACGTGATGCTGGTTTTGGCGTGTTGCTGCCCGGTGAGGTGCTTGTATTCGGTGATTCGCGTGTAGGGGACCTTCTCGTCCGGGTAATTGACCACTGCCACCGGCTGCAACCATTCACGGTCCAGGGTTTCGTGGACGAACTTCAACGAGCGGTAGGGCAGCTTGCCGTAGCGATAGTCGAAATACTCATCGATGGGGCCGCAGAAGATCAGGTGGTCGTAGCGCACCTCGTCATGGATTTCCCGGTACGGGGTATTGAGCAGAAGGTGGATGTTCGGGTGCGCGAGCATTTTCTCGAACATGCGTGTGTAGCCGTGCAGGGGCATCATCTGGAAGGTGTCGGTGAAATACCGGTCATCGGTATTGGTGCGCGTCGGCACCCGCGCGGTCACCGAGCGGTCCAGCTGCGAGGGATCGAGCCCCCATTGCTTGCGGGTGTAGCCGCGAAAGAACTTTTCATAGAGTTCGCGGCCGATCTGATTGATCACCACATCCTCGCTGGTGCGGATATCCGCCACGGGTTCGGCGCGCCGGGCCAGCAATTCGGCGGCCTCGTCATCGGTGGCCAGATTCAGGTGATACAGCATGTTTAACGTGGTGCGGTTGATCGGGATCGGCACCAGTGCGCCATCGACCTGGCCAAGCACCCGGTGCTCGTAGGGGCGCCATTGCGTGAAGCGCGACAGGTAATCGACGATGCGTTGCGCATTGGTGTGGAAAATGTGCGGCCCATAACGGTGGATCAACACACCGGCCTCGTTGTATTCATCGTAGGCATTGCCACCGATATGCGCGCGCCGGTCGACGACCAGCACGCGCTTGTTCAGCCCCGCTGCCAAGCGTTCGGCGAGTACGCTGCCGGCAAAACCGGCACCGACGATCAGGTAGTCGAAGCCGTCCCGTTGTTTTCTGGTACTACCTCCGCCTGCGTTGCGACCTGTGTCCGGCGAGCTGTCCACCTTCACATCGCGCATTGGATTTTCTCCCGCATGGCAGACCAGGTCTTGTCCCACGACATATCGCCCAGAATGCGATCGGCGGCGGCCTGCAGGGCGGGCCGGTCGGCACTCAGCAGCAGGGCTTCTTCGATGGCTTCAACAAAGGCGGCGGCGCCATCGGCGATCAGCACCAGCTCACTGTTGCCGTAATGGCGCACCACATCGGTGATCGACGTCGACACCACAGGGCAGCCGCCGGCCAGGTATTCAGGGGTCTTGGTCGGACTGATGAAGCGCGTCGCCTCGTTCAACGCGAAAGGCATCAGGGCAACGTCCCAGCCGGCCAGATAGGCGGGCAGCTCGTCGTAGCGCTTGCCACCCAAATAATGGAGGTTGTCCCGCCGGGGCAGGCTGGCCGGGTCGATTTTTACCACGGGCCCAATCAGCACGATCTGCCAATGGGGGCGCATTACCGCGACCTGATCGATCAGCTCGAGGTCGAAACGCTCGTCAATCACGCCAAAAAAACCTAGCCGTGGGCTGGGTAGCTGCGCTTGATCGGCAGGCTGCTGCAGCGGCTGTCGGGCGGCGGCGAAGTGAGCGATGTCCACGCTGCTGGGCATCGGGTGCGCGTTGTCATGCAGGCGCCGCTTGGCCTCCCAGATGCTGTAGCCGCCGGTGAACACCACATCGGCACGCTTGAGCAGCGCCCGCTCGCATATCAGCAGCTCGGGTGGCGCACCGCGAAAGGCGGACAGCTCGTCCATGCAGTCGTAGACCACCAGTCGTGCCGGAAGGTGAGCGGAGAACGCCAGGCTCATGGGGGTGTAGTACCAGAGCAGCAGGTCTCTCGCTTCGTGCCGGGCCAAGTAGTCATCCAGCAAGCCCCGCTGCGCTTCAACCGTCATGGGCGTATTGCCTTGAAAGCGGTGAGGCAGGCGAGGCACCAGCACCGTCACGTTGCCGGGGTGTTCTTCGAGCCAGGGCTCGGCTTCTTCGCAGGGAACCGGCTCCTCCCAGAACAGCAGGCGATAGTCCTGGGCGAAACGCGACATAAGGTGCTGGGGGCGTTGATAGACAAATCCCCAGCGCAAATGAGAGAGGCATAACAGGGTCGGTTTTCGTGTCTCACAGGCTTCAACGCTGTACTGAGAAATCGCCGTGGATGGCTGAATGTGGGGTTGCGAAGGTCCGGCCCAACTCATAATGGAAAGCCTCCTAGGAGTGTGCGAGCGAGAGCAGTGGAAGGTGGCTTGTGAAGGCCTTGCAAAATGCCCAGTAAAGTTATGAATGAGCTTTGCACTTCGGGGTTCCCCGCCACCGATCCGATGTCGAGCCGGAGCGTTTATCCCGGTAACGGAACTTGAACGCTTGCCCTACCGTCGGAATTGTTGAAGCGGCTCGTTGGCCGAGCATCCCTTCAGGGACGTCGGCAGCAGTCATGTAGCCCTTTTTCGGTTGACCTGTTTGTAACGCTGGCGTGCTTCGGCATGCCTGGCGAGCCATTCGTGTGATCACAAAAAGGAGGCTGGCGATGATTCTGGTAACGGGTGGAGTGGGTTACATCGGGTCCCATGCGGTGCTGCAGTTGCTGCAGGCCGGGCACGACGTATTGGTACTGGACAATCTGTGCAACAGCTCACCCGTGGCCCTGCAGCGCGTCGCGCGACTGGCCGGGCGCGCGCCACGCTTCGTTCGCGGCGATGTTCGCAACCGCAACCTGCTCGACAAGCTGTTCAAGTCCTACCCGATCCAGGCCGTGATGCATTTCGCCGGGCTCAAGGCGGTCGGCGAAAGCGTGCGCGAACCGTTGCGCTACTTCGAGACCAACGTTGGCGGCAGCATTGCCTTGTGCCAGGCGATGGCCAAGGCGGAGGTCTTTCGTCTGATCTTCAGCTCCTCCGCCACGGTGTACGGTGAGCCGGACCGCTTGCCAATCAGCGAGCAATGCCCCACCGGCACGCCCACTAATCCCTACGGCCAATCCAAGCTGATGACGGAAAACGTGCTGAAGGGGCTGGCCCAGTCAGACCCACGCTGGTCGATCGGCTTGCTACGCTATTTCAATCCCATCGGCGCCCATGAGTCGGCGCTGATTGGCGAAGATCCCCATGGCGTACCCAACAACCTGCTGCCTTACATGCTGCAGGTGGCGGTTGGCCGGCTCGAGCGCCTGAATATCTATGGCAACGACTATCCGACCCCGGATGGCACGGGCGTGCGTGATTACATCCATGTACTGGATCTGGTGGACGGTCACCTCAAGGCCTTGCAGGCTCTGACCGAACGCAAAGGCACGCATATCTGGAACCTGGGCACCGGTCGGGGGTATTCAGTGCTGGAAATGCTCGAGGCCTTCGAGCAAGTCAGTGAAATCGCGCTGCCCTACGCGATCTTGCCGCGCCGGGCGGGTGATATTGCGCAATGCTGGGCCGATCCAGGCAAGGCCGCGCAAGAGCTGGGCTGGCAGGCCACCCGTGACTTGCGCTGCATGCTCACCGATGCCTGGCGCTGGCAGCGCTGCAACCCGCAGGGCTATGGGGTGGCTCCAATAAAGCCGGCCCTGGTCGCAGCCATGGGTGCGCAGTTGCCGGTGAAAACCGTGCCCGGCATGCCTTCTGTGGGAGGCTCGCCCTCGGGTCGAAGCTTTTCCAGCGCAGCCACGCACTCTAGGCCCTAGTGCCGCCTAAGCCAGCTCGTGCTGCAACCACTCCGCCAGTCGTTCGGCGCGCCGATCCAGGCGCCGCCGAGGCACCCACAGTGCCAGCTTGGCCGTGGTTTTCACAAAGCCCCAGGGGGCCAGTAAACGCCCGGCGGCGAGATCGTCAGCCACCAGTTGCTGCGGGGCAATGGCCACGCCCAGACCGGCCAAGGCCGCTTCCAGCAGGAAGTACAGGTGCTCAAAACCCTGCCCCAGACGGAGCGCCTGGACCGGCAGCGCCATGTTTCCCGCCCAGCTGGGCCACGCCTGAGGACGCGAGACGGTGTGCAGTAGCGTCTCGTCGAGCAGCGCGCTGGCCGGGGCACGGAGTAGGCGCTCGGCGTGGGGCAAGTGCGGACTGAACACCGGCCCGATGCGTTCGGCACTCAGCTCGTACACCTGCATATCCGCCGGCCACGGTGGTTCGTGGTACCACAGGGTGGCGTCCAGGCCCGGCTTGTTCGGGTCAAGCTCGCCTTCGCTGGCGGACACTTGCAAATGCAGGTCGGGCAGCTCGCGTTGCAAGCGATCCAGACGCGGAATGAACCAACGCGCCAGCAGGCTGCCGGGACACCCCAGCACAAACGGCGCCTCGGCGTTCTGCCGTTGCAGTTCCGCGCACACAGCCCCTACGCGTGCGAAGGCGTCACTGGCCACCTCGCTCAGGCGACTGCCGGCATCCGTGAGTTTTACGCCGCGCCCATCCTTGTGGAACACCGCCACGCCCAGATGCTCTTCCAAAACCCGGATCTGCCGACTGACCGCGCCATGGGTGACATTAAGCTCCTCAGCAGCTTGGCGAATACTGCCGTGGCGCGCGGCAACCTCAAATGCTCGCAGCGCATTGAGTGGTGGAAGTTCGGTGTTCATTGGTGAGTTTTCCTAACAGGTTGCAGCGATCTTATCGCTTTTTTAACCACCGCGGATTGGTTAAGGTTTGGCCATTCAGAAATCACTCTGCCCAGCAGGAGCCCACCATGACTTCATACCGCAGCGGTCCCGACGCTAAGGGGCTGTTTGGCCAGTTCGGCGGCCAGTACGTCGCCGAAACCCTGATGCCGTTGATTCACGACCTGGCCGCCGAATATGAAAAGGCCAAGAACGATCCGGCTTTCATCGAAGAGCTGGCCTATTTTCAGCGCGACTACATCGGCCGTCCGAGCCCGCTGTACTTCGCCGAGCGGCTGACCGAGTTCTGCGGCGGCGCAAAGATCTTCCTCAAGCGTGAAGAGCTGAACCACACCGGCGCGCACAAGATCAACAACTGCATCGGCCAGATCCTGCTGGCCAAGCGCATGGGCAAGCAGCGCATCATCGCCGAGACCGGCGCCGGCATGCACGGCGTGGCCACCGCCACCGTGGCGGCGCGCTTCGGCCTGAAGTGCGTGGTGTACATGGGTACCACCGACATCGACCGCCAGCAGGCCAACGTGTTTCGCATGCGCCTGCTGGGCGCCGAGGTGATTCCGGTCACCGCCGGCACCGGCACCCTCAAGGACGCCATGAACGAAGCCCTGCGCGACTGGGTGACCAACGTCCATGACACGTTCTACCTGATCGGCACTGCCGCCGGCCCGCACCCCTACCCGGCCATGGTGCGCGACTTCCAGGCCGTGATCGGCAAGGAAACCCGCGAACAGCTGCAGGAGAAGGAAGGCCGCCTGCCCGACAGCCTGATCGCCTGCATCGGCGGTGGCTCCAACGCCATTGGCCTGTTCCACCCGTTCCTCGATGATGAAAGCGTGCAGATCATTGGCGTCGAGGCCTCCGGCCACGGCATCGACACCGGCAAGCACGCCGCCAGCATGAACGGCGGCACTCCCGGCGTGCTGCACGGCAACCGCACCTTCCTGCTGCAGGATGCCGATGGCCAGATCGTCGACGCCCACTCGATCTCCGCCGGCCTCGACTATCCCGGCGTCGGCCCCGAGCACGCCTGGTTGCATGACATCGGCCGCGTCGAGTACGTGCCGATCAGCGACGACGAAGCCCTGAGCGCATTCCACCAGTGCTGCCGCCTGGAAGGCATCATCCCCGCCCTGGAGTCGTCCCACGCCCTGGCGGAAATGTTCAAGCGCGCGCCGCAGCTGCCCAAGGACCACCTGATGGTGGTCAACCTCTCCGGACGCGGCGACAAGGACATGCAGACCGTCATGCACTATCTCAATCTGGATGAACAAGCCGCCGAGGAGACTCGCCCATGAGCCGCCTGCAGACCCGCTTCGCCGAACTCAAGCAACAGAACCGCGCCGCGCTGGTGACCTTCCTCACCGCCGGCGACCCGGACTACGCCACCGCCCTGCAGATCCTCAAGGGCCTGCCCGAGGCCGGTGTGGACGTGATCGAACTGGGCATGCCGTTCACCGACCCGATGGCCGACGGCCCGGCGATTCAGCTGGCCAACATCCGCGCCCTGGGCAACGGCCAGAACCTGGCCAGGACCCTGCAAATGGTTCGGGAATTTCGCGAAGGCAACCAGACCACGCCGGTCGTGCTGATGGGTTATTTCAACCCGATCCACCACTATGGCGTAGCGCGCTTCGTGGCTGATGCCAAAGAGGCCGGCGTGGACGGCCTGATCGTGGTCGACCTGCCACCGGAGCACAACGCCGACCTGTGCGACCCGGCCCAGGCCGCCGGCATCGACTTCATCCGCCTGACCACCCCGACCACCGACGATGCGCGCCTGCCGGTGGTGCTCGAGAACAGTTCGGGCTTTGTCTACTACGTCTCGGTGGCCGGCGTCACCGGCGCCGGTTCGGCGAGCATGGATCAGGTGGAAGAAGCTGTCACCCGCCTGCGCCGCCACACCGACCTGCCGGTGTGCATCGGCTTCGGCATCCGCACCCCCGAGCACGCCGCCGAAGTGGCCAAGCGCGCCGACGGCGCGGTGGTGGGCTCGGCACTGGTCGATCGCATTGCCAAGGCGGAGTCGAAGGAACAGGCCGTCAACGACGTGCTGGCGCTGTGCCGCGAAATCGCCGACGGCGTGCATAACGCGCGCGGCTGACGGTTAGCCCACCGCCATGAAGAAAGCCGCTGCCGTTATGAGGCAGCGGCTTTTTTATGCCGCGTCATACGACTGCCTTCACGAGGGATCGGCAACATAGAGCTGCAGGCCGGACACGTTGCTTAACGCCACCGCGCCCCACAGCAAAACGGTGAGCAGCGTCAGCCAGGGATTGCTGGCCGTGACGCTCAGCATCAGCAGCACAGCGGCGAGCACCTCAAATGCGTAGAGACTGATCAGCAGGCCCGCCGAGGGCAGGTCGACGGCCAGATCACTGGCAGTGGGTAGCAGGCCGACGATGACGAACTCGGTCGTGCCGATGGCGAATGCGCTGAGGGTCAGCGCGAGAAGCGCAAGAGGCATTCAAAATGCTCCGGGATAGGATTGCATGGCGCGCATTATCCGGGCTGAACTCATGCGGAAAAGCTACCATAGGGCCTTTGATATTTGCCTTCGAGTCAACAATGAAGATCACCTTGGATGAAATGCTGGCGCTGACCCAAGTGGTTGACAGCGGCTCCATCAGCGCAGCGGCCGAGCGATTGGGACAAACCCCGTCGGGTGTCAGCCGCGCCCTGACCCGGCTGGAAGAAAAACTTGCCGTGACGCTTCTGCGCCGGACCACCCGGCGCCTGGAACTCACCGAGGAAGGCGAAGCCTTTTTGGCCCAGGCCCGACGCATTCTCGCCAGTGTCGAAGAGGCCGAGGAGCAGATGGCGTTGCGGCGGCAGAAACCGTCCGGACGCCTGCGCGTCAACACTGCTTCGCCCTTCATGCTGCATATGGTGGTGCCGCTGGTGGCCGGTTTTCGCCAGCGCTACCCAGAAATAACGCTGGAGTTGCACAGCAGCGAGCAATTCATCGACCTTCTTGAGGAGCGTACCGATGTGGCCATTCGGATTGGTGCGCTGACCGATTCCACCTTGCATGCCCGCCCCCTGTGCAGCAGCCGTCTACGCGTGCTGACCAGCCCGGACTATCTGAACAGGCGCGGCACGCCGCACACGGTGGCCGACCTGGCCGACCACAGCCTGCTCGGCTTCACCCAGCCTGAGGCGTTGAACCGCTGGCCTTTGCGCCATACCCTCGGCGAGGACTGGCCGGTTACCCCCAGCGTGCGCGCCTCCAGCGGCGAGACGCTGCGCCAATTGGCACTAGCGGGCGAAGGCCTGGTGTGTCTGTCGGATTTCATGAGCAGCATCGACCGTGCAGAAGGTCGGCTGGTCCAGGTGCTGACCGAGCAAACGGTACCGGCCAGCCAGCCCGTGCATGCGGTGTATTACCGCAACACCGCGCTGGCCTCGCGCATCACCTGCTTCCTGGATTACCTCAGCGAGCACCTGCCGCGTGAAATGGCGTAGGGGAGGGTTTTATTGCAGGCGTGACTGCCGTTTCGGTTAGAAAAGAACTGACGGAGGTCTTTAGGCTGAAGGCGCCCGCCGACGTTCTGCACCGCCATCAGAAGTCATAACGAGCTTTCGCGATGAACGTGTCGGAGCTGTAAGCAGACTTGCCGACGTAGTCCCAGCTCAGCCCCAGGCTCAATGCACCCAGGCGGTAATCCGCGCCCAGACCCACTTCATAGCTATTGCGCTTCGGTTTATTACCCGTGGTGACCAATGGCGTGTTGCCAAGCAGCAGCAAGGCCGTTGTCCCAGACTGATCGGCAACCAAATCACGGTACCCCATCAGCCTGATCTGCTGCACCATACTGCCCGGGCCAAGATCGAAGCTGCCGACCCAACGCAGCCCGGCGCCCAGCTCACCCACTTCATGACGCCGTTCGCCCGCTGCATAGCCGGTGCCCCGAATCTCGTCCGTATCGATACGCGCATAGCGCGCCGCCAGCCGCGGCTCGATTATCACGGAGCCTTGCAAAGCATAGCGATATCCTGCAGTTGCGTTCAGGCCCAACTGAGCGCTGTCGTATGCGGCTTTGCTTAGGTTATAGGCAATCCGCCGCTTCGATTCATGGTCGCTTCGGCCGTAGGAGATGCCGCCCACGACAAAGAAACTCTCTTGCTCGAAGCTGCTTTGCAACGTAACGAACTGGCTTTCGATGTCAGTTTCGTTGTCAGCGAGATTCACGTCGGTTGTCAGGCGGCGATAGGTGAGTCCCAGTTTCCATTGGTTGCTCAGAGCAGTGTCGAATCCCACGCCCACACCCCGTGTGCTGGCGTCATAACCTTGCAGGCCGGTGCGCTGCTTCTGACTGGCATCGCTGTACAGCATCTGAACCCAAACGGGTGCATTGCCAGACGTGGCCGTAGCGCCAAACGCCTGGGCCGAAAAGGTTGCGCCGATTGCGGTGAGGACCAGCAAGTTCGTGCGAAAACAGTTGAAAGCAGACATCCCTTGATTCCCTTGGGCGAATAAACCTTCTTGTGGCCAACGTTGAGTGCCCTGGCGACCAAGTCAGGCTCAATAATGGCTATGCGCCATATTTGCAGTCTGGGAAGCCTAATGAAAATCACGGCAAGGGACAAATGGATACGCCAATCTGATGTTCAGACCGGACACTGAAACACAAAACCCCCGGAGGGCCGGGGTTTAATTGCGCAGTAGTCCGTCAGGCCGCAGTCGACCCATGCCCATGGGTGACCGGTGCTGTTTCTTCCTCTGGCGCGAATTTGGACAGGATGTGCGCCTTCATGCTGCGCGCCAGCTCCTCCTCGTCGAAGAACACCGTGCCCAGGTTGTCCTTGCGGAAGATCTCCGCCGCGTCCGGGCTGTGGGTGCGGATCACCACCTCGATGTCTGGGTTGAGCGTGCGGGCGATTTCCACCATGCGTTGCACATTCATCGGGTCCGGAGTGGCGATCACCAGCATCGCCGCTGTGCTGATATGGGCCTGGATCAGGGTGGCCGGGTCCGTGGAGTCGCCGCTCACCGCAGGCACGCCTTCGCTGCGGATTTTCTCCACGTATTCGCGGTTCTGCTCGACCACCACGAAGGGGATATGCCGGCGCGCCAAAGAGCCACAGATGCGCCGGCCGACGCGGCCGTGGCCGACGACGACCACCTGACCTTCCAGGTATTTGCGCTCGGTACTCATCGGCAACACTGCCAGTGGGTCTTCGCGGTGTTCCAGCTTGCGGGCGAAGGACGAACGACGCAGCGCCCAGGCCTTGAGCGGCTTGACCAGGCCGAACATCACCGGGTTCAGGGCAATGGAAATCAGTGCTCCGGCCAGTACCAGGCTCACGCCTTCTGCTGGCATCAGGCCCAGCGACAGGCCGAGACCGGCCAGAATGAAGGAGAACTCGCCAATTTGCGCCAGGCTGGCGGCGACGGTCAGCGCCGTATTGAGCGGATAACGGAAAGCCAGCACCAGCGCGGCGGCTGCCAGGGTCTTGCCGAAGACAATAATGGCGACCACGGCCAGTACATGCAGCGGTTCGTCGAGCAGCACCTGAGGATCGAAGAGCATGCCGACCGAGACGAAGAACAGTACGGCGAAGGCATCGCGCAGCGGCAGGGATTCGCTGGCAGCACGGTGGCTGAGGTCAGACTCGCGCATCACCATGCCGGCAAAGAAGGCGCCAAGGGCGAAGGACACCGAAAACAGCGCGGCGGCGCCATAGGCGATGCCGATAGCAGCGGCAATCACCGCCAGGGTGAACAGTTCGCGCGAGCCGGTCTTGGCGACTTGCAGCAGCATCCACGGCAGGATGCGCCGACCGGCAATCAGCATCACGGCGACAAAGCCGGACACCAGCAGCAGGGTTTTGCCCAGGCTGTACCAGATCGATTCACCGCCATTGTCCACCACGGTACCGCCCAGCACGCCGGCCAGGGGAGGCAGCATGACCAACACCAGAACGGTAGCCAGATCCTCGACCACTAGCCAGCCCACGGCAATTCGCCCGTTCATCGAGTCGAGAATGCCGCGTGACTCCAGTGCCTTGAGCAGCACCACGGTACTGGCGCACGACAGCGACAGGCCGAAGATCAGTCCGGCACCGATACTCCAGCCCCACCAGTGGGCGACAGCCATGCCAAGCAGCGTGGCCAGACTCATCTGCACCACCGCGCCAGGCAAGGCGATTTTCTTCACCGCCAGCAAGTCATCGAGGGAGAAATGCAGGCCGACGCCGAACATCAGCAGCATGACGCCTATTTCGGAAAGCTGTGAGGCCAGCTCGATGTCAGCGACAAAACCCGGCGTGGACGGACCGAGCAAAATACCGGCGAACAGGTAACCAATCAGTGCCGGGAGCTTCAGCTTCTCGGCGATGAAGCCGAAGATCAGGGCCAGGCCGAAGCCCCCGGCCAGGGTGGTGATAAGCGAGATGTTATGTTCCATCAAGGTTCCTGTGTGAGGGCCACGGGCGGCCGAAAGCCGGTCAACATGGCGTGACTAACTAAAAAAATTAAAAGACGCCGAATAGGCCGGAGCATTCGAGGCGCAACAGCCAGGCCGCACACCCGATGTCCCAGGCAGTAGCCCAGGCGCGAAGGAAAGGACCTACGACAGGGTCAGCTCATTGGACAAAAAAATGCAGGGACGGGTCACTGGAAATAGAGCCTTCCAGTAACGGCTGCCTAGGATATTTCGGGGGATAAGTGTCGTAAAGGCGAAATTTTGTGGCGCTTTTAGACAATCTGCGAGCGCCATGTGGCGCCCAACTATGGAGCGCAAGGCATGTTTGTCGGCGGGGATCGTTGCGCTGAGTGGATCGAATGTATCGTCAGCGGCGGCGCCCCGTTGAGGGCAGCGCCGCCAAGGAAACCAGGGTTTCTTTCAGATCGCCTCGGCCGTTTCGGCCTCGGTATCCGGGCGTTTGGCATAGCGCTGGGCAAGTACTGCGCACACCATCAGCTGAATCTGGTGAAAGATCATCAGCGGCAGGATCAGCGTACCAATGGCGCCGCCGGCAAACAGCACCTGGGCCATGGGTACGCCGGTGGCCATGCTCTTTTTCGAGGCGCCGAACAACAAGGTGATGCGGTCCTCCTGATTCAGGCCCATGCGCCGGCCGATGAATTCGACGATCACCAGCACCAGCGCCAGGAACAGCGTGCAGACCACACAGAGAATCAGCAGGCGGGGCATCGGGATCAAGTCCCAGATGCCGCCGATCACCGCCGCGCTGAACGCCGTGTAGACCACCAGCAGGATTGAGCCCTGGTCGACCCAGCGCAGCCATCTGATGTTGCGCGCCACCCAGTTGCCAATCAACGGACGCATCAGCTGCCCGGCGATGAACGGCACCAGCAGTTGCAAGACGATCTTGCCAATGGCATCCAGCGTTGAGCCGCCCTGACCTTCCACGTCCATCAGCAGCATGACCAGCAAGGGCGTGAGGAAGATGCCCAGCAGGCTGGATGCTGCGGCGCTGCAGATTGCTGCGGGAATATTGCCCCGTGCCAGCGACGTGAAGGCAATGGCCGACTGCACGGTAGCCGGCAGTGCGCACAGATACAGCATGCCCAGATACAGCTCGTTGCCCAGCAGCGGGAACAGCAGCGGTTTGAGCGCCAGGCCCAGCATGGGGAACAGTATGAAGGTGCACCCAAAGATCAGCAGGTGCAGGCGCCAGTGGGTGGCGCCGGAAATGATCGCCTCTCGCGATAGCTTCGCACCGTGCAGGAAAAACAGCAGGGCAATGGCCAGGTTGGTGATCCACTCGAAGGCCACGGCGCCCTGGCCGCTGGCGGGCAGGAAGGTAGCGAGTAGCACCACGCCAATCAGAATCTGGGTGTAGGCATCGGGAATGAAACGGGACAGCGCCATGATTGTTCTCGTAGTTGCGGGCGAGTGACGGCGCACACTACCCTGTTCGCCTCTTGCCGACTAACGCCAATGAGCCCACTAATGTCGACTAAAGGACAAGACTACGCCGTGCGCAGCAGTCTTTTCGAGCTGAAACGTTTGCCGCGCCCACTGTACGGACAGGTCGAATCGCTGCCCAATCGGGCGCTTACCTACCAGCACAGCCATCCGTGGGTGCAACTCTCCTATGCCACCCAGGGGGTGCTGGAAGTGCAGACCCGCGCCGGGCGCTTCATCGCGCCGCCGCAGCGGGCGGTATGGGTACCCGCGGGCATGCCGCACCGGGTGTTCAGCACGCCGCAAACGGAAATGCGCAGCCTGTATCTGGAATGCAATGTGACCACATGGGCACCGCCGAGCTGCCGGGTGCTAGAGGTCAGCCCGCTACTGCGGGAACTGATTCGTACCTTCAGTCTGCTGCCGGAGGATTATGACGAAGAGGGTGCAGCGGGACGGCTGGCGCAGGTGCTGCTCGACCAATTGGCTAGCGCCGCAGAAGTCGATCTGGCTCTGCCGCTGCCCCAGGACAAACGTTTGCGACAGATCTGTCGCAACCTGCAGGCCCACCCGGAGCAGCAGACCACCCTGGGCGACTGGGGCCTGCAGCTAGGGGTGTCGGAAAAGACCCTGAGCCGTCTGTTCTTGCGCGAGACCGGGCTGAGTTTTCGCGCCTGGCGCCAGCGTCTGCGCTTGCTCGGTGCGTTGGCGCCGCTGGAACGCGGTGAACGGGTCACCGACGTGGCACTGGCCTGCGGTTACGACTCAACCTCGGCATTCATCGCCGCGTTTCGCCAGCTGTTCGACTGCACGCCAGGGGAGTTTTTTCGCGAAACCTGAGCCTACCGTCAGTGAGGCAAACGCACCAGCCGCTCGGCATAACCGTCCTGATCGCTGCCGTCCAGCATCAGCCGACCCTGGGCTGCCAGTGCCCGGGCACGCCAGTAAAGAAACACATCAGTAGGAAAAAAGCCGTCGCAGCGGGCCATGACCTCGGCCATGGCGCGCGCCAACGGCTGCCACTCAGCGGAACAGGCGGCCAGCAGCGGCTCGTCGATATAGGCAGGGGCAACCGATTGAAAACGCCCGGCGCGCCACAGGCGGATCGGTGCGTTGTCGTTCACGAGGACTTGCCACTGCGCGGCCAATTGCTGGCGGCGGGACGCGTCGAGCCGGTGGTGGTGTTGATAGAGGTCGACCAGTTGGTCCGGGCGGCGCAGGGAGACCGTCCGACGCGGCGGCAACTGTGGATTGCCACAGGCCACCTCCCACAATTCGACCGGCGAACCCGCCAGGGCCTGGGCCAGCCGCGCCAGCAGCAACTGCTCGGAGCAGCTGTCACCGTGCCAGACCGTCACGGCTCGGCTGCCGTGCGCCAACCCGCTTAGCCAGTGCGCTTCGCAGACCAGCTCACCGGCAAAATCCGGCATCGGTTGGAGCGATACCGGCCAGAGCGCCTGCCAGTAGGCAATCCGCTGGGCACAGGGCGGTTGGTCGATATCGCTCAGCGGCCCGACGGCGAGATCATCGTGCAGCACCCGTAGCGACTGCGCCGCGATGTCCGCGCCGAGCGCGTGGGTCACGCCCTCGACCGCCAGATCTTCGCATACCAGATGCCACATGACAGGCCTGTCTAAACCCGGGTCAGTCAGGCTTCTTCAGCTTCGGGTTGGGGAAGAACTGCACCGTGTGGCTCTTGGCCGCCGCCGGTTTAGGAGCATGCGGGGTCACCCTCGTGCCGAGCTCTTTGGGCACGGAAATGCCCTGGGCGTTGAGCGTATCGGCAAAACCGCAGGCCACGCATTCGCGGTGCGGGACGCCCTCGACGTCCCACATCTTGATGGTGTCCTGGGCTTCGCAGGCCGGGCATACCGCGCCAGCAATGAAGCGTTTCTTCACATCGTTCATGCGATTTCCTCGGTCAGACCGCTGTGACGCAACAGCGCGTCAATGCTCGGCTCGCGGCCGCGGAAAGCAACGAACAGGTCCATCGGTTCCTGGGCGCCGCCCTGGGCCAGAATCGCCTCGCGGAACGCGCGGCCGGTCTCGGGGTTGAGCACGCCCCGCTCCTCGAACAGCGAGAAGGCATCGGCGGACAGCACTTCGGCCCACTTGTAGCTGTAGTAACCGGCCGCGTAACCGCCGGCGAAGATATGCGCGAAGCTGTTGGCGAAGCGGTTCCACACCGGCGGGCGCATCACCGAGACCTCGTCGCGCACGGCGTTAAGCACGTCGAGCACGCTGCGGCCGTCGCCGTGGGTGGCGTGCAGTTCGAAGTCGAAGATCGAGAACTCCAGCTGACGCACCATCATCATGCCGGACTGGAAATTCTTCGCCGCCAGCATCTTGTCGAGCAGCTCCTGAGGCAGCGGCTCGCCGGTCTGGTAGTGGCCGGAAATCAGCGCCAGGCCGTCCGGCTCCCAGCACCAGTTCTCCATGAACTGGCTGGGCAGCTCGACGGCGTCCCAGGCCACGCCGTTGATGCCGGAGGCGCCGGCATGCTCGACACGGGTCAGCAGGTGGTGCAGGCCATGGCCGAATTCGTGGAACAGCGTGGTCACTTCGTCGTGGGTGAGCAGCGCCGGCTTGCCGGCTTCGGCCGGCGTAAAGTTGCACACCAGGTTGGCCACCGGGCTGATCAGCGTGCCGTCGGCGCTGCGGCGCTTGTCACGGGCGCCATCCATCCAGGCACCGCCGCGCTTGTTGGCGCGGGCATAGAGGTCGAAGAAGAAGCGCCCGACGTGCTCGCCGTTCTCGCGAATCTCGAACAGGCGCACATCGGGGTGCCAGCGGTCGAATTCGGTCAATTCCCGAATCTCGATGCCGTACAGCTGTTGCACGATGGCGAACAGCCCGGACAGCACCTTGTCGATCGGGAACCAGGCGCGTACCGCTTCTTGGGACAGGTCGTAGCGTGCCTGGCGCAGTTTTTCGGCGAAGTAGCCGGCGTCCCAGCTCTGTAGGTCGCTTACGCCCTGTTCGGCGGCGAAGGCCTTGAGTTGCTCAAGGTCACGTTGAGCAAACGGCTTGCTGCGCACCGCCAGGTCACGCAGGAAGCTCAGCACCTGTTCGCTGGTGTCGGCCATCTTGGTGGCCAGCGACAGGTCGGCGAAGTTGGCGAAACCGAGCAGTTTCGCCAGCTCCTGACGCAGGTCGAGAATCTCGGCCATCAGCGGGCCGTTGTCGTGCTGGCCGGCATTCGGGCCCTGGTCGGAGGCGCGGGTTGCGTAGGCGGTGTAGACCTCTTCGCGCAGTTTACGGTCGTCGGCGTAGGTCATTACGGCGTAGTAGCTGGGGAATTCCAGGCTGATCAGCCAGCCGTCGAGGTTCTTCGCCTGGGCGGCCTGGGCCATTTGCGCTTTGGCCGAGTCGGGCAGGCCGGCCAGTTGCGCGTCGTCGACCAAGTGCTTGGTCCAGGCCTGGGTGGCATCCAGCAGCTGATTGGAAAAGCGGCTGGTCAGCTCGGATAGGCGCATCTGGATTTCGCCGTAGCGCTGCTGCTCGGCCGGCGGCAGGTCGATGCCGGACAGGCGGAAGTCCCGCAGGCTGTGCTCGAGGATGGTCTTTTGCGCCACATCGAACCCTGCCGCCGCGGGACTTGCGGCCAGTGCCTGATAAGCGGCAAACAGCTCCGGGTTCTGTCCCAGCTCGGTGGAATACTCGGACAGCTTGGGCAGGCAGGCCTCATAGGCGGCGCGCAGTTCGGGACTGTTGCACACGGCGTTGAGGTGGCTGACCGGGCTCCAGGCCCGGCCCAGGCGCGCGCCCAGTTCGTCAAGGGCCAGCACCAGGCCGTCCCAGCTCGGTGCCTGCTGCTGGGTCTTGAGCAGCTCGGCCACCGCCGCACGGCTGTCGGCGAGAATCTGGTCGATGGCCGGTTCGACGTGTTCGGGGCGAATCAGCGAATAGGGCGGCAGGTCGAATTCTTGAAGAAGGGGATTGTTTGCGGTCACGGGGCATCACCTATGCAAAAAGGACGTGGGACCTTGGTAGGCATTGTCCATATGCCCTCCATCTTAATTACAATCCGCGCCGACCGCAGCCCAAGAGGACTCTATCGTGGCGATTCGTACCTACCAGAACATCACCCCGCAGCTCGGCGAGCGCGTGTTTGTGGATAACACCGCCGTGCTGATCGGCGATATCCAGTTGGGTGCCGACAGCTCGGTGTGGGCCCAGGCGGTAATCCGCGCCGACATGCACCGTATCCGCATTGGCGCGCGCACCAGCATTCAGGACGGCTGCGTGCTGCACATCACCCACCCAGGCCCGTACAACCCCGAGGGCTTTCCGCTGATCGTCGGCGACGAAGTGACCGTCGGCCACAAGGTCTGCCTGCATGGCTGCACGCTGGGTAACCGCATCCTGGTTGGCATGGGCAGCATCATCATGGACGGCGCCGTGGTGGAAGACGAGGTGATGATCGGCGCCGGCAGCCTGGTGCCGCCGGGCAAGCGCCTGGAGCGTGGCCATCTGTATGTCGGCAGCCCGGTGAAGCAGGTGCGGGCACTGACCGAGCAGGAAAAGGCCTATTTCAGCTACACCGCGGGCAACTACGTGAAGCTCAAGGATCAACACCTGGGCGAAGGCTACGACCGCTGATGCATCACGAAACGATTCTTTTTGACCTCGACGGCACCCTCACCGACCCGCGTGAAGGGATCACCCGTTCGGTGCAATACGCCCTCGCCCAGCTGAATATCCACGAGCCGGATCTAACCGCGCTGGAGCACTTCATCGGCCCGCCGCTGCTGCAATGCTTCATGAGCAGTTATGGCCTGGACGAGGCCACCGCCTGGCAGGCGGTCAACCATTACCGCGAGCGTTTCAAGGTCACCGGGCTGTATGAAAACCGCCCGTTCGACGGCATCGAGGCCTTGCTCGGCATGCTCCGCGATCAAGGCCGCACGCTGTACATCGCCACCAGCAAGCCGACGGTGTTTGCCACCGAGATTGCCCGGCACTTCGGCTTCGCCCGCCATTTCAAGGTGATCTATGGCAGCGAACTGGACGGCACGCGCACCGACAAGGTCGAGCTGATCGCCCACCTGATCGACCGCGAACAACTCGATCCGAGCCAGGCGCTGATGATCGGCGACCGCAAGCACGACCTGATCGGCGCCAAGCGCAACGGCCTGGATTGCGTGGCGGTGGGCTATGGCTTTGGTAGTGGGCAAGAGCTGGCGGCCGAAACGCCGAACTGGCATTACCCGACCCTGTCTGAGCTGCACCGGGCGTTCGAGCGTTAAAACCAGCAAACGGCGCTTATTTAGTGACTTTCATCACCAGGCGGCGCACCAGTGGAGCGACCAGCAGAACGGTGGGGAACGCAACCAGCCAAGTGGTGAGTGCCGATTTGGGCCAGGCGCGCAGGACATCGATGCTCCAGCCTTGATTGAGTACCAGCACAACAGCAGAGACTATGCAGGTCATGATCGCCGACAGCAGAGCGCCGAACAGCACGGGGGCGAAACGAGCGGGCAAAAGCATAATGGCCTCCTGAAGGGACCGGCCATTGTAGAGGGGTAAATCACTGATGGCGAAACAGGATCAGGGCGGCAGTGGCCGCGCCGACTTCCATCGCGAGCACCAGGCCCGCGCCGAAGCCGAAGCACAACGCCTGCTGGCGGCGCGCGAACAGTGGCAGGGTCGCTGGCTGGCCTGGGTGGCCAGCGAACTGTACCGCCTGAGCCCACCGGCCTATGCCAATATGGTGCGCCGCGAGTTAAGCCGTTTGGTTGATGCGGCAGAGTCGTGAATCGAATCGCTTGTCGCCTACCGCGGCTGGCTCATTAAGTGGAGAGGGTTATGTCTACGTGGTTTCCCAGCGTACCGGCTTTGTTAAGCGTCGCCTTGCTGGCGGGTTGTGCTTCCAGCGCCCGTCCCGTGGCTGAGCCTGGACTGGCGGACAGCACCGACACCAGCTGCGCTGCCGAAAATGTACAGGATGTAATCGGCAAGACAGCCAGCCCTGAACTGCAGGAAGACGCCCGCCGTCGCTCCGGTGCCGAGCGGATGCGCCTCCTGCGGCCGGGCAGCATCGTGACCCTGGAATTCAATCATCAACGGCTGAATCTGCACGTGGACGACCAGGCGGTGGTTCAGCAGGTTAATTGCGGCTAACGACGCGCCACTTTGCGGTGGCTTGGGCCTTTGTAGGGCGGCGTCGCTCGCTGCAGGCAGGTTGGCTGGAGGCTGGAAGGTGAGCGAGCACCCCGCCGGCGGGTATACCGTGCATACGGCGGGCTGCCCGGGTGAACCGCATTTTTATCCCAACACCGCGTCACGGGCGAGGCCGCCCTACGTGGTGCGGCTAACGCTCGCTGCACGCGGCTGTTTGGCGTGAGTTATCAGGCCAACTCGTCAAAGCACTCGGCGATAATCTCCAGGCCGCGCTTGAGTTGCGCGTCCGGTACGGTCAGCGGCACCAGCACGCGGATTACGTTGTAGTAGGAGCCGCAGGACAACAGGATCAACCCCTTCTCGCGAGCGCGGACGACAACCTGGCTAACCAGCTCGGCATTGGGCTGATGCGGATCGCCGTCCTTGAACAGCTCGATGGCGACCATGGCACCCAGGCCGCGCACTTCACCGATCACCGGATGCTTGTTCTGCACCTCGCGCAGAGCGGCCTTGATGGTTTCGCCCACCGCCTGGCTGCGGGCCAGCAGGTTTTCCTCCTCGAATACCTCCATCACGGCGAGGGCCGCGGCGCAGGCGATCGGGCTGCCCGCGTAGGTGCCGCCCAGGCCGCCGGGGGCGATGGCGTCCATGTACTCGGCCTTGCCGCACACCCCGGACAGCGGGAAACCGCCGGCGATGGACTTGGCGAAGGTGGTCAGGTCGGCCACCACGCCCATCTGCTCCATGGCGAAGAAAGAACCGGTGCGCCCGGCGCCGGTCTGCACTTCATCGGCAATCAGCAAAATGCCGTGCTGATCGCACAGCGCGCGCAGGCGCTGCATGAAATCCTTGGGTGCGGCGTAGAAACCGCCCTCGCCCTGCACCGGTTCGATGATGATCGCCGCGATATCGCGGGGTTCGGCGTCGTTCTTGAAGATGCGCTCGATGCTGGCCATGGCGTCATCCACGCTGACGCCGTGCAGCGCGTTGGGGTACTGGGCGCGAAACACGCCACCGGGCATCAGGCCCATGCCGGCGGCATAGGGCACCTGCTTGCCGGTCAGCGACAGGGTCATCATCGTGCGCCCATGGTAGGCGCTGGTGAAGGCAATCACCCCGGCGCGGCCGGTGGCGGCGCGGGCGATTTTTACGGCGTTCTCCACGGCTTCCGAGCCGCTGGTAACCAGCAGGGTCTTCTTGGCGAACTCGCCCGGTACGCGCGCGGCGATCTTCTCGCAGAGTTCGACATAGGGTTCGTAGGCCAGCACCTGGAAGCAGGTGTGGCTCAGCTTGGTCAGTTGTTCCTGTACGGCAGCGACCACTTTGGGGTGCAGATGACCGGTGTTGAGCACCGCGATGCCGCCGGCGAAATCGATGTATTCGCGGCCTTCGACGTCCCACACCGTGGCGTTTTCCGCGCGCTCGGCGAAGATCGGGTGAATCTGGCCCACACCGCGCGGGACGGCGGCCATGCGGCGTTGCATCAGCGATTGGTTGGTTTTGCTCATGGTGTCCTCTATCGGCGCTCAGTGCGGTTCGGTGGCAAGAGACGTTAACGCGGTTCGGTTGCAGGGTGGATGTCGTTGCGGGCACCCACCCCGGAAGGTTTTACAGCCCTAGGCACAGGTACTTGATTTCCAGGTAATCCTCGATGCCGTACTTGGAGCCTTCGCGGCCCAGGCCCGAGGCCTTGATGCCGCCGAACGGCGCCACTTCGTTGGAGATCAGCCCGGTGTTGATGCCGACCATGCCGTACTCCAGCGCCTCGGCGACGCGGAACACCCGCGACAGGTCGCGCGCATAGAAATACGAGGCCAGGCCGAATTCAGTGTCGTTGGCCATGGCGATCACCTCGTCCTCGTCCTTGAAGCGGAACAGCGGCGCCAGCGGCCCAAAGGTTTCCTCGCGGGAAATCTTCGCGCTTTTCGGGACGTTCACCAGGATGGTCGGCTCGAAGAAGCTGCCGCCCAACGCATGGGGTTTGCCGCCGGTGACAATCTCGGCGCCCTGGCCCAGCGCATCGGCGATGTGTTCCTCGACCTTGGCCACCGCCTTGTCATCGATCAGCGGGCCGGTGGTCACGCCTTCGTCGAGGCCGTTGCCGATCTTCAGCGTGGCCACGGCGGCCTTGAGCTTTTCCACAAAGGCGTCATACACCCCGTCCTGGATGTACAGGCGGTTGGCGCACACGCAGGTCTGTCCGGCGTTGCGGTATTTCGAAGCCATGGCGCCTTCCACTGCCTTGTCCAGGTCGGCATCGTCGAAGACGATGAAGGGCGCGTTGCCGCCCAGCTCTAGGGACAGCTTCTTGATGTCCTGGGCGCACTCGGCCATCAACTGGCGGCCGATCTCGGTCGAGCCGGTGAAGCTCAGCTTGCGCACGATGGGGTTGCTGGTCAGCTCACCGCCGATCTCGCCCGCTGAGCCGGTGACCACGCTGAACACGCCCTTGGGAATCCCGGCACGCTCGGCCAGTTCGGCCAGGGCCAGTGCCGAGAAAGGCGTTTGCGAGGCGGGTTTGAGCACCATGGTGCAGCCGGCGGCCAGCGCCGGACCAACCTTGCGGGTGATCATCGCCGCCGGGAAGTTCCAGGGGGTGATCGCCGCGGTGACGCCGATCGGCTGCTTGATGACGATGATGCGCTTGTCTGCTTGGTGACCGGGAATGGTATCGCCATAGATGCGCTTGGCTTCCTCGGCAAACCATTCCAGGAACGACGCGGCATAGGCGATCTCGCCCTTGGCCTCGGCCAGCGGCTTGCCCTGCTCCAGGGTCATCAGCCGGCCCAGATCGTCCTGGTTTTCCAGTAACAGTTCATGCCAGCGGCGCAGCTTCTGCGCGCGCTCCTTGGCGGTCAGGGCGCGCCAGGCAGGCAATGCCCGATTGGCGGCGTCGATGGCGCGGCGCGTCTCGGCCGCGCCCATTTTTGGCACCGAACCCAATACCTCGTTGGTGGCGGGGTTGGTCACCTGAAGCGCCTGGCCGCTGTCGGCATCCTGCCAGGCGCCATCGATATAGGCCTGCTGACGAAACAAAGTGGGATCGTTGAGCTGCATTGAAACCTCCTGTGCCAAAGCCCGGCGCCGGCAGGATTGAATGAGGGAACGCGCTTTCTGGTCGGTCTGTGGGGCTGCCGCCCACATTCGCTATCGCTCGTTCGCTCAAAACGGTCTGTTTGAAATACTGAACAAATCCTAGGAGCTTGTGGGGTGAAGGGCAATGGTCTGTTCGAGAAAATAAACATCACTGTCCAGACTTTTCCTCAGTGAATGCCCTTCGGCTCAAACCCATGTCGGCGTGAAGGCCCACGCCTGGCTGCAGGCGATACCCCGCCAGTATCGGATGGATACCGAATCAGTATTAGACTCGCCGGTCATTTTCCCAGAATGTAAATCCAAGCGTGTTCGCAACGCGAGCAGGACACGACTGAAAACCCACATAAATCCAAAAAAACTGGGATGACGAAGAACACCACTGTTTTTCGTCGCGGAGAAGCACATGAAGACTAACAACGAACTGGCTGTCGCCCGTCGTAAAGCGGTCACCGCCGCCGGAATCGGCAACTTCGTCGAATGGTTCGACTTCGTTCTTTACGCTCAATTCGCTTCAATCATTGCCCTGCATTTCTTCCCTTCGGACAATCCCACCACAGGCCTGCTGGCCACCTTCGCGGTGTTCGCACTGGGCTTCTTTGCTCGCCCGATCGGCGGCGTGCTCTTTGGTCACTACGGCGACAAACGCGGTCGCAAGAAGGCCTTGGGCGCTGCGGTATTGAT
The DNA here is from genome assembly GCF_014836765.1 of Serpens gallinarum. GTDB lineage: Bacteria > Pseudomonadota > Gammaproteobacteria > Pseudomonadales > Pseudomonadaceae > Serpens > Serpens gallinarum. Next base: position 217,573 of record NZ_JACSQG010000002.1, read on the forward strand.
GATGAGCCTGGCGACCCTGGCCATCGGGCTGACCCCGGCGTATTCCACGATTGGGCTGGCGGCGCCGATCCTGTTGATCATCTGGCGCCTGTTCCAGGGGCTGTCCGCGGGGGGCGAGTACTCTGGTTCCAGCACCTTCGTTATCGAATACGCGCCCAAGGGCAAGCGCGCGCTGTTCGGCAGCGTAAACCCGATCGCCACGGCGCTGGGCATCATTGGCGGTGCCAGTGTCGGTCTGCTGATGACCTATGCGCTGTCGCCCGAGCAGGTGCATGACTGGGGCTGGCGCGTGCCGTTCATCATTGCCGGACCGCTGGGTCTGGTCGGCTTGTACCTGCGCAACCGGGTGGAAGAGTCGCCTGAATTCCAGCAGATGCAGAAGCAGAGCAAACCCGTTCAGCATGCCCCGCTGGTCGAGGCGGTGAAGCACGCCAAGAAGAAGATGATGATCATGTTCGGTTGGGCGGCGGTGAACGCCATCGGCTTCTACCTGCTGACCGGCTACATGATCACCTTCATGATCAATAACGCTGGCATGGCCCGCGCCGAGGCACTGACCGCGTTCATCGTCGCTTTGAGCGTGTTCTGTGTCGCCTGCCTGGTCGCCGGATGGGCCATCGACCGCTTCGGCATTCAGAAGATTGCCATTGGCTCCGCACTGTTGATGGCGGCGCTGGTGATGCCGGCCTTCAACATGCTGAGCACCGGCGAGTTGAGCACCGCGATCATCGGGCTGAGCCTGTACGGTTTCTCCATCGGAATTATTTCCACGCTCACACCGCTGTTGATGGTGGAGTTGTTCCCGGTGCGCATCCGCTACACCGCCAGCGCGCTGTCCTACAACCTGGCCTACGCCCTGCTTGGCGGCACTGCGCCCTACATCGCCACCACCCTGGTCGCCCAGACCGGCAGCAATGTATCTCCCGGCTACTACGTTGCCGCTATCACCCTTGTCGGCCTGTGCGTAGTCCTGGCGGGTTTTTACAGCGACCGTGCCGCCAAGCCGGCCGTTCAGCCCAGCGTTTAAGCGAGATCTGCAGCCATGAGAACCGCTCAACCCGTCTTCATCTGCGACTCCGCCAGGACGCCCATCGGGCGCTTCGGCGGGGTGTTCAAGAACCTCAGTGCCCTGGAGCTGGGTATCCGCACGCTGACTCATCTAGTGGACAAGTCGGGCATTCCCGGTGAGCTGATCGACGAAGTGATCGTCGGTCAGGGCTACGGAACCTCCGAAGCACCCAACATCGCCCGCGCTCTGATCCTCGATGCCGGCCTGCCGGACAGCGTCTGTGGCTACCAGGTCGACCGCCGCTGCGGCTCTGGCTTGCAGGCGATCATCGAAGGCTACATGTTGATCCAGAGCGGCCAGGCCGACCTGGTCATTGCCGGCGGCACTGAATCGATGAGTCAGGCACCGTTCTATACCACCAGCGCGCGCTGGGGCAGCCACGGCGAAATTACCCTGCGCGACTCGCTCAAGTACGGACGCATGTATGCCGGTGGCCAGCGTCGTCCACTGCCCGGTGGCATGATTCAGACGGCGGAAAACCTGCGCCGGGAATTCGCCATCAGCCGCCAGGAGCAGGATGAACTGGCCCTGCAAAGCCATTTGCGTGCCACCCAGGCCGCAGCGGCCGGCAAGTTCGCCGACGAGATCGTGCCGATCCGCGTCAAGGACAGGCTGATCACCGAAGACGAACATCCGCGTGCCGACAGCACGCTGGAGAAACTGGCCAGCCTCAGGCCGATCCTCTCAGCCGAAGATCCGCAGGCCACGGTTACCGCCGGCAACTCGTCGGGGCAGAACGATGCCGCCTGCTTTTGTGTACTCGCCAGCGCCCGCATGGTCGAGCGGCTCAATCTCAAGCCACGGGCGGAGCTGCTCGACTGGGCGGTGGCAGGCGTACCCAGCGACACCATGGGTATCGGCCCGGTACCGGCGACCCGCAAGGTGCTGGCGCGCACGGGCTTGCGTCTGCATGACATGGACCTGATCGAGCTCAATGAGGCCTTCGCCGCCCAGGTCTTGGCGTGCACACGCCTGCTGGAGCTGGGCCCGGACGACGCCGCTCGACTCAATGTCAACGGTTCGGGGATTTCCCTCGGCCACCCGATCGGCGCCACCGGCGCGCGCCTGGTCAGCAGTTTGACGGCTGAGCTGGTGCGCAGCGGGGCCCGCTACGGTTTGGCCACTCTATGCATCGGCGGCGGGCAAGGCCTGGCCGCCATCATTAAAAACGTAAACAACTAACAAAAAGAGGTAATTAGTATGCTGTTCATGGTTCAGATGACGGTCAAGAAACCCCACGATATTGATCCGGCTGTATGGGCGGACATCATTGCGCGCGAACGTGAATACGGCCAGAAATTCATGAAGAACGGCAAGTTCCCGCATATCTGGCGAGTAGTAGGCAAATTCTCCAATGTCAGCATCTTCGACGTTGAATCGACGGATGAGCTGCATCAGATTCTTTCCAACTTCCCGCTCTTCCCTTATATGGAAATGGAAGTTACTGCGCTGGCGAAACATCCATCTGCATTGAACTGATAATTAAAGAGGGGGAATTTATATTCCCCCTCTGCTTATCAGAAATTCAACGAGTTAACGGCGTTGTGCAGTAATTGCGAGGGGTTTTCTTCGCGCCAGACCACCGCCATCTCCACCGAGCGAGGCACGTCGTTGAGGGGAACGTAGACAACCTCCCGGCTGTTGATGACGTCGACCCCTTCCAGCGACACCGCCACGCCGAGGCCTGCCGCCACCATCATCAGAATGGAATAGGTGTCTTCTGCCTCCTGCACGATCTTCGGGTTGAAGCCGGCTTCGACGCAGGCCGCCATGAACACTTCGCGGATGACCGAACCCTCATAAGGCTTGTTGCTGATGAACGCCTCGTTCTGCAAATCCTTGAGGGCGATGCTTTGTTGTCCAGCCAGAGCATGCTCGGCCGGCAATACTGCGACCAGCCGGTGACTGCTGATGATTTGCGTGCTGAGCCCCACGCAGTTGATGGGTAACAGCACCAGACCCGCATCGATCTCGCCGCTGAGCACGCTTTCCAGCACCTGCGACGAGTTGGCGCGCCGGGTGATGCGCATGTCGATACCCGGATAGAAACGGTGAATCGAACGAATCATGCCCGGCAGTACGCTGGTGGGCAGTGCGCCGGAGAAGCCGCAAAACAATAAACCGTGGCTGCCATTGGCCGCCTTGTTAACCACAGCGACAGCCTGTTCGACAGCCAGGCGAATTTTCTTTCCCTCGCGAACCAATTGTTCACCGGCGGGTGTCAATTTTACCCCTTTGGGTAATCGATCGAATAACTGGACATCCAGTTCGGCTTCCAATTGCTGGATTTGTTTGGATAAGGGCGGTTGGGCGATATGCAGGCGTTTGGCCGCCTTGCCGATATTCAATTCTTCGGCGACGACAAGAAATGATCTAAGCAGTCGGAATTCCATTACTGACATTCTCCCGCTATGAATTGCATATCGAAAAAGTATTTGAACGAAAAGAAGTGTGCCTCAACAATCAATGCCACGCTCATTCAGCCCATTCACAGAATAAAAAGGGGTTAATCATGCTGCACTACACCGTTCACGGCAAAAATAAGCAAAAGACCTTGGTCATGGGCAGTTCACTGGGAACCTCGTCGGCGATGTGGGACAACATCGTCGGCGCCCTGGCTGAACAGTATCAGGTCATTACTTTCGATACCCGTGGTCATGGCCAGTCGCAACACCTGTCCAGTGCGGGTCTGGAGGTCAAGCAGCTGGCCGCCGACGTGATCGAAATCCTCGATCATCTTGATATCCAGACGTTCAGCTACGTTGGGCTTTCCCTGGGCGGCGCCATCGGGCAGCAATTGGCCATTGATTACCCGCAACGGGTGGAAAAGCTGGTGCTGTGCTGTACCGCGGCCAAATTCGGTGATGCCCAGGTCTGGCTGGACCGCGCCGCCAAGGTACGCAACGAAGGCATGGCCTGGCTGCTCGAGCCGACCAAGGGGCGCTGGTACACGCCGGGCTTCATGGAAACCAGCCCGTTCGCCCGCACGCTGCTGGATGAAATGCTCACCCTTGATGCCGAAGGCTATGCCGCTGTCTGCGAGACGGTTTCCCGTTTCGATGCCCGCGCCGACCTGGGCCGCATCAACTGCCCGACGCTGGCCATCGCAGGCACGGAAGACCTGTCCACCCCGGTGGCGGTCATGCAAGAACTCGCCAATGGCATTCCCAATGCTCGCCTCATCGCGGTTCAGGGCGCTGCGCATATCGGCAACGTCGAGAAGCCGGGCGAGTTCCTTGCTGCCATCCAGGCCTTTGTCTGAAGTCCTGAAACGCGGTCATCTTGCGAAGACGTGGACTCCAGAAGCCTGTGGCCTGGGTTTGCGCCTTTGTGAGTCATTTCTAACTTGGTGACGGTTTTTATCCATGATCGACAAACTGCTGGGCAGTGCCGCCGATGCGGTGGCCTGCATCGAGGACGGTGCAACCATCGCCATTGGCGGTTTTGGTGGGGCCGGACAGCCCGAAGTTTTGATTGATGCGCTGATCGAGCACGGTGCCCGCGAACTGACGCTGGTCAGCAACAACGCGGGCAACGGCGATGTCGGCATTGCCGCGCTGCTCAAGGCTGGCCGGGTGAGGAAGATCCTCTGCTCGTTTCCGCGCATGAGCCATTCCTACGTATTCGAAGAACTCTATCGCGCCGGCAAGATCGAGCTTGAGCTGGTGCCCCAGGGCAACCTTGCCGAGCGCCTGCGTGCCGCCGGCACCGGCATCGGCGCCTTCTATACGCCCACCGGCTACGGCACCTTGCTCGCCGAGGGCAAGGAAACCCGGGAGATCAACGGCCGCCAGTACGTGCTCGAATACCCGATCCATGTGGACTACGCCGTGATCAAGGCTGAAGTCGGCGACCGCTGGGGCAACCTGGTGTATCGCAAGACCGCCCGCAACTTTGGTCCTGTGATGGCCATGGCTGCCCGTCACACCATCGCTTCGGTGGGCCGGGTGTGCGAGCTGGGCGAGCTGGACCCGGAAGCCGTGGTCACCCCCGGTATCTTCGTCAAGAGCCTGGTCTGCCGCTAACCCTGGAGTCTTTATCGTGAGCATCGACATTCGCAACCAGATCGCCGCACGGGTCGCACGCGACATTCCCGAAGGCGCCTATGTAAACCTCGGCATCGGCCTGCCGACGCTGATCGCCAACCATTTGCCGCGTGACAAGGACATTTTTCTGCACAGCGAAAACGGTGTGCTGGGCCGCTGGCAGGCCGCGCCGGCCGGCGAAGAGGATTGGGACATGATCAACGCCGGCAAAGAAGCTATTCAGATCCAGCCCGGCACGGTGTTTTTCCATCACGCCGACTCCTTCGGCATGATGCGCGGCGGGCACATCGACATCTGCGTGCTGGGTGCCTTTCAGGTGTCTGAGCGCGGCGATCTGGCCAACTGGCACACCGGCAAGCCCGATGCGATTCCCGGCGTTGGCGGCGCGATGGACCTGGCCATCGGCGCCAAGCGGGTCTTCGTGGTCATGGAGCATCTGGATCGAAACGGCCAGAGCAAGCTGCTGCCGACCTGCAGTTATCCACTGACCGGCCTGGGCTGCGTGAGCCGCGTCTACACCGAATACGCGACGTTCGAGATCGACAGCCAGGGTGTCGAGGTCATCGAACTGGTCGATGGCATGACGGCCTCGGACCTGCAGAACATCACGGCCGTACCGTTGCGTTTTACCAGCGGCCTTGCGGGCTGAGCCGTTGGCTAGACAGTAGCGAATAGACGCTTTCGACCGGCAAACCTTATTATCCCTCGCTTCCGGCGGCGCCTGCTGCGCCCCGGGCTGTGGATAACATCTGAAAGGAGATACCGTGAAAGCATTGTTGATGGGTGGCCTGAGCGCCGCGCTGCTGTTGACCAGTCTGGCCAGCCAGGCGCAGCTCAAGCCTGAGGAACAGGTGGAAATCCGCCAGGCCGGTTACCAGTTCATGTCCTGGAACATGGGGAAGATCAAGGCGCAGGTCATCGATGGCAGCGTGCCGTACAACCAGGCTCAAGTTTCGGCTGCCGCGCAGACCATCGCCGCCATTGCCAACTCCGGCATGGGTGCCCTGTACAGCCCGCAGACCACCCGTGAGCAATTCGGCGAGCAGACGCGCTTGAAAGCTGCCTTCTTCGAGAACTTGGAAGAAGCGGGCAAGGTGGGCAAAAACTTCGCTGAAGCCGCTAATCAACTGGCCAGCGTTGCGCAAGGCGACAACCAGGCGAGCATCAAGGCCGCGTTCGGCAAAGTCGGGCAGAGCTGCAAGGCTTGCCACGACCAGTTCCGCGCCAAGTAAGCGCAGCGGCGGCCGGCTTACGCCGGCCGTGTCGTTACCAGTCGAGCATCACCGGTGCGGTTTTTGGCGGCGGGGCCAGCCAGCCGGCGGCCGAATCAACGGCCCAGACCACCATCACAGCGCAGACCAGCGTAACGGCTGCCAGCCAGGGCGCGCCGCCTTGTGCTTCCTGCTGCTCGGCAGAGGTTCGTTGGCTGCGACCAGAAATCATCGCGCGCACCAGCGGCCGTTTGCGAATCAGGCTGTAGTAGGCGATGGCCAGCACGTGCAGGCCGATCAGGCCGAGCAGCCACCACTTGGCCTCGCGGTGCAGCCCGGTCAGCCAGGCGCTGGTGTCACTGTCCGCCAAGCGATAGAGCGGTCCCTGGAAGGCGATGTCATCGTTGGCGACCAGCCCGCTGACCACCTGAAAGCCCACCAGCCCAAGCAGGGCAAGTACCGACAGCGAACCCAGCGGGCTGTGCCCCGCGTGGCGCCATTGCCCGCGCAGGTAGGCGGGCAGCCGTAGCGGCGCACTGACAATCCGCGACCAGCGCGCATAGGTGGAACCGCATACCCCCCACAGCAGGCGAAACACCAGCAGGCCGAACACCAGCAATCCCAGGCGACCGTGCCAGATCATCAGGTTGCCACCCAGCCAGCCGGTGGCAATCGCCCCGCTGACACTCAATGCGAACAACCAGTGAAACACGCGCAACGGTGCATCCCAGACCTTGATACTGCTCGACATCAATTAGTTTCCCTCAAACAACTTAAAAGTGATCCTGACGCCACAATAGGAGCGCCGCCTGAAAAGCATTCCCCCGTGGACGCCCATGGGCGAGATGCGTATCATGGCGCCCCGCAACGCACCAGTAGCTCAGCTGGATAGAGTACTGCCCTCCGAAGGCAGGGGTCGTGGGTTCGAATCCCGCCTGGTGCGCCAGATGCGACAAGGCCTCAGGAGAAATCCTGGGGCCTTTTTATTTCCCCTGTGTCCAAAATGTGTCCATTCTGTGCCCAGCTTGTGCAGTATGCGAATGGCACCACTCCAAACGTGACCACTAGCCTTGAAGCTCCGGCTTTGGGCTCATTCAGTGGCCCGGTTCAATGGGCATTCCGCCCGATCACTCTGGCTTATCAGCCACACGCTTGAGCAGATCCTCCAGCTCACATCCCAGGTAATCACAGAGCATATCAATGTGATCGGTAGAGGTGTTGTAGCCAGGCGTATTGGCTATGCGTGACAGAGTGGCCCTTGAAATGCCAGTTGCATCACTCACGTCTTGCAGGGTGATTCGCCGCTTTTCTCTGAAGGACTTTTCGTCCAGCTGCTGTTTGAACATCACGCGAATCATGGTGCTCGGCCTTATTAAGTAGGTCATTCATTTTGCATCCGACTCAAATTTGAGTCAAAAACAGCTTGAAAGTCTCAAATGACTCGTTATTATCAGTTGAGAGCTAAATGCCTCATAAATGATTCATTTGACGCTGGAGAGAGAAGTGAGTGAAATCTATTTGACGACCGATGAGCTGTCTCAGCGCATCAAATACGACGCCCGGACTATCCGTAACCGATTGAAGGATTCCGTCCTGCTGGAGGGTATTCACTACTTCCGGCCTTTCGGAGGCCGGAAAATTCTCTTCATCTGGGAAGCTGTTGAACGCGACATGCTGAAGTTTTCACGCGGAAATGGCTTCGGCATCCCAATGGCCAATGGTGGTGTTTGCCATGGGTAAGATCGTCGCCCGAAAAGAGACCGGCAATTTATTCTTTGATTTTCGCTACCTGGGCAAGCGTTGCCGCGAGCAAACCACGCTTTCTGATACCCCAGCTAATCGAAGAAAATTGGAAAAGTACCTCGAGCGAATCGAAGCGGAGATCACCCTCGGCACTTTTGATTACAGCGAGTACTTCCCGTCCAGCGCTCGTGTCCAGGAAATCAGTAGGCTCCAGGCTGGGCGCGCGGATTCGAAAGTACCGATCTTCAGAGACTTCGCAGAACTCTGGTTTGACGAGAAAAAGATGGAGTGGCGACAGAGCCATACCAAGACGGTACGGCTAACGCTTGAAAAATACCTGCTGCCAAATTTCGGTAAGCAGGGGGTCAGCGCCATCACTAAGGCAGACATCCTGGCTTTTCGCTCGGCACTCGGCAAAGTCCCCGGGCAGAAAAATCAGAGTCTGTCAGCGACGCGAATCAACCACATCATGACGCCATTGCGCATGATCCTTAATGAGGCGGCTGACCGCTTCGAGTTTACGTCACCCTTTCTCGGTATCAAATCCCTGAAGGTCCCCAAGACGGATGTTGAACCCTTCACCCTGCAAGAGGTGTTGCAGATCGTGAACGCTGTCAGGGAAGACTTTCGTCCTTACTTCACAGTCCGCTTCTTCAGTGGGATGCGAACAGCCGAAATTGACGGCCTGCAGTGGAAGTATGTCGATTTTGAGCGCCGCCAGATTCTCATCCGAGAAACCTGGGTGGGTGGCAAGCTCGACTACACCAAAACCGACGGTTCTCAGCGTGAGATCGATATGTCCGGCCCCGTTTATGAGGCTCTTCGAGAGCAACAGAAACGGACTGGCAATGAGCAGTTCGTGTTCTGTACCCGTGAAGGCACTCCCCACGAGTATCGAAACATCAACAATCGCGTGTGGTACCCACTGCTCAGAAATCTTGGCCTGCGCAAGCGTCGCCCCTATCAGAGTCGGCATACAGCCGCGACGCTATGGCTTGCCGCAGGGGAAAACCCAGAGTGGATTGCCCGGCAAATGGGGCACACCACCACCGAGATGCTGTTTCGTATCTATTCCCGCTATGTGCCAAATCTTACGCGCCGGGATGGCAGCGCTTTCGACAACCTGATTAAAGCCAACCTGCAGGGGTGATGATTGTGACCATGAAATTGATCAAGCGCGGTAACGTCATCAGTTTGGGTACTCCCCTGGAGGTGCGTGAGCAGCGTTATCTAAAGCATCTGGCATCTGCCCTGGGCCACTACTTGGAAAACCCCCAGGGCAGCGAATTGGTTCTCCGACTGGGCTCGGGTTACGAAAAAGATAATCAGCAGGCGTTGGAGACGTGGGTGAGCTATCACCGCGATGAGATCTTCGCTAAGCGGCTAGAAGGCCAAAACCCTTTGGACTACCTGATCAACAAAATTGAGCAGCTCGTCCAAAGCTGAAACAACCAAGGGGCCGTAAGGCCCCTTTTCTATTGGTGCGCGCATCTAGGTAGCAAGAGAATAGGCCAAAACGTGCGCAGGTCTCCCCTTAAATGAAGCCTGTAGAAGCTCTACTGTATAAAAAGCAGTTGACGTGCTGCCGAAAGGGAGCGATATTGATCTCGCCATCATCTCAGTACGCAGTGTACAGAGGAGAAAATGAGGTGCGACAGGCTGCAACCTGTCGCGATTGCAATAACTGACCCGTTAGGAGAGCTAAAGCTATGAAACTGTACCAAATCACCTATGACCTGCGAAAGCAGCGTGACTATCAATCCCTGCATGAGCGCATTAAGGCCTATGGCACCAGGTGTCGGCCGCTGGAGTCCACCTGGATCATCGCTACGAGCCAGAGTTCGGCTCAGGTACGGGATAACCTCAAAGCTGTAATGGATGCTGATGACGGTTTGTTGGTAACCCGCCTCCAGGGTGATGCTGCCTGGTATGGATTGTCTGCGAAGGCGACTGAGTGGTTGAAAAACCAATACCAGCGCTGCGAAGTCTGACCCATTCTCGCGCCAAGGATGGCGCTTTTACCCAGAGCTATTTATGCCAACCCAGTTATTCAAATTGAGCGAACTGGCTGATGTCCGCTCCGGCTACACCTTTCGGGGTGCGCTGGAGCATACCTCGTCTGGTGATGTTCGCGTGCTGCAGATCAAGGATCTGCGCCAAAACGCAGCGATTGAACCCGATAAGCTGATTGCCATTACCTGGGATGCCCGTACCGCCGCGCCCCTGCTTCAGTCAGGTGACATTACAGTGATCGCCCGTGGAGATAGCAACAAGGCCGTGCTTTATAAGGGTGAGCAGTCAGTTGTAGCGACCAGCCAGTTCTTTATTGTTAGCGCAAAAAAGCCGAACGTATTACCTGAATACCTGTGCTGGGTGATCAATTTGCCGCAAAGCCAACGCAGCCTTGAGCGCAGCGGCAGCAGCATCCAGGCCATCAGCAAAGGCGCCTTGCAGGACATGATGATTCCTCTCCCCACGCTTGCAACGCAGCAAAAGCTGATCGACCTGCAGCAGCTATGGGATGAAGAGGACCAACTGATCGTGCGCCTGCAAACCAACAGAGAGCGAATGCTGCAGGGCATTTACCAGCACCTTATTAAGGATTGAACCATGAGTGACAAAGTAAACCAGGATGACATCAACAAGGCGCTGTGGGCAGCCTGCGACACCTTCCGCGGCACCATCAGTGCGGACACCTATAAAGATTTCATCCTCACCATGCTGTTCCTCAAGTACATCAGCGATGTCTGGCAGGACCACTACGACAACTACAAGAAGGAATACGGCGACGAGCAGGAGCTGATCGAAGAAATGCTCAAGAATGAGCGTTTCGTGTTATCACGTGACGCCAGCTTCTATGCCCTCTACGAGCGCCGCCATGAGCCAGGCAACGGTGAGCGCATTGACCAGGCGCTGCACGCCATCGAAGAAGCCAACGGCACCAAACTCAAGGATGCCGGCAAGAGCGTGTTCCAGGACATTTCCTTCAACACCGACAAGCTCGGCGAAGAAAAGCAGAAGAACACCATCCTGCGCCACCTGCTGGAAAACTTCGCTGGGGCCGAACTCAACCTCAAACCGTCCCGCGTTGGCAGCCTGGATGTGATCGGCAACGCCTATGAGTACCTGATCAAGAACTTCGCCGCCAGCGGCGGGCAGAAAGCCGGTGAGTTCTACACCCCGCCGGAAGTTTCCGAGTTGATCGCCGAACTGCTCGACCCGCAACCGGGCGACACCATCTGCGATCCGGCCTGCGGCTCTGCTTCGTTGCTGATGAAGTGCGGGCGCAAGGTGCGTGAGCACCACAATAGCAAGCAATACGCTCTCTACGGCCAAGAAGCTATCGGCTCCACTTGGTCGCTGGCCAAGATGAACATGTTTCTCCACGGTGAGGATAACCACAAGATCGAGTGGGGCGACACCCTGCGCAACCCCAAGTTGCTCGACTCAAATGGCCAGTTACTGAAGTTCGATATCGTCACCGCCAATCCGCCGTTCTCACTGGACAAGTGGGGCCATGAAGAAGCCGAACACGACCCCTTTGGACGTTTCAAGCGCGGCATCCCGCCGAAAACCAAGGGCGACTTCGCCTTTATCCTGCACATGATCGAAACCCTGAAGGCCAAAACCGGGCGCATGGCGGTGATCGTGCCCAACGGCGTGCTGTTCCGTGGCTCTAGCGAGGGGAAGATTCGTCGGCAGTTGATCGAGGAAAACCTGCTGGATGCTGTCATCGGCCTGCCGGAAAAACTCTTCTACGGCACCGGTATCCCCGCCGCGATCCTGGTTTTCAGCAAAGCCAAAATTGATGAAAGCGTGCTGTTTATCAATGCCAGCCGTGACTTCAAGGCTGGCAAGAATCAGAACGTGCTAGGCGAGGAGCAGATCAACAAGATCCTGATCACCTACCGCCACCGTATCAACTCGGACAAATACAGCCACCGCGCCAGCCTGCAGGAAATCCGCGATAACGATTACAACCTGAATATCCCGCGCTATGTGGATACCTTCGAAGAGGAAACTGAAATCGACTTGCTGAAGGTGCGCAAAGAGCGTGAGTTGCTTAAGGCCCAGCTAGCTGATTTGGAGGTGCAGATGACTGAGTACCTGATGGAGTTGGGTTATGGTGCCTGATGGATGGGAGCTTAAGGGTTTTGGCGAGATCGCAAATATTGCAAATGGTCAAGTGGACCCTCGGGTGGAGCCTTACTGCAGTCTTCCCCATGTAGGACCAGAGAATGTGATTTCTGACTCAGGGAGAGTTGTCGGTGTCAAATCTTGTGGCGAGCTGGATTTGATTTCTGGGAAGTACCAGTTTGATGAATATGCAATTGTATATTCCAAAATTCGCCCTAACCTTAATAAGGTTTGCATTCCTGGGTTTAGCGGCCTCTGTAGTGCAGACATGTATCCGCTATGGCCGAAAGATGGTATAGATGCGCGCTTCCTGCTTCAGTTAATGCTCGGTCCAGAATTCGTTGGGCGAACCACTGCTGTTTCGATGCGTACCGGCATGCCAAAGATTAACCGATCCGATCTGGCAGCAATACCGGTAAAGTTACCACCGCTAGCAGAGCAAGAGAAAGTTGCCGAAATTCTTTCAACTTGGGATAAGGCGATTGTTGTAACCGAAAAGTTACTGAAAAAAAGCCAGCACCAAAAAAAGGCGTTGATGCAACAATTATTGACAAGCAAGAAGCGTCTTGGTGGGTTTCAGATGCCATGGGAAAAGCATCGACTAGAGCAGCTTTTCTCCAGAGTCACAACTATGAATACTGAGGCCAATACCAATGTGGTCACTATATCGGCCCAGCACGGCCTGATTCGACAGGAAGAGTTCTTTAGCAAAGCTGTTGCCTCGGAAACCCTAGACAACTATTTCCTGATCAAGAAAGGACAATTTGCATACAACAAAAGTTACTCCAACGGGTACCCGATGGGCGCGATAAAGCGCCTGAATAATTATGAAAAAGGCGTGGTAACCACGCTTTATATTTGCTTTGAAGTAAATGATGAAGCCAAATGTAATCCGGAATTCTTTGAGCACTACTTCGAGTCCGGTCTGCTGAATAAGGGTTTAAGCAAGGTCGCTAACGAAGGTGGGCGAGCGCATGGCTTGCTTAACGTCAAACCCAGCGACTTCTTTGGGTTAAATGTATTTGTCCCAGAGATATCTGAGCAAAAAGCAATTGCTGCAGTAATCACATCAGCTGACCAAGAAATCCAATCACTGCAAAACGGACTTGCTTGCCTAAAAGATGAGAAAAAAGCCTTGATGCAGCAACTATTGACCGGTAGGCGCCGGGTGAAAATAGACGAGACTTTGCAGGAGTCACCATGCTGACGAATATTCTTATCGAGGGATTCAAAAGCTATCGGAACCAGCGGCTGCCGCTGTCGCCCTTAACCTTGATGATTGGTGCCAACGCCTCGGGCAAGAGCAACGCGCTGGAAGCCTTTCGCTTCTTGTGCTGGCTTGGCCAGGGTCAGAAACTATCGGTCTTACGCCACACGGTCGATGACTCGGAGAAAATCCTACGTGGTCAGGTCAAAGACCTTCCCTATCTGCAGGGTCAGTCGTTTATCTTGGGTTGTGAAACCGACGACAAAGTGTGGAATAGCCTCAGCGTTGAAATCGCCCTGCGTGATGATGAGCTACATATCATTCAGGAAAGCATCAGTTCGCCTCAGCAGAAGTTCCCGCTCTACCGCATCGAACAGCCCTCCAGCGGCCTGAGTACCGACGTACGCGTTGCCTACAACAACTTTGCGAGAGGCGGTAAGAAACCACAGGTTACTTGCACGGATCAGATCGCTATTCTGAACCAGTTAGCCAGTTCGGCGTTGTTTGAGACTGGACACAAGGCGGCGCAAAGGACCATTCCGGAAACTACCAAGCACTTTCAGCACCTGCTGGCCAACACCCTGTTCCTTGACCCCGTGCCTGCCCTGATGCGAGGTGATAGTTATCCGGACAAGAAGCTGCGGGGCGATTGCTCCAACCTGTCCGGTGTACTTTTCACGCTCTGGCAGGACGAAAAAGCCCGTCCTGCCATTATCGAATTCATCAAGAGCCTGCCCGAGCAGGACGTTAAAGATGTTTGCTTCTTCGAGGATCGCCGCGGGCGCGTATCTCTAGAGCTTATCGAGAGTTTCGGTGAAGTCGATCGCAACTGGTCGGTGGAACTGCTCTCTGATGGCACGCTTAGGGTTCTGGCGATTGCCGCCGCCCTGCTGTCTGCACCAGCGGAGTCGACCCTGGTGATCGAGGAAGTCGATAACGGCGTGCATCCTTCGCGCGCCCGACAATTGCTGACCACCATGCGCGAACAGGCCGAACAGCGTGGCGTGCGCTTGTTACTGACCACCCATAATCCGGCGCTAATGGATGCACTGCCCGACAGTGCGCTGGGCGATGTTGTGTTCTGCTACCGCGATCCACAGGAAGGCGACAGCCGCCTGGCTCGTCTTGCCGACCTGCAGGACTACGCCGGGCTGGTTTCTCAGGGCCCGCTGGGCGAGCTGGTGACCCATGGGGTAGTGGATCGCTTCGTCAAGTCGCCGATCACAGCAGAACAGAAGCGCCAGAACGCCCTTGCCTGGCTGCAGAAAATGCGGGGAGAGGCAGAGTGAGCGCAGTCTGCTTGATCGATACCGGTGTGTTTCTCAACCTCCTGAATGTCCCTAATCGCAATCAGTCGATGCAACAGGTCGCTGACGATTTCATGGAATATGCCGACAACGGCTGCACCTTCATCTTACCGATGGCCACCATCCTGGAAACCGGTAACCATATCGCCCAGAACGGCGACGGCCGACTCCGCCGGGAAACAGCAGAGCGCTTCTGCGAGGCAGTGAATGGGGCTTTTACCGGCGAGGCGCCTTACCGGCCGAGCGAGTTTCCCAATACCGGGGAAATCCTCGGCTGGTTGGACGAGTTTCCGGGTAGGGCCGGCCAGAACAAGTCGCCCGCCCGAACTGGTGAAGGCACCAGCTTCGGCGATCTCAGCATCATCAAGGAGTACGAAAAGTGCATGGCGCGCTTCCCGATGAGCGAGGTATTCATCTGGTCCCTAGATGGTGATCTGGCCGCCTTCCACCGCACACCGGCCCGCCGTTGATACAGGAGTCGCCATGCACTCACATGATCTGATCCTCTACACCACCGACGATGGTCAGTCGCAGTTCGTGCTCCGTGAGCTGGGCGGTCAGGTCTGGCTGACACAACTGGAACTAGCCGAGCTTTACCAGACCAGCAAGCAGAATATCGGCAAGCATATTCAAGCCGTCATCGCTGATGGTGAGCTGGCTGAAGGGGCAGTTGTAAACCAGAAGTTTACTACTGCCGCCGACGGCAAGGATTACCTGACCCACCTCTATGCCCTGCCGATGATCATCGCCGTGGGCTACCGCGTGCGCTCGACGCGCGGCACCCAGTTCCGTCAGTGGGCCACTCGTACCCTAGGTGAGTACCTACAGAAGGGCTTCGTGATGGACGACGCCCGGTTGAAGGAGCCCCGCTGGGACTACTTCGATGAACTGCTCAAGCGCATCCGTGACATACGGGCCTCGGAGAAGCGCTTCTACCAGAAGGTGCGTGACCTCTTCACCCTGGCCGAGGATTACCGCGCGAATGAGCAGGACACCGCCCGTTTGTTTGCCGAAGTACAGAACAAGCTGTTCTTCGCCGTGACCGGCCTCACCGCCGCCGAGCTGATCGTGCAACGAGCTGACGCCGGCGCGCCGAATATGAACCTGCTCAGCTTCAAGGGCGACCGGGTGCGCAAGGCTGATGTAGTGGTGGCCAAAAACTACCTGAATGCCGAGGAGCTGGACCAGCTCAACCGGCTGGTCAGCATGTTCCTGGACTTTGCTGAACTGCGTGCCGAGCAGCGCCAGCATCTGCAGCTCGCCGACTGGCGGCAGTACATCGACAGCTTCATGGCCTTCAACGAGCAACCGCTGCTGCGCACCGCTGGCAGCATCAGCCATGAGCAGATGAAACAGGTGGCGCACGAACGTTACGAGACGTTCGACCGACACCGCCGCAGCGCCGAAGCCCTGGCAGCCGACACCCAGGAACTGGCAGCTTTGGAGCGCCTGGAAAAGCGGCTGAGCAGTGAAAAAAAGAAACGCTGATCGATCACGAATTATCACTATGCGCGCTCCGGAAGAAGAAGGAATTGCCCCGTGACTCCCACCCCCAAGTTTCAGGAAGAATACAGCGCAAAACTTCCGGCGCTGGCACTGCTGTGTAACCTCAGTTGGGAGTTCATCTCACCCGAGCAGGCTTTGGCCGCGCGGAGCGGCAAGAGCGATGAAGTGGTGTTGCGTGATGTGCTGCGCGAGCAACTGAGTAAGCGCCGCTTCTTGTTTGGTGGGGGTGAATATCCGCTCTCTGCCAAGGCCATCGACAATCTGATCAGTGAAGTGTGCAGCCCTGCGCTCAATGAAGGTCTGCAGGCTGCCAACGAGCGGCTGTACAACCATTTGCTGTATGGCATCTCGGTAACTGAGTTCGTGGATGGCAAAAAAGCCAACCCGACTGTGGCATTGATCGACTGGCATAACCCGGCGAACAACAGCTTTATCTTCACTGAAGAGTTTCGTGTGCTGCGCAGCGGAGGAGTGGAGGCACGCAGGCCGGATATCGTTTGCTTCGTCAACGGTATCCCGCTGGTCGTGATCGAAGCCAAACGCCCCAATAGCAATGCGCAAAAGGGCCCGACAATCGACGAGGGCGTTTCGCAAAGTTTGCGCAATCAACGCCATGACGAAATCCCCAGACTGTTCGCCTATAGCCAGTTATTGCTGTCGATCAATGGCAGCGATGGTCGCTATGCCACATGCGGCACACCTGCAAAGTTCTGGGCGGCCTGGCGCGAGGAGGATATCTCTACCGCCGAGTTGTATGCGCTGAAGAATCGCAAGCTGAGTGCAGAACAGAAAGCCTCCATATTCAGCCATCGCCCAGCGGCTGATCTGCACTGGTACGAAACCCTGATCGCCGGTGGCGAGCTAGCGTTGACTGGCCAGGATCAGCTGCTTATTAGTTTGCTTTCCCCTGCGCGGCTGCTGGAAATGACACGCTACTTCACCCTGTTCGATAGGAAGGCAGGCAAGATCGTCGCCCGCTATCAGCAGGTATTCGGGATTAAACGTCTGATCGAGCGGATCAACCACAAGCGCAAGGACGGCGGCCGTGAGGGCGGCGTGATTTGGCACACGACTGGCTCGGGTAAGTCATTCACGATGGTTTTTCTGAGCAAGGCGCTGATCCTGCATGACTCGCTCAAGCAGTGCCGCATTGTGGTAGTCACCGACCGGGTTGATCTGGAAAACCAGCTGAGCAAGACGTTTGCTTCGGGTGGCGAACTAGCAGGCAAGAAGGATCGCGAGGCGGCGATGGCCACTTCCGGCACACGCTTGGCTGAGCAGATCGGCAAGGGTAATGAGCGCATCATTTTTTCGCTGATTCAGAAATTCAACAGCGCCACCAAGCTGCCACAGTGCGTGAACACCAGTGCAGACATCATCGTGCTGATTGATGAAGGTCATCGCAGCCAAGGTGGTGAAAACCATATCCGCATGAAGCAGGCGCTGCCCAATGCTGCCTTTGTGGCGTTCACCGGCACGCCGCTGCTCAAGGACGACAAGACGACGAATAAGTTTGGACCTATCGTGCATGCCTACACCATGCAACGCGCGGTAGAAGATCAGGCCGTGACACCGTTGCTCTATGAAGAGCGCATCCCCGATCTGGATGTGAACGAACGCGCCATCGACAGTTGGTTCGAGCGGATCACCGAAGGACTAAACGAGCAGCAGAAGGCCGATCTCAAGCGCAAGTTCGCTCAGAAAGGCCAGATCTACAGCGCTGATGACCGTATTCGTTTGATTGCACTGGATATCGCCAACCACTTCGTGAAGAACATCGACGAGGGTCTCAAGGGGCAATTGGCCTGTGACAGCAAGGCGTCGGCAATCAAGTACAAGCAGTATCTGGATGAGGCAGGGTTGTTTGAAAGTGCCGTGGTGATGAGCCCGCCGGATAGCCGTGAGGGCAACACCGATGTGGATGAAACGGCCTCACCTGAGGTAACTCAATGGTGGAAGAAAAACGTTGGCAGCACAGATGAGCAGGCCTACACCAAGCAGCTGATCGAGCGCTTCGACAAGGATGATTCGCTCAAGCTGTTGATCGTGGTGGACAAGCTGCTGACGGGTTTTGATGAGCCGAAGAACACCGTGCTCTACATCGACAAACCGCTCAAGGAACACAACCTGATCCAGGCGATTGCACGGGTAAACCGCCTGCATCCGCTAAAGAAATTCGGCCTGCTGATCGACTACCGAGGCATTCTTTCCGAGCTGGATACCACCATTCAGAAGTATCAGGATTTGGCTTCGCGTACCCAGGGCGGCTATGACATCAATGACATCGCTGGCCTCTACAACCAGATGAGCAGCGAGTACAAACGGCTACCTCAGCTGCATAAAAACCTCTGGGCGATTTTCTCCGATGTTAAAAACAAAGGTGATATCGAGCAGTTGCGTCAGGTGCTTGTGCCCAAGATGCAGGAACGTGATGGCGAGCTGGTTGATGTGAATCTCAAGGTCCGTGATGACTTCTACGAGGCTCTGACGGAGTTCGCCAGTTGCCTGAAGGTTGCCCTGCAATCTGCCTCCTTCTTCGAAGACACCAGCTTCAGCGATGCCGACCGCACTCACTACAAGGAAACCCTCAAGCAGTTTTCCAGCCTGCGCCAACTGGCCAAACAGGATGCTGGTGAAACGGTTAACTATGACCAGTACGCGGACCAGGTGCGCAAGCTGCTGGACAAGCATGTAGTTGGGGTCGAGGTGAAAGACCCCGGCGGTGTTTATGAAGTCGGCAAGATGGGGCAACAAAAGCCTGAACAGTGGAGCGAGGACAAGACGCGCAACGAAACCGACATCATCAAGACCCGCGTCAGCAAGATGATTGAGCAGGATCTGCGGGACGATCCCTATGCTCAGGAAGCGTTCTCCAAGCTGCTACGCCAAGCTATCGAAGAGGCGGCAAAGCTATTCGATCATCCGCTCAAGCAGTACCTGCTATTCCATGAATTTGAGCAGCAGGTGCAGGCACGCAAACTGGATGAGTTGCCCGATGTTTTTGCGGGCAACCGGCATGCTCAAGCTTACTTTGGTATTTTCAAGAAGAGTCTTCCGGAAGCTCTGATCTCAGCTGATGAGCAGGTACAGGGACACTGGGTGAAGCTGGCTTTCAGCTTGGATGAAATGGTTATGACCTCTGTGGCCGAACATTCAATCAACCCACAGAACATCGAAAGCGACATCCGCAAGAAGCTATTGCCGTTGCTCTTCAAGGAGTGCAAGGCGGTGGGAGCCGGGATGGATCAGGCGAAGGCCATGGTTGAGTGGGTGGTGCAAATCACACGGGTAGGCTTGTCCGGCGTATGAGCGTGCCCATCGTCCTGAATGCTCAGCCTGCTCCCCTAGCGCAAAGCTGGCTGAGTTTTTACTACGCAGATGAACTGATACAGGTTGAGCGGGCGCAACGGGGGCGCGAGGTTTCGCGCATTCTGATCAAGGTCGATCCAGATTGCCGCGTGCGCGTCAGTGCACCGGCCAGTGCTAGCGATGAGCAGGTATTGGCTGCACTGAAACGACGCGGTCGCTGGATCTATCAGCAGCTTCGTGAATTCCGCGCACAGCTCACACATGTCCGCCCGCGGCAGTACATCAGCGGAGAAAGCCACTACTACCTAGGCAAGCAATATGTACTTAAGGTCATAGAGGCTCCTGATGAGCTGCAACGGGTGCGTCTATTGCGTGGCAAGCTGGAGGTCTCTGTCCGGGTAAAGTCGGCAGGAAAGGTAAGCGAACTATTGCGTAGCTGGTACAAGGCTCGCGCACGCGAGGTTTTTGATCGACGGCTGGAGGCCGTCTTGCAGCAAACCCTTTGGGTTGCTGCCAAGCCACCACTGCGCATCCTCAGCATGCAAACGCAGTGGGGTAGCTGCTCCCCTGCCGGCCGCATCACGCTCAACCCCCACTTAGTTAAAGCATCCCGCGAGTGCATTGACTATGTGATTTTGCATGAGCTTTGCCACATCGCTGAACACAATCACAGCGAGCGCTTTTACCGGCTCATGCAGCAGGTAATGCCGCAATGGGAAAAGACCAAAAAGCGACTGGACGGTATGGCTGCTGCATTGCTTAACGGCAACTAATTTCCCATTCAATTAGCAGGTATTAAAGGCTGCAATCGGCTGATGAAGGGTGCGCTGGACATACAGGATGATCCAGAAGGCTAAGCAGCCCTCTGGGTGTGTTTATCCCCGGAAGTGCCAGTCGATGGAAGCCATCAGCAGTAGATAACGCAGCCCAGCCCCTGAATGCCGGTTCTGCTGCGTACTACCTTCCAGCTCCAGCGTGGCACGGATGCCTAGATGGAGATTCTCCACCTCCGCATTTTCGGGCTGATGCAGCGCAACCGGCTTCCGAATATTACCAAGCTCTCGGCGCCAGTACGCTTTGCTCGCTTTCGGCTTTCGCGTGTCGTAAACGATCAGCTCTATCGACCGCGCTGGAATACCTAATGCAGTCAGCAGCCACAGGTAGTCCCGTGCCTGTTCCTCATCCCGGTCACGGTAAAAACGCAGGGTCGTTTCCGACGACCAGCTGCGTTCGACAAAGTCATCTATCGCTCGGTTGGCGCGCTCGCGTTCTGCACCTTCCAGGATGTTGTAGAGACGTTGGGCATAACCCGCTACGGCATCGCGCCCTCCATGGCGAGGCGGCCTCGGTACGAGCGATGGCGTATCGGCGTGCAGCGAGGAGCGCAATCGGTGTTTGTTGCCAGAACCTGGCTGGGAGCGCTGTGCCAAATCCCGGATATAGCGAGCCCGATCGAGCATCATGCCGCGGTCTTCGGGCGAAAACTCCAGCCAGTCCAGGTTGACTTGCTGGCCGCTGTCTTCTGCATAGGAGGCGTACGCCAGCATCGACTCGATTTGCCGGATTCGCTCCATCGCCCAATTATTTTTGACCTGCTGTACGACCGAACACACTGCGGCTCGTCGAGCCCGCCTCTGAGATTTGAGGGGCTTGATCCGGCCGATGACATGTAAAAGGTGCTCAGCGTCGCCGGACGCAGGCATCGTGGGCAGGCTCACCTGTGCAATCGAAGCAACGTTGTAGGCGCTGAACAGCCAGACCTTGGGATTCCACTGCCAGGCCTGTGCCATCACCTGTGGCAGGCTGTGGATATAGTGCAGCAATGAGGTTTTCGGGCTGCCATGACCGAGCAAAGCACTGACGATATGGACGATGCGCCGTGTGGGGCCGCCGTTGGGCGATGTCAGTGCCTCGCGCAGTCTGCCCATGTCCTGTAACCATCGGCTGGTCTGGGGTAATTCACTGAAGATGAGGCCCGGCGAGGCATCCATGATTGAACCCATCAGCTTGAGCATCAGCCAGGTGGCGCATGAGTGCCGCAGATGGTGGTAATGGATTACGTCCGACCCCGTGACGGCGCGCATGCACGCGTGCAATGCCGGCAGCAACGTACTTTCGCTAATCCACTGGGTTCTCAGTTCGGGGATACAGAACAGAAACTCCGAAGAGGGTGTTCGGTTCTCTTCTGTCAAACGCTGCTGGTACCAGTCCACCAACAGCTCTAGTTCATCGGGTTCCAGCAGCATGCGGAGCGGCAGTCGCCGAACCGAATTTTGAGTTTTTAAACCGCGCTGCGCGTGGGGGCGAACCAGTAGGTCAACGGGCAGGTTCAGGCCAGCCAGCTCTCGTGTGGATAGCCTGCGCATATTCGGGTGACGCCGGTGAATGCGCTCGCTGGTGTACGCCGGCAACTCGGGCAGGTGCACATCACGGAGCCGCAGCTTCAGAGCTTCGTTACGCCGCAGGCCGAGTCGGAATCCCAGAATCAGAAATAGCTTGGCAGCAGTCACCAAGCGCGGTGTACGCAGCTCCAGCCCGCAGGTGCCAAGCGCACGCAAAACCCCCTGATACTGATCCTCGGAGAGGATGCGTGCATCCACGCTAACAACGTCCTGGCCGATACCCAGCACCGCGTAGGGGCTGATGGGCGGATAGTGATAGCGTCGCTCCAGAAACGCATGAAACTCGTAAATGGCCTTGGCTAGAGTCCGACGTTTGCCATCAGTCGGCTGGGCCTCCAAAAGGGACTCATAGACGGTTTCCAGCGCATCCGGCTCCAGCTGGAAAACCGTCATGCCGTCTAGCTGCGCCAAGGCTTCCCCGAGCAACCTAACGTAGCGGGCTACGGTGCTCCGCCCTATAACGTGGCCATACACCGAGGCGCCCGAGAGCATATAGCCAGCCCATTCTCTCACCAGGGGTTCGTGCCCCCCAGCATGTGCAGGTGAATCGACTGGTTCATCGGCACGAATCTGCCGACACAGCTCCATCAGCCAGTCAGGGGCATCCGTTTTCTCCGCTACTTCAGTCGCTCCGGCGTCATTGCCATACGCATCGGCTGGGTCTTCCAGACCTGGCAGGCCGAACAGCTCTCCCCACGACGAGGGACGTAGCGACTGGGATACGAACCCCTGCCGGCAGGCAAAATTCACCAATACTTGGGGCAGGCGCATTTGCATCTGCATTCGCAGCAAATCTAGCAGTCCAGTCACACTGCCTGGGAGATCCCTCCGGGGTAGCCCAACCGACGTCAGAAACGCTTGGATGCATCGGATCTTGCCGCCCTTACGCTCCAACTGACCACCCATGGCCCGGAGGTCATCCGCGCAGCGAAACATCAAGGCCAACGTCCCCGGGTCAGGAAACCACTGTCTGTACTCGGCCTCCGTCTTGCCACGAATGGGCAACGGCAGTCTGATTTCCGGCACACCCGCCAGCCATTCAATCCGCTCTAAGGGCACCGAAATGAGAGCCTTCAGTTGCGCGACATCCATCAGGCCACCGTTATAGGCGGCGCTCATCAGGAGCAGACCGACTCGCTCTGCAGGAAGCAATGAATCGAGATCTCGCCTAATTCCATCTCGCATGGCCTTGAGCAGCTGGCAACTGAGGTGCAATCGTTCAGCTGTGTAGAAATCCGGATTAATCGGGTTTGCCGCCCGTTCAACGGCAATGGCCAGGCGTGCCAGCGGAAACCCTGCTATCTGCCCTCGGGCCCGCTGAGTAATGCTGCGCAGCATATTGCGCAGCGCGTGGTCAGCACCCAGCTGGGCCTCCAGCTCACGCACATGCTCGACCGTGACTTCTCGGATGGCGCATGCTCCCAGCAACCATTGACCCAGCACCATTCCGGATTCGCGGGCGATCCGCTTCAGGCGCTCACGAACCTCCCCTTTCCAGTCCGGCTCATGAGGTGCTGCAGACCAGAGATACTCGACCTGCTGGTCATTCAAGCGGAGCATGTTCATTTCCCTGCCCACCGGCTTCCCTGTGCGTACCAGCCCAGCGATTCCAATAGGTGCGTAATCCACTCGCCTATGACCTCGGCGTAGGCCACCGGGCAAAACGAGGCATAGTTATCCTGGGGCTCCTCTCCGCGCAGCCAATGGCCCATGAACGCGCCCAGAGCTTCAGCAGGGCAGCCACGCTCGAACAGCTCTGTACGGAGGAATTTTCGGTAGGCATTGATGCGATGTGGGTGGTAGCCAGCCACCTGCTCCATATGTTGGTAAATAGTGGCGGGCCTGATTTCCACGCGACGTGTACCGCTTTCGCTGAACGACAGGAAAAATCCACGAGACCACCTGTCGTCTTCTTCCAAAGAGGCAGAGCTGATGAAGTCTTTCGTGATTGCCGCGCAATGCGCGAAATACTGAACCAACTGTCGATGCAGCATTGCGGGTAGGCAGACCAGCCGGCTCATGTGCCGATCTCCGCTGTCTTTATCGGCGATAGCGCCTATGCCCAGCAGAGGATCGAATTCATCGACGTACCGCAGGGGGTTGCGGATAGCCCGGCAGCCGGTGGACAGCATGAACATCTGCACGACCCATAGGGTATAGGCGTTATGCCAGGCGATCTGGTCGACCAAGCCGGATGACGGCTTCTTACGCAGGATGCTCGCCAGGGCTTTTACATTGACCGAAATCGTTTCGGGCAGCAGGCAGTGCGTCGCGCCTACCGAACCTTCTTGGTCAATCTCCTCGACCTTAGCCGGCTCGTAGGCGAGGCCGGCACAGGCATAGACCAGCTGTAGTACCCGCTCTAGGGAGGCCACGTAGAGGCGTCGCAAATGGTTAGCACTGGGTTGCAGGTAATATTGAGGCGTTTGCGCAGAGGGCACGCGTACACCTGACAGCATTCCAGCAGCAGCGATGTCATGGGTATCGATGACGAGCTGGTGAAACAGATAGTTTCGGATCTTGCTGAGCGTAAACCGGGACTCACCCTTACCCAGAATCCCAAGAACCACTCTGACCTCTGCCTCCAGCTCCTCTGTTTGATACGTAAAAACACGATTGGACACGCGAGGAAAACGCCTGAGCAGCGTATGGATCAGTGCAGAACTGCCGGCCAAATCGGGCAGTAGCAGGCGTGACTGTGACAGGCGAATGCCGGATGTAGCCTGCCAGCGCTCATCGCCCACTAACTCGGGCCTACGAACAATCAAGCTGAACTGTCCGGGCGTTCCCCTGATCAGGGCTACTCCGTCCGTGCAATCCTCAACCTGATCCACCACAGTCAGTTGTACCACCTGGGTCGGGGGCTGACCCAACCATAGGCTAATGTGCATCATGACGACTGCTTCCATACGCAACTGGAGTCGCGACCTGTCCTGGGTGCGATCTAGTTCTTGGCTGCATGTCTCAAACAAATCGCTGGCACCGAAAAGCAAATCCCTCAGCTCCGCCAGCGTGAATCGTGCATACGTGAACGGCAGTTGCTGCCGGCTCCGTACGATGTGACTCTCGATGCCCTGCTGGCTGAGCAGGTCAGCGACGAAGGGTCGCTCAGCACCATCATCGTCCAGCACCCAGATCTCGGCGGGAGGACTCAATTCATCCGGAGCCAGATCACATTCATCCGTATCGCCCGTCTGGGATTCGGTGAGAATTTGGTAGTGGCCAGGCAATTGGTCCGGATCATCTGGATCCCCAATGGGAAAACCGCGGCGGTCCTCAGCAATGAAGTGCGTTAACTCCGGAGCGTCGGACTTCCTTCGCCTGCCGCGGCCGCCGCCTCCACTTGACCTCGTTGGCGGGGCTTCTCCGTGGCTGTAGCGAACCAGGCGGGTAACTGAGGCGAACAGCTCTGCTTGTTCTGATTTGGAGTCGCTTGCTGAAAACCCTCGACATGCCGCCAAGAAATTTCCAGTGGTGCCCCAAACCTTCAATTCCGGCGGAACAATTAGAGAGCGTGCTTCGCATAGTCTCCTCAGATCCAAAAACGCGGCATAGCGCTGAGCAGATAGCAGTAACGGACAGGGGGCCTGGATTGCCGCTAACAACTGAGCTACCAAACGGTAGTAGTCTGGGGCGTTCTCTGTATCTCTTGGGGCGTACCATAGCGCTGCGTAGGGAAATCCGTAGGTTTTTACACCCCGGCTCAGCACAGGGTTTCGGGTGGGAGGAGTTTCACCCAGCCAAAACCGCTCACCTAAACGCACCGAGATGTGGGGCTGCTTGCACAGCGAGACGATCCACTCGCAGGCGTCTTGCCATACGAGCGGATCACAGATTCCTATATTAATAGGTGAACTGAGATCGGATGCACGGAGTGCGCTGATCAGCCCAGTCACTATTCGTGGCAGATCGATTAGCTCAGGGTGTGCACCTATTGCATCGAGGATCTGGTTAATTCCCTGGGCGGATTGTCCCTGCTCAGAGGCCAGCAACAAAAGAGCTTGCCGCCTGCTCATACATCGACCGCCCGGCCAATCGGCGGTAGTGCCACTAAACCTCGCCCGCTGTTGCACAGTAGTGTGTTTCCCATTTGATTGGAGCCTCGCATTCATTCCAGCCAAATGGTGCAGGCAAAATCTCAGAATGTCTTGAACCGACCATGCTCGATAATTCAAACAGGCGTTTAAGTGCTGAGGCGGTGTGTTGTTGGCAGCGATAGCGGGGCAGGTAAGAGGTTTTTGGCTTGCCCCTTACTTGATTTCTGTCAATCTACTCATCCCCGCTGTTCCCGCCAAGAATCTTTTAAAGCCCCTGTTCTTGCTTCAGTTGTTGAGTTGGCTTTCTAGCTTCTCCTTCAGATACTCCAACGGGTTTACACCTTCCAAGCGTAATTCGAAAATCTCTTTGCTGTGATAGGCGACCCAGGTGTTAAGCGCTTGGTGGTTGTTCTTCTCTTCGCCAGAACCAAGAATGCAAACCAGCTCCGTACCATTGGGGTTCCCAAGGTAGTGGCTCAGGGTTGTAGCAATCTTCGTCATATACCCCTGTTCCTCCAGAGAGGCGATCTTATTTTCAAATAAATAATCGTTTGCCGGCTTAATAGCCCAATTGTTCAAAACAAACATCACATGGGGCAAACGCTTGATGTAATGGGAGTGATGAACATTCTCCGGGAAATTGGCAAAACGAACATCGTAAACATAGATGAGATTTTTATCTGGCATTTCTTTTATTCCGATCTTGGTTAATAACTTCGTGAAGTGGTTATTGGATTATCGCCAGGTTAATCCGGCGAGTTAATCCATGAAAACTGAGAATGGATGAAATTACAACACCCCGCTCTAGAGGGATGCCAGAATGCAAAATTGT
This sequence comes from Serpens gallinarum, assembly GCF_014836765.1. Taxonomy (GTDB): domain Bacteria; phylum Pseudomonadota; class Gammaproteobacteria; order Pseudomonadales; family Pseudomonadaceae; genus Serpens; species Serpens gallinarum. Next base: position 244,379 of record NZ_JACSQG010000002.1, read on the forward strand.
TTCTGAGCAGCCAACTTACATTTTAACTTCTGAGAAAAAGAGGATTTTCTAAATCATTGAAAAACAAGGAAATTTATTTTTGCCAAATTAAATAATAAAACCTGAGAATCTAAATCTTATCCTTTATATTTTTTTGTTTTGATTTCCGTCCTGCTTAGATAAAAACGCATATAATAAAAATGTGATTCAGGTCACAAAGTTTTTTTCCTATGACTGCGTTAATTGTTGGCCCATTCTCACCCTCGTCATGCGCTGAGGATGAAACTTAAAGCAAAAGCACAAGCGCCCAGCTGCTCGCAAGCCCAGGGAAACCTCATTGTCATTCGACACTACGACCGGTCTGGCGCGGGATGAAGACCCCAGCATTGGCGGGGCTTTTAGGAATTAAGGGCCTCTGATCTCCCGAATTATCGGCCTGCCATCTCCCGCCCCTGGACGGCGGGGTGTGGCGACGCCACAAAACCAGCATTGGCGCGGCCTTGGGGGCATTATGGTCCCGCCTTATCGGCCTGCCGACTCCCGGCCTGACGAGAGTGTGGTGACGCTGCCAACCCAGCATTGGCGCGGCATTGAGGGGATTACGGGCCTCTGACCCCCACCATATCGACCTGCCGACTCCCAGCCTTGGCTGGCGGGGTGTGGCGATCTGCCAACCCAGCATTGGCGCGGCCTTGGAGGATTATGGGCCTCTGATCTCCCACCATATCGACCTGCCGACTCCCGGCCTGACGAGAGTGTGGCGACGCTGCCAACCCAGCATTGGCGCGGCCTTGAGGGCATTATGGCCCTCTGATCTCCCGCCTTATCGACCTGCCGACTCCCGGCCTGACGAGAGTGTGGTGACGCTGCCAACCCAGCATTGGCGCGGCATTGAGGGGATTACGGGCCTCTGACCCCCACCATATCGACCTGCCGACTCCCAGCCTTGGCTGGCGGGGTGTGGCGATCTGCCAACCCAGCATTGGCGCGGCCTTGGAGGATTATGGGCCTCTGATCTCCCACCATATCGACCTGCCGACTCCCGGCCTGACGAGAGTGTGGCGACGCTGCCAACCCAGCATTGGCGCGGCCTTGAGGGCATTATGGCCCTCTGATCTCCCGCCTTATCGACCTGCCGACTCCCGGCCTGACGAGAGTGTGGTGACGCTGCCAACCCAGCATTGGCGCGGCATTGAGGGGATTACGGCCTCTGACCCCCCCACCATATCGACCTGCCGACTCCCGGCCTTGGCTGGCTGGGTGTGGCGATCTGCCAACCCAGCATTGGCGGGGCCTTGAGGATTATGGGCCTCTGATCTCCCACCATATCGACCTGCCGACTCCCGCCCTGGCGGACTGAGGCCGGGAGGTAGACGTGTCAATACGATGTTTGACTACCGCCGCGGCCGCCTCAGGCTGCGTCTTCCTACGATACCTATGGCAGTGATTCCTAAAAAACACTTTACAAATACTCACTTCCATTTTGTCGAAGAGCTAAAGATTGGATCAATGTGCATTAGCGGCATTTTTGCCAATTTCTCCTCATTTTCCCCTGCCTGTAGCACATCGGCCTGGCTTGGATAATGGCGCAGCAGGAAAAGGGCGTCGTGGCGAATGCTATGTGGTAGGGAGGCGTCAAGGGAGAGTTCGACCAAAAAATCGTAAGTCTGCACCACTGCACGGGTACGTTCGTGTGGCAATGTCATTATTTTTGACCTCTTCAATGAGACAAACGCAGTACTTACACCCCCAGTAGGATATAAGTACTTAGAGTCGATTGACCACGGAGCAAAGCGTTCTAGCAGGAAAAAGATACCCAATGAGCATAAGTCGATCATCAATGCAGTGTTGCCGATCTTACTGCGTTCAGCCCCCAGGTGACGGCGGGAGCTTATGGGGCTTTGCAATGCCGGCTTCAAGCCGTCATGGCACCGACACTACCGCCGGACTTTCCGTACAGAAACTTTAGCTTCGCCAATTGCCATTTTCAGATCTAACTCCTTTTTTGCTATGCTGCCGGCCTGCGCCGCGGGACTTAGCGGGCAGCGGCTTGCCGCTGCCTCCCCCTGCGGACACTTGAGCGAAATCATCTCTTGGAGTTTCGATGAAACATTCCGTGGTGATTGAGGAGTGGGAAGGGGACGGTGCTATTCGCGTGCCCGACGAAGTTCTGCAGGAAATGGGAGTCGACGTTGGAAGCACGCTCTACTTGCTTGAGGAGTATGTGGGCACCACCCGCTGCCTAGTGCTCAGTAAGACTCCGCGCATTCCTGACCGTGTTGATGAGCTGATTGGTCACTGGGAATCCTTCGGTAAGGTCGCAAGCGACTTGGGTGCTGAGAATGAATGAGCTGGTTTCGACTTCCCACCTCATGGTGCATGACGTCATCTCTTTGGTTCTAAGCGCCGGAGCCCTCATCAGTGCTGAAACCGCCCGACCAGGAGGGCCACGCGGAGTAGGAGACAAGGCGGATATCGACGTCGAAGTGGAGCTTTTGCTTCGCGAAGGGCTTCTACGAGTAAAGGAGTGTGACTTCTGGGGAGAGGAAACGGGGAGCGTGCTAACGGGAGCGCGTCACTGCTGGGTGGTGGATCCAAATGATGGAACCACGGATTTCCTAGCAGGCAGGCCTGGATCGGCCATTTCTGTAGGCCTACTCAGGGATTCAGTACCAGTTCTGGGCGTCGTATATGCGCCCATTTCCGTGCGCGGTCCTGACTGCATTGCTTGGCAATACGGCATGTCTGGCCTGTTGCGCAATGGCCTACACGTTTGTCCCGATGTGAATGCTTTACAGCTCGACGCGAACTCCGTTGTATTCGTCAGCACAGCCGCCTACCAGCAGCCGGAGCTGAACGCCGCGCTTTGTGCTCCAGCGCGCTTCAGCCCGATGCCGAGCATCGCTTACCGCCTCGCTCGTGTGGCCGCTTGCGATGGCATCGCGGGAGTTTCGCTCTACTCTGTCTCACCGCACGACGTGGTCGCCGGCCATGCCTTGCTTAGGGCTGCTGGTGGAGATTTGCTTGATCAGGATGGCCAACCGATTCGTTATGACGAGCTTAATAAGCCACTTTGCCAGAGCTGTTTCGGTGGCAATGTGTCGGCCAGTCAGCGCTTGGCGGCTCGACCGTGGCGGCAACAGCTTTCGATTACTTAATGTCGACAGTCTGTTCAGGCTCCATTTCAGTCAGAAAATCCGTAGCGAGGTTTGGGGGGCCGGCTCGTTTCTCAACTGGTGAGCTGCCCAGGCTGTGTACCAGCCGGTTCCTCACGGCTTAGGCTTGCATATGCATGCTGTGGGAGCATCGGATCAATAGCCATTATGGTTGCCTATGTGGAGCTCTGGCTCCGCTTGGAAGGCAGCATCGCTGGCCATCAGCTGTTCATTCTGTAGTTGCTATTATGAGCGTTGTAGCCTTCAACGTGGGCAGGGCATTCATGAAGAATTCTGACGCCCCCGATCATGCAAACGCTAAGCAGTTCGCAAAGATCGAGGCACTGGCTGTACAGATGTTCGAGGAACCGGCTCGGGCTGAATGGTGGCTGTCATCCTCTAATATCGCTCTCGCGGGGAGATCACCTCGCTCGATTTGCACAGATGAACATGGAGCTACGCTCGTTAAGCGATTACTCCACGCTATTGAATTCGGCGGTGTTGTTTGACCGGGCGTTATTAAGAGTGATCGTGATGCAAGAGCCAACTCGGCTGCATGCCGAAATCGTTTGTGATGTGTGTGGCAGCCATACCCAAGTACTGGGCTTCGGCCAACAGTTCGGTACCTTGCAGGCAAGTTGGGGGTATGGATCACAACACGATGGCGAAGTCTACCGAGTGCACCTGTGCGAGCCATGCTTTTTCTGCACGCTAGCTAATCTGCGGCGAGAGCAACGTATTCACACTATGTTTGATGACGACCAGCCGGCCGATGAGCATGAGTTTGGGCGGATTGCCCGCGATAACTTCTTTGGCGACGTGTAATTGATCGTAATGAGCCGAACATCCGCTCGATGATGTTGCGTTGCGGATGCGTAGGGCCATCGAAGAGCTGGGATTGTACTGGCCGTTTTTTTCACGGCTTGAGCCTGCTTATGTATGCGTGGAACATCAGATCAGTAGCATATGCTTACCTATGCGTAACTCGGGCTACGCTTGGTAAACCATCTACTCCAAAGCGGTATCATGCCGTCTAGAAAATAAGCAAATTACTTCGTGCGTTGTGCTTACAAGAGGTTTGAATGCCATGACATTTGTACACGTTTTCGCTGTGATCCTCGGTTTCATCGTCATCGTCGGAGTTACTGGTTATGTTTTGGCCGAGCATCTGGACAAAAAATACGGCACGGGGTGACCGAACAGCTAAGCGCATCACTCTGCAGCACAGACAGAGCACTGGCGTTTCCCTAGGGTCGACTACTGGGGGCCCTGCTGTACACAACATCACTACGCAAAGGTGCAGAGATATTGCTTGAGCTCGATGTCAGGGAGCTATGGGAGCAAGTTCAAGCGTGCGTTGAACCATTTGTGTCCAGCGCGCCGCACGCTGCCGGCTGCCACGCAACGGATGGCATTACTTGGAAGTCCATGCTGGCGCAACCAGCGCTGTGACATTCAGACATTTACAAGCTGCGCGTCCAAGCCTAAGCGCTCTGTTATCACCTGGGGCGGGATCTCACCACGAATGGCACAGATGGCAGCTTGCTTAGTAGCCGTCATATTTCTGCTCCCTTATGTCTACCTAAGTTAGATCCCTTGTCTCAGGATCGCAGGGCTATTGAGGCGAACACCCCGCCAGCAGTTTTATACAGGGACCTTTCGAGCCCACTGCCTGATGGCTCGGTCCACTTGTGCCTTTGGCAGATACTCCTGCTCAAGGCGTCCTCGCTCCTGCGCTAACAGATACCGATAGAAATCCGCTTCGTCAGCCGGCAAACCAGGTGGGGCCGACTCCAGAGCTTTGGTCGGCTCGACGACTGCGCTCACCGGTGAGTGCTGTTCAAACAGCTCCCGTTCCATCAATAGGGCTTGGACTGCTGGTTGATGGAGTCTCGCTCGCGCCAGCATCAGCAAGCCCCAGGTATCCATGTCGCCCCAGTATGCGATCTGTTTCCCGGCCAGGTGCTCAGACGCTAACCACTGCAAATCGAGTCCTGAGCCCAGCACAGCCAGGGTGTCCGGCAAGGTTTCTGGCAGCAAGTGAATGCATTGCTCATTTTCCACCACGAGCAACCGCGAACCGGGAAGTGGGGATTCGGCCAGTTCCGAAGTCGCGAGCCTGAGCCGCTTGAAGGGCAGCAACTCAGGCTGAAGAGGAACGACTAGAACCCAATGACTGCTCTCTTCAAAGGCATCTAGAAACGTCGTCAGGCCTTGCTCGGACGCCGCACCTTCGAAGCGCTCATCGAGGAGCTTCGTCAGCAAGGTAGCGTTGCGCTCGAAAAACTTGGTGTCCACTCCGTGCTCTGCAAGCAGGCGCAGTGGGCGGCCTTGAGCACAGCCTGGAGACAACAGGGTAGCGAGTTGCGCTGTAGCGACGACTTCTTCAGACGGCTTCGTCAACCACAAGCTCCGTTGTGCCACCAGCAGCGCATGAAAGGCACTGTCTACCTGCTCGACCAGATACTCGAGTTGAGCGTATTCCTGGCTGACCCTTGGATCATCGCTCGCGGCAATCCATTCGGAGGGGCTACGCAAATGCCAACGCATCGGCAAGGAAATGGGGGCCAGCCCTGCTCGGTAGCTGACGGGTTCCCAGTCGACTTTACCCACGTTTACGCTCCGCCAGTTCTCCACATGCCGGAGCACCGCCTGGATGTTGTCAGTGAATAGACGTGCCGAAGGCTTGCCGATGTTGAGGCTTTGCGGCCAACTACCGGGATTGAGCAAGCGCTCCAAGCGCACGCTGGAGCGCTGCCATTGTCTCGCGAGGTTGCGGCCGATGTCAGTGGGCGACTTCATGCATGGCCTTGATGCGCTGTTGATGATGCTCATCCAACGCTTCCCAGCTCAGGGAAACCAGACTGGATTCCACGCCGCGCCGATGAACAACGACTGCCGAACGCGTATGGTGGCGCAACAGGCGCATTTCCTTGTTGGGGGTGATGAAGACAGCGTGCAGGCCGAACTCCCTCAGCGCTGCGATGATGCGACCGGCAACCGCATGGGAACTGCGCGAGAACGCCTCGTCTAGCACAATGGTGCCGAACAACGGCCGGTTGCTACCGTCGGGACATAGCGCATAGCTGAGGGAAGCGGTCAGCACATAGGAGGCTATGATTTCCTTCTCGCCACCACTACCGCCCTGAGAACCTGTTCGGGTTTCGATGACACTCTTGCTTTCTCGATCGATCACCGAGACCGCGAACTCCAGGCGGAAGCGCGGATCCAGAAGCGCCTTGGCGCCCTGATTCCTGCTGTGCTCGCAGGCATCTTTGAGCAGTCCAACGAGCTCCTGTAATGCCTTGTAATGGCTCTCGCCTTCATCATCGATGAAACGCGCCGAGTTCAGTTGGCGCTGAGCCTGTTGCAAGGTGCGCAGGCTTTCATGGATGACCTTTTTCGCAACCAAGCGCAGATAGCGTCCTGGCTGAAAGTCGACACGCTGCATCGTACTGTTGAGGTCATCCAGGCGCTCCTCGATCATCGAGACTTCATGGTCGATATAGCTGAGCAGCTGGGTGACGCCGTCATCCGAGGAACGATTGAGGTATTCCAAGAAGCGCTTGAGTTTCTCGGGCAGGGCTTCCTCGGTCAGCACACGTAGACGCTCCAGATAACTGGGTACGTCCCTCAGCTCTCGCCCGACCTCTGCAAGCGCCCCGGTGTCCACCTTCAGGGCGTCAGACATACGTTTGGCAAGCTCTGATTTCTGGTCGCCCAGTTTCTCGCCGAGCGTTTTGAGTTGCCCTTGAAGCTCACGCGTATGCTTGCGCTCCAGCTCGTCAATATCGCCGAGGTTATCCGCGGTCAGGGTCGGGAAATGCGCTTGCGCCAGTTCATGCTGTGTATCGTTCAGCCCCTTTTCGGCGCCGCGATAGGCCTTACGGGTAGCGGATGCGGCCTGGTCAAACTGAGTTTTCAACTGCGCACACTGCTCGATCAGCCGTTGCAGCTGGTGATCCAGAGACTCTCGCAGGGCCTCGGCTTGATCCAGCTCGGCCTTGATCACGGCAAGGTCAGAATCGGGACGGGTCAGGGTGTCCAGCTGAGTACGCAGCGACTGCAGCTGACGCTCGGCGCCCGGCCGATCAATCTCCTCGAACTGTAGTTCTTCGACGCGTTGCAGCAACGAAGCTTGACTCTCCAACTGACCGACATCGCCCTGGGCAACATCCAGGGCCTGCTTGGCGGTCACGAGCTGTTCATTGACCTCGCGAATCTGTTCAGTCAGGAAGGCCAGACGATCGCGGTTGTCAAAGCCGGTCAGCCAGTCTTCATCCAGGCGCTTTTGATCCTGCTTGTCGAAGAAGCGTTCTTTGCCCGACATCATACCCTGCGCCGTCATGGCATGAGGGGTATGACGCAATTGCTCCGGACTTTCGACGCAATGTCTGTCATTGTCCGCCAGTAGTGCCTTTATGGCTTCTCGGTACGGATGCTCCTTGAAGGTCAGTTTGCGGGTAAAACCATCATCGAAGAACACGGGGCGCGACGATGGCTCCTTGACCTCCAACATGCGCACATGCAGACGGTTGTGCCGTTGGTTTACCCAACGCAGTGCCGCCTGGGATGAGCCCTGCGGGACCAGGATACGGAGCCGGTGGCTGCCGATTGCCCGCTCAATGGCACCTCGCCAGGTCAGCTCCTCGGGCTTGACCTGCACCAATTCGGCAACGAAAGGTAGGGCCGACTCATCGACGCCAAGCACCTGCGCCAGATCGCTTCGAAAAGCATGAAACTGCCCGGGCAGGTTAGAACCTGGCCGTCTCGCAACCTCAGCACGCTCCTGCTGTAAGGTCTGCAGGCGACCATTGAGTTCCTGCTGGACGAGACCTGCATCGAACGCCTTCTGGCGCGCGACCGTGGTTTGCTGGGCCAGTATTTCCAGGCGTGCCGTGATCTGCTGCTGATTTTCCTCGAGAGCAGCGGCCGATAACTCATCCGCTAGTCCAAGCCCTTTGGCCAAGCGTTGGTATTGCTCGGCTTTCAGGCTGCGCTTATCGCACTCCCTGACCCAATCAGCGATGCGCTCGCGTAATTGATCTATCCCTGCGCCCCCTACTCGCAGGTAGCGCTGACGATGTTGATCGACCACACCCTTCTGGACCTGAAGCTGACTCCTGCATTGTTCCTGATCCAGCTCGGCCTGCTTGTGCTCCCTCTCAAGCCTGTTGGTTTCAGCCAACCACAGGCAATAACCCTGCTCGGCGAACCAGACCGGAAGAATGCCTTCGAGAGTCTGTTTATCCTGCAACTGTTCTTGCAAGGCCCTATAACGCTCCCAGCCATCGGCGACCGGTTGCAACGAGCGCTGCTGCTTTCTAGCGGTTTCTAGCTCTCGGTGGATGTCAGTTAGATCATCGAAGCTGCTGGCGACCTCAGCAGCCCTCTCGAAGGCGGAGCGGTCATCCAGCACCAACTCTCGAAAGATCTCATCAATACTATTGAGCTGCTTCAGGCCGGCAGCGCGGTTGAGCAAGGTGAATGCGTTTTCACCGACCTCGAAGTAATCCCTCAGTCTGGCTAAGAAAGCTTTCTTGCTGGAATAAGGCCAGATACCCGTCCCATCCTTCTCCATCTGACGCAGAGCCCGCATGCCGCCTGAGTGATGCTGGCTGAGCCAATGCTCCAGAGTCTGCTCGGGGGACTCGCTTAACAGCCAAAGTTTTTTCAGATCGGACGCCGAGGAACTTGTGCCCTCGAACCAGAGCACGGCGCCCAGTCGAACCTGCGTACCGTCACGCTCGAGCGTGGCTGCAATTGCGGTTACTGTCTTACCCTGGCGAGCGATATGAGATTGCTCTACACCTCCGTCCCCAGGGCCGGTAACTCCCCGCACATAAGACACCAGATCCCGGTCACTTTCATGTCCACCCGTGGATGCCAAGTTGTAGCGCGGATTGGCGCACAGCAAGGTCATCAGTGCGTCCACCAGCGTCGTTTTACCGCTCCCCGTTGGGCCGATCACCGCGGTACCTGCGGGATCGATCTCGGCACGGTGATAGCCCTGAAAACCACCCCAGTTATAGAGCTCAATGCTGGTAAGAATGAAGGTCTCGCTGTCACGCCAGCGGAGTGCCTGCTTCATGCCATGCCCTCCTCGCCATCAGCAGCCGGCGTCGCGGCGCTCTCCAGTTGCTGTCGCAGCCATACCACCAGTGCCTGCAGGTTCTCCGGGTTCGCCAAGTGGGTAATGATGGGGCGAATGATGACGCGATCATGTGCGTCCAGAGCCGACACCAGACCATGTCCCTTGAGCTGATCCAGCAGCGTGATGATGCGATTGCGCTCCTTCGCTTCACTGCCCAGCTCGCCCAGGTAAACCTGCAATTGGGGAATCAGCTCATCAACCGCCACCAGCGCTAGACTGGCGCCTGTACCGCTTTCCTGTTCGTACGCGATGAAATGCTGTCGCAGGATGGCTATCAGCAGGGACTGCTCCAGATTCAGCCTTTGCCGACGTACAAGGGGGTGCGACCAGTCATCCTGCTCGGCCACCTCGCCCTGGCGAACGGTGACGAACACCAGCCCCCGAACCTCGTCGACCCCCATGGCAAGGTCGAGGGGTTCCAGGATTCTGTCGACCGCCTCGATATTGGAAAGCGCTGAGCGATACAGGTTGGGCTTGTGACTTTCTTCCAGCAGCCCGTACTTCAGCATTTCCTGTACGGCCTCACGTACCCGTTGCGGCGTCCGGCGCTCATCGACCTGTACAGCGGCGCTCATAAGAGGCTGTTCATCATCCATGCCGTCATCCAACGCCATGGGCTCCACCGTCAGCTCCGTTTCGTCGGCGCCAGAGGCGCCTGCAATTCGATCGAATATCCCTGCCATGCTCACAACTCCCAATCGATGTCCTTGAGTGCCTCGTGCTCGAGTCCGACATAAGGCAGATTGAAGCGCCAGCGTTGCTCATCCTCGTTAACTAGCTCCATGAGCTGACGCTCCTCTGTCAGCACCTCGATACCTGCCTCGCGCGCCATCGCCAGCCAGAGCGCAAAGGTTTCCAGGTCGTGAACAGGTGGAAGCAAAGACGCAAGCTCCACAAGACTCACAGGGCGACCCTGCTCCACCAGCACGGCCAGGGTGTCATGAATCAGCGCTTCACGATCCAGCCCGTCGAAGGCATCCCAGAAGTCATCATCAATCTGCTCCAACCCCGCGGGCTTCAAACTCAGATCCAGCTCGCCCGTATCATCGTCATCCAGAGTCTTGAAGCGAAGACGCTCGATTGCCGGGACACCGGTAATGGCTACACCAACCGGTGGTAAACATGCAGGCGTACGGCGTTCTGACTGGCGTTGCCAGTCGACGCTGAGCGCTAGATTGAAGAAGTCGTTGAGTAACTGTCCGACGCGATGATGCTCGGCGGCCAGGCCCGTCTTCATGAAGCCGCGGACATCGCGCTCGCTTCGGGCGCGTGCTTGGAGAACAGCCTGCGACTCCCGAACCAGGCGTAACGCCAGCCAACGCAGCTCACGTTGCTGGGGACGATTCAGCGCCTTTGGAGCCGCTGGATGACGAAGGATGGTGCGCAAGCGCTCACGCATGGTTTCCAGTTCAGCGGACTGCCTCAGTTGCTGCTGGAAGCTTTCGAACACACGCCCTTCCGGTGTGTTGAGTAGCGCATCCTGACCGTCCAGCAATCGATCGACGATTTGTCCACGGTGAGACTGCTCGCTGATGATGGAGTGTCGAAGGGCGCGATCAGCCTCGCGCCAAGAGTCTTCAACTCGTCGAAAGTCAGCGCGCAGGCTGGTGGCGAGGTTATATATCTCGCGTATGCCCTCTATCGCCTGCGCTTCATCCAGCACAACAACGTGGCCAGCTTCTACCTGCGCTAGCTCGTGCTCCAAATCCTGGATTCGGCGGCGCAGGCTGGCAATACGGCCAGTTGGGCTGGGGTTCAGACCTGTTTCCAGGTTTTCGATCTCGCGCTGGACCACCGAAAGCCGAGATGCCGTGGAGGTCATGATCCGACTATCCAGCGAGTCGACGAACTGGATGGCAGACTCCAATGCGTCGGTTGCGTAGATCCGTCCCTCCCGCTCTACTACAAGGCGCCGCTTGATCCATTCGCGAAGTTCGCGACCTGCTTGGAGATGCGTTGCATCTGGATTGATCCCATAGAGCTCCTGGCTGGCGTAAGCAGCCAGCATTTCAGATAGCGCTTGCAGCGTATCCTCCATGAGAATCCCATCGTGCGCCCGCTCGAAAAGTGTCCGCAGGCAACCCAATACGAGCGGGGCACGACACGAGGCGAGCAAAAGCCAAGCCGGGTGTTGGCTGCGGGTGGATACATAGCGTTCTGAACGCTGTTGTGCGCTTTCTTCCATGATGGCCACATTGACAAAGGTTGTCTGAGCACGAGGTTATCGAGGTAACCCGCTGTCTCATGATACGTATTTGTCCTAGCAGGTGATCCATTAATAGCACCAACCCCGTGCGCCTTTCACTTAGGGGTGCGTCCAAGGCTTTAACCCCTGCCTGGGTGTGCTCGGCGATGCTGGCTGGCCTCGCCATCAGCTACAGTTTAGGCAGCATGCAGAGGTGATAGGGCGTGAAGGGCCTTCTTGCAAAAGCTGGTCGATAGAGGTGAGACCTCGTACCACAGCTGTCGTCTGGCATGCTTGTAGCTAGTGGTCCAAAAGCGTATCGGCAGATTTCGTTTTTGTGCCCAGGATTTCGGAACTTAATTGACGGCAGATGACGTGAAGCCACATTACTGAGGAACGCTACAATCCTTACACCGCGTGGATTACAGTCACTTTAGGGTGCTTTTCGTTAGCTGAGATTCCTGTACCGCATTGGCCTCCGAAGGGGGGTCGTGGGTTCGAATCCCGCCTGGTGCGCCACATATTCGTTCGCGGTTGTCTCCTGTGAACATCTGAAAAACCCGCCTCGGCGGGTTTTTTTATGCCCGGCGTAAAACCGGCATATCAGGCGTAGGCCAGATGCCTTCTTATGGCTGGCACAGATCGCGCCCGGTCAGCTTCGCCGCTACGCCATCGAGCATGAAGGTTTCGACCTTGGAGCCGTCTGCGCAATCTTGGGTGTAGCCCAGGGCGAAGCCGAAGGTGAAGAGCACGAACAGGGCCAGGCCGATATGTTGCAGTTGAGTCATGGTTCCTCTCGATATCACCGCCTGCATGAAGGCACGCGGTGACGTTCAGGTGTGAAGGGTTAGCGCCGTGCCGAGCGGCGGATCAGCAGGATCACCGGCAGCAGGCCGACCAGCACCAGGGTTAGCGAGGGCAGCGCGGCGCGTGCCCATTCGCCTTCACTGGTCATCTCGAAGACGCGCACGGCCAAGGTGTCCCAGCCGAAGGGGCGCATCAGCAGGGTCGCCGGCATCTCCTTGAGGACGTCGACGAACACCAACAAGGCGGCGCTCAGCACGCCGGGCAGCAGCAACGGCAGGTAGACCTTGAAAAACAGCGCCGGCCCACCAACGCCGAGGCTGCGCGAGGCTTCCGGCAAAGACGGACGAATGCGCGCCAGGCTGCTTTCCAGAGGGCCATAGGCCACGGTGAGAAAGCGGATCAGGTAGGCGACCAGCAGTGCGGCAAGGCTACCCAGCAGGATCGGCTTGCCAGCGCCGCCCAGCCAGCCCGACAGCGGCACGACCAGATGACGGTCCAGGTAGCTGAAGGCGAGCATGATCGACACCGCCAATACCGCGCCGGGCAGGGCGTAGCCGACGTTGGCCAGGCCCACCGCCGAACGAATCGCACCGGTGGGCGCCTGGCGGCGGGCGAAGGCCAGCAGCAGCGCCACGGCGACGCAAATCAGTGCGGCCATGCCGCCCAAATACAAGGTGTGCAGGATCAAGTCAGCGTAGCGCTCATCCAGATCGAAACGCCCGCGCTGCCAGAACCACACCAGCAGCTGCAGCAGGGGAATCACGAAGGCGCAGAGCAGCACCAAACCGCACCAGCCAGTGGCCAGTACGGCCTTCCAGCCACGCAATTCATAAAGCGCCTTTCCCCGTGGGCGCTCGTTGGCGGGTCGGCTGGCGCCGCGGGCGCGGCGTTCGCCGAACAACACCAGCAGCACCGCCAGCAGCAACAAGCTGGCCAGTTGGGTGGCGCCGGTCAGGCTGTAGAAGCCGTACCAGGTCTTGTAGATGGCGGTGGTGAAGGTGTCGAAATTGAACACCGAGACGGCGCCGAAATCGGCCAGGGTTTCCATGATCGCCAGCGCCAGCCCTGCGCCGATGGCCGGCCAGGCCATCGGCAGGGCAACGCGCCAAAAGGCCTGCCAGGGCGTCTGACCCAGTACGCGCGCAGCCTCCATCAGGCCCTTGCCCTGGGCGAGAAATGCCGAGCGGGCCAGCAGATAAACGTAGGGATAGAACACCAGCACCAGCACCACGATGACCCCGCCGGTGGAACGCACGGGTGGAAAGCGAATGCCGCTGCCGAACCAGTCGCGGGCCAGGCTCTGGATCGGTCCGGAAAAATCGAACAGGCCGATGAATACGAAGGCCAGCACGTAGGCGGGAATCGCGAAGGGCAGCATCAGCGCCCAGTCCAACCACTTGCGTCCAGGGAATTCGCACAGCGAAGTCAGCCAGGCCAGGCTGACACCCAGCACGGTGACGCCAAGGCCGACGCCCAGCACCAGGATCAGGGTATTGCCGATCAGGCGGGTCATCTGGGTTTCCCACAGGTGCGACCAGATCTCGGCGTCGATGTCATGCCAGCTGAACAGCAGCACGCTCAAGGGCAGCAACACCAGCGCTGCGACACCAAAGGCAATGGGGTACCAGCGGCGCTGAATCGGGTGGGCCACGCAAACTCCTTACTGCGGGAAAGGGTCCGTCGAAATGCAGGCGCCCCGGACGATGCCGGGGCGCGCAGTATAAAGCAGCTAGAGGTGGCTGGCGGCTGTGTTTAGCCCGACAGCCTGGCGCTTAATTCCAGCCTACCCGGTCCATCAACTTGATGGCTTCGGCCTGGCGCTTGCCGGCCACTTCGACTGGAATGCTGTCAGCCTTGAACGAGCCCCAGGCGGCCACTTCCTCGGAAACCGGAGCCTTGGGGTTGGCCGGGAATTCCTGGTTGGCGCCGGCGAAAATCGCCTGGGCTTCTTCGCCGGTCATCCATTCCACCAGCTTCTGCGCAGCTTGCGGGTTGGGCGCGTACTTGGTCAGGCCGATGCCGGAAAGGTTGACGTGCACACCGCGGTCAGCCTGGTTTGGCCAGAACAGCTTGACCTTGAGATCAGGGTTCTGCCTATGCAAGCGCCCGAAATAGTAGGTGTTGACGATACCCACATCGCACTGGCCGGCGTTTACCGCATTGATGACCGAGTTGTCGTCGGCAAACACATCGGTGGCCAGATTATTGACCCAGCCTTTGAGGACTTCTTCGGTTTTCTGGGGACCGTGGGTTTCCAGCAGAGTGGCGGTCAGCGACTGGTTGTACACCTTCTTGCTGGTCCGCAGGCAGAGGCGGCCTTCCCAATTCTTGTCAGCCAGTGCCTCGTAGGTGCTGAGCTCTTCTGGTTGGACCCGCTCGGTGGAGTAGACGATGGTGCGCGCGCGCAGCGACAGACCAGTCCAGGCACCGGTTGAAGAGCGGTATTGCGAAGGAATATTGGCGTCGACCACAGCGGATTTCATGGGCTGAAGAATGCCCATCTGCTCGGCTTGCCAGAGATTGCCGGCGTCCACGGTGAGCAGCAGGTCAGCCGGGGTATTGTCGCCCTCGGCCTTGATGCGTGCCATCAGTGGCGCTTCCTTGTCGGTGATGAACTTGACCTTGACCCCGGTCTTGGCGGTATAGGCATCAAACACCGGCTTGATCAATTCGTCGATCCGCGAGGAGTAGACGACCACTTCATCGGCGGCCTGGGCCTGCCCGGCGCAGACACCGAGCGCCAGGGCGGCGAGCAACATTTTGCTGACCTGCATGAAAAACTGCCTCTTGCTGGGGAAGTTGGGAAAGCAAATGATAGTGACTATCACTTGAGTTCACAACGCAGCATTTAGCCGCAGGCTTTTGTGCGGTGGAGCAGCGCAACATGTTGTTTTGCATGGGACGCAACTGCGCGTTAAGGTGCGCGCCCTCGCGCTTGTCTACATCCGCCGAGGTTGCATCGCTCAATTCCGCTTTAGAGATGGTATTTTCCGTGAACGCTTTCCAGC
Organism: Serpens gallinarum; assembly: GCF_014836765.1. Classification (GTDB taxonomy): domain Bacteria; phylum Pseudomonadota; class Gammaproteobacteria; order Pseudomonadales; family Pseudomonadaceae; genus Serpens; species Serpens gallinarum. The sequence goes on from NZ_JACSQG010000002.1 coordinate 259,667, forward strand.
CGCTAATTGCCTGCGCCTGCGCACTGGTCTGTAGCCTGACCTTTGCCTCCAGCCAGCCAACGACACATACCTTGGCGATTCAATACGCGCCCTACGTTTATCACTGGCAACACAATCCAGAGCATAACAACACGCCGCACCTGATTGGCCTGGAGTACCGAGCGCCTTCGGAATGGGTGTTTGGTGGCGTTCGGTTCGACAATTCATTCGACCAGCCCAGCCAGTATTACTACGCCGGCAGGCAATGGACGTTCGACACGGTCAGCCCCAACCTGTACGGCAAGCTGACCGCCGGTCCACTGCTGGGGTACACCGGTGAGTACGAAAACAAAATTCCGGTTAACCGCAAAGGTGTAGGGTTGGGCGCCATCCCTGCGTTGGGCTATCAGATGATGGGTGCTAATGCGCAGGTCGCCTTGCTTGGCACGGCGGGGTTCATGTTCACCTTTGGTGCCGATCTGCTCAGCTGGTAGCTCCGCGCGCAGGCTTCAGGGTCTGGCCAGCTCCGGCAGATCCCCGCTCAGCCCCAGCGCCTGGCGCACGAACAGTGCCTTGGCCTGCTCATGATGATCGACCAGGCGTAACCCGACATTGCGCAGCCAGCGCAGGGTCGGCTGGTCGGCCTGGAATAGCCGCTCAAAGCCTTCCATGGACGCCATCATCGCCAGGTTATAGGGCATGCGGCGGCGCTCGAAACGGCTGAGCACGCGCTTGTCGGCCAGGGTTTCGCCGCGTTGTTGGGCATGCAGCAGCACTTCAGCCAGCACAGCGGCGTCAAGGAAGCCGAGGTTGACACCTTGGCCGGCCAGCGGATGGATGACGTGCGCCGCATCGCCAATCAGTGCCAGGCCCGGTTCGATGTAGCGCTTGGCGTGGCGCTGGCGCAGCGGAATGCACACCCGTGGGTCGGCTTCCAGCACTGTGCCCAGCTGGTGCTCAAAGGCAGCGCCGAGGGTGGCGCGAAACGCCTCGTCATCCAGCCCCATCACGCGGCCGGCTTCGCTTGGCGTGCAGGACCAGACGATCGAGCACCAGTGTTTGTCGCCCTGGCGATCCAGTGGCAGGAAAGCCAGCGGACCGTCGTCGGTGAAGCGTTGCCAGGCGGTCAGGTCATGGACTTTGCTGCAGCGCACGCTGGTGACGACGGCATGGTGCAGGTAATCCCATTCGCGGGTTTCACAGCCGGCCAGGCGGCGCACTGCGGAATTGGCGCCATCGGCGGCAATCAACAAGGGCGTGCGCAGCTCGCGACCATCGCCCAGGGTCAGCAGCCAGCCGTGTTCGGTACGCCGCAGCTGCTCAACGCGCGCGTCGCCCAGTAGCTGAACATCGCTGCTGTGCAGTTGCTCAAGCAGCGCGTCCTGCACCACGCGGTTTTCGACGATATGGCCGAGCACCTCGGCATGCACGCTGGCAGCGGAAAAGTGGATCTGCCCGGTGCCGGAGGCATCCCACACCCGCATGTCGCGATAGGGGCTGCAGCGCCGCGCACGAATCCCTTCCCAGGCACCCAGGCGTTCCAGCAAACGCTGACTGGCCATCGATAGCGCGCTGACCCGTGGCTCGAAGGGTGCATCGGTTGCGAAGGGTTTGACCTGCAGCGGCCCGCCGTCAACCAGCAAGGTATTCAAGCCGCTGTCGCGCAGCGCCAAGGCCAGGGCGCTGCCAACCATACCGGCGCCCACAATGATCAGATCCGCTTGCATGTCCATTCCTTAGGCGGCCGGCCGCAACTGCGGCTTGAGCCGGATATAAAGCGTCTTGTGAACGCGCGCGACGAGCGTTCCCTGCGCGTCACGCACCTCGACCTGCAACTCGGGCAGGTATTTGTCACCACCAGCGGTGCGCTGGCGTACTTCGTCGAGCAATGTCTCGTCGATGCTGAAGTCCGCGTACACCGTGCCCTTGCCCGGTGCAATGAAGTCGATGTGCGCGGCCTTGTCCCAGACAATGTAGTCGCGGCCGAGACATTCCATGATCAGCAGCATGTAGAACGGGTCGGTCATGCTATACAGCGAGCCGCCGAACTGGGTGCGCACATAGTTGCGGTTGTACCAACTCAGGCCCATCTTTACCCGCGCCTGGCGAAAGTCTGCGCTGAGCTGCCAGACGCGAATACCTGCACCTAGGTAGGGCGGGTAACAGTTAAGCAGCCAGCGCAGCAGGCGCGCCTTGCGGGCCAGTTTTTTTGCATTCATTGCGTTTTAATCCGAAATCACAGCGAGCGGGTACCCAAGCCCATGGCCTGGCGGGCAAACCAACTCTTGACCGGCGGCAGCAGGTCGAGTCCCAGCAGGCCGAGGTGCCGGGTGTGGCCGAGCAGAGTGGAATTCTTGACGAACAGGCGAGTCAACTTGTCGGAAAAGCCAATGGTCATGTCCTGGTCTGGGCGCTGGCGTTCGCGGTAGGTTTGCAGCGTGGCCAGGTCGCCCAGCGGAGCGTCGCTTTCCTGCAAGCATTCAGCCAGGGCCAGGGCATCGCGCAGCGACAGGTTGAAACCCTGGCCGGCAATCGGATGCAGGCTGTGCACGGCATTGCCGAGCACAGCAAGGTTGGCGCGCACCTGCTCCTGGGCCTCGATCAGCGCCAGCGGGTACAGATGCCGTGCGCCAACCTGACGCAACGCCCCCAGGCGATAACCGAAGGCATCCTGCAACTCGGCGAGAAAGTGCCCATCCGGCAGGCTTTGCAGACGTTCGGCGTGCTCACCGGTACGCGTCCAGATCAGCGCGCAACGGTTTTCGGACATCGGCAACAGGGCCATGGGGCCTTGCGCGGTAAAGCGCTCAAAGGCTTCGCCGCCATGGGGCAGGCTCGGGGTGATGTTGGTGATCAGCGCGCTCTGCCCGTACGGGCGGCGGTTGACCTGGATGCCCAGGCGCTCACGCAATCCGGAGCGGCCGCCATCGGCGAGCACCGCCAGGTCGCAGTCCAAAGTGGTGTCGTCATCAAGAATGAGCCGATAGCCGTCGGTCAGCGGCTGCAGGTCGCGCACCTCCGCGGGGCAACGCCATTTCACGACGTCATGGTCCAGCGCCTGCCACAGGCATTGGCCGAGCCAGGCGTTCTCCACGACATAACCCAATGCCGGCACGCCCTCATCGCGGGCATGCATGCGCGTAGCGCCAAAGCGGCCTTGTTCGGAGACGTGGATATGCAGAATCGGCTCGGCCCGCGGAGCAATGCTCGCCCAGACGCCGAGCCGCTCATAGATCAGCCGGCTGCCATACGCCAGCGCCGAGCTGCGGGCGTCATAACTGGGCTGGTAGGGGTTGCCGGGGGCGAAGGGCTCGATCAGTACGATGTCCCAGCCGCGCGCCCTGGCGCGGTCTTGCAAGGCCAGCGCCAGGCTGGCGCCCACCAGGCCGCCGCCGATGATCGCCAGCTGCGTGCGGGCCATCACGCCACCTGCGCGCGCGCGGCGGCCATCAGGGCTTCGACCTCGGCCACGCTTTTCGGCACGCCGCCGGTGAGGATCTCGCAGCCGGTCTCGGTTACCACCACATCATCCTCGATGCGCACGCCGATACCGCGCCATTTGGCCTCGACGTTCTGGTTGTCCACCGCGATATAAATGCCCGGCTCGACGGTCATGCACATGCCGGGCTCTAGTTCGCGCCACCGGCCATCGACCTTGTAGTCGCCGACGTCGTGCACATCCAGGCCCAGCCAGTGGCCGGCGCGGTGCATGTAGAACGGTTTGTATGCCTCGCTGGCTATCAGCTCGTCGACCTCGCCCTGCAGCAGGCCGAGCCTCACCAGGCCGGCGGTGATAACGCGTACGGTTGCTTCGTGGGCATCGTTCCAGCGCTTGCCGGGACCGATGTGGTTGAAGGCTTCAACGTTGGCTTCCAGCACCAGCTCGTAGATGGCTTTCTGTTCCGGCGAAAAGCTGCCGCTGACCGGGAAGGTGCGGGTGATGTCGCTGGCGTAGCAGTCGATTTCGCAGCCGGCGTCGATCAGCACCAGGTCGCCATCTTTGAGGGGTGCGTCGTTCTCGCGGTAGTGCAGGATGCAGGCGTTGCGGCCGGCGGCGACGATGCTGCCGTAGGCCGGCAGACGCGCGCCGCCACGGCGAAATTCGTAGTCCAGTTCGGCTTCCAGGTGGTACTCGCACAACCCGTCGCGGCTGGCCTGCATGGCGCGCACGTGGGCACGGGCGGAAATCGCCGCGGCGGTCTGCATGACCGCAATCTCGTTGACCGACTTGCGCAGGCGCAGGTCATGCAACAGGTGATCGATGGCGACGAACTCGCTGGGCGGCTGGGCACCCTGGCGGGCTTTGGCGCGGATGATGTTGATCCATTCCATCAGCCGGTGGTCGAACTCGGCGTCGCGCCCGATGGCGTAGTAGACCCGTTCGCGGCCCTCGATCAGGCCGGGCAGGATGTCGTCAATATCACTGATGGGAAAGGCATCGTCGGCATGATAGTCGCGCACCGCACCTTCCTGCCCGGCGCGCAGACCGTCCCACAGCTCGCGTTCCGGATCGCGCTCGCGGCAAAACAGCACGTATTCGCCGTGTTCGCGGCGGGGAATCAGCACGATTACCGCTTCGGGCTCAGGGAAGCCGGACAGGTACTGGAAATCGCTGTCCTGGCGATAGGTGTGTTCCACATCGCTGTTGCGCATCTGCGCCGGTGCGGCGGGCAGGATAGCGATGCTGTTGGGGTCCATCAGCGCCATCAGCGCCTGGCGCCGCTGGGCAAATTCCGATTGCGGGATGCGATTCATGGCGGCGTTCCGGTCAGTGCAAAGAAGGCTTCGGGGAGGGGGCGACGGGAGCCTTGGCGCATTCGCCGTACAGCAGCAAGGGCGCCACGCGCAGGTACTCCATGACTTCCATGTAGTCGCTTTCGCCGTCTTCGGAATCCTCAAGCGCGCTTTGCACCTGGGCAATGGCAGCCAAGTCCTGCAGCACCTCGGTGGCTTCGGTGGACAGCGCGCTGTCGCGCACGGTCAGGCCGAAGCCGGAGAGAAAGCCCTGGCACCACTGCCCGAGAGCCAAGGCGCGCTCTTCCAGAGGCGCCTCGTCGCCAGGCAGCAACAGCACCACGGTGAAGTCGCCACTGGATAGCTCGGCCTTGACCATCTCCTGCAGGCCGATCAGCGCCTGGCGCACGTTGTCCTGCGGAACATCGCCCAGCACTTCCTGGGCATCGGCCAGCCAGGGCTCCGGATCGAAGCCGGCACCGGCGCAGCTGCGGCCAAGTAGCACGCCGTGCAGCTCAGCGGGGGAGACAGGATGCCCGGCGTTGGCCAGCAAGGCAGCGAAAGCGTAATACGGAGAATTGGAACTGGGCATGGTCTGCTAGGCGCAAGGCAGCGCAATCACTAGAATGAAGGACTCGTATCCTAGCAGCCTGACGGGGGCAGACCAATAACGCGACCGTCATCACTGATTCGGAGCCAAGCAGGTTTGACCCTTAGTAGGGACAATCCCTTATAGTCCAGAACCCAGGTTTTTCTCGAGAGCCCATGGAAAACGCCGAATTACACGCGCTGGCGGCCAAGCTGGAAGTGTTGCTGCGACAGCATGAGCAGCTCAAGGCGCACAACCGCCAGTTGCGGGCGAGTGAAAAGGCCTGGCGCGAAGAGCGTGCCCAGTTGGTCGAGAAGAACGAAATGGCCCGGGTAAAGGTCGAAGCGATGATTTCACGCCTCAAAGCCCTGGAGCAGGACTCATGACTCAGTCAACCACCGTCACCGTGATGATTCTCGACAAGGAGTACTGCATTGCCTGTCCCGCGGAAGCACGCAGCAACCTGGAAAACTCCGCGCGTTACCTGGACAGCAAAATGCGCGAGATCCGCGCCACCGGCAAGGTGATCGGATCTGAGCGGGTCGCCGTGATGGCCGCGCTGAACATTACCCATGAGCTGCTGCAGAAACAGCAATTCTTCGATCAGCAAACCGGCGCCAGTCGCGAACAGATACGCGACATGCTGGAGCGGGTCGATCAGGCGCTGGGCAGCAACCCGGACTAGTGACAGTCGCCAACAGAATTGATTGGGGTATACTGCCTCCCAGCTCCCTGGGGTGTTTGCCGGTAGGCCATGTCCCTCTCCCGATAAGCAAAACCTTGGAGGCTGTACGTGTGGCCCGTGTGCATGTCCGCTCGACGGAAAGCCTTAAGGTCGCCTGCAGTCGCCACCTTGAACTCTCGGGTTCAAGGGCCAAAGCCGAAAGCGGCACTTTGGGGAGTTCCACTTCTAACCGCCAGCCGAGTTACCCGCACTGGCGTTTTATCGTTCTGCCTATGGCCGGTTCGCGATGATTCATGGCGACGACCTGTCCCGCCCCCAGCTGCGCCGCCTGCTACGCCAGTGCCGCCGGCAATTGAGTCCCGTAGAACAGCGACGCGCGGCTCGTGACCTGTACTGCCAGCTTGCCCAGCATCCGATGTTCCGCCGTGCCCGACACATCGCGCTGTATTTACCCAATGATGGGGAAATAGACCCGCGCGCCCTCATGGTCGAAGCTCAGCGGCGAGGCAAAAGCATCTACTTGCCGGTGCTCAACAGCTGGCCACGCACCCAGATGGCGTTTCAGCGGATTGATCCTGGCGAGCCGTTGCGCCGCAATCGCTTTGGCATACCCGAGCCTCGGGTCAATCGTGCCCGACAGCGCAAGGCCTGGGCATTGGACCTGATTCTCATGCCGTTGGTCGGTTTTGATGCGTATGGCGGTCGCCTGGGTATGGGCGGCGGTTTTTACGACCGTGGCCTGGCGTTTCGCAACTTGCGCAAAAAATGGCACAAGCCGACATTGTTGGGCTTGGCTCATGAGTGTCAGAAGGTTGACCGGCTGACATTGGCCCGTTGGGATATCCCCATGCGGGCCACCGTGACTGATCGGGGCTGGTACGGCGTCAGAAACGCTCAACAGACCGTTGAAACACAGTCTGTTGAGAGCGCTATGGCGGCATCAGCGGCCGGTTAAAGCTGCAGAGTTGTCGTTTTGACGGTCCCAAAGGCCTTGTGTATAGCCCGTGGTGACCATGCCCAGGCTGAACAAAATCACCAGTACTAATAAAATATCCGGCTTGCGTTTCATCGTTTGTCTTTCCCCAAATAGACAACTACATGAAAACCCTGGCGTTTCTTATGTCTCGCATCTGCAAGCCATTCAAAAAAACGAGCGATGGTCTGCCGTAACTGAACGAGTGTTGCGACGCGACGCCTAGGGCTCCTAAATGTCCGGGAACATCGGACCCACGACTAAAGGCAAAGTTCATGCCGTATTGGTTAATGAAGTCGGAACCCGACGAGCTGTCAATAGAGTCGCTACAGCATCTGGGCCAAGCGCGCTGGGATGGAGTCCGCAATTATCAAGCGCGAAACTATCTGCGGGCCATGCAGCCGGGAGATTTGTTCTTTTTCTATCATTCCAGCTGCCCCAAACCGGGTATTGCCGGCGTGGGCAAAATTCTCACTTCCAGTTATCCCGACCCAACCGCTCTCGATCCGGATAGCCACTATTTTGACATCATGTCGACGCCCGACAAGAATCGTTGGAGTGCCGTGGACGTCGGTTTCGTCGATGTCTTTGCTGCTGTGATTCCCTTGTCGCAACTCAAGGCCCTCCCCCAGCTCGCTGAACTTGCCCTTGTAAAAAAGGGCAGCCGGTTGTCGGTGATGCCGGTATCGCCCGTCGCGTGGCAAAGTATTCTTTCCTTGGTGTGAGGCACTCTGAAGAGGCTGTGCTACATATTCAGCACACAAGGGAGTGTGTCCATGATCCGAGCCCCGGTATCTTTACTCAATCTGCTGCTCGGCGGTTTGCTCGTGGCACTGTTCGTATTGAGCGGGTTGTTCTGGCAAAAACTTGAAACCGACCAGCGCAATTTTGTCGGCGAGCGTGTCGCTGTACAGGCCCGAACACTGGCCCGCCAGCTCGAAAACCGGCTGGCTGACCAGGAGCTTGACTTGCGCCGTCTGGCCGAGCGTTGGCTGCATGAGGGAGGGTTGTCGCGCGCGGACTGGGAGCGCGAAGCCGAATTTCTGTTACGCAGCTTTCCCGGCTATCAATCCATCCAATGGCTAGGTGCGGATTTACGTATGCGCTGGCTTTTGCCGAGCGAGGGCAATCAGGCGGCGCAAGATTTTCAACTGACTCCTGAACACCCCAACTATAAAGTGGCGGAGCGCGCTCGCGTCAGTGCGCGTAGCCAACTGAGTGGCAGTTTCGAGCTGCTGCAAGGTGGACGTGGATTAATCCTCTATGTCCCGCTGTATGTACCCGACGCCCAGTCGGAGCGGCGTTTCGATGGATACCTGCAAGCCATCTTTCGCGTTACACCGCTGCTCGACGAATTGCTTTCCTCGATTGCCGACCAGCGCTTCGGCATAGAGTTGCTGGAGGATGGTCTTCGGCGCTATCCCGATGAGGTTTCGCCCACCAGTCCGGATGATCTGCAGCGTGTCGTGCCGCTGGACCTGATCGACAACACGACTTTCAGCCTGCGCCTGAGTCCGACTTCAACGTTGAAGGCTCGCATCAATCGGCCCTGGACACGTGCCGTGCTGGTGGCCAGCCTGGGGCTTAGCCTGTTGTTGGTCGCTGCGCTGTACCTGGCCTTTGAAAACTCGCGACGTGCTCGCGCATTGCTGGCTGCCAACCTGCGCTTGCAGAGCGAAATGGCGCGACGCGAACAGGTCGAGCAAGCGCTGCGCGACAGCCGTGAGCAGCAACAGTTGATCCTCGATCTGACCGATTTTTGTCGCGACGGCCTGTTTATCGTCGATTCGCACAGCCGAAAGATGCTGTACATGAACCGTGCAATCCATCTGGGTCTTGGATATGACCGGCGAACCTTCATCGAGCTGTTTGAGCAGGCTCCGCAAAAGTTGATACCCGGTTACGAACAATGGCTGGAGGAAGTTCGCCAGTTGCATCGCGCTGGCTTGCCGCGCTTCTTGCAGCGAGAATTGCTGCGCCGCGATGGCAGCCTGCAGCCGGCGGAGATCAGTGCCCAGTTGGTGAGTCGCAATGGGCGTGAATATCTGATTGGCGTGGCCCGTGATAACAGCGAGCGCTTACAGCTTGAGGCGCGTCTACAACGATTGTCGCAACAGGATGGCCTGACCGGACTGCACAACCGCAGGCATTTCGACCAGCAACTTCAGGCGGAATGGCGCCGCCTGCGCCGGATTGGTGCGCCGCTGTCTTTGCTGATGCTGGATATCGATCACTTCAAATCCTACAACGACACCTTGGGCCATCTGGCCGGGGACGATGCGCTACGCAAGGTAGCCCAGTTGCTGGTGGAGTGCTTGCAGCGTGAAGGCGATATCGCCTGTCGCTACGGTGGCGAAGAGTTCGCCATCATCCTGACCAATACCCGACTCAAGGGCGCCGAGCACTTGGCCGCGCGTGTGCATCAGCGCCTGGCCGAGCTGGCAATTCCCCACCCCGGCAGCCCATTGAGGCGCTTGACCCTCAGTATCGGCGTAGCCACCTCCGACCTTAATCTCCAGGAGCATCCCCAGACCCTGATAGCCCACAGTGACCAGGCCTTGTACCGGGCCAAGCGCAATGGGCGTAACCAAACCTGCGTCTGGGCGGGATTTGGTGTCAATCAGGATGCGGCGCCATCCTTGCCTGAGCAATAAACCAGGCGCAGTTCAGGGTTGAGCAATCAGATTGTTGAACAGCAAGTCTTCCACCAAGGGACGGCCTTCCTCTTCCTCAATGACCTTGCGCACGCGCTCCAGCGCTTGCTGTCGCAGGGCTTCCTTGTCTTCTACGGTGGTCATGCTGTCATTGCCCAGCTCGGCAAACATCATGATCAATTCGTTGCGAATCAATGGCTGATGGTGTTCCAGACGCTCCAGATTTTGGGTTCCGATGACGCGCAGGGCAACGTCCGCCTTGAAGAATTTGGGCCGGGCGCCTTCGCCATAATTACCCACCAGTGCGGGGCGCAGTTCCAGATAACCGACCTTGGTCGGATCATTTTCCCTGGCGGCCTGGGCGATGCCCAGTGGCAGGCCAAGCAGCAACAACAATGCAATGCAACGCTTCACGATCTGACTCCTGCTGAGAATGCGGCCTAGCATAGCTATTACTTCGCCATCCCCCAACACCAACCATCCGGTTATGACCCGTTATCACCGGCTGGGATACGGATTGACCGACGGTTGCGCCCTTCTACACTGGCAGTTCTTCTTGCTAAGGACGTGCTCCATGAAAGCTCTGCTGTGCAATGCCTACGGCCCTGCTTCCAGCCTGGTGCTGGCAGACATCATGGCCCCTGAGATCAAGCCGGGCGAGGTTCTGCTCAACGTGCATGCTGCCGGGGTCAATTTTCCCGACAGTCTAATCATCGAGGGCAAATACCAGTTCCAGCCGCCGCTACCTTTTGCTCCCGGTGGGGAGGTTGCCGGCATTGTTGCCGCGGTGGGCGAGCAAGTTCGCAACTTCAAGCCCGGCGACCGCGCCATGGCCCTGACCGGCTGGGGCGGCTTTGCCGAACAGGTAGCGGTTTCGGCCCAGCAGGTAATACCGATGCCCGCAGGCATGGATTTCAATACGGCGGCAGGGTTTGGAATGGCCTATGGCACCGCAATGCATGCGCTTAAACAGCGCGCCAACCTGCAGCCGGGGGAAACCCTGCTCGTGCTGGGCGCGGCAGGCGGTACCGGGCTGGCCGCCGTGGAAATCGGCAAGGCGATGGGCGCGCGGGTGATCGCCGCGGCGAGCAGCGAGGAAAAGCTGGAGGTGGCCAAGGTTGCCGGCGCTGATGCTCTAATCAATTATTCCAAGGGCAACCTCAGGGACACCCTCAAGGCGCAGACCAACGGTCAGGGTGTCGATGTTGTTTTCGATCCGGTTGGCGGCGAGCTGTTCGAGCAGGCCCTGCGCGCCATGGCCTGGAACGGTCGGTTGCTGGTGGTCGGCTTCGCCAGCGGGCAGATACCTCAGGTGCCGGCCAACTTGGCGTTGCTAAAGGGCGCCGCGATCATCGGCGTGTTCTGGGGCAGCTTTGCCCAGCGCCAGGCGCAAGACAATGCCGTCAACTTTCAGCAACTGTTCGCCTGGCATGCCCAGGGCAAGCTGCAACCACGCGTATCGCAGATCTTCCCGTTGGCCCAGGGCGGGCTGGCAATCGATACCCTGGCGCGGCGCAAGGCGCTGGGCAAGGTGGTAGTCAAGGTTCGTTAAGGCGTTCCGCCTTCACTCTCGAGGCGCGTAGGCGAACACATCGGCGCGCATTTGATGGGCGTCCAGACCGGCCTCGAGCAGTGCATCCAGGGTGCCATAGACCATTGCTGGCGAGCCGCTGGCAAAGACATGCAGCGAGCTGAGCTCGGCAAAATCTTCTCGAATCGCCTCGTAGAGCATGCCGCACCGGCCATCCCAGCCGCAGACCTCGCTGACCACTTGATGCAGGAACAGGTTGGGCAGCTGTCGCCATTCCTGCCAGTGAGGCAAGTCGTAGAAATCTTCGGGGGTGCGTGCGCCCCAGTACAGATGCACCGGGTGGGCAAAGCCACTGAAGCGGCAATGCTCGATGAGGCTGTGCATCTGTGCCATGCCGGTTCCGGCGGCGATCAGCACCAGCGGCCCGTCCGGCAATTCGGCCAGATGGGTATCACCGAATGGCAGCTGCATACGAGCGAACCCTTGGCGATTGATGAATTCCAGCAGCTCTCGTGGCTGCGCTTCACGGGCGAGGATATGCAGCTCCAGCTCACGCCCCATCGCCGGCGCCGAGGCCAGCGAGAAGGCCGACCATTCGCCATCCTCCCGCTGCAGCAGCGCATATTGACCGGCATGGTAGCGTGGCGGATTGCCGGCCGGTGCACGCAGGCGCAGACGATATACATCGCCACCGACCGCCTCGCATGCGATGAGCTGACAGCTAAGCTGGCGCACGGGCAGTTCGCCGGGCATCAGTACGCTCTCCCAATGCAGTTGACACGCCTCAAGCGGTTCGGCCAGGCAGGGGAACAGTTCGCCAGGGCCCTGTTCCATGCCCCGTTGGCGCACACGACCTTCCAGCAGCTGTGCCGTACAGATATGGCAATTGCCGTTGCGACAACTTTGGGGGCAGTCATAACCCAGGCGCCGTGCGGCGTCGAGAATGGTTTCTCCAGGGCGAACGTCAAGAACGGCGCCACTGGGCTGCAAGGTAACTTTCATGTGCACGTCTTTTAGTGGGCGGGCGTGAAAGGCCCGCCAAGGCCAGGTGGGCGGGGTCGATGCCCTGCCTCTTGTGTCATTTATCAGTCGATGCCCAGTTGCGACCAGAGTTCGTCGACGCGCTTGACCACCGCCTCATCCTTGACGATGACGCGGCCCCACTCGCGGCTGGTTTCACCTGGCCATTTGTGGGTGGCGTCCAGGCCCATTTTCGAACCCAGGCCAGACACTGGCGAGGCGAAATCCAGGTAGTCGATCGGCGTGTTGTCGATCAGTACCGTGTCGCGCTTGGGGTCCATGCGCGTGGTGATCGCCCAGATCACGTCGTTCCAGTCACGGGCATTGATGTCATCGTCGGTAACGATGACGAACTTGGTATACATGAACTGGCGCAGAAAGCTCCACACGCCAAGCATCACCCGTTTGGCATGGCCCGGGTACTGCTTTTTGATGGTCACCACCGCCATGCGATACGAGCAGCCTTCGGGCGGCAAGTAGAAGTCGATGATTTCCGGAAACTGCTTCTGCAGGATCGGCACGAACACTTCGTTGAGTGCCACGCCGAGCACCGCCGGCTCATCCGGCGGCCGGCCGGTGTAGGTGCTGTGGTAGATCGCATCGCGGCGTTTGGTAATGCGCTCGACGGTAAACACCGGAAAGCGGTCCACTTCGTTGTAGTAACCGGTGTGATCGCCATACGGGCCTTCATCGGCCATTTCGCCGGGATAAATATGCCCTTCGAGAATAATTTCCGCGCCCGCCGGGACCTGCAGTTCGCTGCCGATGCACTTGACCAATTCGGTGCGCGAGCCGCGCAGCAGGCCGGCAAAGGCATATTCGGACAGGGTATCGGGTACTGGCGTGACCGCGCCGAGAATGGTCGCCGGATCGGCTCCCAGCGCCACAGCCACAGGGTACGGGCGGTCCGGGTATTTTTCGCACCACTCGCGGTAATCCAGCGCACCGCCGCGATGGCTGAGCCAGCGCATGATCAGCTTGTTGCGACCAATGACCTGCTGGCGATAGATACCCAGATTCTGGCGTTCCTTGTTCGGCCCCTTGGTGACGGTAAGACCCCAGGTGATCAGCGGCGCCGCGTCGCCCGGCCAGCAATGCTGGATAGGCAGCGTGCCCAGATCCACATCATCGCCTTCAAGGATCACTTCCTGGCAGATGGCGTCCTTGCGCACCTTGGGCGCCATGCTGACGACTTTCTTGAGCAGCGGTAGCTTGCTCCAGGCATCTTTCAGGCCTTTGGGCGGATCCGGCTCCTTGAGGTAGGCGAGCAGTTTGCCGATCTCGCGCAGTTCGGAAATATCCTCAGCGCCCATGCCCAGTGCGACACGCTCGGGCGTGCCGAACAGGTTGCCGAGTACCGGCATGTCGAACCCTGTGGGGTTTTCAAACAGCAACGCCGGGCCCTTCTTGCGCAGGGTCCGGTCACAGATTTCGGTCATTTCCAGGATGGGTGAGACAGGCGTCTGAATGCGCTTCAGCTCGCCGCGCTGTTCAAGGGCGCGGATAAAATCGCGCAAGTCGGAGTATTTCATCAGGCTTCTCGATTGAAACGCGGAAGGCTGGAAGCTGGACGAAAAGCATAACGTCCCACCTCCAGCCTTCAGCCCCAGGCGGCTCGCCGCCTGTCGATCACTTACGCTTCATGGACATGAAGAATTCGTCGTTGGTCTTGGTGTCTTTGAGCTTGTCGAGCAGGAATTCGATGGCGGCGATTTCATCCATCGGGTGCAGCAGCTTGCGCAGAATCCACATGCGCTGCAGCTCGTCATCGGCGGTCAACAACTCTTCGCGGCGGGTGCCGGAACGGTTGATGTTGATGGCCGGGAACACGCGCTTCTCGGCGATGCGCCGTTCCAGCTGCAGTTCCAGGTTGCCGGTGCCCTTGAATTCCTCGTAGATCACCTCGTCCATCTTCGAGCCGGTTTCCACCAGCGCGGTGGCGATGATGGTCAGCGAACCGCCTTCCTCGATGTTGCGCGCAGCACCGAAAAAGCGCTTGGGCTTCTCCAGGGCGTGGGCATCGACACCACCGGTGAGCACTTTGCCGGAACTGGGGATCACGGTGTTGTAGGCGCGTGCCAGGCGCGTGATGGAGTCAAGCAGGATGACCACATCCTTCTTGTGCTCGACCAAACGCTTGGCCTTCTCGATGACCATTTCAGCGACCTGTACGTGGCGGGTCGGCGGCTCATCGAAGGTCGAGGCGACCACTTCGCCGCGCACGGTGCGCTGCATTTCGGTCACTTCTTCCGGGCGCTCGTCGATCAACAGGACGATCAGGTGGCACTCAGGGTTGTTACGGGTGATGTTCGCCGCGATGTTCTGCAGCATGATCGTTTTACCCGCTTTCGGCGGGGCGACGATCAAACCGCGCTGACCCTTGCCGATCGGGGCGGTCAAGTCGATAACGCGGCCGATCAGGTCTTCCGTGGAGCCGTTGCCCGCTTCCATCTTCAAACGCTGGGTGGGGAACAGCGGGGTCAGGTTCTCGAAGAGAATCTTGTTTTTGGCGTTTTCCGGTCGGTCGTAGTTGATCGAGTCAACCTTGAGCAGGGCGAAATAGCGCTCGCCTTCCTTGGGAGGACGGATCTTGCCAATGATGGTGTCGCCGGTCCGCAGATTGAAGCGGCGGATCTGGCTGGGGGAGACGTAAATGTCGTCAGGGCCGGCCAGGTAGGAGGCATCGGCGGAGCGCAGAAAGCCGAAGCCATCTTGCAGAATTTCGAGAACGCCGTCGCCAGAAATTTCCTCGCCGCTTTTCGCGTGTTTTTTCAGCAGGGAGAAAATCACGTCCTGCTTGCGCGAACGGGCCATGTTCTCGATGCCCATTTGTTCGGCCAGGTCGAGGAGTTCGGCAATCGGCTTTTGCTTGAGTTCGGTCAGATTCATAAGGAATGACGAATAGATATGCAATAGGAGTGGGCAAGCGTTGAGCTTGAAGGCCGCGCCGCGAAGAGGCGACTGGATCGCTGTACTGATACGAATGTAGGAGTGCGTCGGCGACGGCTTGCGGGGGGCTGCGAAAGAAGCAGCGAGGCCGAATCTACCACCGGGGGATTACCAGCGTCTAGCCCCGGATATGAAAAACCCCACCGACTGATGGGGTTTTTCAATAGAAAATCGATGCGCGGATCAGATATTCGCGTCGAGGAAGGCCGCCAGTTGCGATTTGGACAGGGCGCCGACCTTCGTGGCTTCGACATTACCGTTCTTGAACAGCATCAGGGTCGGGATGCCGCGCACGCCGTATTTGGGTGGGGTGGCCTGATTTTCGTCGATGTTCAGCTTGCAGACCTTCAGTTTGCCTTGGTAAGTCTGTGCAATCTCGTCCAACACCGGGGCGATCATTTTGCAGGGGCCGCACCATTCGGCCCAGTAGTCGACCAGCACCGGGCTTTCTGCCTGGAGCACGTCCTGATCGAAACTGGCGTCGCTGACGTTAGTGATGAACTCGCTCATGGAGATCTCCTGGTCGGAAGCAAAAAAAGTGGCGGTATCATATCCCGCAATGGTCGTAATCGGAAGGTGGCGCTGATTGCCACTGGCTATCGACCCTGGCTGTAAAGTCTATCGGAACTGCACGTTAGGCGCGGTGCATGTAGACAAGGTGCCAACCATTCGTCGCTGGTTTTTTGAAAAGACCTGCGACAAGCGTGACAGGGGTAAAACGTTGGCGCTCACCGACTATCGTGGCAGGATGTCGCGATTTTCCAAGAGACGCTTCGCTCATGCCAGCCATTCCTCCCGATCCCTTTCCGCTGATCGCTGCCATTGACCTGGGCTCCAACAGTTTTCACATGGTCTTGGCGCGGGTCGATCAGGGCGAGATTCGTATTCTCGAGCGCTTGGGCGAAAAGGTGCAGTTGGCTGCGGGGATTGATGAGCAGCGACTGTTGAGCGAAGAAGCGATGCAGCGTGGCCTGGATTGCCTGGGGCGCTTTGCCCAGCTGATCAATGGCCTGCCCCAGGGTGCAGTGCGCATTGTCGGCACCAATGCGCTGCGCATTGCTCGCAACCGCAAAGAGTTTATCCGGCGTGCCGAGGCGCTCCTAGGGCACCCCGTGGATGTCGTGGCTGGCCTCGAAGAGGCGCGCCTCATTTATCTTGGCGTTTCACACACCTTCCCGGATATGCCCGGCAAGCGTCTGGTCGTCGATATTGGCGGTGGCAGCACGGAATTCATCATCGGCCAACGTTTCGAGCCGTTGCTGCGCGAAAGTCTGCAGATGGGCTGTGTGAGCTTTACCCAGCGTTTCTTTGCCGATGGCAAGATCAGCGCCGCACGTTATGCCCAGGCCTATACCGCCGCACGTCTGGAATTGATGAGTCGGGAACAGGGCATGCGCCGACAGGGCTGGCAGGAGGCCATTGGGGCTTCGGGCACCATTCGTTCCGTGGGGCTGGCGATTCAAGCCGGTGGGCGGGGCAGTGGCGAGGTCAACGCCCAGGGGCTGGTCTGGCTGAAGCGCAAATTACTCAAGTGCAGCGATGTAGATAAAGTCGACTTTGAAGGTGTGAAGCCTGAGCGGCGGGGTATTTTCCCGGCTGGTCTGGCCATTCTTGAAGCGATTTTCGATGCGCTGGGGCTGGAAACCATGACGCATTCCGAAGGTGCCTTGCGCGAAGGCGTGCTCTACGACCTGATCGGTCGCCATCAGCATGAGGATGTACGCCAACGTACCTTGTCAGCGCTGATGGAGCG
The DNA here is from genome assembly GCF_014836765.1 of Serpens gallinarum. GTDB lineage: Bacteria > Pseudomonadota > Gammaproteobacteria > Pseudomonadales > Pseudomonadaceae > Serpens > Serpens gallinarum. The sequence continues at coordinate 276,534 of NZ_JACSQG010000002.1, forward strand.
TTATCACGTCGACCTTGAGCAGGCTGCCCGGGTCGAGGCCAAGGCGCTGTCGGCACTCGATCAGGTGGCGGCTGCCTGGAATCTGCAGGAAGACTGGCATCGCGAGCTGCTCAGCTGGGCTGCGCGTGTTCACGAAGTGGGCCTGGATATCGCCCACTACCATTATCACAAGCATGGTGCTTACCTGATCGAACACTGCGATCTGGCGGGTTTTTCACGCCAGGATCAGCAGGTCCTCGCCTTGCTGGTGCGAGGCCATCGACGCAATATCCCGCTGGACAAGTTCAGGGATGCCGAGGCGGACACCGAAAGCCTGGTGCGCCTGTGCATCCTGCTGCGCTTCGCTATTCTGTTCCACCATATCCGCGGCACCCAGGAAATGCCCAAGGTGCGCCTCGAAGTCGGCGAGCGCAGTCTGGAGCTGATTTTCCCGGAAGGCTGGCTGGCCGCCAACCCGCTGACCCAGGCGGATTTCGCCCAGGAGGCCGAGTGGCTCCAGCGCATCGAGTATCGCCTGACTGCTCGCTGACGGATGCCGTGTTGAACTGTCGGCTCAGCGCTTGCGATTGACGGCCAGCGCTGCACGAATCACGTCAGTGCCGATTTCGTCTTCATAGCGCTTCCAGACCGGCAGCATGGCCTGGCGCCAGGCTTCACGCTCCGCATCGCTGAGATCGATCACCTTGACCCGTCCGGCGGCCAGAACCTTCTGGCGGTCACGCGCATTCAGCGCTTCCGCCTCGGCATTCACCACATGGGTCACTTCAAGAATGATGTTGTCCAGCTCGCTGCGGATCGCATAAGGCAGGCTGTGCCAGAACGAGGTATTGGTGATCAGCATGTAGTGCAGCACGCCGTGGTTACTCTCGATGATATGAGACTGCACGGTATCGACCTTCTGGCTGACGATGTTCGACCAGGGGTTTTCCGCGCCTTGTACCTCGCCGCTTTCCAGTCCCTTGAACATCTGTCCGAAGGCCAGGCGCACTGCCTGGGCGCCGATCGATTCGAATTGGCTTTCCAGCACGGCCGAGTTCTGGATGCGGAACTTTAATCCCTGGGCGTCCTTGGGGAGCCGTAAGGCGCGATTGGCCGACAATTGCTTGAGGCCGTTGCTCCAATAGGCCAGCCCGGTGATCCCGTGACTGGTCATGGAACGCAGCAGTTCCTGGCTTTTCTCGCGCTTGCCGAAACGCTTGACCGCTTCGGCGTCATCGAACAGGAACGGCAAGTCGAAGACCTGCAGCTGCTTGGTGTAACGGTCGAATTTGGACAAGGACGGCGCGAGCAGCTCGACCTGGCCATTGAGCAATGCCTGCATCTCGTCGGCATCGCCGTAACGGGTCGAGTTGGGATACACCTCGACCCTGACCTTGCCGGCCAGGCGTTCTTCCGCGAGTTGCTTGAATAGCAGCGCGCCTTTGCCCTTGGGGGTGTCATCGGCCACCACATGGGCGAAACGGATCAGGATCGGCTGGCTCTCCTGAGCGTGCAGGGGGGTAATGATGGAGAGCGCCAGCAACGCGGCCACGAGACATGATGGGAGCATCTGGATTTTCCAGCCTACACAGTGACCAAGCCGGCAACGATCCGATAGCCGGCTTGCATCAAAAAATACGCGGATCGCGCGCACGCTGGCGTCCTGCTGGTGGACGTCGCTGATCCGGGAATGAGGCCGTTGCACCTGTGTGCAACGGCCGACTGCTGCCTGGCTTGTGGCCACGCAAGGTGGAGTTTTGGCCATTGGCCCAAAACGTGCCGTCTACTCGGTCACAGGTATGAGAAATGGCGCGCAAAACGGGCGGGATGACTTGAGCTAACCCGGCTTAGGGCGGGCTGTGGATTGCTGCGGCGAGCGGGCTTCATCACGGGTTTCCAACCCTCGTCGTGGATAGTCCCGGCAGCGCAAGCCGCGGGATCCCTTTATGTGCCGGGCATCGAACCCGGCTGCTGCGGCCTTTACGTCATCCCAGGGCTGAGGCGCGCTTAACCAGCCAAGGGCGCGACTTACGTCGCGCCCTGACGGTTAGCGTACTGTTAGCAGCGGCGTGCCAAGGCGATCCAGCAAAATGGCTTGGCTGTTGCGCGGGTGGGCATTGCCCGTCGGGCTGTTGCGCACGTAGCGGCCATCGGACTGCAGAATCCAGCTCTGGGTGTTGTCGGCGAGGTAGGTTTCCAGCTCCTTCTTGACCCGCAGGGTGAGCTTTTTACCTTCTACCGGGAAGCAAGTCTCGACGCGCTTGTCGAGGTTGCGCTCCATCCAGTCGGCACTGGCCAGGTAGATCAGCTCCTCGCCACCGTTGAGGAAGTAATACACTCGGCTGTGTTCCAGGAAGCGACCGATGATCGAGCGCACGTGAATGTTGTGCGACACCCCAGGAATGCCCGGGCGCAGGCAGCACATGCCACGCACGATCAGGTCGATCTTCACCCCGGTCTGGCTGGCCTTGTACAGCGCCTTGATCATCTTCGGATCGGTCAGCGAGTTGACCTTGACGATAATGTGCGCGGGTTTACCCTCGCTGGCGTTCTGGGTTTCGCGCGTGATCAGGTCCAGCAAAGTTTTTTTCAGCGTGAAAGGCGCGTGCAGCAGTTTTTTCATGCGCAGCGTCTTGCCCATGCCGATCAACTGACTGAACAGCTTGGACACGTCCTCGCCGAGCGCCACGTCGGCGGTCAGCAGGCTGTAGTCGGTGTACAGGCGGGCATTGCCGGCATGGTAGTTGCCGGTGCCCAGGTGTGCGTAACGGCGCAGTTCGCCGTTCTCGCGGCGCAGAATCAGCATCATCTTGGCGTGGGTCTTGAAGCCGACCACGCCATAGATCACCACCGCCCCGGCGGCTTGCAGGCGACTGGCCAACTGCAGGTTGGATTCCTCGTCGAACCGCGCGCGCAACTCGATCACCACGGTGACCTCCTTGCCGCTGCGCGCCGCATCGACCAGTGCGTCAACGATTTCCGAGTTGGCTCCCGAGCGGTACAGCGTCTGCTTGATCGCCAGCACGTTGGGGTCTTTGGCGGCCTGGCGCAGCAGGTCGATCACCGGCGTGAAAGACTCGTAAGGATGCAGCAGCAGGATGTCCTGCTTGGCGATCACGCTGAAAATGTTCTCGCTGTTCTGCAACAACTTGGGAATGGTTGGGGTGAACGGCGTGTACTGCAGGTTCGGCTGGCTGTCCAGGCAGGTGATGCTGAACAGGCGGGTCAGGTTGACCGGGCCGTTGACGCGGTACAGCTCGTTTTCCGCCAGGTTGAACTGCTTGAGCAGGTAGTCGGCCAGATGACTCGGGCAGGTGTCGGCCACTTCCAGGCGCACCGCATCGCCGTAACGACGCGACAACAGTTCGCCGCGCAAGGCGCGGGCCAGGTCTTCCACGTCCTCCGCATCCACCGACAGGTCGGCGTTGCGGGTCAGGCGAAACTGGTAGCAGCCCTTGACGCTCATGCCGTGGAACAGATCGTCGGCATGGGCATGGATCATAGAGGAGAGGAACACGAAATTGTCACCCGCGCCGCCCACCTCTTCAGGAATGCGGATCACCCGTGGCAGCATGCGCGGCGCCGGCAGGATCGCCAGGCCTGAGTCGCGGCCGAAGGCATCGATGCCCTCCAGCTCGACGATGAAGTTCAGGCTCTTGTTGACCAGCAGCGGAAACGGATGGGTGGGATCCAGGCCAATCGGCGTGATGATAGGCGCAATCTCGTTGCGAAAATAACGCCGCACCCAGGTTTTGATCTTGGGCGTCCAGTGCCGGCGGCGAATGAAACGCACCTGCTGCTTGGCCAGCTCGGGAAGCAGCACATCGTTGAGAATCGCGTATTGCCGCTCGACTTGCCCGTGTACCACTTCCGCAATGAGCGCCAGTGCCTGATGGGGTTGCAGTCCATCGGCACCGGCCAGTTCGCGGGCAAAGGTGATCTGCTTCTTCAGCCCGGCGACGCGGATCTCGAAAAACTCGTCGAGGTTGCTGGAGAAGATCAGCAGGAATTTCAGACGTTCAAGCAGCGGCGTGGATTCATCCAGCGCCTGTTCCAGCACGCGGATGTTGAATTGCAACTGTGACAGCTCTCGGTGGATGTACAGGCTGCTGTCGTCCAGATTGGGAATCACCGGCGGCGCCTCGACCACGGCCGGCAGGTTGTCGGTGATCGTGACCGTTTCGACCATCACCGCGGAGGCTGTGTCGAGTGGGATGCTGTCGGTGAGTCCTTCGCTGCTCATTTAGGTTCCTGTGTTACTGCTGTTATCAGGGTTTCAACAACTGCGCGGCGCGGACTGCAAAGTAGGTGAGGATGCCATCGGCACCGGCACGCTTGAAGCCGACCAAAGATTCGAGAATGACCGCCTCGCTCAACCAGCCGTTCTGGATAGCTGCCATGTGCATGGCGTACTCGCCGCTCACTTGGTAGGCGAAGGTCGGCGTCTTGAAGGTTTCCTTCACCCGCCAGACGATATCCAGATACGCCTGGCCGGGCTTGACCATCACCATGTCGGCGCCTTCGGCCAAATCTGCCGCCACTTCATGCAGGGCTTCGTCGCCGTTGGCCGGGTCCATCTGATAGGTGTTCTTGCTGCTCTTGCCCAGGTTGGCGGCCGAGCCCACTGCATCGCGGAACGGGCCGTAGTAGGCGCTGGCGTACTTGGCCGAGTAGGCCATGATGCGGACATTGGAATGGTCGGCCAGTTCCAGCGCCTCGCGGATTGCCTGGATGCGTCCGTCCATCATGTCTGACGGCGCAACGACCTGGGCGCCAGCAGCGGCATGGGACAATGCCTGCTTGACCAGTGCATCGACGGTCACGTCGTTCTGCACATAACCGTTCTCATCGAGGATGCCGTCCTGACCATGGGTGGTGAACGGGTCCAGAGCCACGTCGGTGATGATGCCCAGCTCCGGGAAACGTTCGCGCAGGGCGCGGGTGGCACGCTGGGCAATGCCGTCCGGGTTCCAGGCTTCAGCGGCGTCGAGGGATTTTTTCTCCACGGGCGTGACCGGGAACAGTGCCAGCGCCGGGATGCCCAGTTCGACCCAGGTCTCCGCTTCCTGGAGCAGCAGATCGATGGACAGCCGCTCGACGCCGGGCATCGACGTTACGGCCTCACGCTGATTTTCGCCATCCAACACGAACACCGGCAAGATCAGGTCATCGACGGTCAGTACATTCTCGCGCACCAGACGACGGGAAAAGTCATCCTTGCGGTTGCGCCGCAGGCGGGTGGAGGGGAACAGGCGATTGGCGGGGGTAAAGCTCACGGCAGACTCCAGGGCGCCAGGCGTGTGGCGCAAGTGTGACAGTTATAAGGCGTCATTATGACTGCTTGATGACGCCACGGCGTCCGTGGGGAATTGCACCGAACGCGCCAGATGACCATTGTTGGCTAGGGTCAGGGTCGCTGGCAAACGGCAGCCGAATGACCGTTTGACGCAGATCAACAGCGGTAGGACACGAAGTGGACCTTGCACAGGCGGGTGTGGGGGCAATCACGCTGCGAAGGCGGTGGCATGGCTGGACATGCGGCTGTGCTCGGCAAAAAGCTTCGGCCCAACGTCGGGCCTCCACGGTTTGTTGCGCGGTATGGCCTGACACCCAGACCTCGTGCACCCGGTAAGTAGCAGGTAGCATGTCCAAGGCCCTTACTCTTTCCTGGAGAACGAAAACATGCACAAGAAAGTCGCTGTGATTCTGTCTGGCTGCGGTGTTTATGATGGCGCCGAGATCCATGAAAGCGTACTCACCCTGCTGCGCCTTGATCAGCGTGGCGCCCAGGTACAGTGCTTCGCACCGAATATTGCGCAGTTGCATGTCGTCGATCATCTCAGCGGCGACGAAATGTCCGAAAGCCGCAACGTCCTGGTGGAATCCGCACGCATTGCTCGCGGCAAGATCAAAGATCTGCGCGAAGCCAAGATTGATGACTTCGATGCCCTGATTGTGCCGGGCGGCTTCGGCGCGGCGAAGAACCTCAGCGATTTTGCCGTCAGCGGTGCGCAGTGCACGGTGAATCCTGAGGTGCTGAGAGTTGCCCAGGGCTTCGCCAGCGCGGGCAAACCGGTGGGACTGATCTGCATCGCTCCGGCCATGGCGGCAAAGATCTATGGCGCTGGGGTGGTTTGCACCATTGGTACCGATGCGGATACGGCCACAGCGCTGGGCCAGATGGGCGCCGAGCACCAGGATTGTCCGGTCGAGGACATCATCGTCGACGAGCAACGCAAGCTGGTCACCACACCGGCCTACATGTTGGCCGAATCGATTAGCCAGGCTGCGTCCGGTATCAACAAGCTGGTGGATCGGGTCCTGGAGCTCAGCGAAGGTTGATGGTGAACGCTGCGTCTGAAGAGCGACGGCCCTTGCGAGGGCCGTCAGCTGCAGGCCATTCCGGACAAACTGCCGGCTTGCTCTGCCGCGCCTCTTTTCAGTCGCGAGCCGTTAGGTGAACGTGGCGGCCTACTGTCGGAGCCGCCCATGATCAGTCCATCCTGTGAACTCACACCCGAACTGCGCGAGGCCATCGGCCATTTTTTCGCGCGCATTCCGTTCAATCAGGTCCTGGGCATCGAAATTGACGAGTTGTCGTCAGCGCGGGTGACCATGCACCTGCCGATGCGCCCCGAGCTAATTGGTAATTTCGTGCAGGGCATCCTGCACGGCGGGGTGATCGCCACCTTACTGGACGTGGCCGGCGGTGCCATGGCGTTGATCGGTGCCTGCGAGCGCCACGCCGGCCTGCCGGCGCAAGAACGCATGGCGCGGCTGTCGCGCTTGGGCACCATCGACCTGCGTATCGATTACCTGCGCCCCGGCCGCGGCCAGCTTTTTACCGCTCATGCCGTGCCGCTGCGCGCGGGTAACAAGGTTGCGGTGGTACGCAGCGAGTTGCATAACGAAGACGGCGTGCTAGTGGCGGTGGGTACTGGCACCTATTTGTGCGGGTAGGGTGCTATTTGGCCCCGCACAAACGTACGGCGGCCTCGCCCGTTGCTGGATATTGGGGAAAGAAACACGGAGATCACCGGGCAGCCCGCATTCGCGGCGAGGGCGCGACTCCCACACCGAAAAGCCGTGCCCGGCACAGGTTCCGGTAGGGGCGAATTCATTCGCCTGGCATCGAGCGTTCCGGCACCTGCGGGGATGCGACGAACTACGCGGCTGATGCCTTTGTGCATGTCGCAGCGGATGCGTGGGCTGAAGGTCATGCGCCAGGCGAATGAATTCGCCCCTACAAAATCGCGTCATGCAGCGCCGAGTGGAAGGCGCGGCGCAGGCGTTGCGCCCGCCCTTGGGCTAGCAACGTTTAACGCAGACACAGCCGAACCGAACACGGGACGCTCCGCGTCCCTTCTGAGGCGCACAGCGCCTCGGGCTGCATTCCCACGCGGAGCGTGGGAGTGATCGACCTGGCCTTCTGGATTCCCGCCTTCGCGGAAGTAACGACTTATACAGCGCTTCCTTAGCGGAACGTGCTAGTCACTACGCCTTCGCCCGTCACTTGCGTCTCGATGATTTTTTCGCTGCTCTGATTACGCACCCTGATGAGGTCACCGGCGCTGCCGTTGCTCAAGGCCTCGCCTTGCGTCGCGGCTTCGATGCCGTCATGGGTGGCGACAATGGTTACCATCTGGCCACGCCGCACCAGCAAGGGCGCGCCGAGCAACCGCGGGCTGAGTACCTGGCCGGTGCGAATACGCCGCTTGGCGCTGAGGCCTTCGATGTCGGCAACTCGACCATAGAACCCTTGGCGATTCTTGCTGACACTTTGCCGGCGGGCGAGTACATCGTCGGCGCTGAGCGACTGGTCGCGTTCCAGAGTATGGCGGGCGACCAGCAGCCGTACGCTGATGTCGGCCTGGCTGGTCACGTTCACGCTCCAGGCGGGCGCGGCGCACTCGATTCGGTAGCGTTGCCGACTGAGGAGTGCCGGGCGGGGTGACAGGTTATTGACCTGTAAGTCCTGCGTACAGACCGGCAATTTTTGCGTGCTGCTGGGCAGTGTGTTGTCCAGATGCAGGCGTGGCTGCTGCCAGCCATGCTGGCGGATCTCGTGATGCAGGAGCGGCTGTAAATGATTGCGCAGCGCCTGATCAATCTGTTCGCTGACGCCGCCAGCCTGGCTTTGCGAAGCAAGCAACATGACCAGGCAGGCGGAAGCAACACTTCCGCTGCGGCGTCCTTTTGCCGTCAAAGACGGAAATCCGCGTCCCCGACGATCGTCTGTAACGCTGATAAAGCCTAACAAAATCAATTACCTGCTAAATGATAGCGGAATGGCATGAAAGCTGCTGTCCACTCCCCAGTGACGGTTTTTTGGGGGAAGCATGAGTATACGGATTGATGACGTGGTTGGGCTGCATGCCCATGCGCTCGAAGTGCGCATGCAGCGCAGCGAAATTATTGCCGCCAACCTGGCCAACGTAGACACCCCGGGCTTTCAAGCCCGCGATATTGACTTCGCCCGGGAAATGAGCCGCCTGGAAAGCAGTGCCGAACTGTCTCAGTCCAGCCTCGCTTCGCCGTTGCAGTACCGGGTGCCGTTCCAGGCGTCTCTGGATGGCAATACCGTGGAGCTGGGTGTCGAACAGGCCGAGTTCTCGCGTAACGCCATGGACTTCCAGACCAGCCTGACCTTCCTAACCATGAAATTTCGCGGCCTCAAGCAGGCCATTGAAGGACGTTGACGATGGCCTTTGAATCCATTTACCGCATCGCCGGCTCAGCGATGAATGCCCAGACGGTACGCCTGAACACCGTGGCCAGTAACCTGGCCAACATCGATTCGGCGGCCACGTCCGCCGAGGATGTCTATCAGGCGCGCCGGCCACTGTTCGCCGCCGTGTACAACAACGATGAGCTGACGCGAGGCGTCGGCATGGGCGGTGCCCATGTACAGGTGCTCGATGTGGTCGCCGACCAGCGTGAGGCGGTGAAGCGTTACGAGCCCGGCAACCCCTTGGCGGGCGCCGATGGCTACGTCTTTTACCCGGCGGTCAATCAGATCGAGGAAATGACCGACATGATGTCGGCGACCCGCAGCTTCGAGACCAGCGTCGAAGTCCTCAATCGCCTCAAAAGCATGCAGCAGGGTCTGCTGCGTCTCGGAGAAGCCTGATGAGCGTTGATTCGATCAACTACTCGCGCAGTAGCGCGCTGACCAATGAAAACGCGCTGCCCAGTGCAGCAGTGGACCTCAGCGAATTGGGCGTGATGGAGAACAACTTCATCTCTCTGATGGTTGCGCAGATCCAGAACCAGGATCCGACCAACCCGGTGGACAGCAGCCAGTTCCTCCAGCAGTACGCCAGCATGTCGCAGGTCAAGAGCATGGAGAACATGGCCACCCTGCAGCAGAGCAGCCTGGTGCTGGCCGACAATCTGCAGACCCTGACTGCTGCGGGACTGGTAGGTCAGGAAGTGTCGGTGAACGTAGAGAGCCTCGAGCTGAATGATCAGCCGGTCAACGGTCAGTTCACTCTGGATAACTACTCGGGCAAGACCAGCCTGCTGCTGACCGACTCCAATGGCACTGAAACCGTCATTCAGCTGGGTGAGCAGGCTGCCGGCAAGGTCGCCTATACCGTCGATCCTGTGGCGCTGGGCCTCAAGCCCGGCCAATACAGCATTCAGGCATTCAACGCCGACGATCAGCGCCTGACCGTCGAGGTCAACGGCCTGGTCAAGGATGTGCGCGTCAGCAACACCGGGCCGGTCCTCAACATCGCCGGCGCCGGCAGCGTGCCGTTCTACAACATCGTCGAGTTCGGCCAGCGCAGCTGAGCCTGATCCTATTCCGAGGAAAGATCGTCATGAGCTTCAACATTGCCCTGACCGGCCTCAACGCCGTCACCGAACAACTGAATACTGTCAGTAACAACATCGCCAATACCGGCACCACCGGCTTCAAGTCCTCGCGCACCGAGTTTGGCAGCGTCTATGCCGACACCCAGGCCATGGGCGTGGAGGTACTCGGCAACACCCAGAGCATCAGCCTCGGCGGCGCGCTGGTGAACACCGGCCGTACCCTGGATATGGCCATCTCCGGTGGCGGCTTCTTCGTGGTCAAGGGCACCAGTGGCGAGACTCAGTACACCCGTGCCGGGGTATTCGGCACTGATGCGGCCAACTACATCGTCAATGCCGCCGGGCAAAAGCTGCAGGGCTACCCCACCGACGCCGACGGCAACCTGCTGACGGGTAGCTTGGGCGATCTGCGCATCAAGGCATCCACTCTGCCGGCCAAGGCGACCGACAGCTTGGAGTTCGTCGCCAACTTGGATGCAAACGAGGTTCCACCAGCAGTGGCCTTCGATCCGGCTAATCCAGGCGATCCCAATGGGTACAACCACACCTATACAACCAAGGTGTACGACTCGTTGGGTAAGGAGCATACCCTGACCCAGTACTTTGTTAATACTGGGGCCAATACATGGGACGCTCATTACTACCTCAATGGAGCTGCGATGACTCCGGCTTCGCAGGCGATAACCTTTAATACGGACGGCAGCCTTGATACGGGTGGGGCTGTAACCCTTGACGGTATTACGCCTCCCGGCGCTACTCCCTTGGAAATCGTTATCGACTACACCGGCACCAGCCAGTATGGCACCGACTTCGGTGTCTCCACCAACCTGGCATCGGGCTACACCTCCGGTGAACAGACCGGCGTGGGCATCGACAGCAAGGGCAATGTGTTCGTCAACTACAGCAACGGCCAGAGCCAGCAGCAGGGCCAGGTCGTGCTGGCCAGCTTTATCAACGCCGAAGGGCTGAAGAACGTCAGCGGCACCTCCTGGGTGGAAACCATCGACTCCGGCGCTGCGCTGATCGGCACTGCGGGCGTTGCCCAGTTCGGCAAGATCAACGCCGGGACCCTGGAAAACTCCAACGTCGACCTGACTGAGGAACTGGTGACCTTGATGCAGGGCCAGCGCAACTACCAGGCCAACACCAAGGTGATCTCCACCCAGAAGGATCTCGACCAGATCCTGTTCAGCGCGATGTAAGGCGGAATCATCCATGGATCGTTTGGGTTATACCGCGATGACTGCGGCCAATCGCAGCATGCAGGCACTGCAGATTCACGCCAACAACCTGGCGAACGTGAACACCGCCGGCTTTCGCGCCGACATGGAACGTGCCGCCGCCGTCGAGGTGGAAGGCTACGGTTACGACAGCCGTCATATGGCGCGGGTGGAGAACAACGGCGTCGACCTTACCCCGGGCCCGGTGAATTTCACCGGCCGGGCGCTGGACGTGGCGGTCAAGGGCCAAGGCCTGCTGACCGTGCAAAATGGCGCCGGCGCCGAGGCGTATACCCGCAACGGCAGCTTGCAGGTAGACGCCGAAGGGCAACTGACTGTCGGTGGTCGCCTGCTGCTGGGTGAGGATGGCCCGCTGGTGCTGCCGGAGTACGATCAACTGCATATCGGCACAGACGGCACGGTGTCGGTGGTGCCGCGTGGCGATTTCCTGATGGTCGAGGTGGGCCGTATCCGCCTGGTCGACAGTCAGGGCGCAGACCTGATGAAGAATGCCCAAGGGCTACTGATCCCGCGCGACAACCAGCCCTTGGCAGCCAACGAAGACATCACGCTAGCCAGCGGTTATCTGGAATCGAGCAACGTCTCGTCCATCGACCAGTTGGTATCGACCATGAGCCTGAGCCGCCTGTTCGAAACCCAGGTGAAGATGATGAAAGCCGCCGAAAACCTCTCCGAGGCAGGCAATCGGCTGATTCGCGGCTAAGCAAAACGAAGCCGTTGCGTTGCAAGGGCGCGCTAAGTGTGTGGGGCCGATTTCATATCGGCAGCGGTGTTCGGGTGGTGATCGGGTCATGTTGTGACTTCGCAGCCGAAGTAAATTCGGCCCCACCCCAAGAGCACTGCGCCGAAGCAATCACTATTATCCGCCCCTGGCATTGCCAGGGGCAGGCACTGAAAAGAGGATTAACCGATGAGTTCGGCACTTTGGGTCAGCAAGACCGGTCTGGTCGCCCAGGATATGGCAATGACCACCGTGGCCAACAACCTGGCCAACGTGAATACCGTCGGCTTCAAGAGCGACCGCGCAGTATTCGAGGACCTGTTTTACGCCATCGAGGTGCAGCCCGGCGCCCAGGCCGATCAGGTCAACACCGTGCCGTCCGGCCTGCAGATGGGCAATGGCGTGCGCGTGGTCGGTACCCAGAAGGTCTTTACCGAAGGCAACATCCAGACTACTGGCCAGCCGATGGACCTGGCGATCATCGGCCAGGGCTTCTTTCGTGTGCAAGGCCCCAATGGCGAGGACTATTACACCGAGAACGGCCAGTTCCAGCTTAATGCCGAAGGCATGATGGTCAATTCCCAGGGGCTGCCGCTGGCCGATGAGATTCTCGTGCCGGAAGGCAGCAGCGGTTTCACTGTGGGCAGCGACGGCACCGTGACCGTGGTCAATGCCCAAGGGGTGACCGAAGACCTGGGTCAGATCCAGTTGGTCAACTTCCTCAACCCGGCTGGTCTGGAGGCCCTGGGCGGCAACCTGTACCGCGAAACCGTGGCCAGTGGCGAACCGGTTGAGGGTACTGCGGGTGAGGATGGCCTTGGACAACTCAAGCAGCGCGTGCTGGAAGGTTCCAACGTGCAGGTGGTCGAGGCCATGGTGCAGATGATCGCCATCCAGCGCGCCTACGAGGCCAACGCCAAGGTGCTCGACGCCAGCTCCGGCATGCAGCAATTCCTCAACCAGACCGTTTGATGACCATGATGCGCACGCTTTGTCTGTGGATTGCTGTGCTAATGCTCGGTGGGTGCGCCAGCTTCCACGAGCTGCGCGAAGACGCCGATACCACCGATTATGCTCCGCCGGAACTGGACTACGAGCAGTCGACGACGGTGGCGGGAGGGTTGTACCGGGGCTTTGGCAGCTCGTTGATCAACGACAACCGCGCTTTCCGGGTTGGCGACATCCTCACTGTGGTGCTCAACGAATCGACCCAATCGAGCAAGAGCGCCGGTACCAGCTTTGGCAAAGAGTCCTCCATCGGTATCGGCGTGCCCAATGTCTTCGGTCGCGAGTACGACCGCCTCGGGGCGTCCGCCGATGCCCAGCGCGACTTCTCCGGTTCGGCGAAAAGCTCGCAGCAGAACACCCTGCTCGGCTCCATCGCGGTCACCGTGCACAAGGTGCTGCCCAGTGGCGTGCTGCTTGTGCGCGGCGAGAAGTCGTTGCGCCTCAACCAGGGCGATGAATTCATCCGCCTGAGCGGTCTGGTACGTCCCGACGATATCAACCGCTTCAACCAGGTGTCCTCGCAGAGCATCGCCGATGCGCGGATCTCTTATGCCGGGCGCGGCGTGCTCAACGACAGCAACTCGGCCGGCTGGCTGACGCGCTTCTTTACCAGCCCCTGGTTCCCCTTCTAAGCGGATACTGACATGCGCAAGCTTCTCCCCCTTCTGTTGCTGCTGGCCCTGCCCTGCGCCCGGGCCGTGCCGCTGATGGACCTGGTGGATGTCGAAGGCATCCGCGACAACCAATTGATCGGCTATGGCCTGGTGGTCGGCCTGGATGGCTCGGGTGACAAGAACCAGGTACGTTTCACCAACCAGGCGATGGCCAACCTGGTCAAGCAGTTCGGCGTCAACCTGCCGGCCAACGTCGATCCCAAACTGAAGAACGTCGCCTCGGTGACGGTCACCGCCAGCGTGCCACCGTCCTACAGCCCAGGGCAGAGCATTGACGTCACGGTGTCGTCATTGGGCGATGCCAAGAGTTTGCGCGGCGGCCAGCTGCTGCTCACCCCACTGCATGGCGTGGACGGCGAAATCTACGCCCTGGCCCAAGGCAGCCTGGTGGTGGGCGGCCTGAAGGCTGAAGGCAGCAGCGGCTCCAGCGTGTCGATCAACAGCGCGACCACGGGCCGGATCGCCAACGGCGCTACTGTCGAGCGCATGATCCCCAGCGATTTCGCCAAGCGCCCGGACATCATGCTCAATTTGCGCAACCCCAGCTTCCAGACCGTCACCCGTGTGGTGGATGCGATCAATGAGCGCATCGGTCCCGGCACGGCGACGGCGCTGAACGCCACCAAAGTGTCGGTGCGCGCACCGGTCACCAGCACCCAGCGTATGAGCTTCATGGCCATGCTGGAAATGGTGGATGTGCGCGAGGGTCGCGAGCGACCCAAGGTGGTGTTCAACAGCCGCACCGGCACCGTGGTGATTGGCGAGGGCGTACGCGTCAAGGCCGCGGCCGTGTCCCACGGCAACCTGACCGTGACCATCAGCGAAAACCCGCAGGTCAGCCAGCCCGCGCCGTTCAGCCAGGGCCAGACGGCCGTGGTGCCCCGTTCGGAGCTGGAAGTCACCCAGGACCGCAACGCCATGTTCCGCTGGCCGGAAGGCGCCAATCTGGAAAGCATTATCAATACCGTGAACAGCCTGGGCGCCACGCCGGATGACGTAATGAGCATTCTCCAGGCCCTGGAGCGCGCTGGCGCCCTCAACGCCGAACTGATTGTGATCTGACCATGAGTATTCTCAACCTTCCGAATACGCTGCAGTCCTGGCGCAACGCCCCGGAGCACACCGGCATCTCGCGCAACGACCAGTTGCAGGCCGCCGCCGAGCAGTTCGAAGCGATGTTCCTGCAACAGATCCTCAAACAGATGCGCAAGGCCAGCGATGTGCTGTCCGAAGGCAGCTCGATGCGCAGTCGCGAGTTGGACACCATGCGCGACTTTTACGACGACGTGCTCGCCGAAAAACTGGCCGGCCAGCGCAACACCGGCATCGCCGACATGCTGGTCGAGCAACTGGGCGGCGAGCCGGTGGCCGCGCTGCCCAGCCAGGCGTTGCAAGCGCCGCTGACCGGTAGCTGGGCGCAATCGCATGCGGCATTTAAGCCGGCAGGCGAAACGGTCGCCTTGAATCAGCAACTGGCGTCGAATACCTCCACGCCCCCTCATCAAGCGCTGTCGGCGGCTTTTGCCCAGCCGATTCGTCCTGACACCAAGGAGAATCGCTCGTGAGTCTTATGAGCCAGATTGGCATGAGCGGCGTACGCGCCTCGCAGACTGCCTTGACCACCACCAGCCAGAACGTCGCCAACGTCAATACCCCGGGCTTCAGCCGCCTGCGTACCGAGCAGATGTCTCTTTCCGGGCATACCACCTTGAGTGGCGGTCGTGGGGTAGAAATAACGACGATTCGGCGTATTGCCGACGATTACGTTAATCGTCAGCTGTGGCGTTCGACCAGCGAGCAGGGGATCAACTCAAGTCGTCAGCAGTATCTGGTTGCGCTGGAGCAGATGATGGCCAGCGAAGGCTCGAATATCAGCGGCGGCCTGGACGACCTTTATGCGGCGCTTAACGCCACGACTTCAACGCCTGATTCCATTGCCCTTCGTCAGCAGATACTCAATGAAGCTGGGGCTCTGACCCAACGCTTTAACGGCCTGAGTAACAATATCGAGCTGCAGCTGAAGGCCGTACGCGGCCAACGCGAGGCGATGGTCACCGAGTTAAATGGTCTGACCGGCAACATTGCCGAGTTGAACAAGCGCATTGGTTACGCCGATGCCACCAACGGTGACAGCAAGGCCCTACGCGATCAGCGCGACAGCCTGGTACAGAGCTTGGCCGAACTGGCCGATATCCGTGTGGGCGAAGCCGCTGATGGCAGTTTCAGTGTTTCCTTGGCTAACGGACAGCCGCTGGTGGCTGGAGCCACCGCTGCAACCGTCAGCCTAAGCGCCGGAGCCGATAACGAGCAGGATTTCAAGCTGTCCTTCGCCGGCACCGAGTTTCCTATGGCTCGCGATGGCTGGGGCGGCAAGCTGGGTGGGTTGCACGACGCTGAATACAATTCACTGCGCTCTATTCAGGGCAGCATCAACCAGATGGCCGGTGAACTGGCGACTCAGTTCAACACTGTCCTGGCCAGCGGTACGGATCTGGATGGTAATCCCGGCAAGCCGCTGTTCGTGTATGACCCCACCAGCATTTCGCAAGTGCTGACGGTCGCCAGCTTGTCCCCCAGGGAGCTGGCCTTCTCCGCTTCCGGTGCCAACGCCGCGCAGGGTAACAACGAGACGTTGCTGGAGCTGATCCAGCTTAAAAACGCCACTGTGACCGTTGATGGCAACACCAGCACTCTCAACGATGCCTATGCCTCTCTGCTGGGTAAAGTGGCCAGTCAGAGTCGCCAGGGTCAGGCGGACCTGGAAACCGCCACGTCGGTGCTGGCTCAGGTCCAGGCCCAGCGCGACAGTATCAGCGCGGTGAGCCTCGATGAGGAAGGTGTGAATTTGATGAATTTCCAGCAGGCCTATCAGGCCAACCTGAAAGTCATCAGCACCGCCCGCGACCTGTTCGACAGCATGCTGGCCGTATTCTGACGACTGCGCGCCGGCGTGCTGCCGGCCCCGACGATTTAACGAAGGATAGCGATATGCGCATCACCAACGCCCAGATCAACGCCATCATGCATGGCTCGCTGAGCAACAACGCAGCGAAAACCGGCAAGCTGATGCAGCAGATGGCCACAGGCGACCGTATCATCCTGCCATCGGATGACCCGATTTCCAGCGTGCGGTTGCTGCGCATCGCCCGGGAAGAGTCCAGTCTGGCCCAATACCAGACCAATATAGCCAACCTGTCCGGGCGCCTGTCGGCGGCCGAGACCAACCTCACTGCGGCATCCGACACCATACTTAGCGTGCGCGACTTGTTGCTCTGGGCAGCCAACGGCACCAATGACCAGGCTGCACTGGAGAGCATGGCCGGCGAGCTGGAAAGCTTGGAAGAAACCATTTACAGCTATTTCAACTCGCGCGACGAGGAAGGACGCTTTTTGTTTTCCGGCACCGCCACCAACCAGGAGGCTGTGAAGTTCGATGGCACCGTTTATACGTTGGGCGGTAACAACGACACCCGCAAGGTCGCCGTGGCCAATGGCGTGCTGCTCGATGATAATGTCACCGCCGAAACGGTGTTGGGCACCAATGTGGATCTGCTCAACAAGCTGCACGAGGCCGTGGCTTCCATGAAGGATGCCACGCTCGATCCAGCGGTAGTTCGCACCAGCATTACCGACGCAATCGTGGCGCTGGATAGCAGCCATGATGCTCTACTGATGAATGTCACCGAACTCGGTGGCCGGCAAAACACGCTGACTCTGCTTGCCAACAGCCAGGCGGATATTTCCCTGGTCAATGAGAAAATCGAAGGTGAATTGTCGCGCTTCGATTATTCTCTCGGTTCGCTAGAGCTGGCCAATTACCAGATGGCCATACAGGCCACGCAAAAAACCTATGCCAAGCTCACTGGAATGTCGCTGTTCGACCTGCTTTAAGGAATAAGGGGACACTATGAAGGTTGTCGATAAACAACTGCCAGCCGTCACGCCGTTCGACCTGGATCGTCGCACGGCGGACCTCAAGGGTGTCCCCGTACAACGTCAGAGCCGCGCGCAGCCTGTCCAGCGCGAAACTCGCACCAGCGAGCGGGCGCCACGCCAGAGCAGCACCTACAGCCTGCAACTCAACCAGCAGTTGTCTTCCATCCAGTCGGCCAACAGCTACCTGAATGAAGTGCAGAGCCGGCTCAGTCAGCTCAAGCTCAAGTTGAGCGCCGAGGTCAGCGCGGCCTCCAGCCAGTCAGTTAGCCGTCAGCAAGCGCGCGAAGCGCTGCAGAAGGTTAACGCAATCCTCGACCAGCGCAGCCGTAACACCGGCAATGTGCTCGATGCCAGTTTCCAGCTGAAACTGAATGAGCCGGTGCGCATTCGCTTCAGCCTGCAGGGGCTGGAAAACATCGAGCAGGTGCGCGCCTCGGGCCAGGAAACCCTAGTATTCAGCGCCGGGCGCCAGCTCAGCGAACCTTTGGCGGTGGTCCTCGATGACGGTATGAGCGTCGAGCAAACCTTGCGCCGTTTCAACTTGCCCCTCAACCAGGCGGGACTGCGCGCGGAAATCGATCCGGACGGCTCGCTGAAATTCTCCGCCCGTGAAAGCGACTGGACTGCGCTGCGCGACGAGCTGGCGGTGCAGGGTGAGGGCAAGCTGTTTGCCAAGGGCCACTATGCGCGAGTGGAAAGCGCCGAAGATGGTCTGCTCGGTCTGCCAAGCGAATCTGCCCTGGAGTCAGTGCGCGAAATGCGCCAGATCCTCGACAGCGTGGTCAGTGCCTTGGACCGGGTCACCCAACTGCGTGAACAGATCCGCGAGCGGGAGTCGGATATACGCCTATTCCTAGCCGAACACCTGCAAGATGATGAGCGCCAGTGGGCGCAAACCTACGTCGAAGCACTGAACAAGGTCATGCATCGTGGGCCGGTCAATTATGTCAGCCAGGCCCAGGTCGTCGTCAGCCAAGCCAACCTGACCCGTTACAGTGTGGTCAGCCTGCTGTCCTGATCCAGCAGGCGCCATAGCCTGGCGCCCTCGCTTATGAATGCTCTCTACTGATTCTGCGGCGCCGGCTGCTGCTGGGTGATGCAATGGATATTGCCCCCGCCGAGTAGGATTTCCCGCCCAGGCACCATCACCACTCGGCGCTCAGGGAATAAGCGCTGCAGGATGGTTTCAGCTTGCACATCCATTGGGTCATCAAAGCTTGGAGCGATGATCCCACCGTTGACGATCAGAAAGTTCACATAGGAACCGGCCAGGCGGATCGACGGGTCGCGCGGCTGGCTGCCCGTAACCGTCTGGACACCGGCGCATTCCTCTTCAGTGGCATAAATGGGGCCGGGGATCGGTATCTTGTGGACCGTCAGTGCACGTCCTTGGGCATCAAGCGTGTCTTTGAGTACATCCCAGGCGGTGCGACAGCGTGGATAGTTAGGATCCTGCGCATCGTCGGTCCAGGCCAGCAGCACCTCGCCGGGGCGCACGAAGCAGCAAAAATTGTCGACGTGCCCATCGGTTTCGTCGTTGTACAGGCCTTCCGGCAACCAGATGATCTTGTCGACTGCCAGATGCTCGCTGAGCAGCGTCTCGATCTGAGTACGGTTCAGGTGAGGGTTGCGGTTCGGGTTGAGCAGGCATTCTTCGGTGGTGATCAGTGTGCCCTGACCATCAACGTGAATGGCGCCACCTTCCAGCACGAAGTCGCCAGTGCGGTAACGGTCCTGGCGCTCAATCTGCAAAATCTTCTTGGCGACCTGTTGGTCGCGGTCCCAGGGTGCATACAGACCGCCATTGAAGCCGCCCCAGGCGTTGAAATCCCAATGCACACCGCGCACGTCGCCTTGGGCATTGCACACGAACGTTGGCCCAGTATCGCGTACCCAGGCATCGTCACTGCTGAGTTCTACAACGCGGATGTTGGCGTGTTCCAGCTGCAGGCGGGCATTGGCGTATTGGCCGGCAGAAACACCTACACTGACCGGCTCGAATTCGGCAATGGCACGTGCCACGGCTGCGAACGCGGCCTGTGCTGGCTGGCCGCCGAGGCGCCAATTGTCGGGGCGCTCGGGCCAGATCATCCACGTCTGCTGGTGTGTTTCCCATTCGGCGGGCATGCGAAAGCCGTCGGCGCGAGGGCTGGTGGTCAGAGTGATCATCGGTCTTCCTTCCGTAGGGTGGGTTAACCCACCGATGCGGTCTTTGTAGCGGGCAGCAGCCCATCCGTGGAGATACTCGGATGGGATCTCGCCGTCGGCGATAACAGTGTGGCCCACTTGGGCTTATGCGGATGTATAGCCGATATAAATCGATAAATGAAGCGCGCTAACGCAAGATCCTAGGGCGTGTTCTCGAGAGCTGCCGATATGAATCCGTTTTCGAGGGGTTCAGTCCGCTTGATCAAGCAGGGTGGTAGGTACAGACCCAGGTAGGCGACAAAGACTCGGGCGCCTTCTTCCCGCCAGCGGGGGATGACTTCGCCGTGTTGTTGTACCGAGCGGGCATAAACGCGATCGGCCAGTTCCATGGCCAGCGCGAAGACATCCAGGTCCTCGGGCAGCGGTGGTAGGGCAAAGTGCCGGTCGAACAGCGCGTGCATCAACCGGCCCAATTCTAGGTCGTGCTGCAGGTCGGCCTGGGTCACTTCTGCCTGACCATGCTGGGCCAGTATCAGTTGGCGGGCGGCGGGGTCGTCGGCATAGATGCACAGCATGCGCTGTTCAACCAGACGCGCTAAATCCTGCCAAGTCAGCAGCGATGCATGCTCAACCGGCACGGTCAGTGTGGCGCGAAAGGCTGCATGGACTTGACCTGCCAGCGACTGCAGCAATGCCGGTACGCTGGGAAAGAAGTGGTACACCGAAGAAGGCGGAATCTGGGCGCGCTCGGCCACCCCATAGATCGTCAATCCGCTCACGCCGCAATCGGCCAGTTGGGCCCGGGCGGCGTTGTGAATGGCAGCGATGCGCGCCTGACTGCTGGCGCGGGGTTTGCGAACGTTAACGGATGGCGGCATGCCGGAGCTCCAGGTTCGGGTGAAAGTCGGCCGAGGGGCTGGCGCAAGCGCGCTGGCGGCGTATGGGACGTTGCGTATTTTCGCTGCAAGACGCCGCGAGCGCCTTGATGGGGTTCGCAGGCTGCTGAGTCTATGTCGATCGGGTTGTCCTGGCCGTATCGGGCACGATTCCAGGGCTGTGGCCGATAAAGCTTTGGTGTGCGCCTCCTTGCGGGTTGTACTCGAGCACTGTCTCTAGAGGCTGCGGTCCCCTCATTTATTAGCGTCAGAACCTTGGCGCTTAAGCCCTAAGGCGTTTCGGTCGCCTGTGTCTATCAAATCCACCGCCAGCTGGAATGCGGAAGCGGTGTTTCCGCATCGAGCGCGCGCCGGGGTATTAGGTGCTCCGCGCGGAAGCGGAGTTTCAGCTGCGAACGGCGCTACGGCCAATTTTATACAGCATGGCGTTTTGGCATCGGAATTGCCTCCCATCTATCAAGGGGTACCAGACATGACGACTTTTGACAGTAACTACGCGTACAACATGGCCACTCAGCTGGCGGGTTTCGATACCCAGACCAGCTACAGCCGCCTGGACCGCAATAAAAAGAACTACCAGGCCCAGCAGACGGCGCTCAATACCTTGAGTTCCGCCCTGAGCACCTTTCAAACCAAGCTCAGTGGCTTGAAAGGCGCCGGCAGCACCAGTTCGATGATGCAAAACAAGGCCACGCTGAGCAGCTCGGATTACGCTACGGCCACCGTGGGCGGCAAGGCGCAGGCCGGCAGCTATCAGTTTTACGTCGATAAGCTCGCAAGTGCACACCAGCTGGCATTTGAAAATGTCAGCGGCAGTGATTTCGGTAATGCGGGCACATTCCTCGTCAAACAAGGTGGCAACAGCATTGAGGTCGACCTTTCCACTCTAGGAATCGCGGCAGACGGTAGCGATGCGCTGGAGAAGATAGCCAAGGCCATCAATGACTCCGACCAGAACAAAGGCGTTCGTGCCTCGTTGGTAACGGCGAACGGGGTCAAGACATTGATGCTGAGCAGCGAAGAGACCGGGGCTGCCAACAAAATCACATTTGAAGAGGTCGGAGCGCCGACGGACCTCACTATCAAGGCTCTCTCAAAGACCAAAGAGCTGTCCAAAGCACAAGACGCTGAAATTTATCTGGGCGCCGATGCCAGCGGCATCAAACTGACCAACAGTAGCAATACCTTCACGAACATTGCCGACGATGTCAGTCTGACTTTTACCAAGGCACACACAACCGGCGATGCGCCGCTGACTGTCGACATCGCTCAAGACCCAAGCGCCACCAAGGCCAAGGTTCAGGAGTTCGTCGATGCCTACAATAGCCTGATGTCCACCATTAAGAGCCTGACTGCCAGCGGTTCGGAAGAATCCGAACGCGGGGTGCTGGCCGCCGACGGTATGACCCGCGGCCTCAAGAGCATGGTGGACAACCTGATTCGCAAGGATTTCGGCGGCGAGTCACTGGTGTCGCTGGGTATCACCGGCAAGCGCGACGGCAGTCTCGAACTGAATGGCGAGCGCTTCGACAAGATGCTGGCCAGCAAGCCTGAAGCCCTGGACGCCATTTTCAAGGGCGATGGAGCCACAAAAGGCTTGCTCGACTCCTTGCTGGATACCAAAAGCGGCCTGGCGGTTTACACCAGCAGCGTCAACGGCATCTTGAAAACGCGCAAGGACAGCATCAGCGACTCCATGAAACGAGCCGATGTCGAGTACGAGCGGGTCGATACCCAGTACGAAAATCTCTATCAACGCTATCTCAAGCAGTACACCAGCATGATGCAGATCATGTCGACGCTGGAGCAGACCTCCAGCCTGTACTTCGACTTCGCCAGCGCCGAGAAGAAATGATCCTAACGATTGAGGCCCCATGACCTACCACTACGAAGACAGCTACAACAGTTATCGCATGGTCGATCTCGAGTCGAAGGCCGCTGCGGCTTCGCCCTACGAACTGGTGCTGGTGCTGTTCGACGGTCTGCTCGACGAGCTGGCACGCACCCGTGGTCACATCGAAGGTAAGCGCTACCAAGAGAAAGGCCGCTCGATCGAGAAGAGCATCAATATTCTCAACGGGCTGTCCAGTTCCCTGGACTATGAAAACGGCGGCGAACTGGTTGCCGGTCTGGCGCGGTTGTACGACTACTGCATCTACCGCCTGGCCGATGTCAGCGTGACGTTGTCGCTGGAAGGTCTGGACGAAGTGGTAAACCTGCTCGGCACGTTGCGCGAAGGGTGGGAGGGCGTGCGTGCCGCCCGCCAATGAGCTGCAGCGTCTGCACAATCTCAAGGTGCAACTCGAGCGGGTGCTGCATCTCGATGACTGGGACGCTATCCGCGAAATTGATCGCTCGCTGCGCGACATCCTGCTGAGCCTGCGCAAGCAGGGTGACGAGCCCAGCGCCGAACTGCTGGCCGCGTGCCGGGATGTTCAGCACTTGCACGGTCTGGCGCGCCAGCGCTGCCAGGAAGAATGTCAGCGCCTGCGGGTGCTGTTGGACAGTCACGAACAACCCGCAGATGGCCGAAGTGCTTATGCCTGGGTGGAGAGTCTGCGGTGAATACAGCTGTGAGTATTAATCTGGCCGGACCTGTCCAGCAGGCGAACTCTGCCATCTTGCCCGCCGCTGCCGAGTCCGCATCTGCCGCAGTTGTAGGAACCGCATCGCAGGATGTAGCCAACAACGCCCCTGAATTTGCGACGGAGCTGCATGCCAGCGCTGAGCTTCTGCCTGAATTAGTGGATGTACCGGCCGAGCTGGAGCCGGTCGAGTCTGGCGCAGTGGAGCCGACTTTGGTGGCCCCTGAAGGTGAAGCTGGCCTCGAGCAGATCGAAGCCCTGCTGGGCAGCCTGCTGGCCCAGCAACAGCAACAGGTTCAGGCCCAGCCAGCGACAAGCCAGAGCGCTGTGTTGGCGGATCGCGCGGCGCAATCCCTGCCAGGGCTGCCGGGTGATCGCCTGACGCAGCCACATATCGTCGACGGCAAGGCACCCGTCTTGCCAGCCCCGGTTGAAGTGCGCAGTGAAACACTCGCCGGCGCTGCGCGCGCCGAGGCCGCACCGCTCAATACCGGCAATGCTATCGGCACGACCGTGGATATGGCCGGGGGCAAAGCGGCCGAGGGCGAGACGTCAGCGGTGCTCTCCGGTCAGGCCAGTCAGCTACCGGCAGCGGTTAGCGCACTGCCGGAGCGAACCCTCAAACTACAAGGCTCGGACGCCCAGCGTGGCGAGCAGATGCTGCATGCACTGCGTGACAGCGTCGATATGCAGATACAACAAAAGGCGCAACGCGCCACCATTCGCCTGGACCCGCCGGAGCTGGGCAAGCTGGAAATCGTGGTCAGTCAAGAGGTGGGCCGCATCACCATTCAAATCAATGCGGGACAGGCCGATACCCTTAGATTGCTGCAGCAAACCAGTGACCGTCTGCGCCAGGAGCTGCTCACGCAGCATTTTGTTCAGGTCAACGTCCAGGTCGGTGCCGACAGTCAGTCGGGTCAGCAGTCACGCCAGGAGCCACTGCGCTACGCGGAGAACGCGGTACGGGACAACGTCCTGGAGCCAAGCGGGGACGACACCCGCCAGCGTGATACCTCCGATGTGCTGGTTACGGTCTGACGCGCACTCCAGAAATTCGTAAGAGAGAAAGTATGAGGTCATCCCGCGTTATCGTCGTGCTGCTGGTACTCAACATCATTGTGGTGGGTACAGCGTTGGCGGCTTTTTTTATGACTCAGCGCCCGTTTACGGGTGAGCTGCACGCGGCCGATGGTGATTCCGCCCAACAGTTGCGGGAGCTGAGCGAGCTGTCGGCCTACCAGTTTCTGCCCATCGAGAAAATCATCATTGGTGTGCGCGGGGCCAAACGTGAACATTACGTGGTGATTGACCTGGCGTTGCAGATCAGCGCCAAGGTCGACAGCAAGCTTCTGCCACCGTTGGTGCCGGTGGTGCGCAATTCGGTGGTCGCCGAATTGTCAGGCATGCGTTACGAGACACTGCGCAAGATGTCCATTATCGAACTGCAGGCGCTGATCGAGCAGACCCTGTTTGATGATTTTGCCGCACGCCAGCTCAAGGCACCGTTCGAGCACGTGTTGGTCAGCAAGATGCTCGCGCAATAATCATGAACAGCCCCTGCGTCGTCGAGACAGCCTACCCTGGGCATAGCGCCCCGCCGCTGTTCGCTCCGCAGGACGAGCAGCGCTGGCTATTGCGTTATCTGCCGCTGGTCAAGCGCATTGTCAGCCAGCTGGCACTGCAGGCCAGTTCGACGCTGGATCGCGAAGACATGGAGCAGATCGGCCTGCTCGGCCTGCTCGACAGCCTGCGTCGTTATGGCGAGCCGGATGAGGCATTTGGTCGCTTTGCCAGCCTGCGCATTCGCGGTGCGATCCTCGATGAGTTACGTCGCCAGGACTGGCGGCCACGGCAAGTGCGTCAGCAGAGCCACAAGATGCGCGATGGCGTGCGTGCCCTGGCGCGCCAGCTAGGGCGTGAGCCGAGCGATGAGGAAATCCGTACGCACCTCGGCGTGGATGAAGACGCCTACCACGCGTATTTGCTGGACCAGTCCGGCGAAGCGATCGAAAGCCTCGATGCGTTGCTGCAGGACGGCCATGAACCGAACGCCAATGTCACCGAGGGGTTCGAGCAGCGCGTGCATCAGGAACGCCTGTTGGCCCAGGTGCTGGGCCGGCTGTCCGAGCGCGAACAGTTGGTGTTGACCCTGTACTACCAGCACGACCTCAGTCTCAAGGAGATCGCGCTGGTGCTGGACCTCAGCGATGCACGGATTTGCCAGCTGATCAAGCAGGCCGTCAAACGGGCCTGTGTCTTTTTAACCGAGCCTAATTAGTCGAGCCGTTATGCAGAAAATTTTCGGATCTCTCCTCATTGTCGCGTGTGTACTGGGTGGTTATGCCCTGGCCAACGGCAACCTGGCCATGCTCTGGCAGCCTGCAGAATTGCTCATCATCGTCGGCGCCGCCCTGGGCAGCCTGATCGTGGGTAATCCCAAGGAAGTGCTGATCGAAATGCTCAAGCAGATCAAGGGTGTGGTGGTCTACAAACGGCGCGGGGAAGAATTCCAGCGTCAACTGCTGATGCTCCTCTATGAGTTGCTGGAAATGGTCGAAATCGGCGGCCTCAAGGTGCTCGATGAGCACATCGAGGAGCCGGAGAAGAGCGAGCTGTTTGCCAAATACCCACTCATCCTCGCCGAACCCAACCTGATGGCCTTCATTGCCGACAACTTCCGCCTGATGGCGATGGGCAAGATCAGTGCCCACGAACTGGAAGGTTTTCTCGACCAGGAACTGGAAGCCATGGAGGAAACCCTGCTGCTGCCGTCGCGCTCGCTCAATCAGGTCGGCGAAGCGATGCCCGGCTTCGGTATTCTCGCCGCAATCATGGGCATCATCATCACCATGGGTAATATTGGCGGCTCGGTTGCGGAAATCGGTGCCAGTGTCGCTGCTGCGCTGGTCGGCACCTTCCTTGGCATCTTCTTCTGCTACTGCGTAATGCAGCCGCTGGCCACGGCCATGTCGCAACGCATCCGCACCGAATTGTCGGCTCTGGAATGTGTGCGCACCACGCTGGTCGCCCATGTGGCCGGTAAGCCGACGCTATTGTCGGTGGACGCCGGTCGCAAACTGATCGAGCAGGACGTCAAGCCGGCGTTCAGCCTGCTCGAATCCTGGGTCAACCGCTATGAGGAAGAGCGGGACGCAGCATGAGCAGCTTGAGAAGGAAGGGCGATAAGGATCGCGAGATTGTTATCAAGCGGCGTCGTAAGAAGGGTCACGAAGGCGCTCACAGTGGTGCCTGGAAGGTCGCCTTTGCTGACTTTACCCTGGCGATGATGGCGCTGTTCATGGTGTTGTGGATCATCAATCCAAGTAAGACGTCTTCGCCCCTCAGCGCCGACGACCCGGTCAGCAACCCGCTGATGGAAGGCATGGTCGGTGCCAATATGTTCGACAACATCAGCGAGCTGCCGATCGACCTGGACGGCAGCGTGCGCGAGATCCAGCCCGAGCCGCAAGATATCAGGCAGTACAACACCCGCGAAGATCTGGAGCAGTTGGCGGATCTGATCGAGGAGCTGTCTGGTGAAGTGGATGCGCTGTCCAACCTCGAAGTCATCGTGGTGCCGCAAGGGCTGCGCATTCTGATCAAGGACGACCAGCAGCGCTTCATGTTCGAGCGCGGCAGCGCGCGGCTCAATCCGCATTTCCAGCGTTTGCTGACCAGCCTGGCGCACATGCTGGCCAAGGTCGAAAACCGCCTGATCATCAGCGGCCACACCGACGCAACGCAGTACCGCAAGAGCGCTACCTACAACAACTGGAACCTGTCCGGGGATCGCGCGCTGCTGGCGCGAAACGTGATGGTCAATGCCGGCCTGCAGGCGACGCAGGTGCTGCAAGTCTCGGCCTTGGCCGACGTCATGCCGCTGCGCGCAGACAATCCGCGCGACGGCGCCAACCGACGCATTGAACTGTTGCTGCTGACGGAAAAATCCGAAGGGCTGTACCGCGACCTGTTCGGCGAAAGCTACCCGCAGCTGCATTACACCCAGGACGGCACGCGTTTGAAGGTGCCAGAGAAGGTTGTACAGCCCGCTCCTGTTAGCGTGCTGAACAAAAAAGAGGCTGACACGCTCTGGGTGGAGTAAGTGATCGGGCTGCGCCTCAGAAGGGGCGCGGAGCGACACCAGCTCGATTCCCACGCCGGAGCGCAGGAGCCATCTGATACGCAGTTACCCGCGCAGCCCGCGGCAGGGAGAACTCCTGCCTTCCGCCCTTTTGTTTGGGTGGGCTTGCGTTTAAGCCGTGCCATCGTCTTCGTCGCGAGGTCGCAACTCCCACACTGAACCTCTGTGGGAGGCCGCCCTCGCCAAGCGGCTGTAAGGGCCCGACATCGTTAGGGGCGCAGGACTGCTGATGCAAGCTGCCAGAAACGTGCCTAAGCGGTGAGTTATGCGGGCATGAAATTCGTCGGGCGGCCACGCCCGGCGCAAGTTGCGGGAGGAACGTGCGCCATGACACAGCCAACCCGCCTGCAACGAGCGTCACCGCCTTACACCAGTTGTAAGGTCGGTGAATAGAACGCTTGGGTAACGCCCCTTGCAACAGCTGGACAAAGCCAATGAATTCGCCCGTCACAGCAATGGCATCGTACGGCTTAAGACGTCACAGTCCTGGCAGATTGGCCGCACAGGTGGCGAGCAAGGGGGTGAAGCCAAGCAGTGCTACCAGTCGCCACCAGCTCGGCAGTTTGCGGCGGGTGTTGCTCGTGTTGCAGTCCAGTGAGGCCTGAACCGTAGCGGGCGTCTCGGCGGAAGAAGCCGGTAATACCTGCTCGACCTCGATATAGTCCGGGTTGAACAAATACCCCCGACGCGGCAGGGTCTGGATGATCTGCCGGCCTTTTTCGTCGCCGAGAATCTGCCGCAGCACATAGATCTGCTGGTTCAAACTGCCCTGGCTGACCACGCGGTCGGCCCAGGCGTAGCCGAGCAGCTCCTCGCGGGTTACCACCTCGCCGGGAGTCTGCAGCAGGCGCTCCAACACCCGGCTGCCGGCGAAACCCAGGTCGACACGTTCGGTGTCGCCTTGCTCGGGCTGCAGGCGCAACTGGTATTGCTGCGGCTGGAACAGGGCGCGGCAGGCGCTCCGGCCTGTGCGCAGCGTGAAGGAATCGGCAGACCAGGGGCTGTCGACTACGGCGTGCTGGAGGGCTTGACTGTTCATGGGCAAAGGTCACTAAAGGTGTAATGGGACGTGCGTCAAAAAAGTGATGCCAAGGTGAAGGCATAGAGGTGATAGCAAGGATCGTTCCCATTTTCTGTCGCCACGGGAAGATCTATTTCCGCTGCCGATGGCAGGGGGCGAATTCATTGCTCGGTAACAGCTTCGGCCCGAGGTCGAGCCTCCCACACAAGATAGGTGGCCAGCACGGAGTTTCACTGTGGGAGCGGCGACCTCGCCGCGAAGACGGGTCATGGCCGGAACACGCGGCTGTGCTCGGTAACAGCTTCGGCCCGAGGGCGGGCCTCCCACACAAGATGGGTGTCAGTTTTTACGCCGGGGTACGGTGTTTATGTGTGTTTAAACAAAACAAAAAACCCGCCGAAGCGGGTTTTTTGAGCGATTTCACCCGGGCGTCCCCGGGTGAAAAGGCGGCAGGGCTTAGCCCAGCAGAGACAGAGCCAGGCTCGGCATCTGGCTGGTCTGCTTGAGCATGGCGATGCCGGACTGCATGAGCATGTTGTTCTTGGCCATCGTCGCGCTTTCGGCGGCGAAGTCGGTGTCCATGATGCGGCCCTTGGCGGTGTTGGTGTTGTCCGCCATGTTGGCCAGGTTGTTGATGGTGTGGTTCAGGCGGTTGATGTTGGCACCCATGGCACCGCGTGCCGCGCCGACATCGGTCAGCAGAGTGTTCAGCTTATCAATCTCGCCCTTCGCGGCGCCAGAGGCGGTAATGTCGGTCGAGAGGGTAGTGACGTCAATAGCGTTAATATCACCACTGACGTCAATGTCCAGTGTTTCAGCGGAGGACGAGCCGATTTGCAGGGTCAGCGCTTGAACCAGTTTGCCGGTACCCGATGCGAACAGGTTGTTGTCAGCGCCGTAGCTGGTGTTAGCCAGGATGTTCGTCAGTTCAGCGCTCAGCTCGGTGTATTCAGCATCCAGGGCGGTGAGGTCGTCGGCGCTGTTCGTGCCGTTGGCGGCCTGGGTGGCCAGGTCCTTCATGCGCAGCACAACGTTGGTGAATTCGTTCAGCGCGCCTTCGGCGGTTTGCAGCAGGGAGATACCGTCCTGGGCGTTACGCATGGCAACGGCCTGGCCACGGGCTTGGGCGTTCAGGCGGGTGGCGATTTGCAGGCCAGCGGCATCGTCAGCAGCGCTGTTCACGCGCAGACCGGTACCCAGACGCTGCTGGTTGGTGCCCAGTGCGCTGTTGGTCTTGCTCATGTTGGTCTGGGTCAGCGATGCGGCGTAGTTGGTATGAATCGAGATGGCCATGTGGGCCTCCATCAAAAAATTGGCTTGGAAAGCTGGCTTCGATTGCCCGCTATACAGGTAGGGCGACGGACTTGAAGCAGGACTTAAATTATTTTGACGAATTATTTTTGGCGGGGCATTTGTAGGGGCGAATTCATTCGCCTGGCATCGGGCTTTCCGGCACCTGCGGGGGTGCGACGAACGACCCAGCTGATGCCTTTGAGTTGGTCGCGGCGGCTGTGTGGCCTGGGAGTCATGCGCCAGGCGAATGAATTCGCCCCTACAAAAGCGTTCGGCCATTGGTCACTTGGTGTTCCTTTGCCCCGTGTTGCGCAGGATCATGTGTCCATGAAAGTTCACACTCTACTGGGCTCCATCCCCGACCTGTTTCCCGAATCCACTCTGACCACCGAATGGCTGGGGCCAAGCGCCTGTGTGTTGCGCGAATTCGCCTTGCCCTACGTCGGCGATTTGTTGTCAGCGCTGGCTGATATCGAGACAGCTGCGCCCTTTCGCCATATGCAGGCGCCGGGCGGCTACAGCATGTCGGTGGCAATGACCAATTGCGGCGCGTTGGGCTGGACGTCGGACCGCCACGGCTATCGCTATGCCCCCGTGGAGGCGCTGACCGGCTTGGCCTGGCCAGTAATGCCCGAGGTGTTCCGGCGCCTGGCGCAAGCCGCTGCGGCCGAGGGGGGCTTTGCCGGCTTTGAGCCCGATGCCTGCCTGATCAATCGCTATGCGCCGGGCAGCAAGCTCTCGCTGCATCAGGACAAGGACTAGCGGGATTTCAGCGCGCCGATCGTGTCCGTGTCGTTGGGCATTCCCGCCGTGTTTCAGTTCGGCGGCCTAAAACGCAGCGACAAGACCCAGCGGGTGCCGGTGCTGCATGGGGATGTGGTGGTGTGGGGTGGCGTGGATCGCCTGCGTTACCACGGCGTGCTGACGGTGAAGGCCGCGAGTCACGCGGTGCTCGGCGCGCACCGCATCAACCTGACCTTTCGCAAGGCCGGCTAAACGCATGGCTTTCTTGTAGGGTCGACTTCACATCGGCTGCTTTGTAGGGCGCACAACCCGTATTCGTGGCGTCACAATAACGGTGTCCGCTCCAAAATCTGTGGCGACCGGTTACCCGCGCGGGCTGTGAAAAGTCAGGCGCGGCGCCGTGCCTGCTCGTCGATCTGTACCTGCAAGCGATACAGCCAGGCGAAGCCCTGCTCCCAGCGTTGGTGCCCGGATTTCACGTTGATATGCCCGACGCCACTGAGAATGCTCGCCTCGGCGCCCCAGTCGACGGCGAGCTGCAACGCACGTGCGGCAGTGGCTGCCGGATCGTTGTCCGAGCCAATCAACTGGCTAGGGAACGGCATCGTCTGGCGAGGCAGTGGAGCGAAATTGCGCAATGGCTCGGGGCAGTCGGGCCGTTCGACGTCCGCTGGCGCAACCAGCAAGGCACCGCGCACGCGACCGAGTAAATGTCGTGGTGCCTGTTCGGCCCAGTGCGCCACCGTTACGCAGCCCAGGCTGTGGGCGATCAGAATGGTTGGGCAGCCATCAGCAGCAATCGCAGCGTTGAGCCGGGCAACCCAGTCCTCGCGTCGCGGGGTCAGCCAATCGGCCTGTTCGACGCGAGCGCTGTTGGGCAAGGTGCGTTGCCAGTGGCTTTGCCAATGATCCACCGGTGAGCCATGCCAGCCGGGGACGATCAGGTAACGAATGAGGGAACTGGGCATGAGCCACCTCCGTAAAGGAATGGGTGGCAGTGTAGGGACAGCTGGTATGTCGGTGAAGGAATAAAAAGTTATCTTCTTATGCCTGATTTCATGCCGTCCCTATGGTCTGTGCTTCGGCGCCAAATCACGCGATGGATATCGCTGCGCTCCACCACCGTACGGCACCATACCGATTATCCCGGTCCCATGGGATCGTCCCGGAGTATCCCTCACGGCGGGCTTTCCGAGTATGCGCAAATCCATCCCAACAGCTCGCAGCGGGCGAGACTGCCTTACGCCACTCGCGCCATAGGCTGTTCCAAATTACTTCACCTCTCAGTAGTTCACCCACGATGACTTATCCCCGCACACATCCCAAGCGGCCATTGATATATGCAATATAAGAATATAAAAATTCTTAAATGGTATTTTTCAGAATATCACGTGATCTCTATATTCCGCTCCACGCCCTGGCCCACTGGTCAGGGTGCCGACCTTTCGGAGCCATCATGAGCGCAACCCTTCTCAGCCTCGACGGCCAGGACGATGCCACCCTGCTGCGTGAAATCCGCAGCGCCCTGCGTGATCTGCGCTTTGGCTCAGTGGAAATCACCGTGCACAACGGCCAAGTCGTACAGATCGAGCGCAAGGAAAAATTCCGTTTGCAGCATCAACCGGGCAAGCCTGCCTAAACACCCCAACGCTGAAGCCCGACTGGACCACCGGAGGGCGTGTATGAATCGAGACCATCAGATGACTACGCACCGGTACCGCAGCTGTCGCCCGCGAATGCGGAGCTGACACTCCTCCTCAAAAAATAGCCAAGACGTAAAAGAAAACTTCAGGAGCTGCACCA
Organism: Serpens gallinarum; assembly: GCF_014836765.1. Classification (GTDB taxonomy): domain Bacteria; phylum Pseudomonadota; class Gammaproteobacteria; order Pseudomonadales; family Pseudomonadaceae; genus Serpens; species Serpens gallinarum. Next base: position 308,546 of record NZ_JACSQG010000002.1, read on the forward strand.
TGTCCATTCGCCGTTTCGCTGTCGCCGCCCTGGCCAGCGCCCTGTTCGCCGCCCCGAGTTTCGCTGCGGACAAATTGCTCAACGTGTCCTACGACCCGACCCGTGAGCTGTATCAGGAATTTAACGCCGCCTTCGCCCAACACTGGCAAGCCCAGGGCCATGACAAGGTCAGCATCCAGCAGTCCCATGGCGGCTCTGGCAAGCAGGCCCGCTCGGTGATCGACGGCCTGCGCGCCGACGTGGTGACCCTGGCCCTGGCTGGCGACATCGATGAGCTGCACCGCCTCGGCAAACTGATTCCGGAAGATTGGCAAGAACGTCTGCCGGACGCCAGCACACCCTACACCTCGACCATTGTGTTCCTGGTGCGCAAGGGCAATCCGAAAGGCCTGAAGGACTGGGGCGACCTGGTCCAGCCTGGCGTGGAAGTCATCACCCCGAATCCGAAGACCTCCGGCGGTGCGCGCTGGAACTTCCTCGCCGCCTGGGCCTGGGCGAAGAAGCAGTACGGCAGCGACGAAAAGGCGCAGGAGTACGTGGCCCAGCTGTACAAGCAGGTGCCCGTGCTGGACACCGGCGCCCGTGGCTCGACCATCACCTTCGTCAACAACAAGATCGGCGATGTGCTGCTGGCCTGGGAAAACGAAGCCTTCCTGGCACTCAAGGAAGAAGGCGGCGATGCGCTGGAAATCGTCGTGCCGTCGCTGTCGATTCTTGCCGAGCCGCCGGTGACCGTGGTGGACAAGAACGTCGAGCGCAACGGCACCCGCGAACTGGCCAACGCCTACCTGAATTACCTGTACAGCGAGGAAGGTCAGCGCATAGCGGCGAAGAATTTCTACCGCCCGCGTAACGCCAAGGTGGCGGCCGAGTTCAGTCAGCAGTTCCCGGCCCTGGAGTTGGTCACTATCGACAAGGACTTCAACGGCTGGAAAGAAACTCAGCCCAAGTTCTTCAACGATGGCGGCGTGTTCGACCAGATCTACCAGGCGTACTAAGCGCGCCGGCTGCAAGCGACAGGTTTCACGCGGCAAGAGCGAGCCCATCTGGTTCCTGTACTTGCCGCTTGTGGCTTGCTTGTAGCTCAACCAGAGCGAACGTTGACCATGTCCATTCGAACGTCTCCCGTCATACCCGGCTTCGGGCTGACCCTGGGCTACACCCTGTTTTACCTGAGCTTCCTTGTGCTCATTCCACTGGGCGCCCTGTTCGTCAAAACCACCGAGCTAAGCTGGGACCAGTTCATCGCCATCATCAGTTCCGCGCGCGTGCTCGCCGCCCTCAAGCTAAGCTTTCTCACCGCTTTAGGCGCCGCGCTGCTCAATGGCATCATCGGCACGCTGCTGGCCTGGGTGCTGGTGCGTTACAGCTTTACCGGACGCAAGCTGATCGAGGCGCTGATCGATTTGCCTTTTGCCCTGCCCACCGCGGTGGCCGGCATTGCGCTCACGGCGCTGTATGCGCCCAACGGCATGATCGGCCAGTTCGCCACCAGCCTGGGCTTCAAGATCGCCTACAGCCCGCTGGGCATCACCCTGGCGCTGACCTTTGTGACCCTGCCGTTCGTGGTGCGCACTCTGCAGCCGGTGCTGGCCGACATTCCCAGGGAGGTTGAGGAGGCCGCCAGTTGCCTGGGCGCCAAACCCTTCCAGGTGTTCCGTCACGTGCTGGTGCCGGCGCTGGTTCCGGCCTGGCTGACCGGTTTCGCCCTGGCCTTCGCCCGTGGCGTCGGCGAGTACGGCTCGGTGATTTTCATCGCCGGCAATATGCCGATGAAGACCGAGATCCTGCCGTTGCTGATCATGGTCAAGCTCGACCAGTACGACTATGCCGCCGCGACCGCCATTGGCGTGCTGATGCTGGTGGTGGCCTTCATCCTGCTGCTGCTGATCAATCTGCTGCAGCGCTACATTCGCGCCCATTGAGGAGTCCGTCATGAGCAGTCTTTCCGTGGCAGCGCCCCTTACCGTCTTGAACCGCCCGGCCCCGCGCCACTGGGGTCGCATCACGCTGATTGGCGCGGCCTGGGCAGTCTTCGTGCTGTTTTTGCTGCTGCCGCTGGTCATCGTGCTGAGCGAGGGCCTCAAGCACGGCTTGGGCACCTTCTTCAACGCCATCTTCGAGCCCGACGCCATCGCGGCACTGAAGCTGACGCTGATTGCCGTGGGCATTTCGGTGCCGCTCAACCTGGTGTTCGGCGTCGCCGCCGCCTGGTGCGTGAGCAAGTATGAGTTTCGCGGCAAGAGCATCCTGGTCACGCTGATCGACTTGCCGTTTTCGGTTTCGCCGGTGATTGCCGGCCTGATCTATGTCCTGCTGTTTGGCGCTCAAGGCGCGCTCGGCCCCTGGTTGCAGGACCACGACATCCAGATCGTCTTCGCCGTGCCAGGCATTGTCCTGGCCACGCTGTTCGTCACCGTGCCCTTCGTGGCCCGCGAGTTGATTCCGCTGATGCAGGAGCAGGGCACCCAGGAAGAAGAGGCCGCGCGTCTGCTTGGCGCCAGCGGCTGGCAGATGTTCTGGCACGTCACGGTGCCGAATATCCGCTGGGGGCTGATTTATGGCGTGGTACTCTGTACGGCGCGTGCGATGGGCGAGTTCGGCGCCGTGTCGGTGGTGTCCGGGCATATCCGCGGGGTTACCAACACCCTGCCGCTGCATGTCGAAATTCTCTACAACGAATACAACCACGTCGCGGCGTTCAGCGTGGCCAGCCTGCTGCTGGCCCTAGCCCTGATCATCCTGCTGCTCAAGCAGTGGAGCGAATCGCGAATCAACCGCCAACGCCACAGCGGCGCGGAGGAATAAAACCTGTGAGCATTGAAATCCGCAACGTCCACAAGCAGTTCGGCGCCTTCCGCGCATTGAACGACATCAACCTGGATATCCACAGCGGCGAGCTGGTTGCCCTGCTCGGCCCGTCCGGCTGCGGCAAGACCACCCTGCTGCGCATTATCGCCGGCCTGGAAACCCCGGACACCGGCTCCATCGTGTTCCACGGCGAAGACGTGTCGACCCGCGACGTGCGCGACCGCAACGTTGGTTTCGTGTTCCAGCACTACGCGCTGTTCCGTCACATGACCATCTTCGACAATGTCGCCTTCGGCCTGCGCATGAAGCCCAAGCGCGAGCGCCCGGATGAGGCCACGATCGCCTCGCGGGTCAAGGAATTGCTGGAGATGGTGCAGCTGGACTGGCTCGGCGACCGTTACCCGGAGCAGCTGTCTGGCGGCCAGCGCCAGCGCATCGCCCTGGCCCGTGCCCTGGCGGTGCAGCCGAAGATCCTGCTGCTTGACGAGCCCTTCGGTGCGTTGGATGCCAAGGTACGCAAGGAGCTGCGTCGCTGGCTGGCGCGCCTGCATGAGGACATCAACTTGACCAGCGTTTTCGTCACCCACGATCAGGAGGAAGCCATGGAAGTGGCCGACCGCATCGTGGTGATGAACAAGGGCGTGATCGAGCAGATCGGCTCGCCGGCCGAGGTCTACGAGCATCCGGCCAGCGATTTCGTCTACCACTTCTTGGGCGACGCCAACCGCCTGTATGTCGGCACCGAGCACCACGTGCTGTTCCGCCCCCACGAAGTGGACCTGTCCCGTAGCCAGCTGAGCGATTTCCTCGCCGGCGAAGTGCGCGACATACGTCCGCTCGGCGCCATTACCCGGGTGACCTTGAAGCTCTCTGGGCAGGAAGAGCCGATCGAAGCCGAAGTGGCCAAGGACCACGACAGCCTGGTTGATTTGAGCCGTGGCCAGACGCTGTACTTCAAACCCAAGGCCGGTGTGCCGCTGCATCCCTGACGTAGAGGCATGTAGGGTGGACAACCGCTGTTAGTTGTCCACCTGTCGGTGCCCAAGGTGGATGTAAAAAAAGCGACATCCCCCCTACAAGGCGCCTGCATGGCGTCATGTGAGAGCGCCAGGCCAAGCCGGTCACAAATCATCTTTTCGACTGACTCTTTTCGTTACGGCGAGCGCTAAGCTGGGGACCACGTCATTCCAAGCCACTGGGCTGACGGCTCACAACAATAAAAAAAGGAGCATCCCATGCCAACGTTCGTGGTTTCACTGCGCCGCCTGGCGGCTCTTTTTCTGGGCCTGTTGATGATGGCGCCGCCTCTGGCGTTTGCTGCTTTGACGCCGGTGGAAACTGTTCAGATCCAGGCCACGCGGGCTACCGGCAGTCTGTTACTGCTGCGTGGCGAAGGATTTCAGAAAGACCATCAGCTGCGGCTGGAGGATGACATCCAGGCTTTGCAACGGGCCATGCAGGCGCTGCAGTCCGACGAGACGCTGTACCGCCTGCACCTGCAATTGATCGAAGAGTTGCGCCGTGGCGTGGCGTTCGGCCCAGGGGAAGACAGCATGCCCTGGCGCTATCCGGAAGAACTGGCCCGTGCGCTGCGCGATTTCCTCAGTGCCCTGCGCACGCATCCTTCCGCCTCGCCCACCGAGGTGGCGGCCAAGGTCGAATACCTCGCCGTGCAATACCTCAGCCGCGCCTATTTTGGTAATTTCGAGATCGCTCGCGAACAGCCGGATACCTATCTTGGGCAGGATGAACGCAAGCTGGTGCCGTTCATTGATCAGGAAATGCAGGGGTTGGCCGAGGATAATCCGAAGCTGACCAAGATCCAGGCACGCTGGCAGTACCTGCGCGTTGCCCTGCTCGACATGAACAGCCAGAGCAGTGCGTTGGTCAGCGCTTCCGGTCGGCCTTTTGCGCCCACTACCGTGGACCGTCACGCGCGCGCCCTGAGCGAGGAATGGATGGCGTTGGAATAAGCCTCGCCTTGGCGTTGAGCGAAGCGATACCCAGCGCATTAAGGCGATGGGTATGGCGTCGAGCAGCGTGTTAAAGCCGAGTGCCCTGTCACGCCTCGGGCTTGATGCTGGCCGCTGCTTTTAAAGCCCTTTTTCAAACACTTTCGAGTTGCGCTGAAAGTTGTATAGCGAAGCGCGGGCCGCCGGCAGGCGTTCGACGCCGCTGGGTTTGAAACCGCGCTCCTGGAACCAGTGGGCAGTGCGGGTGGTAAGCACGAAAAGGGTCTTCAACCCCAACGCACGGGCGCGTTTCTCGATGCGTTCCATCAGCACGTCGCCGCGCTGGCCGTGGCGGTAATCGGGATGCACGGCCAGGCACGCCAGTTCGCCCCAGTCCGAGTCCGGTATGGGATAAAGCGCCGCGCAGGCAATGATCAGGCCTTCGCGCTCGACGATGCTGAATTGTTCGATCTCGCGCTCCAGCATCTCCCGTGAGCGGCGCACCAGGATGCCCTGTTCTTCCAGCGGGCGAATCAATTCCAATAGGCCGCCAACGTCGGCGATGCTTGCTTCGCGCACCGCCTCGAACTGTTCCTGGGCCACCAAGGTGCCGCCCCCTTCACGGGTGAACAGTTCGTTGAGCAGCGCGCCGTCTTCGGCGTAACTGACTATATGACTGCGCTTGATACCACCGCGACAGGCCTGGGCGGCCGCATCCAGCAGCTCGGCCTGATAGCTGTTACCCAGGCGCTTGAGGTGGGCCGGAATCTGCTGTGGGCGCAGTTCACGCACCAGCGTGCCCTGTTCGTCGAGCAAGCCGCGTTCGGCTCCGAACAGCAGCAGCTTGTCGGCTTCCAGATCAATGGCTGCGCGAGTGGCGACGTCCTCACACGCCAGGTTGAAGATTTCCCCGGTGGGCGAATAGCCCAGCGACGACAGCAGCACGATGCTGCGTTCGTCGAGTTGGCGATTGATGCCCTTGCGGTCGATGCGTCGCACTTCGCCGGTGTGTTGGTAGTCGACGCCCTCGACGACGCCGATGGGCCGTGCGGTGACGAAATTGCCGCCGGTGACACGTAAGCGCGCGCCCTGCATCGGCGAGGCGGCCATGTCCATGGACAGGCGCGCTTCGATGGCGATGCGCAATTGGCCGACCGCGTCGATTACGCACTCCAGGGTTGCCGCGTCGGTGACGCGCAGGTCCTGGTGAAAGCGCGGCGTCAGCCCGCGCTGAGCAAGACGCGCTTCGATCTGCGGGCGCGAACCGTGTACCAGCACCAGGCGTACGCCGAGACTGTGCAGCAGAACCAGGTCGTGGACGATATTGCCGAAATTCGGGTGGGCGACGCCGTCGCCGGGCAGCATGACCACGAAGGTGCGGTCGCGGTGGGCGTTGATGTAGGGCGAGGCATGGCGCAGCCAGTTGACGTATTCGTGCATGGGAAGCCTTTTGCGTAAGCGGTCGATGAGCAAGCGGAAGACAGTAAGCGGCTTTATCGTCGAAGCTGCGGCTGCACGGTCAGTCTCCTGTAGGCAAGGTGGCGCTGGCATCCATGGACATTGGGCGCAGGCAGTAATGTTCGATCAGTTGGCGCAGGATACGCACGGTGGGTTCGAGGCGCGCCAGCTCCAGGTATTCGTCCGGCTGATGGGCGCAGGCGATGTCGCCCGGGCCCAGCACAATTGTCTGGCAGCCAAGCTGCTGAAGATAAGGCGCTTCGGTGCCGAACGCCACCGCTTCGGCGGCCTGTCCGGTCAGGCGTTCGGCCAGGCGTACCAGTTCGCTGTTGGCAGTCTGCTCGAAGGGCGGCACCTCGGGAAACAATGGGGCAAAGTCGATGCGCACCTGGTGCCGCTCGGCCAGGGGCTGCAGTTTGCTGTGAATTGCCGCGCGCAGCTGCTGCGGGTCCATGCCCGGTAGCGGGCGTAGGTCGAACTCCAAGGCGCACTGGCCGCAGATGCGGTTGGGATTGTCGCCGCCGTGGATGCAGCCGAGATTAAGCGTAGGCACCGCCACGTTGAACAGCGGGTTGTGGAATTCGCGTTGCCATTGTGCGCGCAGTGCAAGGAGTTCGCCCATGGCGTCGTGCATGGCTTCCAAGGCGCTGTGGCCATAACGGGGGTCGGACGAGTGGCCGCTCTGGCCGAGGATATTCAGGCGTTCCATCATCACGCCTTTGTGCAGGCGAATTGGCTTGAGTCCGGTGGGTTCGCCGATCACCGCAGCGCGGCCTAGCGGTCGACCGGCGGCAGCCAGGGCGCGGGCCCCGGACATCGAGCTTTCCTCATCACAGGTGGCGAGAATCAGTAGCGGCTGGCGGAAGGTCTGGTCGAGCAGGCCCTTGACCGCTTCGATCACCAGCGGAAAAAAGCCCTTCATGTCGCACACGCCCAGACCAACCCAGCGGCCGTCCCGCTCGGTCAGGCGCAAGGGATCGCTGCGCCACAAGGCGGCATCGTAAGGCACGGTGTCGCTGTGTCCGGCCAGCACCAGGCCGCCTGGGCCTGTGCCATGGCTGGCCAGCAGGTTGAATTTTCCGGGCGTAACCTCTTGCAGTTCGCAGACGAACCCCAAGTCGCCGAGCCAGCCGGCCAGCAACTCGATCACGGCAAGGTTGGATTGGTCCAGGGCCGCCTGGGTGCAACTCACCGAGGGCGCGGCGATCAGCGCGGCGAACTGGTCTTTCAGCGAAGGCAAGGGCATAGGGGGCGACTCTCTCGCAGAGGCCCTCATCATAGCAACAGGCTTCAGGCGTCGGTTGGATTAGCGAAGCGTAATCCGACAACCCGAAGGACATGCATCCCCCGGATTACGCCTTCGGCTAATCCAGGCTACGAGCTTGCGGCTCGTAGCTTGGAGCTTGCAACTGCTCTTACAGGAAAATCAGCGACATGATTTCGAAGTAGATGATCGCCAACAGAGCGCCAATCGGCAGGGTCACGACCCAGGAGGTGAAGATCTTGCCGACCACCGACAGGTTCAATGCGCCGATGCCGCGTGCCAGGCCGATGCCCAGTACGGCGCCCACCAGGGTATGGGTGGTGGAGATTGGCAGGCCGATGCCTGACGCAGCGACCACGGTGCTGGCGGTGGCCAGTTCGGCGGCGAAGCCACGGCTGGGGGTCAGCTCGGTGATGCCCTTGCCGATGGTGGCAATCACTCTCCAGCCGTAGGTGGCCAGGCCGACCACGATACCGAAGGCGCCCATCAACAGGACCCAAGCCGGAACGGGCGATTTGCCGCCAACGACCATGTCTCCGCCGGCTTCGATCACCCCGACCACTGCCGCTAATGGGCCCACGGCGTTGGACACGTCGCTGGCGCCATGGGCAAAGGCCATGGCGCAGGCGGTGAAGATCATCAGCACGGAAAACACTTTTTCCACACTGGCGTACTGGAACGTGCGGTTGGCTTCGGGGTCGAGCTTGATGCGCGTCAGCAGGGCAACGCCCAGCAGGCAAACGGCAGCACCGACGCCGATAGAAAAGAGCACGCTCTGGCCCACGCTAAAGTTCAAGCCAACGTGTTTCAGACCCTTGGTGAAGGTCATCAGCGCCAGCATGAAGCCGGTGAGGAACATGTAGACCGGCACCCAGCGCTTGGCGTTCTGGAAGGGGTTGTCAGTGTCGATGATCAGCCATTGCACGCTTTTGAACAGTCCCCAGGCGAGGATTCCAGAGAGAAGCGGTGTAACGATCCAACTAGAGACAATGGGTACCAGTCCGGCCCAGTTCACGGCATCGACCGACACGCCAACCGAGGCGAAGCCGATGATGGCACCGACAATCGAGTGGGTGGTGGAGACCGGCCAGCCGCGCAGGGAGGCGACCAGCAGCCAGGTACCGGCGGCGAGCAGTGAGGACAGCATGCCCAGCACGAACAGGTCGGCGGGAATCACATCGGCGGCGACAATGCCGTTCTTGATGGTTTCAGCGACCTGGCCACCGGCCAGGTAGGCGCCGAGAAACTCGAACACCATGGCGATCAGAATCGCCTGTTTGATGGTCAGTGCCTTGGCACCCACCGAAGTACCCATGGCGTTGGAAACGTCGTTGGCACCCACACCCCAGGCCATGAAAAAACCGAAGCAGCAGGCCAGCACGAGGAGTACGAAGCCGTAGTCCGCGACAAGAGACATAAAAAATTACCTGTAGATTCCAGAAAGGAAGCTGGCGCCTAGCGCGCCAGCAGTTGTTCCAGTCGGTTGCCGACACGCTCGGCACGGTCGGCGATGTCGCCGACCCAGTCGATGATCCGGTAGAGGAACATCACATCGACGGGGGGAAGGTCCTTCTCCAGTTTGTACAAACCGCGACGAACTTCGATCTGCTGACGATCGGTCTCGTTTTCGATAGCTTCCAGTTCCTCGACCATGCGCTCCACAATCGTGGCTTCGCGGCCCGAGAATCCGGTTTCCAACAATTCGTCCAATTGATCCATGGCCTTCAAGGCCTGGGCGCTGGCATCCACGCAGCGGCGCACGTAGGCAAGCATCTGCGGCTGGATGGAGTGGGGAATGGTCATCTGGCGGCCCAGCATCAGGCCGGCGATGTCCTTGGCCCGGTTGGCCACTTTGTCCTGCACGCTGAGCAGATCGAGCAAGTCGGAACGCGGCACAGGCAGAAACAGGCTCTTGGGCAGGTGCATGCGCACACTCTTCTTGAGCTTGTCGGCCTCGCGCTCCAAACGCACCATTTCCTGCTGCACCTGTTCTACACGCTCCCAATCTTCGGCCATGACGGCCTCGAAGAAGGGCACCAGGTTGGCCGCACATTCGTGGGCCTTGGCGATGTGTTGTTGCATCGGCCCGATAGGCGACCGACCGAACAGACTGGCAAAGGGATTGACTGGCATTAGGGAGAACCCTAGGTCGAAAAGAGGCGGCAAGTATACGGGGCACTGCGAGCCCTCGCTAGCGTAGGTCATCGAACAGTAATGCCTGTATGCTAGACGGCCCTTGTCAGGCCGCGAGGCGGTCTCCCTGACTGCAGTACGTTCGCCGTCTGTTCCCGCCCTCTCATCGTGACACCGAGCCCGCCACCGCATGAACAAAGAAACCGAAATCAAGCTGCGCGTCAGCCGTGAAACCCTGACCGCCCTGCGCGAGCACCCGCTGCTGAAGAAGCGCAACAAGAGCGGCTGGCAGCGCGGCGAGCTCTCCAATCAGTATTTCGACACGCCCGCCCGCGACCTGGCCCGCGCCCATGTCGCCCTGCGCCTGCGTCGCGACGGTGAACAACTGATCCAGACGCTGAAGAGCCGCGGTCAGAGCGTCGCAGGGCTTTCTGAGCGCAACGAGTGGGACTGGTACCTCGATACCCCCGCGCTGGACCTGAGCAAGCTGGCGGACGATTGCTGGCCGGCGGCCTTGGCCGACCTGGACAAACAGCAGCTCGCGCCGCTCTTCACCACCGATTTTGTTCGTGAAAAGGCGGAAATTGCCTGGGGCCGTGGCAAGGCGAAGGTGGTGATTGAGGCGGCGTTGGACCTGGGCAAGGTGATTGCCGGTGAAGGCGAAGAAGAAATCTGCGAGCTGGAACTGGAGCTTCGCCAGGGCGAGCCCGCAGCGCTGCTGGAACTGGCTGCCGAGCTGGCCGCCGATCTGCCGTTGATGCCCTGCGACATCAGCAAGGCCGAGCGCGGCTACCGACTGTTCGATGCCAACAGCTACAGCCTGAGCCTGCCGACGCCGCAGATTGAGGCCCAGCAACCGCTGGACGATGCCTTTACTGTATTGGCCTGGTACCTGCTGGGCAGCAGTCAGCGCCTGGCGGAGCAGTACCGTTTTAATGGCCACTGGAAGCTGCTCGAGCAGTGGCTTCAACACTTGCTCGACCTGCGCGCATTGCTCGGCAGTCTCGGCCAGGCCGTGCCGCGCGCCAGCAGCCGTGAGCTGCGCGAAGCGCTGGATGCATTGATCGGTGACTGGCGTCCGCGCCTGAGCGCCGGTCGCGATGACGCCCAGGTGCGTCAGGCGGCGCCAGAGCTATTCGCTGCCGAGCTCGGCGCGATTCGCTGGGGCCGCTTCTCATTGCTGGCCTCGCAGTGGCTGCTGAGCCGCGCCTGGACCACAGCGCGCAACGAGCGCGGTGCTCGCGCCGGCGCCGCACCGATCGAACGCTGGCTCAACCGCCTGTTCAACGAGGAAATTACCGCCCTGCCGCTGGAGCGCTACCAGCGCCAACCGGGTGACCTGGCTGAACAGTTGCCGCGTCTGGAGCGCATGCTCGCGTGGCTGCGCCTGGCCCGTGGTGCGCTGAACATTCCCGAAGCCGACCGCCTGTACGGCGAGCTGCACAAGTTGCATGAGCTGGCAGTCGCCCCGGCCGACGACGCCGTGCTGGCAGCACGCGCCGAGCAGGTGCAAACCGTATGGATGCTCAAGGGCTGGAAAGCCTTGAAGTAACCGCGCGTAAAAATCCTTTCCTTGGCGCGACACGCGCCTCGTGGCAGGGCGTTGAGCGAAGCGATACCCATCACAGACCCCGGATGGGTATCGGGAGTCGAATATCGCGGACCCGCCCGCTCCTGCATCCGGCTCCGCCGCCCTCTGCTCGGACTGTGCAAAGCCGCAAGGCGTGGCCGAGGACGACTCGTTAAGCTGCGCCGATCCGTTTGCCGCAGTCCGAGGCCTCGTCCATGTCCACTTTCGCTCCTGCCGCCCCCGACCGCTGGCTGGACCTCAACGATGTGTTGCGCGAGCTGGTCGCTCAGGGGCGGGTGTCCCAGGAAAGTGCCGAGCAATGCCTGGCCATCCGCCGCGGCGCCGCCAATCCCCAGCAGCACCCGCTGGAGTTTCTCGCCACTCAGCAGCTGGATGATCTGACTCGGCCAGGTCGCATGCTGGATCTGGAAAGCCTGACCTTGTGGTTGGCCGAGTGGGCCGACCAGTCCTACCTGCGCATTGACCCCTTGAAGATCAATGTCGCCTCGGTCACGCCACTGATGTCCTATGCCTTCGCCCAGCGGCACAAGATTCTCGCCGTGGCGGTGGACAGCGAAACGGTCACCATCGCCAGCGCCCAGCCGTTCGTGCATGCCTGGGAAGCCAACCTGACCCATGTGCTCCAACGGCCGATCCGCCGCGTGGTGGCCAATCCGGCGGATATTCAGCGCTTCACCACCGAGTTTTACCGCTTGGCCCGTTCGGTGAGTGGCGCCACGGCGGTGGATCAGAAATTCAGTGGCCTGGGCAACTTCGAACAGTTGCTCAGTCTCGGCGCTACCGATCAGGAGCCGGACGCCAACGATGCGCACATCGTCAACATCGTCGATTGGCTGTTCCAATACGCCTTCCAGCAGCGCGCCAGCGACATCCATATCGAGCCACGCCGCGAGCAGGGCACGGTGCGCTTTCGCATCGACGGCGTGCTGCACAACGTCTACCAATTGCCGCCGCAGGTGACCATGGCGGTGGTCAGCCGCTTGAAATCGCTGGGGCGGATGAACGTCGCCGAGAAGCGCAAGCCGCAGGATGGCCGGGTGAAGACCAAGACGCCCGAGGGCAACGAGGTGGAGCTGCGGCTTTCAACGCTGCCTACGGCGTTTGGCGAGAAGATGGTGATGCGTATCTTCGATCCGGAAGTGCTGCTAAAAAGTTTCGATCAGCTTGGTTTTGGCGCCGACGACCTGCGTCGTTGGCAGAGCATGACCGGTCAGCCCAACGGCATCATCCTGGTGACCGGGCCGACTGGCTCGGGCAAGACCACTACGCTGTACACCACACTCAAGCAGCTGGCGACGCCGGAAGTGAACGTCTGCACCATCGAGGACCCGATCGAGATGATCGAAGGCGCCTTCAACCAGATGCAGGTGCAGCACAACATCGAACTGGGGTTCGCCAGTGGCGTGCGTGCGCTGATGCGTCAGGATCCGGACATCATCATGATCGGTGAAATCCGCGACCTTGAAACGGCCGAGATGGCCATCCAGGCGGCACTTACCGGCCATCTGGTGCTGTCCACCCTACATACCAACGACGCCCCCAGCGCTATCACCCGTTTGCTGGAACTGGGTGTGCCCCATTATCTATTGCGCGCCACGCTGCTTGGCGTGATGGCCCAGCGCCTGGTGCGCACCCTGTGCCCCCACTGCAAGGCGCCGGTGGAGTTGAACGCCGAGGATTGGCAGACCCTGACCAAACCGTGGAACGCGCCGCTGCCCACGGGTGCGCATCGTGCGGTGGGTTGCCTGGAATGCCGCGACACCGGCTATCGCGGGCGCGCCGGGGTCTACGAAATCATGCTGCTGGATGATCACCTCAAGCCGCTGATCGGTGCCGATACCGACCTGATCGCCCTACGCCGGGCCGCCTTCAAGGACGGGATGCGCAGCTTGCGGTTGTCCGGCGCGCAGAAAATTGCCGCCGGACTGACCACCGTGGAGGAAGTGTTGCGGGTCACCCCGCAGAGTGAGCAACGGTAGCGCTGACGAAACCGTGGCTGATGCGGATCAGCCTTTGCGCGGACCGGCGGCAATGATGCTCGCCACCCGCTGCGGTTCGCAGTTCAGGTAGGCCGAGGATTGCAGCCACTCCTGGTCGGGGTACCAGGAAAACATGAATTGCCCGCCCTTGAGGCTATCCACCACCATGCGCGCCACTTCCGGGCGTACCGCCGGACAACCCCAGCTGCGGCCGATGCGCCCCTGCTTGGCGATCCAGCTTGGGTCTACATAATCGGCGGGGTGAATGACGATGGCCCGTTCACGGGCGCGGTCATTGATGCCGGGCTCCATGCCATCCATGCGCAGTGAGTAGCCGTGCTTGCCCCGATAGCTCTCGGCTGTACGGAACAGACCCAGGCTCGATTGATGACTGTTGACCTGGTTGGAGAAGCGCGTGGCATGGTTTTGTCCGGACTTCTGGCCGTGGGCCACGTACTCCTTGAGCAAAACCGTTTTCTTGTCCAGGTCGAAAATCCACAGCCGCCGCTGACTGGACGGCAGCGAGAAATCGATCACCGCCAGCCGCTCGGCAGGCGTGGCGCCATGGTTGACCGCACATTGCATGGCCGCCACGGCATGGGTGAGTACCTGACGGTCGAGCTTGGGCGCGACCCTGGCCAGGCTGTCCACCAGGGGTTGATACGTCGGTTGAGCTGCCAGAAGTGGCGTGGCGCACAGGGACAATCCCGCAGCGCAAAGCAGGCGTCGAATAACGCGAATCATGGGCAAAGGCCTCGTTGGTCAGTCTCCTGACGTCCTGTCTTGTATCGCTGGCTACCTGCCTATACTCCTTGAGGACTCTTGTTGTTCACGGGTCCGCCCTTTTGAGGGTGCGACCGTCTGACTGTCCAAGTGAGTGCGGAGCGATGTCTTGGATAAAAAACGATCGGCAGTTTATCTGAGTGTCTGGTTGTTGACGGTTCCGCTCGTCGCAACGGCTAAAACGGACGCCCCCATCGCCACCACTCCACTCCAGCAAATCCTGGGACGGTTGCCGGGCAGCTGCCAAACGACCCCGCCGGGGCTTGATGAACAGGCCCGCCAGCGCTTGCAGGCTTTCTACTTGCCATTCGCCTTCACCCCGCTGTGGAGCGACCCGCGCAGCTTGAACAACTTGGTGGAAGAGCTGGAGAAACTGGCCGATGATGGCCTGGACGCGGCCTTCTACCAGCCGGCGACGCTGCGGCGAATGAGCCAGAATGGCGGCGCCGATCCACGCTGGCTCGCCTGCCTCGACATTCTAGCCAGTCATGCCTATCTGCAGGCTTTGCAGCATCTCGTCCATGGGCGGCTACCACAGGCGCAATTGGAGCCTATGTGGCGTGCGCAGCACACGGATGAAGCCCTGACCGTGCAGACGCTGGCGTTGCTGGGCGTTGATGACGTACACAGCGCGTTCGAACGGGCTCGTCCATCGCTCGATCACTACCAGGCGTTGCGCGCTGCCTATGTGCGAATGCGGGACAGCCCGCTGCCGCCCTGGACGCCAGTGCCGCCCGGCCCCCTGCTGCGACCAGGCATGCAGGACAGTCGAGTGCCCGCCTTGCGTAGCAGCTTGATTCAGGCGGGTTATCTGACGTCCTCGGTGCTCGAACTGGAAAAAGGCGGCGAAGGGCTGCGCTATCAATACGCGCTGGTGGACGCGGTAGAGGACTTTCAGCGCCAACATGCGCTCAAGGTGGATGGCATCGTCGGCCCGGGCACGCTGGACGCGCTCAATATCAGCCCCGCGTCGCGGCTCGATCAATTGCGCGTCAATCTCGAACGCTGGCGCTGGTACGCCCGCGACATGGAGAGCCAGCTGCTGCTGGTGGATATCGCCGGAGGGCAGTTGAGCTACTACCGCAACCGGATGCCTGTCTGGCAGACGCGCGTACAGGTCGGTCGTGCGGAGCGGGCCACGCCGCAGCTCAAGTCGATGATCGAACGGCTGACCCTGAACCCGACCTGGACGGTACCGCCGACTATTTTGCGCGAAGACAAACTGCCGGAAATCCGCCGTGACATCGGATTTTTGGCCCGTCACCAGATGCGTGTCTTCGACCAGTATGGCAACCGACTGAACCCTTATCACGTGGATTGGAACAATGTGCGGGGTTTGCGCCTGCGCCAGGATGCCGGGCCGAGCAATCCGCTGGGCAAGGTGGCGGTGCGCTTTGCCAATCCCTTTGCGGTCTACCTGCATGACACGCCCAGCCAGCAGCTGTTCTCGGAAGCGCAGCGTACGTTCAGCTCCGGTTGTGTACGAGTCGAAGGTGCCCTGACGCTGGTGGATCTGTTGCTCAGCGAGGGCGAGCACGAACGGGTGACGGCACTGTTGGAAACGGGCAAGACCCATGAGTACCGACTGAACCGACCGCTGCCCATCCTCATGGCGTACTGGACTGCTGAAGTCGATGCCAGTGGTCGGGTGCTGTATCGCCCCGATATCTACGGACGTGATCCTGCCTTGCGTGCGGCCTTGAATGCGGCTTCACCTCGAGAACAGGCGGGAACTCACCTGCCGCAGCGGTAATCTGAACAAAGGTAAGTATTTTCTTCAGTTTTGCAGGAGCTGCTGCCATGCGCCGCACGCTATTGATGTTCAGCGCTATCGCGTTGGGTGTGTCCGCCACTTCGCTGAGTGCGAGGGATTGGAGTGATTACGCTACGTCGGCTGGTATTTCGGCCTCGCTGTATTCCACGCTCAAGGATGACAAGGTCGTTTCCGCTGCCCAGGACGATGCCAGCGCCTTCGTCGCCAGCGGCGGCACCCTGCGTGGCGCCTACCTCGACGCCGCGCTGCAGCAGGTGCGTGAACAGTATCCCGACCTGCGGGTCAATGACCTGGAACTGGCCACTGCGATCCTCGCGTATCCCCAACAGTTTGCAGAATAAGCGTCCAGAAACGCCAGAGGCCGCACTAAGGCGGCCTCTGGACGCGATGCACGGTGGGTCAGGCGTCAACTGAGGCCTGGTAGCCAGCGGCATCCAACAGGTTATCCATTTCGGCAGTGTTCTGCGGCTTGAGCTTGTAGAACCAGCTCTCATAAGGATGGCTGTTGATCTGTTCGGGGCCGTCGACCAGCATCGAGTTCACCTCGATCACCTCGCCGCTAATCGGTGCGTAGATGTCCGATGCGGCTTTTACCGACTCGACTACCCCCGCTTGCTGTCCGGCAGCCAATTGTTGGCCCACTTCGGGCAGTTCGATGAACACCACATCGCCGAGGGCGTCCTGGGCATGGTCGGTGATGCCGATGGTCACGGTGCCATCGGTTTCCAGGCGCGCCCACTCATGGCTGGCGGCATAACGCAGATCAGCGGGGATAGTGCTCATGTCATGTCCTCTCTGGTTGGCGATATCGCCGATGATCAAATCAATACTTTACCGTGTCGTACAAATTGCGCTCGTACAACCCGTACGGGAAACCATTTGCCACGAATTTCCACTTCCGCCCGCTCGCCGGTGGCCATCGGCACCCGCGCCAGGGCAATGGATTTACCCAGGGTTGGTGCAAAGCTGCCGCTGGTGATCTCGCCATCGCCCAAGCCTTCGACCCGCACCACTTGATGGGCGCGCAACACGCCGCGCTCCTCCAATACCAAGCCGACCAGCTTGCTCGGCACGCCGCTGGCAAGTTGAGCTTCCAGCGCGGCGCGGCCGATGAAGGCTCGCGAGGCCGGCTCCCAGGCGACGGTCCAGGCCAGATTGGAGACTAGCGGTGAAACCGTTTCATCCATGTCCTGGCCATAAAGATTGAGCCCCGCTTCCAGACGCAGCGTGTCACGCGCACCCAGGCCAATTGGCGCTATGCCGGCACCGACCAATTCGTTGAAGAAATCCGCCGCATCGTCGGCCGGCATCATCACTTCCAGGCCATCCTCGCCGGTGTAGCCGGTGCGGGCAATGAACCAGCCGCCTTCTTCCAGGCCTTGGAATGGCTTGAGTTCTTTTATCAGTGCCGCGCGCGCGACGGTCACCAGCTGGCTGAGCTTGGCGCGTGCCTGCGGCCCTTGAATCGCCAGTATGGCCAGATCGCGGCGTTCATGCAGCGTTACATCGAAGGATGGACTGTGCAGATGAAGCCAGCCGAGAATTTTCTCCCGGGTGCTGGCGTTGCTGACCAGCCGGTAGCCGGACGCCGTGAGGTATACCAGCAAGTCGTCGAGTACACCGCCCTGCTCGTTGAGCACCACGCTGTACAGGGCCTTGCCGGGCAGGTCGAGCCGGGCGACATCGTTGGCCAGCAGGTGTTTCAGGAATGCTTCGGCGTTAGCGCCGCCGACATCCACTACGCACATGTGCGAGACATCGAAGACGCCGCATTCCTGTCTGACCTGGTGATGTTCTTCGACTTGGGAACCGTAATGCAGCGGCATCTCCCAACCGCCGAAATCGGTCATCTTGGCTCCCATTGCCAGATGCAGAGCGTACAGGGGCGTGCGTTGACCCATGGAAACCTCCTTGCCGGACGTGGCGCCAAAACAGGCGCAGGCTGCGTCGAATGGCGCGCATTGTAGCTGCACGTACAAAGCAGGTCACGGCAACTCATCCGTAAGCGGAAGAGGCGCACTGGGATACGGGCGTTTTTTTGCTGCCCGTGTAGGAGCGGTTTGTCCGCGATAGGGCTGCGGAAGCACCAAGCTGTCGATAATCGCGGCCGAGACCGCTCCTGCACGGGCGTATCTGCGGGGGTTACACGGTGTGCAGGTACCAGTTGTACTCCAGGTCGGAAATCGAATGCTCGAATTCGGCCAGTTCGCTTTCTTTGCAAGCCACGAAGATATCGATGTAATCCGGGCTGATGTATTGGGCCATGACCTCACTGTCGTCCAGCTCGCGCAGGGCATCGCGCAGGTTGTTGGGCAGGCTCTGCTCATTCTGCTCGTAGGAGTTTCCTTCCACGGGCGGGCCCGGCTCGATCCGGTTGGTCAGGCCGTGGTGCACGCCAGCCAGGACCGACGCGAGCAGCAGATAGGGGTTGGCATCGGCGCCGGCGACGCGGTGTTCGATGCGTACGTTGTCCGCGCTGTCGGTGGGCACGCGCAGGGCGACGGTGCGGTTGTCCAGGCCCCAGCACGGCGAATTCGGCACGTAGAACTGTGGGCCGAAGCGGCGGTAAGAGTTGACGTTCGGGCACAGGAAGGCCATCGAGGCCGGCATGGTCTCCAGCACACCGCCGATCGCGTGACGCAAAGCGGCGTTCTGCTGGGGATCATCACTGCTGAAGATATTGTTGCCCTGCTTGTCGAGCAGCGAGATGTGCACATGCAGCCCATTGCCGGCCTGGCCGGGGTAGGGCTTGGCCATGAAGGTGGTGTCCATCTCGTGATCGTAAGCGATGTTCTTGACCAGGCGCTTGAGAAGTACCGCGTAGTCGCAGGCCTTGATCGGGTCGGCCACGTGGTGCAGGTTGACTTCGAACTGCGCGGGCGCGCTTTCCTTGACGATGGCGTCAGCGGGGATGCCCTGCTCTTTGGCGCCCTCGAGGATGTCCTGTAGGCAATCGACGTACTCGTCGAGGTCATCGATCAGGTACACCTGGGTCGAATGCGGGCGCTTGCCGGATATCGGCGAACGCGGCGGTTGCGGCCGGCCGTTCACATTTTCCTGGTCGATCAGGTAGAACTCCAACTCGAAGGCGGCGCAAACGGTCAGCCCCAAATCGTCGAACTTGCTCACCACCTGGCGCAACACCTCGCGTGGGTCGGCGAAGAACGGTGTGCCATCCAGCTCGTGCATGGTCATCAACAGCTGCGCGGTGGGGCGTTTTTGCCAGGGCTCGTTGCTCAGTGTATTGGGAATCGGGAAGCAGATGCGGTCGGCATCGCCGATATCCAGGCCCAGGCCGGTGCTTTCCACGGTCGAGCCATTAATGTCCAGGGCGAACAGCGATGCAGGCAGGTTGATGCCTTTTTCATACACCTTGTGCAGGCTGGTGCGTTCAATCCGTTTGCCACGCACGACACCATTCATGTCGGCAATGAGCAGGTCGACGAACAAGACTTCAGGGTGTTTCTTGAGGAACGCGTTCGCTTCGTTGAGCTGAACGGCACGTGGGGGAGGAGACATGATGCAACACCTTTCTTGTTAAAAATATCAATCAGTGAAGTCATTTGAAGGTGAGTCAATCTTAATCCTCAGGGGCTGTCAATAGCTCCAGATTACGCCCTCTAACAGGGCATCAAGGCCTATTTTAGGGCGTGTCAGAACGGTGGGACGGGTGCGTTGCCAGCGCTTGATCGGGGCGCTGCAGAGCGGTGTTCGGTTTTTTGCCAAGCTGTTGTGTAAAAAAATGAACAAGACTAAGCTCGAAACGAAACAGCAATAGATTGGATACGGGTGCCCCATGTCCCGCCAGCCGTTGATTGGAATCACTGCCTGCAACAAGCAGATCGGCCTGCATCCCTACCACATTGCCGGCGATAAATATGTCCGTGCGGTGGCCCTTGCTGCCGGGGGCATGCCGCTGATCATTCCCGCCCTGGTCGAAGCGTTCGACCTGCCGCGGCTGCTCGAGCACCTGGATGGGCTGCTACTCACCGGCTCGCCGTCCAATGTCGACCCGCATTTTTATCAGGGGGCGACCAGTGCACCGGGCACCGCTCATGATCCGGCCCGCGATGCCATTACCCTGCCGCTGATCCTTGCGGCATTGGAGGCTGGCGTGCCGCTGCTGGGCATCTGTCGCGGCTTTCAGGAAATCAACGTGGCGCTCGGCGGCAGCCTGCATCAGAACGTGCACAGCGTGGCGCCCTATCAAGATCATCGCGAACCCAAGGACCAGCCGCTGGAGGTGCAGTACGCGCCGCGGCATGTCGTGCGCCTCGAGCCCGGCGGCGTTCTGAGCGGGCTCGGCCTGGCGAGCGAAATCCACGTCAATTCCATTCACGCACAGGGCGTCGACCGTCTGGCGCCGGGTTTGCGTATCGAGGCGCGCGCACCCGACGGGCTGATCGAAGCCTTTTCGGTGGAGGCTGCACGCAGCTTCGCTGTCGGCGTACAGTGGCATCCTGAATGGCAGGTACAGGCCAATCCCGATTCCCTCGCGCTGTTCCAGGCCTTTGGCCGGGCGTGTCGGGCGCGAGCGCAAAACCGCTGAGCCGGCAGGGGCCGGTTTGGTTCAACCTTGAGGTCTTTATGAGCAGCCACCTCGACCAGCTCACCAGCTGGCTGAAAGAACACAAGATCACCGAAGTCGAATGCCTGATCAGCGACCTGACGGGCATCGCCCGCGGCAAGATAGCCCCGACCAACAAGTTTCTCGCCGAGAAGGGCATGCGCCTGCCGGAGAGCGTGCTGTTGCAGACGGTGACCGGCGATTACGTCGAAGACGACATTTATTACGAATTGCTCGACCCGGCGGACATCGACATGTTCTGCCGTCCGGATGCCAGCGCCATGTTCCTGGTGCCCTGGGCGCTGGAGCCCACCGCCATGGTGATCCACGACACCTTCGACAAGGTCGGCAACCCCATCGAGCTGTCGCCGCGCAACCTGCTCAAGCGCGTGCTGAAGATGTATGCCGACCACGGCTGGCAACCGATTGTCGCGCCGGAAATGGAGTTCTACTTGACCAAGCGCAGCGATGACCCGGACTACCCGCTGCAGGCGCCAATCGGTCGCTCGGGGCGAGCGGAGACCGGTCGGCAGTCGTTTTCCATCGACGCGGCCAACGAATTCGACCCGCTGTTCGAGGACATGTACGACTGGTGCGAGGCGCAGAACCTGGATCTGGACACGCTGATCCATGAGGAAGGCCCGGCGCAGATGGAGATCAACTTCCGCCACGGCGAGGCCTTGCACCTGGCCGACCAGATCACCGTGTTCAAGCGCACCATGCGTGAGGCGGCGCTCAAACACAACGTGGCGGCGACCTTCATGGCCAAGCCGATCACCGATCAGCCGGGCAGCGCCATGCACCTGCACCAGAGCGTGATCGACATAAAGAGTGGGCGCAATATTTTCTCCAATGATGACGGCTCCATGAGCGAGCTGTTTCTGCATTACATCGGTGGCATGCAGCGGATCATCCCTGAAGTGCTGCCGCTGTTCGCGCCCAACGTCAACTCGTTCCGCCGGTTCCTGCCTGACACCTCGGCGCCGGTGAACGTCGAATGGGGCGAAGAAAACCGCACGGTGGGCTTGCGCGTGCCGGAATCCACGCCGCAGAACCGGCGCATCGAGAACCGTCTGCCTGGGGCCGACGCCAACCCGTACCTGGCCATCGCCGCCAGCCTGCTGTGTGGCTATATCGGCATGATCGAGGGCATCAGCCCAAGTCCCCAGGTCAAGGGCCGTGGTTATGAGCGGCGTAACCTGCGCCTGCCGCTGACCATCGAAGATGCCCTGGAGCGCATGGAAACCAGCAAGACGCTGGATAAATACCTGGGCCACAAATTCATTACCGGCTATGTGGCGGTCAAGCGAGCCGAAAACGAAAACTACAAGCGGGTGATCAGCTCCTGGGAACGGGAGTTTCTGTTGTTTTCGGTGTGATCACCGCGCGTCCATACAGTGCATTCAAAGGGGGAATCGATGAGCAATCCGCAAACCGAGCAATGGCAGACCCTGAGCCGCCAGCACCACCTGGCCCCCTTCACGGATTACCAGGCGCTGAACCGCAAGGGTGCGCGGATCATCACCAAGGCGTCGGGCGTGTACCTGTGGGACAGCGAGGGGCACAAGATCCTCGATGGCATGGCCGGTCTTTGGTGCGTGAATGTCGGTTATGGGCGCGAAGAGCTGGTCGAGGCCGCCGCCGCGCAAATGCGGGAACTGCCCTACTACAACCTGTTCTTCCAGACTGCCCACCCGCCGGCGTTGGAGCTGGCGCAGGAAATCGCACAATTGGCACCGGAAGGGCTGGACCATGTGTTCTTCACCGGCTCGGGTTCCGAGGCCAACGACACGGTGTTGCGCATGGTGCGCCATTATTGGGCAACCTTGGGTCAGCCTGATAAACAAGTGGTCATTGGGCGCTGGAATGGTTATCACGGTTCCACCATCGCCGGTGCCAGCCTGGGCGGCATGAAAGGGATGCATGCCCAGGGTGGCTTGCCGATTCCCGGTATCGAGCACATCGATCAGCCCTACTGGTACGGCGAAGGCGGCGACATGACTCCCGAGGACTTCGGTGTGTGGGCCGCCGAGCAACTGGAGAAGAAGATTCTCGACGTCGGCGAGGGCCGGGTGGCGGCCTTTATCGCCGAGCCGATCCAGGGCGCCGGTGGGGTGATAGTGCCGCCGGACAGCTACTGGCCGAAGGTGCGCGAGATCCTTGCCAAGTACGACATCCTCTTCGTGGCCGATGAGGTGATCTGCGGCTTCGGGCGTACCGGTGAATGGTTCGGCAGCCAGTACTATGATCTCAAGCCCGATCTGATGCCGATCGCCAAGGGGCTCACCTCCGGCTATATCCCCATGGGCGGCGTGGTGGTGCATGAGCGCGTGGTGAAGGTGCTAGACCGCGGCGGCGAGTTCGCCCACGGCTTCACCTATTCCGGGCATCCGGTGGCGGCGGCGGTGGCGCTGGCCAACATTCGCCTGCTCAAGCGCGAAGGCATCGTTACCCAGGTCAAGACGCAAACGGCACCGTACTTGCAGCAGCGTTGGCGTGAGCTGGCCGAGCATCCGCTGGTGGGCGAGGCCCGCGGCGTCGGACTGGTGGCCGCCATCGAGCTGGTGAAGAACAAGGAGACCCGCGAGCGTTACAGTGGCTTGGAAGTCGGCATGCGTTGCCGTGAACACTGTTTTGCCAACGGCCTGGTGATGCGCGCGGTGGGTGACACCATGATCATTGCCCCGCCTCTGGTAATCAACAAGGAGGAGATTGATGAGCTGATCGACAAGGCGCGCACCTGCCTGGATCTAACGGTACGTGAAGTGTCGGGCAAGGGCTGAAGGCCTATTGCCGTCACGCCGATTGCGAAACGGCAGAATCCTTAAAGTCCGCTCACAATTTCGCCGCCGCACCTGTTGTCACGGACCCTGGTCCTTGCCAGACTTCGCCGGTGCGTTTGCCAGGCTCACCGGGGGTGCGCCGTAGTGAGCCGCAAGATCGGGTTCGTCAGCAACGTCACTCCAGATACCTATAAACAATCGGAGCTGTAACGCATGAATATGTTCGGCAAGACCCTTCTCGCGTTGTCCCTGACTGCCGTGGCCGGCTTGGCCCAGGCGCAGGAAAAAGTGTTGCACGTCTACAACTGGTCGGACTACATCGCTCCGGACACCTTGGAGGGTTTCCAGAAGGAAACCGGCATCAAGGTCGTTTATGACGTCTTCGACAGCAACGAAGTACTCGAAGCCAAACTGCTCTCCGGTGGTTCGGGTTATGACGTCGTCGTGCCGTCCAACCCGTTCCTGGCTAAGCAGATCAAGGCCGGCGTGTTCCAGAAACTGGACAAGAGCAAGCTTTCCAACTGGGACAACCTGGACAAGAACCTGCTCAAGTCCCTGGACTCCAGCGACCCGGGCAACCAGTACGCCGTCCCCTATATGTGGGGCACCATCGGCATTGGCTATAACCCGGAGAAGGTCAAAGCTGTGCTGGGCGATAACGCGCCCGTGGACTCATGGGAACTGGTCTTCAAGCCCGAGAACATCGAGAAGCTGAAGGCCTGTGGTGTGTCCTTCCTGGACTCGCCCACCGAGATTCTGCCCGCCGCGCTGCATTACCTAGGCTACCCCGCGCTCAGTGAAAAGCCCGATGAGCTGAAGAAAGCCGAAGAGCTGTTCCTCAAGATCCGTCCGAACGTGGCCTATTTCCACTCGTCCAAGTACATCTCCGACCTGGCCAACGGCAATATTTGCGTGGCGATCGGCTACTCCGGTGATGTTTACCAAGCCAAGGCGCGCGCCGAGGAAGCCGGTGGCGCCATCAAGGTCAGCTACAACATTCCCAAGGAAGGCGCGGGTGCGTTCTTCGACATGTTGGCCATTCCCGCCGATGCGAAGAATGTCGATAACGCCCATGCCTTCCTCAACTACCTGTTGAAGCCTGAAGTAATGGCGCCGATCGTCAACTATGTGCAGTTCCCCAGTGCCAACGCTGCTTCCACGCCGCTGGTGGACGAGGCGATTCGCACCGACCCGGGTATCTACCCGTCTGAAGAGGTGATGGCCAAGCTCTACACTTTCCCGGACCTGGACCAGAAAGTGCAACGCGCCATGACCCGCAGCTGGACCAAGATCAAGTCCGGTCGTTAAGTGCAGACCCGGCCGGTTGCTCGTGCAGCCGGCCATTCACACCGTAATAAACCGTAGTCAGGCCGCAAGGCCGGGAGCGTAACCCCAATGCCCGGGGCGAATTTCGTCAGGGCACCATGAGTGCGACCTTCAGGTCGCCACTAAACGACGCAAGACCGTGGCTTTAACCGCGGCTGGCAAGAGGATCCTCCATTGAATACGTCCTATCGCAACGCCATGCTCGCCGCGAGCGCAGCCCTGATCCTGACCGGCACGGCCCAGGCCGAAACCACGGTGCATATATACAACTGGTCGGACTACATCGGCGAAGACACGCTGGCCGAGTTCCGCAAGGCGACCGGCATCAAGCCGGTCTATGACGTGTTCGATTCCAATGAAACCCTGGAAGGTAAGCTGCTCGCTGGCCGTTCCGGTTATGACGTGGTCGTGCCGTCCAACCACTTCCTTGGCAAGCAGATCAAGGCGGGTGCTTTCCAGAAACTGGACAAGAGCAAGCTGCCCAACTGGAGCAATCTGGACCCGGCCCTGCTCAAGCAGCTGGAGGTCAACGATCCGGGTAACCAGTACGCGGTCCCTTATCTGTGGGGTACCAATGGCCTGGGTTACAACGTCGAGAAGGTCAAGGCGGCCTTGGGCGATGACGTGGAAATTGACTCCTGGGCCATCGTGTTCGAGCCCGAGAACATGAAGAAGCTGTCCAGCTGCGGCGTCGCGTTCCTCGATTCGGGTGATGAAATGCTTCCGGCCATGCTCAATTACCTGGGCCTGGACCCCAACACCCAGAACCCCGAGGACTATGCCAAGGCCGAGGCCAAGCTGGCGGCGGTGCGCCCCTACGTCACCTATTTCCACTCCTCCAAATATGTGTCTGATCTCGCCAACGGCAACATCTGCATGGCGGTGGGCTATTCCGGCGATGTGTTCCAGGCGGCTGACCGCGCGGAAGAAGCCGGCAAGGGCGTGGAAATCGCCTACGTAATTCCCGAAGAGGGCGCCAACCTGTGGTTCGACATGCTGGCCATTCCCGCCGACAGCGGTAATGTGGAAGCGGCGCACCGCTTCATCAATTATCTGCTCGAGCCTGAGGTGATTGCTCAGGTCAGCGATTATGTCGGTTACGCCAATCCGAACCTCAAGGCGCGCGAGTTCATGGACCCGGACGTGCTGGCGGACGAGGCTGTTTACCCTCCGCAAGACGTGTTGGACAAGTTGTATATTTCTGCCGAATTGCCGACAAAGGTGCAGCGATTGATGACCCGTAGCTGGACCAAGGTTAAATCCGGCCAATAAGTGGCGAGAAAGCCGCGCCCGGGCTGGCCCCACGCTCGTCTGAATGTTTCAATTGCGCCCCCGCGCCGGAGGGTCCGCACGGGGGCTGGCGAGTGCGCCGGCACGACTGATTTTGACTTGCTGCAAGGGCGCGGAATGGTTGACTGCTTCCGTCGTTCTGCATCGCTATTGAAATATCCGGCCTGGCGGCGCCAGGGTTGAAGTTTCGGGGAGAATGATAGTTATGGCGGTGGCCTCTAGCGCCTACAAGAAAGCCCTCAGTGGCGATCAGCAAGCCAAGGAAATCCTGGTCAAGATTGACCGGGTGACCAAGCAATTCGACGATACCGTGGCGGTTGACGACGTGTCGCTGACCATCCGCAAGGGCGAAATTTTCGCCCTGCTGGGTGGGTCTGGCTCGGGCAAGTCGACTCTGTTGCGCATGCTGGCCGGTTTTGAGCGGCCCACCGAGGGGCGCATCTACCTGGACGGTCAGGACATCACCGATCTGCCGCCCTATGAGCGGCCGATCAACATGATGTTCCAGTCCTATGCGTTGTTTCCGCACATGACGGTTGAGCAGAACATCGCGTTCGGCCTCAAGCAGGACAGCCTGCCCAAGGCGGAGGTCGAAGCGCGCGTGGCGGAAATGCTCAAGCTGGTACAAATGAGCCAGTACGCCAAGCGCAAGCCGCACCAGTTGTCCGGCGGCCAGCGCCAGCGCGTGGCGCTGGCCCGCTCGCTGGCCAAGCGTCCCAAGCTGCTGCTGCTCGACGAACCTATGGGTGCGCTGGACAAGAAGCTGCGCTCGCAGATGCAATTGGAACTGGTGGCGATCATCGAGCGCGTCGGCGTGACCTGCCTGATTGTCACCCACGACCAGGAAGAGGCCATGACCATGGCCGAGCGCATTGCGATCATGCACCAGGGCTGGATCGCCCAGGTCGGCAGCCCCATGGACATCTACGAAACGCCGGCCAGCCGCCTGGTGTGTGAGTTCATCGGCAACGTCAACCTGTTCGATGGCGAGCTGATCGAAGACGTCGGCGACCATGCGGTGATTGCCTGCCCGGCGCTGGAACGCCCGATCTATGTCGGTCACGGTATCAGCACGCGCGCTGAAGACAAACGCGTTACCTATGCTCTGCGCCCGGAAAAACTGCTGATCAGCAGCGAAATGCCGGAAATCGAGCACGAAGGCTACAACTGGGTGCAAGGCACCGTGCATGACATCGCCTATCTGGGCGGTCATTCCCTGTATTACATCAAGCTGGCGTCAGGCGTGCTGGTCCAGTCGTTCCTGGCCAACTCCGAGCGCAACGTCAAGCGCCCGACGTGGGATGATCAGGTGTATCTGTACTGGATCGACGACAGCGGCGTGGTGCTGCAGTCATGAGAGCGTCCGGCCTGAAAAGACTGCTGCCCAGCGGGCGGCAACTGGTCGTCGGCGTGCCGTTCTTTTGGCTGCTGCTGTTCTTCCTGCTGCCGTTCGTGATTGTTCTGAAAATCAGCTTCGCCGAAGCCGATGTGGCCATCCCGCCGTATACCGAAGTGTTTGCCTGGGCCGAGAATCAGCTGCAGGTATTGCTCAACTTCGGCAATTACGTGTTCCTCAGCGAGGACGAGCTGTACCTGCTCGCTTACCTGGGATCGTTGAAAATCGCCCTGTTCAGCACGCTGTTGTGTTTGCTGATCGGTTACCCGATGGCCTATGCCATCGCCCGGGCCGACCCGCAAAAACAGGTGGTGCTGCTGTTGCTGATCATGATGCCGACCTGGACCGCGATCCTCATCCGCGTGTACGCCTGGATGGGTATCCTCAGCAACAACGGTCTGCTCAACGGTGTGCTGATGGGCGTGGGTCTGATCGATACGCCGCTGCAAATCCTCAATACGACCCTGGCGGTGTATATCGGCATTGTCTATTCGTATCTGCCATTCATGATCCTGCCGCTTTACGCCAATTTGGTGAAGCATGATCCAAGCCTGCTGGAAGCTGCTTCCGACCTGGGTGCGCGGCATTTCACCAGTTTCTGGAAGATCACCGTGCCACTGTCCAAGAACGGCATCATTGCCGGCTGCATGCTGGTGTTCATCCCGGTAGTTGGCGAGTTCGTGATTCCCGAGCTGCTTGGCGGTCCGGAGACGCTGATGATTGGCAAGGTGCTCTGGCAGGAGTTCTTTAACAACCGTGACTGGCCGGTGGCTTCGGCGCTGGCGGTAGTGATGCTGGCGATCCTGTTGGTGCCGATTATTCTGTTCAACCGTAACCAGGCCAAGGAACTGGAGGGCAAGCCATGACGCTCTCACGCTCAGGATCGATGATTCTGTTCAACCGGCTCTCCATTCCGAAGCAAGCCAAGGTCATGGAGGGCAAGCCATGAGGCGCTGGAGTTTTTCGAACATCGTCCTCTGGGTTGGGCTGCTGTTCATTTACTTGCCGATGATCATTCTGGTGATCTACTCCTTCAACGGCTCGCGACTGGTTACCGTCTGGGGCGGCTGGTCGGTGAAGTGGTACGTCGGCCTGCTCGATAACCGCCAGTTGATGAGTGCGGTCATGCGCTCGCTGGAAATCGCCTGCTACACCGCCATCGCCGCCGTGGCCATCGGAACCCTGGCGGCATTCGTGCTCACCCGCGTTCCGCGGTTTCGGGGACGCACGCTGTTTGGTGGCCTCGTCACCGCACCGCTGGTGATGCCCGAGGTGATCACTGGTCTGTCGCTGCTGTTGCTGTTTGTGGCCATGGCCCAGCTGATCGGCTGGCCGGCGGAGCGTGGCATCGTGACCATCTGGATCGCCCATACCACGTTCTGCGCGTCCTATGTGGCAATCGTGGTGATGGCGCGGCTGCGCGAACTGGACCTGTCCATCGAGGAGGCGGCCATGGACTTGGGCGCCAGGCCGTGGAAGGTGTTCTTCCTGATCACCGTGCCCATGATTGCGCCTTCGCTGGCCGCTGGGGCCATGCTGTCCTTTGCGCTATCGCTGGATGACCTGGTACTGGCCAGCTTCGTTTCCGGTCCGGGGTCGACCACCCTGCCGATGGAGATCTTTTCCGCCGTGCGCCTGGGTGTGAAGCCGGAGATCAACGCGGTGGCCAGCCTGATCCTGCTGGTGGTGTCGATGTTCACCTTCGCGGCGTGGTACTTCACCCGTCGCGCGGAGGAGCGTCGCAAGCATTCCATCGAGCAGATGAAAGAAGAAAACCTCAGCAACAAGCCTGTGCGACCTGTACAGGTCTGAATGCAAACGCCCCGGCCAGAAGCCGGGGCGTTTATTTTTCAGCAGCCGTTGGCGCTCAATCCGCTGCCAGATCCAGCAGCGCCTGGCCGGCCAGCCGGTAGGTGGTCCACTCCGATTGGGGGCGCGCGCCCAGCGACTCATAGAAATCGATGGCCGGCTGGTTCCAGTCCAGCACCGCCCACTCGAAGCGTCCGCAGCCCTTGTCCACTGCGAGTCTTGCCAGATGGCGCAGCAGCGCCTTTCCCGCGCCAGTACCTCGCTGGGCAGGATCGACATACAGGTCTTCGAGGTATAAGCCGTTCTTACCCAGCCAGGTCGAATAGTTGAAGAAATACACCGCGTAACCGATTGGCTGGCCGTCGCGCTCGCAGATCAGCGCCTGGGCGCTGCTGTCAGCGGCGAACAGGCTGGCGCAAATGCCGGCGGCGTCGGTCTTGACCTCGTGCTCGGCCTTTTCGTAGATGGCCAGGTCAGTGATAAAACGCAGAATCAGCGCAGCGTCATCGGCGCTGGCGGGGCGGATATGCAGATTCATGGTGGGCTCGCGTACTCTACTTCAGGGTTTGTGGTTAAAGCGTCCGCGCGTCTGCCAGAGCAGCACGGCCAGTAGCAGGAAGGCCAGCGACCAGCAGGCCGCAGACAGCAGCAGCCAGGGAAAAGGCTCCAGCTGCAGCAGTGGCGGCAGGATGCGCGCCAGCGCCGCCAGGCTGAGCAGAACGGCGACAGGGTGAATCCAGGGCCGTGCGTTGGCGTCTCGCAGGCGGTAGATCAACCGCGTACGGGCCATCACCGCGAACGTCAGGGTGCCCAGCGCGCCAATGGTCAAGCCGTGCAGGCTGGCGCTCAACGGCAGGGCAGTCGTCAGCAGCGCCAGCCCGAACAGCAGCAGGCCCACGCTCAGCCACAGGTAACCGAGCAGCAGCACCAGCAAGTCGGGTCGTCGGGCGCAGCGCCAGGGCTGCCAGCGCAACAGGCGCACGCCAGCCAGTAGGCCCACGCTCAGCAACAAGAAACCACTTACCTGGCTGGCCAGTGCCCAGGGCAGCAGATTGCTTAGCAAGGCGAGGCCCAGCAGGATCAAGGCCGCGCCCTCCAGCCTCGGCTGTACGCGTGCATCCAGGATGTGACCCTGGCTCATCATGTGCCCTGCCACCGCCGGAGCGATGATTCGTCCACCCATGAAAAACAGTAGCATGGCGAGCAGCAGCAAGGCTTCGTGCATTAGGCGCGGGGTCAATTCCAACGGTAAGGGTAGGCTGGCAATGGCACTCAGCAGGGCGAGCGAGGCCACCACCGGCGCGACGATCTGGTTACGCCATTTTTTCGCCGCACCGAGAAAACGCGGCACCACGTTCCAGGCCACGCCGCCGGCAAACAGCGCGGCGGCAACTACTGTCCACCAGGCCCCCGGCCAGAACAGCCAGCCGAGGCGCGCCAGTGCCCAGCAGCCCAGCAGCGATAGGATGAGCGGCAGCGGCTGCGGGCCGAGCAGGTAGCCGGCGACCACAGCCAGAGCAAAGCCGAAGAGCATTTCATGGGCATGCCCGAGCGGGCTGAGCAATCCGGCGGGTGTCGGCAGCAGGCCGAACAGGGCCAGTACCGACCACGGGAGTAAGACCGCAGCGTAGAGCGCTGCGGCGGGAAAGAACCAGGCATTGGCGAAGGGCAGGCGAGTCTTGCGCGCGCTCATGGGCTCGCTCCCGTGTTAAGCGGGCAGACTGGTGCCTGCCTCGCCCACATCTTTCAACGGCCTGCGAGCAGTTCCTTGCCGCGCTGCACCGCCGCGCGCACCTGCGCCGGCGCGGTGCCGCCGATGTGGTCACGGGCATTCACCGAGCCTTCCAGGGTCAGTACGGCGAACACGTCATCGGTGATCTGCTCGCTGAACTGGCGCAGTTCGTCGAGGCTCATCTCGGCCAGATCCTTGCCGGTGTCGACGCCGTATTTCACCGCATGGCCGACGATCTCGTGGCAGTCGCGGAACGGCAGGCCCTTGCGCACCAGGTAGTCGGCCAGGTCTGTGGCGGTGGAGAAACCACGCAGCGCCGCCTCGCGCATGATCTCGCGCTTGGGCTTGATGGCCGGCACCATGTCGGCAAAAGCGCGCAGGCTGTCGCGCAGGGTGTCGGCGGCGTCGAACAGCGGTTCCTTGTCTTCCTGGTTGTCCTTGTTGTAGGCCAGCGGCTGGCCTTTCATCAGGGTCAGCAGGCCGGTCAGGGCACCGAACACGCGGCCGGACTTGCCACGCACCAGTTCGGGCACGTCGGGGTTTTTCTTCTGCGGCATGATCGAGGAGCCGGTGCAGAAGCGGTCGGGCAGGTCGATAAAGCGGAACTGGGCGGAGGTCCACAGCACCAGCTCTTCGGAGAAGCGCGACAGGTGCATCATGGCCAGCGAGGCGGCGGCGCAGAATTCGATAGCGAAGTCGCGGTCCGACACGCCGTCCAGCGAGTTGCCGGAAATGGCTTCGAAACCCAGCAGGTGGCAGGTGATTTCGCGCTGGATCGGGTAGGTGGTCCCGGCCAAGGCCGCCGAGCCCAGCGGCATGCGGTTGGTGCGCTTGCGGCAATCCACCAGACGCTCGTAGTCGCGGCTGAGCATTTCGAACCAGGCCAGTAGGTGGTGGCCAAAGGTGACCGGCTGGGCGGTCTGCAGGTGGGTGAAACCGGGCATCACAGTCTCGGCCTCGGCCTCGGCCAGGCCCAGCAGCCCCTGCTGCAGGCGGGTGATCTCGCCCAGAATGATGTCGATCTCGTCACGCAGCCACAGGCGGATATCGGTAGCTACCTGGTCGTTACGGCTACGTCCGGTGTGCAGCTTCTTGCCGGTGATGCCGATGCGGTCGGTCAGGCGCGCTTCGATGTTCATGTGCACGTCTTCCAGGTCGACGCGCCAGTCGAATTGGCCGGCTTCGATTTCCGCCTGGATATCCTTGAGCCCGGCGATGATCGCGTCGCGCTCCTCGGTATTCAGTACGCCCGCCTGCTCGAGCATGGTCGCATGGGCGATCGAGCCCATGATGTCATGGCGGTAGAGGCGCTTGTCGAAGTCGACGGAGGCGGTGAAACGGGCGACGAAGGCGTCGACGGGCTCGCTGAAGCGGCCGCCCCAGGACTGGTTGGTTTTCTCGACACTCATGGGAATGCTCTCGGCTGGTGCGCAACAGGCAGGCGGGACGCTCGGGGCGGCCGGCATGCCGACAAAAAGGTGCGCGAATGATAGCAGGGTCGGGCCTGTCGCCGCTGCCGTGCAACGCTGTCGAGCGCATCACGCTTCCTTAGGACGGCACCTGTGTTCGGTGCGCCAGATCGCTGCTGACGTGCCTGGCAGAGCGGAAACTGTAGCCATGCAAATTAAATGGCTGAACGGTGCGCCGCGTGCGCCCCTGGACGATTTCTTCGTGCCTGAGCTCTGCGAGCCCGAGGCGCTGCTCTCCCTGGTGCTGCTGGCTGAGCTGCTGGTGCTGGTGTTGGTACTGGCTGAGCCGATGCTGCACGGCTTCGACTGGGTGCGCCTGGCGCTGACTTCGCTGTTCGTGCAGTGGTGCGTGCTGCTGTCAGCCGCCGTGCTGTGTCGCCTGCGCCCCTGGCTGGCCCGTTTGCGCCCGGCCGTGGCGGGGCCGTTGTGCTGTCTGATCGTGGTGGTGCTGACCCTGGGCTGTACCTGGGTCACCGAGTATTTCGAGCTGGGCGGGCCACCCAGCCCGGAAGCGCGTCTGTACCTGCGCCACGCCTTGATCAGCCTGATCATGTCGGCACTGCTGCTACGCTACTTTTACCTGCAAAGCCAATGGCGCCGACAGCAGCAGGCGGAGCTGCAGGCACGTATCGAATCGCTGCAGGCGCGCATACGCCCGCACTTCCTGTTCAACAGCCTGAACAGCATTGCCAGCCTGGTGGTCAGCGATCCGTTCAAGGCCGAACAGGCCGTACTTGATCTGGCCGATTTGTTTCGCGCCAGCCTGGCCAAGCCCGGTGCATTAGTGACCTGGAAGGACGAGCTTGGATTGGCGCGACGTTACCTGGCCATTGAGCACTACCGCTTCGGGAACCGCTTGCAGGTGGAATGGAATGTGGACGGGGTGCCTGCCCAGGTAATGATTCCCCATCTGACGCTGCAGCCGCTGCTGGAAAATGCCTTGATCCATGGGGTGGCGCCTCGGGTCGAAGGCGGGCTGGTGGAGATCGACGCACGCTATGACGAGGGGTGGTTTGAATTGCGGGTCGACAATCCCTGTCAGGACGGCATAGCGCCCGCGACACGGGGTACGCAACAGGCGTTAGGCAACATAAGCGCTCGACTAACGGCACTTTTTGGCTCCGATGCCAGTCTGAGCGTGGAACGTCGTAACGGACGGCATGTCACCTGTCTACGCTATCCTTGTTGAGACTCACGCAGGAAGCCAGAGCAAAATGAATGTCTTGATTGTCGATGATGAACCCCTGGCCCGCGAACGCCTCAGCCGCCTGATTGGTGAACTGGACGGCTACCGGGCCCTGGAACCTTCCGCCAGCAATGGCGAGGAAGCTTTGACCCTGATCGACAGCCTGAAGCCGGACGTAGTCCTGCTCGATATCCGCATGCCTGGCCTGGATGGCCTGCAGGTAGCGGCCAGGCTGTGTGAGCGGGAGTCACCCCCGGCCGTGATCTTCTGCACGGCCCATGACGAATTCGCCGTGGATGCCTTTCAGGTCAGCGCGGTGGGTTATGTGGTCAAGCCAGTGCGTCTGGAGGCGCTGGCCGATGCGTTGCAAAAGGCCCAGCGCCCCAACCGGGTGCAATTGGCCGCTCTGACACGTCCGAGCGGCGGCCCGAACGCTGAGCCCCGCAGCCATATCAGCGCACGCACCCGCCGAGGCATTGAGTTGATCCCACTGGAACAGGTGGTGTATTTCATCGCTGATCACAAATATGTGACCTTGCGCCATGAAGGCGGTGAGGTGTTGCTCGATGAGCCGTTGAAGGCTTTGGAAGAGGAGTTTGGCGATCGCTTCGTGCGTATTCACCGCAATGCCTTGGTGGCACGCGAGCGCATTGAACGATTGCAGCGTACCCCTCTGGGGCACTTCCAGCTGTATCTACGTGGGTTGGATGGTGAGGCACTGACCGTTAGCCGCCGGCACGTGGCCGGGGTGCGCAAGTTGATGCAGGTGCTGTAGCAGGTCGTACTAACGGCCTGTTACCCAGCCGCTGCAAGCTGCCAGCGAGTCGGGCGGCCTAACCTCAATACGCTGTATTGATAAGGCGCGGAGCCGTCGGGGGCAGCCCGCCAAGCAAGGTGCGCAACATCCGTTACGCAGGACGGCGGCGCCGCTTGATCCCCGGCAATCCAGCTGACGGCCCGAGCCTGCTATCATCGCCGCCAGTTCAACTCTGGAATTACCCATGTCTCGCGAAATCCGCATTGCCACCCGCAAGAGTGCCCTGGCCCTGTGGCAGGCCGAATACGTCAAGGCGCGCCTGGAAGCGGCCCATCCGAACCTGAAGGTCAGCCTGGTGCCCATGGTCAGCCGTGGCGACAAATTACTCGATGCGCCGTTGGCCAAAATCGGCGGCAAGGGCCTGTTCGTCAAGGAACTGGAAACCGCCCTGCTGGAGAACGAGGCCGACATCGCGGTGCATTCGATGAAGGATGTGCCCATGGACTTCCCCGAGGGGCTGGGCCTGTACTGCATCTGCGAGCGCGAAGATCCGCGTGACGCCTTCGTTTCCAATACCTACGCCGATCTCGATGCGCTGCCGGCCGGCAGTGTGGTCGGCACCTCCAGCCTGCGCCGCCAGGCGCAATTGCTGGCGCGCCGTCCGGATCTGAACATCCACTTCCTGCGCGGCAACGTCAATACTCGCCTGGCCAAGTTGGATGCCGGCGATTACGACGCGATCATTCTGGCCGCCGCCGGGCTGATCCGTCTGGGCTTCGAATCACGTATCGCCGCACGCATCGAGGTTCTCGACAGCCTGCCGGCCGGCGGCCAGGGTGCGGTGGGTATCGAGTGCCGCACCGACGACGCGGAAATCCACCAGCTGCTGACCGTGCTGCACGACCAGCCGACTGCATGGCGCGTCACTGCCGAGCGGGCATTGAATAAACACCTTAACGGTGGCTGCCAGGTGCCTATCGCCTGCTACGCCGAACTGGAAGGCGACCAGCTGTGGCTGCGCGGCCTGGTCGGCCAACCGGACGGCGGTCGCCTGCTGCGCGCCGAAGGCCGTGCCGACGTCAGCGAAGCAGAAACTCTCGGAATACGGGTCGCCGAAGCGCTGCTGGAGCAGGGCGCCGCAGGGATTCTCCAGGCGGTCTATGGCGAGGCCGGCCATCCGTGAATGAATGGCGTTTGCTGCTGACCCGGCCCGCCGAGGAATGCGCAGCCCTCGCCGCGACGCTCGCGGTGCAGGGGATTTTCAGCAGCAGCCTGCCGCTGCTGGAAATCGAGCCGCTGCAAGAAACGCCCGAACAGCGCAGTCTGTTGCTCAATCTGGACCGCTATTGTGCGGTGGTGGCGGTCAGCAAGCCTGCAGCGCGCCTGGGGTTGGAGCGTATTGATCAGTATTGGCCACAGCCGCCGATCAACCAGCACTGGTTCAGCGTCGGCGCTGCTACCGGCGGCATTCTTGCCGACTACGGCCTGCCGGTCGCCTGGCCGGAAATGGGTGATGACAGCGAGGCTCTGCTGGCACTCCCGCAACTGGCCTCGGCCCTTGCCGTCCCCAAGCCCAAGGTGTTGATTCTGCGCGGCGACGGTGGCCGAGATTTCTTTGCCGAGCGGTTGCGCAACCAAGGCGTCGAGGTGGATTTTTTGCCACTGTACCGCCGGCAACTCCCTGTATACCCGCCCGGCACGTTACGCCAGCGGGTGCTGGACGAAGCACTCAACGGCTTGGTGGTCAGCAGCGGGCAAGGCTTCGAGCACCTGCTGCAACTGGCCAGTGATGACTGGCCGGAACTGGCTCGTCTACCCTTGTTCGTGCCCAGCCCGCGGGTGGCCGACATCGCCCGTGAGGCCGGTGCCCGGACTGTTGTGGATTGCCGTGGCGCCAGCGCCCCGGCCTTGCTGGCGGCGCTGCAGCAGCCCGCCCCTTGAAGCAAAGGATGGATACGTGAGCGAAACTGACGCGCAAAGCCCTTCCCTGCCGGCTCCCGACGCTACTGTCGCGCCCTCGCCAACGCCAAGCGATCGCCGCACAGGCACAGGCCTGGCCGGTCTGGCCCTGCTGATCGCCCTGTTGGCCGCCGGTGCAGGCGGCTGGAGTGCCTGGCAGCTGCATCAGCAAAACCAGCAGCAAGACCGCCAGCAGGCCGATTGGCAACAACTGCAAGCACAGTGGCAGCGCAGTCAGGAAACCAGCGAACAACGCCTCACCCAAGCCGAGCAGCGCTTGCAGGCGCGGCTGGGCGAATTGCCCAGCGTTGCGCAACTGGATGAGCAGCGTCAGCTGCTGATGAGTGTGCAGGGCGATCAGCAGCAGCTGGCCAGTAGCCTGAACCAGCTGCTGGGTGCCAGCCGCGAAGATTGGCGCCTGGCCGAAGCCGAACACCTGCTGCGCCTGGCCATGCTGCGCCTTTCGGCACTGCAGGATGTGGCCAGCGCCACGGCGCTGGTGCAGGGAGCCGACGATATCCTGCGCGCCCAGGACGATCCGCTCGCCTTCGCGGCGCGTGGTGAGCTGATCAAGGCGCTGGAGGCGTTGCGTGCATTGCCGCAACCGGACCGCAACGGCCTGTTCCTGCAACTGGCAGCTTTGCGCGAGCAGGCCGAACGTTTGACGCGTCTGGCTCCCGAGTTTCGGCCTGATGACGCGCCGATCGCAGCCGCAGAAACGACGCAGCCTGCCTGGCAACGCTGGTGGCACACTCTTTCAAAATTCGTGCGCATCGATGTGAATGCCGACCAGAACATTCGCCCGTTGCTCGCCGGCCAAAGCTTGTCTCAGGTGCGCCTGGCACTGGCGCTGGCCCTGGAACAGGCGCAGTGGGGCGCGCTGAATGCTCGAGCACCGGTCTATAGCAGCGCGCTGGGGCAGGCAGATGATGTACTGAAAAACTATTTCGATGTCGACCACCCGGCGGTGCAGAGTCTGCGCCAGCGGATCGCGGCCTTGGCCGAACAGGCGGTAGAAGTAGAAACGCCAGAGTTGCGGCCGGCACTGCTCAGTCTGCAGGCCTATGTGCAGCAACGTCAGACCCCGCGTAATGGCGAGGCGGAGCAGGAGGCTGCGCCATGATCCGTGGCGTACTGCTGATTGCGTTGCTGGTGGTGGCGGCCAGCGTGGTCGGGTTGGGCATCGCCCGGGGCAGCGGCTATGTGCTGATCGCCTATGAAGGCTTTCGCTACGAGTCCAGCCTGTGGGTCTTTCTGGCCGCGTTGCTGGTGCTCTGGTTGGCGTTTTATCTGCTTCGGGTGCTGTTACGCGTGCTGGGTGTTTCCAGTGCGCTGGCCAATCCCTGGTCGCGTCGGCACCGCAGTCGGCGCGGCCGCAAGGCCAGCGAGCAAGGGTTGCTGGAGCTCGCCGAGGGTCGCTGGAGCCCGGCGCTCAAGCATTTGCGCCTGGCTGCCGAGCAGGACCCGCAGCCGTTGATGTATTACTTGGGCGCGGCCCGTGCGGCCAACCAGCTGGGGGACTATGAAAGCAGCGACAACCTGCTCGAACGTGCCCTGACCCGTCAGCCGCGCGCCGAACTGGCGGTGGCTCTGACCCACGCGGAGCTGCAGCAGGCGCGTGGCAACTTGCAGGGTGCCCATGACACCTTGAGCGCCATGCTTGAGCGTCACCCCCATCACCCGGAAGTCTTGCGCCGCTTGCTTGATCTGCAACGTCAGCGCGGCGATAGCGCGGCCGTGGTCGGCCTGTTGCCCGAGCTGCGCAAGCAGAAGGTGCTGGCGGACAGCGAGCTGCGCGATATCGAGCGTCAGGCCTGGCGCGCGGCCCTGCTTGACGCAAGCCTGCATGGGCATGAACAGGGCGACACGCTGCAACCGCTGCATAACACTTGGCAGCAGATGGGCCAGGCGCACCGTAACGATCCCGAGTTGTTGCTGATTTATACCGAGCAGTTGCGCCAGGCGGGCGCAGAGGCTCAGGCTGAGGAAACGCTGCGCGCTGCGTTGAAGAAACACTACGAGCCGCGCCTGGTGGAGCTGTATGGGCAGCTACGTGGCAGCGATACGGGTCGCCAATTGCAGAGCGCCGAAGCCTGGTTGAGCGAGCATGCCGAGGACCCCGTCCTGTTGCGCGCCTTGGCCCGCATGAGCTTGCATCATCAATTGTGGGGCAAGGCGCGGGATTACTACGAGGCCAGCCTGGGTTTTTCCCGTGATCCGCAAACCTGCGCCGAACTGGCCCGCCTGCTGAACCGCCTGGGCGAGACCGAGCGCAGCAATCAGCTGTTTCAAGAAGGACTGGGCTTGTTTAATTCGCGCACGCCCTTGCCCGCGCCGCGCTGAGCCTTCCGCGCGGTGGGCCCGGTGCTCGTTGCGCGGCATTTAGCAGCATGAAGTGGCAATACGCCTTGAAACACCTTGGCGCTTTCTACTACCGTAGCGCCTTTCCAGTTTTCCGGTGCCTCCATGTCCCAGGCCAGTCCGCGTTTAATGTTCCTTCTCGCCTTCGTCGCCAGCCTGTTGATCATGGGCGGCGCGCTGTATCTGGAGCATGTGGTCGGGCTCGAGCCCTGTCCGCTGTGCGTTGTGCAGCGTATTGCCGTCATCGCCTTCGGTCTGGTCTGCCTGCTGGCCGCCGTGCATGGTCCGGCTCGACTGGGGCGACGTATCTACGCTGCACTGGCATTGCTGAGCGCCGCCGGCGGTGCCGCCATTGCCGGGCGGCAGATCTGGCTGCAGGGTATACCGGCCGATGAGCTGCCGGCGTGCTTGCCCAGCCTGGATTACATGCTCGAAGCCCTACCGTTCCAGGAAACCTTGCGTCTACTCCTGCACGGCACAGCCGACTGCGCCAAGATCAGTTGGACCCTGTTCGGCATGAGCATTCCGGAGTGGAGCCTGCTGGCCTTCATCGGCATGCTGCTGTTCGCCCTGTACCAACTTCTTCGCCGCACCTGACTGGCCCGCACGCCTCCCAAATCCTGTCTTTATCGTCAAAGGGCAGGGTTTTTCGAGCCCTTGCTCTCAAACGCATGTATGAAGATTTCTCCGCCTGCCGGTTGAAACGCCGCGCGACGAAAGCCTACATTGGCTTCAAGACGTCGGCGGAAGTGCTTTATCCGTTGTCTGCCTCTTAAGTAATGCGCTTGGCGCGGCGAATCATTTCGTCGTGTGAGCGCGGCGCGAAGTCACAGACCAAAGGAAGCGAGGTCATCATGTTAGAAAGCTGCCGAAACGCCCAGGAGCGCTGGGGTGGAGTTCACCAACTGATTGATCGCTGGCTGCAAGCTCGCCATGAGCTGATCAAGGTATTTGATAGCCTGCATGCGCAAGAAGACGATGCGCAGCGTCGCCCCAAGGATCTACAAACCTTTTGCCAACACCTGCTCGACTACGTATCCACCGGACATTTTGAGGTCTACGAGCAATTGCTGCGTCAGGCCAGTGATTTCAACGACCAACGTGGCCTGGACCTGGCCAAGCAGATTTATCCCCGCATTGAAGCCATCACGGAACAGGCGGTGGCCTTCAATGACCGCTGCCCGAAAGGTCGCTGCGCCGAAGACCCTGCGTTGGCTCATGAGCTACAGCATCTTGGGCAGTTGCTGCACGAGCGGTTCGAACTGGAAGACTGCATGATCGAGGTGTTGCACAACGCCCATCGCCAAGCGGCTGAGCAGCTTAGCAGCTGACAGGTCGGCTTTTATCAGGTTGCGGGCGTGCTCGTCATACCCGCGACCTCACCTGCAGCAATTTCACCGTGAAAATGGTTCGCCTAACATAAGCCAACGCCTAAGCAGGAGCGCAGCATGGCCGCCCGCAAAAAGAATACTGTCCACACCCCGCTGCACCTGTTGCAACAACTCTCGAGCAGCTTGCTCGAACATTTGGAAGCAGCCTGTGCCCAGGCGCAGATTGATGCTGAAAAATTGCTTGCCAAGTTGGAAAAGCAACGTGGCAAGGCGCAGGAAAAACTGCACGACGCGCGACTGAAACTGGAAGACGCTGCTGCCAACGGCAAGGCCAAGGCACAGGCCAGGACGCATAAACGTATCGAGGAACTGGAGGAGCTGTTCGATTCCCTCCAGCAGCGGCAAAACGAAACCCGTGCCTATATTGCGCTACTGCAAGCCGATGCCGAGGAAAGCCTCAAGCTCGCCCAGGGCATTGGCAAGGTGAAAGAAGCTGCCACCCAGGCGCTGGCCAAGCGCGAAGCTGCCGCGACGCGCCAGACCACCGCTGCTGCGCCGCGCTCGCGTACCGCGGCGGCGCGCAAACCGGCCGGTGCGACCAGCAAGGCAAAGAGCATCGCCGCTGCCGCCACGCCTGCAATCGCGAAAAGTACCACTCCCGCCAAACCCGCCAAACCCGCCACTGCGCGCAAGCCCGCCGCCAAGCCCACCGCGTCTCGCAAGCCGGTTGCGCGCAAGGCAGCAACGGCTTCGGCAGCACCTGTTTCCGACGCATAACGCCGCCATCGGGCTGACTCCTAAGGGAGTCGGTCATGGGGTGCGCGCGCTAGGGACGCTGCGGCCTGATGCAAGCTCGCCAACGCCGCTGGATCGGCCGTCTCGCCCGCAATGGCGCGTAGCCAAACCATATCCGTCTCGCCTGCTATTGACGGCCAGGCCCTCGCGATCGCTCCCAGACGCTGCAACACCACCTGCTCGGCTTGCAATTCCAGGCGCTTGAGCTGCTCACGCAACTCGGTCAGTTGTGCATCGCCCTGGGCGGCAGATTTCCATTCTTGGCGCAGTTGGCGCAACTGAGTGGTCACCGTACGCTGCCAGGGCTCCGCTTGCTTGCGTAGCTGCTGCACGCGTGCCGCATCGCAGGCTACTCCGCGCCGGTCCAGCCAGGCGGCGCAAAGCAGCAGGCAGACATCCGCACCGCCGGCCTGCAAGCGCAGACATGCGGGCTCTACGCCAGGCTGCGCGTAAAGGCGTAGCGCGAAATCCCACAGGTCAGTCAACTCAAGCTCCTTGCGCTGCTTTTTAATGAAACTGATAGACTGCGCGGCCGCATACAAGCCACCGACAAGCGCGTGCGATGCAGCCGAGAAGCCGGTGATCGGCAACAGGCAGGCGTGTCTTCACAGCCCGGCCCAGATCCCGCACGGACTATATCGCCGCTTGCCCCAACGATGTCGATAGAGTGTGACGCCCGCCGATGATCCGACTCCAGAACCTCACCTTGCAACGTGGCCCGCAGCGCCTGCTCGAAGGGGCTGAGCTGACCCTGCATCCCGGGCAGAAAGCCGGGCTGATCGGTGCCAACGGCGCGGGCAAATCCAGCCTGTTCGCGCTGTTGCGCGGCGAGCTCAGCCCGGACGCCGGCGAATGCCAGTTACCCGCCGACTGGCGCATCGCCCACATGCGCCAGGAAGTCGATACCCTGGAGCGGCCGGCGGTGGAGTACGTACTCGACGGCGATGCCAACCTGCGCCGTATCCAGGCCGAACTGGCCCGCGCCGAGGCGGCCCACGACGGCAGTGCGCTGGGGCGTTTGCACACCGAGCTGGACAACGCCGATGGCTACAGTGCCGATGCCCGCGCGCGCAAGCTGCTGGCCGGGTTGGGCTTTGCCAACGAACAGATGGGCCGCGCAGTGGGTGACTTCTCAGGGGGTTGGCGGATGCGCCTGAACCTGGCCCAGGCCCTGATGTGCCCGTCCGACCTGCTGCTGCTGGATGAACCGACCAACCACCTGGATCTCGATGCGATCCTTTGGTTGGAAGGCTGGCTGAAAAGCTACCCCGGCACGCTGTTGCTCATTTCCCACGACCGCGACTTTCTCGATGCGGTGGTCGATCACATCGCCCACCTCGACCAGCAGACGCTGACGCTGTATCGCGGCGGCTACTCGGCCTTCGAGCGCGCCCGCGCCGAACGCCTGGCCCAGCAACAACAGGCGTATGAAAAGCAGCAGGCGCAGCGCGCGCACATGGAAGACTTCATCCGCCGCTTCAAGGCCAAGGCCAGCAAGGCCCGCCAGGCGCAAAGCCGCATCAAGGCACTGGAAAAACTCGAAGTGCTGGCGGCGGCGCATATCGATTCGCCGTTCAGCTTTCGTTTTCGCGAAGCCAATAAAGTGTCCAGCCCGTTGCTGGATCTGGCCGAAGGCCGCCTCGGCTACGGTGACAAGACGGTACTCGACAAGGTCAAGCTGCAGCTGGTCCCTGGCAGCCGGATCGGCCTGCTGGGCCCCAACGGCGCCGGCAAGTCGACGCTGGTCAAGACGCTGGCCGACGAGCTTCAGGCCTTGGGCGGTCGTCTGCAGCGCGGGGAGAATCTGGCCATAGGGTATTTCGCTCAGCACCAGCTGGGTGCCCTCGATCCCAAGGCCAGCCCGTTGCTGCACCTGCAACGCATCGCTGAGGGCGAGCGCGAGCAGGTGTTGCGTGATTTCCTCGGTGGCTTCGATTTTCGCGGTAACCGCTGCGATGAGCCCGTGCTGAATTTCTCCGGTGGCGAAAAGGCGCGTCTGGCTTTGGCCTTGATTGCCTGGGGCAAGCCGAACCTGCTGCTGCTCGACGAACCGACCAACCACCTTGACCTGGACATGCGCCTGGCGCTGACCCTGGCCTTGCAGGAATTCGAGGGCGCCGTGCTGGTGGTGTCCCACGACCGACACCTGCTCAAGAGCACCACCGATGAATTTCTGCTGGTTGCCGATGGCCGCGTGCAGGCCTTCGATGGCGACCTGGACGACTATGCGCGCTGGCTGATCGAGTACCGCCTGCGGCAGGCGCCC
Source organism: Serpens gallinarum (assembly GCF_014836765.1). Taxonomy (GTDB): domain Bacteria; phylum Pseudomonadota; class Gammaproteobacteria; order Pseudomonadales; family Pseudomonadaceae; genus Serpens; species Serpens gallinarum. Next base: position 351,318 of record NZ_JACSQG010000002.1, read on the forward strand.
GCTGCGGCGCCTTCAACCGGCGACAAGACCGACAAGCGCGCCCAGCGCCAGGCCGCTGCCGCGCTGCGCCAGCAACTGGCCCCGCACAAGCGCGAAGTCGAGAAGCTCGAGAAGCAGCTGGGTGAGGTGCAGGAAAAGCTCGCTGCGCTGGAAACCCGCCTGGGTGATGGTGGTCTGTACGACGGCTCGCGCAAGGATGAGCTCAAGCAACTGCTTGCCGAGCAGACAACGCTCAAGGGGCGCGAAGCGCAATTGGAAGAACACTGGCTGGAAAAGCTCGAACTGCTTGAGAAGTTGCAGCAAGAATTGGAGAACGTCGAATGAAAGAGTGGTTGCCGCTGTGGGCACAGGAATGGTTTGGCATTCTGGTCCCTGGCCTGCAAATTTTGCTGATTCTGTTTCTGGCCTGGCTGGTGCAACGCATGTTGCGCCGTTTCATCTGGCGCATTGGCGAGCGCTATCGCCTGCCCATGGAAGTGCTGATTCCGTTGCGTGGCGTGCTCACCTGGCTGATCATGGGCAGCGCCATTCTCATGGTACTGGAGCGTCTGGGCGTTTCCGCCACCGTGCTGTGGACCGCAATTACCGGCTTCGCGGCGGTGGCTGCGGTCGCGTTCTTCGCCGCCTGGAGCGTGCTCTCCAACCTGTTTTGTGCGCTGCTGATCTTCACGGTTGGCCCTTTCCGCCTGGGCGATCGCCTGGAGCTGCTGGACGCCGCCGACAAGCCGGGGGTCAAAGGCCGTGTTGTGTCGATCAACATGCTCTATACCACTCTGGAAGACCTTTCCGAAGAGAGTGACGGCGCCCTGGTGCAGATCCCCAACACACTTTTTTTCCAGAAAGTGATGCGTCGCTGGCGCGGTACCGAACTTCCCCCACTCAGCAAGAACGAGATTTGATCGTATGGAATGGCTTACCAACCCGGAAATCTGGGTCGCCTTTTTAACCCTGACTGCCCTGGAAATCGTTCTCGGCATCGACAACATCATCTTCATTTCGATATTGGTCGCCCGCCTGCCCAAAGAGCAGCAGGCCAAGGGGCGTTTCTTCGGCCTGGCCCTGGCCATGGGCACGCGCATCCTGCTGCTGCTGTCGATCGCCTGGGTCATGCGCCTGACTTCCGATCTGTTCACCGTGTTCGAGATGGGCGTCTCCGGGCGCGACCTGATCCTGTTCTTCGGCGGGCTGTTCCTGTTGTTCAAGAGCACCCTGGAAATCTGGCACAGCGTCGAGGGTGAGGTTGAGGACGACGCAACGCCCGGTGGCGCGGCCAAGGCCGGTTTCATGAGCGTAATCCTGCAGATTGCAGTGATCGACATCATCTTCTCCCTAGACTCGGTAATCACCGCCGTGGGCATGGTGGAACATGTGCCGGTAATGGTCGCAGCCATCGTTATCGCCGTGCTGGTGATGATGCTTGCCGCAGGCACCATCAGTGACTTTATCGAGAAGCATCCCTCGCTGAAGATTCTCGCCCTGTCGTTCCTGATCGTGGTCGGCACCTTGTTGATCGCTGAATCCTTCGATGTGCATGTGCCCAAGGGTTATGTGTACTTCGCCATGGCCTTCTCACTGGGCGTCGAGGCGTTGAATATCCGCATGCGCAAGGCGATGAGGCGCACGCTCAAGGACCCGCTCAAACTGGGTAAAAACCTGCCGGACTGAGTGGTGCGGGGCGCTGCCCCACACCTATCCAGCTCCTCGCGGCCAAGGCGTCACCTGATGATTCGGATCACCGGATTGGCGGGTCGAAATCTTGGCCGCGCTGCGTTATGCAGGCGTAAACTTCGAGCCTTCATTCTCTACCGGAGCCGTTCATGAGCCTGGACACCTGGTTCGCTTTCTTTATCGCCTGCTGGGTGATCAGCCTGTCGCCCGGGGCCGGGGCCATCGCCTCGATGTCCAGCGGTCTGCACTATGGGTTTTGGCGCGGTTACTGGAATGCCATGGGATTGCAGCTGGCATTGGCGGCGCAGATCGGCATTGTGGCCGCCGGGCTGGGCGCAGTATTGGCGACCTCGGAGTTGGCGTTCGGCCTGATCAAGTGGTTTGGTGTGGCCTACTTGGTGTACCTGGGCTGGAAGCAGTGGCAAGCTCCACCCAGCGACTATGCCAGCGGCACGACGGCGCGTCCGTTGGGGCGGCCGTTGAGCTTGGTACTGCGTGGCTTTCTGGTGAATGCCAGCAACCCCAAAGCGATTGTTTTCATCCTGGCCGTGCTGCCGCAGTTTCTCGACCCCCGCCAGCCACAGCTGGTGCAGTACCTGGCCATGGCCGCAACCATGATCACCGTCGACCTGGTGGTGATGGCCGGTTACACCGGGCTGGCTGCCAAGGTGCTGCGCCTGCTGCGCTCGCCGCGCCAGCAGCGCATCCTCAATCGCAGCTTCGGTGCCTTGTTTATCGCGGCCGCCGGGCTACTGGCCACGGTGCGCCGGGCGTAGGTCGACAGGGAAGCGATGCTGCCGTTGCTGTAAGCGGCGCCGCTTGCACCAGGCGGATGGGCTGGATGCACAGCGTCACGAGCACCCCGCCGCGCAGGTGCCATGCACGGCGGGCTGACCGTGTATCCCGGAATTTTTCTCCCGACACCGTGCAACGGGCGAGGCCGCCCAATTACGTGGTGTCGGGGTTATTTCAAACTCTCATCCGATGGTCATCAGGCTGGCGTTTCCTCCCGCCGCTGCGGTGTTGACGCTTAGCGAGCGTTCGATCAACAGGCGCTCCAGGGGGACTTCAGTTTCTCCCGGATGCAAGCCCACCACGCCAATCAGCGGTCCTGTTCGGGTCGCGATCTGCTGACAGACCTTGCGCAAGTGATCGGAATCTCCGTGGTGCAGCACGGCATCGAATTCCACGCCTTGTGCCGTCCAGTCAGTCACCAGCTCAATGCGTGCCTGCACTGGCTGGGGCAGGCGGGTGCGCAGCTGCCGGCTGGCTTCGCTGTCCGGCCAGAGCGCGCGTCCGCCGACCGCCAGTACGGCAGCCAGTTGGATGAGGCGGTCGGTGTCGCTGTCGGTCAGGCACAACACCCGTTCACGCGGCAGCAGCAGGTAGCTGTTGCGTTCGCCGGTCGGACCGGACAGCACACGGCTCAGTCCGCTTTGCGAAGCGCTGGCAAAGCGTTCGGTCAGCTCGGCCAGCTCGGCGTGATCATTCTGCCGTGCCCAGGCCTGCAGTTGCGTCAGAGGTTGGCCCTGTTCGGCCTGCCACAGGTCGCGAAGTTCGGTATCGGCCGGGGTGTGCGCATCCAGACGCTGCAGGGTGCGATTCACGGCATCGTCAGGCCGGCTCGACAGCAGGCGGTGCAGATACAGCGGTCCGCCTGCCTTTGGCCCGGTGCCGGACAGCCCTTCGCCACCGAACGGCTGCACACCGACCACAGCGCCGATCATGTTGCGGTTGACGTACAGGTTGCCGGCCTGGGCCTGATCGACCACCTGGGCGATGGTCTCGTCGATGCGCGTGTGCACACCAAAGGTCAGGCCATAGCCGGTGGCGTTGATGTGCTCGATGAGTTTATCCAGCTCCTCACGACGGTAGCGCAGGACATGCAATACCGGGCCGAACACTTCTCGCTTGAGCTCGGCGAGGCTGTCCAGCTCGATCAGGGTCGGTAGCAAGAAGGTGCCGCGTTGCAGGCTTTCACCGGGCTGGCGCGCGACCTGATAGACGCTGTGGCCTTTGTCACGCATGGCCTGGATGTGTTGTTCAAGATTGCTCCTGGCCTCGGCATCGATCACCGGGCCGATGTCCACACTGAGGTTATCTGGATTACCCAGACGGTATTCGGCCATCGCGCCACGCAACATGGTCAGCACGCGTTCGGCGACATCTTCCTGTACGCAGAGTACGCGCAGCGCCGAGCAGCGCTGTCCGGCACTGTCGAAGGCGGAAATTACCACGTCGTTGACCACCTGTTCGACCAGGGCCGAGGAGTCGACGATCATTGCGTTCTGCCCGCCGGTTTCGGCGATCAGCGGCACGGGTCGGCCCTGAGCATCGAGGCGGCCGGCCAGGTTGCCGGCAATCATCCGAGCGACGTCGGTAGAGCCGGTGAAAATCACGCCCTTGACGCGCTCGTCGCGCACCAGCGCATCGCCGATCTCCTCGCCGCTGCCTGGCAGCAGTTGCAGCACGCCTGCCGGTACGCCGGCCTCGTGCAGAATGTGCACCGCCTGGGCAGCGATCAACGGGGTCTGTTCAGCCGGTTTGGCCAATACGGTGTTGCCGGCGGCCAGGGCAGCGGCAATCTGGCCGGTGAAGATCGCCAGGGGAAAGTTCCATGGGCTGATGCACACCACCGGACCCAGTGGGCGGTGGGTGTCGTTGCTGAAGTCGGCGCGCACCTGGGCGGCGTAGTAGCGCAGGAAGTCGGCGGCTTCGCGCACTTCGCCGATGGCGTTGGCAAACGTCTTGCCGGCCTCACGGACCAGCAGGCCCATCAGGGTCTGGATGTTATCTTCGAGCAGGTTGGCGGCCTGCTCCAGCACGGCAGCCCGCTCGGTCGGTGGCGTTGCCTGCCAGAGCGGCGCGGCCTGCAATGAGGCTTGCAGGGCATTGCCCACATCGCGCAGCGTGGCGTTCTGCACCTGGCCGACCTGGTCGTGGTGCTCTGCCGGGTTGATAACCGCTTCGCTGATGCTTTCTTCGACCGGGCAGCCCAGCAGCGGGCGTGCCTGCCAGCTGACATGGCTGCCGGCCAGCAGGGCGCTGGACAGCGAGCCAAGGCGATGTTCATTACTCAGGTCGATACCCTGCGAATTGACGCGCGTCTTGCCGTAGAGCTCGTGTGGCAAGGGGATACGGGGATGGGGCAGGCCTAGAGCGCCTTCGGCGTGGGCGATGGTCTCGGCGCTGGCGACCGGGTCTTCCACCAGTTCCTGGATCGAGATGGAGTGGTCGGCGATGCGGTTGACGAACGAGGTGTTGGCGCCGTTCTCCAGCAAGCGACGCACCAGGTAGGCGAGTAGCGTTTCGTGGGTGCCGACCGGTGCGTAGATGCGGCACGGGCGATTCAGCTTGTCGTCGGCGGTTTTACCGACCACCTGCTCATAAAGCGGCTCGCCCATGCCGTGCAGGCACTGGAACTCGTATTGGCCGGGGTAGTAATTCTGCCCGGCCAGTTGGTAGATGGTGGCCAGGGTTTGCGCGTTGTGGGTGGCGAACTGCGGGAAGATCGCATCCGGCACCGCCAGTAGTTTGCGTGCGCAAGCGATGTAGGACAGGTCGGTGTACAGCTTGCGGGTAAACACCGGGTAACCTTCCAGACCGTCGAGCTGGGCGCGTTTGATTTCGCTGTCCCAATAGGCGCCCTTGACCAGGCGGATCATCAACCGGTGGCCACTGCGTCGGGCCAGGTCGATCAGGTAGTCGACCACGTAGGGGCAGCGCTTCTGGTAGGCCTGGATGACGAAGCCGATGCCGTTCCAGCCCTTGAGCGAGGGTTCGTGGCACAGGCGTTCGAGCAGGTCGAGGGAAATTTCTAGGCGGTCGGCTTCCTCGGCGTCGATGTTGATGCCCACATCGTACTGGCGGGCCAGTTGGGTCAGGCTCAGCAGGCGTGGGTACAGCTCGTCGAGCATGCGCTCGTACTGCGCGCGGCTGTAGCGTGGGTGCAGCGCGGAGAGCTTGATGGAGATGCCGGGCCCTTCGTAGATGCCGCGTCCGTGGGACGCCTTGCCGATGGCATGGATGGCTTGCTCGTAGGAGATCAAATAGCGCTGCGCGTCCTCCTCGGTCAGCGCCGCCTCGCCGAGCATGTCATAGGAATAGCGAAAGCCCTTGGCTTCCAATTTGGCGGCATTGGCCAGCGCCTCGCCGATGGTTTCGCCGGTGACGAACTGCTCGCCCATCATGCGCATAGCCATGTCCACGCCTTTGCGAATCAGCGGTTCGCCGCCCTTGCCGATCAGTCGGTTGAGGGAGCTGGATAGCCCGGTTTCCGTATGGGTGGCCACCAGCCGGCCCGTAAACAGCAATCCCCACGAGGCAGCATTGACGAACATCGACGGGCTCTGACCCAGGTGCTGCTGCCAATTGCCGGTGCTGATCTTGTCGCGGATCAGTGCATCACGGGTGCCCCGGTCAGGAATGCGCAGCAAGGCTTCGGCCAGGCACATCAGTGCCACGCCTTCCTGGGATGACAGCGAAAACTCCTGCAACAGCCCCTGCACCAGCCCGGCTCGGCCGATGGTGGTTTTCTGGTTGCGCAGGTTTTCGGTCAGGCGGTAGGCCAGCTTGTTGGCCGCGGCGGCAGTTTCCGCCGGCAGGCGGGCTTGCTCCAGCAGCATCGGCACCACTTCCGGCTCGGGACGCCGGTAGGCAGCAGTGATCGCCGCGCGTAGCACCGACTGCGGCAGAATGCTTTGGGCAAATTCGATGAACGGCTGATGGACGGGTTCGTCCAGCAGTTCATCGTCGGCAGCCTCTTGAGTCGGGCTGCTTGCATGCCCCGCTAATTCGTTCGGCCGAGTGCCGCTTTCCAGATGTTCCAGATAGCTATAGATCGCCTGCTTGATCAGCCAGTGCGGGGTGCGGTCGAGTTGCTGGGCAGCGTTTTTCAGGCGCTCTCGGGTGGTTTCGTCGAGCTTCACACCCAGGGTGGTGGTCGCCATTGATGCAGTCCTCTGCCGATACGGATCGTGTACAGATACTGAATAAGACTAGGGTCTGTTCCCGTTTCGCGCACGGCCGCGAGGGACCTGAGCAGGTGAGACCGCGAGGAAGTTTTGCAGTGTTTCGGGTGCAAGCCAGCGGCCGAGGGGGTGACTCAGGACTCGCCGGGTAAATCGCGTTGCACGATCCCCCGGCAGTCCTGCGGCTGTCAGACCGCCAGGTTCAGCAGGCTCGCCTGGTAGGCGGCGACGTAGGCGTCAAAATCGTTGTCGTTCTCACGCTCAAGCTGCGCCTGTTCGTCCAGCGAACGGCGGGCCAGCGCTTCGAATTGCTGCTGTTCGCTGGCCTCCAGCGGGTGCGCGCGAAAATAGCGGGCATGCTCACGGCTCTGGCGCAGAGCGAACGCCGTGTACGATTCACCGCGTTCGCGCAAGCTGGCAAGTACCTGAGCGGAGGGCGTGAGTTCAACGTTATCGACCTTGGCGCGTTGGGCCTGCAAGGCAGCCTGGTGGACCGGCTCGCCATGGGCCTGGTCAAGCAGCCTGGCGACAGGCTCCAAAGCATCGAGCAGTTCGGCAGCCCAGCGGGTCAGCGGCACCTGTTCCTCGCCGCGCTGCAGGTGCAGCTGCGGACGGCGGCCTTCTTTGACGGTTTTCAGGAAGTTGCTTGTGCAGCGCTGGCATTCGCCATCGGCCAGCAGCGGGCTGTCCTGCAATGCGCAGTAGAGCAGGAAGGTATCCAGGAAACGGGCCTCAGTGAGATCGATCCCCAGCGCCAGGAAGGGATTGATGTCCAGGCAGCGCACCTCGACGTACTGAATGCCACGGGCCAACAAGGCTTGCAGTGGGCGCTCGCCGCTGCGCGCGACGCGCTTAGGACGAATGTTCGAGTAATACTCGTTTTCGATCTGCAGCACATTGGTATTCAGCTGCAGCCATTCGCCGTTCTGTTTAGTGCCAATGGCCTCGTAGGCCGGGTACGGCGTGGACACCGCCGTGCGCAGGCTTTCGGTGTAGCTGGACAGGTCGTTGTAGCAGGGCGTCAGACTGGCCTGGGCATTGCTCTGGTAGCCCAGGTCGCTCATGCGCAGGCTGGTGGCCCACGGCAGGTACAGGGTGTCGGCATCCAGTTGCTGCAACTGGTGCGAACGGCCGCGCAGGAAGCTGGCATCCAGCGCAGGAGACGCTCCGAACAGGTACATCAGCAACCAGCTGTAGCGGCGGAAATTACGAATCAGGCCGATATAACGCGCCGACTGATAATCCTGGTCGCTGCGGCTGTCGCCCTCGACAGCCTTGAGCAGGGGCCACAGGGCTTCCGGCAGGGAGAAATTGTAATGAATGCCGGCGATGCACTGCATGGTCTTGCCGTACCGCACAGCCAGGCCCTTGCGGTACACGTACTTGAGTTGGCCGACATGGGAACTGCCGTAACGCGCGATGGGAATGTCCGCTTCGTCCGGCAACGGACCGGGCATCGACGGGCTCCACAGCAGCTCATCGCCGAGCTGGCTGCTGGTGAAGCGATGGATCGTTTCCAGTTCCTGCAGCGTGTCTGCCGGGTCATTGGCGGTGCCGGTGATGAACTCCAGCAGGGCTTCGGAATAATCCGTGGTGATCTGCGCGTGGGTCAGTGCAGAACCCAGGGCCGCAGGGTGCGGGGTCTGTGCCAGGTGCCCGCGGGTATCGACGCGCAGGCCTTCACGCTCAATGCCGTGCAAGGTCTGGGTGAGCAGTGGAAGGTGGACGGGCTCGCCGAGCAAGGCCAGGCGGCGGGTGAGAAGATCGCTCAAGTTCAGAATTCCTACGCGCGTGAGTCGCCCCAATATGGGGTTGGACAACACGGACTACAAGGGGGATGCAGGCTACAGCCTAACAGGCGAGCCGGGTGGCCTGCCTGGTTCAGGATCAAGAACAGCCTTCCCGCGTTACGCGAGGGGCCGCTTTTATAGACAGGCAAATGTTGATTGCGCCTTGGCCACCAGTTTTTCACCCTGGTGCACTTCCGCTTCGATCACCTGCGTGCGTCGGCCGGCATGTACCACCCAGGCGCGGCAGAGAATATCGCCGTCGGAGACGGGGCGGATGTAGTTGATCTTGCACTCCAGCGTCACGCTGCCTGGGGCGCCGTCGAACAGACTGTGGCTGGCCTGGCCCATGGCCGTGTCGATCAGCGAAAACAGTGCGCCGCCGTGCAGCTTGCCATGCAGGTTGCGCAGGCCGTCATGCATGCTCAGGCGCAGCAGCGCCTCGCCCTTTTCCGCTTTGATGATTTCCAGGCCGAGCAGGCGCCCGAAGGCGCTGCTTTTACCGATGGCTTCTTCTTGCACGTTCACGATTACTTCCTCAGGCTCTTGGCATTGGCGAACAGCGCGGCCATGCCGGGGTTGGCCGGTGCGGGTTTGTCCTGGCTGGAGTGACGCTCGCTGCGCGGCGAGTTGCCGCGTGGCTTGCCGCCGCCACTGCGTGCGCCTTCCGCCTTCTCGCCAGGCGTGTCGGACATGCGCATGGACAGGCCGACGCGGGCGCGCGGGATGTCCACTTCCATGACCTTGACCTTGACGATGTCACCGGCCTTGACCACCTCATAGGGGTCTTTGACGAACTTCTCCGACAGCGCGCTGATGTGCACCAGGCCGTCCTGATGCACGCCGATGTCGACGAAGGCGCCGAAGTTGGTGACGTTGGTCACCACGCCTTCCAGCACCATGCCCGGCACCAGGTCCTTGAGCGTCTCGACGCCGTCCTGGAATTCGGCGGTCTTGAACTCCGGGCGCGGGTCGCGGCCGGGCTTGTCCAATTCCTTGAGGATGTCGGTCACCGTCGGCAGGCCGAAGGTTTCGTCCGTGAATTTGGCGGGGTCAAGCTTCTTCAGGAAGCTCGAATCGCCGATCAGCGTGCGGATATCGCGGCCGGTGTCGGCGGCTATGCGGGTCACCAGCGGGTAGGTTTCCGGGTGCACGGCCGAGGCATCCAGCGGGTTATCGCCGTTCATCACGCGCAAGAAGCCGGCGGCAAGCTCGAAGGTCTTATCGCCCAGACGCGGCACCTTTTTCAGCTCGGCGCGGGATTTGAAAGCGCCATTAGCGTCGCGGTACTGGACAATGTTGTTGGCCAGGGTCGCGTTGAGGCCGGAAATGCGTGCCAGCAACGCGGCCGAGGCGGTGTTCACATCAACGCCCACGGCGTTCACGCAGTCTTCAACGACCGCGTCCAGCGAGCGCGCCAGTTTGAGTTGCGACACGTCGTGCTGATATTGGCCGACGCCGATGGCTTTCGGCTCGATTTTCACCAGCTCGGCCAGTGGGTCCTGCAGGCGGCGGGCGATGGACACTGCGCCGCGCAGGGACACATCCAGCTCGGGGAATTCGCGAGCGGCCAGTTCGGAGGCCGAATACACCGAGGCGCCGGCCTCGCTGACCATCACCTTGGTGAGTTTCAGGCTCGACAGTTTCTTGATCAGCTCGCCGGCCAGCTTGTCGGTTTCCCGGCTGGCGGTGCCGTTGCCGATCGAGATCAGGTCGACGTTGTGCTGGGCGCACAGCTTGGCCAGGATCGCCAAAGTGCCGTCCCAGTCGTTACGGGGTGCGTGCGGGTAGACGGTGGCGGTGTCCAGCACCTTGCCGGTGGCATCCACCACGGCGACCTTGCAACCGGTGCGCAGGCCGGGGTCGAGCGCCAGGGTGGCGCGGGGGCCGGCCGGCGCGGCGAGCAGCAAATCGTGCAGGTTGCGGGCGAACACACTGATCGCCTCGTCTTCGGCGGCTTCGCGCAACTCGCCGAGCAGGTCGGTTTCCAGGTGCGTGTAGAGCTTCACCTTCCAGGTCCAGCGCACTACTTCGCCCAGCCACTTGTCAGCGGCGCGGCCTTGGTTGGCAATGCCGAAGCGCTCACCAATCATCACTTCGCCCGGATGCATGGTGCCCGGCGCTTCGTCGCCAACCTTGAGGCTGACGCTGAGCACGCCTTCGTTACGGCCGCGGAAAATCGCCAGGGCGCGGTGCGAGGGGGTGTTCTTGAGCACTTCATCGTGCTCGAAATAGTCGCTGAACTTGGCACCTTCGGCTTCTTTGCCGGCCACCAGACGCGCGCTGAGCGTGGCGTTGTCCTTCATGAAACCGCGCAACTTGGCGAGCAGGTCGGCGTCTTCGGCGAAGCGCTCCATGAGGATGTATTTCGCGCCTTCGAGCACAGCCTTGACGTCGGCAAAGCCCTTTTCCGTATCGACGAAACGTTCGGCTTCGCTCTCGGGATTCAGCGTCGGGTCGCCGAACAGCGCGTCGGCCAGGTCGCCAAGGCCGGCTTCCAGGGCAATCTGACCCTTGGTGCGACGCTTCTGCTTGTAGGGCAGGTAGAGGTCTTCGAGGCGGGTCTTGGTGTCGGCCAGGTTGATCTCACGGGCCAGTTCCGGCGTCAGCTTGCCCTGCTCCTCGATGCTGGCCAGGATCGCCGCGCGGCGCTCGTCCAGTTCACGCAGGTAGCGCAGGCGCTCTTCCAGCGTGCGCAGTTGGGTATCGTCCAGGCTGCCGGTGACTTCCTTGCGGTAGCGGGCAATGAAAGGCACGGTGGAACCTTCGTCGAGCAGCGCCACGGCGGCGGCCACCTGCTGGGGGCGCACGCCCAGTTCGTTGGCGATGCGGGAATTGATGCTGTCCATGTGGTTACCTGGGTCAGTCGAGCCATGCAGGCCGAGCCTGCGCGAAAGGGCGGGATTAAAGCAGCGCCAGGCGGCCAGCGGCAAGCTTCACGTACCGCGGGTAACGCTTGGCGGTCGCATTGGCGCAGGGCGTTGGCCGAAAAATCTGCTAACAATGCCTGGCAGTGTATAAAAGGTCGCTGCGCGATAATGCGCGACATCATTTTTCGGGGAGTTTCCATGACCAGCAGTGCATCACTCAGCGAAGGCGAAAAGATCCTGGTGGTCGACGACGATGCTCGCCTGCGGCGCTTGCTTGAGCGTTTCCTCGATGAGCAGGGCTACCGGGTGCGTACCGTGGAAAACGTCGAGCAGATGGACCGTCTGCTGGCCCGCGAACTGTTCAACCTGGTGGTGCTCGACTTGATGCTGCCTGGGGAGGATGGCCTGTCCGCTTGCCGCCGGCTGCGCGAGGGTAATAACCAGGTGCCGATCATCATGCTCACCGCCAAGGGCGACGAGGGCAGCCGGATCCAGGGCCTGGAAGGAGGCGCCGACGATTACCTGGCCAAGCCGTTCAATCCTCGCGAACTGCTGGCGCGCATCAAGGCGGTGCTGCGTCGTCAGGCGCCCCTGGTACCCGGCGCGCCGGGTAGCGAGGACGAAACGGTGAGTTTTGGCGACTATGAGCTGTCCCTGGCGACCCGTGAGCTGAAAAAGGGCGATCAGGTACAGATGCTCACCACCGGTGAGTTCGCCGTGCTCAAGGCGCTGGTCCAGCATGCCCGCGAGCCGTTGACCCGCGACAAGCTGATGAACCTGGCCCGCGGCCGCGAATGGGACGCCCTGGAGCGCTCCATCGATGTGCAGATCTCGCGCCTGCGCCGATTGATCGAGCCGGACCCGTCCAAGCCGCGCTACATCCAGACGGTGTGGGGCGTGGGTTATGTGTTCGTACCGGATGGGAATAAGGGCTGAAGGCCGATAAAGCGCTTAAAGCTGGAGGCTTTACGCTTTTTCGTCCAGCTTTTCAGCCTCCAGCGCTTTATTTCGGCTTTTAATTATGAAGACCCCGTTCTGGTTCCCGCAAAGCTTCTTCGCCCGCACCTTGTGGATGGTGCTCATCGTCGTGCTGTTCTCCAAGGTGCTGACCCTGGTGTACCTGATGATGAACGAGGACGTGCTGTTCGATCGTCAATACAGTCACGGCGCAGCACTCACCGTGCGCGCCTATTGGGCGGCGCCCGAAGAAGACCGTCCGCGCATTGCCGAGGCGGCCGGGCTGCGCGTCGAGGCGCGCGAGCGGGTGCCTTCGGGTGAGTACCACTGGCCCTACAGCGATATCTTCGCCCGGCAGATGCAGGATGAACTGGGGCCGGAAACCGAGGTGCGCCTGCGCGCACTGAATTCCCCCGCGCTGTGGGTATATGCGCCGAGCCTTGGCGATGACTGGCTGCGTGTACCAATGTACCCCTACCCCTTGCGCGGCCAGCGCATCTGGAGCGTGCTCGGCTGGTTCCTCGGCATTGGTTTGCTGTCCACCGCGGCGGCCTGGATTTTCGTGCGCATGCTCAATGCGCCGCTCAATCGCCTGGTTCTGGCTACACGGCAACTGGGCCTGGGGCGCAGCGTGCGCCTGCCGGTGAGCCAGACCCCGAGCGAACTGACGGAAGTTTACGGGGCCTTCAACCAGATGGCCGAGGACGTCGAACAGGCAGCGCGCGAGCGCGAGCTGATGCTGGCCGGCGTGTCCCATGACCTGCGCACGCCGCTGACGCGCTTGCGCCTGTCCCTTGAGCTGCTGCCCAGCGATGCCGAGCTGACCGAGGACATGATCCGCGACATTGAGGACATGGATGCAATTCTCGATCAGTTCCTGGCGTTCATCCGCGATGGCCGCGACGAGCCGGTGGAGGCCCTGGACCTCGGCGCATTGGTGCGGGACGTGGCGGTGCCGTACAACCAGCAGCACGAGCGGGTATTTCTGCATCTCGAGAACATTCCGCCAATGCCCTTGCGGCGCATCTCGATCAAGCGCCTGCTGGTGAATCTGATCGAAAATGCCCTGCGCTATGGCGGTGGCGAGGTCGAGGTGGCTGCCAGCGTGGCCGGTGATCAGGGCGCGCCTTATGTGGTGCTCAGCGTGCTGGATCGGGGCGCCGGGTTGGCGGAGTCGGAGCTGCAGGAAATCTTCAATCCCTTTATCCGTGGCGATCGTGCCCGTGGCGGTACCGGCACCGGGCTGGGCCTGGCAATCGTCAAGCGCATCGCGGCGCTGCATGGCGGCAGCGTCGAGTTGCGCAACCGCGAGGGCGGCGGCCTGGAAGCGCGTGTCTGCTTGCCGCTGGGGCTGTTGTTGCCGCGAGACGCGGCCTAACCGTAAAGGTTGAATTAACCCTTGCCGCGGGTGCGCGTCAGGCCATGGGCGGCGTTCTTTTCCAAATACTCAATGATCAGAATGGCCACATCCTTGCCGGTGGTGGTTTCGATGCCTTCCAGGCCGGGTGAGGAATTGACTTCCATGACCAGTGGGCCGTGATTGGAGCGCAGGATATCCACCCCGGCGACATTCAGGCCCATGACTCGGGCGGCGCGCAAGGCGGTCATGCGCTCCTCGGGGGTGATCTTGATCAGGCTGGCAGAGCCTCCGCGATGCAAGTTGGAGCGGAACTCGCCAGGCTTGGCCTGGCGCTTCATCGCCGCAATCACCTTATCGCCGACCACAAAACAGCGGATGTCGGCGCCGCCGGCTTCCTTGATGTATTCCTGCACCATGATGTCCTGCTTGAGGCCCATGAACGCCTCGATCACCGATTCGGCGGCCTTCTCCGTTTCGCACAAAACTACGCCGATACCCTGAGTACCTTCCAGCACCTTGATCACCAGCGGCGCGCCGCTGACCATCTGGATCAGGTCGGGCACATCGTCCGGAGAGTGGGCAAAGCCGGTGACCGGCAGGCCGATGCCCTTGCGCGACAACAGCTGCAGCGAGCGCAGCTTGTCCCGCGAACGGCTGATCGCCACCGATTCGTTGAGCGGAAACACCCCCATCATTTCGAACTGGCGCAACACCGCGCAGCCGTAAAAGGTCACCGAGGCGCCAATACGCGGAATCACCGCATCGAAGCCTTCCAGCGGCTTGCCGCGATAATGGATCTGCGGCTTGTGGCTGGCGATATTCATATAGGCGCGCAGGGTATCGATCACTACCACTTCGTGGCCGCGTTGCTGACCGGCCTCAACCAGGCGGCGAGTGGAGTACAGGCGCGGGTTGCGCGACAGAATGGCGATCTTCATGATTCACCTTCAAGGTTGGCGAGCACGGGTTTGTCCTGGATATAGGAAAGAGCCGGATTGACGACCAATTGACCGTCGATCAGCGCCTTGGCGCCGAGCAATACCCGGTACCGCATGGCCTTGCGGCAGGTCAGGGTGAAGTTCACCGGCCAGGTGCGATCACCCAGCGTCAAATCAGTTCGGATCATGTAACGCAGCTGGGTCAGGCCGTTGGAACTCTTGATTTTTTTCACCGCGACCAAGGGTGCTTCGCACCGCCGACGGCGCTGCATGAGCGCGCCCAGATGGGCGGTGAAGCGAACCCAGTCCTCGCCTTCGTGCTGGAACGGCTCAATATCGCTGGCGTGGAGGGCGGAGGTTCCGGCGCCCGTGTCGATTTTGGCACGCAGGCCGCTCAACCCCAGTTCGGGCAAGGCAATCCACTCGCGCAGGCCGATCGCGCTCAGGTCGTCAAAGGTTTTCAAGGCGGGCGCTCCCCGAATGTGGGCTTTCCCCGTTATAGGTGTCTGGCCGCGCGCCTCGCAACTGTTGATATGAAGGATAAACAGCTTCAGTCGGGGGGCCGTTGTGCGTACGTCGTGAGTCTGTTGGAACTCGACGGCGCTGCCGCTCTTCGGAGCGGGCCGCGCGGCGCGCATTCTAGAGCGCCCCGGCAATAACTGCATCTGTTGTACGCTGAGAAGGCACGATCCCCGACCGGGCCTGGAAGAGAGACTGATGAACGACAAAGACACTGACAAGATCCGCCTGGATAAATGGCTCTGGGCTGCACGTTTTTTCAAGACACGTGCCTTGGCCAAGGCGGCGATCGAAGGCGGCAAGGTGCATTGCCGCGGCGAACGCTGCAAGCCTGCCAAGGAGCCTAAATGCGGTGATGAATTGACTCTGCGCACCGGCTTCGATGAGCGCACCGTGGTCATTTTGGCCCTATCCGCGGTGCGTCGCGGCGCGACTGAAGCGCAAGCGCTGTATCGGGAAACCGACGAAAGCATTGCCAAGCGCGAGCAGGCGGCGGCGTTGCGCAAGGCGGGCGCCCTGGGCATCACCACCGAGGGGCGGCCGAGCAAGAAGCAGCGCCGGCAAATTCATCGTCTGCATGACGATTACTGAATGACGCCCGGCAGCGCGGAATAGGCGATGCGCGGCACGTCGGCCAGACGCCGCGCCAGCAGTTCGGTCAATGACTGGTCCGGCTCCAGGTAGGCATCGCCGAAATCGTCGTCCAGACGACTGGGATGCGCGATGACCTCAAGTATTCCGCCGCTGGGCAACGCGCCGTGGTGCAAGTCCAGCGGTGTGCACACATGGTCGGCGCTGGCGTGGCCAAGCGTGCGCAATCGCCAGTTGAGCAAGCGCTTGTAGACGCGCTTGGGCAAGGTCAGGTTGCGGCCCAAATTGCGTGCCAGGCGCAGCGGCACGCCCTGGCGGCGAGCAAAGCGGGCCACCACTTCGCCGATTGGCCAGATGTTGTGCACATGCTGGTGCGAGTCGATATGGCTAGGGCGCAGGCCATGCTCCAGGCAGCGCTGCCATTGACTGCGCAACTCCTCTTCAATGGCCTGGCGGGTGCGCCTTGGCAGCCACAGCTGATGCTGCCGAAACTGCAGGTCAAAGTCGCCACTCGGGCTGCACACTCCCCGTTCGGCCTGAATCGGCTGGCTCAGCGGACGACCATAAGTGAGGTTGAAATGCAGCCCGATCTTGCCTTGTAGGCGGTGTTGCTGGGTCAGCTCACAGGCCTCGACAAAACCGGGCATGTTGGCCATCAGAGTGGCCGAGCTGATCAGGTTTTGTTCGAACGCGCTGATGATGGTGTGGTTTTCTTCAGAACTGAGGCCGAAATCATCGGCATTGATAATGACGCGCGCAATCATCGGCTTACCTCCTGCAACTTGCCGGAGCTTGAAGCCGGGACAACCTGGCGTTGCTTGCGCCACTCCCATAGGCGATGGCCAAGGCCGAGCAAAATTCCCGTAGGACTCCAGGAATAGAAGCTCCAGCGCAGGTGTTCGACCTGTCCGCTCATGCGCTCATGCAACTGGTGGGTTGAGCCACTGCGGCTGACGCGCGAGGCGTCGATCCACTGCCAGCCCTCTTCCAAGCCCCAGCGTATCCACTCATCCAGCAACAGGCGACCGCTGCCCAGGTCAGCGTATTCCGGCAGAAACGCCAAGTTGTAGTCATAAATGCGACCGTTATGCAAAAGGGCCAGTCGGTAGCTGATGCAACGGCCTTCGTGTTCAAGCATGACCACGCGGACCAGGTCATTGGCCGCCAATGCGGTAAATGCCTGGATCATCCAGCTGCGGCGCGTGCCGGAGAAAATGCCGACTTCTTCCTGGCCTTTCCAGCTGACCTGCTCCACGGCGGCAAGGCTGTCCAGCACAGCACCGATGTTGGTGGCGTCTGGCACCACGCGGCGGATTACTGCGCCGCGTTCGTCACTGCGCTTGCGAGCCCGGCGCAACTTGTAACGCAGGTCACGGTTAGGTTCCTTGTGATCCTCGGGTGTAATCCGATGAAACGGCGCGCGGCAACTCAAATGACAATGATGGCTTGAGCTCAGGCGTGCCCAATGCTGCATGCTGCGCTGGGTGTTCTGATCGGTGGTCAGCTCGTTAAGCTGCATGACGCTATGGGGTAGGCGCCGGCCGATTTCCTTCCATGCTCGGGTTAGCCCGGTTTCATCCAGTTGGCAGACCAGTGCCAAGCGGTCACTCAGCGGATAGCCAAGGTGGCGCAGTACGCGCCAGGAAAAGCCAAATCGTGCGTCGCGCATTTGCATCAGCGGGAGGCACAGACGCAGCTGATCACCCTCCCAAGCCAGCAAAATAAGCAGTTGCTGATTCGGCTCCAGGGCTTGTTCGGCGGCAATCAGCCAACCGATGTGATTGAACGGGGTGCAATGCGGCAGCCGGTTGCACAGTTGGTTGTAGGCATGCAGTGGAAATTCGGTGGCGGAAAGGGAATGACACCATTGGAAGCGGTAATCCATGACCGAGTCGCTCAGGCTGAAAGGTAAGACGAATCGCGCACCAGGGCGCACTTGGCGGGGTTTTTACCAGTGCGGCGACGTCCTGCTGCCGCATTGACTGCAGGGATGTATAGCAGGCTTTGCCAAGGCTGGCGCACTGACAAAGCAAGAAACATATTGATGGCCAAGAGTAGGCGGGCATTGGTCCGTTTGCCGGGTCGGGTTTGTTTCTTCGGCTAAAGTTCGCAACAGCATCGAGCGCCCCCTAACCAAAGGAGTGGTTAGGCCGGTGACAGGCATGTCATCAAGCGAACCGGGGCCGACTCACTCTTCTGTCCCCTTGGGCAGCTTCCGCTTTGGTTTTTGCAGGGATGCACACATGGATAACCTCGCTTCACTTTCTGCAGCCATGCCGCTCTCCACAGCGGTCAGTCACCGTGTCGTCGAAGTCTCATCATTTTCACAGGCCGAACCTTTTCTTGAGCGCTGGGAGCGGTTGGCGGAAAACCCCTCCGAGGCCAATGTGTTTTACGCTCCCTGGGCCCTGCGTCCGGCGCTGGAACATTTGTGCCGGGACAAGACAATCAAGTTGTTATTTTTTGTGCGTGAAGGTGGCAGCGATCTGGATGGCGTTCTGCCGTTACTGGTCAAGCGTGCCTGCCACTACCTGCCGATTTTCGGCCTGCAAAACCTGCGGCATCGGTACTGTTTTTCTACCGCCCCCTGGCTAAAAAGTGGGCGTGAGGTTGACGTGGCCTGCAGCTTCGCCCTTTGGCTGCGGAGCCATCGTTATCGTTATCCGCTGCTTATGCTGAACACCGTAACCGCTGATAGTGCATGGGTACAGGCGTTGCGCCGACAGTTGCCGCTGCGCGGCATGCGCTTTCAGCAGACGTCCCTGGTACAGCGCGCGCTGTTGGTGCATGGCGATGATCCTGAGGATTATCTGCAACGTGCTCTGCCAAGTAAAAAACGCAAGGAGTACCGCCGTCTACGCGAGCGTCTGGCGGAGCGAGGCAATCTGCAAATCCACGAATTACAGCCGGGGGATGCGAACCTGCTATCCTGGCTCGATGCGTTCGTCGAGCTGGAACTCCAGGGCTGGAAAGGCAAGGAACAAACCGCATTGGGTAGCCGCTCAAGCTGCCGGCGTTTCTTCGAGGAGATCGCCCATGAGGCTCATCATCGCGGGCAGTTGGCCATGCTGTCGATGACCCTCGATGGCCGGCCGGTGGCCATGGTGTGTGATCTTATCGCTTCGCCAGGGTCCTTCGCTTTCAAATCGGCTTATGACGAAGCCTATGCGCGCTATGCGCCCGGTGTGCTGCTGGAGCTGGAAAATATCTGTCGAGCCCATGCCCGCCAGGCCCGCGGCCTGCGCTGGCTGGATTCCTGCTCGGCACCGGATAACGAGCTGCTCAATCGGCTGTATCTGGAACGCCGCACATTGTGCAATCTGACCATCAGTAGCGGGCATGCCTTGGCCAATCTGTACGTGGCGCGCCTGCCTTGGCTGAAGCGTTTGCAGCAACGCATAAAACGCCTCTGAACGACGCGCGATATCACTTGGAGCGGGCCAACCCTGGCTCGCTCCCAGCGGCCTGTTTATGCAGGATTGGAACAGCAGGCTGGCGCGTGTAGCGGATACAGCCGAACAAGGTATAAGCGTGCACAATGCGTCCATCCGGCTGAAAACCGAGGCGCCGGATCAGGCGCAGCATAAGGTGGTTGTGGGCGTCGACCACTGCCACCGCCCGTCGATAGCCACGCTTTTGCAACAGTTGCCATAGATGGTTCTGGCCGCCGAGAAACACCGCGCTGCCACGATGGGCCATCGCCACTTCCAGGGCGAACAGGTAGGCATCCCCGGCAGCGACTGGAAACCAGCCACGGAAGTAATGAGCGTCATAATAATCCCGTGGGCTGATCCACATGTAGGCGCACACCTCGCCTTGCTGGTTCAGCGCGACATAGCCGTGCAGGTCGGGCTGGGCCAGCAGGTCACGCATCACGCCGATCTGCCCGGGGAAATGCTTTGCAAACGCCGGCAGCAGCTCGCTTCGTGTATCCACATACTCCCAGGCGTGTCGACGGGGCAAGGACAGCGGATTGCCATGCAGCTCACGGGCAAACCAGATGAGCTGATGATGGGCATACAGGTAACGCTCGGTGAACAAGCGCAGACTTCCCATCAATCCCTTGCGCTGAAGTTTGCTGTATAGCTGACGAATGCTCATGGCTGCTCCCAAGTGAGAGCGAACAGCGACTCTGCGGGAACCTCGAACTGCCAGGCGCCTGACACGCAGTTCACCGCCCCAGGCAAAATGGGCGTAGCGCTGAATAAATCCAGCTGGGGAGGGTCGAGCCCGGAGCAGGTCGTATTGGCGGCTGTAAAGCGTATCTGCTGCAGGCGATCGACCTTGTTGACGCCCAGCAGGTTGTGATGCTTGCCGGAGCGGCTGGCCAATGCATCGACTTCAAACGCATCGTTGTCTAGCAGCAGGACATCCTCGCCCCAGTAGCGCTGCATGAAATTCATCGCGTGCCCCACCGGCCTGAGGCTGTAATTACCGGCAGAATCAAGGCGCAGCATGCCCTTGAAATGACCGTCGTCATCGGCCAACAGGAACCAGTTGAGCATGTCCAGCAACCCATCCGCAGAAGACTGTATGGCGACGGATGCCCACCACAGCGCAGCGAATTGCGTGTCCTGCTCGTAATGACTGATGGTGTTACCGCTGGACAGGTTGGTCTGATCGATCAGCAGCGCCTTGCGCGGCCGGCCCTGTTTGTCGAGACCCACCAGGTCGGCAGCCTGGCGCACGCTGTAGCGATACCAGTCGGTAGCCCGCAGGTCACGAATCATCCATTCATGCCAGGCCAGCGCGTCGATCAGGGGCTCATGCTCGTCCAACAGGCGTTTTGCCCAGTCAATCCCTCGCCGGTTTCGGGCATCGGTCATAGTCGGGCCATTGACCAACCGCGAGGAGGCCGGAATGGCGATGCGGATACCGGCAGCGTGGGCGCCAGGGTGAGCGCGTACCCGTTCGGCCATGGCGCGGAAGTAGTCGGCAAAACGGGGATAACTGGAGTAGTTGAGATTGGGTTCGTCGGCCATGGACAAATAATGAATGCCGCCGGCGCCCAGGCTCGACGTGCTGTCCAGCCAGGCCTGCAGGCCTGCGCGACTGGTGGCATCAAAGTCCAGATCAGCCACCCGCCCTGTTTTCGCCAATAAGGTGATGTCGTGGGCAATGCCGTATTTGTGCCGAAACAGTGGGCGAAAGCGTTGTTCATGTTGCGGGTTGCGGGCCATGACATTGACGAAACTGTAATGGCCGCCTGCTTGAGGGCTAAGCGTGCCCAGCAAGGTGGCGTCCTCCGGCAGGCTGTAAGGCAGCGCCACGCCGAGTTTTGCCGTAGGGCCGAGCACCTTGTCGTGCAGTGACAGGCCGACCCGGCCCGGTTTCTGGATGGGCTGGTACAGATGCTCCGGGCGCTGGGCAAAGAGATTGTCGGTGCCGTCCAGCCAGAAGGCGGCCTTGCCTTTGCCCTGCAGGTGCAAGCGCCAGATCTGTTCCTCAGCCGATACCGGCAGGCTGACCAGGTCGCTGCGCGGATACAGGGTATGGCGCTGCAATTTCAAGTGCACCTGGTGCCTGTCGCTCAGCCGCTCGGCGGTCAGGGCATGGACACCGCCATGGTGTTTGCCTCCCAGCTGCGCGTTAACCCCGGCCGGGACGCGAAAATACAGTGTCTGATCCCGGCTGGCCTCGATGCTGAAATGCGTTTTTACCGGTTCGAACAGCGAGGCGGTTTTATCGCCATGCCGGACCTGGTAAAGCCGGAAGCTGTAGCCGGGGATTTCCAGACGATAGCCGCTGCTTGCGGCGCGTAACGGCCATTGTCGCGTGCCGCGCTGCTCGCGGGCGGGAATCTCGAAGCGTTGTAACAACTGGCCGCTGCTGTCCTGCAAATACAGCCGTTCCTCGTTGGCATCTGCCTGCCAGGCCGGTTCCCAGGCGATCAGCAGAGGCTCGTCCACAGCAGGTTTCAGGTGCAGCGCACCGTCTCGAATGCCCGACCATTCCAGGCCGTGGGCGAGAGGTGGCAGGCTGGCAATCAGTAGCCAGGCTAGAGCCCATCGGCTTCGCATACCGGTCTCCGTCGCAGGTGATTGAACAGAAAACGCAGATCGCTGGGCAGGATCAATAGGGTGTTGGCGAACGCCACGCCGCTGAGGCGGCAATACAAGCACAACATGCCCAGCGCCAGCAGGCTGTAGGCCAGCGATGAGGCATAGGCCGCGCCGACGATGCCCCAGTGGGGAATCAGGAAGAACGTCAGGCTCAGGTTGATTGCCGCGGCCACGCCGGCCATCACTGAAAGGGCCCCGGGACGTCGTTTGCCCAGCAGGTCAAGATGGAGGATGCTGGCGTAACACAGGCTGAAGATGCCCGGCAGCAAGGCCACCAGGGCCGGATAAGCGGGCTGGTAGGCACTGCCGAACAGCAGCACGATCAGCCACTCGCCGACCACCGCCATGCTCAGGCAGGCGGCGAGCATGGCGGTTCCGGTCAGGCGCAGGGCCAGTGGGGTCAGTTCATCAATGCCTTCACCCTGTTGTAGCAAACGCTTCATCAGTGGAGTGGTCACCGCCTCGGGGACGATGATCAGCAATTCGGCAGCGGCACTGGCCATGGCGTAATAACCCAGCGCTTCACTGTCGAGCAGCAAACCGATCAACAGGTAATCCGAGCGCATGAGAATCTGCTGAAACAGGATGTCTGGATGGCTTTTGCCACCAAAACGCAGCATCTCGCTGCGGCTGTCCCGGTCCCAGCGCAGGCGGATGCTGTGATAACGGCCCAGCAGGCACAGGCCGACGACGGCCACCAGCAGCAAGCCGCCGATCCAGCTGATCAACGCCGCTTCCAAGGCGAAGCGTTGCCACATCAAAAATAAACTTAGAAACAGCAACAGCGGCACCAGCGACTCAATCAGGCGCAGGCTGTTGAACGCGCCGACCTTGCCGTCGGCATTGTGCAGATTGAGCAGGGCGCTCTTCATGACGAACAGCGGCACCACCAATAGCAATAGCCAGGCGAGCGAGCCGAGTTCCTGAGTAATTTCCAGGCTCTGGCCGAACTGCTGCAGCAAAAAAACGCCCAGGCAGGTGGCCACGGCCGAGAAGAGGCAGCCGTAGATCAGCACTTGGGACAGTAGGGCTCCCATGGGCCGCTGCTGGGCCGACTGATAACTCAGCGCAGTGTTCAGGCCGCCGCTGGTGGCCGCGCTGATCATTTCCGGCATGGCGCTGAGCAGCGCGAACAGTCCACGGTCGGCAGGGCCGAGAATGCGAGCCAGCAATATGTTGCGCAACAGGCGCAGCACCAGCATCGCCAGGCTGGTGCCCACGCTTTGCAGCATATGGCGCATAAAACTTGAACGGCTCATTGGCTGCCACTCGACAGCATCCGCCAGGCCAGCAGCTCCGGACGCTGGGCCGTATGCTGACTGACGCCGATGCGCGGCAAGGCCAGGTTGTCGCCACGGCCGCGGAACAGGCCTGGCCGGGTGCTCAGGGCGTGGCGGTAATAATGGTGTTGGGCCAGTTGCCGGCGCACCTGCTCGTCATGGTCGCCGTTGGGGTAGCAGTACACCGGCAGGGGCCGTCGGCAGCGCTGTCGCAGCAAGCGGCTGCTGTCGTGCAGCTCACGCTCCAGCTGCGCGTGGTCGAGCCCAGTCAGAATCGCATGGCTGGCGCCGTGGGGGCCGAAGCGCACCAGGCCGGAATCCTCCAACTGGCGTACCTGTTGCCAATCGAGGGCTTGGGGCTCGGCGCTGTCGGGGCACTGATCTGCCAAGGCCTGCAATAGCCCGGCCGGCAGCTGTTTGAGGCGCTGCAGATACTGCGCCAGGACAAGACTGCGACGGTAGGGGTCGTGTTTGCCGAAGATAGCCGCCGGGACTTCGGCTCCGGCTTCCAGGAGCTGTGCGCATAGAGCGTCGCGGGCGGTGGGGCCAAATGTGCCCCACAACGTTTCACCGATGCTTTCCCACCAAAATGAACGCTGGCTGCCAATGAAATCGGTGGAGAGGAAAATGCTGGCCGGCATTTGGTAACGCTGCAGCAGCGGGAAGGCCTGGGTGGCGTTGTCGCGCCAGCCATCATCAAAGGTTAGTGCCACGCGCAAGCGGTCGCCGGGAGCGGCATGGGGATCCAGCA
The DNA here is from genome assembly GCF_014836765.1 of Serpens gallinarum. Classification (GTDB taxonomy): domain Bacteria; phylum Pseudomonadota; class Gammaproteobacteria; order Pseudomonadales; family Pseudomonadaceae; genus Serpens; species Serpens gallinarum. The sequence goes on from NZ_JACSQG010000002.1 coordinate 375,071, forward strand.
GTTCCATCAGCGGCACGCAGTCGAAATTGCGGCGCAGCCAGCGCAACAGTCGTTCAAACGCGGCACTGCCCAGGCACAGCTCGTTGCGGTGTGGCAGGGCAGCGGCCCGGTCATCGGCGATGACCCGGTGCAGCATGAGGATAACGCCCTCGGCATGCAGGCGGTGCGGTACGGGGGTGTGCAGGTAAAGCCAGCCGGCACCTGCCTTTAAGGCCTGTTTCAGTTTCATGTCCAGCCCTTAGCGATTCTGTTGGGGGTTCCACAGGCTGTAACGCTGCCCGCGCAAAAATTGCCAAAGCCCAAGACTCATTCCGGCCAGGGTGACCAGCAGGAAGGCTGCGAGGCGAAACGGTTTGGGCAAGCGGCGTTGGCGGTCGAACAAGCCGGCCAAGGCGAGCAGGTAGGCAGCCAGCTGGGCGAGCAAAGTGAAGCGGTAAAAGGCGCTGTCCGGCCACAACCAGAAATTGCTGATTAGCAGCGGAATCAACAGCAACGGGGCCAGACGGCGTATCAGTTTGTGGCTGATCAAGGCCAGTGCGTAGCTGCCGTACCGTAGGGGATTAAGAAGCTCACGACGCTGAGCGAGGCTTTGTAAGCCACCCACCGTGACCCGCAGCCGACGGCGGAATTGCTTGTCGGCATCGTCTACCCCTTGGTCGAAAACCTGGGCGGTGTCGACGAAGACAATGCGCTGGCCCGCCACGGCGGCACTGGTACTGATGTAAAAGTCATCGGTGACGTCTGCCGGAATCGTTTGAAACAGCTCGCGGCGCAGCGCCAGCAGGGCTCCATCTACCGAAACCAGGCAGCCGGCACGACTTTCCGCCCGGCGCAGCCAGGATTCGTAACGACGATACAACTGATCGCCGAGCCCAAGGTGCGCGCCACTGTGGGGAATGTCGATGTGCCCGCCGGCCGCACCGACCTGTGGGTCGGTGAAGGCTCGCAACAATTCACGCAAACAATCCTTGGCCCAGCGGTTATCGGCGTCGGTGAACACCAGGATGTCGCCACGGGCGACCGCTGCGGCGGCATTCAGGGCGTGAGCCTTGCCCTGGCGGGGCAGGTCGAGAATCTCGATGCGTGGATCGGCGATGGCCTGTGCCTCGGCCACGGTCGCATCGGAGGAGCCGTCGCTGGCTACGATGATGTGCAACTGTTCGGAGGGGTAATCCTGCTGCAACAACGTCTGCAGTTTTGCGCCGATGTGTTCGGCCTCGTTATGCGCGGCGATGATGATGGTGACGCTCGGTGTCTGTTCTGCCGGTCGCAAAGGAGCTGGCTTGAACTGGGCGATCAGACCAATCAGCAAGGGATAGCCCAGGTAGGCATAGACGGGCAGCAACAGGCACAGCCAAAAAACGAACTCAGCCACGAGCGGGCCTCCGTGGGGTGAAATTGAACAGTCCAAACAGCAGGCCGGCACCGGTCACATGCAGGCGTAGCCAGTGCAGCAACCACAGCTGAACGGTCAGGCGCGGCGTAAAGCGACGATAGGTTTCGCGCAGGGCCAGGCCCAGGGCTGGCGCCAGACCCAGGGCGAACAGGGCGAGGGCGACAGGCCACTGATGCTGAGCCAGCGCGAGCAGGGCCAGCAGGTCGGCTAACCAGATCCCGCAGGCCAGCAAGGGGAAGCGCAGCAACCGCAGACTCAGGCCGTTCTTGCGCAGCAATTGGATATGACTGCACTGGCGCCACAGCTCTTTGCCCAGCCATTCTCCCCAGCTGTCCTCGAAGCCCCAGTTCCAGACAGTGGGGCGCGACAGCCTGAGCAGGCGTGCTCCGGCATGGCCCAGGCGCAGGCTGAGATCCTTGTCCTCGCCGGTACGCAGACTCTCATCAAACCCGCCGACGCGCTCAAACCAGCTGCGTGACATGCACAGGTTGGCGGTGGGCAGCCAGTCACGCAGACCGGTCTGGTCGCGCGTGTTCCCGACACGCTGCAGCCAGGCGCGCGCATACCAGGGCGCCTGGGGCGGGGGCAGGTGGGCCAGGCCGAGGACTTCGGCGCGGTTTTGCTCGTGTACCTGGCGCCAGGTTTCCAACCAGTCTTCGGGCACCTGCATGTCGGCATCGAGAAAGGCCAGCCATTCACCCCGCGCTTGAGCGGCACCCCGGTTACGCAGGGCTCCGATGCTGATGCCGGGACAGTGCAGCACCTGAGCGCCGTGTTCGCGGGCGATCTGCGGGCCGGCGTCGTCGGAGCCATTGTCCGGCACGATGATTTCCCAGTCACAGCCTGCGCGAAGCGCTGCGCGTCGCACCGATTCCAGGGTGCGGCCGATGTGGCGTGCCTCGTTGTACATGGGAATGATCACGCTGATACGCGTCATGGGCGTGTCTCCAGAGCTGGTTGCTCTTCGGCCTGCAGGCGCATGCCGCTGGATATGGCCAGCATGATCCACAGCAGTTTGCTGTTGGGGATGCTCAGGAACAGCAGAAACAGAGCGACGGCTGCATAGGACAGGCCGAAAAAAGCCGCCAGTTGGGCTTGTCGTTCATTGCCGCGGTTAAGCCAAATGGCGCGGCTGGCCAGATAATTTTTCAGGCCCAAGACCACCAGCCCTATAAAGAGCAGGCCCCCAGGCAGGCCTGTTTCACTGAGCATGCCCAGATAGGTGTTGTGCGCCACGCGAAATAGATTGGGGTCGTTGGCGCTCAGCGAATAGGCCACCGAATACGGACGTTGTGCGTATTCAAGGGGGAAAGTGCCGGGGCCTGAGCCGAACAGCGGGGAATTTTTAATGATGTCAGTGCCGACCACCACATAGGAGGAGCGTCGTCCCAGGGAAGGGTCTTCAAAATTGCGGGCCCCTTCCTTGAGAATCACCAATGACTGCACCCGAGCCACGTATTCATCCGGAAGGGCGGCGAAGAGCACGGGCAGGCCGATGATCAGGCTGAGTAGCACGAAACCGAAATGCCGCGGCTGCAAATGTTTGCGATAGTCACGAAAGTGCCAGAGCGTGCCGGCAATGCACACCATCACAATCACGGAACCGGAGCGCGAACCTGTCTTGATCACGCCGAACATTAGAAAGCCCAGCATGCCGAGCCAGAACAGACGCAGCAACCAGCCGCGAGATTGCAAGGCCAGCCAAAACGCCAGGGGGATCACAGCGGTCAACAGCATGGCGAAATAGTTGGGATCCGCGAGCAAGCCCATGGAGCGGCCGGTGGTGGCATCGATATTGTCGAGGGCGATCACGCCACTGAAGGCCACGGCCAGAACCAGCAGCCGAGCTAACCAGAGCAGGCTGAGCTCGCGGTACAGCAACAGGGTCAGACCGAACAGGGACAGGCCGACAGCCAACTGGCGCAGATCGTGAAATGACAGCGGAACGTGGCGACTGAACATCATGCTCAGCAGGTAGCACAGCAGAAAAGGCAGCAAAAATTTCCACAGGTTGCTGCGCAAACGGTATTCCGGAAGTTGGCGCAACAGTAATTGCAGGGCGACCACACCAATCAGCGCATAGCCCAGCAGCTTGGCGCCGGTGATGGCGCTGCCGGCGGGGAACAAGCCCTCAACCGGCACCATGGCGAGGATGCCCAGGATCCCCCAGGCGGGATATCGGTAAAGCACCCCTAGAGCAATGATGGCGGGTGCGATCAACGGCGCAAGGTAAGGAAGCGGACTGGCCAGGAGCAATAGCCCGGCGAGCCCCAGCAGAAGGGACAAGGGAATGATCAGCGGCATGGTTAATCTCCTGCCACACGGCAATAAAGCTGACGCCAGTGTTCGGCCTGGGATGGCAAGTGATAGCGCCCGAGCTGTACCTGCTGCGCCCGCATAATGAGCCGTTGGCGCAGGGCTGGATCCAACAGCAGCCGTTCGACTTGAAGGGTCAGGCAGGAGAGATCGTCAGCAGGGCTGAGCAAGGCGGAGTCTTCATGACAAAGCACATCGGGAATGCCGCCCACGGCGAAGCTGGCAATCGGCGTGCCGACCTGCATGGCTTCGAGCAGCACCATGGGGGTGCCTTCCGTGCGCGAGCTCAGCACCAGGACATCGAGACTGCGCAACCAGCCATCCATTTGCGCCTGGTAACCAGCCAGGAGAATTTTTTCCTGCAGGCCGCAGGCCTCGATGCGAGCGGCCAGCTCGGTTCGCATAGGCCCTTCACCGAGCATCACTGCTGAGAGTTCGGGATGCCGGCGACACAATTGAATGGCCAGCTCCACAAACCGATCCGGGCCTTTTTCATGGCTGAGGCGGCCGACAAAACCGATCACTGGCGCCGCCGGGGCTGAGGCGGGGCGCACAAGGGTGGGCACCTGCGCTGGCGGCAGTCCATTGGGGAGCACATGCAACTTGTGCCGGGCCACGCCGGCCTGTTGATGCAGGCGGGCAATGCTTTCGGCGACACACGCTACGGCGCGCACCTGGGGTGTGCGGCAGAGTTGCAGACTGAGCCAGGTATACAGGCGCTGCTTGCGGTTGCTTGGCGTGAAACCATGCTGTGTGGTGATCATCGGCACGCCAAAGCGCAAGGCCGCCAGCCAGCCCAAGACGAGTCCCTTGAAACCATGCCCATTGATCAGCAGCGGACCTTCAGCAGACTGAAGACGCCGCCACAGGCTGCGTCGGTCCGGGCTGCGGTGCAGTTGCACGCCGGCGTCAAGGAATCGGTCGGCAAGACTCTGCGGGCCATCCAGCAGGAGCACCTGATGGTGGCCGGGCGTGTGTTGGCAATGATCAAGCAGCATTCTTTCCAATCCGTAGAAGCCGCCGCTGCTGAGTAGATGAAGAATTTGCAGCGGCGTTTCCTGGGTTCCCGTCAGTTGGTAGCCCAGTGCCGAATCCATGGCAGACTTCCTGTCTTGTGCGGGTTGGCGAGGTCGGGATTATCCGCGTCGATGGTCATGAGTACCGGCAGACCAAGCTGTTGGGAGATCTGGGCCGGATGCTTGAAGCGATGATCGAAAAATTCCCGGATATAACCCAATGCTATGGCCAGCAGCAGGCCCGTGAGCAGACCCAGAGGAATTACCTTGCTGGGCACGGGGAAACTGGCCGTTGTGGGTTCGATAGGGCGGCTGAGGATGCGTGCGTTGGACAGGGCGCCGAGCAGGTCGCTGGAGCGGCTTTCCTCGAAGCGCTGGGTATAGGCAAAAAATGCCTGGTGCAGGGCTTCAGTTTCGGTATTGAGCTGGCGCAGCGTTGATTGGATGCCCTGGAGTTGGCGAATGCGCTCTTTGTATTCGTCGATGCGCGCGGACTTCTGTGCGATCACGCCGGCAATGATTTCCTGAGATTTTTCCCGCTCGCTGATGCGATTGCCCACTACGCGCAAAAACTGCTGCCGGGTACGCTGAATTTGCGCCCGCAGCGTCTGCATTGGGGCGCTGTCGGCTTGGAAAATATCGCTTTCCAGACCGTACTGGCTGACCTGTTCGATCAGTCGATCACCCAATTGACGAATCTCGCGGTCATCGTATGTGGTGTTTTCCAACGTGCTGGAAAAGGTATAGGGGAAGCTGTAGTCGTTGAGTTTGGCATTACGTGCCACCTCCAGGCTGTTATGCAGGTATTCCAACCAGCGCCTGCCTTCAAGTTCACGGTCCCGGTACTGGTTGAGCGCCTGTTCTTCCTGATTGATGGCGTTCAAGTGAAACGTGATTTCCTCATCGGGATTGGCCGCTTTGGCCCCTCCCAGCAGCGATAGGCGTTGTTGTTCCAGGGTGTTCAGGCGTTCCTGATATTGAGCTTTCTTCTGTTCGTAAAAGCCCTCGGGCAGATCGTTGGACTGCAAGTCGTGGCGATGCACCAGGTAGGTATCGAGCAGCCGGTTGGTCAGCAAGGTGCCCTGGGCCGGGTCCTTGGCCGTGTACACCACCGAGATGACGTTCGAGCCGGGAATCGTCTGGATCTCCAGGTCTTCAAGAATCTGCAGGGTCAGGGCATCGAGCGTCGTGTCGCGCACCGGCTTGACTTCCAGACCGAGCAGTTCGCGGGCCGGATAGATCACATGTTCACGCAGTGGGTCGATGACATGGATCCGCAGTGGCGTGGTGATCATGCGTTGCAGAAAGGTTTCTTCGGCCTGCCAAAAGCCTTCCGCATACAGTTGCTCAACGGTGCGCCGAATGAGCGCGGGCGAGCGCAGGATGTTGCTTTCGGTCTCCATGTCGATCAGTGTCAACGGCACGAAGACGTCGTTCAGCGGAGCCAATGCCCCACCACTGGCATCCACCTGGGGCAACTTTTTGGATTGCACGAGAACTTCTGCAGTGATCTCAAAGGTCTGCTTGGCGAACACGGGGATCAGCAATGTAAGTACGGCAAACAGCAAGAAGACTCGCTTGATCAGCTGTCGATTGGCGAAAAAAATTCGGAAAAACTCATGCAGGTAATTTTCGCTCTGGTTCATGGTCAATTGCTGTCCTTGCTGTCGACTTGATAGCTGAAGCCGAAGTTGAAGCCGCCGAAGAGAATTACATCAGCCAGTTGCTTCATGGTGTCGCCGGCCTTGGCTAGCCCGGTCTTGGGGATAAAAAGAAGGTCATCCGGTTGCAGGTAGGCGAGGCTACTGGCGTCATCGTCAAGTACGGCCTTGATGTTGTAGGTGCGGGCGACAACTTGATCGCCCTGACGGTTGACGATCATGACCTCACGCAAGTCCGAGCGCGGGGTGTGGCCGCGCGCCAGAGTGAGTGCCTCAAGGACCGAAATTGGCCGGCGCACTGGATAAGCGCCCGGCTGGCCCACTTCACCGAGGATGAACACTTCGTTTGGCATGCTGCTCTTGAGCAGCACATCGACTCGTAGAGGCCCCACTTCCCTGGCATAACGCTGGTTGAGGGCCTTTTCCAGTTCTTGCAGGGTGACGCCCGTGAGCGGCATGTTGCCGAGCATCGGGAAGGTGGCGCGGCCATCGGGGCCAATAGTGATGTCCCTGCTCATGCCGCCGCCCGGGCTGAACAAGGTATCGCGCAGGCTTTGCAGATTGCTTTGGGCGCGGGGTACCGAAGCGGAAATGATCGGGTTGCGCAGGGTCTGCGAATACAACTCGGTGATTTTCTGTTCGGCTTCCTTGACCGTCAGGCCGGCTACTTTCACCGTGCCGGCATATTCCAGGTTTACGGTCCCGTCGGGCATGACCGTCTTGGAACTGTTCAGGCCGCGCGCGGTGACGAAGTTGAGCTCCAGTTGGTCGCCGTTCTGGATTCGGTAGGCGGCGTCCGAGTCAAGATCGATGTGATAGATCACTTCCAGCACATCCATGGGCCGCAGCACTTGCTGGACCGGCAGGATTTCGGTGCGTCCGGCCAGAGCGTCCGGCGCGGTCAGAATGCGGGCAGGTATGGAGCGTTCAGAGTTGCTGCTGCAACCCGCCAGAACCGCCAGCAACAGAAGGGTCAGGCTTCTCATGGCAATCATCCTTGGTCGTTCCATTAGAGGTAGCGGTAGAGCCATTTTGGCGTGTAGTAACGGCGCGCGTTGAATATGCTGCCGAGCAAGTTGGCGTTGGCCTGGCGCAAACGTTGCACCGCGGCCTGGGCAACTTCCCAGCGGGTCTGTTCGCCGCGCACCACCAAGATCACGCCGTCAACCATGGCCGCCAAGCTGAGGCTATAGCTGCTCGAATAGACGGCCTCGCCATCAATCACGATGAAGCGGTAATGATGGCCGAGGGCTTCGAAGAGCCGCTGGATCTGCTCATGAAGCAAGTATTTGCTCTGGCTGCTCGGAAGGCCCAGCGGCAGCAGATCAAAGGGCAGGTCGGGGTGCTGTTGTACACATTCGGACAGCTGTTCGTGGGGGGTTGAGCTGACCAGCAGGTCGAGCAATCCCGGAGCGCCACCCATCTTGTATGAAGCGGTCAAACCCTGCGGGGAGGGGCTGGCATCCACGAGTAAGACCTTGCCTGCGCTCGATAGGGTCAGTTGCCGGGCCAGTGACAGGGCACTGGTGCTGGTGCCGCATCCACTGCTGGGACCGGTAATCAGCAGGGTGCGGCATTCCGGGTTGAGAACCGTGGTGGTGAGATTGCTCTCACTGGCCTCAAGAATCTGTTTGTCGCGCTCCAGGAGAAGCCCGATCTGGTTGACGCGGAACATGTTCATTACGGCTACTCCAAATAGAAAGAGGTCATTGCCAGGATTAGCTGGCCCCGTGGCCGGAGAGCACTTTGACGGGGGTTTTGATGAGGATCATCAGATCCAGCAGCGGCCCCTGTTGCTTGATGTACTGCATGTCCAGCGTGACGCGATCGTCGAAGTCGACATCGCTGCGTCCGGAGATCTGCCAGAGGCCGGTCATTCCGGGATAGGTGCTTAGGCGCCCCAGGTGATGGGGGCGGTAGCGCGCGGCATTGAAGGAGGTGGGACGAGGGCCGACCAGACGCATGTCACCGAGCACGACATTGATCAGGTTGGGCAACTCATCCAGGCTGGTTTGCCGCAGCCAGCGACCTATAGGCGTGACCCGAGGGTCGTTGTCGATTTTGAAATCCACCGCGTCGGCGCCGTGCTTGTTCAGGTGGCGTAGCGATTCCTTGAGCGCTTCGGCGTTGGTCACCATACTGCGGAATTTGTACATGCCAAAACGGCGGCCGCGATAGCCGGTGCGCTGTTGGACGAACAGCACAGGCCCGGGACTGGCGAGCTTGATCAGCAGCGCGATACCCAGCAATAACGGCGAAAGGATGACCAGTAAGCAAAGGGCACCGATGGCATCCAGGCAACGTTTGCTGCGCGACAGATTCCAGGGCCGTCCGCCAGGCCGCTTGGTTATCCAACCTCGATTTTGCACCCACAAATGCTCACCTATCTGGCCCCGCAGCAGCGGGTCCAGGCGTTTCTCCCGTGTCATTCCCTGTTGGAACGAGTTGCTATGAGAAGCGGTCATGCCGATCAATCTCCTTAGCTGGGTAGGGGGAAGGTCATCTGCATGGGCAATACTTCCTGTTGCGCCGCTGATGGATCCCTGTGGTAGTAATCGCGGAACCAGGCAACGAAGCGGGCAATGCCTTCGTCCAGGCTAATTCGGGGGTGGAAACCGATGTCTCGTTGCAAGTCGCTGACGTCCGCGCAGGTAGCCAATACATCGCCGGCCTGCAGAGGCAACAACTCGATTCGCGCCCGTTGGCCGAGGTGCTTTTCCAGCACGGCGAGATAGTCACGCAGCTCCACCGGGGATTGCCCGCCGATGTTGTACAGACGCCAAGGCGCCATGCTGGTAGCCGGATCAGGGTGTTCGCGATCCCAGTCCGGGTTGGGCAGTGGAGCTTTGTCCAGCAGGCGGGCCAGGCTTTCGACGATGTCATCGATGTAGGTGAAGTCGCGCTGATGCTGACCATGATTGAACAGCTGCAGCGGCTCTCCCGTGACGATGGCCTGGGCAAATTGAATGGGCGACATATCCGGACGGCCCCAAGGGCCGTATACCGTGAAAAAGCGCAGCCCCGTGCAGGGAATACCAAACAAATGGCTATAGGTATGAGCCATCAGTTCATTGGCTTTTTTGGTTGCGGCATAAAGCGACAGTGGGTGGTCGACGTTATCGCGCAACGAGTACGGGGTGCGTTGGTTGGCGCCGTACACCGAGCTGGACGAGGCGTACAGCAGGTGTTGCACCGGGTAAGCCCTGCAACCTTCGAGAATATTCAAGAAGGCGTCGATGTTGCTGCTGGCATAGGCGCGCGGGTTGCTCAGCGAATAGCGCACACCGGCTTGCGCTGCAAGGTGAATGACGACGTCGGGCCGACTGTCTTCAAAGACCGACGTCACGGCCTCAGCATCAGCCAGGTCAAGGCGCAGCAGCGGAAAGTCGCCTGCCTCCTGGCGTACCCAGTCAAGCCGCGCCTCTTTCAGAGTCGGATCGTAGTAGTCATTGAAATTGTCTACGCCGATTACCCGGTGTCCCTCGCGCAGTAAGCGCAAGGCACAATGCGCACCGATGAAACCGGCGGCGCCTGTCAGTAGGATTTTCATGATTGGCTCGCTTGCGGCGCAATCTGCGGCAGACCGATGCCCTGGTAGAGCAGTCCGGCATTGGCGAGCTGTTGCGGGTTGTACAGATTGCGTCCATCAATGACCAGGCCAGCGCGCAGCTTGCTGGCCAGCCAGTCGAAGTCGACCACACGGAAGGTTTTCCACTCGGTGCAGATCACCAGGGCATCGGCATCGAGCAGGGTGTCATCGCGCGTCGGACAGAGCACCAGGTCCTCGCGGTAACCATAGAGACGGCGGCATTCAGACATGGCTTCCGGGTCATAGGCGCGCACGGTGGCACCTTCGCGCCACAAGGCCTCCATCAGGTAGCGGCTGGGCGCCTCGCGCATGTCGTCGGTGTTGGGTTTGAAGGCCAGCCCCCAAACGGCGATGGATTTGCCGGCCAGGCCATCTGGGAAGTGCTGCTGCAGCTTACGAAACAGCACATGGCGCTGAGCGTCGTTGATGTCGCTGACGGTCTGCAGCAGGCGCAGCGGTAGACCGTTGTGCTCGGCGGTGTGCAGCAAGGCGCGTATATCCTTGGGGAAGCAGGAACCACCAAAGCCGCAGCCGGGGTAGATGAAGTGATAGCCGATGCGCGGATCGGAGCCTATTCCCTTGCGCACCGCTTCGATGTCGGCCTCGAGTATCTCGGCCAGATTGGCCAGCTCGTTCATGAAGCTGATGCGGGTCGCCAGCATCGCATTGGCAGCGTATTTGGTGAGCTCGGCGCTGCGGTTGTCCATCAGCATGAGCTTGTCGTGATTACGGCAGAACGGGGCGTACAGCTCAGCCAGTTGGCTTCGCGCAAGCTCGTCCTCGGTGCCGACGATGATCCGGTCGGGACGCATGCAGTCACTGACTGCGCTGCCCTCCTTGAGAAATTCGGGGTTGGAAACGACGCGCACGCAAAGGTGCGCCTTGCCCAGGCGGGAGAGCTCTTCGCGTGCAGTTTGTTCAACTTGCCGTGCGGTGCCCACCGGCACGGTGGACTTGATCACCAATGTGCGGTCTTCGTTCATCAGCCCGACGATGGTGCGTGTTACGTCGAGGACATGATGCAAATCCGCTGAGCCGTCCTCGTCTGGAGGCGTGCCGACAGCGATGAAGATCAGCGAACCATGGGCGACCGCGTCGCTGGCCTGAGTGGTAAAGGACAGGCGAGCAGCCTTCAGGTTGTCCTCGAGCAGAGTGGACAAGCCGGGTTCGTGAATGGTGGGAACAGCGCGTTGCAGCTGTTTGATTTTGTTCGCGTCGATATCGACACATACGACACGGTGGCCGACATCGGCCATGGTAACGGCTTGGACTAATCCCACGTAGCCGGTACCGAAAACGCTTACATCCATGTTAGAGCGCCCCTTCGGCAGGTTTGTTGCGTGTACAGGTATAGGCGATAGGTCCCTGAACCTGTCAAGGAAGCCCCTGGGTTTCGCGCACTTAAATTTCTCCTCGCAGGCTGACTGGGACGCAAAAAAGCCGGATCTAGCCAGTCAGTTCCCGATTTGGGGCGTATTTTCTCGAATTGAGTTCCGACAGGCGGTAACCGAGCGATCTCGGGTCGGCGTCCGCTTGGAAGCATGGGAATTTCTCCCTAGAATTCACGTTTCTCCAACGGCGTGACTTTGCTGTTGATTCAAGTTCATCGCGTAGCGCTGGTCGCTGCCCTTTTTCGCGTGGCCCGTATGCACGATCCAGATTTCAGTCAACGTTTTTTGTTTGATGACACCGATGTTCGCGGCGAGATGGTTGCCCTGAACGACAGCTATCAGCATGTGCTGGCCAAGCATGCCTATCCGGAGCCGGTTGCACTCCTGCTCGGTGAGCTGATGGCAGCGGCGGCACTGCTGGTGGGTACTTTGAAGTTCGACGGCTTGCTGGTGCTGCAGGCGCGTTCTTCCGGCGCTGTGCCGCTGCTGATGGTGGAGTGCTCCAGCGAGCGCGAGATACGCGGTATTGCACGTTTTCACGCCGATCAGATCGAGCCTGATGTGGGCCTGCGCGAATTGATGCCTGAAGGTGTGTTGGCCATGACAGTCGACCCCCGCGAAGGTCAGCGTTATCAGGGGATCGTTGCCCTTGAAGGTGCTGATCTGGCGGAGTGCCTGAGCGTTTATTTCGCCAATTCTGAGCAGTTGCCGACCCGTTTTTGGCTCAAGGCCGATACACGCCGTGCGCGCGGATTCATGTTGCAGGCACTGCCGGCCGACCGCTTGAAGGATCCGGAGGCACGGACCAACAGTTGGCAGCACCTGACCACCTTGGCGGATACACTGACCACCGAGGAGCTTCTCGGATTGGACAACGAAACCTTGCTGCATCGCCTCTATCATGAGGAAACCGTGCGCGTGTTCGAGCCAAACGCGTTGCGCTTTGAGTGCAGTTGCTCGCGTGAGCGTTCGGCCAAGGCACTGATCAGCCTGGGCGAAGAGGATCTGCGCCGGCTGATCGAGGAGCAGGGCGGACAGGTCTCGATCGATTGTCAGTTTTGCAACCAGCATTATGTCTTCGATGCCGCCGACCTCGCCCAGCTGTTTGCCGGCGGAGGCAGTCAGGCGCCGTCAGATACTCGTCACTGATTGGGGCAGGTAGGCCAGGCTGGTGTTGGGGATCTTGTCAGCCAGGGTCGCAGGAGTGCGTGCACAGCTGGGCGCTCCCTAAAATGCTGCATGTCTGGCATAATCCACCGCACTTTTTTCTCTGTAGTGGGTCTCGGGGTCCACTACATAATGCATAGAGAGGGCTCGGCGCTTGCCGACAAAGACACATGACGCAAACCAACAATACCGTGTACACCGCCATTAGTACTGCGCAGCTGGTCGAAGAAGCCCTTCGCCGCGGCGAGGGTGAACTGGCCGCCAATGGTTCTTTGGTTGTCCGCACCGGTCACCGTACTGGTCGTTCCCCGGCTGATCGCTATATCGTTGAAGAGCCGAGCACCCAGGACCAGATTGCCTGGGGCGCCATCAACCGTCCGTTCCCGGCCGACAAGTTCGATGCCCTGTGGGACCGCGTTGTAGCCTTCAACAATGCCCAGGATCACTTCGTATCCCATGTGCATGTCGGCTCTGCCGAAGAGCACTACCTGCCGGTGAAGATGGTCACTGCCACTGCCTGGCAGAACCTGTTCGGCCGCCAGCTGTTCATCAACCCGGAAACCTACAACCCGACCGGCAAAGCCGAGTGGCAGGTGCTGAACGTTTCCAACTTCGAGTGCGTGCCCGAGCGTGACGGCACCAACTCCGACGGTTGCGTGATCATCAACTTCGCAGCGAAAAAAGTGCTGATCGCCGGTATGCGTTACGCCGGCGAGATGAAGAAGGCCATGTTCTCCGTGCAGAACTTCCTGCTGCCGGAAAAAGACGTGCTGCCCATGCACTGCGCCGCCAACATTGGCGAAGAGGGAGACGTCACCCTGTTCTTCGGTCTGTCGGGCACTGGCAAGACCACCTTGTCCGCCGACGAAAGCCGCTTCCTGATCGGCGACGACGAGCACGGCTGGGGCGAAGGTGTGGTGTTCAACATCGAAGGCGGTTGCTATGCCAAGTGCATCGACCTGTCTGAGAAGAACGAGCCGGTGATCTGGAAGGCGATCAAGTTCGGTGCCGTGCTGGAAAACGTCGTCCTCGACGAAAACCGCGAGCCGGATTATGCCGACGACAGCCTGACCCAGAACAGCCGCGCCGCCTACCCGCTGGAACACGTCGAGAAGCGTTCTGTAGCGAACCTGGGCGGCGAGCCCAATGCAGTGATCTTCCTGACCTGCGACCTGACGGGCGTGCTGCCGCCGGTGTCGATCCTCAACAACGAGCAGGCGGCTTACCACTTCCTTTCCGGCTACACCGCCCTGGTCGGTTCCACCGAAATGGGCTCGGGCGCCGGCATCAAGTCGACGTTCTCCACCTGCTTCGGCGCGCCGTTCTTCCCGCGTCCGGCCGGCGTCTACGCCGAGCTGCTGATCAAGCGTATCCAGGCCTTCGGCTCCAAGGTGTACCTGGTCAATACCGGCTGGACCGGCGGCGGTTACGGCGTTGGCAAGCGCTTCAACATCCCCACCACCCGTGCGGTGATCGCAGCGATCCAGAGCGGTGCGCTGGTGAATGCCGAGACCGAGCACCTGCCGATCATCAACCTGGACGTGCCGAAGGCTGTCGCCGGCGTCGAAACCGCCCTGCTCAACCCGCGCAACACCTGGGCTGACAAGGCTGCCTACGACGAAGCTGCCAAGTCCCTGGCTAAGCTGTTCACCGAGAACTTCAAGAAGTTCGACGTCAGCGACGCCATCAAGGCAGCGGGTCCGCAGCTCTAAGCGTGATTTTCGCGCTCCGCAAAGGCCGCCTTCGGGCGGCTTTTGCGTTTCAGCCTCTCAGGACCCCACCCTGGGCTATGGTCATCGGCCTCGTTGAGTCCTCGGAGTGACAGCTATGTATCAAACGCTTGAGCGCGTGTTCGGTTATGTGCAATTTCGCCCTGGCCAGGAAGCTGCGATCGGTGCGGTGCTGGCAGGTCGCTCGGCGGCAGCTATCTTCCCCACAGGCTCGGGTAAATCGCTGTGTTACCAGTTGCCGGCGTTGCGCCTGCCGCACCTGACCCTGGTGGTCTCGCCCTTGCTGGCCCTGATGCAGGACCAACTGGCTTTTTTGCGCAGGCACGGCATCAGTGCGGCCAGCATCGATTCGGCGCAAAGCCGCGAACAGGTCAGCGAGACCATGGCCAAGGCCAAGGCCGGTGAGCTGAAGATCCTGATGATTTCGGTCGAGCGGCTCAAGAACGAGCGCTTCCGTAGTTTTATCCAGCAGGTGCCGATCTCCCTGCTGGTCATCGACGAGGCGCACTGCATTTCCGAATGGGGCCATAATTTTCGCCCCGATTACCTCAAATTGCCGGACTACCAGCGTCAGTTCGCCATACCCCAGGTGCTGCTGCTGACCGCCACCGCCACGCCACCGGTGATTGCCGACATGCGTGGCAAATTTGCCATCGCTGAGGCGGACGTGGTCACCACCGGTTTTTACCGACCCAACCTCAACCTGCGCATCGAGCCACTGGCCGGCCGCGCCAAGCTGTCCTGGCTCGGCCACTGGCTGTCGGCACGTCGTGAACAAGCGAGTATCGTCTACGTCACTCAACAAAAAACCGCGGAACAGGTGGCCGAGTTCCTGAGCCAGCAAGGCATCACAGCCCAGGCTTACCATGCGGGCCTGCCCCACGAGCGGCGCGAGGCGATTCAGCGCGGCTTCATGGCCGGACAGAGCCGCTGCATCGTGGCCACCATCGCGTTCGGCATGGGTATCGACAAGAGCGATATCCGCAACGTGGTGCATTTCGACTTGCCCAAATCCATCGAAAACTACAGCCAGGAAATCGGCCGCGCCGGGCGCGACGGTTTGCCGTCCGAGTGCCTGGTACTGGCCAACCGCGACAGCCTGAACGTGCTGGAGAACTTCGTCTATGGCGATACGCCGGAGCGCGAGGGCATTCAGTTCGTGCTGGAAGAGATTCGCCGCGCTGCGTCGGACGGCGAGTGGGAGCTGATGCTCAACACGCTTTCCACCCAGAGCAATATCCGCCTGCTGCCGCTGAAAACCTTGCTGGTTCAGCTGGAGCTGCGCGGCATCATTACCCCGCGTTACGCCTACTTTGCCGACTACCGGTTCAAGTACTTGATCGACGCCGAGGCGCTGCTGGCCAACTTCGACGGCGAGCGCCGGCAATTCGTCGAGGCCATCATCAGCACCTCGCAGCGGGCACGAACCTGGTGCACGGTGGATTTCGAGCAGCTCTACAACCAACATCGCGCTGAACGCAGTCGGGTGGTCAAGGCGCTGGACTGGTTTCAGGAGAAGGGCTGGATCGAGCTGGAAAGCAAGCAGATGACCGAGGTCTACGCCGTGCTCGACAGCCGTTTCGATACCGCTGCATTGAGTGGCGAGCTGCATGCTTATTTCAAACAACACGAAGCCAGCGAAATCGACCGTATTCGCGCCATGCTCGATCTGTTCGCCAGCGAGCAGTGCCTGAGCCAGCGTCTGGCTGGTTATTTTGGCGATCTGGCCGCACCGCACCACTGTGGGCACTGTTCAGTGTGTCAGGGGCACATTGCGCAGTTGCCGGAGCCGCCGCCGTTGCAGCCGCTGAGCGATTACGCGCTGCCCAGTGTGAGCGGCCCGTTCCGCATGCGCTATCAGGCCGCGAAAGGCGGTAAGCCCAGCAGCGAATGCCTGACCCGCTTTCTCGTCGGCATCAGCGTGCCGTTGTTTACCACGCTCAAGGCCAAGGGGATCGCGGGCTTCGGGGCACTGGAGAACTACCCCTACGCGCAAGTGCGGGAAGCGGTAGAAAAGCTGCAGTGGGATTAAACGTCAGCCTGAAACGGTAGAACATTTCCTTGGGCAATCAGGTCTACGGATGACGCTGGATCATCCATAGGGGTCTAAAAACATCGTTTGTAACGGGCGAGTCCGCGGTGCTTAATCGCCTGCATCGACCGTCACCGGGTGAAATCCTGCGCCAGAATAACGTTTCCGGCCCGGTGATATGAAGGCCAACTCAATTGTCTGGAGTACCCCTCATGATCCTGGATAAAACGATTGCTCAATGGTGCCAAAGCCATCCCCTGATCGCCGAGTTGATCAACCTGCAAGAAACCACGTGGTTCAACCCCGCACTGGCAGCCAGCGCCGATGCCTTGGCCGATGTGCCGGTAAGCGCCGCCGATATCGAAGACGCCAGCGCTCGGCTGAAACGCTTCGCGCCTTATATCCGTTCCGTATTTCCGGAAACCCGTGAACACCAGGGCATCATCGAATCCCTGTTGGTTCCGCTGCCCACGCTGCAGGCCGCGCTGACGACCGGCCATGACGTGCCGTCAGGTGGCGCGCTGTGGCTCAAGGCCGATAACCAGTTGCCCATCTCCGGCTCGATCAAGGCGCGCGGGGGTATCTATGAAGTGCTCAAGCACGCCGAGGATCTGGCACTGGCCGCCGGCCTGCTCAAACCTGGCGACGATTACGCGAAACTGGACAGCCAGCAAGCGCGGGATTTCTTTTCCCAGTACAGCGTTGCGGTCGGGTCGACCGGCAATCTCGGGCTCTCGATCGGGATCATGAGTGCGCGCCTGGGGTTTCAGGCCACGGTGCATATGTCGGCTGACGCGCGACAATGGAAGAAGGACGAACTGCGCGCGCGCGGCGTGACCGTCATGGAATATGAGTCCGACTACAGCGTGGCGGTTGAACAGGGCCGCAAGCAATCCGAAGCCGACCCGCGTTGCCACTTTGTGGATGACGAAAACTCGGTCAACCTCTTTCTCGGCTATGCGGTCGCGGCCGAACGTCTGCAGCAGCAACTGACGGCCGCAGGCGTACGCGTCGATGAAGAGCACCCGTTGTTCGTCTATTTGCCCTGCGGTGTCGGTGGCGGCCCGGGAGGCGTCGCCTTCGGCTTGAAGCACCTTTTTGGCGACGCCGTGCACTGCATCTTTGCTGAGCCGACCCACTCGCCTTGCATGCTGCTGGGCGTCTATACCGGGTTGCATGATGCCGTGTCCGTGTACGATTTCGGCATCGATAACCTCACGGCTGCCGATGGTCTGGCGGTGGGCCGCCCCTCCGGCTTCGTGGGCCGATCCATGCAGCGCCTGATCGATGGCTACTACACCGTTGACGACGATGAGTTGTACCGCCTGCTGGCGTTGCTCGAGTCGACCGAAGGCATCAGGCTGGAGCCTTCTGCGGTGGCCGGCGTGCCGGGAATGATTCGGGTTTTAACGGAGCGGCAGGGCTACCGGGAACGCCTGCAGCTATCCGAGCGCCGTCTGGCCAATGCCACTCACCTGATCTGGGGAACCGGGGGCAGCATGGTGCCTCGCGAGGAAATGAACGCCTACCTGGAAAAGGGCCGAGCACTTCTGGCTGAGCGGTAACTTCATCGTCCGGCTTGGCCCCTGCGTACGGGATCGCACGTGCCGCTAGCGGAGAATTCAAGCGATGCTGAACCTGCCTCCCCGATTGGGCGCGAGTCTCAACAGTGCGCAGTTTGCCAACCTGCATACGTTCTGGGTGGCCGCACGACACTTGAGTTTCGCGTTGGCCGCCCGGGAGCTGTGTCTTACGCCAAGCGCTGTCAGTCACCGCATCCGTCGGCTAGAGCAGGCCCTGTCGCTGCGCCTGTTCGAGCGGTTGACACGCAAGGTGCGGCTCACCGAGGAAGGGGAGCGCGTCTTCTTGATCCTGCAAGGGGTCATCGACCAGCTGAGCGAGGCCGTGCAGCAGTCCCCGGGCTCCGAGGTGTCCGGTTCGGTCGCGCTGTATTCCCACCCGTCGGTCGCGGCGTGCTGGCTGGTTCCCCGCTTGGCCGACTTTCACGAGCGCTACCCGCAGATCGCACTGGATATCCGTGTCGGCAACGACCGCATTGATTTCCGTACGCAGACGGTCGATTTACTTTTGCTGTATGCCAACGGCGAGTTCCCAGGCCTGGTCAGCCAGAGGCTGATGGATGAGCGTATCGCGCCGATCTGCAGCCCGGCCTACGCTCGCAAGCACCGCTTGCTGGAACAACCCGAAAATCTCCGTGACTGCACACTGCTGCACGATTCTCAGGCCTGGGAAAATGCGGCGTTCGATGCAGAGTGGCGCTTATGGGCACACCATAACGGCCAGCTGGATGGGTTGCCTGCCAAAAGCCTGACCTTTGATCGCTCCGACCTGTGCGTAAGCGCCGCCATGCAGGGTGCCGGAATCGCACTGGGCCGACAGCGCCTGGTGCAACGGCATCTGGATCACGGCGAGCTGGTGCTTCCGCTGGGCGGTTTTACCCAGCCGGGCCGCTACGAGTATTTCCTCGTCCACCCGCACCGCGAACCCATGCCCAAGCGGGTGCAGGTGGTAATTGATTGGCTGAAGAAATGCGCAGAAGCTACTGCATAAATGGCGCAACGGGTCGGGTGTTTTTCCGGTGAGTTAACGGCTCACGGAACGCTACGCGCGCACGTGTGTCGGTGCTGTATTGGACGGGCTGCGAGGAGTCCGTGGGCCACACACCGGAGGTTTCCATGCACAAGCGTCGTCACTTTCTCCAGTACAGCGCCCTTGCCGCAGCGCTGGCCGCTCTGCCGCCGTGGCTGTCAGCCGCTACAGTGGCCGAGCAGGGCCTGCTGCAGCGCAAGATTCCCTCGTCAGGTGAGATGCTGCCAGTGATCGGCCTGGGCACCTCGCGTACCCATAACGTGGGTCTCGACGATGATGATCTGCAGCCCTTGATCGAGGTGCTGCAAACCCTGGTCAACGGCGGGGCGCGGGTGATTGACACGGCGCCCAGCTACGGCAACGCCGAGCGCGTGACGGGCGAGCTGGTGCAGCGAATGGCGGCGCGCGACAAGGTATTTCTCGCCACCAAGGTGTCGTCAACGGGGCGCGAAGCGGGGCGCCGCCAGGTCGAGGCAAGCTTCAAGGCCTTGCAGGCCGATAAGATCGACCTGATCCAGGTTCACAACCTGCAGGACACTACCACTCAGCTGCAGATGCTGCGCGAACTCAAAGAGCAAGGCCGCGTGCGCTATGTGGGCATTACCCATTCCAGCGAGTCGGCCCATGATGAGCTGTTGGCCGTGCTGCAGCGCGAGCCGGGTATCGATTTCATGCAGGTCAATTACTCAGTTGCCGAGCGCAATGCGCAAAAGCGCCTGCTGCCGTATTGCGCGGACCATGGCATCGCCACGCTGATCAACCGACCCTTTACGCGCGGCAATCTGCTGTCGCGGGTCAAGGACCGTCCGCTGCCGGATTGGGCAATCGAGATCGATGCTACCTCCTGGGCGCAGCTGCTGCTCAAATTCATCCTTGCCGAGCCGGCGGTCACCGCGGTCATCCCGGCCACGTCCACTCCGCGCTACATGGCCGACAACCTGCTGGCCGGCCAGGGCCGCTTGCCGGATGCACAGCAGCGGGCGCGGATCGTCGAGGCGTTTGCATAAGGTGCCACGCACTGACCGCTAGGGCTTTGGGAGCGACTGCATGCCTGACGCTACGTCACCATCACGCCTGGCGCGTCTGATCAACGCCGAAGCGGGTGAGTTCTGGCCGGCGCTGGCGGGTTTTGCACTGTTCTTCTGCCTGTTCGCCGGGTATTTCATGCTGCGGCCGATCCGCGAATCCATGGGCATTCAGGGTGGGGTGGAAAACCTGCAATGGCTGTTTACCGCCACCTTCGTGGCCATGTTGCTGGCGGTGCCGGTGTTTGCCTGGCTCAACTCGACGGTGGCGCGCATTCACTACATCGATTGGGTGTACGGCTTCTTCGGCCTGAACCTGTTGCTGTTTGCCGGGCTGTTCGCCGTGCTGCGCGACAGCGTCTGGCTGGCGCGCGCCTTTTACGTGTGGATCTCGGTGTACAACCTGTTCGTGGTGTCGGTGGCCTGGAGCCTGATGGCCGATGTGTTCGACGCTCGCCAGGCGAAGCGGCTGTTTGCGTTCATTGCCGCGGGGGCGAGTGTCGGCGGGCTGGCGGGGCCGGCGTTCAGCGCGCTGCTGATCGGCGCGCTGGGCGAAGCCGGGCTGATGGCCCTGGCTGCCGCGTTGTTGCTCCTGGCGGTGGGGTTCAAGCATTACCTGATGGGGTGGCGAGAGCGCGGCGGCGCCGGGCGCCCGGGTGCGCCCCAGACGGAACATACCCGCAAGCCGGTGCCGGGCAATCCGTTCAGTGGCCTGACTCGCGTGCTTGGCTCGCGCTACTTGCTGGGTATCTCTAGCTTCGTGATCCTGCTGGCCACGGTCACCACGTTTTTGTATTTCGAGCAGGCACGCCTGGTGGCTGAATTGTTCCCTGAGCGGGATACCCAAGTGCGGGTGTTCGGCGCCATTGATTTCACTGTCCAGGCCGGTGCATTACTGGCACAGCTGTTCGTTACCGGACGGGTTGCCCAGCAGCTGGGCATCAGGGTGCTGCTGACGGCCGTGCCGGCACTGGTGTGCCTGGGGTTTCTCGGTCTGGCGCTGGCGCCGGTATTTGCCATGCTGGCGGGGCTGATGATTGTACGGCGCATCGGCGAATACGCCTTTATCCGACCCGGTCGGGAAATGCTCTTCGCACCGCTGGACGCCGAGAGCAAGTACAAGGCGAAAAACGTCATCGACACCGTGGTTTATCGCGGCGGTGACGTGCTCAGTGCCTGGGTCAAGAGCGCGCTGGATACGCTGGGCCAGGGCACGACACTGATCGCCCTGGTCGGTGCGGTGTGTGCGGCGGTATGGGGCGTGCTGGGTTGGTACCTGGGTGGGCGTGCCGATCGCACGGCGGGCAAGGCGGCTGTAACCGTAGCCCGTTAGACGCTGGCGGTGAGCGCAGGTGCGTCGGTTGCCTGCTGTGTCTCTGGCGAGTCGCTGCACACCACTTGATTGCGCCCGTTGCTTTTGGCCAAGTACATGCGTTGGTCGGCCCGTTCGAGCAACTCCTGAGGCGTCCGGATACGGTCATGACAGCGCTCGGCCAACCCGATGCTGGCGGTCAGCGGCTTGCCATCGGGTCGCTGACCAAGGCCGTTGCTCACGATGCGCTGCAAGGCACGGTTGGCCTGAGCAAGGTCAGTATTGGGCATGAGCAGTAGAAACTCTTCACCTCCCCAGCGAAGCAGGCTGTCGGAGCTGCGTAGCTTGGCGGTCAAGGTCTCGGTGAAGTTGCGCAGGGTGCGGTCGCCGGCTTCATGGCCATAGGTGTCATTGATGCTCTTGAAATGGTCAAGGTCGATGAAGGCCAGCGCCAGGGTGCCATTGCTGCGATCAACGAGGTTCCATTGCAGGTCGAGAATTTCTTCTCCGCTGCCGCGGGACAGGATGCCGGTCAGCGGATCGCGGATGGCCTGACGCACCAGGGCGATCATGAAGGCCAACTGGCTCATGGATGCCAAGGCCGTCACCCCGGCGATCAATATCAGCAGCCAGAAACCACCCGCAAACGACGGCCAGTTCAACGTCGACCAGTTCATATAGCCGGCCACCCCCTGGGCGATGAGCAGCAGGGTGGCAAGCAGCAGATTTTCCAGCAGCGTCAGGGGGAATATTGCCAATCCCGCCATCAGCACGAAGGGCAAGAATGCGTAGCCGGTGGCCACTGCTGCGGAGAACTGGGTCAGCTCGTGTCCGCGCAGCAACGTATGCGAGGCGATGTAAAACAAGGTGGGGATGGCGAACAGAATGGCGATGGCCAGGTAGGCATCTGTCAGACGGCCGCTGGGCCGATACATAAACAACACGCTGGCAAAGGCCCCGCAGGCCAGGAGGCGGAACATGGCCAGGCCGGTCCATAACGGGTAACTGAAGACCATGAAGTCGACGATGCTCCACAATGGCGTGAGTACCGCGAACAGAAAGGCGAATAACCGCACCCGATTGATGATCATCATCGCTCGGCGCTGGCTGAGTAACAGCGAATGCCGTTGTGGCAGGAGCAACTGAGGCATTTCGCTCGCATGAAGCTCGCTGGGAAGTAGCGAAGACAAGCGCTTGCTAAGCGCCACAAAAAGAGTCGTCATTGTTGTTATTGACCCGAGGTATCCCTAGGTAATGTGGGCTGCCGGAGCCTGCCCAAAGCATGCTGCTCAATTGCAGGTGCGCATGCCGCGAACGTTCCGCGTTGCCCGGTCTACGTGGAAGAGGGGGAGAACCTTGGCATGTTTGTGCGGGCCGGTTACTGCTCCAGATCAATACTGATAATTACTGCAACCATCCGCCATTGGCTTCTTCGCGGTTAATCCGGCGAGCGCTTGACGGTTATGTTGTTCAACTGTGTTCCGGGCCTGGTCGAGCGGCTGGTCAATTCCCCACCAGTGACTGCCAGACTGCGTGACGACTGCATTTCGCCCGCCCACAAACAGCTTATCCACAGGGTGATCCACGGCTTCTGGGGATGGCTTGCCAACAGGCGCGTACCGGGCCTGTATCACGGATGCGAGGGGATAATCGCCACCTTGGTCAAAACTCATCGCACCGTCGTAACCCGATGGAGTCAAGGGCTACAGCGCTGCGCTGACCGCTGGCCCACAGCTTTTTGCCCAGGTATGGAGAAACATACGCACCAACGGGTTGGCTGAAAAAGACCTAAGGCCAGCGAGGCCGCATGAGCGCTGCCCTGAAGGGCTTATCCAACAGCTTATCCACAGATTTCTCCCGGAAAACTGTTGGTAACTGCTGAGGCTTCTTGCGCGGGGGCCTACAGCTGGAGACGGACTTCACCCAGGTGAGCGCCAGCCGGCCCAAAGCTGCGCTCACGCATTTCCCTCTGGCCGTTGGCAGCTACCAGCAAGGTGGTGCTGGCCCGCGTGCCGTAGTGAGCGCCAGCGATAAACACACTGGATAACAAGCGTTCGGTGGCAAGGCCGACACCGGTGTCTGGCAACTGGGCGTCGGCAGCGGGCTGTGGATCGGCCAGCAATTTCAACAGCTGCTCGCTATCGGCAGCATCCAGGCACTCGGTCAGGGCTTGTTTGGCACGCTGCAGTTTTGGCCAGGGCGTGTCCAGGCGGGCATTGGACAGGCCGTATATGCCGGCCGGCAACACACGGGGTTCGCCCTCGCGGGAATTGAAATAGCACAATTGCCGGGGATCACCGACCAGCAAATTGAAGCCGGAGTACTGGGTGGCCTGGCGTGCCAAGCCGTTCAGATAGTCCAGCGGCGACTGGTCGCCCTTCAGGAAGGTGGCGGTCAATTCGCCGCGCGAGCGCAGCCCCTGTGGCTGGTCGGGGTCGCGGATATTGGTCAGCGCGGCAAAGCGACCCCCAGCGCCGATCCCCAGCCAGGTGCCACCGGCTTCCAGATCGCGCCCGGCGTACACGCTCGGCGCGTCTTCCCAGCGGGCCAGCGGCAGGCTCGGACGAGCATGGAATTCGTCGCGATTGGCCGCGACCAGCAACGGCAAGGCATGGCCGGGGCGCCAGGCGAATACGATCAGGCACATGACAGGTTCCAGTGTGAGAGACGCCTACACGCTATGGCAGCCGAGGCGTGCCGGCAAGCGCGTTCGCGCTCAGGGCGGATTAACCTTCTATCTCTTCATTCGCGTGGTCAGCCCGTCATGGGTTCGCTACCATGCCGCTTTCGTCGTGGGGGCTGTCATGGTATTCGCGCTCTATCTCGTACTTGGTGCTTGCGCCGGTGTGCTGGCCGGCCTGTTCGGGGTCGGTGGCGGGATGGTCATCGTCCCGGTGCTGATCTTCAGCTTCACCGCCCAGGGCGTGGCACCCGAAGTGCTCACCCACCTGGCGGTCGGCACCTCGCTGGCCACCATCGCGTTCACCTCGATCAGCTCGATTCGCGAGCACCACCGCCGTGGCGCGGTGCGCTGGCTGATCTTCGTCTGGCTGAGCCTGGGCATTCTGGTCGGCGGCGTATTCGGTGCGCTGACCGCCTTGGCGCTGCAAGGTCCGCTGCTGCAGAAGGTCATTGGCGTGTTCGCCATCTGCATCGCCATCCAGATGGGCTTCGATCTGCGCCCCAAGGCCCACCGCGAGGTACCGGGCAAGCCCGGACTGACCGCCGCCGGCGGGGTGATTGGTTGGGTTTCGGCAATCATCGGCGTCGGCGGCGGTTCGTTGACCGTGCCCTTCCTGGCCTGGAACAGCGTACCCATGCAGCAGGCGGTGGCCACCTCGGCGGCCTGCGGCCTGCCGATCGCGCTGATCAGTGCGCTGAGTTTCATGGTGCTGGGCTGGAACGTGGAACCTCTCCCCGAGTGGAGTGTCGGTTACGTCTATTTGCCGGCTGTGCTCGGCATCGCGCTGACCAGCATGTTCTTTGCCCGTTTCGGCGCGCAGCTGGCGCACCGGTTGTCGCCGAAGTTGCTCAAGCGGCTGTTTGCCCTACTACTGCTGTCCGTTGGCATCAGTTTTCTGATTTAAGGAGTCTTGCATGCTGCCTTACCCGCAGATCGACCCGGTGGCCATCGCCCTCGGGCCGCTGAAAATCCACTGGTACGGGTTGATGTACCTGATTGGCATCGGTGGCGCCTGGTGGCTGGCCTCGCGCCGGGTGCAGCGCTTCGCCCCAGAGTGGAACAAGGAGAAGCTCTCCGACCTGGTGTTCTGGGTGGCCATGGGGGTGATCGTCGGCGGGCGGTTGGGCTACGTGCTGTTCTACGACCTGGCGGCCTATCTGAACGATCCGAGCCTGATCCTGCAGGTGTGGAAAGGTGGCATGTCGTTCCATGGCGGGCTGATCGGCGTGCTGCTGTGCAGCTGGATCTTTGCCCGGCGCAACGGCAAGTCGTTCTTTGAACTGATGGACTTCATCGCCCCGCTGGTGCCGATTGGCCTGGGTGCCGGACGCATTGGCAACTTCATCAATGCTGAGCTTTGGGGCAAGGCCACCGATCTGCCCTGGGCGATGATCTTCCCCACCGATCCGCAGCAACTGGCGCGCCATCCCTCGCAGCTGTACCAGTTCGCCCTGGAAGGCGTGGCGCTGTTCGTCATCCTCTGGCTGTATTCGCGCAAGCCACGGCCGACCATGGCGGTGTCCGGGTTGTTTGCGGTGTGCTACGGCATCTTCCGCTTTATCGTCGAGTTTGTCCGCGTGCCGGATGCCCAGCTCGGCTATCTGGCCTTCGACTGGCTGACCATGGGCCAGGTGCTGTGCGTGCCGATGATTCTGCTCGGCGGCGGCATGATGGTCTGGGCCTATAGGCGTGGGGGGCACGCCGCCCGCTGACGACGCGAATCCATAGCCCCTCTCCCCATGCGGGAGAGGGGTTGGGGAGAGGGGGATAAAACCGCCGCCTGGCCATATTCCCGAACGCCGCTCGCCGCGAAGGAAGCGGCGAATGGGGTACATGGGATACCATTCGCCCATTCGCGTTTTTCCCCGAGTCCCCGATGAAACAGTACCTCGACCTGATGCGCCACGTGCGCGAACACGGCACCTTCAAGAGCGACCGCACCGGCACCGGCACCTACAGCGTGTTCGGCCATCAGATGCGCTTCGACCTGGCTGATGGCTTTCCGCTGGTCACCACCAAGAAGTGCCACCTGAAATCCATCATCCACGAGTTGCTGTGGTTCCTGCAGGGCGATACCAATATCAAGTATCTGCAGGAAAACGGCGTGCGTATCTGGGACGAGTGGGCCGACGCGAACGGCGAACTGGGCCCGGTGTATGGCTACCAGTGGCGCAGCTGGCCGGCGCCCAATGGCGAGTCCATCGACCAGATCGCCAAGCTGATCCAGATGATCAAGACTAACCCGGACTCGCGCCGGCTGATCGTCTCCGCCTGGAACCCGGCGTTGGTCGACCAGATGGCCCTGCCGCCCTGCCACGCGCTGTTCCAGTTCTACATCGCCGACGGCAAGCTCAGCTGCCAGCTGTACCAGCGCTCGGCGGACATCTTCCTCGGCGTGCCCTTCAACATCGCCAGCTACGCGCTGCTGACGCTGATGGTCGCCCAGGTCTGCGGCCTGCAGCCGGGCGAGTTCATCTGGAGCGGCGGCGACTGCCACCTGTACGCCAACCACCTGGAACAGACCGATCTGCAACTCTCCCGCGAGCCGCTGCCGCTGCCGCAGATGAAGCTCAACCCTGAGGTGAAGGACCTGTTCGATTTCACGTTCGAAGACTTCGAACTGGTCGGCTACCAGAGCCACCCGCACATCAAGGCGCCGGTGGCGGTGTGAGTGGGCGGGCCGTGTGCCCTATACACGGCCTGCATCCATTCCTGTAGGAGCGAGCTTGCTCGCGATCACCCAGACATAAAAGCATCGCCAGCAAGCTGGCTCCTACCGAGGTCGCAGGCCACCGCACGACGGCGAAGCGCCTCAACCTACGTGGCATCCGCCAGCGTGTTGCTCAAGACGGTCAGCTGCGCCTGGCGTTCTTCCTCCTGCAACTTCGCGCCGCTGTTCAGCGACGACCATTCCGGGTGCGCGCGGGCCTTGTGCAGGGCGTCGGGCAGTTTGCCTTCGCGCCAGGTTTTATCCTGCGGGTTGTCCAGGTGGATTGCCGTGGTCGCGGCGTGGCCGCGCGCGTGCAGTACATCGAGCAGCTGTTTCTGGCGCAGGGCGAGCAGGCGCAACACCGCGTCGTCCACGGTGAGTTCGCGCTGACCCTTGAATTTACCCAGCAGGCGATTGCCGTAATGGCGGGCGGTCTGCGCGCCGCCGCCGGCAAGCGCGCCGAGCAGTGCGGCGGCGCCCAGGGTGATGCCGCCTACCAAGAGATCGACCCCGGCTCCGGCCGCTGCGCCGGCGGCCATGCCGCCGCCGATCTTCACGCCCATCTGCTTGAGGGTTTCCGGGTTGAACAGGTCGTCGCCCCAGCGCCCGCCGAGCAATGGCAGCGCGCCGGCGGCGGCATCGTCGGGGCGAAACGCATAGAGGCGCAGCAGCGCGTCGACGCAGCGCTGTTCGCGCTGGCGCACGGCGTCGTGCAGCGCGCCGATGGCGGCCTGTTCCCGCTCCGGCTGGGCTGCCACGCTGCGTCGGCAGGCGGCGACGTCCAGCAGCAGTTCGGCGATCAGTCGCGTACCGCTCTGGCGGCGCTGCTCGGCTTGGGCTTCGCGGTCGGCGATCAGGCGTTCCAGCGGCGCGCGGGCCGACTCCAGCAGCAGCGCCAGGCTTTCATACAGGCGCCGTTCGCCGTCTTCGGGCGGC
Organism: Serpens gallinarum; assembly: GCF_014836765.1. GTDB lineage: Bacteria > Pseudomonadota > Gammaproteobacteria > Pseudomonadales > Pseudomonadaceae > Serpens > Serpens gallinarum. The sequence goes on from NZ_JACSQG010000002.1 coordinate 402,645, forward strand.
GCCACGGTGTCGAAGCGCACCAGCGCGTGCAGGCCGAGACGGGCCAGGGCGGTGCGCCATTCCTCTTCGCGCTGCTGGGCGTCGCGGACGAAATTCAGCACCGGCAGCAGGGGTTTTCCGCAATCGGCGAGCACCGCCAGTTCGTCGCGGTACTTGGCCAGCACCGGCTCGCGGGCATCGATGACGTAGAAGCCGGCGTCGCTGGCCAGCAGTTGGCGCAGCACCTTGGCTTCCTGTTCGAAGCGCTGGCGTGCCTCGGCGCTGTCGAGAAAGCGGGTAATGCGTGCCGGGCCGTCGAGGCGTTCGCCGGGGCGTTCCAGTCGCTCCAGGTAGTCCAGCAGGGCGATGGCATCTTCCAGGCCGGGGGTGTCGTACAGTTCCAGCACCGCCTGGCCATCCACGGATAGGCGTGCGCCCTCGACGTGCCGGGTGGTACTCGGGCGGTGGGAGACTTCGCCGAAGCCTACATCGCGCGTCAGGGTGCGTAGCAGCGAGGTCTTGCCCACATTGGTGTGGCCGACCACCGCGAGTTTCAGCGCTTTAGTCATGTCCGGTCTCCAGCCAGGCCAGCGGTGCGGCACAGCCATGGGGCAGGCCCAGCTGTTCGAGGGCCGTGTGCCAGTCAGCCAGGCGCTGGCTGTCCAGCGCTTCGCCGGGCGGCGCCTGCAGCAGCCATACACGGGTCACCGCGGCGCAGCGCGACAGTTCGCCCAGCAGCGCCAGGGTGCCGCGATCCGGCGAGCGGCGCGGGTCGCAGGCAATCAGCAGGCGCGCCGGTGGGAATCGGGTCAGTTGGTCGAGCAAACGCCGCCGCTGCTCGCGGTCGTCGAGAATGCCGGCATCGGCGACGCCCTTGGGCAATGCGGGCGGCCAGGCTCGGCTGGTATCCAGCTCGACGGCCACCAGCACGGCGCCATCGGCGTGTTCGGGATGGCTGCCGGCGTGGGCCAACGGCAAGGAGTCTGGCGCCGCGTCGCTGATGCCCAGGCGTTCGCTGGGCGGGTTCAGGCGTTCGCGCAACAGCGCGTAGCCGGGAGCGGCGAGGTCCAGATGCAGGCGAGCAACGCCGTGCTTCCAGCGCCACAGGCAAAACAGGCCGAGCAGCAGGCGCGGCAGCAGCCCATACACCAGCAGCACGCCGAGCAGCCAGCCGGCCCAGGCCTGGCGGGCGCTTTCCTCGGCCAGAGCAGCAGTGCCACTGGCGCGGATCTGTTCAATGTCCGGCAGGCTGAAACCGAGCAGCGCCGGCAGGGCGCCCAGCGCCTGGGTCAGGGCGATGAAGCTGTCGCCGCCAAGAATGGTCGTTTCCCAGACAAAGCCGTAACGGCGCGTGGACAGCATCGCCAGCAGCAGGACCAATGCGGCCAGCAACGCCAGCAGCCACAGACCGTGCACCACGGCGCCCAGGCCCCAGCGGGCCAGGCGGCGGCGCTGCAGCAGGAGCATCAGGGCCGGCGCGAGCTGCGCGGCCTGGGCATCGCGGGCAAATTTTTCGCTGAGCCACAGCCACAGTCGCCCCAGCGCGCCGCCGCTGTCGCCGGTCAGCAGCAAGCCCAGCGCCCAGCCGAGTAGAGTCAGCAGGTGCAAGCCGAGCAGGCTGCCCAAGGCCCAGAACACGTTGACCGGGCGCTGGCCATCGCCCAGGGCGGCAAACGCCAGGCCGGCGCCACTGAACAGGGCGAGCAGTAGCAGGGCGATTAACGCCAGACGTGCGCCTTGGTGCCAGTGGCGCAGCGCGGCGAGTTGGCCGTCGCGCTCGGCGAGCAACAGGGCGCGGGCTTCGATGCGTTGTTCCAGGCTCTCGCCGGCTTGGCGAGCACGGCGGATGGCTTCGCCGTCTTCCAGAGGACCGGCCTGTTCCTCGCGCAGGCGAATGGCTTCGCACAGCCACAGACGATCAAGATGGGATAAATTGGACGCGGATGGGGTTGAGCTCACGGCAATACTCACGGCCAGGGGGCCTGCAGAGGATAACGGAAAAGCCGCGAAGAGCGCTCAAGGCGTGCAAGCGGGTGACTCTGTTGGGATTCCAGCCAGCCGCAATGGACGTTATTCTCGCGCCCATGAATACGACCTATCTCCCCCTCGCGATGATCGCCGCTCTTGCCCGCAACGGTGTAATCGGCCTCGACAACAGCATGCCCTGGCACCTGCCGGCGGACCTCAAGCACTTCAAGGCCAAGACGCTCGGCAAGCCGATCATCATGGGCCGCAAAACCTGGGATTCTTTGGGTAGGCCGCTGCCGGGACGGCTCAATCTGGTCATCAGCCGCCAGCCGGACCTGCAGCTCGAAGGCGCCGAAGTATTCGCCTCGCTGGACGCGGCGCTGGTACGCGCTGACGAATGGGCGCGCGCGCAGGGCGTTGACGAGTTGATGCTGATCGGTGGCGCACAGCTATACGCCCAGGCGCTGCCGCTGGCCGAGCGCTTGTACCTGACGCGCATCGAGCTGGAACCGCAGGGCGATGCGTTCTTCCCGGAGCGGATTGCCGCCGAGTGGAAGCTCACTGAGCGGGAGGAGCATGACGCCGTTGAGCCGGCACCTGCTTATACGTTCGAGACCTGGGTACGCGCTTGATTGCTGGCGAGCAGCGCGGTTCGAGGCCGCGCTACTCGCCACGCTGATCAATGCGTCTGTTCGGTGCTCTTCGGGGTTTCCGGCAAGAACCAGTTCATTACCAGGGCACAGATGCCGCCGGTGGCCACACCGGATTCCAACACGCTGCGCAGTCCAGCCGGTAGGTGAGCGAGGAATTCCGGTACCTGGGAGAAGCCCAGGCCGAGGGCCAGCGATACCGAGATGATCAGCAGCGCGCGGCGATCCAGCTGGATACCGGCGAGGATGTTGATGCCGGCCGCCGCCACGGCGCCGAACATCACCAGCGCGGCGCCGCCGAGCACTGGCTCGGGCACGGCTTGCAGCACGCCCGCCACGGCCGGAAACAGGCCGAGGACAACCAGCATGGCGGCGATCCACATCCCTACGTAGCGGCTGGCGATGCCGGTCAACTGGATGATGCCGTTGTTCTGCGCGAACACCGAGCTGGGGAAGGTGTTGAACACGCCGGCCAGCAGCGAGTTGGCGCCGTTGACCAGCACGCCGCCCTTGATGCGCTGCATCCACAGCGGACCGACGACCGGCTGGCGCGAGAGCTGGCTGGTGGCGGTGACGTCGCCGATGGCTTCCAGCGAGGTGACCAGGTAGATCACCACCAGCGGAATGAACAGGCCCCAGGAAAAGCCCAGGCCGAAGTGCAGCGGCATCGGCACCTGGAACAGCTCGGCCTCGCGCATGCCGGTGAAATCCAGACGCCCCAGATAGGCGGCCAGCGCGTAGCCGATGGCCAAGGCGATGATGATGGCGCAGCTGCGCATCCACACCACCGGCAGGCGGTTGATAATGACGATGGCGGCCAGCACCACGCCGGACAGCAACAGGTTCTCGCCGTTGGCGAAGGTGCCGTCGCCCATGGCCGCGTAGCCGCCGCCCATGCTGATCAGGCCGACCTTGATCAGGGTCAGGCCGATCATCAGCACCACGATGCCGGTCACCAGCGGGGTGATCAGGCGTTTGACGAACGGCAGGATGCGCGACACGCCCATCTCGATGAACGAGCCGGCGATCACCACGCCGAAGATGGCCGCCATTACCGACTCGACCGGCGTGCCCTGGCCGACCATCAACACGCCGCCGGCAATCAGCGGGCCGACGAAGTTGAAACTGGTGCCCTGCACGATCAGCAGACCCGCGCCGAACGGGCCGAAGCGCTTGCACTGAACGAAGGTGGCGATGCCGGAGATGACCAGCGACATGGACACGATCAGGTTGGTGTCGCGCGCCGACACGCCAATGGCCTGGCAGATCAAAAGGCCTGGCGTGACGATCGGCACAATGATCGCCAACAAATGCTGCACGGCGGCGAGAAAGGCGACCCAGGGGCGTGGGCGGTCGTTGAGGCCAAGCACCAGATCCGGCGGTGCCTCGCTGGCAGGCGTGTTATCAAGTGAACTCATGGAGGGATGTCCGCGAAAAAAACCGCGATTCTACTGCGAGCGAAGAATGCCGCCCACTGATTGAGTGCGTGGGCGGTTTTTCCAACCAATAGCGATGGGGGCTTTCGCTGCGCTCAATGCAACCTGCCGGCTGACATGTCTCACCTGGATCACGGCTACTGCATTGAATGCAGGCCGATCACATTGCCTTCGGTGTCGGTCACCAGGCTGATGAAGCCGTGCTCGCCGATGGCCATCTTGGCTTCGCGGATCTGACCGCCGGCGGCTTTGGCTCGCTTAGCCTCCACGGCGCAGTCCTGGCAACTGAAATAGACGGTCACGCTGTTGCCGCCGGACGGCACGGCATCCTCTTTTACCAAGGCGCCGGCGGCGCCGTTGGTTTCCATGTCACCGGGGAAGGTCCAGTACTCCATGTTCTCGTCACCCAGATTGGTGAGCTGGGTCTGGAATACCTGTTCATAGAAGGCTTTGGCCCGTTGCAGATCCTGCACATGGATTTCGAACCAGACTACTGGATTATTTTTCATGGCGGTCTCCCACGGCTCGCGGTCTTCCGAGAGCCGGTTGTAGTGAGGTGACCAGGGAGCGCCATCAAACGGCTCGATAGCCGCTCAAGCCTGGGCCGTGTTCAGGCAAGCACCCTTTGCTCCAGAGAGCCAAAGGGATCGGATGAAAGGCCTTAGCTGATCGGCAGAACCGGATATCGTGCGACGGGCACCAAACGGCCATGCGCGGACTCAACCCCATACCGCCACCGATTCGGGAGAACCCCATGAACAAGGCAACGTTGACCGGAGCCATGCTGGGTGGGCTGCTTATGGCCATGCCGCTGGTGCAGGCGCAAACCCCAGGGCCCGCCGATCCGATCGATGAACAGGGGCCGGCTCTTTCACCGCCGTTGGATGGCGGGCCGGGCAGCTCCGGCGAAGATCCGCGCCGCCGCGGTGAGGACAGAGGACGTGAGGGGCTGCCGCCCGACACCGATCATGACGGCGTACCGGATGCGGACATGCCCGGCACCGAGCAACTGCCCGGGGAGGATTTGGACCGGAAAATGGATCTAGACATGGAACAGTCCTGATCACGGCAGGACCTCCCACGAAAAACGCCGTTTCCCCTTAAAGAGAAACGGCGTTATATAGCGAGGCTTATCGCCTCTTCACGGCGTCAATGGCGATCAGCGAGTCGCTTCGATCAGCTCGTTCTGGGCCTTGGCGGCGCGGAATTCCTCAAGGAGGATTTCTTCGTTTTGCGGCGACAGCTTGCGCTTGCTCTGGCGCATGATGCTTTCGAACAGGCCCTTGGTCGCTTCAGGCTGCATGGCCACCATGACACACAGGTTGCGCTGATCGTTGATGTTGACGTAATCCACCTTGGCGGGACGCGAGCCCACGATGAACTCGTTCGCCACCTGGCGTGACACCGACTCGAAGGTGCCGCCCTGTTCGCTTTGGCCGCCGCCAGTGGAGTTGCGCATGTATTCCTTATCCATGGCTTGCACCTTGACGCCAATTTCCTTGGTCAGACTGGCGCGGGCGTTGGCGGTGGCCTGGGCACGGTCCAGGCTGAAGTTGCCGGTGTCGCGCACGCAGCTGGTGGAGGCGATGCCGCCGTCAACCATCGGCGCCATGACCCAGTCAGGCAGGCTGCCGGAGCTGGAGTTGGCCTTGTCGGCCGGAGTGCTGGCGCAACCGCTCAACAATGCGATGCTGACTGCGGACAGGCAAAACAATGTGGTGAAACGCTTCATTCATATGCTCCTGGTTATTGCAACGCGTGTACTGACTGAGAAATGCATGTCGGCCTTGGAAGGCCGATGGATTACAGCTCGCGGTAACCCGGCAGGCGGGCAACGACGCGTTTGAGGTAGTCGCGTGTTTCCTGGTACGGCAGCTTGATGCGCAAGTGCTCGTAGTTCGCTTGGGGCGAGCGCTGGTTGATCAGCGTTGCCGCCTTGGTGATGTTGGTGGTGCCGGTGTAGCTGCGTGCAACGTTACCGGCGCCTGTGTTGTAGGCCGCGATCATGCAGTAGAGGCGGCTTTCCGGATGGGTAATTGCGCGCAGATAGCGCGTCTGCAGAATGTGCAGATAGGCTGCGCCGAGCTGGATGTTCTTACCCGCGTCATACAGGTAGGACGGTGTCACCACCCGAGCCTTGCCGTAGACGAGTTCGGTAGCATCTTTACCCGCGGAGCCCGGTACGATTTGCATCAGGCCGTACGCCGGTACCGGCGAGCGTGCCAGCGGATTGAAAGCGCTCTCGGTGTGCATGACCGCCAGCACCAGGGCGGGCTCCACCTGCCATTTTCGGGCAGAGGCGTTTACCTCCGCCAGAAAGTCCTGAGCCTTGCGCGCCGGGCGTTCGGCAGGCAGGGCAACGGTAATCGTGACAACACCTTCGGCTGCGGAGGTGCTGTGCACGGCGCCGGTTGCCAGTTGCTGGGCAACCTGTTCGACCTGGGCGGGCGAGGGACGAGCACTGTCGAACAGTTCGCCAAGCACCAGGGCGTGCTTGACCGGTGTCTGTTCAGCGAGACCGGGGGCGGCTTTCGCCACGGCCTCTTCGACCGTCTGCGATACCGGATCGTTGTTGAAGGCGCTGGCCAAATCGGTTGACAGCAGGGTGTGCAATTCGCGACGGATCAGCGCCTGGTTCGGTGTCCCGGCTTCGGGTCGCAAGCGAAGGGTAATCTGGTTGGCATCGAAGTCGACGATGCGCTGAATGGCCTTGTTGTCGCTGTATTCCACCCAACGGGTCTGACTGCTGAGTTCGGCATTGCGCCAGTAAGCGGCGAGTTCCTGTTGCCGTGCTTTTACCGCGTCGGCGTAGCTGCTGCGGTAGGTGTCGAAGGCCGCTGCAAAATCACGTTGATAGATATCGAACTCGGCGGAGCGGCCATCGCGGAACCTCTGCTGTGCAGCCAGTTGCGAGCGGCGATACGCTTCGAATTCACTTTCGGCGCGCGCGCTGGTCCATGCCAGGCCGGCCAACGTGCCGAGCGAAGTCGTTAAAAAAACACGTCTTTTCATGTGGCCACCGGGGTGACGGCGCGGGTGACACCGGCGCGCGGCCGGAGTCACCTGGCGGCAGAGGGCTTAGAGACTCAGGCTGCTCATGTCCAAGCCGACTTGCTCAAGAAAGCTCTTCTTGAACTGCATCTGCACGGGTTGGCCAAGGCGAATCTTGTCGGCAATCTCGCTGTCGATGATCATCCAGGAGGTGTCGCTGCCAATTTGGTCGGACACCCGCGCGGTGCCAAGCTTGAAGACGTCGACCGAGGTTTTGTTGGTCAGCGGGTTGGTCGAATGGGTGAGATTGAGAATTTCCAGGCTGTTGCCCGGCTTCAAGCCATGATTGCTGCCCATGCTGACCTTAATGATGTTCTGGCCGTTGCCGGAGCGGTGTTCGATCACATAGCCACGAGGCGCGAAAATGTTCTGCAGATCGACCCGCAGGGCATTGACGCCGCGGCTCGCGGCAGCTTGTACCAGTCGCTGTGCACCGTTCTCGCTCAGCGGGCAGTTGCTGTTGCGGGTTTCCTGGCTGCTGCTGGCGCTGCCCTTCAGTTCCAGGGACTTCACCGGCTGCATTTCCGGCATCTGATATACCCGGATGCTGCCAGCGATCTCGCCGCTGTAGTTGCACTTGGCCGCGCTTTCGTACCATTTGCCGTTCTTGTCCTGCCAGCGTTGGGCTTCGGTGAACGAGGATCCAGCGGAGGCTTGGGTGACCACGCCAACAATCGCGATATCGGCAACTTCGGGGCCGGTGTAGCCGGATTTGCCGTGCATTTCCGCCAGCGCCAGCTCCTTCTGCAGACGGGTGGCAAGCTTGCGGTCGACCAGCTCGCTATGGGTGGCACCCAAATGCTTTTCCAGCTCCCCGGCGATGGTGCCGCCCACGCGGGCCGATTTGGCCAGGGTGATCTCACCGTGGTCAGCTTCGAATACCACGACGCGAGGCTTGCTGCCTGCCAGCTCCGCCTTGCTCGGCATGATCTCGCTGGGCTGCAGGCTTACCGGAGCCATCGCGTCGAAGTTCTTGATGCTGGTGCCTGCGCAGCCAGTCATTGCCAGCGCCAGAACGCTGAGTAGTGCAACTTTTTTCATATAACTCCCCATCTAGGCCAAACCAGCCAAAAAACGCTTCGCAGACGTTACCGAAGACTCAAATCGCGCAAGACACGCTCTACGCCATCGGCGGCCAGGAACTTGCGCAGTGCGTCGTCCAGCGCGGCCTCGTAACCGATCATGGATACGCCATTCAGTCGGTAGCTCTGCCGGGCAATTGCGCTGTTGCGGTCATCCAGCAGGGCGATGGAAAGGTCGATGACGGCATTCTTGCTGCCAAACATCTCGCGATTGGTCACTTTTGCGCTCAGCTCCAGGCGGCCGTCAGCGCGACCGCGCGACACGGTGCGCACGGTGAGCTCGCGGCCCAGGGCTTCGGCTAGCGGGGCGAATTCGGGTTCGGCCTGGAGATGCACCGTCACGCCCTGCAGCACCTGATCACATTGATTTTGGTAAGCGTCGAAGCGGCGCAGCGGCGTGCTCGCATCGAACTCAAGGGCTGTAGTGGAGAGCGCCAGCGTCAGCAAACGACCCTGTTCGATGAGCGGGGAGGTGTTCTGGCAGGCCAGGAAACGTTCAAACGGACGCGCCACGGTTTGCCAATCCAGCTTGCGCTTCAGCTCCGCCTCGAGGTTGTCCAGTTGCAGCTGGGTGTCGCGGACAAAATCTTCGCGGGACATTTCGACCAGCGAGAAATAGCGTCCACCGACCAGTTCGGTCTGGCGCACGTTATAAGCGGATAATTTGATGTCCTGGATATAAGCCTCGACGGTTTCCTGGTAACTGCGGGTGACGGTGCCACCGGAGATACCGCCTTGGGAAACGGCGTCGCTGCGGATGCGCGTGCTCAGTTTGCCGGCAATCGAGCGCAGCGCCTGCTGGGTTGATTCATTGAGGGATGGACCTTCGCCGATGCCATAGAGGGCGACGAGGGAATCCTGCGGCGGGGAACTGACCCAGCTGGGCAGCGGCGCTGCTACGCAGGCAGAAGTGAGAAAGGCGCCCAGAAGAGAGAAATACATTGCCAAGCCAGAAACGAATCGGCCTGCCGTGCGCTTGGAAGAGACTGCCATTCCCGCATGCTCCAAAAATCTATTAATGTGCCATCCGTATGCTGCGGGAACGCCATGCGGTACGCGGCACCGGCGATCCATTGCGGCTTTTTGCCGTATCGATAACATCCGTGGTGGCGAAATATCATCACAAAAGTGTGACGCATGTCCATTTTTTATGAGTAATCCACGCTTGATGCCGTGCGGTTTATAGCGGCTCAATCAAGATGATCAGGAACAAAAAAGGCCCGCTCCGGGAGATGCCGGAGCGGGCCTTTTAGAGGTGGACCAGTGAATCAGCCGTCCAGCATCGCCTTGTTGCGCACCGCGCCCTTGTCGGCACTGGTGGCCAGCAGGGCGTAGGCCTTGAGGGCGGTGGTTACCTTGCGCGCGCGCGGCGCGGCGGGTTTCCAGCCTTTCTTGTCCTGCTCGACGCGGCGGGCGGCGAGCTCTTCATCGGAAACCAGCAGGTTGATGGAGCGCTGCGGGATGTCGATGAGGATCTTGTCGCCTTCCTGCACCAGGCCGATGGCGCCGCCCGAGGCGGCTTCCGGCGAAGCGTGGCCGATGGACAGGCCGGACGTACCGCCGGAGAAGCGGCCATCGGTGAGCAGGGCGCAGTCCTTGCCCAGGCCCTTGGATTTCAGGTAACTGGTCGGGTAGAGCATTTCCTGCATGCCCGGGCCGCCCTTCGGGCCTTCGTAGCGAATGATCACCACGTCGCCGGCCTTCACTTCGTCGTTGAGGATGCCCTTCACGGCGCTGTCCTGGCTTTCAAAGATCTTCGCGGTGCCCTCGAACACGTGGATGGATTCGTCCACGCCGGCGGTTTTCACCACGCAGCCGTCCACGGCGATGTTGCCGTACAGCACGGCGAGGCCGCCTTCCTGCGAATAGGCATGCTTGACCGAGCGGATGCAGCCGTTTTCACGGTCGTCGTCGACGCTGTCCCAGCGGGTCGACTGGCTGAACGCGGTCTGCGTCGGGATGCCCGCCGGGCCTGCCTTGAAAAAGGTGTGCACGGCTTCATCGGTGGTCTGGGTGATGTCCCACTGGGCGATGCCTTCAGCCAGAGTCGTGCTGTGTACGGTGGGCACGTCGGTGTGCAGCAGGCCGCCACGGGCCAGTTCGCCAAGGATGGAGAAGATGCCGCCGGCGCGGTGCACGTCTTCCATGTGGTACTTCTGGATGTTCGGCGCAACCTTGCACAGCTGCGGCACCTTGCGCGACAGCGCGTCAATGGCGCGCAGATCGAAGTCCACCTCGCCTTCCTGGGCGGCGGCCAGCAGGTGCAGGATGGTGTTGGTCGAACCGCCCATGGCGATGTCCAGGGTCATGGCGTTCTCGAACGCCTTGAGGTTGGCAATGTTGCGCGGCAATACCGATTCGTCGTTTTCCGCGTAGTAGCGCTTGCACAACTCGACGGCGACGCGACCGGCGCGCAGGAACAGCTGCTCGCGGTCGGCGTGGGTGGCCAGCATCGAACCGTTGCCGGGCAGGGCCAGGCCCAGGGCTTCCATCAGGCAGTTCATCGAGTTGGCGGTGAACATGCCGGAGCAGCTGCCGCAGGTCGGGCAGGCGCTGCGCTCGTATTCGGCAACCTTCTCATCGGAGCAGCTATCGTCAGCAGCAACGACCATGGCGTCGACCAGGTCCAGGCCATGGCTGGCTAGCTTGGTCTTGCCGGCTTCCATCGGGCCGCCGGACACGAACACCACCGGAATGTTCAGGCGCAGGGCGGCCATCAGCATGCCGGGGGTGATCTTGTCGCAGTTGGAGATGCACACGATGGCGTCGGCGCAGTGGGCGTTGACCATGTACTCCACGGAGTCGGCGATGATTTCGCGGCTGGGCAGCGAATAGAGCATGCCGTCGTGGCCCATGGCGATGCCGTCGTCCACGGCGATGGTGTTGAATTCCTTGGCCACGCCGCCGGCCCGTTCGATCTCGCGAGCGACCAGCTGGCCCATGTCCTTGAGGTGCACGTGGCCGGGCACGAACTGGGTGAAAGAGTTGGCGATGGCGATGATGGGTTTCTTGAAGTCTTCGTCCTTCATCCCGGTGGCACGCCACAGCGCGCGGGCGCCGGCCATGTTGCGGCCGTGGGTGGAGGTTTTCGAGCGGTAATCGGGCATGACGGTTCCTGCGACTGATCAGGTTCGGTAAGAGGGTGAGCGTATGTCGGACCGTTTGCACGACAGGTGGCCGTGCAAACGTTCGGGTTGGCCTACGTGGCGGGGTTACCGCTGGTGGGGCCGAAGCTCACAAGCCCGCCGGGGGATAATGGCGAGGAATGTCCAGATTCTACGCCGGGCGGCGCGACAAGGGGAAGCCGACGGCTCAGTGGCCGGCCAACTGGCGCAGCTGTTGCAGCGTGGTAGCCGGTAGGGCGACCCCCAATTGCCGGCTTTGCGCACGCTGATGGTAGCGGCGATCTCCCGGTAAACGCGTCTGGCCGGCGCCGTGCAGCTGCCTGACCAGCTCTTCGGCGCGCTCGGCGAAGGCCTGACCGCCGCCCTTGCTGGGGTCGATGACGATCACCAGTTGTCCGGTCCACGGCGTTTGTGCACCGGGATGACCGCTCCAGTCGAATTCGAAGGAAAAATGCCCGCCGGTCAGTGCGGCGGCCAGCAGCTCGACCATCATCGACAGTGCCGAGCCCTTGTAACCCCCAAACGGCCGCAAGGCGCCGCCGTCGAGAATTGCCTGCGGGTCGTCGGTGTCGCGGCCTTCACGGTCGACGCCATAGCCCAGGGGCAAACGCCGGCCCTCACGGGCGGCGATCTGCACATCGCCGTTGGCAATCGCGCTGGTGGCCAGGTCGAAAACCAGCGGTTCGCCCTGCATTCGAGGCGCGGCAAAGGCGATCGGGTTGGTGCCGAACAGCGGCCGGTGCCCACCGTGAGGGACGACACAGGCAAAGCTGTTGACGACCGTCAGCGCCACCAGGCCTTCGTTGGCGAAGGGCTCGACATCCGGCCAGAGCGCACCGAAATGGTGGGAATTACGAATCGCCAGCAGGGCGATGCCCGCGTCGCGCGCCTTGGCCGCCAGCAGCGGGCGAGCGACCGCCAACGCCGGTTGGGCGAAACCGCCGCCGGCATCGACCCGTATGAACGCGGCGGCAGCATCCTCGACGCGGGGGTCGGCGTGACCGTCCACCCAGCCGCTGGCGAGCGAGGCGACATAACCGGGAATGCGGAACACCCCATGGCTGTCGGCGCCATCGCGCTGGGCGCTGGCGCAGTTCTCGGCCAGGCAGGCGGCCACCTGCGCCGAGGTGCCATGGCGTTCAAAAATACGCTGCAGCAGTTCGACCAGTTCTGGAAACGGCAGGCGGACGGTGTCGGCAGGTTCGGGCATGGAGGGCTCCTGGAGGCGATGGCCTGGCAGGTGAACGGCCGCGCTGGCGACCGCGCACACTGCATGGCATGACCTGAGGATAACCCCGCTTTCGCGGACCGCGAGGCGTCGATTAGGCGTTGGGCAGCAGCCGGCAGGTCAGGTTCTTGATGTAGCGGGTCTCGGGGATGGCCGGATGCACGGGGTGATCCGGACCCTGGCCGCCGCGTTCGAGTAACTGGATGTTGCGGTCCAGATGGCGGGCGCTTTGCAGCAGGATGTTCTGCAGGTCATCCTCGGGCAGGTGCATCGAGCAACTGGCGCTGACCAGAATGCCGTCCTTGGTGAGCATGCGCATGGCCATCTCATTGAGGCGGCGGTAGGCGGCTTCGCCGTTCTTTAGGTCTTTCTTGCGCTTGATAAACGCCGGCGGATCGACCAGCACCACGTCGAAGCGCTCCTCGGCGTTCTTCAGTTCCTTGAGCGCGGCGAACACGTCGCCTTCCACGCAGGCGACCTTCTCGGCCACGCCGTTCAGGGTGGCGTTGCGCTCCACGCCGTCCAGAGCGAAGCCGGAGGCGTCCACGCACATGACGTCCGTGGCGCCAAATACGGCCGCCTGAACACCCCAGCCACCGATGTAGCTGAACAGGTCAAGCACACGCTTGCCCTTCACGTAGGGCGCCAGGCGTGCGCGGTTCATGCGGTGATCATAGAACCAGCCGGTCTTCTGGCCTTCCAGCACCGGCGCCTGGAACTTCACGCCGTTTTCTTCCAGATCGACCCATTCCGGTACCACGCCGAAGACGGTGTCCACGTAGCGTTCCAGGCCTTCGGCATCGCGGGCGCTGGAGTCGTTCTTGAACAGGATGCCGCGCGGCTTTAGCACCTGGACCAGGGCTTCGATCACCGCCTCCTTGTTGCGCTCCATGGTCGCCGAGGCCAGCTGTACGACCAGATGATCATTGAAGCGATCCACCACCAGACCGGGCAGCAGATCGGAGTCGCCGTATACCAGGCGGTAGCAGGGTTGCTCGAACAGTCGCTCACGCAGGGAAAGAGCCACCTGGATGCGGTGCACCAGCAGCGACTTGTCGAGCAGGTGTTTAACTTCGCGGGACAGCAAGCGGGCGCAGATCAGGTTGTTGGGGCTGACGGCGACAACGCCGAGGGCCTTGCCGTTGCTGGCTTCGAGGATCGCCTGATCGCCAGCGTGGAAGGCATTGAGAGGCGTGGCGGCGACGTCGATTTCGTTGCTGTAGACCCACAGATGGCCGGCGCGCAGTCGGCGGTCGGCATTGGCTTTGAGGCGCAGGCTGGGCAGGGTCATGATGGGGCGCTCCGGCTAAAGGGCGCGATTATACGGGGATTAGCGTCGGGCAGGCCCGCGGTTTCCCCCGCTTAATTTGAGCGGCGCCTCGGCATTCCTGGTTACGGTTTGGCGTGGTCCATGCCTGGCCGCATGCGCTGCGCAGTCGGTAAACTACCGGCTTTCTCCGCTATCTCCACGGACCGCCCATGTCTGAAATTTCCGCAGAGCAGCTTCGCAATATCCTACAAGGCATCAGTGTGCCGCCGCAGCCGCAAATCATGGTGGACCTGCAGATGGAACAACTGCAGCCCTACCCGGACGTGAACAATATTTCCCGCCTGATCAGCCAGGATCCAGGGCTGTCCGGGGCCTTGCTGAAGCTGGTGAACTCGCCGTTCTACGGGCTGAGCAACCGGATTTCGTCCATTCAGCATGCGGTCAACCTGCTGGGCACCCATACGGTAATCAACCTGATCAATGCCCAGGCGATCAAGGGCGAGTTGGGTGATGAGGACATCGCCGCGCTCAACCGCTTCTGGGACAGCGCCCAGGACATCGCACAGGCCTGTGTGATGCTGGCCAAGCGCATCGGTTTTCAGTCGGCCGATGAGGCCTATGCGCTCGGGCTGTTCCACAATTGCGGTATTCCGCTGATGCTCAAGCGGTTTCCCAGCTACCCGCAGGTCCAGGAAGAGGCCTATTCGCGCGCGAGCGCCGACTGCCGGGTGGTGGATACGGAAAACCGTCTTCTCAACACCAACCATGCGGTGGTCGGTTACTACATTGCCCGCTCCTGGCGCTTGCCCGAGCGGGTCTGCGAGGCGATTGCCAACCATCACAATGCCTTGTCGATTTTCAGCGATGAGTCCAGCCGCAACACGCCGCTGAAGAACCTGCTGGCGATTCTGAAGATGGCCGAACATATCTGTGCTTGTTATCAGGTGCTCGGTCAGCAGGACCACGATCATGAATGGGACAGCCTGAGTGCGCTGGTGCTCGACTATGTCGGCCTGACCGAGTACGAGTTCGACAACCTCAAGGAAATCGTGCTGGAGATGGGCGTCGGCCAGTACTGACCGATCCTGGAAAACGCCAGGTTCGCTCCGTAGCTGCAAACCCCACAGCGCCTGCTGAGCGAGCCGTGTACGCCGAGTTGTCTTATGCCTGAATTACCCGAAGTCGAAACCACCCGTCGCGGCATCGAGCCGTTTCTCATCGGCCAGCGTGTGCGCCGCGTGGTGGTGCGCGAGCGCCGGCTGCGCTGGCCGATCCCCGAAGACCTGGATGTGTGCCTGTCAGGGCAGCGCATCGAACGCGTCGAGCGGCGCGCCAAATACCTGCTAATTGGCGCCGAATGCGGCACGTTGATTGCCCACCTGGGCATGTCCGGCAGCCTGCGCCTGGTGGAGGCCGATACGCCGGTGCTCAAACATGAGCATGTGGATATCGAACTGGAGTCCGGCCTGGCGCTGCGCTACACCGACCCGCGGCGCTTCGGTGCGCTGCTGTGGAGCGATGATCCACTCAATCATGCGTTGTTGTGCAAGCTGGGCCCTGAGCCGTTGAACGAGCTGTTCGATGGCCAGCGCCTGTTCGAGCTGTCACGTGGCAAGAGCATGGCGGTCAAGCCGTTCATCATGGATAACGCCGTGGTGGTCGGCGTCGGCAACATCTACGCCAGCGAAGCCCTGTTTGCCGCCGGCATCGACCCGCGCCGTGCAGCCGGCACGATTTCCAAGGCCCGCTACGTCAAGCTGGCTGAGGCGATCAAGCGCATCCTGGCCCAGGCTATCGAGTGTGGCGGCACCACGCTGCGGGATTTCGTCGGTGGGGATGGCAAACCGGGTTACTTCCAGCAGGAACTCTTCGTTTATGGGCGGGCCGGGCAGTTCTGCAAACTGTGCGGTGGCAGCTTGCGTGACGTGAAGCTGGGACAGCGTTCAAGCGTGTATTGCGGGCGTTGCCAGCGCTGAGGCAACATTCAAGGCCTAATTACAAAAATGCCGAGGATTCGATGTCCGGTAACTATTTGCCGCGCAATCCGTTCGCCGAGGCGCTCGGGCGCAGCGTGCTGAGGCTGATGGGCTGGCGCATCGAGGGCCAACTGCCGGCACTCGACAAGTTCGTGATGATCGGCGCCCACCACACCAGCAACTGGGATTTCGTGGTGTTCATCGCCGCCAAGTTCGTGTTGCGCGTGAATGCCCGCTGGTTCGGCAAACACAGCCTCTTCCGCTGGCCGTTTGCCGGTCTGCTGAAGCGCTGGGGCGGCATCCCTATTAACCGTGGCCGCGCGGGTAATGTGGTCCAGCAGGCCGTGCAACGTTTTCGCGAGCACGCCCAGTTCATCTTGATCCTGTCGCCGGAAGGCACCCGCAAGCGGGTCGAGCGCTGGAAAATGGGCTTCTACCACATTGCTCGCAATGCCGGCGTACCCATCGTGCCGGGCGCGCTGGATTTCGCCAATAAACGCATCGTGATCGGCGCGCCGTTCTGGCCAAGCGGCAATGAGCAGGCCGATTTGCGCTCGCTGCTGGAGTTTTTCCGACCGTACGTGCCGAAAAAACCACACAACGCATTCCACGGCGGTTGAAGGCCGTCACGCTGGAGGGTGCCCCTGCGCTGCTATAGTCGCCCGGACACCCGCATAGCTGAAGGATCGCCTCCATGAACCCGTTTCGCACCCTGGCCGCCATCGTGGCGCTGACGTTCGGTCTGCTAAGCCTGCCCGTTCATGCCCACTCCAACCCCAGTGGCGATCCGATGTATACCGCCGATGCGCCGCCCGGCTACGCGATGATGGGAGATTTGCTGATTGCCCGTCCGTTGCTGATTGCGGCAACAGTGATCGGCACGGGCGTGTTTCTGGTCAGCCTGCCGTTCACGCTGCTGGGCGGCAACGTCGCCGAGGCGGGCCAGGCGCTGGTCGTCGAGCCAGGCAAGGCCGCCTTTGTACGTTGCCTGGGTTGTACCGAGAGCGGTTACAAGCGCGACTGACCATCTTCTGCGCAACCTGCCGAGAAGATTGAACAACATTTGATCGGGAGCCCTGCTGACTTTCCGCTTCTGTACATTCCCGGCTAGCATCTGTGCCGGCGCGCTCAAGGGTGGGCGCGCACTGGCCTGGATTCAGCCGTGAAGCAGTATTCGAAACTCATCTTCCTGATGTTGGGCAGCCTGGCGCTGGCCTGGTCGTTCTGGTCAAGTGCTGGTTGGCTGCAGCTGTGCGCCGGGCTGGCGCTGTTCCTGTTCGGCATGCAGTGCCTGGAGGAAGGCTTGCGTGAGCTGGCCGGTGGCAAGCTGGAACACTTGCTCAAGCGCAGCACTTCTACGCCGTTCAAGGGCCTGTTGTTCGGCACCGGCGCGACCTTCGTGCTGCAGTCGAGCACCCTGGTGTCGCTGCTGACCATCGCCTTTCTGAGCACCGGGCTGATTCAATTGGCCGGCGGCATCGCCGTGCTGTTCGGCGCCAACCTGGGCGCCACCAGCGGTATCTGGCTACTGGCACTGGCCGGGCAGAACCTCAGTTTGTCTCCGTTGGCCTTGCCACTGCTGGTGTTCGGCGTACTGGCCAGCTTCAAGGGCGCGAGGAGCAAGGCTGCGGGACGCATCGTGCTGGGTATCGCCTTTATTTTCCTGGGCATCGACCAGCTCAAGGAGGGCTTCACCAGTTTCGGCGATGCTCTGGATATGACGGCGTATCGGGCCGAAGGATTAGGCGGCCAGCTGTTATTCGTCGGCATCGGCCTGGCGCTGACGGTGGTGCTGCAGTCCAGCCATGCGACCCTGATGCTGATCTTGGCGGCTCTGGCCGGTGGTCAGCTGGGGCTTGACCAGGGGTTGGCGCTGGCCATTGGCTCCAACGTCGGCAGCAGCGTATCCACCGCCGTCGTCGGCTTTCTGGGTGGCAACCGCAGCGGCCAGCGTCTGGCCCTGGCCCATGTGTTGTTCAACAGTCTGACGGCAATTGTGACCATTGCACTGTTGGCCCCGTTGACCTGGCTGGTGCTCTGGCTCACCGGTTTGTCCGGTCTGGGCAGCAATAGCCTGCTCCAGCTGGCGCTGTTTCACAGCCTGTTCAACGCCATGGGCGTCATGTTGTTCTGGCCCTGGCAGACGCAGCTGGCCAGGCTGCTGCGCCGTGTCTTGCCGGAGCAGGCCGAGCCGCAGGTGCTAATTGCTGACGTTGAACCGCAAATGCCGACCCTGACCCGCGCCCGCTATCTGGTAGACAGCGCGCTGGATTCGGCCGACGCCGCCGCCAGCGCCGTGGCTCAGGAGTTGCAGCACCTTGAGCGGCTGAGCCTGGAAGTGATTTGCCATGCCCTGTATCTGCCCATTGACCAGCTGGATGGCCCGCAAGTCAACGAAGCGTTGCTGCAAGCGCGAGTCGAGCCGCACGGGCTGGACGCCGACACGCTCTATCAGCGACACATCAAGGGTGTCTATGGCGACTTGCTGAGCTTCATGGGGCGCCTGGAACTGAACCTGGACGAGGCTCGGCAACAGTTCTGGCTGGGCAGTCAGGTGGCTGCGCTGCAACTGGTGGACGCGGTCAAGGATGCCAAGCATCTGCAAAAGAACCTCAGTCGGCAGCTCGATGCACCCGACTCGGCGCTGCGCCGACGATATGTCGAACTGCGTCGCCATCTGCTGCTGTGCCTGCGTGAAGTGCGCGAGCTGAACCGCTCCAAGCTGCCCGATGCGCTGTGGGGCGAGCGCCTGCAATTGCTTGACGATCAGGCCGCGCGCTTTGATGCGGGCTTTCGTCAGCGGCTGTTCGCCAGTGTGCGCACGGGAGAGCTGGATGGCTTGCAGACCAGTTCGCTGATGAACGATCTGGGCTATTGCAGCCGGATTATCCAGAGCCTGCGCAATGTGCTGCTGCTCAGCGAGGGGCATGAGCTGTCGCGCCAGCTTCGCGAGGTGCTGCCTCAGGAAGAGGCGCCGCTGATTCAGTTGCGCTGATAAGCGGCACTGGGCCAGGTGGGCGGCGAGTTATTGCCTAGTTGCCCACCAGCGCCGTACCGATGCCGCGCGGATCGCTGGCCGCCTCGACCGTACCGTTGCGCTTGTCCCAGTGGATCACCTGTAGATTCCCGTAAGCGCGCTTCATGGGCGTGAGACGGTGGCCGAGCGCCTTAAGGTCGTCCAGTTGCTGCCCACTGAAGGCGTCTTCCTCGTATTCGACGACATCCGGCAAATACTGGTGATGGAAGCGCGGCACGGCCGGCCAGGCGTGGGTTGGCTGGTCGTCCAGGTAAGCAAGAATGCCGAGCAAAACCATGCTGGGAATCCTACTGCCGCCTGGCGTGCCGAAGCTGGCAAAGACCTCGGGGCCATCGACGAAAGTTGGGCTCATGCTCGACAGCGGGCGTTTGCCGGCGGCGATGGCGTTGGCCGGACTGGCGCTCAGGCCGTAGGCATTGCTGCCGTGCAGGTCGGCGGCGAAGTCGTCCATTTCGTCATTGAGCAGTACGCCGGTGCCCGGCACGGTGAAGGCCGCGCCAAACATCATGTTCAACGACAAGGTGGCGGCCACCGCGTTGCCTTCGGCGTCCATGACGGTGAAATGGGTGGTGTGATCGCCTTCGCGCCAGGCGGAGGTGGGCGGTAAATCGCTGCTGGGTGTGGCCCGATCGGCCTTAACGCTTGCCGCAAGCTGGTCAAGGTAGGGTGGCGCCAACAATTGCGCCAACGGTGCAGCGACGAAATCCGGATCGCCGAGCAGGCCGCGATCGCGGTAGGCGCGGCGCAGGGCTTCGATGACCAGGTGGCTGCGTTGCTGGTGATCGGCCTGGCGCCAGTCGAGGCGTTCCAAGATACCCAGGCTCTGTGCAATCGCCAGACCGCCAGCCGAGGGCGGCGGTGCGCTGATCAATTGCTGACCGTTGTGCAGGGTAAAGCGCAGAGGTTCGCGCTCCACGGTGCGGTACGCCGCCAGATCCGCCAGGCTCCAGATCCCTCCGGCGTCCCGTACGCCGTCGACCAGGCGCCGGGCCAAGGGGCCGGCATAAAAACCGGCACGCCCTTCGCGGGCCAGGCGCTCGAGGGTGTCGGCCAGCTCCGGCTGGCGCAGCACGTGGCCGAGCGATGGAAGATCGCCGTCATGCAGGAACAGCCGGGCGCTTTCCGCGTCATCACGCAGCGCGGCCAGGCGCCAGCCGGCGCGTTCGCGATAGACGGCATCGACGGCAAAGCCCTGGCGTGCCAGCGCAATGGCCGGAGCCAAGCTCTGGGCCAGTGGCAGGCGCCCGCGATCTTTACTCAATTCCACCAGCGCGGCGGGCAGCCCAGGAATCGCGGCGGCCAACGGGCCATTCAGCGACAGGTGGCGCTGCACCTCACCGTCATGTAGGTACATGTCCGCTGTGGCGGCCAGTGGTGCACGTTCGCGGGCATCGAGAAAGCGGTGGCGCACCGGGTTGGCGGCTTCGCGCAGCAGGAAGAACCCACCGCCGCCCAGGCCCGAACCGTACGGCTCGACGACTGCCAGCGCCGCGCTAACCGCTACGGCGGCGTCAAAGGCATTGCCGCCGTCGGCGAGAATCTGTCGACCGACCGCACTGGCTTGCGGATGGGCAGTGGCGACGGCGAAGTGTCTCGGGGATTGAGCCCAGCCGAGGCTGGCCCAGAACAGCAGGCCGACAAGGGTGGCGGCCTGGCGCAGCGCCTGCAGGCGGCGGCGCGTGGGCCGGAGCGATGCGGGCACGAGGTCGGGCATGCTCAGGCCTTGCCGGTGATGATCAGGTACTTCTGCATCAGCTCGTCATGGCTCTCGACGTGGTTTTCGTCGAGGGGGATGCAGTCCACCGGGCAAACCTGCTGGCATTGCGGCTCGTCGTAATGCCCTACGCACTGGGTGCACAGGTTGGGATCGATGACGTAGATCTCCTCGCCCTGGGAGATCGCGGCATTCGGGCATTCGGGTTCGCAGACGTCGCAGTTGATGCAATCGTCGGTGATGATCAGGGACATGTCACAGCTCCTGCCGAGGCGGGATGACCTGGCAATCAGGGATTACAGGATGCAGATTGTGCCGCATTGGCGCCGGGCGTGCATGTCCGGGCGCCATGCGGCGCGCTTTGGCGAGAGTTTGCAGGCCGTTGAAAAACTACCTGCGTTGGCAATACGTCGTTAAAAACAGCCTCAGAATGCTCATTTAGAACCACTAAACTGCGCTTCTTCGGCTGTTTTTGCCTCGTCTTGCCTGCCTCGCCTACGTTTTTCAACGGCCTGCTAGCGCTTGAAACGTTCAGCCAGCGCTGCAGCAACTGCCGGGTGGACGAAATTGGTGATGTCACCGCCCAGACAGGCGATTTCGCGCACCAGTGTGGAAGAAATGTAGGAGTATTTTTCCGACGGGGTGAGGAACATGCTTTCCACGTCCGGCACCAGCTGGCGGTTCATGTTGGCCAGCTGGAATTCGTACTCGAAATCGGAGACTGCACGCAGACCGCGCAGCAACACGTTGGCGTTCTGTTCCTTGACGAAGTGCGCGAGCAAGGTGGAGAACCCCACCACTTCCACGTTCGGCAGGTGCTCAGTGACCTCGCGGGCGAGCTCTACGCGTTGCTCCAGGCTGAACAGCGGATTCTTCTTGGGGCTGGCGGCGACGGCGATGATCACATGCTCGAACAGTCGCGAGGCGCGCTCGATAAGGTCGCCATGACCTCGGGTAATAGGGTCGAAGGTGCCCGGGTATAGCACACGGTTCATCGCAACGTCCTGATGGTTTTTGGAGGAACCGGATAGTAACGCAGGCGATATACGGCGCAAAGCGGCACGTGCGGCAAGTTGCCGCTAAGCCTTGAGCCGCTCTGCCAGCAGCGTAGCGAGTTTGGCGCTGAGTCCATAGACCGACAACTGCGGGTTGGCGCCAATGCTGGTGGGGAACAACGAGCCGTCATGGATCGACAGGTTGCCCAGCTGATGATGCCGACCGAGGCTGTCGGTAACCGCCTGGCGTGGATCTTCGCCCATGGCGCAGCCGCCCATCACATGGGCACAGCCCAGGCGGGTGCGGTAGCGCTCCAGGCGCAGGTTGTCGATCAGCTCGCGGGCCTGTTTGGCGGTCTTCACGTAGCCCGCGTCGGCATGCAGCGGCAGCACGGCTTGGGCGCCGGCGGCGAACTGAATCTCGGCCATGCTGTGGAAGGCGCGCCGCAGGCCGTCCCAGGTGTAGTCGGTGATCCGGTAATCGAGTACCGGGCTGTCATCACTGCGCAGGACCACGGTGCCTTCAGCACTGTCTGGGTGGAAGCCGTCGCGCAGCAGGGCGAGCATCACGTTGGTGTGCGGCAACTGCTCCATGCGCAGGGCGTTGTCGATGCCAAAACGGCCCAGCAATGTGCTGGCCAGCGCAGGGTGCAGTGGCGGTACTTCCAGCTTGTAAGACATCCGCCCACCGACGCCGTCGTCCCATTGGAATTGGTCGGAATACACCGACTGCGGGGCGCCGTAGAAAGGGTTGATGACCTGCTCGAACTGCGCGGCGGAGAAATTCACCAGGTGCAGGAAGGTGCGCTTGCCGGTGCGGCCATGGGGGTTGGGAGCTTCGGAGCGCAGCAACAGGCCGGGGGTATTAATGCCGCCGCCAGCGAGCACATAGTGCTTGGCCTTGACCAAGATCTTGCGGCCAGTGGGCGCCACGCAACGTTCATCCATGCCCAAGCATTCAATGCCGGTGACCTGATCGTCCTCAAGCAGCAGGCGCTGGGCGCGAGCCAGGTAGAGCAATTCGCCGCCGTGATCGAGGGTCGCCGGGATGGTGGTCACCAGCATCGACTGCTTGGCGTTGGTGGGGCAGCCCATGCCGCAGTAGCCGAGGTTCCAGCAACCTTTGACGTTGCGCGGAATCACCTGCCAGTCGTAGCCGAGCGCGTCGCAGCCGGTGCGCAACACGTCATTGTTGGCATTGGGCGGCAGGTGCCACAGTGCGACGCCAAGGCGCTGCTCCATCTGCGCAAACCAGGGCGCCATCTCTTGGCTGGAATGGCCTATGACGCCGTGTTCGCGGGCCCAATGCTGCAGAGTGGCATCCGGCGTGCGGAAGCTCGAGGTCCAGTTGATGACCGTGGTGCCCCCCACGGTGCGACCCTGCAGAATGGTGACCGCGCCGTCCTTGCTCATGCGCCCGATGCCTTCCTGGTACAGGCTCGGGTAGGCATCGGCTTCCTGCATCGTGAAGTCGCTGCTGGTTTTCAGAGGGCCCTCTTCAATGAGCAGCACCTTAAGGCCGGCAGCGCTGAGAATTTCCGCAGTGGTGCCGCCGCCAGCGCCGCTGCCCACAATGGCGACATCGGCTTCCAGGGTCAGGTCGTGCTCAAGGCGCGAACCGTCGTAGGTTTTCCAGCCGCGGGCCAGGCCTTCGGCAAACAGATCGGGTACAGGCATGTGAAGTCTCTTGTTCTTATAGGGAGGCCGCCAGCGGGGCTGCATCCGCTGTATCGCTATTCACACGGTCGGCGGGCCAGGGTAGCCACAGCGCGCCCAGGCCTCCGGGCGGGCGTACCAGGCCATCATCACCAGTTGCACCAGCGAGCTATGACCCATGCGCAGCAGGTCCAGGTAGCTGTCTTCCCAGCGTGCCAGGAAGGCGCGGATGTCAGCGGCACTGGCGTTATCCCAGCTGCCCCAGATGCCGGTCAGCGGGCCGCGGGTAAGCGGCAGGGCGAGCACGTCGAACAATTGCACGGTGAGCTTGAGCATTTCCGGCGAGAAATGCGCCAGGTTGCGGTCAAGGTTTTGCACCGTGGCGGCGACAGCCTCGGGCATCCGCGCCGAGTCGACGGCACCGTGCAACATCACCGGCAGCAGCGCGCGCAGAAACGGCAGGTCGGATTGGCGCAGCACCAGGTAGCCACTGGCCGGTGTGCTGGCCGAGCAGCCACTGAGGCTCGCCGACAGCCCGGCAGTGGCCAGGAAAGCCGTGCCGAACAGGCCGGTCTTGAGCACGCTGCGGCGGCTGATGACAATGTCTGTCATGGTTGTTGTCACCTGGCAATCAGCGAATGAACAGCTTGTAGACCAGCTTTTGCAGCAGCTTGCCGTAGGGCGGGTAGATCAGCCGCGCGGCGTTGAAGCGCTGCTTGCTGAATACGGTCTTGGCCTTGCTGAAGGTCAGGAAGCCCTCGTGACCGTGGTAATGCCCCATGCCCGATGCGCCGACGCCACCGAACGGGGCGTCGTCCTGGGCGACGTGCAGCAGGGTGTCGTTGATGCACACGCCGCCGGAGTGGGTCTGTTCAAGGACGCGCTGCTGTTCGGCCTTGTCGTAGCCGAAGTAGTAGAGGGCCAGGGGTCGGGGACGATCATTGATGTAGGCGAGGGCGTCATCGAGGCGCTGGTACGGAATCACGGGCAGCAGCGGGCCGAAGATTTCCTCCTGCATGACCTTCATGTCGTCGGTGGTATCGAGCAGCACGCTATGGGCCATGCGACGTTCGTGACTCTCCGGGAATAGCGGCACAACGGTGGCACCGTGGTTCTGTGCATCGCTAATGTAGCCATTGAGTCGATTGAGCTGACGCTGATTGATGATCGCCGTGTAGTCCGGGTTGCTTTGCAACTGCGGGTAGAAGCGTTGCACTGCCTGGCGGTAGGCGTTGACGAAGTCGTTGAGACGCGCTTCGGGCACCAGCACGTAATCGGGAGCGATGCAGGTTTGGCCAGCGTTGAGCGTCTTGCCCCAGGCGATGCGTTCGGCGGCATCCCGCAGCGGCACGGTGGTGGAGACAATCGCCGGCGATTTGCCGCCCAGTTCCAGGGTCACCGGGGTGAGGTTGTCCGCAGCGGCGCGCATGACATGCTTGCCGACGCTGGTGGCGCCGGTAAACAGCAGATGGTCGAACGGCAGTTTGGAAAACGCCACGCCAATTTCAACATCCCCTGTGACCACGGCCAACAGGTCTTCCGGGAAAATGCGTGCCAGCAAAGTTTTCAGCAGCTCGGAAAATTCCGGAGTGGACTCGCTCATCTTGATCATCACCCGGTTGCCGGCAGCCAGCGCGCCGACCAGGGGGCCAATAGCGAGGAACAGGGGGTAGTTCCAGGGCACGATGACGCCGACTACACCGAGCGGCTGATAGATCACCCGGGTGCTGGCCGGTTGGAACGGCAGGCCGACTGCGCGTCGCGAGGTCCTCATCCATTTTTTCAGGTATTTGCTGGCGTAATGGATGCCCAAGATGCTCGGCATGATTTCCGCCATGCGCGTTTCGTCGGCACTGCGGTTGCTGAAGTCGCGACTGATGGCCCGGATAATGCTGTCCTGCTCCTGCACGAGCAGCTTGCGCAACGCCTTGAGCCAGGCGCGGCGCTGCTCGGCACTCGGCAGAGGGTTGGCGCGAAAGGCCGCGCGCTGGCGGGCCAGTACCTGTTCGAGTTGCTGGATATCCCGCTGATTCTGTTGCAGGTAGGCGATGTCGGCGACCATGGATGACTCCTCGGAACCGGGGGAAGCTCGTCGGACATGACGGCTTCCTGTTGTTGTGGTTCAGCAGATTTAGAGCAATAACTCTAAGGTGTCAAATAGCATGCCGCGCCTATGTGCAATGAGCAGCCCACCGAAATGCTGGAGACTCATCAAAGCGGGATACGGTATGTAACACTTGCCCCCACAGGCGGTGTACCTTGCCGCTGCCTCATTGATAGCGAGTCATTCATGCCAGCACGCCTCAACACCCGCGAGCGCATCATTCATGCCAGCCTGGAGCTGTTCAACGCCCAGGGTGAGCGTAGCGTGACGACCAATCACATCGCCGCTCACCTGGGCATCTCTCCTGGCAATCTGTACTACCACTTTCGCAACAAGCAGGTCATCGTCGCCGAATTGTTCAGCGCCTATGAAACCTGGGTCGATGGCTTTCTGCGCTTGCCGGCTGATCGCGCGCTGCGGCTGGAAGACAAGGCACCCTATCTGGAGTCATTGCTGCAGGCCGTGTGGCGCTATCGCTTCCTGCATCGCGACCTGGAGCATTTGCTGGAAGCCGATCCGGAACTGGCTGCGCGTTATCGGCGTTTCGCCGCCCGCTGCCTGGCCCGTGCGAAGCATATCTATCAAGGCTTCGTCGATGCCGGCATCCTGCGCATGACGCCGCCCCAGGTCGAAGCGCTGGCCTTGAATGCCTGGATCATCACCACATCCTGGGTGCGCTTCTTGTGCAGCACCGGCGAGTCCACCGTGACGATCGATGAAACCTTGCTGCGCCGTGGCATCTATCAACTGCTGACGCTGGAAGACGGCTACGTCGTTGAGGACGCGCGGCCAGCGTTGATGATGCTGTATGAACGCCTCTATGTACCGCTGAATATACCGAGCGATGAATGAAGTGCATGCCCAGGCCGTGATTGCCAGTGGGTGTTTCCTGCTTGTCAGTGCTCGGTCAACCATGCGGGTATACGCCGCTCCAGGTAGTAACCCGGCAGGCGCGGCGAGCCGTCGATGAATCCGACGTGCCCGCCATGGGCATGCAGTTCGAAATGAGTACTGGATGACAGCTCGCCAGCGTCGGGCAGGCTGCGGGGAAACACGAAGGGATCGTCTTCGGCCTGAATCAGCAAGGTAGGTACGCGAATACCGTCCAGGTAATAGCGGCTCGAGGCACGTCGGTAATAATCCTGGGCATCGGCAAAGCCATGCAAAGGCGCCGTGATACGGCCGTCGAAGTCCCAGAAGGTGCGCATGCCGTGCAGCGAGCCGAGGGCTTGCAGGCTCTGCAGGTGGTCCAGTGCTCCTTCACGCTGGAAATGCTGCTGCTTGTTCTGCACATAGGCAATCATGTTGCGGATGAAATGTGCCTGGTACACCCGCGAAAAACCCATGCCGATACGATCGGCGCATTGATCCAGGCGAAACGGTACCGAAACCGCCACGGCGGCCATCAGCGGACAGGCATCGCCGGTTTCGCCCAGGTATTTCAGCAGCACATTGCCGCCCAGCGAATAGCCGACCGCGGCGAGTGGCGCCTGCGGATGGCTGGCCTGCAAATGGGCGATTACCTCGGCTAGGTCGTCACTGGCGCCGGAATGATAGGCCCGTGGTAAGCGATTGGGCTCGCCCGAACAACCGCGCCAGTTCAGCGCCACACTGGCCCAGCCGCACTCGGCCAGGCGTTGCTGCAGGCCGAGCACATAGAGCGATAAGGAGGAACCGGTCAAACCATGCAGGACCAGCGCCACAGGTGCTTGGCTGCCGTGTGGACCGTGCCAGTCCAGGTCGAGAAAGTCGCCATCGGCCAGCCACAGGCGCTCGCGCCTGCGGGTCAACAAGGGTGCCTGTCGGCAAAAGGGCGACCAGAGAGTTTGCAGGTGTGGGCTGGGCAACCACCAGGCGGGTCGGAAGGTATCGGACATGGAGCGCTCGGCAAAAATTTACGTACTGAGCCTAAAGTTTACGCAGTAGCGGAATAACCTACGCAGCGGCTGCTCAGGACTTTGCCGCCGAGGTATGCCTTGAGGGATATGGCTAGCTCGTGTGGACTGCGTACAGTACAGACGTTTTTCTTAAGGATGCCGACCGATGAATATCACCTGTTTTGATGACTTGCTGCGTGCGGCCCGTGAGCAGGATGAACCGCAGCGGCTGTTATTCGTGTTCGTCACGGCGGAGCTGCCGGCGGATGCCAGCGCTGAAGAGCGGCAACGCTTCGCCCAGGGCCAGGGCGGTACGCTGAAGCCGGTACTGTGTGTCGACAAGCTGCCGGATGAGGTCATTGATTTCACCGCCCTGGTTGCCGAATCGACCCGCACTGAGGTGGCCTGGGAACTGGTGTTCGCCGCCGGGCTGTCGGGGCGCGCGGGACTGGCGCCAAATCCCGACGAGGCGGAGCAGCCCCTGAAGATGATGGTTGCGGCCATCGAAAGCGGCAGCATCGGCAGTTTTCTGGCGTTTGATCGCGACGGGCAGACGGTAGCCTTTTACTGAGAGTCGGTAGGGAGAGATTGTCGCCTGGGGGTCGCGACTTCGCGGTGAAGGGCGGCCAAACGTGTTGGGTGGATGTCGTTTTTTACATCCACCATGGCCCCGCTCAGTGGAGCGATAGCGCGTAGGTCGGATTAGCCGCAGGCGTAATCCGACGGTCGCGGGGTAGGTACGGCCACAGGCATGTGCTCAGAGCTCTCTCAGACGTGGCGCTCCCACAGCGAGTAATACACCTGGCCCGCTTTTTTCTCGCGGTGCAAACGCCAGTTGGCCGGTAGGCCAAGCGTCGACGGCGGAGTTTCGCTTTCGCAATACACCCAGGCCTGTTCGGCCAGCCAGCCCCGTTCTTCCAGCAGCGCACAGGCCGGCTGCAACAAATTCTGATGGAACGGCGGGTCAAGGAACACCACGTCAAAGGACTGCGCCGGCTGTGAAGTCAGGTAGCGCAAGGCATCGCCGTGCACAGCCTGGGCCCGGCTGCAGTTCAGCGTGGTCAGGTGTTGGCGCAGGCTGTTCAGCGCAGGACCATTGGTATCGATCGCCAGGCTGTCACCAGCGCCGCGGGAGAGGGCTTCGAGAAACAGCGCGCCGCTGCCCGCAAAGGGATCGAGCACGCGCGCCGCCTCGATATACGGGGCCAGCCAGTTGAATAGGGTTTCGCGCACCCGGTCGGGGGTCGGTCGCAGGCCGGGCGCCTCGGGAAAGCTGAAGCGTCGGCTGCGCCATTCACCGGCGATGATGCGCAACGAGCCTTCGCCATTGTGGGGCTTGGCAGTGGAAGTGGGACTGCGCATCAGTGCTCCGGTACGCCGCTGGGCGGGCTTTGCGGTTGGTCGGTGGGTGGCGGCAGCGGTTGCTGGTCGACCGTGGGGCCTACGCTGACAATCACGAAGTCTTCGACCGCGAGATGCTTGGCCATCGCCGTCCTGACGTCTTCGACAGTGAGAGCCTGGACTTGCTCGAGAAAGACTTCCAGATAATCCAGCGGCAAGTCATAGAAGCCCATCGCGCCCAATTGGCCGACGATATCGGCATTGCTGGCGGTGGACAGCGGAAAGCTGCCGGCCAGTTCGCGCTGGGCGTCTTCCAGCTCCTTCTGCGTCGGGCCTTCAGCAAGAAAGCGGCCGACCATCTCCTGGACCAGTTGCAGGGCGCCCTCGCTGTAATCGGCGCGAGTCTGCAGGTTGATCATGAACGGACCGCGGGCCTGCATCGGACTGAAACCGGAATAAATGCCATAGGTCAGCCCGCGCTTCTCGCGCACTTCTTCCATCAACCGTGAGCCGAAGCCGCCACCGCCGAGAACCTGATTGCCCAGGTACAGCGCGGCGTAGTCCGGATGGCGGCGTTCGATGCCCAGCTGGGCGAGGAATAAATGGGTCTGGTTCGAGGAAAACTCGATATGGCTGGCACCTGGGGCGGGTTTCTCGGGTGCCGGCGTTTTAGCCAGCGCCGGACCTGCAGGCAGCGCTTGCGAGACCTGGGCGGCAATCGTCTCGGCCTCGCTACGCGACAGATCACCCACCAGCGCGATCACGGCATTGCCGGCGGCGTAGGCACGGGCGTGGAATGCCCGCAGCTGAGCGGCGGTGAGGGTCGGGATACTCTGGGCAGTACCTTCACTGGGGTGCGCATAGGGATGCGTCCCGTACAGGCGGCTGAACAGCTCCTGGCTGCCCAGTTTGCCGG
This sequence comes from Serpens gallinarum, assembly GCF_014836765.1. Taxonomy (GTDB): domain Bacteria; phylum Pseudomonadota; class Gammaproteobacteria; order Pseudomonadales; family Pseudomonadaceae; genus Serpens; species Serpens gallinarum. The sequence continues at coordinate 432,050 of NZ_JACSQG010000002.1, forward strand.
GATTCTTCTTCTGAAACTCGAAGCCGGCGAGCATCTGGTTCTTGATGCGCGCCAGTGCGTCTGCGGGGAACGTGGGCTGGCCGATGACTTCGCCAAACAGCTTGAGGGCCGGTTCGCGCTGCGCCGGCTCGCTCAAGCTGCGCAGGCTGAGCACGGCCATGTCGCGGTAGGAGCCGTTGCCAAACTGGGCGCCCAGGCTCTCGAACCCTTCGGCGATGGCGGTGACATCCTTGCCTGGGACTCCTTCGTTGAGCATGGCATTGGTCAGCATGGCGAGACCGGGCAGGGCGCCGTCCTGGCTGCTGCCTGCAGCGAAGGTCAGGCGCAGGTCGAACATGGGCAGTTGGCGTGCCTCGACGAACAGCACGCGCGCACCTTCGGCGGTGTGCCACGCCTGGATGTCCAGATCGCGATGCCCGGGCGCCTGGCCATTCAGGTCGGCGAGCGAGGCCAGGGGTGGCAATCCGGCGGTGCTGCAGGCCTGAGTGGCGAGCAGCGCGGCGGCGAGCAGGCCAGACAGGCCCACGCGCAGGAAATGCAGGGAACGCGGCATCATTGGGCGGCCTCCTCGGGAAATACATGGGCAACGGCGAGGCGCGAGCGGGTGAAGTAGGTGCGCGCAGCCTTCTGAATATCTGCCGGTGTCACGGCTTCCAGATCGGCCAGTTCCTGGTCCATCAGGCGCCAGGACAGTCCAACGGTTTCCAGAGTGCCGATGGTGGTGGCCTGCTGGGTGATGGAGTCGCGCTCATAGACCAGTCCGGCAATGACTTGTGCGCGGACGCGCTGCAGCTCGCTGGCGCTGGGCGGCGTTTTCTTAAGTTCCTCGAGCTGTGCCCAGAGCCCGGCTTCCACCTGTTCCAGGGAGCGCTGTTTTTTCTGCACGTTAGGCGTGGCGCTGAGTATGAACAGGCTGTCGCCGCGGTTGAACGCGTTGTACCAGGCCGACGCGCCAGACACCAACTCCGCGCCACGCTCCAGGCGGGCGGCCAGGCGGGCGCTGTAGCCGCCGTCGAGCAGCGCGGCGATCAGGCGCAAGGCGTGCACGTCGCGGGGTGTGTCGACGGTTGACAGACTTGGCACGTTGAACCCCATCAGCAGGCTGGGCAGCTGGGTCTTCAGGTGCAGGGTCAGGCGCCGCTCGCCTGGCTCGGCCAACTCCAGTGGCCGCTTGGCCGGTGTGATCTCGCGAGCCGGAATGGGGCCGAAATGACGCTTGGCCAGGCGTTCCACTTCGTCGCGGGTGACGTCGCCGACCACCACCAGGGTGGCGTTATTGGGCGCATACCAGCGCTGGTACCAGCGGCGCAGGTCGTCGATGTTCATGCGCTGCAGGTCAGCCATCCAGCCAATGGTCGGAATGTGATAGCCGCTGGCTGGGTAGGCCATGGCCTTGAAGCGCTCATAGGCCAGCGAGCCAGGCCGGTCGTCGGTGCGCAGGCGACGTTCTTCCTTGATTACCTCGATTTCGCGGACGAATTCGTCGACGGGTAGTTGCAGGCTGGCCAAGCGGTCGGCCTCCAGCTCGAACGCCACCTCCAGGCGATCGCGCGACAGCACCTGGTAATAGGCGGTGTAATCGTCGCTGGTGAAGGCGTTTTCCTCGGCGCCCAGCTCGCGCAGAATGCGTGAGCCTTCGCCGGGGCCAAGCTTGGCGGTGCCCTTGAACATCATGTGTTCCAGCGCGTGGGACAGGCCAGTGGAGCCTGGTTGCTCATAGCTGGAGCCGACCTTGTACCAGAGCTGGCTGACCACTACGGGTGCGCGGTGATCTTCGCGGACGATGACCTTGAGGCCATTGTCGAGGCTGAATTCATGGGTAGGCTGGGGCTCGGCCGCCAGTGCCAGCAGCGGCATAAAAAAGCCGAGCAACACGGCGGCGCGGCGGATAATCGCATGCTTCATAAAGGGACCTTTCGAGCGGCCCGCGCAGTCTTAACGCCGGCGGGCGGTGAGATGCTAGGATACTCAACCGAATTCACAGCGGCCACGTCTGTCGGCCCCGCTCCCGAAAAAGCCGGTATCGAGCGTGTTCGATGCCGGCGCGGTGCAGTGGCGTGGCGCCCCCTTGAGATATTCGTTCCCATGTTTGGTTCCAACGACGACAAGAAGCCGCCGGTCGAGTCCGGTGAAAAGAAAGGCCTGTTTGGCTGGTTGCGCAAGAAGCCCAAGGAAGATGCGCAGACCGAACAGCCCAGCCCGACTGAGACGGCTGCCGAGCCGCTTATCGAGCCCGTAGCGCCGGCTGACGTGCCTGACGAGGTTGTGCTCGTTCCCCCGGTTGTAGAGGTGTCGCCTGAGGCCGCGCCCGCTGAGGCCGCAGTAGTAGAAGTGCCGGTTAGCGAACCCGATCCAGAACCGGAGTCCGAGCCGAAGCCAGAACTCGGCCCGGAGCCGGAGAACGAAGCGCCGCCGGCTGCCGCGCACAAAGTCGAGGAAAAAGCCGGTTTCTTCGCTCGGCTCAAGCAGGGCCTGGCCAAGACCAGCGCCAGCCTGGGCGAAGGTATGGCCAGCCTGTTCCTCGGCAAGAAGGCCATCGACGATGATCTGCTCGACGAGCTGGAGACCCGTCTGCTAATGGCCGACGTGGGCGTCGAGGCCACCACTGCCATTGTGCAGAATCTGACCAAGCGTGTGGCGCGCAAGGAGTTGGCCGACAGTGGCGCGCTGTATACCGCATTGCAGGATGAGCTCACCGCGCTGCTCGAACCTGCCCAGCAGCCGTTGGCAATCAGCGCAGCCCAACAGCCATTCGTAATCCTGGTGGTGGGCGTCAATGGCGTGGGCAAGACCACCACCATTGGCAAGCTGGCCAAGAAACTGCAACTGCAAGGTAAAAAGGTCATGCTCGCCGCCGGGGATACCTTCCGTGCCGCCGCCGTGGAGCAACTGCAGGTCTGGGGCGAGCGCAACAATATCGCGGTGGTTGCCCAGCACACCGGCGCCGACTCGGCCTCGGTGATCTTCGATGCAGTGCAGGCCGCCAAGGCGCGCGGCGTCGATGTGCTGATCGCCGATACCGCCGGGCGCCTGCACAACAAAGACAACCTGATGGAAGAATTGAAAAAGGTGCGCCGAGTCATTGGCAAGCTGGATGAGACAGCGCCCCATGAAGTGTTGCTGGTGCTCGATGCCGGCACAGGGCAGAACGCGATCAATCAGACCAAACAGTTCAATCAGGCGGTGGAGCTCACCGGTTTGGCCCTGACCAAGCTGGATGGTACGGCCAAAGGCGGGGTGATTTTTGCTTTGGCCAAGCAGTTCGGCCTGCCGATCCGCTACATCGGGGTGGGTGAAGGCATCGACGACCTGCGGGATTTCGAAGCCAAGTCGTTTGTGCGTGCCCTGTTCTCCGAGAAGGAGCGCGGATGATTCAATTCGAGCAGGTCGGTAAACGCTACGCCAACGGTCACGTCGGTTTGCACGAGTTGTCGTTCCACGTGCGCACCGGCGAATTCGTGTTCATCACCGGGCATTCGGGGGCGGGCAAAAGTACTTTGCTGCGCCTGTTGCTGGCCATGGAACGCCCGACCAGCGGCAAGCTGTTGCTGGCCGGCCAGGACCTGTCAGGTATTACCACTGCACAGATCCCTTTCTTGCGCCGGCAGATCGGTGTGGTGTTCCAGAACCACCAGTTACTGTTCGATCGCACGGTGTTCGACAACGTTGCCCTGCCGCTGCAGATTCTCGGCCTGGACAAGGTGGAAATTGCTCGCCGCGTGCGTGCCGCGCTGGAGCAGGTCAGCCTGCAGGACAAGATTCGGCAGTATCCTGGCGATCTGTCCACCGGTCAGCAGCAGCGTGTCGGCATTGCTCGCGCGGTAGTGCATCAACCGGCCTTGCTGCTTGCCGACGAACCCACCGGCAACCTCGACCCGCGCCTGGCTGCGGAAATCATGGGTGTGTTCGAGGATATCAATCGCCACGGCACCACGGTGCTGATTGCCAGTCACGACCTGGCGCTGATCGCCCGCATGCGCCAACGCATGATCACGCTGCAGCGTGGTCGTCTGATTGGCGATGGAGAGGCCGCATGAGCAAGGCTCGCACCCCATCGTCCAAATCGACCGGGCGTGGCGCGACTCGTCTGCCGGATGCCCCGCCCAAGGCGCGGCGTAGCAAAAAGGCCGAAGGGCCTGATGTGCGCAGCCACTTGCGCGCCTGGCTGGAAAGTCACCGCGCCAGCTTGTTCGACAGTGTGCGCCGTTTGCTGCGCCAGCCCATCGGGTCTTTTTTTACCTGCCTGGTCATGGCCATTGCATTGTGCCTGCCCATGGGGCTGGCCCTTCTGCTGGACAGCGTCGAGCGCTTGAGCGGTACCTGGCAGCATGCCGCGCAGATCTCCGTCTATTTGAAGATGGATGTCAGCGATGATGAAGGACTTGCGTTACGTGACGATATCGCGACCATGCCCAATGTGGCCGAGGCCGAATGGATCAGTCGTGAGCAGGCGTTGGAGGAATTCCAGGCACTGTCCGGGCTGGCCAGGGCGATTGAGGATCTGCCTGTCAATCCGCTGCCTGGCAGCGTGGTGGTGACTCCCGCGGCCGTCGATAAGACGCAGCTGGAGTCCTTGCGCTTGGGTCTGGCGGACTTGCCCGGTGTCGAGTTGGCGCAGCTCGATCTTCTTTGGGTCGAACGTCTGGGAGCGATTCTGGAGCTGGGCAACCGTTTTGTGTTCGGTCTGACACTGCTGTTGGTGATGACACTTTTGTTGGTGATCGGTAACACGATTCGACTGCACATCGAAAGCCGTCGTACCGAGATTGAAGTGATTAAACTGGTGGGCGGAACTGATGGGTATGTGCGTCGGCCGTTCCTTTACATGGGCGCGCTGTATGGCATCTGCGCCGGTGTGCTTGCCTGGCTGGTTCTGGCGTTCGGCCTGGCCTGGCTGAATACAGCCGTACTTCGCCTGGCAGGCTTGTATGGCAGTGATTTCGCCCTGACTGGCGTGCCACTGGCCGATGGGCTGTCCTTGCTGCTGGGTGCGCTATTACTAGGCTACATCGGCGCCTGGCTGGCCGTGGCCCGACACCTCAGTGAGCTGGCTCCCAAGTAGTAACTAACTGTTTATAAAGGGCTTTCTGGTGATGTAAGGGAACTTTTCCAGACAATTCACTGTCACACCGCACGGTGCTACACTGCATCCCGTCATAGTTATCGGAGGGCACGCATGTCCACATCTCTGCAACCTGTTTATGCTCTGGCTCCTGGCGCGAACCTGGAGGCCTACGTGCACTCGGTAAACAGCATTCCCCTGCTGACGCCGGAACAGGAGCGTGATCTGGCCAATCGCCTCTTCTATCACCAGGACCTGGACGCCGCCCGGCAAATGGTTCTGGCTCATCTGCGTTTCGTTGTGCATGTCGCCAAAAGCTACGCCGGTTATGGCCTGGCCCAGGGCGATCTGATTCAGGAAGGCAACGTTGGCCTGATGAAGGCCGTCAAGCGTTTCAACCCGGAAATGGGCGTGCGCCTGGTGTCCTTTGCCGTGCACTGGATCAGGGCTGAAATCCACGAATTTATCTTGCGCAACTGGCGGATCGTCAAGGTTGCGACCACCAAGGCGCAGCGCAAGCTGTTCTTCAATCTGCGCAGCCAGAAAAAGCGTCTGGCCTGGCTCAATAATGATGAAGTGAATGGCGTCGCCGAGAGCCTGGGGGTCGCACCCCACGAAGTACGTGAAATGGAAAGTCGTCTGACAGGCCATGATATGGCCTTCGATCCGGCGGCTGATGCCGATGACGACAGCGCCTACCAGTCTCCAGCGCACTATCTGGAAGATCACCGTTACGACCCAGCCCGTCAATTGGAAGATGCTGACTGGAGCGACAGCTCTACCGCCAGCCTGCATGAGGCCTTGCAGGGACTCGATGAGCGCAGTCGCGACATCCTTTATCAGCGCTGGCTGGCCGAAGAAAAGGCCACCTTGCATGAGTTGGCGGCTAAATATCAGGTGTCGGCGGAGCGAATCCGTCAACTTGAAAAAAACGCCATGAACAAGCTCAAGGGTTTTATTCAGGCGTAACTCCAAAAAACCGCGCGTTGCGCGGTTTTTTTATGGGTCAGGTATAATTGGCTGGAGCTGAAAGTTGTCGGTTTTCTGGCGCCAGTAAGCTATCGCCTTCTCTGGCCGGAACGTGGGATTGCCAGCATAATGATGGCTTTCGGTGTATGACCTGGAAATCGTCTTGCTTAATACTGCTGCTTATCGTCTAAGCCATTTCCTTTCTTCAATAATGCTAATCCTTGCTGGCGTGGTGCTGACATCGCAGCAGGGGTTCGCCTCTATTACCTGGCTGCACAGTTTCTTCTCAACGCTGTTCGAGGTGTTGCCTATCCTGCTGCTGGGGCTGGGTGGCCTTCTGTGCCTGTTTTATGGTCGTACACGGCAAGCAGCGCTCCTGATCGTCGTGTACCTGAGCCATTACATCCTTGCCAACGAAGCCGATTATTTCCGGACTCATGGTGTGGTGCGCGAGTCCACGGCATTGACCTTTCACATGTGCAGCTTGTTATTGCCCCTGCTGTACGGGGTTTACGCTGCCTGGTCCGAGCGCGCGCAATTGGTGCAGGATCTGGTAGCTCGAAGCGCGGTTCTGATCGCGGTTACAGGCGTCGCGGTAGCCATGGCCCGTCGGTATCCAGATGACGTCCTGCAATGGCTGGTGGCGATCCGCGTGGAGCAGTTGCAAGGGCCGTTGACCCAGGCATTGATCCAGTTCTCTTACGCTGCGTTCGCGTTGACCTTCCTGGTGCTGCTGATCCAATACCTGCGCCATCCTCGGGTTTTGCATGCGTCCCAACTGGTTGCCGTGCTGGGCTTGTACTGGATGTTGCTCAATACCTTCATGCTGCCCGAGGCGTTGGTGGTGATGAGCAGCATGGTGATGCTGGCGCTGATCGTTGCGGTGGCTCAGGAGGCTTATCAGATGGCCTTCCTCGACGAGCTGACCGGTCTGCCTGGACGGCGGGCGTTGAATGAGCGCATGGCTCGTCTGGGCCGCAACTATGTGATTGCCATGACTGATGTCGATCATTTCAAGAAGTTCAACGATACCTATGGCCATGATGTAGGCGATCAGGTGCTGCGTATGGTCGCCAGCCAGTTGCGCAAGGTCAGTGGCGGCGGTACCGCGTATCGCTATGGGGGGGAAGAATTTACCGTCCTGTACCCTGGTAAAAGCATCAGTGAGTGCCTTCCCCATCTGGAAGCGCTGCGCCGTAATATCGAGGAATACCGCATGCGCCTGCGTGACAAGCAGAGCCGGCCCGAAGATGCCAAGCGAGGCCGCAACCAGCGCGGCCAGAGCAAAAGCCAGCATGTCTCGGTGGCCATCAGTATCGGCGTGGCCGAGCGCAGTGATGAGCACCGTGATCCGCAGGAGGTGATCAAGGCTGCCGACCAGGCCCTGTACAAGGCCAAGGAGGCGGGAAGAAACCGCGTCGTGGCCTATGGGCAGAAAGCCGTGCCGGCTACCCGGCGCAAGGCTGTGGCCACCCGTTAAGGTTGTGACTGGTGCTGACTTTAAGGTCACGATATGACGCTATGTGTCCTGCAAGTTGTTCGGCTAGACTGGTTTTTTTCGCTTCCGGCCGTTCCGGCAACCGTCTATCCGCGAGGTTTACATGGCTGATTACCAAGCGCCCCTGCGCGACATGCATTTCGTGCTCAATGAAGTCTTCGACGTGGCCTCGCTTTGGGCCCAGCTCCCCGGTCTGGCCGACGTCGTGGATGCCGATACCGCTGCCGCCATCCTGGAAGAGGCCGGCAAGGTCACCGCTGGCAGCATCGCTCCGCTGAATCGCAGTGGTGACGAGGAAGGCTGTTCCTGGCATCAAGGCGCAGTGCAGACCCCAGCCGGCTTTATCGAGGCGTACCAGACCTATGCCCAAGGGGGCTGGGTGGGTGTAGGCGGCTCGCCGGAGTACGGCGGCATGGGCATGCCCAAGGTGATCGGCGCGCAAGTCGAGGAAATGGTCAATTCGGCCAACCTGTCCTTTGGCCTGTACCCAATGCTGACCGCCGGCGCCTGTCTGTCGCTGCTCAACCATGCCAGCGAAGAACTCAAGCAACAGTACTTGCCGAACATGTACGCCGGCGTCTGGGCGGGCTCGATGTGCCTGACCGAACCCCACGCGGGCAGTGATCTGGGCATCATCCGCACCAAGGCCGAACCTCAGTCCGACGGCAGCTACAAGGTATCCGGCACCAAGATCTTCATTACCGGTGGCGAGCACGACCTGACCGAGAACATCATCCACCTGGTATTGGCCAAGCTGCCGGATGCCCCGGCTGGTCCCAAGGGAATCTCGCTGTTCCTGGTGCCCAAGGTGATGGTCAATGCGGATGGCAGCCTGGGCGAGAGGAACTCGCTGGGGTGCGGTTCCATCGAGCACAAGATGGGCATCAAGGCCTCGGCCACCTGCGTGATGAACTTCGACGGCGCCACGGGTTATTTGATCGGTGAGGTCAATAAAGGCCTCAACGCGATGTTCACCATGATGAACTACGAGCGGCTGGGTGTTGGAATCCAGGGCTTGGCGCTGGGTGAGCGCTCCTACCAGAGTGCGGTGGAATATGCCCGCGAACGCATCCAGAGTCGTGCGCCCACAGGCCCTGTGGCCAAGGACAAGGCGGCCGACCCGATCATCGTGCATCCGGATGTGCGGCGCATGCTGCTGACCATGAAAGCGCTGAACGAAGGTGGTCGTGCGTTCTCCAGCTACGTCGCCATGCAACTGGATACCGCCAAATACAGCGAAGACGCGACCGTCGCCAAGCGCGCTGATGAGCTGGTTGCGTTGCTGACCCCGGTGGCCAAGGCGTTCCTCACCGACATGGCATTGGAAACCACCGTGCATGGCCAGCAGATCTTCGGTGGGCATGGCTTCATCCGCGAGTGGGGCCAGGAGCAGCTCGTGCGCGATTGCCGTATCACGCAAATCTACGAAGGCACCAACGGCATTCAGGCGCTGGACCTGATCGGCCGCAAGGTGATCGGCAATGGCGGCTCCTACTACCGCCACTTCGCTGACGAGATCCAGGCATTCATCGCCAGCGCCGACGCTTCTCTGGGTGAGTTCACCGCGCCGCTCAGGGCGGCCGTTGCCAACCTTGATGAACTGACCGCCTGGGTGATGGACAAGGCCCAGGGCAATCCGAATGAAATCGGTGCGGCCTCGGTGGAATATCTGCAGGTATTTGGCTACACCGCCTACGCCTACATGTGGGCGCTGATGGCCCGCGCCGCGCTGGACAAGGAGCATCAGGACGACTTCTACGCCAGTAAGCTGGGCACTGCACGCTTCTACTTTGCCCGGTTATTGCCGCGTATTCACTCGTTGAGCGCCTCGGTCAAAGCCGGTAGCGCTTCGTTGTTCCTGCTCGACGCCGCGCAGTTCTAAGCGTGACGAAAACCAACAAGCCCCGCGTATGCGGGGCTTGTTGGTTTGAGAGGGCTGGAACGTTACGGAATTCCCAGGCGCTCTACCGCATCGGGATCGTCGATAAACAGATTGCGAGTCCCCTGCAGGCTGGCAATACGGTCGTTACGGATGCGCTCCATGGCATCCACCGGATCGAGTCGGTGCCAACGCTGGAACATCTCTAGTGGTCCGGGTAGCGGCAGTTTATATTCATGATGCATGTAGAGAATTGCCCGTGCGGCATTACCCTTGGCATGGTCCGCAGGTTCGAAGGCCTTGAAATCTGTCTTTAGTTCGCAGTCGCCCACGCCTATTCGCTTGGCTTGCGCCTCGTCTATTTCGGTGAACTGAGCGTTCTGGAGTTCTTCTTCAATCTCCTTCTGAGAGGGATAGAGATTGTGCAGGTCACCGACCATGTACAAGTACTTAGGGGTTTTAATCGCGCATTGGTTAGTGGTGGCGCAGCGCAGCGACCGGCGGATTTGCCGGACACTGTAGACGGCACTGGCAACCAGATTCGTATCCATGCCGTTGAACGAGGCAGCGCAATACAGGGTATCGCCGCCGCTGGTGTAGAGCTCAGACCAGAAAGCCCGTTCGGCCTCTTCGCTCCCAACATAGTGAGTTTGTCCATCGGCTAGAGCCGTGGAGGCGGCTGTGAACAGCGCAAGAAAACCTATGGCAATGCTATGCATGATTCGACCCTTGGACCGCCGTGTCGGAGTCTGTAATTGTGGTGATCTATGACGTCTCGATTCTTGCAATAGTGGCAAATGAACACAAGGCCGAAGGCGGACGACGGTTGTAAGCGTAGGCTTACACTGCGTGCTGATAAATGGCGCTATCTCCTTGTTGAGCTTGTGGTTAATCTAGCTCGCAAGGATGAAGCGCAGGAAGCGCATAAAACGAAAAGGACTTATCGGATACTGCCAGGCTGGCGGGTCGATCAGGGATGTCAGGATTCAGTCTGCAAGCCCCACTTCGGTGGGGTTTTCTTTTTTGGCTTGGAAAAATAAGCCAGCCCGGCGAAACCGCCTGCGTATAGCGTTTGGATCGAAAGCCCCTGCGGCGTGCTTGCTGCATCTGTCACGCTATGCGTACCGCCTTGGGCAAATGCTCATGCTGTGCCCAGCCCTTGGGCGCAATTTTATCGATGAGTTTCCCTCAAGCGGATCGCATGTCTCGCCGCAGTGTCAGAATAGCGCCTGGCTCACCGTGGCCATCCATGCTTTTTATTCTGGAGCTTCGTTGCGATGCTCGATCTTGTAGCAGCCTTTATCGGTCTCACCACACTGCTGACGTATGTGAACTACCGCTTCATCGGGCTTCCGCCTGCTATCGGTGTCATGCTCACCGCCTTGCTGCTCTCTGTTGCTATACACGGTTTGGCCTTGCTGGGCTATCCGCTGCTGGAGCTGGAGATGCAGCAGATCATACGCGAGATTGATTTCTCTCAAGTGCTAATGACTTGGTTCCTGCCGGCACTGCTATTTGCCGGCGCCCTGCACGTCAATCTCGACGATCTCAAAAGCCACAAGTGGTCGATCGGGTTTTTGGCCACCCTTGGCGTGCTGTTTTCCACGCTGGTGAGTGCGACGCTGGCCTACTACACCTTCACCCTGTTCGGCTGGCACCTCGATTTCCTCTACTGCCTATTGTTCGGAGCGTTGATTTCACCCACCGACCCGATTGCAGTGATGGGCATTCTCAAGACCAGCGGCGCGCCCAAGCCGCTACAGACCACCATTATCGGTGAATCGCTGTTCAATGACGGCACGGCGGTCGTGCTGTTCAGCATCATTCTAGGCGTGCTGATGATCGGCGAAACGCCCACCGTGGGCGAAGTGTCCTGGCTATTTGTCAAGGAAGCCATTGGTGGCATCCTCTTCGGCCTGCTGCTTGGCTATGTGGTGTACATGCTGATCCGCACGGTCGAGCAGTATCAAGTTGTGGTCATGCTGACCCTGGCCCTGGTATTTGCAGGTGCCGCGTTGGCTGCCCGTCTGCACGTGTCGGCACCGATCGTGATGGTGGTGGCCGGCCTGATCATCGGCAACCAGGGCCGCAAGCAGGCCATGTCCGAAGAGTCGCGCCGCTATGTGGATGGCTTCTGGGAGCTCATCGATGAAATTCTCAATGCCTTGCTGTTTGCCCTGATTGGCCTGGAGCTGCTGTTGCTGCCGATGTCCTGGCTGCATGTGGCCGCGGCCTTGCTGCTGGGTGGCGCGGTGCTGTTGGCTCGCTATCTGACCGTGGCCCCCGGCATTTTCCTGATACGTCGCAAACGTAACGGCGATGAAACCATTCCGTCCGGGACCATTCGCATCCTGGTATGGGGCGGTTTGCGCGGCGGTGTGTCCGTGGCCTTGGCCCTGGCATTGCCACTGGGACCGGAGCGCGATCTGCTGCTGACGCTGACCTACATCGTGGTACTGGTCTCGGTCCTGGTGCAGGGGCTGTCCATCGGCCCGCTGGTCAGAAAGATGTTTGGTAGAAGTACTGCTTCGGCAAACCCCCACTGAGCAATACCAAGGCCGCGCGATTGCATGTCGCATGCCGTGCGTGGCCTCGCTTCGCCAGGGAGGATGCTGTGGAAACGGTGGTTTCGCTTCCACAGGGCTTCCTCTACCAGAATGCGCTTCCGGCCACCGGGGGTGACATTGCCCTGTGGCTTCTGCGATAGTTAGCCCGCTAAGCGCATCCGCTGGCCCTGTCGCAGGCTCAAAAAGCATTTGCGACGCCCCGACGCCTTGTGCGTTCCCTTCTTTCGCGTCTACCCGGCGCGCCCTGGACGACCTATCCGGTCGTGGTTGGATCCGTCGATCAGCAGATCGGCCGTTCGCATTCATATAACGATAACGATCCCATTAGGACGCTCCCCATGAAACTGAGCCGTTGCTTTACAGCGCTGGCCGCTGCTGCCGCACTGACTACTGCATTTACCGTGCAAGCCCGCGAATATTCCGTATCCACTGTGCTCTCAGATGCGTTCCCCTGGGGCCAGGCTGCCACCAAGTGGGCCGAACTGGTCAAGGAACGCTCGGAAGGACGTATTACCTTGCGCGTTTATGACAACGCGCAGTTGGTCGCCGGCGACCAAACCAAGGAGTTCTCTGCCATGCGTTCCGGGCTGATCGACATGGCCGTCGGTTCGACCATCAACTGGTCGCCGCAGGTTCCGGAACTCAACCTGTTTTCCCTGCCATTTCTGATGGCCGACAACGCTGATATCGATGCCATCACCCAGGGCGAAGCCGGCCAGATGGTCTTCAAGGCCATCGAAAAACGTGGCGTGGTCCCACTGGCCTGGGGCGAGAACGGCTTCCGCGAGTTGTCCAACTCCAAGCAGCCCATTCGCACGCCGAATGATCTGAAGGGCATGAAGATCCGCGTGGTCGGCTCGCCTTTGTTTCAAGATACCTTCAGCACGCTGGGCGCCAACCCCACGCAAATGAGCTGGGCTGATGCCAAGCCGGCGCTCACCACCGGTGCGGTGGATGGCCAGGAAAACCCGTTGTCGGTCTTCGACGTGTCGCGCATCGACCAGGTCGACCAGAAGTACCTGACCCTGTGGCACTACATGGCCGATCCGCTGATTTTCGCGGTCAGCCCGAACGTATGGAAAGGCTTCTCGGCTGAAGACCAGGCGCTGCTCAAACAGGCTGCCTACGATGCCGGTCGGTGGGAAATCGAATCCTCTCGCGCCGCCGAGGCGCAGCGCTTGGCCAGCATCCGTTCGCGTGGCGTTGAGGTCACCGAGCTGAGTGCCGACGAGCGCCAGGCCTTCATCGATGCCACTGCACCGCTGTATCAGAAATGGGAAAAACGTATCGGTGTCGAGCTGCTCAAGGCCGCTCGCAACGCTGCCGCTGCCCAGTAAGAGCTGTCGCCGGGGCGTGCCCCGGCGTGTTGTCTGAACCGGCGCGTTCGCGCCGGTTATCGAGGTTTTATATGAGTCATCGACCGGACGCCAGAATCGAGCGCTGGCTGGCTGCTTTCGCGTTGACGGTAATCTGCCTGATCAGCCTGGCCAACGTGGTGGTGCGCTATGCCAGCGACGCGTCCTTCGCGTTTACCGAAGAAATTTCAATTTTTCTGCTTGTGGTGCTGACGTTTGCTGGCGCCGCCGTGGCCATGCGCCGCAACGGGCATATTCGCATCGCACTGATCGAGGACAAGCTGCCACGCCTGCGCAAGCCGCTGATTGTTTTCCAATGGCTGTGCGGCATGGCCGTGCTGGGCCTGGTGGTTTGGTATGGCGGTGTATTCGCCTGGCAGGAATATCAATGGGAGTCCGAATCCCCGGGCCTGGGCTTGCCCAACTGGTGGTATGTGGTCTGGCTGCCGGTCCTGGCTGTCGCTGTGGCCTGGCGCCTGTGCCAGATGACCCTTGACCGTTTGCGCGGGAGAATGTCCGATGAGCCCTGATGTCTGGATGATGCTTGGCTTCATCGCCTTCCTGGCACTCGGCGTGCCAGTGGCTTTTTCCCTTGGTTTAGCCGGTGCCGTGGGCATCCTGGCCGGATTGTCACCGGACATGCTGGCGACCTTGGGCACCAATACTTACAACGGTGTGGCCAAGTACCCGCTGATCGCCATTCCGCTGTTTATCCTCACCGGCTTGATTTTCGAAAAATCCGGCGTGGCATTGCGGTTGGTGCGTTTCGCCCAGGCGATGATCGGCCGACGACATGGCGGCCTGGCCATGGTGGCCGTGCTGGTATGCCTGATCATGAGCGGGATGAGCGGCTCCGGCCCGGCGGACGCCGCGGCGGTGGCCATGGTGATGCTGCCGAGCATGACCAAGGCCGGCTATCCCAAACCGTTTTCGGTCACATTGATCGCCGCCTCGGCGTCTACGGCCATCCTGATCCCGCCGTCGATTGCCCTGATTCTGTATTCCATCGTGGTGCCCGGTGTCGATTTGCGTGCGCTATTCGCCGCCGGACTGTTCCCCGGCCTGCTTGCCGGTCTGGTGCTGTTGTTGCCCGCCTGGTGGCTCTCCCGTCGTAATGGCTGGGAGCCGCCGAACGATGAGCCGCGTCCGCCAGTCTGGGCGAGTTTCAAAGAAGCCTTGCCGGCGCTGTTCGCGCCGATTTTGATCCTGGGTGGCTTGCGCAGCGGCCTGTTTACCCCCACCGAAGCGGCAGTGGCGGCGGTGACCTATGGCGTGATTATCGGTCTGTTCGTCACCCGCGAGCTGAAACTCAAGCAGCTGTGGGAGTTGTGCGGCGAGGCGGCGGTGATTTCCGCCGTGGTCATGCTGATCATCGCCCTGGCGGGCATTTTCGCCTGGTCCGGCACCTTGCTCGGCACATTCCGTCACATGGCCGAATGGCTGATCTCGTTGTCGGATAATGGTGCGGTGTTACTGCTGTTGGTGATGATCGCCGTGCTACTGGCCGGCATGCTGCTGGATGCCATCTCGATCTACATGATCCTGATGCCGGTGCTGATCCCGGTCATGCAGCATTTTGGCTGGAACCCGGTGTGGTTTGGGATTTTGCTGGCAATGAACATTGCCATCGGCCAGTTCACCCCACCGGTGGCGGTCAACTTGCTGGTGACCACCGAGGTGGCTCGGATTCGCCTGGAGCAGACTGTCGGCTGGGCGTTGCTGTTCGTGGTGACCATGGGGCTGGCGCTGTTGGCCGTGGCAGTGTTCCCGGAAATAGCCCTGTGGCTACCGCGCACCCTGGGGTATTCGATCGAATAGTGTTACCTAAACGGAGCGGGCGAGGTTCGCCCGCTCCGTTCTTGCGGCGTTACTCACGCCTTGCGGGCCCCCCAGCCATCGGCACAGGGCGTGGTGTCATACAGCGTAAAGCCATGGTGTTTGCAGGCCGGACTGCGCCAATGCAAATAACGGCCGAAAACCCGCACCAGATAGATCGAACCGAAGATCTGGTAGCCAAGCCGGGCACAGGATTTCAGCGAGTCGAAGTTGGTCGATTCCACGTAAGAGATCATCCCCGTCAAACCCTCCTTCATATAACTCTGCAACGCCAGGTTCATGCCGATGGCGTGCAGGCGCTGGCCTCGATAGGCAGGGTGGGTCAGCCCCTTGTACATGTAGACGTAATCCTGGTTGAAACTCAGTACCAGATCTGGCGGATCGATACGGGTCGGCCGACACGAATACCAACCATAGGCCGCCAGTTTTTCACCCTCCAGAATCGCATAGCAGCGATCCCCCTTGGCCAGGGCTTCAGACAAAAAGCTGTTGTCCAGTTCGTTCTGTGGATCGCGGGCGTAGTGGCGCAACTGGGCCTCATCGAGAAAGCCGGCGGTGTAGCGGGACGGGCACTTCAGGTAGTCAGGGTCTACATCGCACAAGCGCATGCCGCGCAGAATCTTGAAGAGAGTGAGCTTTCTGGCGCATTTGACCAGAAGCAGGTGACTGGCCTGACTGAAGCCGCGCTGTTCCAATTTGCGACGGAGTCGGGCGATATAACTATGCTGTAGCAGGCTGCTCATAATGGCCTCGCGGGTGCTTTGTGAAAGAAAGCACGACCCAGAAGCTGAGGACTACAGACTCATCAGCGCATCGTCCTTGAGTCGCTCCCTGGCCTGACGCGAATGCTCGCCAGTGCCTGTGAACATTAGTCGATTTGGGATAGCCAGGCTGAATCTCGCTACTGCCGTGATGGCACGGAACCCGGCCTAGCCAACCGAGTCGGTATTGTGACCCGCGTTCTGGCAAAAAATTGCCTGGAGAGTTATCTATGGACCTGCTTCGCATTTTGATCGCCATTTTGCTGCCGCCTTTGGGCGTGTTCCTACAGGTCGGTTTTGCTGGCGCATTCTGGCTGAATATTCTGCTGACTCTGCTTGGCTATCTGCCTGGCATCATCCACGCCGTGTGGATCATCGCGCGCCGCTGAGCCGGTAGCCCTGCGTATACGCACCTCATAAACGGTCAGGGAAGCCTCATGTCCAAGAAATCCTCGCCTCGCGATGAGCTTCATTTTCGCCGTCTCCTGGCGCGCAACCTGGCTTTGCCGCTGGGGCTGGGATTCGTCAGTTCGGCCTTTTTCGTGGCGGTGATCTACTACCTGCTCAGCGTTTATCAATGGGGCGATCGGGTCGAGCGGGGTATTGCCCAAGGGCACGAGGCACTGCGCCTGGTGATCGACATGGAAACCGGTATGCGTGGGTTTCTATTGACCAATGACGAGCGTTTTCTCGAGCCGTTCCGCGAAGCCGGCAAGCGCTACCGTGACAACATGACCAGCCTGCGGGTGCTGTTCAAGGACACCCCGCTGCAAATGCGTCGCCTGGAGCGCATCGAACAGAACCATCAGCGTTGGCTGGCGTTCGCGGAACGGATGTTCGCGCTCTACCAGAACAACGATCCGGGCTACATGAGCGAACTGCAGCGCCTGGAAGGCAAGGCACTGACCGATGAAATTCGCCAGCAGTTCGCCGAGCTGCTGGCTCATGAGCGCCAGCTGCGCATGACGCGCAGCACCCAGGCCGAGCGGGTCAGTGTGTTGGGCGTCAGCGGTTTCATTCTGGTGATCCTGTTGCTCAGCGCGCTGATCGCCTGGCTGGGACGCAGGGAATTGCTGCGTCTTGCCACGACCTATCGGGAGGCATTGCAGGTGCAGGCGGACCATTCCGAGCAGTTGCGCCAGCAAGCCTGGCTGCGCGGCGGGCGGGTGCAATTGGGCGAGGCGTTGATCGGCCAAAACAGCTTCACTGAACTGGGTACCCAGGCGCTGGCGTTTTTTGCCCGTTATCTGGACATGGCGGTCGGTGCGCTTTATGTGCACCGCGGCGGGCGCTTGCAGCGCGTCGCGACCTACGCTTTCGATGCCGCTCAGGCCGATGGGCGGGCCAGCCTGCGCCTTGGCGAGGGGTTGGTCGGCGAAGTGGCGCGTGAACGCCGCATGCGCCTGCTGGAGAATTTGCCCGATGACTACCTGCAGGTCAGTTCGGCCATTGGCCAGGGGCGCTTGCGCACCGCGCTCATCGTACCGCTGGAGGACAATCGCGAGCTCCATGGTGTGCTGGAACTGGGCTTCCTGCGTTCGCTGCGTGAGCGAGACCAGGAACTGCTGGGGGTATTGAGCGGCGTGCTGGGCTCGGCCTTGGCTGCCATGGATTATCGGCAACGACTGCAAGAGGCGTTGGCCGGTAGCCAGCGCCTTAATGAAGAGTTGCACCATCGCCAGGAAGAACTGCGCGCCAGTAATCAGGAGCTTGAAGAGCACGCCCGCGCGCTCAAGGAATCCCAAGCCAGCCTGGAAGCGCAACAGGCTGAGCTGGAACAGAGCAACGAGCAGCTGGCGGAACAGGCGCAGATGCTCGAACGCAATCGTGATCAGTTGAATGTGCGCAATCATGATCTGCAGCAGGCCCAATGCCTGCTCGAGGCACGCGCCGAAGAGCTGCAGCGTGCCAGCCGGTATAAGTCGGAGTTTCTCGCCAACATGTCCCACGAACTGCGCACGCCGCTGAACAGTTCGCTGATTCTTGCCAAGCTACTGTCCGATAACCCACAGGGCAACCTTACGGCCGAGCAGGTGAAATACGCGGATTCGATTCACGCGGCCGGCAAGGATCTGCTGTTGCTGATCAACGATATTCTCGACCTGTCCAAGGTCGAGGCCGGAAAACTGGACCTGCGCCTGGAACCTGTCAACCTGGCGCGTTTGGCGGAGACGCTGTGCGGGTTGTTCGCACCGCTGGCCGAGCAAAAGGGTTTGCAGTTCGAGGTGCGCTGCGCGAGTGATTTGCCCATCAGCGTGACCACTGACGGTCAGCGTCTGGAGCAGGTGCTCAAGAACCTGCTGTCGAATGCCTGCAAGTTCACCGAGCAGGGCAAAGTGCTCTTGTCCATCGAGCGAGACGGCGATCAGCACCTGCGCTTTGCCGTGACCGATACCGGCCCGGGTATCGAGGCATCACAGCAGCTGCTGATTTTCGAGGCCTTTCGTCAGGGTGAGGGGCCACGGCCCCAGGGCGGCACGGGGCTGGGTTTGTCGATCTCACGAGAGCTGGCGCGCCTGCTGCAAGGGGAGTTGAGCCTGGTCAGCGAGCCGGGGCACGGAAGCTGTTTCACGTTGCGCCTGCCCTTGGTACGCCAAAGTGTGACGCTACCTGAGCCGCAGGCTGGAGGTGACTCCCTACGCACCGTCGCGCCCCAGTTGCCGTGGCTGCCGGCCAGCGTTTTCCCGGATGACCGCCAGCAGCCGCGGGGTCGGGAGCGGTGCGTTCTGGTGATCGAGGACGAGCCGCTGTTCGCGCAGATTCTGTATGAGTTGGCCCATGAGCTTAACTATCGCTGCCTGGTGGCCCAGGGCGCCGCTGAGGGCCAGGCGATGGCGCGCACCTACCGCCCCGATGCGATCCTCTTGGACATGCGCTTGCCTGACCGACCTGGGTTGAGCGTTCTGGAGCGGCTCAAGCACGATCCGCTGACCCGGCATATCCCGGTGCATGTCGTCTCGGTCGAGGACCGCAAGGAAGTGGCCGAGCAGATGGGGGCGGTCGGCTATGCGCAAAAGCCGGTGAGTCGCGAGGAACTGAAAGCCGTCTTTGCCCGCCTGGAAGCGCGCATGGCGCAGCAGGTCAAGCGTGTGCTGCTGGTCGAGCACGACGCAGTACAGCGTGACAGCGTGATTCGCCTGATCGCGGATGACGACATTGAAATCCACGCCGTCGCCCGCGGCGAAGAAGCCTTGCAACGGCTGCGCGAGCAGTCCTTCGATTGCATGATCGTCGATCTCGACATGCCGGATATCGACGGCGGAGAATTGCTGGCGCGCATGGCTGGCGAGGAGCTGTACTCGTTCCCGCCGGTGATTGTCTACACCGGTCGCGAGCTGAGTCACGACGAAGAAGCCCAGCTGCTGCGCTACTCGCGTTCGATCATCATTAAGGGGGCACGCTCGCCGGAACGGCTGCTCGACGAGGTCACGCTGTTCTTGCACAAGGTCGAGGCGGATATGCCGGCCGAGCGGCAGAAGATCCTCAGGCAGGTGCGCAACCGCGACAAGGCGTTCGAGGGCCGCACCATCCTGGTGGCGGACGACGATGTGCGCAACATCTTCGCGCTGACCAGCGCACTGGAACACAAAGGTGCCACAGTGCAGATCGCCCGCAACGGGCGCGAGGCGGTGGACAAAGTTACCGCGGACACGGGCATCGACCTGGTGCTGATGGACATCATGATGCCGGAAATGGATGGCTACGAAGCCACGGCACAGATTCGACGCGATCCGCGCTTTGCCCGCCTACCGATCATCGTGGTGACGGCCAAGGCGATGAAAAATGACCAGGAGCGCTGCCTGCAGGCCGGCGCCAACGATTACCTGGCCAAACCCATTGATCTCGACCGGCTGTTTTCGCTGATCCGTGTCTGGCTGCCTCGGGTCGAGGCAGGTTGAGGTGAGTGGGCAAGGCCTGGACATCGAACTCGAACTGCTGATCGAAGCCATCTATCACCGCTACAGCTACGACTTTCGCGACTATGCGCGCGCCACGCTGATGCGCCGCGTGCAGCAGGCGTTGGTACCTCTCGGGTGTGGGGGAATCTCCGAACTGCAGGGGCGCATCCTGCACAGCGCGCAGGCGTTCATGGCGTTGCTGCAATACCTCACCGTACCCGTCAGCGGGATGTTTCGTGATCCGGCCTATTTTCGTGCTTTGCGCGAACATGTGGTGCCCCTGTTGTGCACCTACCCCTCGTTGAGAATCTGGGTCGCGGGGTGCAGTACCGGCGAGGAAGTTTATTCATTGGCCATCCTCCTGGACGAAGAAGGGCTGCTGACGCGCAGTCTGGTCTATGCCACCGACATCAATCCGCGCGCCCTGAGCAAGGCTCGGCGAGGCGTTTACCCTCTGGACAGCATGCGCCAGTGGACCGAGAACTATCAGCAATCTGGTGGGCTCGGGAGTTTTGCGGACTACTACACGGCGGCCTACGGTGCGGCGCTGATCGACAAAGGGCTGCGCGAACGGGTGATCTACGCGGATCACAGCCTGGCCACGGATAGCGTATTCGCAGAGACTCAGCTGATTTCCTGCCGCAATGTGCTGATTTACTTCAATCGTCCGCTACAGGATCGGGCGATTGGGCTGTTTCATGAATCCCTGGGCCACCGTGGCTTCCTGGGCCTGGGCAGTCGGGAAAGCCTGGACTTCAGTCCCCACGGCCATTGCTTCGAAACGGTGGCGCGGCCCGAGCGCGTGTTCCGTAAGCGATAAGGAACGAGTGAAAGTGCTGTGCTGCGCTACGGTTAACGTAACCCGGTCGCCCCTATCTGGGGATGCGCGCCATTATTTGAGAGGCTGACTATGCTGCGACATATTGGGCCTGCCAAGGTGCTGATCGTTGACGATATGCCAGAGAACCTCTTGGCTCTCGAAGCCTTGCTAAGCAGCGAGGTGTGTGAGGTGATCAGCGCGCGCTCCGCCGAGCAAGCGCTGGAGTGTTTGCTGATACATGAGTTCGCCCTGGCCATTCTTGATGTACAGATGCCTGGCATGGACGGCTTTCAATTGGCCGAGATCATGCGTGGCATCGAACGCACCCGATATATCCCCATTGTCTTTGTCAGCGCCGCCGGGCTGGAGGCCAACTACGCCTTCCAGGGCTATGAAAGTGGTGCGGTGGATTTTCTGCATAAACCTCTCGATGTTCTGGCAGTGCGCAGTAAGGTAAAGGTCTTCGTGGAGGTGTTTCGCCAACGCAAGGCATTGCACGTCCAATTGGCCGAGCTGCAGAAGAGCCGTCACGAGCAGGAGTTGCTGCTCGACGAGCTTCGCCAGACACAACGCGAGCTGCAGCAAGCGGTGCGCATGCGTGATGACTTTCTGTCGCTGGTCTCCCATGAGTTGAAGACACCGCTCAATACGCTGATCCTGGAAACACAGTTGCGCCGCATGCACCTGCAGCGTGAAAACCAGATTGCCTTCAGTCCTTCGCAGCTCCTGACCATGGTGGAGAAGGACGAGCATCAGATTCGCAACCTGATTCGCCTGATCGACGACATGCTGGATGTCAGTTGCATCCGCACCGGCAAACTGTCGATCCGCGCGCAGCCCTGCGACCTGGCGGAGTTGACCCGCAAGGTGCTCGACGCATTCCGCCCGCAATTGCGCCAGGCAGGCAATGAACTGCAGTGTGCTATCCAGGGGCCGGCACGCGGTTGCTGGGATGCGTTTCGCCTCGAGCAGGTGCTTGCCAACCTGCTGACCAATGCCATTCGTTACGGGCAGGGCAAGACTATCGAGGTGCGTGTCGAGCCCGGTGCCGAGACGGTACTGCTGCAGGTGCGCGATCAGGGGCCGGGCGTGGCCGCTGAGGACCGAGAGCGGATCTTCCGACAGTTCGAGCGGGGCAGTGATGGCGAAACCGTTGGCGGACTCGGCCTGGGGCTGTTTATCACAGAGCAGATCGTCAGTGCTCACGGCGGACGGATCTGGGTTCAGGGTGAGCCGGGTGAGGGGGCCTTGTTCTGTGTTGAACTGCCCTATCAGACGCTCACCGAGGGAGCCGGGCCGGCGGTGTAATCGCCGTTTACTTCGGACGGTAGGCGCAGTAACCGGGACGCGGACCGATTTTCGGGTGGTTGCGGCAGGTGTCCGGGCGCAGTGCATAGACGGTACAGCGACGGGTTTTGCCGTCCAGGTACAGGCAGTCGTCGTTGGACATCTGCGCCAGGGTGAAGACGCCGTGCTTCTGGTTGAAGTGCTGCACGATGCCGTCTTTCATCAGCCGCTTGGCAATCTGTTTGGGCGGCTCTTGTGCTTCGAATGCATCCACCACCCCGAGACGGATCAGATCCTGGATGCGCACTTCCACTGGCAGGGTGCAGCAGCTGGCGTGACAGCCGTTGCACAGGCCGCTGTGGTACTTGGCCCAGGTGTCCAGGCGGTCGAGTTCGGCGGCAGCGATCAGGGTGGGTTTCATGGAGGGATATGCAGCAAGAGGCCCGCAGGATGCGGAGAGGGCGCAGATTTTAAGGGGCGATTGCGGGCGCGGAATAGTTTTTTTGTAGGCAGAACAAAACAGCCCCGCATGGCGGGGCTGTTTTGTTAAAGCAGCAAGGCTCAGTTCACCTTGGCATCCAACTCGCCGCGGGCATACCGCTGGAACATGGCCTCCAGGGAGATCGGCTTGATCTTCGAGGCGTTGCCGGCGGTACCGAAGGCTTCGTAGCGGGCGATGCAGATGTCACGCATTGCAGTGACGGTCGCGGCGAAGAACTTGCGCGGGTCGAACTCGCTCGGTTGCTGGGCCATCATGCGGCGCATGGCGCCGGTGGAAGCCAGGCGCAGGTCGGTGTCGATGTTGACCTTGCGCACGCCGTGCTTGATGCCTTCGACGATTTCCTCGACCGGCACGCCGTAGGTTTCCTTGATGTCACCACCAAACTCGTTGATGACCTTCAGCCACTCCTGCGGCACGCTGGACGAACCGTGCATCACCAGGTGGGTGTTGGGGATGCGCTTGTGGATTTCCTTGATGCGGTCGATGGCCAGGATGTCACCGGTCGGCGGCTTGGTGAACTTGTAGGCGCCGTGGCTGGTGCCGATGGCGATGGCCAGGGCATCGACCTGGGTGCGCTTGACGAAGTCCGCGGCCTCTTCCGGGTCGGTCAGCATCTGGCTGTGGTCAAGAATGCCTTCGGCGCCGATGCCGTCTTCTTCACCGGCAGTGCCAGTTTCCAGGCTGCCCAGGCAACCCAGTTCGCCTTCCACCGACACGCCACAGGCGTGGGCCATGGCCACGGTCTGCTGGGTCACGCGCACGTTGTACTCGTAGTCGGACGGGGTCTTGCCGTCTTCCATGAGCGAGCCGTCCATCATCACCGAGCTGAAGCCCAGCTGGATCGAGCGCTGGCAGACGTCAGGGCTGGTGCCGTGGTCCTGGTGCATGCACACCGGGATGTGCGGAAATTCTTCGATCGCGGCGAGGATCAGGTGGCGCAGGAAGGGCGCGCCCGCGTATTTGCGCGCACCGGCAGAAGCCTGGACGATGACCGGCGAATCGGTCTTGTCGGCCGCTTCCATGATGGCGCGCATCTGTTCGAGGTTGTTGACGTTGAATGCCGGAACGCCGTAGCCGAATTCGGCGGCGTGGTCCAGCATCTGGCGCATGCTGATAAGTGCCATCTGTGTAGCTCCCAGTAGGGGTCGTTGATCGGTGCACAGCCTGCCGCAGTGACAGGCTGGGTTCAAGACTTGTAAGCAGCGGCAAGCTGCAAGCCCTAAGCAGCGCGGTGTTGCTCTTGCTCTTACTTGCCGCTTGAGGCTTGCCGCTTGTGGCTGCTTTTAGGCGCGCTGCTCCAGCACTTCTACGGCCGGCAGTACCTTGCCTTCGACGAATTCAAGGAAGGCGCCGCCCCCTGTGGAAATGTAGGTGATCTGGTCAGCCACGCCGTACTTGTCGATCGCCGCCAGGGTATCGCCCCCGCCGGCGATAGAGAACGCCGGGCTGGCAGCGATGGCCTGGGCCAACACTTGGGTGCCGTTGGCGAACTGGTCGAACTCGAACACGCCAACCGGACCGTTCCACAGAATGGTCTGCGAGGCCTTGAGCATTTCGGCGAACTGGCGGGCGGTCTGCGGGCCGATGTCGAGGATCATGTCGTCCTCGGCCACGTCGCCGATGGCTTTGACGGTGGCCTCGGCATTTTCAGCAAAGGCCTTGGCAACCACCACGTCCACCGGCAGCGGCACGCTGACCTTGGCGGCGATGGCCTTGGCAGTGTCGACCAGGTCGGCCTCATACAGCGACTTGCCAACCGGGTAACCGGCGGCGGCGAGGAAGGTGTTGGCGATGCCGCCGCCAACAATCAGCGAGTCGCAGATGTCGGCCAGCGAGGTCAGCACATCGAGCTTGGTGGACACCTTGGAGCCGGCGACGATGGCCACCATCGGGCGGGCCGGCTTGTCCAGCGCCTTGCCCAGCGCGTCCAGTTCGGCGGCCAGCAGCGGGCCGGCGCAGGCGACCTTGGCGAACTTGGCCACGCCGTGGGTCGAGCCTTGGGCGCGGTGCGCGGTGCCGAAGGCATCCATCACGAACACGTCGCACAGGGCGGCGTATTGCTGGGCGAGTTCATCGGTGTTCTTCTTTTCACCGTTGTTGAAGCGCACGTTTTCCAACAGCACCAATTGACCGGCTGCTACCTCAACGCCGTTCAGGTAATCCTTGATCAGCGGTACGTCACGGCCGAGCGCCTTGCTCAGGTAGTCGGCCACCGGCTTGAGACTGTTCTCTTCGCTGAACACGCCTTCCTCGGGACGGCCCAGGTGCGAGCAGACCAGCACGGCGGCGCCTTTTTCCAGGGCCAGCTTGATAGTCGGCAGGGCGGCGAGGATGCGGGCATCGCTGGTGACCACGCCGTCCTTCACCGGCACGTTGAGGTCTTCGCGAATCAGTACGCGCTTACCCTGAAGGTCGAGGTCGGTCATTTTCAAGACGGTCATGGATCAGTCCTTTAACGGGGTGGTGTCAGTGACGCGCAGGAAGTGTTCCGCGACGTCGAGCATGCGGTTGGCAAAGCCCCATTCGTTGTCGAACCAGGCCAGCAGGTTGACCAGGCGTGGCCCGGAGACGCGGGTCTGGCTGCCATCGACAATCGCCGAGTGCGGGTCATGGTTGAAGTCGCAGCTGGCGTGGGGCAGTTCGGTGTAATCGAGCAGACCCTTGAGCGGGCCTGTTTCGGCGGCGCTGCGCAGCACGCGGTTGATCTCGTCGGCGCTGGTGTCGCGGGCGGTCTGCAAGGTGATGTCCAGGCAGGACACGTTGACCGTCGGCACCCGAATGGCCTTGGCCTGAACGCGCCCGGCCAGTTCCGGCAGCAGGCGTTCGATGCCGCGCGCCAGCCCCGTGGACACCGGGATGACCGACTGGAAGGCCGAGCGCGTGCGGCGTAAATCGTTGTGGTGGTAGGCGTCGATCACCGGCTGGTCGTTCATCGCCGAGTGGATCGTGGTGATCGACACATACTCCAGGCCAATCGCCTCGTGCAGCACCTTGAGCAGCGGCACGCCGCAATTGGTGGTGCAAGAGGCGTTCGACACCAGGCGTTCACGCCCGGTCAGACGGGTGTGGTTGATGCCATACACCAGGGTGGCGTCGACATCCGCCTCGCTGGCCATGGGCTGGGAAAACAGCACCCGTGGCGCGCCGGCGTCGAGGAAACGCTGGCCGTCGGCACGGGTGTGGTAGACGCCGGAGCATTCGAGCACCAGGTCGATGCCCAAACCTTGCCAGTCGATGGCTTCCGGGGTGTCCTGGCGCAACACCTGCACGCAGGTGCCGTTCAAGTGCAGGCAATCGCCGTCGACCCGCACTTCACCTGGAAAACGCCCATGGGTGGAGTCGAAGCGGGTCAGGTATTCGATGCTGGCCTGATCGGCCAGGTCGTTGAGCGCGATGATGTCCAGATTGCCCTGGCCACGCTCATACAAGGCGCGCAGCACGCAACGGCCGATGCGGCCGTAACCGTTGAGGGCAACTTTGTAGGGACGATTCTGGGGCATTTGGGCCTGCCTGGTTACACGCCGCTTGAAGGCCGAAGGCTGGAGGCTGGACGAAAAAGCAGCTCAGTGCCGCCTGCCGTCCATCCTCCAGCCTATCGCCTTCAGCGTCTTTCAGTCTTCGAGAAGTTCTTCAGCAGTGCTGAGTACGTTGTCGATGGTGAAGCCGAACATCTCGAACAGCTGATCGGCCGGAGCCGATTCACCGAAGGTGCTCATGCCGATGATGCGGCCTTCCAGGCCGACGTACTTGTACCAGAAGTCGGTGTGCGCGGCTTCGATGGCAATGCGCGCGGAAACTTCCACCGGCAGTACGGCCTGCTTGTAGGTGGCGTCCTGGGCGTCGAACACAGTGGTCGACGGCATGGACACCACGCGCACCTGGCGACCCTGTGCGCTGAGCTTCTCCCAGGCCTGTACGGCCAGGCCGACTTCCGAGCCGGTGGCGATGAGGATCAGTTCCGGCTCGCCGGCGCAGTCCTTCAGCACATAACCACCGCGGGCGATGTCGGCCAGCTGCTGGTCGTTGCGCGCCTGATGGTTGAGGTTCTGACGGCTGAAGACCAAAGCGCTCGGACCATCGTTACGCTCGATGGCGTATTTCCAGGCGACCGCGGATTCCACCGCGTCGGCCGGACGCCAGCAATCCAGGTTCGGCGTGCCGCGCAGGCTGGCCAGCTGCTCGATGGGCTGGTGGGTCGGGCCGTCTTCGCCCAGGCCGATGGAGTCGTGGGTGAACACGTAGAGCACGCGCTTTTTCATCAGTGCCGACATGCGCACCGCGTTGCGCGCATATTCCATGAAGATCAGGAAGGTCGCGCCGTAGGGAATGAACCCGCCATGCAGCGCCACGCCGTTCATGATTGCGCTCATGCCGAATTCGCGTACGCCGTAGTGCACGTAGTTGCCAGAGGCGTCACCGTCCACCAGGGACTTGCAGCCCTTCCAGATCGTCAGGTTAGAGCCGGCCAGGTCAGCCGAGCCACCGAGGAATTCCGGTAGCAGTGGGCCGAAGGCGTTCAGGGTGTTCTGGCTGGCCTTGCGGCTGGCAATGGTTTCGCCCTTGGCGGCCACGTCCTTGATGTAGGCGGCGGCCTGCTCGGCAAAGTTGGCCGGCAGTTCGCCGGCCATGCGCCGGGTGAACTCGGCGGCCAGTTCCGGGAACTCGGCGGCGTAGGCGGCGAAGCGCTGGTTCCACTCGTTTTCGCGGGCGACGCCGGCTTGCTTGGCGTCCCACTCGGCGTAGATCTCGGTGGGGATTTCGAAGGGCGCGTGGTTCCAGTTCAGCGCGGCGCGGGTGGCGGCGATTTCGTCGTGGCCCAGCGGTGCGCCGTGGCTCACTTCCTTGCCGGCCTTGTTGGGCGAACCGAAGCCAATGGTGGTCTTGCAGCAGATCAGCGTCGGGCGATCGCTCTTGCGCGCGGTTTCGATGGCCAGGGTGATTTCGTCGGCATCGTGGCCGTCGACGTTGCGGATCACCTGCCAGCCGTAGGACTCGAAGCGGCGCGGGGTGTCGTCGGTGAACCAGCCTTCGACCTCGCCATCGATGGAAATACCGTTGTCGTCCCAGAACGCGGTCAGTTTGCCCAGGCCCAGGGTGCCGGCCAGCGAGCAGACTTCATGGCTGATGCCTTCCATCAGGCAGCCGTCACCGAGGAACACATAGGTGTGGTGATCGACAATGTTATGGCCGGGGCGGTTGAACTGCGCGGCCAGCACTTGTTCGGCGAGGGCGAAACCCACGGCATTGGCGATGCCCTGGCCGAGCGGGCCGGTGGTGGTCTCGACGCCGGCGGTGTAGCCGTATTCCGGGTGACCGGGGGTACGGCTGTGCAGCTGGCGGAAATTTTTCAGGTCCTCGATGCCCAGGTCATAGCCGGTCAGGTGCAGCAAGGAATAGATCAGCATCGAGCCGTGACCATTGGACAGCACGAAGCGGTCGCGGTCCGCCCATTGCGGGTTCACCGGGTTGTGCTTGAGGTAATCGCGCCACAGCACTTCGGCGATATCCGCCATGCCCATGGGGGCACCCGGGTGGCCGCTGTTGGCTTTTTGCACAGCATCCATGCTGAGGGCACGAATGGCATTGGCTCGCTCACGACGGCTGGGCATCGCTAATCTCCTGCGGGGGCTGTTCTGAATCGAAGGGGGCGGAAAAGTCGGGCATTTTCGCCCACGACGGGGGGGAGGGCAATCGGAGAAGACGTATGGGGCTGGAAGTTTGGGCATAAACGCGTGTAGACGTTGAAAAACCCGGTAGATGAGGCAGGCGCATAGTGTTTTCGAGGCGAAAGGGGAGCCCGGTGGTCTGCACGCCAGGACCGAGCTCCAGCCCACGATCGAACTCAAGCAAGGCGCAGGATGGTCGATACAACAAAAGGAATTGCGACAGTGGCAGGACAAGAAAAAACGCCCCGCGCGTCCGCTCCTTTAAGCTGCGGGGATTTTTTCGATGAACACATGGTTCGGCAATATCAGCGTCAATCTCAAACTTGGACTCGGCTTCGGCCTGGTGCTGGCAATTACGCTTATCCTGGCGATGATCGGCTGGAACAGCCTGAGCAGGATGGACGTGAGCAGTCAGCACACAACCGGCATCAGCGAGTTGAACGTGGCAGCAGGCCGGCTGCAGATCAGTCGTCTCGAATACATGCGCACCAGCGGCGAAGCAGCCGAAGGCAAACGTGCGCAGGCCGAGCTCGAGCGGTTGGAGCAGATCTACCAGCTCGGGCTGCGAGAGCTGCAGGGTGAAAGCCTGCAACTGTTGAAGGAAATAGGCCCCTCTATCGCGAGCTACCGCGAGGCTCTGGACAGCATGCGTGCTGCCTATGACCTGACCTTGAAGGCGCGACGCGACATGATAAGCGACGGCAACGATGTTGTTAGCCGAATCAACAGTGTGCGCAGCAAGATTCAGAGCATGCAGTCGGACGAGCAAGACGCTCTGTTCCGGGCCTTCACCTCGTTTAATGACGCCATGCTGACCACCCGCTATGCCGTGCGTGGCTACATGATGCTGGCTTCGGAAGCGCGTGAGCGTGAGCTGACCGAGCAGATGAAAGCCACCGAAGTGGAGCTTTCCAAGATCGAGGCCACGCTGTCCCGTTATTTTGCGTACGAACTGGTGCAACTGAAGTCGGCCATGGGGCGTTACTTCGGCTCGCTGGACGTCTACAAAACCAATAACTCCGAAGTGGGCGGAATTGGCGTCGACATGACCCGGTATGTCGATGACATGCTGCGTCAGAGTGCACAGTTGAACGCCCTGCAGCAGACCTTGCGTGACGACGACAGCGCGCGGGCGCGCACCCTGCAAGTTGGCAGCGCATTACTCGCGCTGTTGCTGGGCGTCATTGCCTCGGTGGTGATCACCCGCCAGATCACGGGGCCGATTCAGCACGCTCTGAATGACGTTCAGCGCATTGCCGCCGGTGACCTCTCCGAGCAGAAAGTCGTCACGCGCACCGATGAGATGGGCAAGTTGCAGCAGGGTATCCAGCAGATGGGCAGCACCCTGCGCGAGCTGATTGGTGGCATTCGCGATGGCGTGACGCAAATTTCCAGCGCTGCGGAAGAACTGTCGGCCGTAACCGAACAGACCAGTGTGGGTGTGCGTACGCAGAAGGTCGAAACGGATCAAGTCGCCACCGCGATGCAGGAAATGTCGGCCACTGTGCAGGAAGTCGCGCGCAACGCCGAGCATGCCTCGCAAGCCGCCTCGACGGCCGACGATCAGGCCGCCCAGGGTGACAAGGTGGTCACTGAAGCGATTGCTCAGATCGAACGTCTGGCAAGCGAAGTCAATCGTTCCAGCGAGGCGATGGTCAGTCTGCAGCAAGAAAGCCACAAGATTGGCAGCGTCATGGACGTCATCAAGGCGGTGGCTGAGCAGACCAACCTGCTGGCACTCAACGCCGCAATCGAAGCGGCCCGCGCCGGGGAAGCCGGCCGTGGTTTCGCGGTGGTAGCCGACGAGGTTCGTGGCCTGGCGCAACGCACCCAGAAGTCCACGGAAGAAATTGAAGAGCTGGTGGCCGGGTTGCAGAGCGGAACGCACCGTGTGGCGAGCAGCCTGCAGAGCAGTTGCAACCTCACCGAAAGCACCGTGGCGCTGGCGCGTAATGCAGGCGTCGCGCTGCACAATATCACTGGCAGCGTGTCGAATATCGAAGCGATGAATCAGCAGATCGCCGCGGCCTCCGAACAGCAAAGCGCGGTTGCCGAAGAAATCAGCCGCAGCCTGGTGAGCGTGCGCGATATTGCGGATCAAGCCGCTGCAGGCAGTGAGCAGACCGCTGCCTCGAGCCTTGAGCTGGCCCGTCTGGGTAACCAGTTGCAGACACTGGTGAGCCGTTTCCGGCTGTAAGCAGAGCGGATGTGAGATGGGCCCAGAACGGGCCCATCTCGTTATGGCTTAACGTCCCGAGCAGTGTCCGCCCGAGGCCGCCTGGCCACTGCCATAGGCGAAGGGCGCGGGTTCCACGCGATTGCCGGCAGTTGAGCGGGTGTCGGCAACGACCAGGCCCAGCATCACCAGCCAGAACAATGTGGTGCCGGTCAGGAAGGCTTTTTTACTGTCCATATCCACTCCTTAATTGGCGAGGCGAGTGCGCAGGCGCACGCCGAGGATTGAGCCGGCAAAGGCTAGGGCGAACCACACCCAGCCATGCACGCTGGCCGAGGCAATGCCGCCGAGGTAAGCGCCAACGTTACAGCCGAACGCCATGCGCGAGGCGTAGCCCATCACCAGGCCGGCGATGCAGGCGGCAATCAGGCGACGGTTGGAGGGCATGCGAATGTTCGGCGTGCCGTTCCAGCGCGAGGCGGCGATGGCGCCGTAAATCAGGCCGATGTTGGTCACCGAGGTGATGTCGGCCAGCAGCGGTTCGGCCAGACGCGTGGCATGCGGCGCGACGCCCCAGAACGGATCGCCGACTGGGCTCCAACCCAGTGCCGAGGCGATTTTCGCGCCCCACACGCCCACCCCGTAGACAATGCCCCAGGGCTGGCCGGCGATCAGCATATGCAGCAGGTACAGCCCGGCCAGCAGCAGCGCGCCCAGCCACCAGCGACGGGCCCAGCCGGAACCGCTGTTGACCGCGGCAGCGCCGACGGACTGAGCGGCAAACGCCGGCTGTGCGTTTTTTGCTGCGCGCCCAACCCACAGTGCGACCAGTCCACAGCCCGCCACGGTAATGGCGACGGCTGTCGGCCAGCCGAATTGCAGCAGATCGATGGCCGGCAGTCCGCCCAGGGCGATCCACGCCGGTTGATGAGAGGCGCCGACGAAGCTGCCAATCATGAACGTCGGCAACACGGCGAAAGACAACGGCGCGCCGGCGCCGGCCTTGTACAAGGTGCCGGAGCCGCAGCCGTCGGCCAGTTGCATGGCCGCGCCGAACAGGAAGGCGCCCAGGATCAGGCTGATGGTCAGCGGCGCCACGGCGCCGACCAGTTCGCCGCCACTGGTGGCGATCAGCGGCAGGGTCAGGACAGCTGCCAGCGACAACAGCAGCATCTGGCCCCAGATGCCCTGGGGATTGCGCGTTTCGATAAAGTCGCGCCAGCCGGTGGTGAAGCCGAAGCGGGCGAACTGCAGCACGGCGCCAAAGCCAATGCCGAGCAGGGTCAGCAGGCCCTGGCGCACGCCAGTGGCGTAAGCCACGGCAAAGGCGCCGGCCAGGCCACCGACAATTAACAGTAGACGGTTAAGGTTAAGCATCAGGAGTTCTCTGTCTTACTTGTTGAGCGCGTGCTTGAGGTCTTGCAGCAATGCCTCGACCCGCGATGGCTGGTTCTCCATCGGCAGTTCGCTGCGGCTCCAGTCCACCATCGAGTCCGGATACATCTTCACTGCCGTGTTGCCGGCGATTTCCGACATCACGAACCAGTTGGTGGCGGCCCAGTGGCCGGTGTTGCAGAAGGAGACTGCCGGGCCTTCGGCGGCGCCGGCTTGCGCGACCAGCGCTTTGAGTTCGTCGACCGGCTTCAGTGTGGTGCCGCCTTCCGGAAAGAACTGCGCGTTGTTGAACGAGTGCGCGCCGGGCAGGGTGCCATAGCGGGCGGCGGTGGCCGGTTTTACGTCACCGTTGAAGAACGCCGGCGGCCGCGAGTCGATCAGGCGTGGCGCGCTGCCGGTCTGGATGGCGGCGGCCAACTCGTCGCGGGTCACGATCTGGTCCTTGTCGTACTGGTAGACGAACTGGCTGGGCAGCACCAGCGGTGTTTCGGTGGTCAGCTCACCGCCGGCGGCATGCCAGGCACGCGTGCCGCCATCGACAATCGACAGGCGAGTCAGGCCGCCGACCTTCAGTGTCCAGTAGACCCGTGCCGCGGCGCCGAAATCAGTGTGGTCCGTGCCGCCATGCACGACGATCACGTGGCTGTCCTGGTGGATGCCGGCTTTTTGCAACACGGCGGTCAGGGCTGATGCCTGGGGTAACTGACCGGGATTGTCAGCCGGACCACGGTACTGACCGTACGGTGTGTTGATGGCGCCGGGGATATGCCCGCCGGCATAAGCCTGCGGTGCGCGGATATCGAGGATGCGCACATGGGCTTGGCCAATCAGCGGTTGCAGTTCGCCTGCAGAAAGCAGCGGTGCGGGTGTGCTCAGTGGTGCGCTGACGTTCGCGGTGGCGGGCGATTCTTCGGCTTGGGCCGGAAGGGTCAAGAGCAAGCACGCGCTGACGAAGGCCAGCGAGATGAAGCGATGATTCGACATGATGCAAATTCCACAGATCAAAGCCGCCGCAGATCACGCCGCACAGGCGAGTCCGCAGAGGCGGTGGCTGGTCAAGGGTGCGCAGGATACGGCAAAGCCCGACCCATGGATAAATAAACAAGAGACGCTTGCTTATAACCAAAGAGGGCAGCAGCGGGTTCGTGGCGCAGCCGAAGGCCGTAGGTTAACCAATATCAAAGTTTTTTGATATTGGTCATTGATGCGCAAAATGTGAGCGTCTAGACTGCGCACCCTATGAACCTGCCCGAACTTCAGCTCCCTGCCGACCACGACCAGCTCGCCGCTCTCTGCAAGGCTGGCGGTGATCCGTTGCGTCTGAATGTGTTGCGCGCGCTGGCCAACGATTCGTTTGGCGTGCTGGAACTGGCACAGATCTTTGCCATCGGCCAGTCGGGTATGAGCCATCATTTGAAGGTGCTAGCTCAGGCGCGACTGGTGACCACGCGCCGCGAGGGTAACGCGGTGTTTTACCGCCGCAGCCTGGCGCAGGCCGAGGTGCTGGGTGGCGCTTTGCACAGCGCCTTGCTGGCCGAAGTCGACCGCCTCACGCTGCCCGCCGACGTTCTGGCGCGAATTGCCGCCGTGCATGCCCAGCGCAGTGCCGCAAGTCAGGATTTTTTTGCCCGCATGGCCGGCAGTTTTGCCGCGCGGCAGGACCTGATCGCCAGCCTGCCACAGTACCGCGACAGCCTGCTCAGCCTGCTGGATACGCTGGGGTTTGCCCCCACGGCCACAGCGCTGGAAGTCGGCCCGGGCGAAGGCGCCTTCCTGCCCGAGCTGGCGCGCCGTTTCGCCCAGGTCACGGCATTGGACAATAGCCCGGAAATGCTTGAGCTGGCACGGCGTCATTGCGAGCAGGCCGGTTTGACTAACGTCAACTTGCAATTGGCCGATGCGCTGGATGACCCGGGCACGCAGGCCGATTGCGTTGTGCTGAACATGGTGCTGCACCACTTCGCCGCCCCAGCCGAGGCCATGCAGCGGCTGGCGGGGTGGGTCAAGACGGGCGGAAGTCTGCTGATCAGCGAGTTGTGCAGTCACGATCAGAGCTGGACCCGAGAAGCCTGTGGCGATCTCTGGCTGGGCTTTGACCAGGATGATTTGGCCCGTTGGGCCATCGCCGCGGGGCTTGTGCCCGGCGAGAGTCTTTACATTGGTTTTAAAAACGGCTTTCAGATTCAGCTGCGGCATTTCGCCAGGCCGGATTCACGAAGCACCCTCACTGACCGGTCAGAACAGGACACCGATAGATGAGCGAATACTCGATTTTTACCTCCGAATCCGTCTCTGAAGGCCATCCGGACAAGATTGCCGACCAGATTTCCGATGCCGTGCTCGACGCCATCATCGAACAGGACAAACTCGCCCGCGTGGCGGTGGAAACGCTGGTCAAGACTGGCGTCGCCATCGTCGCCGGCGAAGTGACCACCAGCGCCTGGGTCGACCTGGAAGAGATCGCCCGCAAGGTGATCTGCGACATTGGCTACACCAGTTCGGACGTCGGCTTCGACGGCGCCACCTGCGGCATCGTCAATATCATTGGCAAGCAGTCCCCGGACATCAACCAGGGCGTCGACCGCGCCAAGCCGGAAGACCAGGGCGCCGGCGACCAGGGCCTGATGTTCGGCTACGCCAGCAACGAAACCGATGTACTGATGCCGGCACCGATTGTCTTCTCCCACCGTCTGGTCGAACGCCAGGCCGAAGCGCGCAAGTCCGGCCTGCTGCCGTGGCTGCGTCCGGACGCCAAGAGCCAGGTCACCTGCCGCTACGAAGACGGCAAGGTTGTGGGCATCGATGCGGTGGTGCTGTCCACCCAGCACAGCCCGGACATCAGCCAGGCCGACCTGAAAGAAGCGGTGATGGAGCTGATCGTCAAGCACACCCTGCCGGCCGAACTGCTGCACAAGGACACCCAGTACCACATCAACCCGACCGGCAAGTTCGTCATCGGCGGCCCGGTGGGGGACTGCGGCCTGACCGGCCGCAAGATCATCGTCGACTCCTACGGCGGCATGGCCCGCCACGGCGGCGGCGCCTTCTCCGGCAAGGACCCGTCCAAGGTTGACCGCTCGGCCGCCTACGCCGGCCGCTACGTGGCCAAGAACATCGTCGCCGCCGGCCTTGCCGAGCGCTGCGAAATCCAGGTGTCCTACGCCATCGGCGTGGCCCAGCCGACCTCGATCTCGCTGAACACCTTCGGCACCAACAAGGTCCCGGAAGCCACCATCGTCAACCTGGTGCGCGAAGTGTTCGACCTGCGTCCGTACGCCATCACCCGCATGCTCGACCTGCTACACCCGATGTACCAGGCCACCGCTGCTTACGGCCACTTTGGCCGTATCCCCGAGCAGAAGACCGTGGGTGACGATTCCTTCACCACCTTCAGCTGGGAGCAGACTGACAAGGCTGCCGATCTGCGCGCGGCGGCCGGTTTGTAAGTCTTCCGCTGCGGTAAATGAAAACCCCGCTTGGCGTTGGCCGGGCGGGGTTTTTTGTTGCCTAGTTAAACCCGGTTTGACAGTAAGGGGCATCTGGAGATAAATACAGCAAACTTCTTATCGTGCGCTTGGCTTTCAAATGTCGAAATATTGCATTATTTTAATGTCGCAATTGACGGGCTCATTTCATGAGATTATATCTTCTGCTTTTATTCTTTGTGATTGGGGGTTGCTCGAGCAAGGTGCTTTTTAAAAGTTATGGTTCCGATATTTCGCCCAGAGTGAAATGCATACTTTCCTCTTCTAAGTATTCCGATGAAAGAATCTCATTGGCTGAGCATCATCATCTGGCTGTAACAGAAAGGATTGAGGAGTGTCAGATCTCACTGGGGCGCAGATATGAGAACGGCTTTGGGGTTGAGGCAGATTACGAATTGGCAAGGTTCTATTATAGTCTAAGTCCTTCTGGATTCAGATATCTGGCGTCAATGGCAGAGAATGGAATTGGCCAGACTGTTGATTATCTGGAAGCAGAGAGGTTATACAGAGAAAGCGTGAGCGCTGGAGTGCCTTGTTCCCCTGTAAATTTAGCCATGTTTCTGGAAAGAAGGAAATCTTCTAATGTTTCCGAAATTTCCTCGCTCTATTTGGATGCTTTGTACAGTTGTCGGGGTGCATGGACAGCTCTCTGGCGGTTATACGAAAGCGGAGTTCCATTATCCGATGTGCAAATCCTTCGGTATCAGGGTTTTTGGCTAGAAAAATGGCAGGCTTCTGTTGGTGTCAGGCTTCGCAGAAGTAAATATATTCAAGAGGAAGTTGGAAAGCTCTCTGATGCAACGGTGTTGAAGCTTGGCTTTAGCTTCAAGCGAGGGCGGCAAGTTCCAGAGATATCAATCGTTCAAAGTAGCGGGTATGAATATATTGATAATGTCTTGCTTGGTTTTTTTGAAAGAAGCACTTACGAGGGGATTATACTTAAAGACTCTGATGATGCCTTCAGCTTTACTTTACCTCTTTTGATCTCTTCGAGTCAGCGTTAAACCGCAAAAGACGAATTTAAAGCTCACTTGGCCAATCCTGCTCTTTGTTCGGCTCGCAGGGCGGGTCGCCCAGCCTCACTAGCTTGGCCGGCAGTTGTTCCCGTTCGCCTGCGGGTCCATGCTCAACCCAAGTGGTTCGCGAGGTGAGCAGCGTGGACGAGGCCGGCAACGAGGCAGCAGCGCCAGCGCAGCAGGCATCCGGCTTTGGCCTGCTGGTGGCGGCCACTGGCGTGGTCTATGGCGATATCGGCACCAGCCCGCTGTACACCCTCAAGGAAGTGTTTTCCGGGCACTACGGTGTGAGTGTCGATCACGCCGGCGTGTTGGGGATTCTGTCGCTGATCTGCTGGTCGCTGCTCTGGGTGGTGTCGGTGAAATACGTGCTCTTCGTGCTGCGTGCCGACAATCAGGGCGAGGGTGGGGCGATGGCGTTATTGGCCCTGGCTCAGCGTGCGGCGCGCCCCTATGCATGGCTGAGTACGGCGCTGGGGGCGGTGGGTTTGTGCGGTGCGGCGCTGTTCTATGGCGACAGCATGATTACCCCGGCGATATCCGTGATGTCAGCCATCGAGGGTGTGGAGATCGCCTTCGAGGGGGTGGGGCACTGGGTGATTCCGCTGGCGCTAGTGGTGCTGGTGGGGCTGTTTCTGCTGCAGAAACACGGAACTGCCCATCTCGGTATGCTGTTCGGCCCGGTGATGGTGGGCTGGTTTGTGGTGCTGGGGATTCTGGGGTTGCACGGCATTGCTCGGCAGCCGGTGGTGTTGCAGGCGCTGAATCCGTATTGGGCCGTACATTTTTTTGCGATTCATCCTGGTGTCGGGCTGACGGTGCTGGGCGCCGTGGTGCTGGCGCTGACCGGTGCCGAGGCGTTGTATGCCGACCTTGGGCACTTTGGGCGTCGGCCGATCGCCAGAGCATGGTTTTTCCTGGTATTGCCGGCGTTGCTGCTCAACTACTTTGGTCAAGGCGCTTTGCTGCTGGATACGCCTGAAGCCGCACGCAATCCCTTCTACCTGCTGGCCCCGGCCTGGGCCTTGCTGCCGTTGATTGGCCTGGCCACGCTGGCAACTATCATCGCCTCGCAGGCGGTCATCTCCGGTGCCTTCTCATTGACCCGCCAGGCAATCCAGCTGGGCTATGTACCGCGGATGCTGATTCAGCACACCTCGGAACACATGGAAGGGCAGATTTACATCGCGGTGGTGAATCGGGTGCTGCTCGTGGGTGTGGTCCTGCTGGTGCTCGGCTTCGGCAGTTCCAGTGCGCTGGCCTCGGCGTACGGCGTTGCGGTAACCGGCACCATGCTGTGCACCAGCCTGCTGGTGGCGGTGGTGATGCTGATGCAGTGGAAGTTACCGTGGTGGCAGGCTCTGCCGTTGCTGCTCGGGTTCCTGATTGTCGACAGCCTGTTCTTTCTCGCCTGCCTGCCCAAGGTTCTGGAGGGCGGTGCCTTTCCGTTGCTGGTCGGGATCGTGTTGTTCGCCTTGATGACCACGTGGAAGCGTGGCCGGCAGACCCTGTATCGGCGTCTGGGCGAGTTGGCCTTGCCGCTGCCGATTTTCATCGAAAGCCTGCTGAGCCAGCCGCCCCCGCGTGTGCGGGGCACCGCAGTGTTTCTTGCCGCGCACCCGGAGTCTGTGCCGCCGGCCTTGTTGCACAACCTGCAGCACAACCAGGTGCTGCATGAGCGGGTCGTGCTGCTGACCGTGCTGACGCTCGATTGCCCCCGAGTAGCGCCGCACGAGCGGGCTCAAGTGGAAACCTCGGGGCAGGGGTTTTATCGCGTGCTGTTGTCGTTCGGCTTCATGGACAAACCCGATGTGCCCGCGGCGCTGCGACAGCTGAGCCTGGATGGCAAACCGTTCGAGCCATTGCGCACGACTTATTTCCTCAGTCGCGAAACGCTGATCCCCGGGCCACGACCAGAGATGGCGCGATGGCGTACACAGCTGTTCGCCTTCTTGCAGCGCAACGCCAACAGCAGCCTGCATTACTTCCAGTTGCCGGCCAACCGGGTGGTGGAGCTGGGCAGCCAGGTGCAGTTATGAACGGGCAAAGGCGAACGTGCAAAGAGGCGCGTTATGCCGACAGCAGTTGCCGGGCCAAGGGAAGCACCTGTTCGCGGGTAAGCTCGGCGAGGGTTAGGCGTTCGGCTTCGGCGAAGCTGACCCATCGCGCTTCGGCGATTTCGGCATTGGCCTGTAGTGGCTGGTCGAGCTGCAAAGCGAAGAGTTCGGCAACTACCTGGCAACCCGGTTCATTGGCGGCCGCGGCACTGAAGTTACCTAGGTAAACGGCCTGCTGGTCCATCAGGTCGATACCCAGCTCTTCATTCAGTTCTCGGCGCAAGGCGTCGATGGGCCGTTCGTCAGCTTCCAGCTTGCCACCGGCCTGCATGAAATACGGCGTATCGGCCTTACGCACCAGCAACATCTCGCGTTGGGTGTTGTAGATGAGGGCTGCGGCAATGTGAATGTAGGGTGAGGTCACGCAAGTTTCCTTGTGGTGGGGGCTGGCAAGGTGAGCGTAGCTCCGTATACTGGGTTTATATACAGTATTCGCGGAGAGCGCCACCGTGCAACTCATCGACAAGCTGAGCATTCTCGCCGATGCGGCCAAGTACGACGTGTCGTGCGCCAGCAGCGGCGCACCGCAGCGCAGCTCCAAGGGCAAGGCGGGGGTGGGCTCTACTGGCGGAATGGGCATCTGCCACAGCTTTACGCCGGACGGTCGCTGCGTGTCGCTGCTGAAGATCCTGCTCACCAATTTTTGCCTGTACGACTGCCAATACTGCGTAAACCGCCGCTCCAGCGACGTACCCCGTGCGCGCTTCACGCCCGAGGAAGTGGTGATGCTGACTTTGGACCTGTACCGGCGCAACTGCATCAGTGGACTGTTCCTGAGCTCCGGCATCATTCGCTCCGCGGATTACACCATGGAGCAATTGGTGCAGGTGGCACGCCTGCTACGCGAAGAGCACGAATTTCGCGGCTACATCCACCTCAAGACCATTCCGGATGCTGATCCGGCGCTGATCGAGCAGGCCGGTCGCTATGCCGACCGCTTGAGCGTGAATATCGAACTGCCCAGCGACGCCAGCCTGATTCGCCTGGCGCCGGAAAAGACCGTTGGCGGGATTCAGCGGACCATGGGTGCCATCCGCTACCAGCAGCAGGCCGTCGAAGGCGAGGCCAGGGCACCGAAGTTCGCCCCTGCCGGGCAGAGCACGCAGATGATTGTCGGCGTTGACGACAGCGACGATCACAGCATCTTGCGCAAGTCGCAGACCCTGTACCGGCAGTTCCGCCTCAAGCGCGTGTATTACTCGGCGTTCAGTCCCATCCCCCACAGCCCGTCCACGGTGCCGTTGGCGGCGCCGCCGCTGCTGCGTGAGCACCGTTTGTATCAGGCGGATTTCCTCATGCGCGGCTATGGCTTTCGTGCCGAGGAACTGCTCGACAAGCCCGGTAACCTGGCGCTGGATATCGACCCAAAACTCGCCTGGGCGCTGGAGCACCGCGAGCAATTTCCGGTGGATGTAAACCGCGCAGAACCCGCGCTGATTGCACGGGTGCCGGGCATCGGCGTGCTGACCGCGCAACGCATCGAGCAACTGCGCAAGCAGCGAAAAATTCGTTATGACGACTTACGCCGGCTGCGCTGTGCCCTGGACAAGGCCAATCCGTTCATCGTCACCGCTGACTACCGCCCCCGGCAGGACAGCAGTGAATCCCTGCGACTGCGTCAGCAGCAGGCCGAGCGACCGGTCCAGCAAATGGCGCTCTGGTGATGCGCTGCGTACGGATTGACGGCGGGTTCGCCGACTGGCGCGACAAGGCCCGCACGTTGCTGCACGACGGCGTGCCGCCGGATTACGTGAGCTGGCGCGATGAGCTGATGCCGGCCGATCTGTTCGCGGAAGAGACCTTGGCGCGTTATGCACCCGGCGCGCGGGTCACGGTGCCGCGTAAGGTACTCGACATGCTCGAGCGGGCTGCACGCTTTCGGATGCCGGAGCGTTGGGCGTTGCTCTATCGGATTCTCTGGCGGGTGGCCCAGGGTGACGCAGCGGCTGCGTTGCCAGGCGATCTCGACGGCAGTGAGCTGCATCAGCGACTCAAAGCGGTGGGCCGGGAAATCCATCAGTTGCATGCGTTCGTGCGTTTCGCTCCGTTGAAGGGCGAGGGTCTGCCGGACTACGTGGCCTGGTATGAGCCCGAACATGAGGTGCTGGAGGTGGCCTGCGAGCATTTCGCCGAGCGGCTGGGGCAGCACAGTTGGCTGATAGCGACGCCGCGCGATGGGGTGTTGTTCAACGGCGACCGCTTCGATTACCGCCGCGAGGCACCCGAGGAATGGCAGCGACTGGCGCGCACCCCCGATCCGGAAGGCGAGCGTTTGTGGATGGCCTACTACCGCAGCACCTTCAACCCGGCGCGGGTCAATCCACAGGCGCTGCGCCAGCATTTGCCGCAGCGCCTGTGGCAGCAATTGCCGGAAGGCCGGCTGATTCCGGGCCTGTTGGTGCGGGCGCGTACCGGTGCGCAACGTGACGGTCAGGCCGAGGACGTGAAGGCTTGGGCCGGCAAGCGCATCCCCATACGCGACTCGAGGTAAGAAAAGCCGTTCGCTGGTGGGCGCTCGGCAGGCAACACAGGCTAAAATGCACTTCTTTCCTATCGCCCTTCGGAGCCCGTCCATGTCCAGCATCACCCTGAGTCGCTACCTGATCGAGCAGACTCGCAACTTCAACACCCCGGCAGACCTGCGTTTCCTGATCGAGGTGGTGGCGCGTGCCTGCCGGCAGATCAGCCACGAGGTGTCGCTGGGCGCGTTGGGCGGCGTGTTGGGCAGCATGGGTACCGAGAACGTACAGGGCGAGGTGCAGAAGAAACTCGACGTGCTGTCCAACGACATCCTGCTCGAAGCC
Source organism: Serpens gallinarum (assembly GCF_014836765.1). Classification (GTDB taxonomy): domain Bacteria; phylum Pseudomonadota; class Gammaproteobacteria; order Pseudomonadales; family Pseudomonadaceae; genus Serpens; species Serpens gallinarum. The sequence continues at coordinate 473,144 of NZ_JACSQG010000002.1, forward strand.
AACGAGTGGGGCGGCCACCTGGCCGGCATGGCGTCGGAGGAAATGGAAGAGGCCTACCAGATTCCTGGCCGTTACCCGAAAGGTGCGTACCTGCTGGTATTCGACCCGCTGGACGGCTCCTCCAACATCGATGTGAACGTGTCCGTGGGCACCATCTTCTCCGTGCTGCGTTGCGCAGACAATCTGCGCGGCAAGGGCGACCTCTCCGAAGAAGCCTTCCTGCAGAAGGGCACCGAGCAGGTGTGCGCCGGTTACGCCATCTACGGCCCGCAGACCATGCTGGTGCTGACCCTGGGCAACGGCGTCAAGGGCTTTACCCTCGACCCGCACATGGGCAACTGGGTGCTGACCCACGACAACATCCGCGTACCCGAGCAGACCGCCGAGTTCGCCATCAACATGTCCAACCAGCGCCACTGGGAAGCGCCGGTGCAGCGCTATGTCAGCGAACTGCTGGAGGGCAAGGAAGGTCCGCTGGGCAAGAACTACAACATGCGCTGGGTCGCCGCGATGGTGGCCGATGTGCACCGTATCCTCACCCGTGGCGGTGTGTTCATGTACCCGCGCGATGCCCGCGAACCGGAAAAGCCCGGAAAGCTGCGCCTGATGTACGAGGCCAATCCGATGTCGATGATCATCGAACAGGCTGGCGGTGCATCCACTGATGGTCATCAGCGCATCCTGGATATCCAGCCGGACTCCCTGCACCAGCGTGTGGCGGTATTCCTCGGTTCCAAGGAAGAAGTCGAGCGCATCACCCAGTACCATCAGACTGAGTCATGAACGCGACCTGGCAACCGTTGCTCGACTGGTGGTTTGGCGCTGATGCGCCCGCCGGCGAGCTGGCGGCGCGGCAGAACGGGTTGTGGTTCGGTTACCGGGCCGAGCAGGATGCCGAGGCGCGTACGCGCTTCGGTGACCTGACCGAGCAAGCGCTGAATGGCTATCTGGGCGACTGGGCCAGCAATCCGGAAGGTTGGCTGGCCCTGTTGTTGTTGCTCGACCAGTTGCCCCGCATGATCCATCGCGGCACGCCGCGCGCCTTCGCGGGCGATGCCCGTGCCCTGGCCTTGCTGGAGCGGGGTATAGAGCAGGGTTGGGACCGTCGTCTGTCGGCCATTCAGCGGGTGTTCTGCTACATGGTGTTCGAGCATGCCGAAGACTTGCAGCATCAGGAGCGTGCGGTACAGGCTTTCGCGGTTCTGCTGGCCGAGCAGGATGAGGCGGACAGCCCAGCGTTCATCAGCTTCCTGGAGTATGCCAAGGCGCATCATCGGGTAATCGCCCGCTTCGGGCGCTTTCCTCACCGTAATGCCATTCTCGGGCGTGTCAGCACAATTGACGAATTGAGCTTCCTGGCAGAGCCCGGCTCAAGCTTTTGAGCACCGGCGATGCCAGGCTAGCGGCAAGCAGTCGATAAGATCAGGCGATTACCCGGGCATCCCGCCAGGCGGCAATCTGTTCGATCGAATAACCCAGCTCGGTCAGTACCTGATCGGTATGCGCACCGACGCTGACGCCGATATGCCGTGGCGTATCCAGACCTGCCGAGAAACGGATCGGGCAGGCGATCTGCCGTTGCGGTTCGGCGCTGTCGCGCGGCACATCGGTGACCACACCGCGTGCCTGGAGCTGCGGATGCTCAACCGCCTCGGCTAGACTCAGCACCGGTTCGACGCAGGCATCCAGCGCAGCGAAACGCTCGCACCAGTCGGCGAAGTCGCGTTTATCAAATTCGTTTTGGATCTCGCGCTTGAGCGCCTGCTGATCTTCCGGTCGCAGGGACAGCCCACGGGCAGCCAGTTCGGGACGGCCGAGGGCCGCGCAAAACTGCTGCATGAATTGCGGTTCCAGGCTGCCCACCGAGAACCAGCGGCCGTCGCGGCTCTGGTAGTAGTCATAGAAGCTCCCGCCGTTGAGCGGCTGATTCTCCATCGCCGGCTCCACGCCGCAGGCCAGGTAGCCGGCACCGGCCATGGCATGCAGGCTAAAGGCACAGTCGGTCATGCTGATATCGACCTGCTGGCCCTGGCCTGTCACTTGACGCTGCACCACGGCGGCCAGCAGGCCGATCACTCCGTGCAGCGAACCGCCGGCAATGTCGGCGGCCTGAATGCCCAGCGGCAACGGCCCGCTGTCGCGCCGCCCGGTGTAACTGGCTAGGCCGGCCAGGGCCAGGTAGTTGATGTCATGACCGGCGCGATCCTTGTAGGGACCGGTTTGGCCGTAGCCGGTGATCGACACATAAATCAGCCGAGGGTTGATCGCCTTGAGTGCCTCGTAGCCCACGCCGAGCTTGTCCATCACCCCCGGACGGAACTGCTCGAGCACGATGTCGTAGTCCTGCACCAGCTGCTTGACCAGTTGCACCGCCTCGGGCTTCTTCAGGTCTAGGGCTATGCCGCGCTTGTTGCGGTTGAGGTAGGCATGGCTGGCCGACACGCCCTGATCATGCGGTGGCAGCACGCGTACCAGATCCATGCGCGAAGGCGACTCCACGCGCAACACGTCGGCACCCATGTCGGCCAGCAGCAGCGAAGCGAACGGCCCGGGCAACAGGGTGGAGAAATCCAGAATTTTCAGGGACGACAACGGACCGGACATGGCGGCTCCTTGGGCAATGACTGCCACGCAGGTTAGGCCAGCGCGGCAAGTTGCCTCAATGACACAGGCGTTCAGCATGCATTGACCAAATCGCGCGGCATGATCGCGGGCTTCCAGCGAGGGGACATTACGAGCTCTCGCAACCGCTCGCGTCATGCGCAGGGAATTTCCCCGCTATGATGCCGAGAATGTCCCTGAAACGCCGCGTCAACATGCACCGTACAGTGCTGGGAGCACGTCATGCAGCCTCTATATCCGGAAATAAAACCTTACGCCGTCCATACCCTGGCGGTCGATCACATCCATACCTTGCATATCGACGAAAGCGGCACGCCCGACGGCCTGCCGGTCGTGTTCGTACACGGCGGCCCTGGCGCCGGTTGCGATGCGCAGTCGCGCAGTTATTTCGACCCGAACCTGTATCGCATCATCACCTTTGATCAGCGTGGCTGCGGGCGCTCGACGCCCTTCGCCAGCCTGGAGAACAACACCACCTGGCATCTGGTCGATGACATGGAGCGCATTCGTGAGCACCTGGGTATCGACAAGTGGCTGCTGTTTGGCGGCTCCTGGGGCTCCACCCTGTCACTGGCCTATGCGCAGCGTCATCCCGAGCGCGTCCATGGCCTGGTATTGCGCGGCATCTTTCTCTGCCGTCCGCAGGAGTTTCATTGGTTCTACCAGGAAGGCGCCAGTCGGCTGTTCCCGGACTACTGGCAGGATTACCTGGCGCCGATTCCGCCCGCCGAGCGCGGCGAGCTGATGCAGGCCTTCTACAAGCGCCTGACCGGCGAAGACCAGATTGCCCAGATGCAGGCCGCCAAGGCGTGGTCGTGCTGGGAAGGGCGCACCGCAACCTTGCGGCCGAACCCGGAAGTGGTTGAGCGCTTCAACGAGCGGGCGCTGTCGATCGCCCGTATAGAGTGTCATTTCTTCATCAACAACGCCTTCCTTGAGCCGGATCAGCTGCTGCGCGACATGCACAAGATTGCCCATTTGCCGGGCATCATCGTGCACGGTCGCTACGACGTGATCTGCCCGTTGGACAATGCCTGGGCGCTGCACCAGGTATGGCCGAACAGTGAACTGCAGATCATTCGCGAGGCGGGCCATTCGGCAGGCGAGCGTGGCATCGTCGACGCGCTGGTGCGCGCCACGGACCAGATGGCCCGCCGCCTGCGCAAACTCCCCAAGGGTGAAGCATGAAGGCCTTGATTCAGCGTGTACGCGGCGCACGTGTCGAGGTCGGCGGAGAGATTGTCGGTGCCATCGACCAGGGGTTGCTGGCGCTGGTCGGCATCGAACCGCAGGACACCCCGGCGAGCGTCGCCAAGCTGCTCAAAAAACTGCTGAATTACCGGGTGTTCAGCGATGCCGAGGGGAAAATGAACCTGTCCCTCACGGATGTCGAGGGTGGCCTCCTGCTGGTCTCGCAATTCACCCTGGCGGCGGATACGAAAAGCGGTCTGCGGCCGAGCTTCTCCACGGCGGCAGCGCCTGCACTGGGTGAGCAACTATTTGATCACCTGGTTACGCTGGCGCGCGCCCAGCACCCGCAGGTCGCCACCGGCCGCTTCGGTGCCGACATGCAGGTGCACCTGGTCAATGACGGGCCGGTGACGTTCCTGTTGGAAAGCTGAAACCGGTCAGTTAGCGGCGAGTGCCTCAGCGATAAAGTCCAGCCGGTCCTGGCCAAAGTACAGCTGATCGCCGACAAAGAAGCTCGGCGCGCCGAATACGCCGCGCTTGACCGCCTCTTCGGTGCTGGTCTTCAGACGTTCCTTGACCTCGTCACTGCCGATTAGGTGTTGAAACTCCTCGCTCGACAGCCCGGCTGCTTCCAGGACCTCGGCAACCACTTCGGGCTTGCCGAGGTCCTTCTGATGGACCCAGATGCCTTCGAACATGGCTGTCATGTAGCGATCGAATTGCTCGCTGCCGAGATAACCAATCGCACCGCGCATCAGCTGCAGGGTATTGATGGGGAAGTGCGGATTGAAATTCATCGGCACCCCATAGCGTTTGGCGAAGCGCGCAAGATCTAGCAGCAAGTGGCGGCCTTTGGCCGGCACGGCCAGCGGGGGCGTGTTGCCGGTGGCCTTGAAGATGCCACCCAGCAGGATGGGTCGCCAGACGATCTCGGCATCGGTGTCAGCGGCGATGCGCGGCAATTGGGTCCAGGCCAGGTAAGAGGCTGGGCTGCCGAAATCAAACAGGAATTCCACGGTTCTGCTCATCTTGTTTTCCTTATGGGTGAGAGAAATCAGAAGGTTTCCGTCCAGGGTCGCAAATCCAGCTCATGCACCCAGCAGTCGCGGGGCTGGCAATGGATCTGCCAGTAGGTCTCGGCGATGTGCGCGGGGTTGAGGATGCCGTCCTGTGTCTTGCGTTGATACAGCTCTGGGAAGTTATCGCGAATAAACGCGGTATCGATGGCGCCGTCGATGATCGGGTGGGCGACATGGATGCCCTGTGGTCCGAGCTCACGGGCCATGCTCTGTGCCAAGGCTCGCAGGGCGAACTTGGCGCTGGCGAAGGCGGAAAAATTTGCCCGGCCGCGCAGCGAGGCGGTGGCGCCCGTGAAAATGATCGTGCCACGACCGCGCGGCAGCATGGCCTTTGCCGCTTCGCGCCCGGTGAGAAAACCCGCCAGGGCCGCCATTTCCCACACTTTGCGGTAAACCCGTTCGCTGGTCTCCGTAATGGAAAACTGCACATTGGCACCGATGTTGAAGATCACCGCGTCCAGCGGGCCAATCTCGCGCTCGATGTGCGTGAACAGTTCGATAACCTGGTCTTCGACCCGCGCATCGCAGCCGAACGCGTACGCCGTACCACCCTCGGCTTCGATGTCCGCAACCAGCGGCGCCAGTTTGCTCGCGTGGCGGCGGGCCACACAGGCGACATAGCCTTCGCGGGCGAAACGTTTGGCGATGGCGCCGCCGGTAGCGTCACCGGCGCCCATTACCAGTATGGCCTTGCCTTCGGTCATTGCGGCTCTCCTTTAGTTCTTATTTGGAACCCAGCCTGATACTCGGTTCCATTTCAGAACCTGTCAAGTTATGGTGAGCCATCGTTGTGGAGGATGATTGACAATGCGCTGGGAAGAACTCGATCAGCAGCCCTGTTCTTTGGCGCGCACGCTCTCGGTGGTTGGGGATCGCTGGACCCTGCTGGTGCTGCGCGAGTCGTTTTTGGGCATCCGTCGTTTCGATGAGTTCGAAGAACGCCTCGGCGTGACTCGCCATGTGCTGGCGAATCGCTTGAAGAAGCTGACCGAAGCTGGAGTGTTGAACAAGGTCGCCTATCAGCAGCGGCCGCTCCGCCAGGAGTATCGGTTGACGGCGAAGGGTCGCGATCTTTATCCCGCTGTGTTAGCTCTGGTGAATTGGGGAGACCGTTACATGGGCGGCGCTGAAGGTGCGCCGATTCGCCACCTGCATAGGACCTGCGGTCATCCTATGCAGGGCGTGCTGGTCTGTTCGGAGTGCGGCGAGCCGGTGGCGGCGCGTGATGTGGTGCTCGAAGAGGCGCCAGCGTTCAAGGGGCAGTTGCTGCCCGCGCACTGGCAGACCGAAGAAACGTCGTGAGGGCTAGAACAGGCGCGCCAGCAACGCCGTGACGGCAGTTTCCACCCGCATGATGCGCTCGCCCAGTTGCACCGGCTGCAAGCCGGCCTCGGCAAGTTTGTCCACTTCGTAAGGTATCCAGCCACCCTCTGGGCCGATGGCCAAGGTCACAGGCTGATTGAGAGGCAATCCGCGCGGGCAGGTTGGGTAGTCGCCTGGGTGGCCGACCAGGCCGAGCGTACCCGCTGCAAGAGCCGGCAGGCGGTCCTCGACGAAGGGCTTGAAACGTTTCTCGATGATTACGTCCGGCAGCACCGTATCGCGGGCTTGCTCCAGGCCCAGGATCAGCTGTTCGCGAATCGCCGTCGGTTCAAGGAAGGGCGTCTGCCAGAAGCTCTTTTCCACGCGGTAGCTGTTGAGCAGAATCAGGCGCGGTACACCCAGGGTGGCCACGGTTTGCAGCACACGCTTGAGCATTTTCGGGCGCGGGAGTGCGAGCAGCAGGGTCAGCGGCAGCTTGGGCGGTGGCGGCTGGTCGAAGCACACCTGTAGCTCGGCTTCCTGATTCTCCAGACGCAAAATTCGACCCTGGCCCATCAGGCCGCCCACGCGGCCAACGCGCAGGCTATCGCCAGCGTCGGCGCGGTGCACTTCATGGAGATGGGTCAGGCGCCGATCGCGCAGGATGGCGCGGTCGGCGCCAATGAAGTCGGCGTCGTCGAGCAGCAGCAGGTTCACGGGCGGGGTGCGGGCGGCTTGTCGGCGGTCTCTCCGTTGTGTTCTTCGACTTCCTCGGCTTCGGCCGTCTGGCGCTTGACCATGGCGCCGAAGAATACGCCGACTTCAAACAGCATCCACATCGGCACGGCCAGCAAGACTTGCGAGAACACATCCGGCGGAGTGAGGAACATGCCGACGATGAAGCAGCCGACGATCACGTAGGGGCGGCTCTTGCGCAGGGTTCCTACATCGACGATGCCGACCCAGATCAGCAGGAAGGTGGCGATGGGAATCTCGAAGGCCACGCCAAAGGCGAAGAACAGCGTGAGCACGAAATCCAGGTATTGGCCGATGTCGGTCATCATCGCCACGCCTTCGGGCGTCACGCTGGCGAAGAAGCCGAACATGATTGGAAACACCACGAAGTAGGCGAAGGCCATGCCGGCATAGAACAGCAGGATGCTGGACACTAGCAGGGGGACGGCGATGCGTTTCTCCTGCTTGTACAGGCCCGGCGCGATGAACCCCCAGATCTGTTGCAGCACAATCGGCATGCCGAGAAACAGCGACACCACCAGGGTCAGCTTGAACGGCGTGAGGAACGGTGAGGCCACCCCGGTGGCGATCATCGTGGCGCCTGCCGGCAGGTAGGCGCGCAGCGGAGCCGCCACCAAAGCGTAGATGTCCTGAGCGAAGTAGAACAGAGCCGCGAAGATCAGGAGGATGGCAATCACACAGCGCAGCAGGCGCGTGCGCAACTCGGTCAGGTGCGAGACCAGCGGCATTTCCTGGTCTTCGGGGGCGCGGGTGCTCATGGTTGTTGCGGTTTATCCTGGTGGCTGGTCGAGGCCGGCGGCTCGCTGATGGGCGCGACGGTAGGTGAAGGTTCGGCATCCGGGAGGATGCTGGGCGATGCAACCTGATCCGGTGTGGGGCTGGCCGGTTTGTCGGTCTGCGGCGCCAGGCCCAGGCTCTGCTTCATCTCGCGTTCAAGATCGAGGATGCGCTCGTTGTGCAGTTGTCGGCGGATTTCATCGGCACCGATTTCACGTTCCACTTCGTTCTTGATGTTGTTGAAGCTGCGCTTGAGCCGCCCGATCCATAGGCCTGCCTTGCGCGCGGCGTCGGGCAAACGCTCCGGGCCGAGCACAATCAAGGCAACCAGGGCGACCAGCAGCAGTTCGCTAAAGCCTACGTCAAACATGATTGAGCCTTATGGACGTGTGCGGGACGCAAGCTCAGTCTTTCTTGACCGGGTCTTCGACCTTGCGCGCTTCGCCGTTGATGGTTTGCCCCTTTTGCTCTTCTACCGTGGGCGTAGGCTTGTCATCGTCAGCGCCAACCGACTTGCGAAAGCCCTTGATCGCATCGCCAAGATCGGAACCCAGGCCCTTGAGGCGCTTGGTGCCGAACAGCATGACGACGATGAGCAGGATGATGAGCAGTTGCCAGATGCTGATGCCGCCGAGTCCCATGATGTGTCTCCGGGAAAGTGAATGTCAGGATTGCGAACGCGCGGCTTTTTCCGCGTGTCCGGAGAGGCCGAAACGCCGGTCCAGTTCGTCCAAGACGGCCTGTGGATGCTGGCCTAGTGCGGCGAGCATGACCAGACTGTGGAACCACAGGTCGGCAGTTTCGTAGATCAGGTCGTTGCAGTCGCCGCTGATGGCTGCGTCCTTGGCCGCAAGGATGGTTTCCACCGATTCCTCGCCAACCTTTTCGAGGATCTTGTTCAGCCCCTTATGATACAGGCTGGCCACATAAGAAGAATCAGGTGCGGCATTCTTGCGCGTTTCGAGTATGTCGGCCAGACGGTCGAGGGTGTCACTCATGAGTATGGCCCTTGTGATAGATGGCGTCGGGACTCTTCAATTGCAGGTCGACAGTCTCCCACGCACCGTCGCGGTAAACGCGGTAGAAACAGCTTTCCCGTCCGGTATGACAGGCGATGCCGCCCCGTTGCTCGACCTGCAGAATGACGACGTCGGCGTCGCAATCCAGGCGAATTTCATGCAGCGTCTGGACATGCCCGGATTCTTCGCCTTTGCGCCAGAGCTTGCCGCGCGAGCGTGACCAATAGATGGCGCGTTGTTCGCTGACCGTCAGCTGTAGAGCTTCACGGTTCATCCAGGCCATCATCAGGACGCGACCTGTCTTGTGATCCTGGGCGATGGCCGGCACTAGGCCGTCCTCGTTCCAGTTGATTTCATCCAGCCAGTCGTTCATTGCCTATCCGTTTACTACAAGGAGCTGTCAGGCAGCCCAAACAACAATCAGGTGAACAAGTGTGCCAGTCGGGCCAGTCGCTGGCTATCGACGAATGACGAGATATAACCCGGTGGTTGCCAATAGCCAGACCGGCCAAGCTTCCGGTGCGTTCAGTGCTTGGCTGCCCATGGCCAACACCGCGCCCCCCACCAGGAGAGCGGACCCGAGCAGGCGTAGAGCCCAGCCGTCGCGGCGGCGTTGCCAGGGTTCCGGGGCATCGGCCAGATGCGGACGTGACATGCGTTCGAGCAGATCACGGGTCATGGTGGCCAGGTGCGGCAACTGTTCCAGTTGTGATTTGGCCTGCAGCGCCAAGGTCTTGGGGCTCATGCGCTCGCGCATCCAGCGTTCCAGGAACGGTTTGGCGGTGCTCCACAGGTCGAGGTCCGGGTACAGCTGGCGCCCCAGACCTTCGATGTTGAGCAGGGTTTTTTGTAGCAGGACCAGCTGCGGCTGGATTTCCATGTTGAAACGGCGCGCGGTCTGGAACAGGCGCAGCAGCAGTTGGCCGAAAGAGATGTCCTTGAGCGGTTTCTCGAAGATCGGTTCGCACACCGTGCGGATCGCCGCTTCGAATTCGTTGACCTTGGTGTGCGCCGGCACCCAGCCGGAGTCGATGTGCAGCTGTGCCACCTTGCGGTAATCGCGCTTGAAGAAGGCCACCAGGTTGCGTGCCAGGTAATCCTGGTCTTCGGGGGTGAGGCTGCCGACGATGCCGCAGTCGATGGCGATGTAGCTGGGGTTCCACGGCTGCTGGACATTGACGAAGATATTGCCGGGGTGCATGTCGGCATGGAAGAAGCTGTCGCGGAACACCTGGGTAAAGAAGATCTCCACCCCCCGTTCGGCGAGCAGTTTCATGTCGGTGCGTTGTTCGCGCAGGGCGACCAGATCGGTGACGGGTACACCGTAGATGCGCTCCATGACCAGCACCTTGGGACGGCAGTAGTCCCAGTGGATCTGCGGCACATGGATCAGCGGCGAGTCGGCGAAGTTGCGCTTGAGCTGGCTGGCATTGGCCGCCTCGCGCAGCAGGTCGAGTTCGTCGTAGATGACCTTTTCATAATCGCTGACCACCTCGACCGGGTGCAGGCGGCGCGCTTCCCTGGAGACCCGTTCGGCCAGCCGTGCGAGCAGGAACAGCCAGGCCAGATCCTGGGCGATGATCGGCTTCAGGCCGGGGCGGATTACCTTGACCACTACCTCTTCGCCGCTGTGCAGTTTGGCACTGTGCACTTGCGCGACAGAGGCGGACGCCAGGGGCTGTTGTTCGAAGCGGGCAAACAAGACGGCAAGGGAGGCGCCGAGCTGGCTTTCGATCAGCGCTACGGCCTGCTCGGCAGGGAACGGCGGCACCCGATCCTGAAGCAGCGCCAGCTCGTCGGCAATGTCTTCAGGCAGCAGGTCGCGACGGGTGGAAAGGATCTGGCCGAACTTGATGAACACCGGCCCCAGGTGTTCCAGCGCCAGTCGCAGGCGAGCGCCTCGCGACGCGTGCACCTGGCGGCGCGGCAACCAGCGCCAGGGCAGCACATAGCCGGTCGAGCGCAGCCACCAGGGCAGCGGCAGTTCGTAGACCAGATCGTCCAGCCGGTACCGGATCACTACGAAGAGGATGCGCAGCAGGCGGCGCAGGGCGGCGAACAGCTTCATGGGGCAGTTTTGCGTCCTTGGATCAGGCGGTCGATGCGCGCATCGAGGCGGTCGAGCGTAAGTTTGAGGTGGTCAAGTTCGTCAAAACGTGCTTCGGCTTCCTGCGCACCCACCAGGCTGCGGGCTTCCTCAGCCAGGTAATCGGCCAGATCCAAACGCAGGCTGCCCAGGCTTTGCCCGGCCCAGCCGGCCAGGCTGCGCAATTGGTTGCCCAAAAGGTGACCGAGCACCGGGCCGAGCCATTCGCCCAACTGGTATTCCCAGTCCAATTCCAGATCCTGCAGGATGCCGGCGAGGTCGATCAACGCAGCGCTGTCGCCGTCCAGATCGACGTGCGGGCCGTGCAGTACCGCAACCTTGTCGTGGCTCAAGCCTAGACGCAGCAACTCACTGGCGGGTGCACGCAGCCGACAGTCGACGGGAGCGTCCCAGTGCTGGGCCAGGCGCAGCCCTTCGCCGTCGGGTAATACAAACAGCCGCAGGGCCGGCGACTGGCAGTCGATTTCGATGACTTTGCCGGACAGCCGCGCCAGGCGCGAGCCGGCGGTGGCATCTAAGGCCAGGACGCGGTTGAGCCCGCGTTCGATCCCAGCCAGCACCACGTGCAGCAGCATCAGGGTTTGATACCGCGGTGCAGCGCGACAATGCCGCCGGTCATGTTGTGATAGGTGACCCGCTCAAAGCCGGCCTCGACCATCATGCCCTTGAGGGTTTCCTGATCCGGGTGCATGCGGATCGACTCTGCCAGATAGCGGTAACTTTCCGAATCGTTGGTGATCAGCTTGCCGAACAGCGGCAGAGCGGTGAACGAGTAGGCGTCATAAGCCTTGGAAAACAGCGCGTTGGTCGGCTTGGAGAATTCTAGGATCAACAGGCGGCCACCCGGTTTGAGCACCCGCAGCATGGACGCGATGGCGTTTTCCTTGTGGGTGACGTTGCGCAGACCGAAGGCAATAGTGATGACGTCGAAGTGGTTGTCAGGGAAAGGCAGTTTTTCGGCATCGGCTTGAACGAAGCGCACATTGCCAGCCACGCCCTTGTCGAGCAGCTTGTCGCGGCCGACCTTGAGCATCGAAGCATTGATGTCAGCCAGCACCACTTCGCCGGTGGGGCCAACGATGCGCGAGAACTGGCGGGTCAGGTCGCCGGTGCCGCCCGCGATATCGAGAATGCGGTTGCCGGGGCGCGCGCCAGACAGCTCGATGGTGAAGCGTTTCCACAAACGGTGAACGCCGCCGGACATCAGGTCGTTCATCAGGTCGTATTTGGCAGCCACGGAATGGAAAACCTCGGCCACCTTCTGCGCCTTCTGGCTTTCCGGCACGCTTTTGTAGCCGAAATGAGTGGTGGGTTCGGCCTCGGGGCCTTTGCGTGGATCGGTCATGGCACTGTCACCGGCTGAAAAGTGGCGGTCATTCTACCCCTTGACGAAGGTGGCGACCATGGATGCGATCAGGTCGGCGACACGCCGAATGAGGTATATTCGCGCGTTTTTCGCGCCGTACAGGAATCCGTGATGGCCAAAATCCGTGTTGAACGCGCCCACCAACTTGATCGTCAGGCATTGCGCAATAAAGCCGAGCAACTGGCCGAGAGCCTGTCGCGTGATTATCAATTGAGCTGCCGCTGGCAGGGCGATGTGCTGCAAGTGCAGCGCAGTGGCGTAAAGGGCTCGATTGCCCTGGATGACCAGCGCGTGCGCGTGGAATTGCATCTGGGGTTGCTGTTGTCGCCACTGAGCGGGCGCCTGCAGAGTGAAATCGAAGCGGCGCTGGACAAGGCGCTGGTCTGATCGTGTTGAGCCGCAGACGATTTTCGTCATTAGGCTGTGGTTTCTAATTTGCCTCGCTACCTTGTTGATGAGCCCGCTGGTACAGGGCGATCCCTTCCGATTAGTGAGAGGTGCATCATGGACAAGGCAGCGTTGAAAAAAACCGACACCAGTCCGTCGCCGGTTGCGACTGTGGTCAAGCGTTCCGCCCGCCAGCTGTGGCTGGCCTATCTGGGAGCCTATGCGCGCCTGGGGCGTAGCGGCCTGGCTTATTTCAAGGACTTGGTCGAGCACGGCGAAGAAGCGGAAAACAAAGGCAAGCAGTTGCTCGACGAGCAACTCGACGCCGCCAGTGGCCAATTGAAAACGGTCAAAAGCAAAGTGGGTGCTCGGCTGGAGAAGGTGGAGCAGCGTGTCGGCACCCGTGTGGGCCGGGTGCTCAAGCGGGCTGGCGTGCCGACCCGTGGCGAAGTGGAGGACTTGTCGAGCAAGCTTGACGGGCTCAGCGAACTGCTGATCCGTACCGCTAAACCGTAACAGGAGGTCGCGTCATGGCTGGCATACGCAAGAAGGAAGGCACTTGGAGCGAGGACGTCGAAAAATACTCGCGGCAGATCTGGCTGGCAGGCCTGGGCGCTTATGCGAAGATCGGCGAAGATGGCAGCGCCCTGTTTGACGCCTTGGTTCGGGATGGCGAGCAGGCCGAGCAGCGGGTGCGCAGCGAAGTCGAGTCAGTGAAGAATGGCGCGCTTAGCCGGGTTGCCGAGGCGCGTGACAAGGCGTTGGGCAAGTGGAGCGCCTTGGAAGATGCGTTCGACAAACGCCTGAGTGGCGCCATTGCCCGCTTGGGCGTTCCGAGCCGGCTCGAATTGAAAGCGCTGAGCAGCCAAGTTGAAGTGTTGAGCCGGCAACTCGAGCAGATGAACGCACGGGCACTGCCTGAGCCCGTCAGCGACGTGGATGAAGCGCCCATTCGCCGGCGCCCTGAAACCCGCACGCCGGCAGCCAAAGCAAAGGCTGCTGCAGCCCCAGAAACTGCGCAGCTGCCAGTAACTACAGCGAAGCCAAAGACGCGCAAGGCACCTGCCAAGCCCAAACCAGCGAAGCAGGCCAAGCCAGTCGAGCAACCCGAGCAGACGGTGCAGTCCGCATCGGCCGCACCGACTGTAGAGACCGCGCCCAGCGAACAGAGCGTCAATCAAGCGGAATGAGGTCACAGCCCAGCTTCGGCTGGGCTGTTTGTTTTTCGGATTCACCGCACGGCAGGCCAGCGGTCAGCCAGGCCGGATCAGCCGGTTCGATAGCGCTGGGCCAGGTCCGCCGTGTCCCGTTGTGATTCCTCCGACAGGTGAGGTGTCACCAGCATCATCACCTGATAGATAACCTGCTCGATCCCGCCTTGCTGGCCGAGAATACGCTGATAGTCGAGGGCAAACAGCAGCGTCAGGGTGATCTGCTCGACCAGCTGTGCCAATACCGGTGGCTCACCCCGCAGTCTGGCCTGCCCCTGCAGTTGGCCCAGCACGGTGGCTAGGCAGTGCTTGAGCTGCTTGAGCCAGGCGCGCACGCCGCGTGCCAGGGCCGGCATGCGTACCGCCAGGTTGGCCAGGTCCTGGAACAGGAAGCGGTAGTCGGCCAACCGTTCCACGATGAGCTCCAGGAACAGCCAGTAATCTTCGATATCCAGCTGTGCCTGGGCGGGGGGCGGTTCCAGTAACGGCGCCAGGTCGTTGCGAAAGCGTTCGAAAAGCGCGAGGACCAGCGCCTCTTTGCCGCGAAAGTGGTAGTACAGGTTGCCTGGGCTGATGCCCAGTTCGGTGGCCACTTCCAGCGTCGAGACATTCGGTTCGCCACGGGTATTGAAGCAATGCAGGGCGCAGTCGAGGATGCGGTCGCGGGTTTTCATCGGTGGGCTCACTCGTCGACCACATAGCGCCCGGGTGCTGCATCCAGTTCCGGATAGCGCTCGCTGCCCAGCACGGTACGCGCTGCCTGCAAGGGACCGGAGCGGGCCTGGATCCAGCTCAGCCATTCTGGCCACCAACTGCCAGGCCGCTGTTCGGCTTGCGCAAACCAGGAGCGCGGATCGCTTTCCTCACAGTCGGATTCCTGGAAGTGCGCTTTGGGGTTGCTATCCGGCGGGTTGATGATGCTCTGCACATGTCCGCTGTTGGCGAGAACGAAACGGCGCTTGCCGCCGAGCAGCAAGGCCGAGCGATAGACTGCTTCCCATGGCGTGATGTGATCGGTGATGCCGCCCACGCTGAAGCTGTCGACATCGACCTTGCTCAGGTCCAGTGGCGTGCCGCAGATTTCCAGTGCTCCGGGGCGGGCCAGCGGGTTATGTTTGAACAGATCGATCAGTTCGCCATGCAGAGCCGCTGGCAGGCGCGTGTTGTCATTGTTCCAATGCAGGATGTCGAAGGCCGGTGGTAGGCGACCCAGCAGGTAATTATTGATCCAGTAAGTCCAGATCAACTCATTGGGACGCATCCAGGAAAATATCCGCGTCATTTCCCGACCATCCAACACGCCGCGTTGGTAAGAGCGACGCTTCGCGGCCTCCAGGGTTTCTTCGTCCAAGAACAACAGCGGCTGGGATTCGATGCGACTGTCCAGCAGGCTGACCAGGTAACTGGCGCTGGCCACGTGCTGCAGTTTTCGCCGGGCTTGCAGGTGACCTTGCAAGGCCGCGCTGGTCAGGCCGCCGGCGCACGCCCCAAGCAGGCCGACTTGGCCCGCCCCGCCAATGGCTCGGCACGCATCAAAAGCCTGGCGCAGTGCTTGCACATAACTGGAAAGCCCCCACTCACGGTGCCGGCTATCAGGGTTGCGCCAACTGACCATGAAGACTTGCAAGCCATTGGCCAGGCAATACTGGACAAAGCTCTTCTGTGGGCTGAGGTCGAAAATATAAAACTTGTTGATCTGCGGCGGCACGATCATCACCGGCACAGCATGCTGCTCGGCGGTTTGCGGTCGGTACTGAATCAGCTCAAGCAGTTCATTGCGATACACCACGGCGCCTGGAGTGGTGGCCAGGTTCTCGCCCAGGCGAAATGCGGTAGGGTCGACTTGCCTGGGCAGCAATTGGTTGTGGCGCAGGTCATTCAGCAGCTGAGTAGCGCCGCGCAGCACACTCTGGCCGCCCGTATCAAAACACTCCTTGATGGCCAGGGGATTGAGCAATGTATTAGAGGGCGCCAGGGCATTGCTCAGTTGCAGGCACAGAAAGCGTGCACGGGCACGATCATCAGCGGACAGCGCGCTTTGCTCGACCCATTCCAGCAACTGCGCCTGAGACGCCAAATAGCTCTGCAGGCCGCGTCGATAGAGGGGGTTCCTTTGCCAGGTGGGGTCCATGAATCGTGGGTCGTCGCTGTTAACCTGATGAGGTGTTGCCCCCAGCAACAGGATGCGGCCCAGTTGCCGGCCCAGGCGCAGCCCATGCCGGACGTTGTGCAGGGGATGCCGGATGCTTTGGCTGACCAGCGTGCGTACGGTGGAAAAAAGATCGCGACCATGCAGGCCGACGATGGCATTTTGCGCGTGGATATATGTCGGGGCGGGTTGCGTGGCCACCTCGGTAAGTTCTTGCATGCTCAACGCTCCTTGTTGAATTCGTACGGTCAGACGGCCTGGGGGTGCATAACCGCGCGTTGGGGCTCTTCTTCCAGAAAGCCCATGATGATCGGGGCCACCACAGCGGCGCGGGTGATTAAAAACAAATGACCATCGTCGATCACATGCAACACGGCATTGGGGATGCGCCAGGCCAGCAAGCGCATGTTGACCAGGGGAATAATGGGATCATCGTCCCCAGCCAGCACGAGGGTTGGCTGGCGGATGCGATGCAGCCAGTGCGCGCTGGTCCAGCCGAGCCCGGCGAACATCTGCCAGTAATAACCCAGCTTGCCGCCGGAGCGGATCTTGCTGGCATGGGACATAGCCAGTTCAGGGTCGCGCCGGAAGGCACCGCCATAAATATCCGCCGCGATGTGCACGGTATAGGACGGCTGCAGGTAACGCCGTGGACTTGCCATGCGCCACAGCACCTTGGGCTTGCCGGGAATCATCAGGGCACCGGCTGACGTAGCAGCCAGAACCAGTTTCTTGCAGCGTTCCGGGTAGTCGTAGGCGAACTGCTGGGCTAGAGCGCCACCCCAGGAAACGCCAATGACGTTGACCTGTCCGTAATCGAGATAGTCGAGCATCCGCGCGATCAGCTTGGCCAGACCGCGAAAACGGTAGGGCAGCGTCGGTGTGGAGGAGCCACCAACGCCGGGCACATCGAAGGCAATGACCTCCAGTTCGGGGTTGAGTGCCTTGACAAAGGGCAGCACCAACTCAAGGTTGGCGCCGATGCCATTGCAGATCAGTAACGGCGGCACGTCCAGGTTGCCTGGACGCACTGCGGTGCGCAGGAGTTGCCCGTCGAGGTTGATGGTGCGGAACACAAACGGCTGCGTCATGCGCCTGTCCCTAAACATGTGTTGGGGGGAGCGATGACCTGCACTTGGCGCAGGTCATCGCCGGGTTTCAATGGACGTGTACGATGTCAACGCTCGTGAACATAGGTGCCAGGCGCTGCCTCTGCCGGTGCATAGGTTTTATTGCCGAGCCGGCGCGGGGCTTTTTTCAACTCGCCGGAGCGTGCCTGTTGCCAGTCGCGCCAATGCAGCCACCAGCTGTCGCGTTGTTTGCTGGCGGTGGTTTGCCAAGCTTCGGGATTCTCTTCCAATGGGAGTCCATGCAGATAGCTGGCCTTTGGATTACCTGGTGGGTTGAGAATGCTTTGCACGTGGCCACTGTTGGACAGCACAAACTCACAGTGTTCGCCAAACAGGCGCGCCGATTTGTAGCAGGCCTGCCACGGCGTGATGTGATCGTTGGTGCCGGCAACGCAGAAAATCTCGCTGTCGATTTTTTGCATGTCAATTAGCGTGCCACAGACCTCGAGGGCATTCGGGCGAGGCAAGGGATTGTTCTGGAACAGTTCGATCATGTCCGCATGCAGCGCGGCGGGCAGGCGGGTGGTGTCGTTGTTCCAATAGAGAATGTCGAACGCCGGTGGCTCGTTGCCCAGCAGATAGTTATTGACCCAGTAATTCCAGATCAGGTCGTTGGGACGCAGCCAGGCGAAGACTTTGGCCAGTTCGCGCCCTTCCAGTACACCCAACTTCTGTGAGCGGCGCTTGGCGGCCAGCAGGGTCTTGTCGTCGATGAACAGCGAATATTGACTGTCGAAGTCGGTGTCCAGCACGCTGACCATCAAGGTCAGGGCCTTGACCTTAGCCTCGCCCAGGGCTGCGTAATGCCCCAGTAGCGTGGTGGCGGTGAGGCCGCCGGAGCAGGCACCCAGCATGTTCAGGTCGGCGCTGCCGGTAATCGCCAGGACGGCATCCACCGCTTCCTTGAGGGCATTGATGTAGTGGTCCAAGCCCCAGTGGCTGTGGCTCTTGGTCGGATTGCGCCAGCTGACGATGAAGGTTTGCAGGCCGCTGTCCAGACTGAAGCGGGCCAGGCTTTTGTCGGCGCTGAGATCAAAGACGTAGAACTTGTTGATTTGCGGCGGGACCACCAGCAGAGGGCGCTCATGCACGCTTTCGGTCGTGGGCTGGTAATGGATCAGCTCGAGCAACTCGTTGCGAAAGACCACCGCACCGGGCGTGGTGGCCAGGTTCTTGCCAACTTCGAAGGCTTCCTTGTTGACCTGGCTGGGCATGCCCCCATTGTTGAGTGCATCGTGGGTCAGGTGGGCCATTCCGTCCACCAGGCTCTTGCCGCCCGTTTCGAAGAAACGCTTGAGTGCCGCCGGATTGGCCAGAGTGTTGGTGGGTGACATGGCTTCGGTGAGCAGGCTGATGATGAAATGCCCACGGCGGATGTCATGTTCTGGCAAGGCGCTGTTTTCGAGCCAGTCATGCAGCTCGTTGCGCCAGGCCAGATAGATTTGCTGATAGCGACGATAAAGGGGATTGAGCGCCCAGGCCGGATCAGTGAAGCGGCGGTCATCGGTCGCCGGGCGCAGCGTGGATTGGCCGAGCAGGACATTTTTCAGCTCGACGCTGAAACGGGCAATGTGGCGGACGCTGTGTAGCGGCTGGCGGATGGTTTGAGCCAGCACAGTGCGGGATGAATTGAAGATGTCTTGGCCACGCAGACCGATCATCGGGTGCGGTTTGCAGGCTTGTGAATTAAGGGGTTGCAGGTCTGGTTGCGGACTGCTCATGAGAAGCTCCATCTTCTGACAAGAGTGGTCGTGCCAACGCGAATCTGGCGACGACAGAGGTGCCGTCCCGGAAGGGTGGGACGGCACCGCGAAAAACAGCCACTGCTATATAGGCGATTCCACGCAGCTTGCCAGTTTTGAGATGAGCTTTTTCCAATCGTTAGGGCGGTTGCCGCCTACAAAACAGCAGCGGGATGAACGGTGCGCACGCCTACAAGGCAGGCACACCGCGGGAAGGGATGTGAAGAAGGCTTACAGCATCAGTTTGACGATGGATTCGCTGGGATCACGGGAGCGACCAGCGGCGGTCAGTTGTTGCAGATAGTCGGCCCAAAGCTCCTCCTGGCGAGTGGCCAGTTGGTACAGGTAATCCCAGCTGTACAGACCACTGTCATGACCGTCGTCGAAGATCAATTTCAGCGCATAGTTGCCGGTCGGCTCGACACCCGTCAGGCCGACTTGCTGCTTGCCGTACTGCAGCACTGGATTGCCGTGGCCCTGAACTTCGGCCGAGGGTGAATGCACCCGCAGGAATTCGGCGCTCAGGGTGTAGCACTCGCTGCCGTAATGCAGTTCCAGGGTTTTGGAGGCTTTGTGCAACTTGATGGCGGTAGGGATGTGCATCGGTAGCTCCATGCTCCAGGCTCCGAGCGGCGGGCCCCAAGCCAAGCGCTCTGCTGTCGCTTGCTACTTGAAGCTTGCCGCTGGAGGCTACGTTAAAGGATGTAGCGTGACAGGTCTTCGTCCTGGGCCAGCTCGCCGAGGTGAGCGTTGACGTAGGCGGCATCGATGCGGATCGGCTGATCGCTGTGCTGAGCCGCCAGGTCGCCTGCGCTGAACGACACCTCCTCGAGGAGGCGCTCCAGCAGTGTATGCAGACGCCGGGCGCCGATGTTCTCGGTCTTTTCATTGACCTGCCAGGCGATCTCGGCGATGCGTTGGATGCCGTCCTGGGCAAACTCGATGTTCAGCCCCTCGGTCTGCAGCAGTGCGCTGTATTGCTCAGTCAGCGAGGCGTGCGGCTCGGTCAGGATACGCTCGAAGTCCTGTGGCGACAGAGGCTTGAGTTCGACGCGAATGGGCAGACGACCTTGCAGCTCCGGCACCAGATCGCTCGGCCTGGAGAGGTGGAAGGCACCCGAGGCGATGAACAGGATGTGGTCGGTTTTGACCATGCCCAGCTTGGTATTCACCGTGGAACCTTCGATCAGGGGCAGCAGGTCGCGCTGTACGCCCTCGCGGGACACGTCGGCGCCACCGGTGTTACCGCGTTTGGCCACCTTGTCGATCTCGTCGATAAAGACGATGCCATGCTGTTCCACCGCTTCCAGGGCGCGCGCCTTGAGATCCTCTTCATTGACCAGGCGTGCGGCTTCCTCGTCGCGCACCAGTTTCAGCGCTTCCTTGATCTTCAGCTTGCGGCTCTTCTTCTTGCCTTTGGCCATGCCGGAGAACAGGTTTTGCAGCTGGCTGGTCATCTCTTCCATGCCCGGCGGGGTCATGATCTCGATGCCGGCGGGAATCTCCGCCACTTCAATGTCGATTTCCTTGTCGTCCAGCTGTCCTTCGCGCAGACGCTTACGGAACAGCTGGCGGGTATTGGAATCGCCGCTGGGAATCGGGTCTTCGTTGAAACCGGCGCGGGCCGGTGGCAACAAGGCATCGAGAATGCGCTCTTCGGCAGCATCCTCGGCGCGGTGCCGCATCTTCTGCACTTCCTGCTCGCGGAGCATTTTCAGCGCGGCATCGGCCAGGTCACGAATGATTGACTCGACGTCGCGGCCGACATAGCCAACTTCGGTGAATTTGGTCGCCTCGACCTTGAGGAACGGAGCATTCGCCAGCTTGGCCAGGCGACGGGCGATTTCAGTCTTGCCGACACCCGTTGGGCCGATCATCAGGATGTTTTTGGGGGTGACCTCCTGGCGAAGGTCGGCGGGCAACTGCATGCGCCGCCAGCGGTTGCGCAGCGCAATGGCGACGGCGCGCTTCGCCTCGTCCTGGCCGATGATGTGGCGGTTGAGTTCGTGAACGATCTCACGGGGCGTCATGGACATGCTGGGGTACTCCGGAGTGGGCTGGCGGTTCAAACCGCGGAGTCCAGCTCTTCAATGGTGAGGTTCTGGTTGGTAAAGACACAAATGCTGCCGGCGATGTTCAACGCTGTTTCGGCGATTTCGCGGGCGGACAGGTTGGCCTCGGCCTTTTGCAACAGCGCCAGGGCTGCCGCCTGGGCAAAGCCGCCACCGGAACCCATGGCGATCAGCCCATGTTCGGGTTCGACCACGTCGCCGTTGCCGGTGATGATCAGCGAGGCGTCCTTGTTGGCCACGGCCAGCATTGCCTCCAGGCGGCTTAACGTACGGTCGGTGCGCCATTCCTTGGCCAATTCGACCGCCGCGCGCACCAGGTGTCCCTGGTGTTTTTCCAATTGACCCTCAAAACGCTCAAACAGCGTGAAGGCATCGGCGGTGGCGCCGGCAAAACCGGCCAGCACCTGACCGTGATAGAGATGACGGACCTTCTTGGCATTGCCTTTCATCACGGTGTTGCCCAGGGAAACCTGGCCGTCGCCACCCATGACGACTTTGCCGTTGCGGCGGACTGAAACGATGGTGGTCAAGGCGCGTACTCCTGCAGATTGAACCGGGAATAGCAGCCTATATGGGGATGGGGTTGTTGTGCTTCAAGCAAAGGTCGCAGGTGCGTAACAAAAACCGACGAGCACACCGTAGAAAACACAGGGGTGGTGTGACGTGCGGCGCTTTTTTTTTGAGCGAGATACGCAGCATGTCCGACCTCATCGAGGCCGGACATGCGCACTGGCGCGAAGTTACTGCACCTTGCGTTGCTGCGGCAGCAGATTGCTGAAGCCATTGCTGCTCAGCTGTTTTTGCGCGCTGTTCATCTGCTCGCGGCTGTTGAAGGGCCCGACCAGCACGCGGTGCCAGGTGCGATCGCCCACCGTGCCGGATTCCAGCCGTGCCACCTGCCCGATCAAGGTCACCTGAGCCCTTACGCTTTCAGCCTGGGCGCGGGTCTGGAAAGACCCTGCCTGCAGGAAGAATTGGTGGGTGGCAGGCACTGCCGTTGCTACACGCGGAGGCGGTGGTGGAATCTTGCCGCTGAGCGCAGCCAGGGCGCGCTCGGTGTCGATTTTCGCCGCTTCCTGCGGAGTTACCGGTTTGGCAGCCGGCTTCGGTGCTGGAGCCGGCGGGGTGCGGGGCAGGCTTTCCGGGGGAACGATGACTTCCGACTCGGGGAGCAGGGTATAGAAGTCATATTTGGGTTTGGCCGGCTGTTGTTCTTTTGCTGGTTTCGCATTCTTGTGTGCCTGCTCGACCGGGCGCTTGATGCTGTCTTTGCCTGGCTCGAGGCTCATGAGAAACATTACGAAGCCACCGATGACCAAGCCGCACGCCAGCCACACCCACCCCGGTACCGGCTTTTGCGCCGGAGCCTGGGGGCGGCTGGCGCCGCGCTTGGGGGCGGGTTTCTTGCGTGCGGCGGCCATTTACATGCGCTCCAGAGGTTCCAGGCCGAGCAGTTGCAGACCCTGCTTGAGGGTGCGGCCGGTCAATGCGGCCAGGCGCAGACGGCTCTGCCGGGTGGCCTCCTCTTCGGCGGAGAGAATCGGGCAGTGCTCGTAGAAGCTGGAGAACAGCCCGGCCAGATCGTACAGGTAGGCGCACAGTAGGTGCGGCACGCCTTTCTCGCCAACGTTATTCAGCACTTCGCCAAACTGCGCCAGCTTGGCGGCAAGGGCTTGTTCCTGTTCGGCCACCAGGTCGATCTGGCCGTCCACCTCATCGATGCCCTTGCCCAGTTTGCGGAACACGCTGGCCACACGGGTGTAGGCATACAGAAGATAAGGCGCCGTGTTGCCTTCGAAGCTGAGCATCTGTTCGAAGTTGAAGCTGTAGTCGCTGGTGCGGTGCTTGGACAGGTCGGCGTATTTGACCGCGCCAATGCCCACAGCACGGGCAATCTGGCGCAGTTCGGCGTCGTCCAGTTCGGGGTTTTTGCCCTTGACCAGGTCGTAGGCGCGCTGTTCGGCTTCGTCGAGCAGGTCGATCAGCTTCACCGTGCCGCCGTCGCGAGTCTTGAACGGACGGCCATCGGCGCCGTTCATGGTGCCGAAGCCCATGTGCTCAAGGCGCATGCCGTCATGCACGAAACCAGCGCGGCGCGCCACCTCGAAGGCCATCTGGAAGTGCAGGGCCTGACGCTGATCAACGAAATACAGGGCGCGATCAGCCTTCAGGCTGGCGCTGCGGTAGCGCATGGCGGCCAGGTCCGTGGTGGCATACAGGTAGCCGCCACCGGCTTTCTGCACGATGACCGGCAAAGGATTGCCTTCGGCGTTCTGGAACTCGTCGAGGAAGACGCACTGGGCGCCTTGGTCCTCGGTGAGCAGGTCCTTGTCGCGCAGCGCATTGACGATGCCCGGCAGCTCGGCGTTATAGGCACTTTCGCCCTTGACGTCGGCAGGGGTCAGTTTGACGTTGAGGCGCTCATAGACCTTTTGGCAGTGCGAGAGGGAAATTTCGTTGAAGCGCGTCCACAGTCGCAGGCACTCGGGATCTTCGGCCTGCAGCTTGACCACCAGCTCGCGGGCGCGGTCTGCGAAGGCCGGCGAGTCATCGAAGCGCGTCTTGGCGGCGCGGTAGAACTGTTCAAGATCGGACAGTTCGCTTTCGGCGGCGGCCGGGTTTTCTTCCAGGTAGGCCAACAGCATGCCGAACTGGGTGCCCCAGTCGCCCACGTGGTTCTGGCGGATCACCTCATCGCCGAGAAACTCCAGTACGCGGCCTACGGCGTCGCCGATGATGGTCGAGCGCAGGTGGCCGACGTGCATTTCCTTGGCCAGGTTAGGCGAGGACAGGTCAATTACCACCTTTTCGCGAGCGCTGCCCTTGCGTACGCCGAGACGCGCATCGGCAAGCGCGGCTTCTAGGCGCTGGGCGAGCATGTCGGAATTCTGGAAGAAATTGAGGAAACCCGGGCCGGCGATAGCCACCTTGCTGATGGCCGGGTCGGCCGGCAGGGCGGCGATCAGTTTTTCCGCCAGCTCGCGTGGCTTCATGCCGGCCGGCTTGGCCAGCATCATGGCGATGTTGCTGGCAAAGTCGCCGTGGCTCTTGTCCTTGGTGTTCTCCACCTGGATTGCCGGCGTCAGGCCTTCAGGGAGCACGCCGTCTGTCGTGAGGCGGGTGAGGGCTTGCTGGATCAGGTGGCGAATGCTGTCTTTCATCGGTGTGCTCGTCGGCCCCAAGGCTTTGTTCAAAAACCGCACATTATAGAAGCAGCGGTGACTGGCAAGCCACCGGCTGCAGGTAATAGTCGACGCGACTTCTTGAATCCGGCGTGGTTGCTCTGTGTGACCAGTACTGGAACAGTCTAGAAAAGATCGATGGGATCAATATCCAGCGACCAGCGTACCGAGCGGCTGCCAGGTAGCGTTTCAACGTAGGGCAGCCAGGCGTGCAGCAGGCGATGCAGCGGAACCCGCGCGCTGCCTTGTATCAACAGCTGCGCGCGATAACGCCCGGCTCTCCGTTCCATGGGCGCGGGCACCGGTCCCAGCAGCTCGATGCCTTGCAGACCCAGTTCATCCATGAGTTGTTCGGCCTGCAGGTAGGCTTGGTCGAGGAAGTCTTCGGCCTGTCCCGGCTTGTGTGCCTCGGCGCGCAAGAGGGCGAGGTGACTGAACGGAGGAAGCCCGGCGGCGCGACGCTCACTCAGGGCTTGTTCGGCAAAGGCGAAGTAGCCCTGTTCGGTGAGTTGCACCAGCAGGGGGTGCTCGGCCAAATGCGTCTGGATGATGACCTTGCCGGCTTCTTCGGCCCGTCCGGCGCGCCCGGCAACCTGCACGATCAATTGGGCCATGCGTTCCGGGGCGCGGAAGTCGGCAGAGAACAGCCCGCCATCGGCATCCAGAATCGCCACCAGGGTCACCCGCGGGAAGTGGTGCCCCTTGGCAAGCATCTGCGTGCCGACCAAGACACAGGGCTCGCCGCGATTAATGGTGCTGAGCAGTTCTTCAATGGCGCCTTTGCGTGAAGTGCTGTCGCGGTCGATGCGCAGAACCGGGTAGTCGGGAAACAGAATGCTGAGCCGTTCTTCGGCACGCTCGGTTCCAGCACCGACCGGACGCAGGTCGACATGATTGCAAGACGGACAATTGCGTGGCGGCCGCTCGACATGACCGCAGTGATGACAGCGCAGTTCATTGTGGCGTTGATGCAGGGTCATGCGTGCATCGCAGCGCGGGCATTGGCTGAGCCAGCCGCAGTCGTGGCAGAGCAGGGTTGGCGCGAAACCACGGCGGTTGAGAAAGACCAGGACTTGTTGGCCCGCTTCGAGGGTCTGGCGCATCGCTTGTTGCAGCGGGCCAGAAATTCCCGAGTCGAGCGGCAGGCTTTTTATATCCAATCGCAAAAAGCGTGGTGCCTGCGCGCCGCCGGCCCGCTGGGTGAGCTTGAGCAGCCCATAGCGTCCCGCCTCGGCATTGTGCAGGCTCTCCAGCGAAGGGGTGGCTGAACCGAGAACGATCGGCAGGTTTTCCTGGTGGGCGCGCACCAGCGCCAGGTCACGGGCGTGGTAGCGCAAGCCTTCCTGCTGTTTATAGGAGGCGTCGTGTTCCTCGTCGATGATAATCAGTCCTGGGTTTTTCAGGGGCGTGAACAGGGCTGAACGAGTGCCGATGACAATATCGGCCTCGCCATCGCGAGCCGCCAGCCAGGCGTCCAGGCGTTCGCGGTCATTCACGTTGGAGTGCAGCAGGGCGATGCGGGCGTTGAAGCGCTGTTCAAAACGCGCGAGGGTTTGCGGTCCTAGGTTGATCTCGGGAATCAGCACCAAGGCCTGCTTGCCGGCTTCCAGGGTTTCACGGATCAGTTGCAGGTACACCTCGGTCTTGCCGCTGCCGGTAACGCCGGCGAGGAGCGACGCCTGAAAACTGCCGAAACCCGCACGAATGGCTTCGTAGGCCGCGCGCTGTTCTGCATTCAGCGGTAACTCCGGCTGGGCCAGCCAGCCACCATTGTGCACACGGGGCGCACGGCGGCGCGTCTCGGTTCGCAG
Organism: Serpens gallinarum; assembly: GCF_014836765.1. Taxonomy (GTDB): domain Bacteria; phylum Pseudomonadota; class Gammaproteobacteria; order Pseudomonadales; family Pseudomonadaceae; genus Serpens; species Serpens gallinarum. The sequence goes on from NZ_JACSQG010000002.1 coordinate 499,047, forward strand.
CAGGTTTTTTTCCAGTAGCAACTCAAGGCTGTCGCGGTTTAATTGCAGTGTGCTCAGCAGGCTATGTCGCACCCCTTGGGGATGCTGGAGCACCGCTTTGAGGGCTTCGCGCTGGCGCGGTGCTCGGCTTAGGCGCGGGTCATCAATGCGGGCGCCTTCGACCGGTAACCAGATTCGTTCCTGACGCACTTCAGCCGGCTCACCCTGGCGAAGCAGCGTTGGCAGGGCCCAGCTCAGGGTATCGCCAAGACTGTGTTGATAGTACTGCGCAGTCCACAGGCACAACTTGAGCAACGCGGGAGGCAGTGGGGGTTCTGAGTCGAGCAGCTCCAGTGCTGGCTTGAGCTTGTCCGGCGGTACGTCACTTTGCTGTGTGACCTCAACCAAGACCCCCACAATTTCGCGGCGACCGAACGGTACGCGTAGACGTGCGCCGGGCTGGAGCACAGAGGGTGGCACGTCGGCGGGAGCGAGGTAGTCGAACAGCCTGCGCAAGGGTGAAGGCAGGGCGAGGCGGAGAATAAGGTCGGGCACGCAGTCGATCCCTGGCAAGTGAGCGATGATCTTATCAGGAGTGGGTGAAGGCGTTCGCGGGCAACGCCTGGTAAGCACAGGGGGAACGAGAGGAATAAATGGCAGGATTGCTGTCGGGACAAATTTGTTTTTGAGCCTTGATCTTGTATGGTTGCAGGCTTTCGTCAATCTGGGTAACGAGTGCTTTCATGAAGTCTGTCGAAGAGCAGCTGGCGCTGATCAAGCGCGGTGCGGATGAGATTCTGATCGAGGCTGAGCTGGTCGAAAAGCTCAAGCGCGGGCAGCCACTAAGAATCAAGGCAGGCTTCGACCCGACCGCTCCTGATCTGCACCTAGGGCATACCGTGCTTATTAATAAGCTGCGGCAGTTCCAGGACCTCGGCCATCAGGTTGTTTTCCTGATCGGCGACTTCACCGGCATGATCGGTGATCCGAGCGGCAAAAGTGCTACCCGCCCGCCGTTGACCCGCGAGCAGGTGCTTGAGAATGCCGAAACCTACAAGACCCAGGTATTCAAGATCCTCGACCCGGCTAAGACTGAGGTGGCCTTCAACTCCACCTGGATGGATCAGTTGAGTCCTGCTGACTTCATTCGCCTGTCATCTCAGTACACCGTGGCGCGTATGCTCGAGCGCGACGATTTCAGCAAGCGTTACACCTCCAATCAGCCGATTGCTATTCATGAGTTCCTCTATCCGTTGGTCCAGGGTTATGACTCTGTGGCTTTGCGTGCGGACATGGAGCTGGGCGGCACTGATCAGAAGTTCAACCTGCTGATGGGTCGCGAGCTACAGCGCGCCTATGGTCAAGAGCCGCAGTGCATTCTGACCATGCCGCTGCTCGAGGGGCTGGACGGCGTGAAGAAGATGTCCAAGTCGCTGGGTAACTATGTAGGCATCCAGGAAGCGCCGGGCGTGATGTACAACAAGCTGGTGTCGCTGCCGGATTCGATGATGTGGCGCTACTTTGAATTGCTGAGCTTCCGCTCGATGGAAGAGATCGAGCAGTTCAAGCGAGATGTCGAGCGAGGCGCCAATCCGCGCGATATCAAGATCAAGCTGGCCGAGGAGCTTGTTGCTCGATTCCATGGCGAGGAAGCGGCCGCAACAGCGCATCGCTCTGCGGGTAATCGCATGAAGGACGGTGAGCTGCCGGAGGATCTCCCTGAAATCGAATTGTTGGCTTCAGAAGATATGCCGATCTCTTCCGTGCTGAATAAGGCAGGCCTGGTTAAGAACGCGGCCGGTGCCCGCGACCTGCTGAATGCCGGCAGTGTAAAAGTGGACGGAGAGCCGGTGGATCGGGGGTTCATGTTCAGGCTGGGCAGTAGCCATGTTTGCCAGGCGGGCAAGAAGGCGTTTGCCCGAATCACCCTTAAAGCAGAATAGGCTAAAATAACCATTGACGGCAGAATCCAGCGGCCTATAATGCGCCCCACTTCCGGTGCAGGCCTTACTGAAAACTCCTTGTAGATCAATGAGTTAAGCGGTTTGAAGAGTATCGGAAGCTTCGCTTTTCGAAGCGAAGGCGGTGCGAGGTTGGAGTTGACAGCGGCTCAGGTTGCTGTAGAATTCGCCTCCCGCTACCGAGCTGGGGTTTGCTTCGGTCGGTAGCGCAAGTGGTTGAGAAGGTTGAAAAAAATCTTCAAAAACAACTTGACGGCAAGTAAGGCTGCTG
>NZ_JACSQG010000003.1 GCF_014836765.1 Serpens gallinarum
GCGGGAATAGCTCAGTTGGTAGAGCACGACCTTGCCAAGGTCGGGGTCGCGAGTTCGAGTCTCGTTTCCCGCTCCAAATTTACGAAGAAGCGACCGAAAGGTCGCTTTTTTCGTTTCTGCTAAAAAATGGCCGCTCCGGCGCGCCCTAGCAGTCGGTTCTTTGAGCTCCGCACTGCAAGTGTCTGGATATCCACACCAGGCTGCTCAAGGCATAGCCGGGCGCCGGACTGCTCGGCCGTTAGGCTGTCTGGGCCTCGGGGGTACGGGTGTCGATTACTTTCAGCATTTGCTGGCCGGGTTGTTGCTGTTCTGGGGTCGCCAGCTTGGCGTTGGGACATTGCGTCAGCATGTAATTAACATCCAAGTTGAGCTTGTCGACTAAGAAATCGATGAATGCGCGCACTTTCGGCGAGACCAGACGGCCGCCAGCGAATACTGCGTTGAACTCATATTCCGGCCCGGTCCAGCCGGCCAGAACACGCTGCAGAGCTCCTGATTCGACGAAGGGCTTGGCCATCACATCGCTGCTGAGCATTAGCGCTTCTCCTGCCACCATTACCGGATGGAGTGGACAGGTATCGTTGGACACCATCTGTGGATTGATAGTGAAGTCTTGCAGTGGGCCACCTTCGGGCCCTAGTTGCCACGCAAAACGGTTGTTTTGTCCCAGTCGGTGCTTGCTCATTGCCAGCGTGCGGTGGAACTGCAATTCATCCGGGTGCTGTGGTTCGCCGTAGCGTTTGATGTATTCGGGGCTGGCGAATACCTGGGTGCGAAGCGTGCCCAGCTTGCGGGCAACCAGATTCGAATCAGGCAATGGTCCCAGGCGCAATGCCATATCGAACTCGCCTGAGATGAGATCCATTTTTTCATTGCTCAAGTGCATGTCCACTCGTATCTCGGGGTACTGGCTCTGGAATTGGCTCAGCAAAGGCGAAATCCACGCGGTGCCTACGACGTAGGGGGCGGTGAACCGCAGCCAGCCGCGAGGCCCTGACTGCAATTGGCTTACGGCGCTTTCCGCCTGTTCCAGATTGACGGCGATGCGCTTGCAATGCTCGTAGTACACCGTACCCGCTTCGGTCAGGCCCAGGCTCCGCGTTGTACGGTGCAGAAGGCGCGCACCGAGCCGGCTTTCCAATTCCTGAACCTTGCGGCTCACAGTGGTTTTCGGCTGGCCCAGCAGGCGTGCGGCGGCGGTGAAGCTGCCTTGCTCGACCACTTTCACGAAGATCAGGGTGTCGTTGAGGTCGGAGTTCATGGGGATGCCCGCCTGAAGGATTGTTTCGGGAGTGGGACGATTATTCCCTTTAATCCGGACTAATCAAGTCGGGTATTGCCACGTACCTTTGTGCCCAGAGCCTGAACGACGGTGTGATGTGATCGGTCGGCGCCCTTCGCTCAATGGCGAATCACGCGGTGAGTGGACGCCGGATCCTTGAGCTGACGGGCCTTTCAGGAGATTCAGGGGCACGGGCGCGTTACGGCTGTAAGCGCTCAGGGTGTCCTTCAAGCGAGCCGTTGTCCCACCCATGAAAAAATGAATCTTGTCAGCGGGACAGTTTTCGGCGTCGTTCCCCCGATCACATCACCGGCACGGCTTCGCCAGGGCGAAGCCGGCATGCGTTTCAGGGTTTCCGACCATACGACATCTGGACGACGGACATGAAAGGCAACCCCATCTATAACCCGGGTCGGCAGTTGGCCCTCATCGCGTTCTCCCTGTTCCTGCTGGCGGGACTGGCCGGTTGCGAAGGCGGCCATGCCCAGGAGTCAGGCATGCCCCCCGCGCCCCGGGTCAGCGCCGCGCCGGTGCTGGTCAAGGAGGTCACGCACTGGGACGCGTTCAACGGCCGCATCGAGGCGGTCGAGCGGGTGGAGCTGCGCCCGCGGGTCTCGGGCTACATCGAGCAGGTCAACTACGTGGAAGGCCAGGAGGTGCGCAAGGGCGATGTGCTGTTCACCATCGATGCACGCAGCTACCAGGCCGAGTTCGACCGGGCCAGGGCCGAGCTGGCCAGGGCGCAGAGCCAGGCCAAACTGGCACACAACGATGCGGCGCGCGCCCGGCGGCTGGCGGCCAAGCAGGCCATCGCCACGGAGATCGTCGAGCAGCGCCGCGCCGCCGCCGAGCAGGCGGATGCCCAGGTGGAGGCCGCCCAGGCGGCGCTGGACAGCGCGAAGCTGAACCTGGAGTTCACCCAGGTGCGGGCGCCCATCGACGGGCGTGCCGGTCGCGCCCTGGTCACCGCCGGCAACCTGGTCACCGCGGGCGATGCGGCCAGCGTGCTGACCACGCTGATTTCCCTCGACACCGTCCATGTGTACTTCGAAGCCGACGAAGCCACCTTCCTGCGCTATGCGCAGATGGCGCGCAGCGGCGAGCGACCCAGCGCGCGGGAGCAGCGCCTGCCGGTGCGGGTAGGGCTGAGCGGCGAGGAGGGCTACCCCCATGAAGGCTGGGTGGACTTCCAGGAGAACCAGGTCTCGCGCAGCACCGGCACCATCGCCATGCGCGCGGTGCTGGACAACCGCGACCGCCGCTTCACGCCGGGGCTGTTCGCCCGGGTGAGTCTGCTCGGCAGTGGCCGCTACGAGGCGATGCTGATCGACGACCGCGCCGTACTGACGGACCAGGACCGCAAGTACGTGTACGTGGTGGCCGAGGACGGCACCGCGCAGCGCCGCGATATCAGCCTGGGCCGCAGCGCCGAGGGCCTGCGGGTGGTCGAGGCGGGCCTGACGCCCGGCGACCGGATCATCGTCAACGGCGTGCAGAAGGTGTTCATGCCGGGCATGCCCGTGGAGGTCACCAGCGTGACCATGCAATCGCTGTCCACCGCCAGCCGTTGACGCTGGCCGTCTTTCACGCCTGACGCCGGAGAGTGCCGGCCCTGTTGCCATTGCCCCTGCGGGCGAGGGCGGGGCGCCTGCACGCCGACGTCAGCCAGCCAGGGGACACGCCCATGGACTTTTCCCGCTTCTTCATCGACCGGCCGATCTTCGCCGCGGTGCTGTCGATCATGATCTTCGCCGCCGGCCTGGTGACGATGCCGTTCCTGCCCATCAGTGAGTACCCGGAGGTGGTGCCGCCTTCGGTGATGGTGCGCACCGTGTATCCGGGCGCCAACCCCAAGGTGATCGCCGAAACCGTGGCCACACCGCTCGAGGAGGCCATCAACGGCGTCGAGGGCATGATGTACCTCAAGTCGGTGGCCGGCTCCGATGGCGTGCTGCAGATGACCGTCACCTTTCGCCCGGGCACCGACCCGGATGACGCCGCCGTGAAGGTGCAGAACCGCGTCTCCCAGGCGCTGGCGCGCCTGCCGGAAGATGTGCGCCGGCAGGGGGTGACCACCGCCAAGCAGTCGCCCACCTTCCTGATGGTGGTGCACCTGACCTCGCCCAACGGCACCTACGACACCCTGTACCTGCGCAACTACGCGCGCCTGCACATCAAGGATGCGCTGGGGCGCATCCCCGGGGTGGGCGAGGCGCAGATCTTCGGCGGCGGCGACTACGCCATGCGCGCCTGGCTCGACCCCGACCGCCTCGCCTCGCGCGGGCTGACCGCCGGCGACGTGGTGCGCGCCATGCGCGAGCAGAGCGTGCAGGTATCGGCCGGGCAACTGGGCGCCGAGCCCATGCCGGACAGTCGCTTCCTTACCCTGATCAACGCCCAGGGCCGCCTGAACACCCCGGAGCAGTTCGGCGAGATCGTCCTCAAGACCGGCGCCGACGGCGAACAGGTACGCCTGGCGGACGTGGCGCGCCTCGAACTCGGCGCTGGCGACTACACCCTGCGCTCCCAGCTCAACGGCCAGAACGCCGTGGGCATCGGCATCTTCCAGGCACCCGGCGCCAACGCGCTGGAAATCCGCGACGCGGTGATCGCCAGCATGGAGGAGGCCAGGCAGCGCTTCCCGGCCGACATGAGCTACGAATCGGTGTACGACACCACCCTGTTCGTGCGCGATTCGATCAAGGCGGTGGTTACCACCCTGGCCGAGGCGGTGCTGCTGGTGGTGCTGGTGGTGATCCTGTTCCTGCAGACCTGGCGCGCCTCGATCATCCCGCTGATCGCCGTGCCGGTGTCGGTGGTCGGCACCTTCGCCGCGCTGTACCTGCTGGGCTTTTCCATCAATACCCTGAGCCTGTTCGGGCTGGTGCTGGCCATCGGCATCGTGGTGGACGACGCCATCGTGGTGGTGGAGAACGTCGAGCGCAACATCGAGGAGGGGCTGTCACCCACGGCAGCGGCGCACCAGGCCATGAAGGAGGTTTCCGGCCCGATCGTCGCCATTGCCCTGGTGCTGTGCGCGGTGTTCGTGCCCATGGCCTTCCTGTCGGGGGTCACTGGCCAGTTCTACAAGCAGTTCGCGGTGACCATCGCCATTTCCACGGTGATTTCGGCGATCAACTCGCTGACCCTGTCGCCGGCGCTGGCCGCCCGCCTGCTCAAGGCCCATGGGGCGCCCAGGGATGCGGCGACCCGGCTGATCGACCGCCTGTTCGGCTGGCTGTTCCGGCGCTTCAACCGCTTCTTCAAGACCCGTTCCGACCGCTATGAGCGTCATGTGTCGCGCCTGCTCGGTCGTCGCGGCGCGGTGTTTGTCGTCTACGCGCTGCTGCTGGTCGGCACCGGGGTGATGTTCCTGGCCGTGCCGCCGGGGTTCATTCCGGCCCAGGACAAGCTCTACCTGATCGCCGGCGTGAAGCTGCCGGAGGGCTCGTCGCTGGACCGTACCGACGCCCTGCTGGCCGAGGTGGTGCGCCTGGCCCAGGAAACCGAGGGCGTGGCCGACGCCATTTCCTTCCCGGGCCTGAACGCCCTGCAGTTCACCAACACCCCGAACACCGGCGTGTCCTTCATCGCCCTCAAGCCGTTCAAGGAGCGGGGCGGGCGCACGGCGGCGCAGATCAATGCCGAGATCAACCAGAAGATCGCCGGGCTGCAGGAAGGCTTCGCCTTCTCGCTGATGCCGCCGCCGATCCTCGGCCTGGGCAACGGCAACGGCTACCAGCTGTTCATCGAGGACCGCGCCAACCTCGGCTACGGCGCGCTGCAGGAGGCCGTGCAGGCCATGCAGGGCTCGGTGGCGCAGACGCCGGGCATGAGCTTCCCGATCACCAGCTACCAGGCCAATGTGCCCCAGCTGGACGCGGAGGTGGACCGGGTCAAGGCCAAGGCCCAGGGCGTGCAGCTGACCGAGCTGTTCGACACCCTGCAGACCTACCTGGGCTCCACCTACGTGAATGACTTCAACCAGTTCGGCCGTACCTGGCAGGTGATCGTCCAGGCCGATGCGCCGTTCCGCGCCAATGCAGAAGACATCGGCAAGCTGCACACCCGCAACGACCGGGGCGAGATGGTGCCGGTAGGCTCGATGGTCACCCTCAAGCCGTCCTACGGCCCCGACCCGGTGCTGCGCTTCAACGGCTATCCGGCGGCGGATCTCAACGGCGAGGCCGACCCGCGAGTGCTGTCCTCGGCCCAGGCCATGGCGGCGCTGACCGAGATCGCCGGGCGGGTGCTGCCGACCGGCATGACCATCGAATGGACCGACCTCAGCTATCAGCAGGCGACCCAGGGCAAGGCGGCGCTGCTGGTGTTCCCGGTGGCGATCCTGCTGGTGTTCCTGGTGCTGGCCGCGCTGTACGAAAGCTGGACGCTGCCGCTGGCGGTGATCCTGATCGTGCCGATGACGCTGCTGTCGGCCCTGTTCGGCGTCTGGCTGAGCGGCGGCGACAACAACGTCTTCGTGCAGGTGGGGCTGGTGGTGCTCATGGGGCTGGCCTGCAAGAACGCCATCCTGATCGTGGAGTTCGCCCGTGAGCTGGAACTGGCGGGCAGGGGCATCGTCGAGGCCGCCCGGGAAGCCTGCCGCCTGCGGCTGCGCCCGATCGTGATGACCTCGATTGCCTTCATCGCCGGCACGGTGCCGCTGGTGCTGTCCTCGGGCGCCGGGGCAGAAGTGCGTTCAGTCACCGGCATTACGGTGTTCGCCGGCATGCTCGGGGTGACCCTGTTCGGGCTGTTCCTCACCCCGGTGTTCTACGTGGCCTTGCGCATGCTGGTCAGCCGCAACGGCCGTGATCCCCAGGCATCTGCCGCTTCTCCTTACAACGAGGCCTCTTATGAGCAGTAATCAGAACCTGAAGCAGGGCGTCGGCTTTCCCCTCTCCGGGCATTTTCTCCGGCCCGGCATGGGAGCCATGGCCCTCTCACTGCTGGTGGGCTGCATGACCGTGGGGCCGGATTATCAGCCGCCGGCACCCGAACCGGTGACACTGCAGGCAGCAGCCGATCCCGCATTCAGCAGCGCCTCGCCAGTGATTGACTGGTGGTCTGCATTCGACGATCCGACCCTGGAGCAACTGGTAGAGCGGGCGCTGGCGGACAACCTGGATCTGTACATCGCCATGACCCGGGTACGCATGGCGCGGGCACTGTTCACCGAGCAGCGCCTGGACCAGTTTCCCCACGTGGCCGCAATCGGCAGCTACGACCGGCGCCGGCAGCCCGAGGTGTTGGCCGACGGGCAGCGGGTGACCACCGAAAGCGCATTACTCGGGCTGGATGCCGCCTGGGAGCTGGACCTGTTCGGCCGGCAACGCCGCGCCACCGAGGCCGCCCGTGCCGCCCTGGATGCCGAATGGGAAAACCATGCGGATGCCCAGGTGATCGTCGCCGCGGAAGTGGCGGGCACCTATTTCCAGCTGCGGGGCACCCAGAAACGCATCGCGCTGGCGCGTGAGACGCTGGAGAACCTGCAGCAGACCCAGCGCCTGACGGAGGAGCGCTGGGTACTGGGCGCCGGCAGCGAGCTGGATGTGCAGAGCAGCCGTGCGCGGATGAAGGCGATCGAGGCTGATATCCCGTTGCTGGAAGCCAGCGAAGTGCAGACCAAGCACCGCCTGGCGGTGCTGCTGGGGCAGCGGCCTGGCGCGCTGGAAGCGCTGTTGCAACCCCGGGACGTCCCGCCCTACATCCGGGCGCTGCCGCTGGGCGACCCCAGCAACCTGCTGCGCATGCGACCGGACGTGCGTGGTGCCGAACGCCGGCTGGCTGTGGCAACGGCCAACGTGGGCGTGGCCACAGCCGACCTGTTTCCGCGTATCAGCCTCAATGGCTTCATCGGCTTCCTGTCGCTGGACGGAACGGGGCTGCTCGGCGGCGGCAACAAGGCCTGGTCGTTGACGCCGACCATGAGCTGGGCGGTGTTTGATCTGGGCAGTGTCCGGGCGCGGCTGCGTGCCACCGAGGCGGAGGCGGATGGCGTGGCGGCCGAATACGAAAAGACCGTGTTGCTGGCGCTGGAAGAAACCGAGAACGCCATGGTCCGCTATGCCCGGCAACAGCAGCGTTTGCTGTTGATAGCTGAGCAGGCGATGGCCGCGCGGCGGGCCGAAATCCTGGCTCAGGCGCGTTATCAGGATGGTGCGGAGGATTTCCTGGCGCTGCTGGATGCCCAGCGCAACCTGCTGGCCGCCGACGATGCACTGGCGGTGGCCGAAGCGGCGACCAACATCGGTGTGGTGGGGGTCTACAAGGCGCTGGGCGGCTGGGGGCAGCCTATGGCGGTGACCGGTGCGCAGGCGCCTGAGCGCGCATTGGCCGAAGCCGATAGGGGCATCCAATAAAACACCGTCGGCGGGGTGTTTGCGTGGCTACGCGGTCGGCATGGAGGCCGCGAAGACTGCACTAGAAAGCGGTTTTTCCATTACCGGAGTTCGGCTGCCTGCAGTACGGAACTCAGTGCTTCGAACTGTCGCCTGGTAGTGCCAGCAACTGTTTTTCCTGATTCCAGTCGAAAGGCAAACCTTGCGCTTCGGCGGCGTAGCGGCGCTCGTCGAGTTCCTGAAACAGGGCAATTTCCTCTTCGGGCATGAAGTGCAGGCAGTCGCCGCCGAAGAACCACAGCAGATCCCGCGGGACCAAGTGGCTGATCTGCGGGTAGCGATGGAAAACCTGGGAGATCAGGTCCTGGCCGAGGTAAAGCGGGGCGGAGGCATCTTGCAGGCCGCTGATCAGCTCATCGAAGCGCTCGAGAAACAGCGCATGGCTTTCATCGGGGATCTGCTCGGCTTCGCCAAGGGCGACCAGGATGCTGCGCAGGTGGGCGAGCAGTTGGAGATGATGGTCGAGGTGGGGGCTGGCCATGGGATACCTGTGAGTCAAAAAAGGGCGCGCGATTATAGTCGCTGCGCCCTCTGCAGGGGTAACGCAGTCAGCGCACTTTGCCAGATGCCGGCTGCAGGTCTTCCTGGCTGAAGTCATCCACGTCGATCACGCGGCGCCGGGTGATCTCGGCCGTGCGTAGCGCCGCTAATTCCTCTGTATCCAGAATGCCGGCGGCTTGCGCGGCATCCAATACGTCTTCGCCAGCGGCGGGGTGCAGGCGGTTTTCCTTGAGCGCGCGTTGCACTTTCTTCGTGCTGGAGTCGCTGGCTGCCAGCAGCTGAAAAGCATGCTCCAAGGCGCCAACGGGGTCTTCAGGGTCTTGCGGTCGATAGCAGCCGTCGAGCAGGCGGGCGAGGGCGGGGTCGTCTAGCGGCCTACCGAGCACGGCAGCGACGTCGGCATCCAGAGCATCCCGGGGGCCGAAATGGCGACGGCCAAGGGGGAAGGCCAGCAGTCGGAGCAGCCAGGCCACTGGGCGATTAGGAAAGTTGCCCAACAAGGCTTCCAACGCGGCTTCGGCTTTTTCCAGGCACTCCTCCAGCGACCAGCGCAGCAGTATTTCCTGCTCTGCAGGATGCCCCAGGTCGTGGTAGCGCTTGAGCGCCGCCGAGCCGAGATACAAGTAGCTGAGCACGTCGCCCAAGCGCGCACTGAGGCGTTCGCGGCGCTTGAGTTCACCACCGAGCAAGAGCATCGAGACGTCGGCGACCAGGGCGAACGCCGCGGACAGCCGATTCAGCTTGCGGAAATAATGACGACTGATGCCGTGCCCCGGTGCCTGGCTCAACAGGCCCCCGGTCACGCCGAGCAGCAGGCTGCTGGCGGCGTTGCTGACAGCGAAACCGACATGTTGCAGCAACAGCGGATCGAACTGATCCAGTGCGGCATCCGGATCGTCCGCATCGGCCAGTTGCATCTCCTGGAGCACATAGGGATGGCAGCGGATCGCCCCCTGCCCGAAGACCATCAGGTTGCGCGTAAGGATATTGGCGCCTTCCACGGTGATGAATATCGGGGCGCCTTGCCAAGCGCGGGCCAAGTAGTTGTTGGGGCCCATGATGATGCCCTTGCCGCCATGAATATCCATGGCATGGGCAATGCATTCGCGCCCGCGCTCAGTGAGGTGATATTTGAGAATGGCGGAGAGCACCGAGGGCTTTTCGCCGAGGTCCACCGCGTGGGCGGTGAGTATTCGCGCGGCGTCCATCAGCCAGGCATTGCCGGCGATGCGTGCCAGGGGCGCCTGAATACCCTCGAAGGCGGCCAGTGGCACGTTGAATTGTTCGCGAATGTGCGCGTAACGGCCGCTGACGTACGCGCAGGACTTGGCCGCGCTGGTGCCCACTCCGGGGAGGGAAATCGAGCGGCCCACGGACAGGCAGTTCATCAGCATCATCCAGCCTTTGCCGAGCATGGCCTGACCGCCAATGATGGCGTCCAGCGGCACGAACACATTCGTGCCCGAATTGGGGCCGTTCATGAATGCTGCGCCCAGCGGCAAGTGGCGCCGGCCAATGGTCACGCCAGGGGTATCTGTGGGAATCAGCGCGAGGGTGATGCCCAGTTCGTCCTCGTCTCCTAATAAATGATCCGGGTCGTAGGCCTTGAAGGCTACGCCGAGGAGGGTGGCTACCGGGCCGAGGGTGATATAGCGCTTCTCCCAGTTCAGGCGCAGGCCCAGCACTTCCTCGCCTTGCCAGGTACCTCTGCAGATGATACCGCTGTCGGGCATGGCGCCGGCGTCGGAACCGGCCAGGGGTCCGGTCAGGGCGAAGCAGGGGACTTCGTCGCCAGTCGCCAGCCGGGGCAGGTAACGGTTGCGTTGTTCCTCGGTGCCGTAGCGCACCAGCAGCTCGGCGGGGCCCAGGGAGTTGGGCACCATCACGGTAGACGCCAGGTCGGCGCTGCGGGTGGCCAGTTTCATCACAATCTGGGAGTGGGCATAGGCGGAGAACCCTTTGCCACCGTATTCACGGGGAATGATCAGGGCGAAGAAGCCTTCCTGCTTGATAAAGGCCCAGGCGGCTTCAGGCAGGTCCATACGCTGGCCGATGTCCCAATCGCTGACCATCGAACACAGCGTTTCGGTGGGCCCATCAAGGAACGCCTGTTCCTCGGCGCTCAGTTGGGCCTTGGGGTAGGTCAGTAATTGATTCCAGTTCGGGCGGCCACTGAACAGTTCGCCATCCCACCAGACGGTTCCGGCTTCGATGGCTTCGCGTTCGGTCTGCGACAAAGGGGGCAAGGTCTTGCGAAACCACGCAAAGACAGGGCCGGTGATATGGCGCCGACGAAAATCAGGCATCAGCAGCGGCACGGCCACCGCCAGCCAGAGCAGTGCAAGCACCAGCATCAACAGGCCGGGGGCGACTTCGGTGAGGGCCATGGCAATGAGGTACACCGCAACGATTGTCAGGCTGGTCAGTACCGGTATACGCAGATGGGCAAGGATGAGAATGCCCACCACTAGAACGATCAGCCAGATAGCAAGCATGGGTTTCCTCCCTGAAGAGCGCGAATGAGGTGACGGTTGCTCGGGCATTTGCCGGCGTAGGGTTCTCCCAAGGGACCCGTGTCGATCAGCGTAGTTCGTCTGCCGCTGCTCCAGGGTTCTGTCCCGCTTCGTTGTGGTTCGCAGCGAAACGGGAACGGGTCCCAAGGTTGCAATTGGCTGCTCTAGCCCTTATCTAGCTGGTTCCCTTTCTGTTTGCGTGCATTCAACATGAGTTCCGCCCTGTCCATCCGGCAGCTGACCAAAATTTACGATAATGGCTTCCAGGCGCTGCATGGCATCGATCTGGATGTCGCCGAAGGTGACTTCTTCGCCTTGCTCGGCCCCAACGGCGCCGGCAAGTCGACCACCATTGGCATTCTTTCCACTCTGGTAACCAAGTCTGGCGGCACGGTGAATGTGTTCGGCCATGACCTGGACGCCGATCCCTCCGGGCTCAAGCGCTGCCTGGGGGTGGTGCCCCAGGAGTTCAACTTCAACCAGTTTGAAAAGGCCTTCGATATCCTCACCACTCAGGCCGGTTACTACGGCATTCCGCTGCGGGTAGCCAAGGAGCGTGCCGAGCGCTACCTCAAGCAACTCGGCCTGTGGGACAAGCGTGACGTGCCGTCGCGCATGCTCTCCGGTGGGATGAAGCGGCGCCTGATGATCGCCCGTGCGCTGATGCACGAGCCGCGTCTGCTGATTCTCGATGAGCCGACCGCCGGGGTGGACATCGAGTTGCGCCGTTCGATGTGGACCTTCCTCACCGAGCTTAATCGCCAAGGTGTGACCATCATCCTCACCACTCACTACCTGGAAGAAGCCGAGCAGCTGTGTCGCAATATCGCGATCATCGATCACGGACGCATCGTGGAGAACACTAGCATGCGCGCCTTGCTGCAGAAGCTGCACGTGGAAACCTTTTTGCTGGATCTGAAAGAATCGCAGCTGCTGCCGCCGGAGCTTGATGGCTACCCGGCAAACCTGGTGGACGGCCGCACCCTGGAAGTGCAGGTGGACAAGACCCAGGGCATCACCGGGCTGTTCCTGCAGTTGAAGGAGCAGGGCATCGAAGTGCTCAGCCTGCGCAACAAGAGTAATCGCCTGGAAGAACTGTTTGTCTCCCTGGTGGAACAGAACCTGGCCAAGGTGGCGAAATGAGTGAGTTGCGTCCTAATCTGATTGCCCTGCAAACCATTGTCTATCGCGAAGTGCGGCGCTTCCTGCGCATCTGGCCGCAAACCCTGCTGCCGCCGGCAATCACCATGGTTCTGTACTTCGTGATCTTCGGCAACCTGATCGGCCAGCGCATCGGCGAGATGGACGGCTTCGCCTACATGGATTACATCGTGCCGGGCCTGATCATGATGTCGGTGATCACCAACGCGTACAGCAACGTGGTGTCGAGCTTCTTCGGCAGCAAGTTCCAGCGCAACATCGAAGAGCTGATGGTCGCGCCGATGTCGCCCCATGTGATTCTCATCGGCTATATCGCCGGCGGTGTGCTGCGCGGCCTGGGCGTGGCCTTCATCGTCACTTTGTTGTCACTGTTCTTCACCGATCTGCAGGTGCATAACCTGGGCATCACCATGCTGGTGATCCTGCTGGCGGCGACCATCTTCGCGTTTGGTGGATTCATCAACGCCGTCTATGCGCGCAGTTTCGACGATATTTCCATCGTTCCCACCTTCGTGCTGACGCCGCTGACGTACCTGGGCGGGGTCTTCTACTCCATCCACCTGTTGTCGCCGTTCTGGCAGACGGTGTCGCTGGCCAATCCGATCCTGCACATGGTCAATGCCTTCCGCTACGGCATTCTTGGCGTGTCCGACATCCATATCGGCACCGCCATTGGCTTCATGCTGGTGGCCGCTGCGCTGCTATACCTGTTCTGTGTCCATCTGCTGATCAGTGGGCGCGGAATGCGCCAGTAATCGGCTGGCTCCTGAGGGGGACAGCCGGGCGTTGCCTGGCTTGTTCTCTCTACTTCAGGAGTGATGAATCATGTTGCTGCGATTCCTGCTGTCCATCTCGATATTGCTTGGCAGTCCGGTAGCGCTTGCCGAAGGTTTTGTCTTCGGCAAGCCGGCCAGCCCCGAGTCCGCAACCCGTACCGTCGAAATCGAGATGGGCGAGATGTACTTCAAGCCGGCCTTTGTGCAGATCAAGGCAGGCGAAACCGTGCGTTTCGTGCTCAAGAATGTGGGCAATTTTCCTCACGAGTTCAGCCTCGGCTACACCGCGATGCATCGGGAGCATCGCGAAGCAATGCTGCGCATGCAGGCTGAAGAAACCTTGCGCGATCATGGGCATGGCGCCCACGCCCATCTGGCCCATGCCGGGCCCAATACCCTGGTGGTCGAGCCGGGGCAGGCGGGTGAACTGACCTGGACCTTCTACCAGCCGGACTGGCTGCAATTCGCCTGCAACATCCACGGGCATTATCAGGCGGGTATGATCGGGCAAATGGAAATCATGCCCTGAAAAGCCGTAGCGGCGTAGGGCAGCAAGGTCGTCAGGTGGTGGCGCAGTGGCTGCGAGCCTTGCCTTATACTGTCCGTCGTTTTCCTTTTTACAGGTTTCTGCCATGCATCCCGCCGAACACTCGCCCTTGGGCAAGTCCAGCGACTACGTAGATCAGTACAGCCCGCAGTTGCTGTTTTCCATTCCGCGCGCAGCGAAGTGGAGCGAGTTGGGCCTGACAGCCAGCACTTTGCCGTTTCAGGGCGTCGACCTGTGGACCTGCTACGAGCTGTCCTGGTTGACGCTGCGTGGCAAGCCGGTGGTGGCGATTGGCGAGTTCTCGATTCCATCGAATTCGCCAAACATCATCGAATCCAAATCCTTCAAGCTGTACCTCAACTCGTTGAATCAAACCCAGTTTGCTAACGCCGAAGCGGTACAGGAAACGCTTGAAAAAGACTTGTCTGCCATAGCGGGCGCGCCGGTGACGGTGCGCGTGCGTCGCCTGGATGAGGTCACAGCTGAGGGCTGCGCCAGCCTGCCGGGCGTGTGCATCGATGAGTTGGATATTGCCGTCAGCGACTATGCGCTGCCTCGCCCTGAGCTACTGCGCTGTGAAAGTGCGGGAGTAGTGGAGGAGACCCTGCACAGCCATCTGCTCAAATCCAACTGTCCTGTAACTGGCCAGCCGGACTGGGGCAGCGTGGTGGTGGACTATCGCGGCCCGGCGCTGGATCACGCCAGCTTCCTCGCTTACCTGGTCAGCTTCCGCCAGCATCAGGATTTTCATGAGCATTGCGTGGAGCGCATTTATATGGACTTGCAGCGTCTGCTGCAGCCGCAGCGTCTGACGGTCTATGCGCGCTATGTGCGTCGCGGCGGACTGGATATCAACCCCTACCGCAGCAGCATGACAATCCAGCCGGAGAATCGACGCTTGGCTCGCCAGTAAGCGCAGCGCGGCGTCTCCCACACGCTAGTGCGATGCGACGTCGCCGCAGCCGCTCAGATCCCCATGCTTACCAGGCTCTGCATGATGTTGCGTAGCGTGCCGGCCAGGGTTGGGTGGCTGACCTCAAAGCGCTCCACGGCCAGGTTGACGCCATCGACCAGGGTTTCGCCAGAGGCGGGAGGGGTTTGGTTGACGAGCTGGGCTTCGATCTGGGCAATGACGGTCAGTATCGACGTGCGTTCTTCGTCGCTGAGCGGCGGTTGCTGCTCCAGTTGGTTGCGCAGTTCTTCCAGTTGCAGCCGTAGGTCTTGTGCAGGCATGAAGATACTCCCGGTCCAATAGCAAAGGCTCAGCCCGTGACGGCCTTGCCGTCACGTTGCCTGTAAAGATAAGGCAGGATGCCGGGGTTTGCTCGATACGGTGCCGGAAACGTTGCATTCAGGCCGAGGGATTCATCAAGGCACGCAGCCGCTCAGGCAGAGGAACTGCGCGGTTTTCGGCATGGTCGATCCAGACCAGCTTGCAAAAGCCTTCTCCATACACGGCGCTCGGATCTTCCAGGGTTGTCAGTCGATGCTCGAGAACGGCGCTGCTGCGGCCCAGTTGGCCCGCATAGAGTTCGATCACCACGGTGGCCGGATGAACCACCGGCTTCAAGTATGTGTGCTGAACTTGCAACACGACCGGACCTTGGCTGCCTCGGTCGATGTCGAGGCCTATCTGGGCGAACCAGGCGATGCGCGCCTCTTCCAGGTACTGGATGTAGCAGGTGTTGTTGACGTGGCCGTAACTATCCATGTCGCCCCAGCGCACGGGGATACGAGCGCTATGCAACAAGGTGGATGCAGGTTGTCTAAGCATGTTCAAGTCTGTCTCTTGGTAAGGCTGGCCCGTATACTGCGCGGCGTCTTTTTTATTGCGGCAGATTGAGCCCAGAGGCTTTGTCCAGGGCGGTCGCCACACTACGTCTAACAATGAGGTGCTGCAATGGTTGCGGGCAACTGGGGGCGAGGATGGGCAGGTCGCGTGGGATTCATGCTGAGTCTGGTGCTGGTGCCTGTCAGCGTCTTGGCAGCCACCGATGAAGACCCGTGGGAGGGCTTCAACCGCACGATGTTTGCCTTCAACGACAAGGTAGACACCTATGCGCTCAAGCCACTGGCCGAAGGCTACCGAGCCGTCACTCCCCAGTTTCTGGAAGATGGCATCCACAACGTCTTCAGCAATGTGGGCGATGTGCGCACCCTGACCAACAATCTGCTGCAGGGCAAATTCCGCGATGCGGGCATCGATACCAGCCGCATCTTGTTCAACTCGACCTTCGGACTGCTGGGGTTTTTTGACGTCGCCAGCAAGATGGGCCTGCAGCGCAACGACGAAGACTTTGGCCAGACGCTGGGCGCCTGGGGACTTGATAGCGGTCCTTATCTGGTCTTGCCCTTCCTTGGCCCAAGCACCGTGCGCGACGCCTTTTCCCGCGTGCCGGATGCGTACTTGAACGTCTATCCCTATATGGATCATGTGCCGACCCGCAATACCACGTTGGGTGTGGATGCCCTCGACACGCGAGCTAGTCTGCTATCAGCGGAAAAGCTGATCCAAGGAGACAAATACGTGTTCATTCGCAACATCTATCTGCAAAATCGCGAATTCAAAGTAAAGGATGGCTTGGTCGAAGACGATTTCTGAAGCCGTCTCGCCACCCTGGGAGCAAGACTCGTCTCAGTAGATCATGGGCCCCGGGCCCACAGCTTGAATCGCTCAGCGGATGGGAGTACCGTCTGCGCCGTGAAGAAAGTCCCTACATCCCGCCGTGCCGATGGCCGGTTACCACGTCCACTGCACCCGGCGTCGTTTGCCTGGAAATCCCATGCATAATCCCAGCGCCACACTGCTGATCATTGACGACGACGAAGCTGTGCGCACCAGCCTGGCAGCCTATCTTGAAGACAGCGGCTTTGCCGTCGAGCAAGCGAGCAATGGCGTTCAGGGCCTGGAAATGTTCGAGCGGGAGCAACCGGACCTGGTCATTTGCGATTTGCGAATGCCGCAAGTGGACGGACTGGAGCTGATTCGTCGCATCGGCGAGCTGGAAAACCCAGCACCAGTCATCGTGGTGTCCGGCGCCGGCGTCATGGGCGACGTAGTGGAAGCCCTGCGTTTGGGCGCAGCTGATTACCTGATCAAGCCCCTTGAAGACCTCGCTGTGCTCGAGCACTCGGTACGTCGCGCGCTGGATCGCGCCCGCCTGCGCCTGGAAAACCGCCGTTACCGTGAAACACTGGAGGCTACCAATCGCGAACTGCAGGCCAGTCTTCACCTGCTTCAGGAAGATCAGAACGCCGGCCGCCAGGTGCAGATGAACATGCTGCCGGAAACTCCCTGGCTTGCCGACGGGCTGAATTTTGCTCACCAGATTATTCCGTCGCTGTACCTGTCCGGCGACTTCGTCGACTACTTTCGCCTCGATGATCGCCGCATCGCGTTCTACCTGGCGGACGTTTCCGGCCATGGCGCGTCATCGGCCTTCGTGACGGTGCTGCTCAAGTTCATGACCACTCGGCTGTTGTACGAATCGCGGCGCGGCGGGGTGTTGCCAGAGTTCAAACCCTCGGATGTACTGGGGCATATCAACCGTGGATTGATCAATCTCAAGCTGGGCAAGCACGTGACCATGCTCGGCGGGGTGATCGATCTGGTCACCGACCGGCTTACCTACAGCATCGGTGGGCATCTGCCCTTGCCCGTGCTGTACACCGAGAGCGGTGCCGAGTACCTGGAAGGGCGTGGGCTACCGGTGGGCTTGTTTGAGGACGCCACCTACGAAAACCTGGAGCTGGAGCTGCCAAAGTCGTTCAGCCTGACCTTGCTGTCCGACGGCATCCTCGATCTTTTGCCGGGTGACACACTCAAAGCTAAAGAAGCCGCGCTGCCTGCATTGATCAGCACGGCCGGTGGCGGCCTTGAAGGGCTGCGCCAGATATTGGGATTGGATCAGTTGGGTGATATGCCGGACGATATCGCTTTGCTGGTGTTGAGCAGGAACCTTGCATGAGTAACGGCAAAATTCAGTTTGCCGAGCAGGATGGCATCTTCGTGCTGAAATTCGTCGGCGAGGTTCGCCTGACTCTCTGCTCTGCGCTGGACGCAACCATTGAAAAAATCTTCGCCTCGGCGAACTTCACCTCCATCGTCATCGACCTGATCGAGACCCGCAGCATCGACAGCACCACGCTGGGCCTGTTGGCCAAGCTGTCTATTCTGTCGCGGCAAAAGGTCGGTCTGTTACCGACATTGGTGACAGACCAGCCGGATATAACCCGGCTGCTGCACTCCATGGGCTTTGATCAGGTCTTCAATATCGTCGATCAGCCAAGCGTGACGCCGGAAAATCTCACGGATCTCCCCTCGCAGGATGTGTCCGAGCCTGAAGTAAAAGCCCGGGTGCTTGAGGCTCACCGAATCCTCATGGGCTTGAACGAGTCCAACCGCGAAGCGTTTCATGACTTGGTGTTGGCGCTGGAGCGCAGTTGAACCCCGCAAGCGTCTTGAAGCGCTCACGCTTCTCCTGATTTCTTCTCAGCAGTATTAGGCGATGCAGCGGCGTGTTCGGCCGCTTCCGCCAGCTCATCCAAGATGCAGATCGTGCATTCGCCTTCATCGGGTTGATTGGTTTCGACATAGCGCACTCGGCGGCTCGCCGATTGCCGGTCGGCGTTGACGCGAAAGCGCGGGCGGTCAGAGCGGGGCATGAGATCCTCCGAAGCAAAAAAAGGGTTCAGGCCTGCACAGCGGCATGGCGGGGCAGGCTGACGGAGATCAGTGCGGCCAGGAGCACGAAGCCGCTGGACACCCACAGGCAGGCTTGCAAACCATACGCCTGAAAGACCCAGCCGGACAGCAGGGTGCCGATCAAGCGACCCAGCGCGTTGGACATGTAGTAGAAGCCAACGTCCAGCGACACACCATCCTCCTTGGCATAGCTGACGATCAGGAAGCTGTGCAATGAGGAGTTGATGGCAAACAGTGCGCCGAACAGCAGCAGGCCGCCGATCAGCACCGTTTGCACGGACAGGTCGCTGTCCAGGCCCAAGGCGATTGCCGCTGGCAGTCCGGCCAGCAGCAGTGCCCAGACACACGCGGCACCGCCATCCGGCACCTGACCACGGCGCTTGCCGGTGACGTGGGGGGCAAGCGACTGAACGAGGCCGTAGCCCATCACCCACAGCGCCAGAAAGCCGCCCACCCGCCAGTGATCCCAGCCGAAGCTGCTGGTCAGAAACACTGGCAGGGCTACCACGAACCAGACATCCCGCGCACCGAACAGGAACAGGCGCGCGGCGGACAGCTGGTTGATGGCTCGACTCTTGGACAGCAGGTCACGGAACTTGGGCGTGCTGTTGGCCTTGCCAAGATCCTTTTTAAGCAGCGCCAGGCTGGCTACCCAGACCAGCGCCAGCACAGTCGCCATGGCCAGCACCGCGCCAGTAAAGCCAAGCAAGGCCAGCAGCGCGCCACCCAGAAAGAAACCGACGCCCTTGAGCGCATTCTTCGAGCCGGTAAGGATCGCCACCCACTGGTACAGCCGGGCTTGTTGGTTGCCAGGTACCAGCAGCTTGATCGAGCTTTTGGCGCTCATCTTGTTGAGGTCCTTGGCGATGCCGGACAGCGCCTGCGCCGCCATGACCCAGGGCACGCTGAGCAGGGCATCCGGCACGCTGAGCATCAACAGGGCAGCGACTTGCAGGCCGAGGCCAATGTTCATGGTGCGATTCAAGCCCAGGCGCGCGCCCAACCAACCGCCAATCAGGTTGGTAACCACCCCAAAAAACTCATAGAACAGAAACAGCGCCGCGATCTGCAGCGGGCTGTAGCCAAGCGCATGGAAATGCAACACCACGAGCATGCGCAACGCACCATCGGTGAGGGTGAAAGCCCAGTAGTTGCCAGTGATCAGTAGGTATTGGCGAATTTCTGGCGAAAGGCGGGCGAGGGCATGCATGGAAGAGCCTGAGTCAAGGAGTCTGGGTGATTCGCTGCACCTGGGGTGCCGGGAGTGCTGTCCTGCCGATCAGCCGGCGCCGCCGACCAGCTTGGCAAGCTCCATGGTGCGGTTGGCATAGGCCCATTCGTTGTCGTACCAGGCGTAGATCTTCACCTGCGTGCCGTTGACCACCAGCGTGGACAGCGCGTCGATGATCGACGAGCGCGGGTCGGTGCGGTAGTCGATGGAGACCAGCGGGCGTTCTTCGTAGCCAAGAATGCCCTGCAGCTCGCCGTCCGCGGCGCTTTTGAGCAGCTGATTGACCTCGTTGACCGTGGTGGCGCGCTCCACTTCGAACACGCAGTCGGTCAGCGAGGCGTTGGCCAGTGGTACGCGCACCGCATGACCGTTCAACTTGCCGCGCAGCTCGGGGAAAATCTCGGCAATCGCCGTGGCCGAACCGGTGGTGGTAGGAATCAGGCTCATCAGCGAAGCACGGGCGCGGCGCAGGTCCTTGTGTGGCTGGTCGAGGAGGCTCTGGGTATTGGTCAAGTCGTGGATGGTGGTGATCGAGCCGTGGCGGATGCCGAGGCTCTCATGGATCACCTTGACTACCGGCGCGAGGCAATTGGTGGTGCAAGACGCAGCCGTGACGATGCGGTACTGGGCCGGATCGAACAGCGAGTCGTTGACGCCCACCACCACGTTGAGTGCGCCCGCTTCCTTGACCGGCGCGCTGACCACTACGCGCTTGACGCCCTGGTCCAGATAGCCCTGCAGCACGGCGACGGTTTTCATCTTGCCACTGGCCTCGATCACCAGGTCGCAGCCCGACCAGTCAGTGTCGGCGATAGCCTTGTTGGCGGTCACCCGGATGCGCTGGCCGTCGATGAGCAGAGCGTCGCCCTCGCTGCCGGCTTCATGCTGCCAGCGACCATGCACCGAATCGAAATTCAGCAGGTGCGCGTGGGTCGCCGCGTCGCCGGCCGGGTCGTTGATCTGCACGAATTCCAGTTCAGGCCAGCCCCAGGCGGCGCGCAGCGCCAGACGTCCGATGCGGCCGAAACCGTTGATGCCTACTTTGATGGTCATTCCGGGGTCCCCTCAAAAACAGAATGGTTGATCGACTCGATTGGACAGTTTTGTCGCCGATTTCTTGTGCAACACGTCAGCCCGCTTTGCCGGAGGCAATCAGCTGCAGGCCGTGGCACGCTCGGGGCGCTCACGCATGCCTTCCAGGCGCTCGGTATTCGGCCGGAGCCAGTTTTTATTGGCCGCGAGAGTGGCGTTGATCATCTCGTGTACCCAGTCCGGCAGGTTTGGATGCAAGCGGTAATACACCCACTGGCCGTGGCGACGAT
This sequence comes from Serpens gallinarum, assembly GCF_014836765.1. GTDB lineage: Bacteria > Pseudomonadota > Gammaproteobacteria > Pseudomonadales > Pseudomonadaceae > Serpens > Serpens gallinarum. The sequence goes on from NZ_JACSQG010000003.1 coordinate 20,440, forward strand.
CTTCCAGTACGCCGCAGTTGCGCAGCTGCGCCAGGTGGCGCGAAATCTTCGGCTGGCTTTCTTGGAGTGCGGTGGTCAGCTCGCAGACGCACAGCTCGCTTTCGCGAGCGATCAGCAATGTCATGCGTGCCCGGGTTTCATCGGCCAGGCATTTGAAAACTGTGGTTGGAGTCATGTGCATGCTGTCCTCGGCCGCAGTAGGTTGGTAGTCGGCTAAAGATATGGCTTGGGGAATATATGGATTCTCATATGTAGGCGCAAGGATTGCGCGTTCAGTTCGCTCGAAGACCTTCGATGCAGGCGTCGGGCGAGGAGGCGAGAAGTGAAGAGCCCTTCTCACGTTGTGCAGCGAACCTGATGGTAAGACGGCGACGTACAGCGACCCGGCTAAGAGGGTGCCAAATCATCACGGGCAACGTGTGCAGGTCGGTCCTGCCGATTGAGACCTGGGTTCGCTGGCGGGTGCGCGGCGGCTTTAAGCGTAGCGCCACACGGCATCGCACGGGTACGGGCTAGAGTTCCAGAAAGCGCAGCAAACGGCGTTTCAGGCTGTCGTTCTCGGTCCGCAGCCGCTCCACTTCGCCCAGTAGGTCCAGCGTAACTGCCACGGCTGCCCAGTCGAGCTCCAGCTCCCGTTGCAGACGGCGGGCCTGGCGCAAGCGGCTCAGCGCAGCCGTATCGAAGCGCCATTCGGCGGGGGTCTTGCCGTCCGGTTCAACGATGCCGTATTCGACGATTTCGATCAGGATGTCTTCGGGCAACTCGAGCCGCTGGCAGCATTCTTCCAGGGTCAGTTGCAGGAGCAGGGAAGTTGCCATGTCATTTACTCCATCGGCTGCGCGGGTCGAAGTCTGCGGCGTCGCCCAGCTGAGTCCACAAATTACGCGCCTGTTCCGTGCTGCGCGGTGGCATTACCACTTTCAGTACCGCATACAGATCGCCCGTGCCTTGCTTGCTCGGCAACCCCTTGCCCTTGATGCGCAAGCGCTGACCGCTCTGGCTGTCGGCCGGAATATTCAGGTGAATGCGCCCGGTCAGTGTCGGCACTTCGACCCGCGCACCCAGCGCCGCTTCCCAGGGCGCCAGGGGCACCGTGATCAGCAGATCATGGCCCTCTACGTCGAACAGCGGGTGCGGCACCAGACGGATGAACAGGTACAGATCGCCATTCGGCGCACCGCCACTGCCCAGACCGCCTTGTCCCTTGAGGCGAATGCGCTCGCCATCAGTGATACCGGGGGGAATCTTCACGTTGAGGCTCTTGCGCTGATCGGGCTGGCGCTGGCCATGCTCGTCGTAGCTGGGTAGCAGATACTCGATTGGCTTGCTGGTTTTACCGAGGATTTCTTCCAGGAACACCGGCAGCTCAAGCTCGATGTCGCGACCGCGGCGCGCCGCCCGGTGCTGCTGGCGGCCGCCCCGTTGAGCGCCGAAAATCGATTCGAAAAACTCGGAGAAGTCGCCCTCGAACTGCTCGTGCTGTGCGGAAAACCCGCCCGAGGGTTGCCAGCCGGGTGGTGCGTTGAAGGTTTGCCCGGCGTGGCCGTATTGGCGGATCTGATCGTACTCGGCGCGTTTCTCCGGGCTCTTCAGCACCTCATAGGCCTCGACCACCTCCTTGAAGCGATCTTCCGCGTCGGCCTCCTTGTTGACGTCCGGATGGTACTGACGCGCCAGGCGTCGGTAGGCGGTCTTGATCGCCTTGTCATCGGCCGAGGGCTCCACGCCGAGCGTTGCGTAATAGTCCTTGAACTCCATGGCAGGCACCTGCTGGATTGGTCATTTCGAAGCGTAGTCGAGGGCTGCTTCTCATGACCCGGGTGCGCAGCGCTCAGGCGGCCGGTGGCTTGCTTGCCTGCGGCTGGCTGTTGTCCGTACTCAGGGCGTCGAAGGCGTGCCAGTCTTCGCCCCAGACCTCGATGGGGTGCATGGTGCGATCAGCGCCATTGCCGCACCCCAATGCGTCTGCTGAGCAATAGCGGTCGCATCCCCAGCAGATCCGCTCGGGATGCACAGGGTTCAGCGGGAATTTCTTGGCCATGACAAAACACTCCAGGGCACTCGTGTCTGGCCATACTGTGCGCAGTTTTTTGCCTTTGCCTTGATTCGGGTCAAGCGGGCGTGGCGGCAGGCATAGCTCAGCTTCGCCGCCACGGGGCGATTAGTCGCCGATGCCAGCGTGTCGTCTGCCGTTCCGGTGGGTCGGGCCAGTGCACCTTCTTGCTCTCGCACTGCACGATGCCGTTGGCTCCCAGCCGCACCCGCCAGCGCTGTGCAGAAGGAAAGGACTGGCCGGGTTCCGTGTGTACCAGCAGGAGGTTGTAATCGTGCTGTTTTTCGATGGGGTGCGCCTGGATGGAGGCAAACGGATCGGCCTCGTCCGCACTCACGAATAACTGGTGCTTGCTGGCCAGAATCATCTCGCAGAGCCGTTCACAGTCCAGTGTCAGGCGCTCCTGGATCTCGTCTTGCTCCAGCGCCGCCTTGTCGAGGTTGAGTACCGAGCGATAGCAAATGATTTGTCGCTCTTCGTTAGTAGCCCATTTGACGGAGTGTTCCAGCACCTGCCGGGGCAGTTCGGGTAGTTTGCGGTAGTCCAGCCAAACCAGCTGCTGGGCCAGCAGTTTTTTCGTGTAGGGCATGAGGAGGCGGATCTTCCAGCGTGGCTTGCCTTTGCGCAGCCAGCGTGTGATCGCCGTGATCATATCGTCGCGCAGCAGGTCGCGCAGGGCATAGACCAGTGCGATGCCCAGCAGCAGAGTAAGCGACAGCTTCTGGCTGGCGTCCCGCGCGTTGAACAGAAAATAGGTAAACAGCGACATGATCAACGTGGTGGACGCCGCCTTGACCAGCTTGCGTGTGCCAGGGCCCAGCTCGGTGATCGTTGAGCGCAGCAGTACCGGATACTCCAGCAGCCGGTGATACAGGCTCATGCGGTTCCAGACGCGGGTCGGTGTGCCGTGAAAATCACTCAGGTACTCGCGCTCCTTGCGGTGCTTGTGCTCCTGGCGCAGGAAGTCGCCCATCGCCTGCTTGAGTTCTTCCTCCAGCTCGGCGAAGCCGTCCAGAGTCATACTTTCCAGCATGAACTGTTCGGCATACCAGGAAAAGTAGATATCCATCTGACGGAAATAGCGTTGCTGACTTGTTTGCCGGGGAGCGGACTTGCGCAGGCGTTGCGCAAAGTTCTGGCTAAGCCGCAGGGCGCGACCGATCGACTCTGCCGTGACGCCCGAGGCCAGCAATTGTTGGCGAAGGCGGTCCATCGAGGCCTGATATTGAAAGAGCCAGGACCCATACATGATTTCGTAGTGGGGCGAGAGTAGCGAAAACGTTGTGTTGGCCTTGCTGGGGCGGTCTTTGGCTGGCAGTCCCAGCAGGCCGAAGCGGTGGGACAGGGCGCTGAAGAAGAACTGTTCCTCGGCCAGAGTCCAGGCGGAAAAGTTGCTTTCGTGAGGCGTGAACAAATACAGCTCGACGTTATGGCGGCCTGGTTTTTTCAATGTGCGGGTCAGTTGCAGACGGTAATCGCCCTTGCGCTTTAGTGAATACACGGCTCCCCCAATGGCAATTGAAGAGAGGAAGGATACCAAGCTTTCTAAAGGATTATTCCAAGGCGCGGTGGGGATAGCATTTATCGGAGTTGAATGGGGAAATGAAGTGCGTTTGTTCGTTCGAATGCCGGTGGGCGGAAATATGCAGTCCCCAGACATTGAATGCCGTCAATCGGACTCCAAAGCCAAGGGTATTCAGCAGATGAGGTGCAGGCATGAACAGGCGAGAGGGTGTATACGCGCAAAACCCGGACAACACAGAAAATGAGTTTCCGGGCACGCCCCGGCCGCTCAGTCCGGGGCGGACCGATGTCAATCCAGACCGTGAGCCAGGCATCGATGAGCTGCCTGACAATGACGGAGAACTTCCCGAGGAGAGCGATGTTGGCCTTGATCCTGACCTGGGGGATCTCGATCCTGACAAGGCGGAAATGGACGATCAACCCAATCCACGCTGATAGCCAGCCCGCAGGCTCACAGGTGTTGGCGTTACCCTTGTATTAACCAACTATCAAGCAAGCTAGCGGCCATCTAGCGAGTATTTTCCCGCACCGGTCACGCCCAGCAATAGCAAGCCGCCCATGATGCTGATGTTCTTGAAAAACTGCGTCATGTTGGCGGCTCGCTCAGGGTCGGCCATGTTCCAAAAGTCATGCCCGATCAACGCAGTGCCGAGGACGAACAAAGCGAAGAGAAAGGCCAGCGGCCGGGTATAAAAGCCCAGGATGATCGCAATGGCGACGAAGAATTCCATGAGTACAGCAATCGCGGCGGCAAGCATGGGTACAGGCGTACCCAGCGATTCCAGATACGCCACGGTTCCTCCAAAACCGAACAGTTTGCTCCAGCCAGACATGATGAACAGAATCATCAGCAGAATTCGGGCCAGCAGAATGATCTCGTTTCGCAGGTTATCCAGTAGGGTGTATCTCATGGCCTGTACCTTTGCGAGAGAAGGGGGCGCGCTTGCTTGCGCACCGTTGACGCTAGCAGAGAGGATGGGCAATTGCTGTCCGCGCTTGGCGCCCGCGGGACCGCGTCATGCGCGGCATTCATTTTTCTTCAATACAGGAGGATTCGATGCGTTACCGACCACTTGGCAAAACCGATCTCAATGTCAGCGCGCTGGCGCTGGGCAGTATGACCTGGGGTGAGCAGAACACCGAAGCTGAGGCATTCGAGCAAATCCGCCGCGCCCAGGCAGCGGGCATCAATTTCATCGACACCGCCGAGATGTACCCAGTGCCGCCGAACGCACAAACCTATGGTGCTACGGAAAGCATCATCGGCCACTATTTCAAGCGCCATGGCGGGCGGGCCGACTGGATCATCGCCAGCAAGGCGGCTGCGCCAGGCAATGGCATCAGCCACATCCGAGGCGGTCACAACCATTTCGATCGCGCCAACCTCACCCAGGCCGTTGACGACAGCCTGCGTCGTTTGCAAACCGACTACCTCGACCTTTATCAGTTGCACTGGCCGGACCGGAATACCAACTTCTTCGGCCAGTTGGGCTACCAGCACGATCCCGACACGCATTTCACGCCCATCGAAGACACGCTTGAAGTGCTCGATGAACTGGTGAAGAGCGGCAAGGTCCGCCACATAGGCCTGTCCAACGAGACGCCTTGGGGTGTGCAGCGTTTCCTGCACCTGTCCGAGACGCGGGGCTGGCCTCGTGTGGTGTCGATCCAGAACCCCTACAACCTGCTCAACCGCAGCTTTGAGGTCGGCCTAGCGGAAATCGCTGTTCGCGAACAGGTGGGGCTGCTGGCCTATTCACCGCTGGCGTTTGGGCTCTTGTCCGGCAAGTACGAGAATGGCGCTCAGCCGCCCCAGGGCCGCTTGACGCTGTACGCGCGCTTCCAGCGCTACAACAATCCGCAGGCACGCCGTGCCGCGAGCGCTTATGTGACACTGGCCAACACTCATGGAATCGACCCAGCCCAGATGGCGCTGGCCTATGTCAGCAGCCGCCCGTTTCTGACCAGTAACATCATCGGCGCCACCACCCTTGAACAGCTAGAGAGCAACCTGGCCAGCGCTCAACTGCAACTGAGTGATGAGCTGCTGGCCGGGATCGAGCGTATCCATGTAGAACAGCCCAGCCCGGCTCCCTGAGAGTGTTGAGGCGCAGGCACAGGCGGCTGTGCAAGGCGACGTAGTGCCCGCTGTTCACGCTGCAATGCCACTTTTATGCAGCGCGGTTTATCTCCGTTTCAATAGTGCATCAGCCTGTACAGTCTGCTGCAGTAGCGCTCTTGCCGGTGGATATTGGGTAACCCTGGGGAGAGTACTTTGGCGTCGCACGCGCCCAGTCGATAGCAAAGTGCGCGATTTCCTGCAGCCGAAAGCCAAACTGTCGGCAAGAGGGTGTCGCCAGCAACAGATAACGGCCCAAAAAACGCAGCAGATAAATCGAGCCGAAAATCTGGCAGCCCAGGCGCATGCAAGCTTTGAGCGATTCGAAATTGGTCGACTCGACGTAGCAAATCATTCCGAGCGAACCTCGCTGCTGATACCAATGCAATGCGCGGTTCATGCCAATTACATACAAACGCTTGCCCCGATACTCAGGCTTGGTCAGCCCCTTGTACATGTAGACGTAGCGCGGATTGAAATCGATCAGGAGATCCGCGGGATCAATCCGGGTCTGTTGGTGTGAATACCAGCTATAGGCGGCCAGCTTGTCGCCGTCGAGAATGGCGTAGCAACGATCGCCCTTATTCAGGGCTTCGTTGAGAAAATCGGCTTCGATTTGGTTCTCGGGATCTTGCGCGTAGTGGCGCAATTGGGCCTTGTTGAGAAACTGGCAGGTGTAATCGGAGGGGCACTCAAGGTGGGACGGGTTGACCTTGAGCAGGAGCATGCCGCGCAGGAGCTTGAACAGGCCGATGAGCTTGATGACTTTGATCATCAACAAATGGCTGGTTTGACGCCAGCCTTGTTGTTTGAACTTCAGCTTGAATAAAGCGAAATTACCTTGTTTGCGCAAATTTTCCATGATGGCCTCGTGATGTTTTTTTAAGACAACACGGCCATGAAGCCTGAAAGGCCTAGGCCTCCATTGCACCTTCATGAGCCGATCCTTGGCCTGCCTATTGGCAGGTGAAGCAGTTCTGACCCATCCGTTCTCGAAAGATTCAAAGATTTTCGAACATCTTTCTGGAACTTTGGCGCCCCTCTGGAACGCTTCTTTGCTGCCCAAGTGCATACCGGCTCTCACCCCAACTCGCTGGATGCCATGCTGGACAAGCGCGTGGATGCTGCGTTTGTGGTCAGTGAGAGTGCCGGTGATTACCTGGCACGGGACCTCATCGACCAGAGCACCCTGCGCGTACTCTGGCGTTCCGCGCCGATTCACTACGACCCGTACGTCTTCCGGGGTGGGTTATGTGCAGGGCTCACTTCTCGCGGATTTTTTTGCATCCCAGTACGCGACGGGGTTTGCGCCCGTCGGTCATGAGCATTACCAATCGCTGCTGCGTTTCATACAACCTGAAACGCCCTGATTGACCGGTTCGGTTGTCCGTGCAGTAATCGGCAATCAGCATGCCCTCTGAACGGACAACGACCGTGCAAAAACAGATGAGCGACACGAATACCCGCGGATGGATCAATGGATTCATTGGCATGCTTATCTTCAGCGGCTCGCTGCCTGCGACGCGAGTGGCGGTGCTGGAGTTGGATCCCGTTTTCCTGACGGGCGCCCGCGCGACCATTGCCGGCGTTCTGGCCCTGGGGCTTGTGTTGTTTTTCAAGGAGCAGCGTCCTGCTCGACATCAGTTGCTGTCCTTGGCCATTGTTGCGATGGGCGTTGTCGTCGGCTTTCCGTTGCTAACGGCCTTGGCTCTGCAGTACGTGACGTCGGCCCACTCCATTGTTTTTCTCGGCTTACTGCCTCTGGCAACGGCCGCGTTTGGCGTTCTGCGCGGCGGTGAACGCCCCCGTCCCGTATTCTGGTTCTTCTCGATGATGGGCAGCCTTCTGGTGGTTGGCTTCGCTGTGTCCCAAGGCGTTAGCGCATCGCTGAAGGGAGATGTGCTTATGCTGCTGGCTATCCTCGTGTGCGGTCTCGGCTATGCCGAAGGTGCGCAACTGTCCAGGACGCTGGGCGGCTGGCAGGTAATCTCCTGGGCGCTGTTGCTGTCATTGCCGGTCATGGCGTTGCTGGCCGGGTTGTTGATGCCGGTGTCGTTTGCCGAGGTCAGTTTGCCGGCCTGGATGAGCCTGGCGTACGTGTCGGTGTTCAGCATGTTGATCGGCTTTGTGTTCTGGTATCGCGGCCTGGCCCAGGGTGGCATTGCGGCCGTTGGGCAACTGCAGTTGCTGCAGCCCTTCTTCGGCCTGGCGTTGGCCGCCACCTTGCTTCACGAACGGGTCAGCTTGGGCATGCTGGGCGTAACCCTGGCGGTGATTCTCTGTGTGGCGGGTGCGAAACGCTTTTCCAGGTAAAAAAGCGCAGCAGCATCGGCTGATATCTCGGTAGCACGCTGCCAAAACCGGGTGGGATTGGGATATTGTCTTGGCCGCAACCGGAAGTGCCGTGGGCAGTTCCTTCCAGTGAATTCGCAACACGAGGTAGGCAAATGAGCAAGATCGTTTTCATCACCGGGGCTACGTCCGGTTTCGGGCGCGCCGCGGCGCGGCGTTTTGCGGCCGGTGGCTGGTCGCTGGTGCTGTGCGGACGTCGGGTGGAGCGCCTGCAGGAACTGCAGAATGAATTGCGCGAGCAGGTGCCGGTGCATATCGCCGCGCTGGACGTGCGCGATGCCGCCGCCGTGCAGCAGGTCGTGGCTGAATTGCCCGAAGATTTTCGCCAGATTCACGCGCTGATCAACAATGCCGGCCTGGCCCTCGCGCCCATGCCAGCGCAAAAGGTGGATCTGGCCGACTGGCACACCATGATCGACACCAACGTTACCGGCCTGGTGAACGTGACCCATGCGCTGCTACCCACGCTGATCAAAACCGGCGCTGGGGCCAGCATCATCAATATCGGCTCCACCGCGGGCCAATGGCCTTATCCGGGTAGCCACGTCTATGGCGCCACCAAGGCCTTCGTGCAGCAATTCAGTTACAACCTGCGCTGCGACCTGATCGCCACCGGTGTGCGGGTTACCGACATTGCGCCGGGCATGGCCGAAACCGAATTCACCTTGGTGCGCACCAAGGGCGACCAGGCAGCCTCGGATCGACTGTATGGGGACACCACACCGCTGGCAGCCGAAGACATTGCCGAGCAGATCTTCTACGTGGCCAACCTGCCGGATCACATCAATTTCAACCGACTGGAAGTCATGCCGACCCGTCAGGCCTGGTCGGCGTTTGCTGTCGATCGCGACTGACGAGCGCGTCAGAGCACTGGGGTAAACCTGTGGGAGTGGACGCCACGCCCTCGTGGCAAGTGCCAGAGGGCAGCGTCCCGCCGTGTCGGTAGATAGCGCTTTACATCTTTCGAGTAACTGTGAATGAAAAAGAATGTCTTTGTATTCAGCAGGTTGGATTCGGAATATGTGCTGCGGCTTGAGGATAATTTCAACGTCACGCAACTCGACCCTCAAGGCGATATCGACGCCCAATACGCTGCGGCGCTGCCTGAAGCCCACGGCCTGCTGGGTGTGGGACGCGCGCTGGGCAGGGCGCAGCTCGCCCAGGCAGGCCGCCTGGAAGTGATCTCGACGATTTCGGTGGGCTACGACAACTACGACCTGGATTACCTCAACGAGCGCGGTATTCTGCTGACCAATACGCCGGACGTGCTGACCGAGACCACCGCCGACCTGGGCTTCGCGTTGCTGATCAGCGCTGCGCGTCGGATTGCCCCTGGATAACCTGGAAAAGGCACTGCTGGGTGGTACGCCACGTTACCGCGTAAATCCGCAGGTGCGAGGGGCATAACTCTCCACCTTCCTAGCTTCATCCTGCGCGAGACACGCAGGATGACGTGAGCGCAGCGATTTCCCCCCCCCCGCGCCGGCATCGTCAAACTTTGCGAAACTCGCGAAACGCCATCACCAACAGCCCGCCGATGAGCAGCACCCCCAGCACGCAATACGCCAGGCTGGCGGTCAGCACACCCAGATGATCCGCTGCCCAACCCACGGCCAGGGTCGGCAGGATGGTACCCAAATAGCCGATGGTGTAGAACGAGGCGATCATCCGACCGCGCTCCGCTTCCGTTGAGGAGTGGGCGACCACGGTTAGCCCGGCCATGAATGAAATGCCATGGCCCAGGCCGATGGTGATCACCGCCGCTAGGAAGATCGCAAATGAGTGGCTGTACAGCGACACGCCAAGCATCGCCAGACCCAGTCCCATCAGCGCAAAGCCGAGGCGGGCGGACGAGTGCAGAGCCAGGCGTGAGGCCGGAATCTGAATGCTGGCGGAAATCATCAAGATCACGCCAATGGACAGACCGCTGATCACGGGGCCGTGCCACGGCAGCATTTCGTCCAGCATGCTCGGTGCGAGGGAAGCGAGCAGGCTGAACAGCGCCGAGGCACAGAAGACGCCCATCGACGCCAGCAAAAATCGCGTCAGGCGCGCTCGCTCCGGCAGGGCGAAGCCAGGCATGAAGGACAGCTGACCAGTCAATGTTTCCCTGACAGGCAGCCGGATGCGCATCAAGGCGATCAGGCAGGCCAGCACCGCGATGAACACCACGATATACGGCAGGCGTAATGGCCACGGTAGCCATTGCGCCAGAGCGCCGCAGACGATGGGTCCCATGCCGAAGCCGGCCATGGTCGTGGTGGTGGCGACCACCGGAGCCTGCTTGCTCCACGCCTGCGGCGCATATTTGATCAGCGCAATGGTTGCCGAGGTGCTGGCCATTCCCGAGGCGACGCCGGAAATGAAACGGCCAATGCCCAGGACCCACTCGCTCTGCGCCACCGCGCAGAGGCTCAAACCCAGCAACATGACCACTAGGGCAATTTTCAGCACCCGGGCCGGCCCCATGTAGCCAACCAAACGCCCCAGAAATAGAAACGCGACAATCGCCCCCACCATGTAGTACACGAAAATGGCAGTAATGCCGCTGGTCGGCAGTTGCCAGGCGTTTTGGTAGAGGGGAAACAACGGGCTGATCAGCGAGGCGCCAATCGTGGCGGCAGTCAGCGCCAGGGCGATGGTAATAAAGTCTCTGCGCCCATAACTGTCGAAGGAGTATCAGACATGTATCAAGCCTTGCACGAGCGTGCGGTATACGAGTTGGGCGCGCGGAGGCGGGGAAGGTAGCAAAGCGGACCGGGTGCGCATGGTAGCACTGCATAGACGCTGGCTGAATTGGCTCATTGTCAACACAACATCGCTGCGCTCACGCCATCCTGCACGCGCAGGACGAGAGTATTAAGAGAGCCAAAAGCACACCGCCCGCCAAGAAGGCGGGCGGTGTGTGGGTCAGGCCAACTGATCCCAGGGTCGGTCGCCGTTGGCGTCCTTGATGCGGGTGGGCAGGCCCATCTGGTCAAGCAAGGTGAGGAACGGCGCGGCAGGCAGTTCCTCGACGTTGACCATGCGCTTGGCATCCCATTCGCCGCTGACGATCAGGCGCGCGGCGGCCACCGGTGGAACGCCGGCGGTGTAGGAAATGCCCTGGCTGTCCGTCTCGGCGTAGGCGTCCTCGTGGTCGGCGACGTTGTAGATCAACAGTTCGCGTTCTTGGCCGTCCCTGGTGCCCTTGATCAAATCGCCAATGCAGGTCTTTCCGGTGTAACCCGGTGCCAGCGAGGCGGGATCAGGTAGCACGGCCTTGACCACTTTGAGCGGGACGACTTCCAGGCCTTCCGCGGTTTTCACCGGCTGCTCCGACAGCAGGCCGAGGTTCTTCAGCACGGTGAACACATTGATGTAGTGCTCACCGAAGCTCATCCAGAAGCGGATGTTCGGCACGTTGAGGTTTTTCGACAGCGAATGCACCTCGTCATGCCCGGTGAGGTACAGGTTCTGCTTGCCCACAACCGGCAGGTCGTCGGTGCGCTTAACCTCAAACATCGTGTTACTGGTCCATTGACTGTTCTGCCAGCTCCACACTTGGCCGGTAAACTCGCGGAAGTTGATTTCCGGGTCGAAGTTGGTGGCGAAGTACTTGCCGTGGGAACCTGCATTGACGTCGAGGATGTCGATCGAGTCGATCTGGTCGAAGTGCCGCTCGGCCGCCAACGCTGCCCAGGCATTGACCACACCCGGATCGAAGCCGGCGCCGAGAATCGCCGTGACGCCTTTTTCCTGGCACTCGGCCAGGTGGTTCCATTCGTAGTTGCCATACCACGGCGGGGTCTCGCAGATCTTGCCCGGCTCTTCGTGAATGGCGGTGTCGAGATACGCCGCTCCGGTCTCCATGCAGGCGCGCAGCACCGACATGTTGAGGAATGCCGAACCGACGTTGATGACGATCTGTGAATCGGTTTCGCGGATCAGCGACTTGGTCGCTTCGATATCCAGCGCGTTCAAGGCGTAGGCCTTGATTTCAGCTGGAACCTTGAGGCTCTCCTTGGCCTTGACGCTTTCGATGATGGCCTGGCATTTGTCGACACTGCGTGAGGCAATGGCGATCTGGCCGAGTTCATCATTGTGTTGCGCACACTTATGGGCCACAACCTTGGCCACACCTCCTGCACCGATGATCAGAACGTTTCTCTTCATTTATCTCCCTCACTGCCGCCTCAGGAGAGGCTGGACAGATAGTCGTCGAAACCAAACTCGCGAACCAACTCGACGTCGCCATCGAGTTGACGCACGGCGATGGCCGGCATCTTGAGTCCGTTGAACCAGTTTTTCTTGACCATGGTGTAACCCGCCGCGTCGATGAACGACAGCCGATCGCCGATGGTCAGCGGACGATCGAATTGGTACTCGCCGAAGATGTCACCCGCAAGACAGGACTTTCCGCACACCATATAAGTGTGCTCGCCCTCGCAGGGTTCCATCTTGGCATCCTGACGGTAGATCAGCAGATCGAGCATGTGTGCTTCGATGGAGCTGTCCACCACCGCCAGATTCTTGCCGTTGTACAGGGTATCGAGCACGGTCACTTCCAGGGATGCGCTCTGGGTGATCGCCGCTTCGCCTGGCTCCAGGTAGACCTGCACGCCGTAACGTTCCGAGAAGGCTTTCAGGCGCGCGCAGAAGGCGTCCAGCGGGTAGCCTTCGCCAGTGAAATGGATGCCGCCACCCAGGCTGACCCATTGCACCTGGTGCAGCAGATGGCCGAAGCGCTCCTCAATGGTGGTGAGCATCTGATCGAACAGCTCAAAGCTGCCGTTCTCGCAATTGTTGTGGAACATGAAGCCGGAAATCTGCTCGATGACGCCTTCGATCTTCACCGGGTCCCATTCTCCCAGACGGCTGAACGGACGCGCTGGGTCGGCCAGCAAGTAGTCGGAGCTGCTCACCTGCGGGTTGACGCGCAAGCCGCGCACCGCACCGCTGGAAGCTTCGGCGAAGCGCTGCAGCTGGCCAATGGAGTTGAAGATGACCTTGTCGGAGTTGCCCAGCATCTCGTCGATTTCGTCATCGGCCCAGGCCACGCTGTAGGCGTGGGTTTCGCCGGCGAACTTCTGGCGGCCCAGCTTGAGCTCGTACAGCGACGACGAGGTTGTGCCGTCCATGTACTGCTGCATCAGGTCGAAGACCGACCAGGTGGCAAAGCACTTGAGCGCCAGCAGGGCCTTGGCCCCGGACTGCTCGCGTACGTAGGCAATCTTCTCAAGATTGACCAGCAGCTTCTGTTTGTCGATCAGGTAATAAGGTGTCTTGATCATCTTGAAATCCGTGCCAATTCAGCCGGCAGAAGGGGGCAATTGTCCCCCTCCCATTAGAGGACGCGGATTGTGCCCACAACTGGCGATGACTGAAAGGTCGGCGAGCGATTTTGTGGTTATTCGTCGTGAATGTAGGGGGTGAGGATCGTGGGCAACTGTCTCTGGAGGGCCGATTTACCGCGACCTTCGGGTTTTAAGGGTACATTCTCCGCGGCCATAACTGGGCGGTGCCCGTGGACGTGTCTAGTTCGGAGTATAAATGTTGACCTTGAATGTTGGGCCGCTGGCCTTGGCAGTGTCCCATGTGTTGCTGTTTGGCAGTTTGTTGCTGGCAATCTTCACCGGCTGGTGGATCGGTCGGCGCGCTGGGCGCAATCCTGAACCTAACCTGTTTCGTTTGCTGCTGTTTGCCGTGCTGATCGCGCGGCTGGCGTTTGTCGTCCGCTATTTGGAGTACTACCAGGACGAGCTGTGGCGCGTGCTGGATATCCGTGACGGTGGCTTCATGGCCTGGCCCGGGGTGCTGGCCGGGCTGGCGCTGGGTCTCTGGCAGGCGTGGCGCAACCGGGAGTTGCGCAGGCCGCTTGGCGTGGCCTTGCTGGTGGGTGTGCTGAGTTGGGGAGGGAGTCATTTCGTCTGGCAGTCTCTGGAACAGGGCACGCGGCTGCCGGAGATGGCGCTATACGACAGCCAGGGCGCGCCGGTTGCGTTGAGCGACTACCAGGGCAAGCGTTTGATCATCAACCTGTGGGCCACCTGGTGCCCGCCGTGCCGCAGGGAAATGCCGGTACTGGCCGAAGCACAGGCGCGTCACAGTGAGGTGACGTTTTTGTTCGTCAATCAGGGCGAAGGACAGGGGGAGGTCAACCGCTTTATGGAAACCACCGAGCTGGGCCTGCGCAATGTGCTGCTCGACCAAGGTGGGCGTCTCGGCCAGCACGTAGGCTCGCGGGCGTTGCCTACCACGCTGTTCTATGACGCCGAGGGTCGCCAGGTGGGCAGCCATCTCGGCGAATTGTCGCGGGCAAGCCTGGCGCATGCGCTGGAGACCGTGCACGGCGATCCGTAGCCGTAGCGCTGAAATAGCCAGGGTGCAACAACGCCGGGACCTGAGTGATTAAGGCCCGGCGTTGTTGTTTCCGCAGAGCGCATTTGTTTCTTGAAAGATAATATATATAAGAATATATTGTCTGCATCTTAAGTGAACGAAACCCTTAATGGACACACATCCTCTTCCCCTGGACATCCAGAAACTGCGCGCCAATGCCGACAGCGCCGGGCAGTTGCTCAAGGCGTTGGCCAATCCCGATCGTTTGCTGCTGCTCTGTCAGCTGTCACAGGGCGAGCGCAACGTGAGTGAGCTGGAAGCGTTGCTGGGCATCCAGCAGCCGACGCTGTCCCAGCAGCTGGGCGTGTTGCGCCGGGAAGGCCTGGTGGAAACCCGCCGCGATGGCAAGCAGATTTACTACCGGATCAGCAGCCCCGAGGCGCTGGCGGTAATTTCCACCCTGTATCAACTGTTTTGCGCCAAGAGTCGACATGATCATTGATTGGGCACATTTCACGCCCTGGTCTTCATTGGCCGGCGGCGCGCTGATCGGCCTGGGCGCCGGTCTGTTCGTGATGTTGAACGGGCGTATCGCCGGCATCAGCGGCTTGCTCGCCAGCTTGCTGGAGCGGGGCAGCGAAGGGCGCGGCGAAAAAGGCCTGTTTTTGCTGGGGATCCTGGTCGCGCCGCTGTTATGGCTGATCTTCTCCGCTCTGCCAGTGCCGCAATTCCAGACCAACTGGCTGGGTCTGCTGGTGGCCGGGTTGCTGGTCGGGGTAGGCACCCGTTATGGCTCCGGCTGCACCAGTGGCCATGGCGTGTGTGGCATTTCACGCCTGTCGCCCCGTTCCATGGCCGCAACCGCTGCGTTCATGGCCAGCGGTTTTGTCACGGTGTTCGTGCTACGTCATCTGTGGGGAGGCTGATATGCGCAAGGTGACTGCTTTTGCCGCCGGATTGCTGTTTGGCATCGGCTTGCTGCTGTCGGGCATGGCCGATCCGGCCAAGGTCATTGGCTTTCTCGACCTGGCCGGCCACTGGGATCCCTCGCTGGCGCTGGTCATGGGCGGCGCGGTCGCCGTGGCCTTGCTGCCCTTTACCTGGGCGCGCCGGCAGACCCGTTCGCTGCTGAACGCTCCCATGCAACTGCCGCAGAAACGCGAACTGGATCGTCGTCTGATCGGCGGTAGTCTGCTGTTCGGGGTTGGGTGGGGCATCGCTGGCATCTGTCCGGGACCGGCGGTGGCGCTGATGCTCACCGGCTACTGGCAGATCCTGTTGTTCGTGTTGGCCATGTTCGCCGGAATGTGGCTGTTTTCTGTGCTGGAACGCCAGCGCGCCTGAAAATCATCCGTGTGCAGGGCTGCCTGGGTTACCGCTTCGTGGCGTTAGCAGAAGTCGATCGCAGTGCCCACGCCGCTGAACGTACCCGTCTGCACAGCGAGCCGGCGGTTTGATTCCAAGAGGAGAGAAGGCATGCAACCGGTCATTGAAGCGTTTTTCGACCCCGCTACCTACACGTACAGCTATGTGGTCAGTGACTCGGCCACAGGCCGCTGTGCCATCGTCGACCCGGTGCTGGATTACGACCCGGCTTCGGGCCGTACCTCCCATGCGAGCGCCGACAGGCTGATTGCCTATGTGCGCGAACACGAGCTGCAGGTGGAGTGGCTGCTGGAAACCCACGTGCATGCCGACCATCTCTCCGCGGCGGCCTATGTCCGCTCGACGCTCGGCGGCACGCTGGCCATTGGCGCGCAGATCTCCCAGGTACAACGGACCTTCGGCCCGCTGTTCAACGCCGAGGCCGGTTTTGCCACGGACGGCAGTCAGTTCGACCGCCTGTTCGCTGATGGTGAGCGCTTTGCGATCGGCTCGCTCGAAGCGTGTGCCATGCACACCCCGGGACATACGCCCGCGTGCATGACCTACCTGATCGGCGATGCCGCTTTCGTCGGCGACACGCTGTTCATGCCGGACTACGGAACTGCCCGCTGCGATTTCCCGGGTGGCGACGCACATGCCCTGTATCAATCGATCCAGCACCTGTTTGCACTACCTGACGACACCCGGCTGTTCATGTGCCACGACTACCTGCCCGCCGGGCGTACCGAGCATCACTACCAGAGCACCGTGGGCGAACAGCGTCAGCGCAATGTGCATATTCATCAGGGCGTCAGCGAGGAGCAGTTCGTGACCATGCGCCAGGCGCGCGATGCCACGCTGGACATGCCGGTGCTGATCCTGCCTTCGGTGCAGGTCAACATGCGCGCCGGCGAGCTGCCGCCAGCGGAAGACAACGGCGTGCGTTACCTGAAAATCCCGCTGAACCAGCTCTGAGGTACCGATGAACGTGCGCCGCTGGTTCCCCTTCATGCACTGGGTTCCCGGCTACCGCCGGGAAACCGCGCTTCCGGATGGACTGGCGGCGCTGATCGTCACCTTGATGCTGATCCCGCAAAGCCTGGCGTATGCGCTGCTGGCCGGGCTGCCGCCGCAGGCGGGTCTGTACGCCAGCATCTTGCCGTTGATCGCCTATGCGCTGTTCGGCTCCAGCCGCACCCTGGCGGTGGGGCCGGTGGCGGTGATTTCGCTGATGACCGCCGCCGCGCTGACGCCCTTGTTCGCTCCGGGTACTGCCGAGTACCAGGGCGCCGCACTGTTGCTGGCGCTGCTGTCCGGGTTGCTTCTGGCCGGCATGGCGGTGTTGCGTTTGGGCTTTCTGGCCAGTTTTCTCAGTCATCCGGTGATTTCCGGCTTCATAACCGCTTCGGCACTGCTGATTGTCCTGAGCCAGTTGCGCCACCTGTTTGGCATACCCCTGCAGGGCTCGACATTGCCGGAGCTCCTGCCGCGCCTGTTGATCCTGCTGCCGCAGCTGCACATGCCGACGCTGATTCTCGGCGTCGGCAGCCTGGCGCTGCTGTGGTGGGCTGGCGCGCCGTTTACGGAGCTGCTGCGGCGGCATGGCTGTTCCGTCACCTGGAGCCGGATCATGCCGGCGTTGCTGCTGGTGCTGTCGATTGCGGTGGTCGGCGGGCTGGGCCTGGCGCAGCAGGGCGTAGCGGTGGTGGGTGAAATTCCCCGGGGCTTGCCGGTGCCGCAGTTGCCGGAGTGGGACTGGATGTTGGCGCGTCAGCTATTGCCAGCGGCGCTGCTGATCAGCCTGGTCGGCTTCGTCGAGTCGGTGTCGGTGGGGCAAAGTCTGGCGGCTCGACGCCGTGAGCGCATCGATCCGGACAATGAATTGGCCGGGCTCGGTGCGGCCAATCTGGCGGCTGCAGTGGCGGGAGGTCTGCCCGTCACGGGAGGCTTTTCTCGCTCCGTGGTCAACTTCGACGCCGGTGCCCGCACCCCGATGGCCGGGGTGTTCAGCGCCGTCGCCATGGCCGTGGGTGTGCTGTTCTTCACCCCCTGGCTGCGCGATCTGCCGCAGGCTGTGCTGGCGGCGACCATCATCGTCGCCGTGCTCAAGCTGGTGGATCTTCGCTCCTTGCGCCGTACCTGGCGCTATTCGCGGCAGGATGGCGCCGCTCAGCTCGCCACGCTGCTTGGCGTGTTGCTGGTTGGCGTCGAGGCGGGTGTGCTGCTCGGCATGGGCCTGTCGCTGCTGTTGTTTCTCTGGCGTACCAGTCGCCCGCATATGGCGGTGGTGGGGCAGTTGCCGGGCAGTGAGCATTTTCGCAACGTCGAGCGCTTCGAGGTGGTGCAAAGCCCGAAGGTGCTGTCGCTGCGGGTGGATGAGAGCCTGTACTTCCCCAATGCCCGCTACCTGGAGGAGCGCATCATCGAACTGGTGGCCCAGCATCCGGCGATCGAGCATCTGGTCCTGATGTGCTCGGGCGTAAACCTGATCGACGCCAGCGCTCTGGAAAGCGTGGAGATGATCGTTGAGCGCTTGCGCACCGCCGGTATCCAATTGCACCTGTCCGAGGTCAAGGGACCGGTTATGGACCGGCTCAGACGCTCGGAGTTTCTCCAGCATTTCGGCGGGCGAGTGTTCGTCAGTCAGTTCCAGGCCCTGGCCGAGCTGGACCCGGAGGTTACCCGCAGTGCTATGGCCGACGCAGGTACTGTTGCGTTCGGCCCGCCCTCGGGGGGGCTATCTGATGAAATACGCCCATCGACCAAGGCCTGAACCGCGGGGCGCTAAGTGGGGGGTGGCACGGGTTTGCCTGTACAACAGGGTGCAGGCTTTCAGCGCATATCGAAGAGTTCCTGGTGAAAGTCGGCTTCGGCCAGGCCGTGGGCCTTGAAATCCTCCCGCAGCGCCTGACCAAAGCCGGCCGGGCCGCAGAACCAGAACGTTGCGGACGGCCATTCCGGGACAAGTTGACGGATGCGCTCGCCGTCCAGCCTTCCGTCACGCCTCGTCACCAGTACGTGCAGGCGCACCCCGGCACGCTGCGCAAGCTGGCGAACCCGCTCGATAAACCCTTCGTCAGGCTCCTTGGTGCTGTAGAACAGATCGATGGCCTTGCCATCGGGCTGCTTGGCTAGCGCCTGCAGGCGGGCAATGAACGGGGTGATGCCGATACCGCCGGCGACCCAGATCTGGCGTGGCTTGCCGCAGCTGAAGTCGAAACGGCCGTAGGGCCCTTCGATACTGACCAGATCGCCGACTTTTACCGTGTCGGGCAATGTGTTGGTGTAGTCACCGAGCCCCTTGACCAGAAAAAACATACGGCCGTCGCCGTGCCAGGCCGAAGAAATGGTATAGGGGTGCGCGCCTTCGTGCGGGTCTAGGGTCACGAAGGCGAACTGGCCGGCCTGGTGGCCGGGCCAGCGATCTTTCAGCGTGATGGCGAACTTCAGCACGCGGTTGTCGCGGTGGTGCAGCACTTCCTCGATTTCACCCACGGCGCGGCGTTTATAACCGACGCGCTGGAACAGCGAGATAAAGGCGGCGAGCGTGCCGCCGGCCATGAGGATTAGCATCAGCAGGCCGATGGGTGCGCTCCAGAATTCGAACGGCATCAGCACCACCGAGTGTACGACCAGCGCTAGGTAGACCAGCGCCAGCACACGGTGCGTCTTGAAGAAATACCGGTAAGGGAAGCGCTTGAGTAGAGCCAGGACGACTAGCAAGACCAGTGCGTAGAACGCCCATTCGCCGATGCTTTCGGCCAGGCCGCGCTGGCTGCGGAAGAATCGAAACAGCTCGACTGTCTGCTCGGGCTGCGGTCCCTTGTGCGGCTTGGTCAACAGGCCCCAGCCGACCGCCCATTTGGTGCCCTGGGCCCAAAGCCAATGGATGATCGACACCACCAGAGCGGTAATACCCAGCCATTTGTGCAGCCGGTAGGTCTTGTCCAGCCCGCCGAATAAGGGCTCGATCCGCACCGGGCGGAGCGCCAGCAGCATGCCCACGCTCATCACCCCGATGCCGATGATGCCGGTGTAAGTCACCAGCATATGGCGTACATCGAAGTATCCGAAAGTGGGCGGCAGCAGCGGATCGGCCGGCAGCCAGAGTACGGTAAGAACCAGCAGCAGGGCCAGATAACCGATCTTGATGGGTTTCATGCGGACATCTCAAGGCTAACATTCAGGCATTGTCCGCTCTGTTCGGAGAGGTGCCATGACCGGAGTCAACGATCGCCGGGGCGCTGCATAATCTCCAGCGCGATGCCCAGAGCAATGCCAATACCGATGCCCAGTGTGATGTTGCCCATTAGCGCACCGATGCCCACGCCAAGCAGGGTACCGATGGCTAGCCATTTTGCCGACATGGATGCTTGCCCTTGGCTGTGTCTTCACCTTTCCGATCGAACCGTTGCCCTGCGGCGGTCTGTCGGGCGTCGTCACTGCATCAGGCTACCGTCCGCATCGCCATCCAGGCGCAGGCCCTCGACACCGATTGCCTCCTCCAGAGCCAGCAGGTAATGACGCAGGGCGCGGCGCGTAGCCTGTTCACGCAAGCTGTGGCGTACCCGCTCGGCAACCTGTTCATAGGGCAGCGGACGGGCCTCCTGACGTTCGTCGATGCTGATGATGTGCCATCCATAGCGCGAGGCCAGCGGTCGTTCATGCAGGCCCTCCGGCAGATGCTGTAGCGCGCGGTCCAGTTCGGCGACGGTCTGGCCTTCACCCAACCAGCCCAGTTCACCGCCTTCGCCCTTGGAAGGGCAGGCCGAATAACGCTGGGCCAGTTCGGTGAAGCGCTCGGGCGCCTCGCCCAGTTGGCGCAGCAGCTTCTGGCCGAGGCGGTACTGGGCATCGCGTGCGCGGGGATCGTCCGGCGCTGCCGCAAGCAGGATGTGGCGCACTCGCAAGCGGCTGGGTGCGGAAAAGCGCTGCCGGTGAGTCTCGAAAAAGCGCCGGCAGGCGGCTTCGTCGGGCTCGGGTACGGCCAGTTCGCGCTCCAGCAGAACGGCCATGGCCTCATCGTTTTCTTGCCCCTCGGCATCCACCACCGGCGGTAACCCCAGCTCTGCGGCGCGCTGGCTGAGCAGTTCGCGCACCACCAGGGCGCGAGCGGCCTGGAGCTGGGCTTCGGCCAGCGAGGCGGCTGGGTGAAAGGGCGTTTCCCTGGCGATTTCCGCTTCGCCGAACTCCACCGCGCCGACGCGAATGACCGGGGCAGGTGCTTCCTGCAGGGTTTTGATTTCGATCAGTTCCATCACAAACCTCGCGCTCAGCCGCGCTTGCGCACGATCTGGTAATTACGCCCCAGGTAGCCCAGCGGAATGCTCCAGACATGCACCAGCCGGGTGAAGGGGAACAGGAAGATGATGGTCAGGCCGACGAAGATATGGACCTTGTAGATCCATGAGACTTCTTCCAGGTAGTTCGCCGCGCCGCCGTTGAAGAACACGATGGCTTGCGCCCAGGACGCCAGGGTCAGCATCACATCGCCCTCGAGGTGGCCGAGGGAGAAGATGATGGTGACCATTCCCAGGCAGGCCTGAAATACGATCAGCGCAAGAATCAGGTTGTCCATCGCACCCGAAGTCGCCTTGATCCGGGGATTGAACAAGCGTCGATACAGCAGCATGCCGCCGCCGATCACCACCATGGCCCCGGCGATGCCACCGATGATGATGGCCAACAGTTGCTTGTCGCCTGCGCTGATGAAGCGTCCGTACATCCAGTGCGGCGTGAGCATGCCGAACAGGTGACCGAAGAAGATCACCAGGATGCCAACGTGGAACAGGTTGCTGGCCAGGCGCATGTTCTTTTTCGACAGGATCTGGCTGGAGTGCGCTTTCCAGGTGTATTGCCCGTGGTCGAAGCGCAACAGGCTGCCGACCAGGAACACGGTACCGGCCAGGTAGGGGTAATAGCCATAGATCAGGTGCTGTAGATATTCGGCGAACATGGCGGCGCTCCTACTGGTGACTGTCGGTCACTGTCGACGACGGGCTGGCGGGCATGACGGTTACGACCTGCGGAGCCGACGCGTATTTGCGTTCGGCCAGGCGTCGCCCTTCGGCGGATTGAAGCGCACAGTCTTCATCGGACGTGGCTGAAAAACGCACGACTTCTTCTTCCCAGACTTGATCCAGCGCCTGTGGCGTGTGGTCCGGCTCCTCGGCGGCCACGGTCGGGCGGTGCTGGTCGATCTGCTCGGTGGCGCCGATCAGCGCGAGTAGCGCGTGGGGCACCAAGGCGTGGCTGGCGTTGCGCTCTTCCAAACGCGCGGTAAGCAGGGCAAGAATGTGGCTGATCTCGCCCAGCCAGCGGCCGATGTCCTGTTCGTCACGGGTCGACAGGTATTCGAGGAACAGGGGCAGATGGTCCGGCAGCTCCCGTGCATCCAGGGCGAAGCCGGCGGCCTCGTATTCGGCCAGCAGGTCGACCATCGCCTGGCCACGGGCGCGCGACTCGCCATGCACATGCTCGAACAGCAACAGCGAGGTGGCGCGCCCGCGGTCGAACAGCTCGACATACTCGGCCTGCAGATCCAGCAGCGGCGCCTGGGCCAGGTGCTGGCACCAGTCGGCGAAGCGTGCCCGCAGGCGGGCATCCAGGCGCGCTTCGCCCGTCAGGATGCCCGCCAGTTCGTCGGCGGCGAGCTGCAGGTCGGCCGAGGGGTAGTCGAGCAGCCGTGCCAGGGCCCGCAGACTGCGCAGGCCTTGCACGACCTCATGAGGGGCGGCGGCGGGACTATTCATGACGCATGTCCTCCAGCGGGTCGAATTCCTCGACGGGTTTGACCAGGGTGGTGGTGGCTTTTTTGCCGCCGAACAGGCTGGTCTGGTTCTTGCCGCCCTGGCAGCCATTGCCGAAGGTGAAGCCGCAGCCGTTGCGTTCGGGATAGGCGTCGCGGGCCATCTCACGGTGGGCGGTGGGGATCACGAAGCGATCCTCGTAGTTGGCGATGGCCAGGTAGCGGTACATGTCCTCGACCTGCGCCTGGCTGAGGCCGACCTGATCGAGCACTTCGGTGTTGAGTACGCCGTCCACGTGCTTGCCGCGCATGTACACGCGCATGGCCATCAGGCGCTTGAGGGCCAGCACCACCGGCGCCTCGTCGCCGGCGGTGAGCATGTTGGCCAGGTAGCGCACCGGAATGCGCAGCGACTCGATCTTCGGCAGCACGCCGTCGAACTCGATGTGCCCGGCCTCGGCAGCGGATTGAATGGGCGACAGCGGCGGCACGTACCAGACCATCGGTAGCGTGCGGAACTCCGGGTGCAGCGGCAGCGCCAGGCCCCAGTCCATGGCCAGCTTGTACACCGGCGAGGCCTGCGCGGCCTTGATCACGTTGTCGGTGACACCGTCCTTGCGCGCCTGGGCAATGATCGCCGGGTCATGGGGGTCGAGGAAGATATCGCACTGGCGCCGGTACAGGTCGCGCTCATCCGGCGCGGCGGCCACTTCGCCGATGCGGTCGGCGTCATACAGCAGCACACCCAGATAGCGAATGCGCCCCACGCAGGTTTCCGAACACACCGTCGGCTGGCCGACCTCGATGCGCGGGAAGCAGAAGATGCACTTCTCGGATTTGCCGCTCTTCCAGTTGTAATAGATCTTCTTGTACGGGCAACCGCTGATGCACATGCGCCAGCCCCGGCACTTGTCCTGATCGATCAGCACAATGCCGTCTTCTTCGCGCTTGTAGATCGCGCCGCTCGGGCAGGACGCCACACAACTGGGGTTCAGGCAGTGCTCGCACAGGCGCGGCAGGTACATCATGAAGGTGTTTTCGAACTGGCCGTAAATGTCGGCCTCGATGCGATCGAAGTTGACGTCCTTACGGCGCTTGGCGAACTCGGTGCCGAGAATTTCTTCCCAGTTGGGGCCCCACTCGATCTTGTTCATGCGCTGCCCGGAGATGCGTGAGCGCGGCCGGGCGGTCGGTTGATGCTCGCCGGCCTTGGCGGTGTGCAGGTGCTGGTAGTCGAAGGTGAAGGGTTCGTAGTAGTCGTCGATCTCCGGCAGGTCGGGGTTGGCGAAGATATTCGCCAGCACCCGCCACTTGCCGCCGATGCGCGGGTTGATCGAGCCGTCCGCATTGCGCACCCAGCCACCGCGCCACTTTTTCTGGTTGGCCCACTCCTTGGGATAGCCGATGCCGGGCTTGGTCTCGACGTTGTTGTACCAGGCGTATTCGATGCCTTCCCGGCTGGTCCAAACGTTCTTGCAGGTGACCGAACAGGTGTGGCAGCCGATGCACTTGTCCAGGTTCATCACCATGCCGACTTGCGAGCGGATTTTCATTTCACGGCCTCCTGGGTGTAGTCGTTACCTTCGCCATCCAGCCAGTTGACGTGCTTCATCTTGCGCACGATGACGAACTCGTCGCGGTTGGAGCCGACGGTGCCGTAGTAGTTGAAGCCATAGGAGAGCTGCGCGTAGCCGCCGATCATGTGGGTGGGTTTGGGACACACGCGCGTCACCGAGTTGTGAATGCCGCCACGGGTGCCGGAGATCTCGCTGCCGGGTGTATTCAGGATGCGTTCCTGGGCGTGGTACATCATCACCGTGCCCACCTTGACCCGCTGGCTGACCACCGAGCGGGCGGCCACCGCGCCGTTGGCGTTGTACAACTCGATCCAGTCGTTGTCCTCGACACCGATGCTCTTGGCGTCGGTTTCCGACATCCAGACGATCGGCCCGCCGCGCGACAGCACCTGCATCAGCAGGTTGTCGCTGTAGGTGGAGTGGATGCCCCATTTCTGGTGGGGAGTCAGCCAGTTGAGGATGATCTCCGGATTGCCGTTGCTGATCGCCTTGTGTTCGGCCACGCCGGCCGGCGCCTTGGTGTCGATGGGCGGGCGGTAGACCATCAGGCTCTCGCCGAAGTCACGCATCCATGGGTGATCCTGATACAGCTGCTGGCGGCCGGTAAGCGTGCGCCAGGGAATCAGCTCATGGACGTTGGTGTAGCAGGCGTTGTAGGAGACATGCTCATCTTCCAGCCCTGACCAGGTGGGGCTGGAGATGATCTTGCGCGGCTGCGAAACCAGGTCGCGAAAGCGGATCTTCTCGTCTTCCTTGGGCAGCGCCAGGTGGGTGTGGTCGCGGCCGGTGATCTTCGACAGCGCCGCCCAGGCCTTGATTGCCACGTTGCCGTTGGTTTCCGGCGCCAGGGCGAGGATCATCTCGGCGGCGTCCAGCGCCGAGGCGATGCGCGGACGCCCCTTGGCCGAGCCGTCCTGCTTGCGGTAGTTGAGCTTGCCGAGCAGGTCGATTTCCTCCTCGGTTTTCCAGGCGATGCCCTTGCCACCGTTGCCGATGGTGTCCAGCAGGGTTCCGACGGAGCTGAAGCGTTCGTAGGTTTCCGGGTAATTACGCTTGACCTCCACCAGTGACGGCATGGTCTTGCCGGGAATCGCCTCGCATTCGCCGCGCTTCCAGTCGCGCACCTCGGGCTGGGCCAGTTCACTGGGAGAATCGTGTTGCAGGGGCAGGGTGACCAGGTCGGTTTCCTCGCCCAGGTGACCGACGCACACCCGGGCGAACGCCTTGGCGATGCCGTCGTAGATGTCCCAGTCGCTGCGCGCTTCCCAGGCCGGGTCGGTGGCGGCGGTCAGCGGGTGAATGAAGGGGTGCATGTCCGACGTGTTCAGGTCGTTCTTTTCGTACCAGGTGGCGGTGGGCAGCACGATGTCCGAATACAGGCAGGTGGTGGACATGCGGAAGTCCAGAGTCACCAGCAGGTCGAGCTTGCCTTCGCCCGGCTCGTCGCGCCAGACGACTTCCTCCGGCTTGTCGCCGCCGGTCTTGCCCAGGTCGTTCCCCAGCAGATCGTGGCGAGTGCCCAGCAGGTAGCGCAGCATGTATTCGTGGCCCTTGCCGGAGGAACCCAGCAGGTTGGAACGCCAGACGAACAGGTTGCGCGGAAAGTTGACCGGATTGTCCGGGTCCTCCGAGGCGAAGCGCAGGGCGCCGCTTTTCAGCTGATCGACCACATAATCCTGCGTGCGCTTGCCGGCGGCTTGCGCTTCGGCGGCCAGGCGCAGCGGGTTGCGGTCGAGCTGCGGCGCGCTGGGCAGCCAGCCCATGCGTTCGGCGCGTACGTTGAAGTCGATCAAGCTGCCGCGGTATTTCTCCGGCGGCGCCAAGGGCGAGAGGATCTCGTTGACCTTGAGCTTCTCGAAGCGCCACTGGCTGGAGTGGTTGTAAAAGAACGAGGTGCCGTTCATGTGGCGCGGCGGTCGGTGCCAGTCGAGGGCGAAGGCCAGCGGCGTCCAGCCGGTCTGCGGGCGCAGCTTTTCCTGGCCGACATAGTGCGACCAGCCGCCGCCGGTCTGACCGATGCAGCCGCACATGATCAACAGATTGATCAGTCCGCGGTAGGTCATGTCCATGTGGTACCAGTGGTTGACCCCGGCACCGACGATGATCATCGAGCGGCCGCGAGTCTTGTCCGCGTTTTGCGCGAACTCACGGGCCAGGCGGGTCAGCTGGGCGGCGGGCACGCCGGTGATGGTTTCCTGCCAGGCCGGGGTGTAGGGCTTGATCTGGTCGTAGGCGGTGGCGCCGTCGTCTTCACCGCTGCCGCCGATGGTGGCCCGCAAGCCACGGTCGATGCCGTGGTTGGCGGCCATCAGGTCGAACACCGTCGCCGCCAGCACCTGGCGGCCATCGGCCAGTTGCACGCGCTTGGCGGGCACATGGTGGTAGAGCACGTCGCGCACGGTGGTATGGGGGAAGTGCGCATGCTGGATGCCGCCGAAATAGGGGAAGCCGACGCGGGCCACGTCGTCATGACGGCCAAGCAGCGACAGTGCCAGGGACACGTCCTGGCCGTCCGCGTCCACCGGTTCCAGGTTCCAGTGTCCATCCTCGCCCCAGCGAAAGCCGATGGAGCCGCGAGGCACCACCAGGCGGTCGCCGGTTTCGTCCCAGGCCAGGGTTTTCCATTCGGGATTGTTGGCCTGGCCCAGGTTGTCGGCGATGTCGCTGGCGCGCAGTTGCTTGCCGGGCACCAGGCTGCCATCGGCGCGGGGTTCCAGCTCCACCAGGATTGGCATGTCGGTGTAGCGCCGCACGTAGTCGGTGAAATAGGCGCTGGGACTCTCCAGGTGGAATTCCTTGAAGATCACGTGGCCCATGGCGATGGCCAGCGCCGAGTCGGTGCCCTGTTTGGGGCTCAGCCACTCATCACAGAGCTTGGACACCTCCGCATAGTCCGGGGTGATGGCCACGGTCTTGGTGCCCTTGTAGCGCACCTCGGTGAAGAAATGCGCGTCGGGGCTGCGCGTCTGCGGCACATTGGAACCCCAGGCGATGATGTAGCCGGAGTTGTACCAGTCGGCCGATTCCGGCACGTCGGTCTGCTCGCCCCAGGTTTGCGGGCTGGAGGGCGGCAGGTCGCAGTACCAGTCATAGAAGCTCAGGCACACCCCGCCGATCAGTGACAGGTAGCGGGTGCCGGCGGCGTAGCTGACCATCGACATGGCGGGAATAGGCGAAAAGCCGATGATGCGGTCTGGCCCGTATTGCTTGGCGGTGTAAACGTTGGCGGCAGCGATCAGCGTCTGCATCTCGTCCCAGTCGGCGCGTACGAAACCACCGAGACCGCGATCGTGTTTGTACTGTTTGGTGCTGTCCGGGTTCTCGACGATGCTCGCCCAGGCGTCCACCGGGTCGGTATGCCGCGCCAGGGCGGCGCGCCACAGCTGGATCAGCGGTTTGCGAATCAGCGGGTATTTGAGGCGATTGGCGCTGTACAGGTACCAGGAGTAGCTGGCGCCGCGCGGGCAGCCGCGCGGCTCATGGTTGGGCAAGTCGGGACGGGTGCGGGGGTAGTCGGTCTGCTGGGTTTCCCACGTCACCAGGCCGTTCTTGACGTAGATCTTCCAGCTGCACGAGCCGGTGCAGTTCACCCCGTGGGTCGAGCGAGCGATCTTGTCGTATTGCCAGCGCTGACGGTAGCCGTCTTCCCAGTCACGGGTCTCGTCGCGGGTTTCGCCATGTCCATCGGCAAACTCTGCCGGGCGGGTGGTGAAGTACTTCAGGCGGTCAATGAAATGACTCATCTTGTTTGCCTCCTCGACGGGATGTCAGGCCCACCCCGTGGCTAGGTGTCAGACCCTTTAGCAGGGCACCTCCGCATTCCGGCGGGTGTAGTAGAACCAGGTCAACGCGATGCACAACAGGTAGAACAGGATGAAACCGTACAACGCCATTTCGGCGCCGCCGGTCATGCTGATCGAGGTGCCGTAGGCTTTCGGAATGAAGAAGGCGCCATAGGCGGCGATGGCCGAAATGAAGCCGACGGCGGCGGCGGATTCACGCTCGCTTTGCATGGCTTGTTCGGCGGGGGGCAGGTGTGGCGTCAGGCGCGGCGTCATGGTGCGGAAGATCGCCGGAATCATCTGTGTGGTGCTGGCATTGCCGACGCCGGAGAAGAAGAACAGCAACAGGAACATGCCGAAGAAGCCCCAGAAAGCGCCAGGCTGATCCTTGATGCCGAGGAAGAACAGCACGCCCACCACGCACAGCGACATTGCCACGAATACCCACAGGCTGACCTTGGCGCCGCCGAGTCGGTCGGCCAGGCCGCCGGAGAAGGCGCGACTCAGCGCACCCACCAGCGGGCCGAAGAACGCGAATTTGAGCACGTCGACGTTGGGAAACTGATTGCCAGCCAGCAGCGGAAAGCCGGCGGAAAAGCCGATAAAGCTGCCAAAGGTGCCGGTATAGAGGACGCTCATCAGCCAGGTGTGCTTGCGCTTGAAAATCACCAGTTGGTCGGCGAACGAGGATTTGGCACTGGCAATGTCGTTCATGCCGAACCAGGCGGCCAGCGTGGCGAGGATGATGAAGGGCACCCAGATGAAACCGGCGTTCTGCAGCCACAACGACTGACCTGTATTGGTTTGCCGGGGTTCGCCGCCCAGCGCGCCGAACACGCCGATGGTGATCACCAGTGGCACCAGAAACTGCATGATGCTGACGCCGAGGTTGCCTAGGCCGGCATTGAGGCCCATGGCCTTGCCTTTTTCACTCTTCGGGAAGAAGAACGAGATATTGGCCATGCTCGATGAGAAGTT
Source organism: Serpens gallinarum (assembly GCF_014836765.1). Taxonomy (GTDB): domain Bacteria; phylum Pseudomonadota; class Gammaproteobacteria; order Pseudomonadales; family Pseudomonadaceae; genus Serpens; species Serpens gallinarum. Next base: position 49,259 of record NZ_JACSQG010000003.1, read on the forward strand.
GCCGCCGCCCAGGCCGCACAGCAAGGCGAGGATCAGCATGATCAGGTAGGGGGTGTTCGGGTCCTGCACGGCGAAACCGATCCACAGCGCCGGCAGCAGCAGCGAGCCGGTGGACAGGGCCGTCCAGCGCCGGCCACCGAAGATCGGCACCATGAAGCTGTAGAAAATCCGCAGCGTGGCGCCCGACAAACCGGGCAGGGCGGCCAGCCAGAACAGCTGGTTGGGGCTGTAGTCGAAACCGAGCAGGGGCAGTTTGGCGACCACCACCGACCAGACCATCCAGATGGCAAAACCCAGCAGCAGGTTGGGGATCGAGATCCACAGGTTGCGCGCGGCGATGGGCTTGCCCTGGGTGGCCCAGAAGGTGCTGTCTTCGGGTCGCCAGTCAAGCAGCACGAAGGCGTTGGGCGTGGACAGTTCCGGCAGGTCGCGCGTCTCGCGTTGCTGCGGCCATTCCACCCGCTCGGCCTGGCGAATCGAATAGTGCATCCAGGCCAGGGAGCCAGCAGCGATCAGGAACATCAGCATGAAGGTGCTTTGCCAGATGCCGATCACATCGTTGAGCATGCCGAAGGTCAGCGGCAGGAAAAAGCCGCCCAGACCACCGACCATGCCGACCACCCCACCGACAATGCCGACATGCTTGGGGTAGTAGACCGGGATGTGCTTGAACACCGCGGCCTTGCCCAGCGACATGAAGAAGCCCAGCACCATGGTTAGCAGCGCGAAGGCGACGACGTTCAGGGTCAGGGAAAAGCTGATCTCGCCCTCAACGCCGGTGACGATATAACGAGTCGGCGGGTAGCTGAGCAGGAAGGTGCTGATCACCGAAGCGGTCAGCGTCCAGTACATCACCCGCCGGGCCCCGTAGCGGTCGGACAGCCAGCCGCCGAGGATGCGAAATACCGAAGCGGGCACCGTGTACAGCGCCGCCACCATGCCGGCGGCGGCCAGGCTAAGGCCGTAGACCTGCATCAAGTAATGGGGCAGCCAGAGGGCGAGGGCGATAAAACCGCCAAACACAAAGAAGTAGTAGAGCGAGAAACGCCAGACCCGCAGCTCTCCCAACGGAGCCAGTTGCTCCTTGAGTGGCAAGGGCTGGGCTTGGCGTTCGCTGCTCTGGGGGTCGTTGCGTGCCAGGGCAATGAAGCCGACGCCCATGATCGCCAGCACGGTGGCATAGACCAGCGCGGTGCCCTGCCAGCCCAGCGCCAGGAGCAGGAAGGGCGCCGCAAAGTTGGTGAGACCGGCGCCAACGTTGCCGGCGCCGAAAATGCCCAGTGCCGTGCCCTGGCGCTCAGGCTCGAACCAGGCCGAGGTATAGGCCACGCCGACACTGAAGGCGCCGCCGGCCAGACCGACGCCCAAGGCACCCAGCAGTAGCATGTAATAGCTGTTGGCCAGAGTCAGCAGGTAGATGAACAGCGCGGACAACAGCATTAACAGGCCGAACACCCAGCGCCCGCCAAAACGGTCGGTCCACACGCCCAGTAACGGCCGCGACAAGGAGCCTGTGAGCACTGGCGTGGCCATCAACAGTCCGAGCTGAGTGTCGGTCAGGTTGAAGTCGCCCTTGAGCTGCAAACCCAGGATGGAAAAGATCGTCCAGACCGCAAAGCACAGCGTGAAGGCCAGGGTGGAGAGACCTAGCGCGCGATATTGTTCAGGCCGTGATACCGGTGCAGTTATTGGCATCTGAAACTCCCTTGCGCAAACACATCAGTATTCGGAGGGCGCTTTCGTTACGCGTTACGGTTATTTGTGCTGGTCGGCAAAGGCGGTTCGGCGAAGTAGCCGCCACTTCAGGCTCTGGCCAGGGGCAAGCTGGCGAAGGGCCTGGTAGAAGTGCGATTGCCGGATGTTTCAGGCGTCTTGCCCCATCGGACGGGGGAGCAGCCGTGCTGCCGCGCCAGTGGAAATGGCTTGCTATCGTGCGGCTCGCAGGGCATGGGGCAGGCTCCAAGGCGAATTGAAAATGAGCCTAGACGCTAATTGGCGCGCCGGCAAAAACCCAGATAGCAGGTGGGTTTGTCATGCTGTAGCGAGTTCGCAGAACAGGAGGCAGACGGCCGCTGCCAGAGTGTGCCGTTCATCAGAAGGCTTGATGCCCTGTGGATTTGCTACCCGCTCGGTTACCCAAGCAGGCAAGACAGCCCCTAGGCTGAGCCGGCAGACGGCGTTAAGCTTGCCACCCGCCGGCAAAGCGGGCCGTTTTCGGTCCATTGCCGGTAGCGTGCCACGGCGTTTGCCGGCGCATGCCCTGGTTGCGGGAAGCAGCCTGAATCCTTATTTCGCGCGCATCCATGCTTGTGCGGACTTGTCGTCTTGACCACCCAATGCGTTGGGCGGCCGCGCGGCATGTTTCTGTGCAAGGCGGGTGTTCCCGCGTGATTCCCTGTGTCACCCGTGGAGCTGACGATGAAATTCATACACCAACGCGAGCATTTGAATGAAGACGACCTGGTTGTCATCCAGTGTTCGCAGCCCTGCAACATTCGCCTGATGAACGATGCGAACTTTCGCAGCTTCAAGAACGGCGGACGGCATACCTACCATGGCGGCGCGTTTGATCGCTTCCCGGCGAAGATCACCGTGCCCAGCACCGGCTTCTGGAACATCACCCTGGATACCGTGACGACCCGTGCAATCAGCGTGACCCGCAAGCCAAAGATGGATTGCTCGATCAAGATCGTGCGGCGTTCGCCTTCACGGCTGAGTTGATGTGATGTGCAGCATCAGGCGGCTCAGGTCAGCAGGATGCCCGCGCCGAACCACAGCAGCGCGCCGCTGAACAGCAGCGCAAACCAGATGACCAGGGTGTCCGAGTAGCGATCCAGCAGCCAGAAAAAGCCGCTCATGTAGGCCAGCGTGACCATCCCATTGAGCAGCAGTGTGCCCAGACCAGCACCCGCTAGCAGGCTCAGAAGGGCCATCAAGCCGGTGTACAACGCGGCCATGCGAAGGGGGCGGTGGTTCTGGTGCACAAGCCACGCAAAGAAAATCAGTACCACTATGCCCATGAATGCTCCTTACGCTGAAAGGGTGGCATTCAAGCGCAGTCGATCGCCAGTGTTCTCGACACGCTCCGCATTAATGGCCCTACGCAGCTGCTAATGCCTGTGCTCAGGGGCTGATGGCTTCCAGGACTTCGTTGATTTCCGAAAACGCGGGCCGTTGCGTGACTAGCTCGTGGGTGCACTGGGCGTGCAGTTCATGCAGCGCAGCTTGCGCCTGCGGCCGGTCATCCGGGGCGCAGCGTTGCAACAGTTCCTCCAGCAGGTTGCCGAAGGCACGCGCTTCGATGCGTTGCAGCCGTTGTCCTGACTGGCTGTGCGGATCGAAGAACGACGCCGCGCCTAAGTCGCCCAGCAGGCAGCGCCCATGGGTATCGACCAGCAGGTTATGGGCGTAAAAATCGCCATGCAGGATGCCTCGGCCATGCAAATGGCCAACGGCGGCTGCGGCGCCACGTGCAATGCTTAAGGCGCTCGCCACGGTGAAGCGTCGATCCTCGGCATAGCAATCGCGGGTACAACTGCTCAGGGAAGGCGGGCCGGCGAGCGTTTGGTAGGACGCATCGATCCGCTCCAACAGCAGGCCGGGCAGGTCGCCGGGTAGGGTTTCCAGCGGGCCGGCGACGCGAATCAAGTTGGCGTGTTCGCCAGCCTGCAGGCAAGCGGCCATTTCGCTGTCGGGCAGGCCATCGCTGGTCATCTGGCCCTTGAACAGCTTGACGGCCATGGGCTGGCCGGCGTGCCGCCACTCGGCGGCGTGAATGATCCCGGAGGCGCCCTGGCCGAGCACTTCGCCGAGGGTAATCTCCGCGCGTGAGATGGCAGTTCCCAGTGCTGCGGTTTCGCGGCTACCCACACAGGGATTGCCGGCAAAGGCCAGCCAGCACAGGCGGGGCAGTTCCAGCAGCCATGGCGGCAGTGTCTCGAAACGGTTGGCGGCCATGCGCAGCAGTTCAAGGCGTTGGCAGTCGGCGAGGCCCTGCGGCAGTGCCGTAAGCTGGTTGCCGGCGAGCATCAGTTTCTGCAGGCCTGAGCAGTTGCCCAGCTCATCCGGCAAGTGCCGCACGCGATTATCGGTGAGGATCAGCCAGCGTAAACGCTGCGGCAGCGAGGCCGCCGGCACCTGTTCGATCCGGCAGGACTTGAAGCCGACCATTTCCAGATGCGGGCAGTCGCCCAGCACGTCCGGCACTTCAGTGATGGGATTGTCCGAACAAAACAGGATACGCAGCTTGTGCAGGCGCGACAGGTCGGCTGGCAGGCGGGTCAGCTGGTTGCCGGAGAGATTGAGCACCTCCAGGCTGTCGGCCAGCGCGAAGATCTCTTCGGGAAACTCACTGAGGTTGGCGGACAGATCAAGGCGGGTAATGCCGGCCAGATCGCCACGGCGCAGTTGGTCGAGGGTGTGCATGGGAACAAGGCTTATAAAGACGGAGGCCCGCTGGTGCGGGCCTCTGGGGTTCCATTCGTAGGCTGGACAACCGTTGTGTGTTGTCCACCGTGCGGGGTACAGCGGTGGATGTAAAAAAACGACATCCACCCTACGGGCCGGCAATCCGGTATAGAGAACGTAGGGTGGACAACCGTTGTTCGTTGTCCACCGTGCGGGACCAGCGGTGGATGTAAAAAAGCGACGTTAACCGGGCCGGCAATCCGCTGTAGAGAACGTAGGGTGGACAACCGTTGTTCGTTGTCCACCGTGCGGGACCAAGGGTGGATGTAAAATGCGACATCCACCCTACGGGTCGTCAGACGTCGTAACCGAGGTTCGGCATCAGCCAGCGTTCGCTGATCTCGAGGTCCTGGCCCTTGCGCTGCGAGTAGCTGTCCACCTGATCCTTGTCGATCTTGCCGACCGCGAAGTATTGCGCTTCAGGGTGGGCGAAGTACCAGCCGCTGACGGCGGCGGTGGGGAACATGGCGTAATGCTCGGTGAGGAACACGCCGCTGTCGCCGGCTTTATTGAACTCGGCGGCCGGATCGAGCAGGGCGAACAGGGCTTTTTTCTCGGTGTGATCCGGGCAGGCCGGATAACCCGGTGCCGGGCGGATGCCCTTGTAGCGCTCGCGGATCAGATCTTCGTTGCTCAGCGCTTCGTCTTTGTCGTAGCCCCAGTACTCTTTACGCACGCGCTCGTGCAGCCACTCGGCGCAGGCTTCGGCGAGGCGGTCGGCCAGTGCTTTCACCATGATCGAGTTGTAGTCGTCGCCGGCATCCTGGTAGGCCTTGGCCACTTCTTCGGCGCCGATCCCGGCGGTGGTGATGAAGCCACCCACGTAGTCGGTGATGCCGGAGTCCTTGGGCGCAACGAAGTCGGCCAGGGAGAAGTTCGGCTTGCCATCGGTCTTGATGGTCTGCTGGCGCAGGTGGTGCAAGGTGGCGAGTTGTTCGCCGTTATCGCCGTAGACGGCCAGGTCGTCCTGGTCGATCTGATTCGCCGGCCAGAAGCCGAACACGGCGCGGGCCCTGATCAGTTTCTCGTCGATCAGCTTGTTCAGCATGGCCTGGGCATCGGCGAACAGCGCCGTGGCGGCTTCGCCTACCACCTCGTCAGTGAGGATGCGCGGGTATTTGCCGGCCAAGTCCCAGGAGATGAAGAACGGCGTCCAGTCGATGTACTTGGCCAGCACCCGGAGGTCGATGTCTTCCAGCACCTTGCTGCCGGTGAAGGTCGGTTTGACCGGCGTGTAGCCGCTCCAGTCGAATTGCGGCTTGGCGGCGATCGCCTTTTCATAGGTCAGGCGTTCAGTGCGGGCGGCGCGGTTGGCGGTGCGCTCGCGGATCACGGCGTACTCTTCGCGAATCTTGGTCGCGTAATCCGGCTTCATTTCCTTGGACAGCAGGGTGGTGGCCACGCCCACGGCGCGCGAGGCGTCGGTGACGTACACCACGGCATCGTTCTTGTAGTGCGGGTCGATCTTCACCGCCGTGTGCGCCTTGGAGGTGGTGGCGCCGCCGATCATCAACGGCAGGGTGAAACCCTGGCGCTGCATTTCGCGAGCAACGTGCACCATTTCATCCAGCGACGGGGTGATCAGGCCGGACAGGCCGATGATGTCGCACTTCTCTTCGATGGCGGTCTTGAGGATCTTGTCGGCCGGGACCATCACGCCCAGGTCGACAATGTCGTAGCCGTTGCAACCGAGCACCACAGCGACGATGTTCTTGCCGATGTCATGCACGTCGCCCTTGACCGTGGCCATGAGAATCTTGCCCTTGGCCTCCGGCTTGTCGCCTTTTTCCGCTTCGATGAAGGGAATCAGATGCGCCACGGCCTGCTTCATCACGCGGGCGGATTTCACCACTTGCGGCAGGAACATCTTGCCCGAGCCGAACAGGTCGCCGACCACGTTCATGCCGGCCATCAGCGGGCCTTCGATCACCTCGATGGGCCGCGCGCACTGCTGGCGGCATTCCTCGGTGTCTTCAACAATAAAAGTGGTGATGCCCTTGACCAGCGCATGCTCGAGGCGCTTGTCGACCGGCAGGCTGCGCCACTCTTCGTTCTCGACTTCCTTGACAGAACCGTCGCCACGGTAGTCCTCGGCGATGGCCAGCAGGGCTTCGGTGGCACCGGCGCTGCGGTTGAGGATCACGTCCTCGACCTTGTTGCGCAGGTCGAGTGGAATCTGGTCGTAAATCTCCAGTTGGCCAGCGTTGACGATGCCCATGGTCAGGCCGTTCTGGATGGCGTAATAGAGGAACACCGAGTGGATCGCCTCGCGTACCGGGTTGTTGCCGCGGAACGAGAAGGACACGTTGGACACGCCGCCCGAGGTCAGGGCGTAGGGAAGATTGTCGCGGATGAAGGCGCAGGCCTCGATGAAGTCCACCGCGTAATTGTTGTGCTCCTCGATGCCGGTGGCCACGGCAAAGACGTTCGGGTCGAAGATGATGTCTTCCGGCGGGAAGCCCACTTCATTGACCAGGATGTCGTAGCTGCGCTGGCAGATCTCGCGCTTGCGCGCGGCGGTGTCAGCCTGGCCGGTTTCGTCGAAGGCCATGACCACCACGGCGGCGCCGTAGCGCTTGCACAGGCGGGCGTGCTTCTTGAATTCCTCGACCCCTTCCTTCATGGAAATCGAGTTGACGATGCCCTTGCCCTGGATGCACTTCAGACCGGCTTCGATCACCTCCCACTTGGAGGAGTCGATCATGATCGGCACGCGGGAGATGTCCGGCTCGCCGGCGATCAGGTTGAGGAAGGTCACCATGGCCTTCTTCGAGTCCAGCATCCCCTCGTCCATGTTGATGTCGATCACCTGGGCGCCGGCCTCGACCTGCTGCAGGGCAACGGCCAGCGCCTCGGTGTAGTTGTCCTCGCGGATCAGGCGCGCAAACTTGGCCGAGCCGGTGATGTTGGTGCGCTCGCCGACGTTCACGAACAGCGAGTTGCGATCGATGGTGAACGGCTCCAGGCCGGACAAGCGGCAGGCCTTGGGAATGTCCGGGATCACGCGGGGCGCGTAGTTGGCCACAGCTTCGGCGATCGCCTGGATATGCGCAGGCGTTGTGCCGCAGCAGCCGCCGACGATGTTGAGGAAGCCGCTCTGGGCAAACTCTTCGATCACGGCCGCGGTTTCTGCCGGGCTTTCGTCGTATTCACCGAAGGCGTTGGGCAGGCCGGCGTTGGGGTGGGCCGACACGTGGGTGTCCGCCTTGCTGGCCAGTTCTTCCAGGTACGGACGCAGCTCCTTGGCGCCCAGGGCGCAGTTCAGCCCCACGGAGATCGGGTTGGCGTGACGTACCGAGTTCCAGAAGGCTTCGGTGGTTTGCCCGGACAGGGTACGGCCCGAGGCGTCGGTGATGGTGCCGGAAATCATGATCGGCAGTGTGATGCCCACTTCTTCGAACACGCCCTGCACGGCAAAGATCGCTGCCTTGGCGTTGAGGGTGTCGAAGATGGTTTCGATCATGATCAGGTCCGCGCCGCCGTCGACCAGGCCGCGGGTGGCTTCGCTGTAGTTCTCGACCAGCTCATCGAAGGTGACGTTGCGGTAGCCCGGATTGTTGACGTCCGGCGAGAGCGAGCAGGTCCGGCTGGTTGGGCCGAGGACGCCGGCAACGAAGCGTGGTTTATTTGGGGTTTCCAGGGTCTTGGCGTCGGCGACCTCACGGGCCAGGCGGGCGCCTTCACGGTTCAGCTCATAGGCCAGTTCCTGCATGCCGTAGTCGGCCTGGGACACCCGGGTGGAGTTGAAGGTGTTGGTTTCTAGAATATCGGCGCCGGCATCGAGATAGGCACGCTCGATGGCCTGGATGACTTCCGGGCGGGACAGCAGCAGCAAATCGTTATTGCCCTTCACGTCCTGCGGCCAGTCGGCGAAGCGTTCGCCGCGGAAGTCGGCTTCTTCCAACTTGTAGCTTTGGATCATAGTGCCCATGCCGCCATCAAGGATCAGGATGCGCTCTTTGAGAGCTTGCTGTAGGGCCTGGAGACGGGCATTGAGACTGGACATGGAAAACTACCTGGAAGCGGAAAACAAAAGAGCGCGAATGATAGCAAAGCTGCATGGCTTTTGAGCTGGGCGCGGTTGTAGGTGAAAAGTATTCATGTTGAGCAAAGGGGCTTTCTTCATCCAAGCGTTATAACGCGAAACGTGCAATTCGCTCTAAAGAGCCGTGCTGGATAGAATGGCGGACATTTTTCAGGGAGCCGTGCCATGACCTGGCGTGCAATGCTCGCAGGCCTGCTGTTGGCAATGGGTGGTTCACTAGCGGCCGAGCCGTTGTCTTACCAGCGCGATATCCAGCCGATCTTTACCGCCAAGTGTGTGGCCTGCCACGCCTGTTACGACGCGCCGTGCCAGCTGAATCTGGGCAGTGACGAAGGCGTGCTGCGCGGAGCTCACAAGTTACCGGTATACAACGGCACCCGTACCCAGGCGCAGGAGACCACGCGCCTGTACCTCGATGCCCATGGCGAGCCGGCCTGGCGGCGCAAGGACTTCTTTTCGGTGCTGGATGCCCAGCCCAACCAGGCGGCGCTGATGGCACGCATGCTGGAACTTGGCAGGGCCAATCCCCCGGTCGCCAACGCCAAACTGCCGGCGAACCTGGATATCGGCATCTATCGACAGAACCAGTGTCCGTTGCCCGGCGAGTTCGAGGGTTATGCGCAAAAGCATGCCCAGGCCGGCATGCCCTTTGCGGTTACCGGGCTCAACGATGAGGAATATTCAACCCTTCAGCAATGGCTGGAGCAGGGTGCACCCGTGGAGACGGCGCCGCTACAACCCAGTGTCGATGAGCAGCAGCAGATTGCCGACTGGGAAGCGCTGCTCAACGGCCCCAATGACCGAGAACAGCTGGTCGGCCGCTGGCTGTATGAACACCTGTTCCTCGCTCATCTGTATTTCGACAACGGTGAGCAGGGGCACTTCTTCCAGCTGGTGCGCTCGCGCACGCCCAGCGGTCAGCCAGTTGACCCCATTGCCACACGGCGACCCAATGACGATCCGGGGCAGGTGTTCTACTACCGTTTGTTGCCGATTCAGGGCGTCATCGTGCACAAGACCCACATCACCTATCCGTTGAGCGCGCAGAAGCTGGCACGGGTCAAGCAGCTGTTCTTCAGCGAGGCCTGGCAGGTCGGTGCGCTGCCCGGTTATGGCATGCAGCGGCGCGCCAATCCCTTTGCGACGTTCGAGACGATTCCGGCGCGGGCGCGCTACCAGTTCATGCTGGATAACGCCGAGTACTTCGTGCGCACCTTCATTCGTGGCCCGGTGTGTCGCGGGCAGATCGCCACTGATGTTATCCGTGATCAGTTCTGGGTGATGTTTCAGGCGCCCGATCACGATGAGTACATCACCAATGCCACCTACCGCGCCCAAGCTACGCCGCTTCTGAGCATGCCGGGTCAGCTGGATAGCCTTGGTGATCTGTTCACCTTGTGGGGTGGCTATCGCGAGAAGCGCAACCAGTACGAAAACCTGCGCCGCCAGATGTACAGTGGCGTGCCGGCGGAATGGGAGCACCTGTGGCGAGGCAATGACAATGCGCTGCTGACTGTTTTTCGTCAGCAGGACAGCGCCTCGGTGCGCAAGGGGCTGCTCGGCGAGGTGCCGCAGACGCTGTGGTGGATGGATTACCCGCTGCTGGAGCGCACCTATTACCAGTTGGTGGTCAATTTCGACGTGTTCGGCAACGTCTCCCACCAGGCGCAGACGCGGTTGTATTTCGACCTGATCCGCAATGGCGCCGAGCTCAATTTCTTGCGCCTGTTGCCGGCCGAGTCTCGGCAGACGCTGCTCAACAGCTGGTACGAAAACAGTGGCAAGCTCAAGCTGTGGCTGACCTACACAGGCATCGACACCCAAACCAAAAGTCGTCTGGCGCTGCCGGCCAGTCAGGACGCGAAGCAGGCATTCGCCGATCAGTTGCTGCAGCGCCTGGCCAACATCAACGCCCGTGCCGATCCGATCAATCGTTGCTCGGGGCAACACTGTTACCGCCCTGATATCGCGCAACCCTTGCAGGCGGTGGAGCAAGCACTAAGCCGCCTCGCTGCCACGCCCGCGGCGCAGTTGCCATTCATTCGCCAATTGCCAGAGGCTACTCTGTTGCGGGTCGAGCTGCCCGACGGCTCCCGGGAGATCTACAGCGTGTTGCGCAACCGAGCGCACAGCAACGTGGCCTTCATGCTGGGTGAATCGCTGCGTTATCAGCCCGAGCAGGACACGCTGACGATTTTTCCGGGGATTCTCAGCAGTTACCCCAACTTCCTGTTCAACCTGCCTGCAGCGGATGTGTCGGCGTTTGTCGAGGCGCTGGAACGGGCAAAGGGAGGGCAGGCGTTCGAGCGAGTGGTCGACCGCTGGGGTATTCGGCGCAGCCATCCCGATTTCTGGCGTTACTTCAATGACCTGCCAGCCTACTTGCAGGAAACCGAGCCGCGCGAAGCGGGAATGCTGGACATGAACCGTTACCAGAACTTGTGACAGCCAACCCTGCAAGGTGCTTGCGTGGCATGTGCTGAGCATTTTGCTTACCCGACCAAAACACTGGGACTTACCGGGCATAACCCAATTGGCGTACACTGCGCACATGTTCTGCGAGGAGTTGCCATGAGCGCCATTACCATCACCGAATCCGCCGAAGCCTATCTGGCCGATCTGCTCAGCAAGCAGAACACGCCGGGAATTGGCATCCGAGTTTTTATCACTCAGCCGGGTACTCCCTACGCTGAAACCTGCATCGCCTACTGCAAACCAGGCGAGCAGAAACCGGAAGACACCGCGCTGTCGCTGGCATCGTTCGTCGCCTGGATCGACGGGATCAGCGAGCCCTTCCTCGAAGATGCCGTGGTTGATTACGCCACCGACCGCATGGGCGGTCAGCTGACCATCAAGGCGCCGAACGCCAAGGTACCGATGATCGGCGAAGACAGTCCAATGACCGAGCGCATCAACTACTACCTGCAGACCGAGATCAATCCTGGGCTGGCTAGCCACGGCGGCCAGGTCAGCCTGGTGGATATCGTCGATGAAGGTATCGCCGTCCTGCAATTTGGCGGCGGCTGCCAGGGCTGCGGCATGGTCGATACCACCCTCAAGGATGGCGTCGAAAAGACCCTGATGGAACGTATCCCGGAACTGAAAGGCGTGCGTGATATTACCGACCACAGTAACCGGGAAAACGCCTACTACTGATTTGCCAAAGAGTAGCAACTCGCCCGGCTGACAAAGCCTGCCAATACGGCAGGCTTTGTTGTTTCTGGCTTCCTTATTTTTATACCTCAGTCACAGAATTCAACTAGGCCATACGGCAGCGCTCTTTTTGCCTGCCCGGAGGTCTTAATGCCGGTAGGATTCTCGCATTCACCCAAAGCCGTTCAAACAAGGGAGCTACATGAACAACCCCACTCTAGAGAACAAGGTCTTTCTGGCGTTGCTCCTGCTGGTTTCCATTGCGTTCTGCTGGGTACTGTTCCCCTTTTATGGGGCGGTGTTCTGGGCAGTGATTCTGGCCATCCTGTTCGCACCGCTACAGCGGCGCCTGGCGCGTCGGTTTCGGGGCAAGCCCAACCTGGCGGCCTTGCTGACTCTGTTGGCAACGCTGCTGATTGCTGTGCTGCCTATGGCGATCATCACCACGCTGCTGGTGCAGGAAGGAGCGGCGCTCTATCAGCGGATCGAAAGCGGCGAACTGGATATTGGCGCTTATCTGGTGCAATTTCGCGACATGTTGCCGCAGAGTATTCAGAGCCAACTGCAGCGTGTGGGTCTGGGCGATTTGCAGGATGTGCGCGAACAATTGTCTGGCTATGCGCTGCAAGGCAGTCAGTTCCTGGCGACCAAGGCCTTCAGTTTCGGGCAGGGCACCTTCGAGTTCTTGATCGTATTCGCGGTCATGCTGTACCTGCTGTTTTTCCTGATTCGCGATGGCCGGCAACTGGTGGCCAAGATGCGCGAGGCCATCCCGCTGGAAGACGAGCAAAAGCGCCGTCTGTTCAGCAAGTTCACCCGTGTGGTGCGCGCTACGGTGAAAGGCAATGTGGTGGTGGCGATCACCCAGGGCGCGCTGGGCGGGCTGATATTCTGGTTTTTAGGTATCCCCAGCGTGCTGCTGTGGGGCGTGGTGATGGCTTTCCTGTCGCTGCTGCCGGCAGTGGGGGCGGGGCTGATCTGGACACCCGTGGCGATTTATTACTTCGTCAGTGGCGATTTCTGGCACGGCTTGATCCTGACGCTGTACGGGATTTGCGTGATCGGCCTGGTAGACAACGTGCTGCGTCCGATCCTGGTGGGCAAGGACACCAAGATGCCGGACTACGTGGTGCTGATTTCCACGTTGGGCGGGTTGGCACTGTTCGGTCTCAATGGCTTTGTCATCGGGCCGTTGATTGCTGCGCTATTCATGTCGTCGTGGGGACTGTTTATCGACCGCGAACCTGAAGAGGCGTTGGAGTAACAGACGCACCGAAACGGAAGTCACCAGGCCGGTTTCGGCCGTGATGCAGTGTGATGATGGGAAAGCGGAACGAAGAAAAAACGAAAAGGCGGCGCTGAACAGCACCGCCTTTTTGCGTTTACAGGCCTGCGGCCTGTGCTATTTGCAACAACGGTTGCGGGTAGACACCAAGGAAGAAGGCCAGGGCTGCAATGAACAGCAGCATGATGCCGCCGGCTCGTTGCGCCCAGTTGATCGGCGGCATGCGCAGGCGCATGCCCGGTTCGACCATGAACAGGGTGACCATCACCCGCAGATAGTAGAAGAGACCGATGGCGCTACCCACAATCAGGGTACCCAGCAGCCACCAGAGTTCAGCCTCGACACCCGTAGCGATCACATAGAACTTGCCGATGAAGCCCGCGCTCATGGGAATGCCGGCCAGGGACAGCATCATCACCGTGAGTACCGCTGTCAGGTAAGGGCGCCGCCAGAACAGGCCACGGTATTCAAACAGGGCGTCCGCGTCGCGGCCCTTGTACGGGCTGGACATCAGGGTGATCACCCCGAAGGCGCCGAGGGTAGTCAGCACATAGGTCACCAGGTACACGCCGATCGCTTCCACGGCCAGGCCCTTGCTGGCGATCAGGGCCACCAGCAGGTAACCGAAGTGGGCAATGGACGAGTAACCGAGCAGGCGTTTGAGGTTGCTCTGGTTCAAGGCCAGCAGGTTGCCGATCAGGATCGAGGCGATGGCGATCAGGGTCAGGCCGTCGTTCAGCCAGCCGCCGCTGGTGGCTGGGGAGATCTGATACAGGCGCAGCAGCACGGCAAACACCGCAACCTTGCTGGTGGTGGCCAGGAAGGTCGCCACCGGTGCCGGCGAGCCTTGGTACACGTCGGGCGTCCACAGGTGGAAGGGCACCAGCGACAGCTTGAAGCCCAAGCCCACCAGCATCATGCCGATGCCGGCCTGCACCAAGGCAGAAGAGCCCTGGGCCGCCAGGCTGGCGCCGATCCCGGCGAAGCTCAGGCTACCCGACTCGGCATACAGCAGCGCCATGCCGAACAGCAGGAAGGCTGAGCCGGCAGCAGACAGGACCATGTACTTGATGCCGGCTTCCAGGGAGCGGCGGTCGAAGAAGGCATAAGCCACCAGTCCGTAGACCGGTACGGAAAGCAGTTCCAAGCCGATGAACAAGCCCGCCAGGTGCTGGGCGCTAACCAGTACGATGCCGCCGGCCACCGCCAACAGCATGAGCAGGTAAAGCTCCTCGCGGTTGCCCGGGAAGCCGCCGGTGCCGGGTTTTTCTCCCAGATAGGCGTGGGCCAGGGTGACGCACACCAGCGTCGCTACCAGCATCAGCCCTGTATAAAAGAAGGCGAAGCTGTCCAGCATCAACAGTCCGGTCACTTCCAGCGGGGCCACTTGGGACGCTGGTGCGATGGAGAGCAGCGCCAGGATCAGGCCGGCCGCAGACAGCACGTAGCTGAGTCGATGGTTACGCCGCCAGGCGATCGCCAGCATCACCACCACGACGGTGGCGCAGGTGATTAGCAGCGGCAGCAGGGCAATGAAGTGTTGTTGAGTAAATTCCATAACGCGACTACCGAGCCGAAACGAGTGGGGAGAAGGCGGCGCTGAACCACTGCTGCACGCCTGTCATGGTCGCCTGGGAAACGTCGAGCACCGGCTGTGGATAGATGCCGAGCAGGATCAGCAGGACCGCGACCAGTAGCACCATGCCTAGTTCGCGGCCATCCAGGCCGTGCAGGATCTGCTCGCTCTTGGAAGGCCCGAAGTAGGCGCGGTGCACCATGATCAGCGAGTAGACCGACGAGAACACCAGGCCAAAGGTGGCAATAACCACGATCCAGGGGTTGGCGGCGAAGGCGCCGAACAGAATCAGGAACTCGCCAATGAAGTTGCCGGTGCCGGGCAAACCCAGAGAGGCGACGGCAAAAAACAGGCTCAGCGCTGGCAGCCACGCCAGCCGCTTCCACAAACCGCCCATTTCTCGCATGTCGCGGGTATGCAGGCGCTCGTAGAGCTGACCGCACAGGATGAACAGTGCGGCCGCGGAGAGGCCGTGGGCAATCATCAGTACCACCGCACCCTGCAGGGCGAGCTGGCTGCCGGAGTAGATGCCGATCAGCACGAAGCCCATGTGCGAGATGCTCGAATACGCCACCAGGCGCTTGATGTCGGTCTGTGCGAAGGACAGGAAGGCACCGTAGAAAATGCCGATCAGACCCAGCGCCATGGCAATCGGCGCGAATTCCGCCGAAGCATTGGGGAACAGCGGCAGGGCGAAGCGGATCATCCCGTAGGCGGCGGTTTTCAACAGGATGCCGGCCAGATCCACGGAACCTGCGGTCGGTGCCTGGGCGTGGGCATCGGGCAGCCAGGAGTGCAGCGGCACGATGGGGAACTTCACCGCGAAGGCGATGAAGAAGCCGAGCATGAGCAGGTACTCGGTGCCGGGTGCCAGTTCGGCGTCGAGCAGCAGCGCGTAATCGAAGGTCAGCACGCCGGTGTTGTGGTAATTAACCAGCACCAGGCCGAGGATCGCCACCAGCATGATCAGGCCACTGGCCTGGGTGTAGATGAAGAACTTGGTGGCGGCGTTGATGCGCGACTTCTTGCCTTCGCTGGAACTGTGACCCCAGAGCGCGATGAGGAAATACATCGGCACCAGCATCATTTCCCAGAAGAAGAAGAACAGGAACAGGTCCAGGGCGAGGAACACGCCGACCACACCGCCGAGAATCCACATCAGGTTGAGGTGGAAGAAGCCGACATGGCGCTGGATCTCTTTCCAGGAGCACAGCACCGACAGCACACCGAGCAGGCCGGTCAGTACGACCATCAGCAGCGACAGGCCATCCAGGGCAAGGTGCAGATTGATGCCGAAGCGCTCGATCCACACATGCTTGAATTCAAAGGCCCACTGCGCCTCGGCACCGGGGGCAGGCGCCAGTTGGTAGTTGCCGATGCTCCACAACCAGAGGCCGATGCCGAGCAACAGGCCCATGGTCAACAGGGCGATCCAGCGCGGCAGGGTCTTGTCGAAACGTTCGACGACCCAGCAGAGCACGCCGCCGATAAAGGGAATCAGGATTAGCCAGGGCAGAATCACGAGTTCGAGTCCTTGCGCAGATTCAGAGCAGAACGACGCCGAGCAAAAGCACGGCTCCGCCAACGATGGACAGGGCATACCAGCGTAGCTGGCCCGTCTGGCTACGGCTTAGTGAGCCGTGCCCGCCACGCGCCAGGCGCGGCACCAGGCCGAAACTGGCGTCCACCGGGTCGCGACCGAGCAGGCGGCACATCAGCAGATAGGGCTGTACGAACACTTTGTCATAGAGCCAGTCGAAGCCCCAGGCGGCGAACCACCAGGCACTCAGCAAACGGCCAGGCGCGCTTTGTGCAAGGGCGGTGACCAGGCTGCGCTTGCCCAGGAACAACATGGCGGCGAGCACGATACCGGCCAGGGCGATTGCCCCAGAGGCGATTTCCAGGCTGTGTTTGGCGGCGCCGCCGGCGTGTCCGACGCTTTCCGGCAGCACACCGGCCAGCGGCGGCACGATCAGCGCACCGACGAAGGTAGAGAGGATGATCAGCACGATCAGCGGCAGGTTGTGGGCCAGGCCACTACCGGCATGCGCATCGGTCTTCGCGTCGCCATGGAAGGCAATGAAGATCAGCCGGAAGGTATACAGCGATGTCAGGAAGGCACCCGCCAGGCCGGCATACAGCAGGCCGCCGTGACCGCTGGCAAAGGCTTCCCAAAGAATCTCATCCTTGGAATAGAAACCGGCGGTAATCAGCGGCAGCGCGGCCAGCGCCGAACCGCCGACGATGAAGCTGACGTAGGCCAGTGGCAGCTTCTTCCACAGACCGCCCATCTTGAAGATGTTCTGTTCGTGGTGGCAGGCATTGATCACCGAGCCGGAAGCCAGGAACAGCAGGGCCTTGAAGAAGGCATGGGTCATCAGGTGGAAAATCGCCGCATCCCAGGCGCCAACGCCCAGGGCCAGGAACATGTAACCGATCTGGCTCATGGTCGAGTAGGCGAGGATGCGCTTGATGTCGGTCTGTACCAGGGCGGCGAAGCCGGCCAGCACCAGGGTCACCCCGCCGACGATGCCCACCAGTTCCAGCACCTCGGGTGCCAGCAGAAAGATGCCGTGGGTGCGCGCGATGAGGTAGACGCCTGCGGTTACCATGGTCGCCGCGTGGATCAGCGCCGATACCGGAGTCGGACCGGCCATGGCGTCGGCCAGCCAGGTCTGCAGCGGCAGCTGGGCGGATTTGCCAACCGCACCGCCGAGCAGGGCCAGGGCCGCCAGGCTGATCCACAGATCGCCACTGGCGAATTTCTGGGGTGCCAGCGTCAGCAACTCCTGAATGTTCAACGTGCCGAGCTGGACAAAGAGGATGAACAGGCCGAAGGCCATCAGCACGTCGCCGACACGAGTGACGACGAAGGCCTTGAGCGCCGCGTTGCCGTTCTTGCGTTCCTTGTAGTAGAAACCGATCAGCAGGTAGGAGCAGACCCCCACGCCTTCCCAGCCGAAGTAGAGCAGCAGCAGGTTATCGCCCAGCACCAGCAACACCATGCTGAAGATGAACAGGTTGGTGTAGGCAAAGAAGCGTGAGTAACCCTCTTCACCGCGCATGTACCAGCTGGCGAACAGGTGGATCAGGAAGCCCACGCCCGTGACCACGCCAAGCATGGTCAGCGCCAAGCCGTCCAGGTGCAGGCCGACGGCGACACTGAAGTCGGCCACATCCAGCCATTGCCAGAGGTGCTGGGTGAACACGCCACCCTCGGGTGGGGCAACGTTGAACTGCCAGATGATCCAGGCGGTGGTCAATGCCGACAGGCCGACCGAGCCGACGCCAATGATCGCCGCTAAGTTCTCGGAAGTGCGACCGCGGGAAAAGGCCATCAGCACGTAACCGATCAGCGGGAAAACGAAGGTCAGAAATAGAAGATTCATCCGCGCATCTCGCTAGCAGCATCGACATCCAGGGTGTTGAAGCGGCGATACAGTTGCAACAGGATCGCCAAGCCGATGGCGGCTTCGGCGGCGGCCAGGGTGATCACCAGGATGAACATGACCTGCCCATCGGGTTGCTCCCAGCGGCTGCCCGCGACAATGAAGGCCAGGCCGGCGGCGTTCATCATCACCTCCAGGCTCATCAGCATGAACAGGATGTTGCGGCGGACCATCAGGCCGACCAGGCCGAGGCAGAACAGCACAGCGGCAAGGGCCAGGCCGTGCTCCAGTGGAATTGATTGCATGGCGTTACTCCTTCGCCTCATGGCGGCCTAGGTGATAGGCAGCGACCAATGCCGCCAGCAGCAACATGGAGGCCAGTTCCACAACCAGCAGGTACGGGCCGAACAGCGAAATACCCACCGCCTTGGGGCCTACCGTGGTCAGGCCCAGCGGAGCGTACTCGGGGGCGGCGAACAAGGCCCAGAGCAATTGCAGCAAAAGAATCAGGGCCAGCAGCCCAGGGCCGATCCAAACCCCCGGCTTCATCCAGGCGTGCTCCTGGCCGGCCGTGGCCGGACCGAGGTTGAGCATCATCACCACGAACACGAACAGCACCATGATGGCGCCGGCGTAGACGATGATTTCCAGCGCGCCGGCAAAGGGCGCACCGA
Source organism: Serpens gallinarum (assembly GCF_014836765.1). Lineage (GTDB taxonomy): Bacteria > Pseudomonadota > Gammaproteobacteria > Pseudomonadales > Pseudomonadaceae > Serpens > Serpens gallinarum. The sequence continues at coordinate 67,848 of NZ_JACSQG010000003.1, forward strand.
GGCTGAAAAAGCACATCGACACGGCCAAGAGGGAAATGACCAGGTAGAGCAGGGCATGCACCGGGTTGCTGCCGGTGATCACCCGCAAGGTGGACACCACAGCGATACCGGCCGAAAAGTAAAACGCGAATTCCATCAGAAGCTCCTCGGGCGCTGGAAGGCGAAAGGCTGAAAGCTGAACGAAAAAGCCGTGCTGATCGTCCCGCTTTCCAGCCGCCAGCGCTTTTCATCGAATCCTTCCCCAAGGGAACGTGCTACGCGCTGCCTCATGGCATCAACCCCTTGACGTTGACTGGCTCCGCTTCGCTTTGCGCGGCGCCCTTGGGCTTGCCGGCAATGGCTAGGCCGGAGACGCGATAGAAGTTGTAGTCGGGGTACTTGCCGGGGCCGGAGATCAGCAGGTCTTCCTTCTCGTATACGAGATCCTGGCGCTTGTAGTCGCCCAGCTCGAAGTCCGGCGTGAGCTGGATCGCGGTGGTCGGGCAGGCTTCTTCGCACAGGCCGCAGAAGATGCAGCGCGAGAAGTTGATGCGGAAAAATTCCGGGAACCAGCGACCGTCCGGCGTCTCGGCCTTCTGCAGGGAGATGCAACCCACCGGGCAGGCCACCGCGCAGAGATTGCAGGCCACGCAGCGTTCTTCGCCATCAGGGTCGCGGGTCAGCACGATGCGGCCGCGATAGCGTGGCGGCAGATACACCGCTTCTTCCGGGTACTGCAGGGTGTCGCGTTTGCGAAAGCCGTGGCTGAAGATCATCACCAGGCTGCGCAGCTGGGTGTAGGTGCCGTGCAGCACCTCGCCGATGTATTTGAACATGGTATTTCTCCTTACTGGGCCGCCAGCACGAGTGCGCCGGTCACCAGCAGGTTGAGCAGGGTCAGCGGCAGACAGAACTTCCAGCCGAAGGCCATCACCTGGTCATAGCGCGGACGCGGCAGCGAAGCGCGCAGCAGGATGAACAGCATGATGAAAAAGGCGGTCTTGATCGCGAACCAGAAGAACGACAGCCACGGCAGGGTGTCCAGGAACGGCCCGTGCCAGCCACCGAAGAACAGTGTGGTCAACAACGCGGAAATGGTGACGATGCCGATGTATTCGCCGACGAAGAACATGCCCCACTTCATGCCCGCATATTCGACGTGGTAGCCGTCGGCCAATTCCTGCTCGGCTTCCGGCTGGTCGAACGGGTGGCGGTGGGTGACCGCGACGCCGGCGATGAAGAAGGTACAGAAGCCCAGGAACTGCGGAATGATGAACCATAGGTGCTGCTGCTGGTAGTCAACGATATCACGCATGTTGAACGAGCCGACCTGGGCGACGATGCCCATCAGCGACAGGCCGAGAAACACCTCGTAGGACACCGTCTGCGCCGAAGCACGCAGTGCACCGAGCAGGGCAAACTTGTTGTTGCTCGCCCAGCCGGCGAACAACACCGCATACACGGTGAGACCGGCCATGGCGAAGAAGAACAAAATACCGATATTCAGGTCCGCCACGCCCCAGGTTGGGGTAATCGGCACGATGGCGAAGGCCAGCAGCAGCGAGGCCATGGCCACCACCGGCGCCAGGGTGAAGATCAGACGGTCGGAGAACGGCGGGTTCCAGTCCTCCTTGAAGAACATCTTGATCATGTCCGCAGCGATCTGGAACATGCCGAACGGTCCGACCCGGTTAGGGCCGTAGCGGTCCTGCCACCAGCCCAGCAGGCGGCGTTCGACGAAGCTCAGCAAGGCGCCGCACACCACCACTGCCAGCATGATAACCAGGGCCTTGATGACGGCGATGATCACGTCGATCACCTCGGGAGTCAGCCAACTCATCGGGAGATCTCCAGTTCAGTGGCCAGGCAGCCGGGGCTCAAGACCGGGAGGCCAGCCAGCCCGACGGGCAGACCGACCAGGCCGATACTTAGCGCGGTGCTGATGCGTACCGGCAGGCGCAGAGGTTGATCGGCAACCTTGAGACTGAGCAGTTCGCCTTCGGCCACGCCCAGGCGCTTGGCTTCAGCCTCGGCCAGGGCCACATACGCCTGCGGGATGCGCGTCTGGATCGGTGCGGCGAGTGCGGAGGTTTCCTCGCTGCCGAACAGGTGATGCAGGGGTACGACTTCCCAGGTGCCGGGAGCCGGTGAGAACGCAGCCGGCACCGAATGCCAATCGCGATTCTGGCGGACATGGTCGAGCAGACGAACGCCCGGATCGCCTGCACGCAGGTGGCCGCCGACTTCGTCCTGGAATTTGTTCCAGGCCTGCGGCGAGTTCCAGCCCGGTGACCAGGCGAAGGGAATTTGCTGACGGTCTTCTGCGGAGCCCGAATAGCCTTCCATGGAGTAGGCGAACGGCGAATCCACATCCTGCGGCTGACGCGGCTCATGCACGCTGATGTCGGCGCGCATGGCGGTGCGACCGCTGTAGCGCAGCGGCGAGCGGGCCATCCTCAAGCCCTTGATGCGGAACGACGCGTGGGGCGCGGCATTCTGAATGCCGATCAACTGCGGATTGGCGGCCACACAGGACTCAGTTGCATGGTCCAGGGTGGTCCAGTCCACAGCCTTGCCTTGCAGTGTGCAATGCAGCGCATGCATCCAGCGCCAGCCTTCGCGTACCAGGATGCTGCTGTCGTAGTAGCTGGGCTCGAACACTTGGAAAAAGCGCTGCGCACGGCCTTCCTGGCTGACCAGGGTGCCATCGGCTTCGGCGAAGCTGGCGGCTGAAAGCACCAGATGGGCCTTGGCGGTGGTCGCGGTCTGCTGGTGATCGGCAACGATAACGGCCTGGGCGTTTGCCAGTGCGGCATCCACCTTGGCCTGGTCGGCGCGCCGGTACAGGTCGTTTTCCAGCACGACTACGGCGTTGGCGTTGCCGTCGATCAGCGCGTCCAGCGCAGCATCTACGGATTCGCCACCCAGCAGGGCCAGGCCGAGGCTGTTGGCCTCTGGCACCACCAAACTGATGGAGGCCTTTTTCTCGCGATTCTTTAGCGCCTGGGCAATATTGCCGGCCGCTTCGATCAGGGATTTGTCACCCAGCGAGGCGCCGCTGATCAGCAGCGGGCGCCTGGCGGCCAGCAGGGCATCGGCGATCTGTTGCACCAATTCGCAGGCTTCCGCTTCCAGGCCTTCGACCGCCGGGCCGCTGGGGTCAATGGCATGGGCCACGGCGAAACCGAGGCGGGCCAGGTCGGCCGGTGCGGCATGCACGCATTGTGCGGCGATGTCGTCGAGGCGGGTTTCCTCGACGCTGGCGATGAAGACCGGATGCAGGGCGTTTTGTGCGACGTTCTGCACGGCCGCCATGTGCCACTCCTGAATCTTCATCGAGGCGGCGATTTCAGTGGCCTTGCCCTTGGCCGCCTGGCGGACCGCCAAGGCGATACGGGCAGCAGTCTGGGTCAGGTCTTCGCCGAGAATGAACACCGCATCATGGCTTTCGATGTCGCGCATCGAGGGCACGGGCAACGGGCCGTTCTGCATCAGCTCGCGAATCAGGCGGATGTTGTCCAGTTCGGCAGCGGCGATCCCGCTGTAGAACCGGTCGGCGCCGACCAATTCGCGCAGCGCATGGTTGCTTTCCAGGCTGGCGCGGGGCGATCCGATGCCGATCAGGGATTTGCCCTTGAGCAGCTCGGCGGCCTTGTCCAGGGCGGCATCGACGCCGAGCGTTGCAGTGCCCAGCAGCGGCTGGCGTGGCCGATCCTCGCGGTTGACGGAGCCGTAGCCGAAGCGGCCCCGGTCGCACAGGAAGTAGTGGTTCACCGCACCGTTGAAGCGGTTCTCGATACGGCGAATTTCACCGTAGCGTTCGCCGGGACTGATGTTGCAACCTGCCGAGCAGCCATGGCAGATGCTCGGTGCGAACTGCATGTCCCACTTGCGGTTGTAGCGTTCGGAGTGGGTCTTGTCGGTGAACACGCCGGTTGGGCAAACCTCGGTGAGGTTGCCCGAGAATTCGCTTTCCAGCACGCCGTCTTCGACACGCCCGAAATACACGTTGTCGTTGGCACCGAACACACCAAGGTCAGTGCCGCCGGCGTAGTCCTTGTAGTAACGCACGCAGCGGTAGCAGGCGATGCAGCGGTTCATCTCGTGGGCGATGAAGGGGCCGAGCTCCTGGTTTTGGTGGGTGCGTTTGCTGAAGCGATAACGGCGCTGGTTGTGGCCGGTCATCACGGTCATGTCCTGCAGATGGCAATGTCCGCCTTCCTCGCACACGGGGCAGTCGTGCGGGTGGTTGACCATCAGCCATTCGACGACGCTGGCGCGAAACGCCTTGGCTTCCTCGTCATCAATGGAGATCCAGCTGTTGTCGGTGGCCGGGGTCATGCAGGACATGACCAGCCGGCCGCGGGTGTCGTTTTCGTCGCTGTACTGCTTGACCGCGCATTGGCGGCAGGCACCGACGCTACCGAGCGCCGGGTGCCAGCAGAAGTAGGGGATGTCGAGACCGAGCGACAGACAGGCCTGCAACAGGTTGTCCGCTCCGTCGACTTCGTAGTCTTTGCCGTCTACGTGGATAGTGGCCATTTCTAGGTCTTCTCATCCCGCTTGCGCGGGTCTAAATAGGATTCTTTCTGGCGCCGGAGGCTAAGGGCTTGAGGTGAACGATCTCCGAGTCGCTTGTTCGTCCAGCCTTCAGCCTTTGGCCTCCAGCGTCTGTCAATTCTCTATGCCGGCTGTACGGCGGGGAGAGCCACCTGGCTGACGCCCGCCTCGAACTCCGAGCGGAAATACTTGATCGCACTGCCCAACGGCTCTACCGCACCGGGCGCATGGGCACAGAAGGTCTTGCCTGGGCCGAGGAAATCGACCAGGCCCAGCAGGATATCGATGTCCTGGCTGGTGCCCTGGCCGTGCTCCAGCGCCCGCAGGGTCTTGACGCTCCACGGCAGTCCATCACGGCAGGGAGTACACCAGCCGCAGGACTCGCGAGCGAAGAACTCCTCCATGTTGCGCAGCAGCGACACCATGTTGATCGAATCATCCACCGCCAAGGCCAGGCCGGTGCCCATGCGCGTGCCGACCTTGGCAATGCCGCCGGCGTACATCTGCGCCTCGAGGTGCTCGGGCAGCAGGAAACCGGTGCCGGCGCCGCCGGGTTGCCAGCATTTCAGCGTATAGCCATCCTTCATGCCGCCGGCATAGTCCTCGAACAACTCGCGGGCGGTGATGCCAAAGGGCAACTCCCAGATGCCGGGGTGGTTGACCTTGCCGGAGAAGCCCATGAGTTTGGTGCCCATGTCTTCACTGCCAGGACGGCACAGGGATTTGTACCAGTCCACGCCGTTACCGACGATGGCCGGCACGTTGCACAGGGTTTCCACGTTGTTGACGCAGGTCGGCTTGCCCCACGCGCCGACGGCGGCGGGAAACGGCGGCTTGGCACGGGGGTTGGCGCGACGGCCTTCCAGCGAATTGATCAGCGCGGTTTCTTCACCGCAGATGTAGCGGCCGGCGCCGGTGTGCACGAAGAGTTCGAAATCGAAGCCCGAACCAAGGATGTTCTTGCCCAGCAGGCCAGCGGCCTTGGCTTCGTCAATGGCGCGATTAAGGTTGCGCGCCGCGTCGACGTATTCGCCGCGCAGGAAGATGTAGCCACGGTAGGCCTTGAGCGCGCGGGCGCTGATCAGCATGCCTTCCACCAACAGGTGCGGCAGCTGCTCCATGAGCAGGCGGTCCTTCCAGGTGTTGGGTTCCATTTCGTCCGCGTTGCACAGCAGGTAGCGAATGTTCAGCGATTCATCGGCGGGCATCAGCCCCCATTTCACCCCTGTGGGAAAACCGGCGCCGCCACGGCCCTTGAGGCCGGAATCCTTGACGGTCTGTACGATGTCGGCCTGGGCCATGTCGGCCAGGGCCTTGCGGGCGGCGGCGTAGCCGTTCTTCTGCTGGTACTCGTCGAGCCAGACCGGTTGGCCGTCGTCACGCAGACGCCAGGTGAGCGGGTGGGTTTCTTCGCGGCGCTCGATGCGGTTGATCGGGCCGAAGGAGGGAAGGGTCATGGGTAGACCTCCAGCAATTTCGCCACGCCGCCGGGCTGTACATCGCCGTAAGTATCATCGTCGATCATCAGCGCTGGGGCCTTGTCGCAGTTGCCCAGGCAGCAGACAGGAATCAGGGTGAAGCGTCCATCAGCAGTAGTCTGTCCCGGCTCGATGCCGATCTGCTGCTTGATGCTGTCGAGCACATTTTCGTGACCGCCGATGTAGCAGGTCATGCTGTCGCACACGCGAATGATGTGACGGCCGACGGGGACTCGGAAAATTTGGCTGTAGAAGGTCGCCACGCCTTCGACATCGCTGGCGGGAATGCCGAGAACTTCGCCGATGGCATCGCAGGCACCGTCCGGCACCCAGCCGCGGGCACTCTGGACGATTTTCAGCGCCTCGATGGAGGCCGCGCGCGGGTCTTCGTAATGGTGCATTTCATGCTCGATGGCCGAGCGCTCGGTTTCGCTCAGGGCAAAACGGTCGGTCTGAATCAAAGTACTCATATCAGCGGTCCACGTCGGCCATAACGAAGTCGATACTGCCCAGGTAGGCGATCAGGTCCGCAATCATGCTGCCGCGGATAACCGCCGGAATCTGTTGCAGGTGCGGGAAGCTGGGCGTGCGGATACGCGTGCGGTAGCTCATGGTGCTACCGTCGCTGGTCAGGTAATAGCTGTTGATGCCCTTGGTCGCTTCGATCATCTGGAAGCTCTCGTTGGCGGGCATCACCGGCCCCCAAGACACTTGCAGGAAATGGGTGATCAGGGTCTCGATGTGCTGCAGCGTGCGTTCCTTCGGCGGCGGCGTAGTCAGCGGATGGTCGGCTTTGTAGGGACCTTCGGGCATGTGATTCAGGCATTGCTCGATGATTTTCAGGCTTTCGCGCATTTCACCCATTTTGACCATACAACGGTCGTAGGCGTCGCCATTGACCGCCAGCGGCACTTCGAAGTCGAAATGCTGATAGCCGGAGTAGGGGCGGGCTTTGCGAATGTCGAAGTCGCAGCCTGTAGCGCGCAGACCGGCACCGGTGGTGCCCCATTCAAGGGCTTCCTTGGTGTTGTAAGCAGCGACACCTTTGGTACGGCCGATCAGGATGCTGTTCTTAAGTGCGGCCTTTTCATATTCGTTGAGGCGCTTGGGCATCCAGTCGAGGAACTCACGCACCAGCTTTTCCCAGCCGCGCGGCAAGTCGTGGGCGACTCCGCCAATGCGGTACCAGGCAGGGTGCATGCGAAAGCCGGTGATGGCTTCAATCACCTTGTAGGCGCGCTGGCGGTCAGTGAAGGTAAAGAAGACCGGCGTCATGGCGCCGACGTCCTGAATATAGGTGCCAAGATAGAGAAGGTGATTCTGGATGCGGAAGAACTCGGCCATCATCACGCGGATGAAGTCGACGCGGTCCGGGACGGTGATCCCGGCCAGTTTCTCCACCGCCAGCACGTAGGGCAGGTTGTTCATCACTCCGCCGAGGTAGTCCACCCGGTCGGTGTAGGGAATAAAGCTATGCCAGCTCTGGCGCTCGGCCATCTTTTCGGCGCCACGATGGTGGTAGCCGATCTCCGGGACGCAGTCGACGATCTCTTCGCCATCCAGTTGCAGGATGATGCGGAAGGCACCGTGGGCGGAGGGGTGGTTGGGGCCGAGGTTGAGGAACATGAAGTCCTCGTGCTCGCCCTGGCGCTTCATCCCCCAGTCTTCGGGCCGGAAGCGCAAGGCTTCCTGTTCCATGTCCTGCTTGGCGGCGCTCAGGCTGTACGGGTCGAATTCAGTCGCGCGTGCCGGGTAGTCCTTGCGTAGCGGGTGGCCTTCCCAGGTGGGCGGCATCAGCATTCGGGTCAGGAACGGGTGGCCCGTGAAGGTGATGCCATACATGTCCCAGACTTCGCGCTCGTACCAGTTGGCGTTCGGCCAGATACGGGTAGCAGTCGGCAGATTCAGGTCGCCTTCCATCAGCGACACTTTAATCATCACGTCGCTGTTTCGCTCCAGCGACATCAGGTGATAGAAGACGCTGAAGTCGGCGCCGGGCAGCCCGCGGCGCTTGGTGCGCAGGCGCTCATCGACGGCGCTCAGGTCGTAGAGCATCACGTACGGCTTGCTGACCTGGCGCAGGGCGCTAAGGACGTCGATGAGCTTTTCGCGCTGCACCCACAGCACGGGCATGCCGGTGCGAGTAGGTTGTTCGATGAAGGTTTCGGCGCCGAAGCGCACATTCAGTTCGGCGACGACATCCTGGTCGTCAGCCCGGTAAGGCGGGATGTACAGAGCACTGCCTGCAGTCATGATCTCGATCACTTTCGGTCAACGGTGGAGTGAGTCAGATGCAGGTGAACAGGCACCTGCGACGCTGGGTCACACTTCGTCTGGGCTGCGCAGGTTGGTAACCTGTATGCGTTGTTCGCGGCGCTGTTCTTTTTGTGACGGCATCTCGGCGCGGTACACGCCTTGATCGCCAACCACCCAGGACAATGGCCGACGCTCCTTGCCAATGGATTCCTGCAGCAGCATCAGCCCTTGCAGAAACGCCTCGGGGCGCGGAGGGCAGCCAGGGATATAAACGTCCACCGGCAGGAACTTATCCACGCCCTGAACGACCGAGTAGATATCGTACATTCCCCCCGAGTTGGCGCAGGCGCCCATGGAAATCACCCATTTTGGCTCTAGCATCTGCTCATAGAGTCGCTGGATGACGGGCGCCATCTTGATGAACGGCGTGCCGGCAATCACCATGAAGTCGGCTTGGCGTGGCGAGGCGCGAATGACTTCTGCGCCGAAGCGGGCAACGTCGTGGGGGGCAGTGAAGGCGGTGGTCATTTCCACATAGCAGCAGGAGAGGCCAAAGTTATACGGCCACAGGGAATTTTTGCGTCCCCAGTTCACTGCGTTATGGAGAACGTCTTCAAGCTTGCCCATGAAGATGTTCTTGTGGACCTGATCTTCGAGAAGTGGATCGGTTACGGTCTCCCGCTGGCCGATCGGATACTGCTCATTCGGAGCATCCGGGTCGATTCTGGTAAGCGTGTATTGCATTGCCAAAGCCTCATTGTTTTAGCTTCGCCTGTCGTTCGCGACGGCCGGAAGGCGCCCAGTCGAGCGCTCCGATCCGCCAAAGATAAACAAGACCCGCCAACAGAATTGCTATGAAAACGGTAGCTTCAATGAGGCCTGCCCAGCCGCTTTCGCGCACTGAAACAGCCCAGGCAAAGAGAAATAGGGCTTCAATGTCGAAGATCACGAAGAGCATCGCGACCAGATAGAATTTTGCCGACAGGCGTAGACGAGAACTGCCGGTGGAAACGATGCCGGATTCAAACGGCTCGTTTTTGCTGCGTCCCCACGCCTTGCTGCCGAGCAGGCTGGAGACTCCGAGCATGAATGCACACAACGCCACAATGCCAAAAATGAAAACGGCAAATGCCCAATTGTGGGAGAGGCTGGAAACATCGGTCATGCCGGACTCCTGTGGGGGACTACTGATGCGTCTATGAGGCGACGCAGAGCGTACCGCCCGTGAAGAGCCAGTAGTGTAGGCTCGATATGAGGGCAAGTAAATTGCCCCTCGGAGCAATTGACTTTGTTCTGTATAGAGGCGCTATTAACTGCCTTTAGCGGCTTTTAGCTCTTTTCGCCCAGTAAAAAGCCCTGACATTGCTGTCAGGGCTTTTGGCTGCACCTTACCAGGCGACTTACGTCGCCCGGCAACCGTCCTTAGTGGAACTGGTTCATGGTGTTGTCCTTGCCACTTGCCTTCAGGGCAGCTTCACCCGCGAAGTATTCCTTGTGGTTGTCACCGATGTCGGAGCCAGCCATGTTCTGGTGGCGGACGCAGGCGATACCCTGGCGGATTTCCTCACGCTGTACGCCCTTCACGTAGGCCAGCATGCCTTCGTCGGCGAAGTAGCCCTTGGCCAGGTTGTCGGTGGACAGGGCCGCAGTGTGGTAGGTCGGCAGAGTGATCAGGTGGTGGAAGATACCAGCCTGAGCAGCACCGTCACGTTGGAAGGTCTGGATGCGGCGGTCAGCCTCGACAGCCAGCTCGGTGTTGTCGTACTCAACGCTCATCAGCTTGGCGCGGTCGTAGGCGGTGACATCCTTGCCTTCGGCGACGAATGCATCGTACACCTGCTGGCGGAAGTTCAGGGTCCAGTTGAAGGACGGGCTGTTGTTGTACACCAGCTTGGCGTTCGGGATGACGTCGCGGATGCGGTCAACCATGGCCTTGATCTGGCCCACGTGCGGCTTCTCGGTTTCGATCCACAGCAGGTCGGCGCCGTTTTGCAGCGAGGTGATGCAGTCGAGTACGCAACGGTCTTCGCCGGTGCCAGCGCGGAACTGGAACAGGTTGGACGGCAGGCGCTTGGGACGCAGCAGCTTGCCATCACGGTTGAGAATCACGTCGCCATTGCCCAGTTCGGCAGGGGTGACTTCTTCGCAGTCCAGGAAGGAGTTGTACAGGTCGCCCAGGTCGCCCGGCTCGTTGGTCACGGCGATCTGCTTGGTCAGGCCGGCACCCAGGGAGTCGGTACGAGCAACGATCACGCCGTTGTCGATACCCAGTTCCAGGAATGCATAGCGGACTGCAGCGATCTTGGCGAGGAAGTCGGCGTGGGGCACGGTAACCTTGCCGTCTTGGTGGCCGCACTGCTTCTCATCGGACACCTGGTTTTCGATCTGGATGCAGCAAGCACCGGCTTCGATCATTTTCTTAGCCAGCAGGTAGGTGGCTTCCGGGTTGCCAAAACCGGCGTCGATGTCGGCGATGATCGGTACGATGTGGGTTTCGTAGTTGTCGATCTGGTTCTGGATGTCGGCAGCCTTGGCCTTGTCGCCAGCTTCGCGGGCTTCGTCCAGAGCGGTAAATAACAGGTCCAACTCGCGGGAATCAGCTTGGCGCAAGAAGGTGTACAGCTCTTCGATCAGATCGGAGACGGCTGTTTTCTCGTGCATGGACTGGTCGGGCAGCGGGCCGAAGTCGGAGCGCAGCGCGGCGACCATCCAGCCGGACAGGTACAGATACTTCTTGTTGGTGGTCTTCAGGTGCTTCTTGATGGAGATCATCTTCTGCTGACCGATGAAGCCGTGCCAGCAACCCAGCGACTGGGTGTAAACGGAAGAGTCGGCGTCGTACTCGACCATGTCCTTGCGCATGATGTCGGCGGTGTACTGTGCGATTTCCAGGCCGGTCTTGAAACGGTTCTGAGCGCGCATACGGGCGACCGATTCCGGGTTGATGGCGCTCCAGCTGTTGCCGTACTGCTCTTTCAGGGCGGCGATAGCTTTGATGTCGTTCTGATAAGCGGACATGGTCAATCCTTTCAAACAAGATATTGATTTGATTACGTACCGACTTTCCCGACTGACAAACCTATCTGTTGAAGGCGTTTGTTGCGGGTGCTGCCGCTGGAGCGCAGAGATGGCGACTGTGGGAGGTAGACAAGAGGGGGATGAAACGAACAAACAAGATCCCGATGTTTCTGCTCGGCACGCACAGGCTTCGCTTGGCTTGGGTCTTGCGCTGAATCAATCGCTTCCCCGTCCCTGAGGACGACCTCGTTCCAGTCGCAACCTCGTCGATCGCCCGGTAAGGCTGAATCGGCACTAAGCGGCTCGGCTGGTTGGCTGGAGCGCGCTCAGGAGGCCCTGTTTAGAGCCTCTGGTTAGCGGGAGCGAGGGCATCATGCTATGGAAAAAAGGCTTCGTCAAATGTTTTGTAGTGTTTTTTGTCGGGCACTACATAATTCGTGTGCCGCTGCTGGGGACTGCCTTTTAAGGAATCACATCGACCTTCACGCGCAAGATGAAGTCATCTGGCGAGCCGGTTGAACGGCGCACAACGGTGCCGCCATGCTGTGCTCTGTAGGACTCGCCTGAGCTGCCGATCAAAATCCACTCACCCAACGGTCCGCTTACGCGTGTGTCGGCTTGGCGGGAGTTGATGATCTCGCGGGAGCTCTGGTCCAGGCTGTCATGCTGGCTGCTGAGTGCAAGGTGCACGATGTCACCGCTGAGTCTGGCGGTCACATACAGTCCGCGGGCCAGATCACGGTGTTGGGTATCGGCATACAGCTCTCCGTAGGGGCCGCTGGAAAACGAGGTGATCGGTATGCTTTGGCCCGTCTGGATCAGTGCGGGATAGCCTTCGCTGGCGTGGACTTGCTGCACCTCACCGTTGCGGGTGGTGCTGTGATTAATGATTCGCAGTGGAGCTCGGGAATGATCGGGGCCTTTGATGTTGTATGTGCCACTCTCCTGGCTTGAGACACTGATCAGCAGCCGTCGGGCAGGGGCGTCCAGCTGTTCGGCAAGTTCGCGCAGCTCGCGCATTTTTTCAGGCGTGCTAGTAACGATCAGTTGATTGCCGTAAGCGGTGACGCTGCCTTCCCCGTTCAGGACGGCTTGTGCCGCTGGAAGAAGGTCTTCAGCAAGACGGTGCTTGAGAGGTAGCAGCTCCGTGGCGGCCTGGGTAGACAGGCTGGCGCACAGAAGCAGGGTCAGGGTGCAGAGCTGAGTGCGCAGGTTCATCGTAGGGCGTCCTTATTCGCGGGTGCCCCGTCAGCATACTGCGTGAATGCAGCCTGAGACAAAGCGAACCAAGGCTCAGTGGTACTGACGATAAGCCGCGGCGCAGGAAGCCCCCGCCGGGCATTGTCTGTTTGCCTGGCGGGATGCTGGCTTATGCTTATTGGCTCTGGCGTACCATGTCGACATGAGGGATGCCGGCTTCGAGGAACTCGTCGCTGACAATGGTAAACCCCAGTCGCTCATAGAAGGCGGTGGCGTGTACCTGGGCGGTAAGAAACTGGCGCTGCAAGCCGCGTCGTTCGGCCTCGGCAATCACCGCCTTCATCAGCTCGGCGCCGATGTGCAGACCTCGCCAATCCTTGAGCACCGCAACCCGGCCGATGTGTCCGTCGGTGAGGAGGCGTGCGGTACCGATCGGGTAATCACCTTCGCAGGCAAGGAAGTGTACGGCGCCCGCATCTTCGGCGTCCCACTCCAGTTCCGGGGGTACGGCTTGCTCGGTGATGAAAACCGCTTCGCGGATGCGCTGTAGATCAGCGTTATCCCTTTGCCAGTCGGCAAGGCGTATATGGATATTATTCATGGGCGAATTCCAGGCTTCCCTGTTTGATCAGTTCGCAGAGCAGATCACGTCCCTCTTCATCGCTCAGCCACTGGGCAAGATTATCCGCGTGCAATGCGTCGGCTGAGCAAACCAGCTTGAGCAGGTCACGCAGATGAGTGGGCAGCAGGCGGCTCTGGCCGCTGGCGAACAACAACAGCCCTACATCGATTTCACTCCAGGCCAGGCGAGCGCTGGGGTTGCGAATCAGGACTGCGCCGTCTTCCAGGTCTGCGAGCAGATCTTCAGCTGTGGTTTCCGGGCCTGCGACGCGTTCAGGGTAGCGCGGTTCGGTCATGAACTGGCCGAACCAGGTCATCAGCAGGCGTTCATCGCTCATGTGCTCGGTCAGCAAGTTTTTCAAGCGTACCAGGGCGTCGTTCTGAATCTGCGAAGGGTCGTCCTGGGGTTCCAGGTCGGCGTCACTGTAGCGCTCTTCATCCGGAATGAACTGGGCGAGAAAGTCGGTGAAGTGGGTCAGGACTTCGCTGGCGCTCGGTGCGCGAAAACCTATCGAGTAGGTCATGCATTCATCTTCGGCAGTGCCGAAATGCGCCAGGCGCGGGGGCAGATAAAGCATATCGCCGGGTTCAAGTATCCAGTCCTCGGTGCCTTCGAATTCGGCGAGGATTTTCAGGTCTTGATGATCCAGCAGCGGGCTTTCGCTGTCGCACATCTGGCCGATGCGCCAGCGACGTTTGCCGTATCCTTGCAGCAAAAATACGTCGTAGTTGTCGTAATGCGGGCCGACGCCGCCGCCGGGCGCGGCGTAGCTGATCATCACGTCATCGATGCGCCAGTTGGGAAGGAAGCGGAACTGTTCCAGCAGTTCAGCGACTTCCGGGACGAATTGGTCGACCGCTTGTACAAGCAGGGTCCAGTCGCGCTCCGGCAGGTGCTGGTAAGTATCTTCGGCGAACGGGCCGCGGCGCAATTCCCATGGTTGCTCGCCGTGCTCGAGAACCAGGCGGGATTCGATTTCTTCCTCGAGCGACAGGCCAGCAAGTTCGTCAGGCGAGATCGGGTTTTCAAAATCCGGAATGGCCTGGCGAATCAACAGCGGTTTTTTCTGCCAATAATCGCGCAGAAATTCGCGCACGCTCATGCCGCCCAGAAGTTGAAGTGGTGTATTAGAAGTCATGGTTAAGACCTTGCTCTTACGTAAGAGCTAAAAATAAAAACGCCCGGCTGAGCCGGGCGCGGAAGTCATTTCGGCACTCAGATGCGTTTGGCCTGCACCACAGCGTTGCCGATGTAGGCAGCCGGGGTCAGCTTACTCAGTTCAGCCTTGGCTTCGGCGGGGATATCGAGGCCGCCGATAAAGACCTTCAGAGCTTCCGGGCTGATGCCCTTGCCGCGGGTCAGTTCTTTGAGTTTTTCGTAGGCGTTTTCCACCGCATAGCGGCGCATGACGGTTTGCACCGGCTCGGCCAGTACTTCCCAGCAGGCGTCCAGGTCTTCAGCGATGCGCTGAGTGTTCAGCTCCAGCTTGCTAATGCCCTTCAGGGTGGCCTCATAGGCGATGACGCTGTGGGCGAAGCCAACGCCCAGATTGCGCAGCACGGTGGAGTCGGTCAGGTCGCGCTGCCAGCGGGAAATTGGCAGTTTGCTGGCCAGGTGTTGAAGTACCGCGTTGGCGATTCCCAGGTTGCCTTCGGAGTTCTCGAAGTCGATCGGGTTGACCTTGTGCGGCATGGTCGATGAGCCAATTTCGCCAGCGATGGTGCGCTGTTTGAAATAACCGAGGGAAATGTAGCCCCAGATATCGCGATCGAAATCGATCAGAATGGTGTTGAAGCGCGCAATGGCATCGAACAGCTCGGCAATGTAGTCGTGCGGCTCAATCTGGGTGGTGTAGGGGTTCCAGCTCAGGCCCAGGTCGTTCTCAATGAACTCGCGGGCATTGGCTTCCCAGTCGATGTCCGGGTAAGCGCTGAGGTGGGCGTTGTAGTTACCAACGGCGCCATTGATCTTGCCCAGTAGCGGTACGGCCGCAACCTGGGCGATCTGACGCTCGAGGCGATAGACTACGTTAGCCAGCTCCTTGCCCAGCGTGGTCGGCGATGCCGGCTGGCCATGGGTGCGTGACAGCATCGGGACGTCGGCGAACTGCACGGCCAACGCGCGAATGGCGTCGGCCAACTGGCGCATCAGCGGCAGAATCACATCGTCGCGACCTTCACGCAGCATCAGGGCGTGGGACAGGTTGTTGATGTCCTCGCTGGTGCAGGCGAAGTGGATGAACTCACTGACAGCGGCCAGCTCGGGTAGCTGCTTGGCCTGCTCCTTGAGCAGGTACTCCACAGCCTTCACGTCGTGGTTTGTCGTGCGTTCGAACTCTTTCACGCGCTCGGCGTGCTCTATCTGGAAATTTTCAGCCAGTTGGTCGAGCAGTCCATTGGCGGCTGAAGAGAAAGGAGCGATTTCCGGAATGCCAGGGTGAGCGGCCAAGCGCTGCAGCCAGCGTACTTCGACCAGAACACGGCTTTTGATCAGACCGTACTCACTGAAAATCGGGCGCAGAGCGCTGGTTTTGCCGGCATAGCGGCCATCGACGGGGGAGACCGCAGTGAGCGAAGAAAGCTGCATGGGTATTCTCTGGAAGTCGGGGGCGGAAAAAGGGCGCATATGATACCTGAAAGCAAGGGGGTATTGGCGGGCAGGTATCAGGCGCGGTTCGTGTTACGAGCGGTGCGGGTCTGAAAACCTAGCTTTCATTGCCGCGTAGCAGGGGGTAAAGCTCGTTGAGCAGCTTGCGGCGACTGAAGACCAGCTGCCAGCGATGACCGCCCAGCTGCCGCCACAGGCGTGCCGAGCGAATGCCGGCAAACAGCAGTGTGCGGATTTTCGCCGCGTTGCCGCTCTGCTGCAGGAAGCGTGTGTCGCCTTGCACCTGAATGCGCTGGCGAAAGGTGCTCAACGTGTCCTGATACAGCGCGCCAAATGAGGCGATGACGTTGTCATGGCTGACGCCGAAGTGCTGCACCTGTTGTTCGATCTGCTCCAGTCGGCTGCCAATGATGTCCTGCAAATCTCCGCGTTTATCCAGTTGCCGCTCCAGTGCAAGCATGGCCAGGGTATAGCGCAAGGGGTCGCGTTGCAGGTTGGTTGGCGAGCGCTCCAGAGTACTTGCCAGGGCGCGGTATCCGTCACGCAAGTACAGATCGTCGCCTCCGTAAACCGCCAGGGTGTTTTCTGGGTTGCGTACGAGCAGACTGCCTACCATGCAGGCCAGGGCGGGCTCGCTGCTTTGTCCGGTACGGGCAATCCGGTCGACCTGAATGGCGGCATTGAAGACTGCGCTCAGGGCAACCAACTGCTCTTGTAATGGCGTCATGCCGATACTCCGTTTCGCGAATGCCAGGGTTCAGCGCTCTCGATCACACCGCCGCCGAGGCAGACTTCGCCGTCGTAGAACACCACGGACTGGCCGGGTGTTACAGCGCGTTGCGGTTCATCGAATTCGACGCGATAGCCCTTGTCGGTGGCGTGCAGGACGCAGGGCTGGTCGTTCTGACGGTAGCGCACCTTGGCGGTGAGGCGTTTCGGTGCGCTAAGGTCGATCGGGTTGACCCAATAGATGTCCGAGGCAAGCAGGGCGCGTGAAAACAGCCAAGGGTGGTCATTTCCCTGACCGACAATCAGTACGTTGCGCGATAGATCCTTTTCCAGCACGTACCAGGGCTCATCGCCGGCATCCTTGAGTCCGCCGATGCCCAGGCCCTGGCGCTGGCCGATGGTGTGGTACATCAGGCCGTGATGACGGCCAATGGTCTCGCCTTCGGTCGTTTCGATATTGCCGGGCTGGGCAGGGAGGTACTGCTTGAGAAAATCGCTGAAGCGGCGCTCACCAATAAAGCAGATCCCGGTGGAGTCTTTTTTCTTTGCCGTCACCAGGCCGTACATTTCGGCGATGGCGCGCACCTGAGGCTTTTCCAGTTCGCCTACCGGGAACAGTGTCTTGGCGATTTGTTCACCGCCTACGGCATGCAGGAAATAACTCTGATCCTTGTTTGGATCCAGGCCTTTTAGCAGTTCGCTACGCCCGTCGAGGTCGCGACGACGCACATAGTGGCCGGTGGCGATCAGCTCGGCGCCTAGCGTCAGGGCGTAGTCGAGAAAGGCTTTGAACTTGATTTCGCGGTTACACAGAATATCGGGATTCGGTGTGCGGCCTGCCTTGTATTCTTCCAGGAAGTGCTCAAAGACATTGTCCCAATATTCTGCAGCAAAATTGGCGGTGTGCAGCTTGATGCCGAGCTTGTTGCACACCGCCTGGGCGTCGGCCAGGTCTTCGCGTGCGGTGCAATATTCCGTGCCGTCGTCTTCTTCCCAGTTCTTCATGAACAGGCCTTCGACCTGGTAACCCTGCTCCATCAGCAGCAAGGCAGATACGGAAGAGTCCACACCGCCGGACATGCCGACGATGACGCGAGTAAGAGTTGGATTGGGCATGGGACCGAAATAATGACAGCGGAAAGCGGCGATTCTACCAGATAAGCACCGTTGCAAACGCCGTATGGGCTTGCGAGGGGTTAGCGAATCAGACCAAGCGAAAAGTGCTCGCCGCCCAGGTAATCGTCGATGCAGCGCAAGACCAGCTCGCTGCGCCAGTGAGCGCGCTCGGCCAGCAGTTCATCGCGGGTCAGCCAGCGAGGGCCGATGATGCCATGGTCCAGCGGGCTGTCGGGCAGGTGGCGCAAGGGGCGCGCGCTGAAACAGACGCGTTGGTAGGTGACGCCGTTACTGGGTGCGGTGTAAAGGTAGATACCGGTCACTGCGGTCAGCTCGACCTCCCAACCGGTTTCTTCCAGGGTTTCACGCACGGCGGCCTGGAGCAGGGTTTCGTTGGCTTCGAGATGTCCGGCAGGCTGGTTGAAAACCGCCTGCCCGCCCGCCAGTTCCTCGACCAGCAGGAAACGTCCCTGGTCTTCGACAATGGTGGCGACGGTGATGTGGGGTTGCCAGTCCATGTTGAGTGTCTCGTCAGTGGGTTTTGGGGCCTGGAAACAAAACCCCCGGCAAGGCCGGGGGTTTTGTGCTTTCGCCAGAAGCTGCGCGCGTTACCTTAAACCAGTGCGTCGATCACTGCATTGAAGGTGTTGCTCGGGCGCATGACCTTGCTGGTCAGTTCCGGGTTGGCGCAGTAGTAACCGCCGATCTCGGCAGGCTTGCCCTGGGCCTGGTTCAGCTCGGCAATGATGGTCGCTTCCTGCTCGCTCAGTGCCTTGGCCACAGGTGCGAAGTGAGCGGCCAGAGCGGCATCTTCAGTCTGTGCTGCCAGGGCCTGGGCCCAGTACAGTGCCAGGTAGAAGTGGCTGCCGCGGTTGTCGATCTCGCCGACCTTGCGCGACGGCGATTTGCCGTTGTCCAGCAGTTTGCCGGTGGCTTCGTCCAGGGCTTTGCCTAGCAGCTTGGCCTTGGTGTTGTTGGTCTTGATGCCGGTTTCTTCCAGGGAGACGGCCAAGGCCAGGAATTCACCCAGGGAATCCCAGCGCAGGTGGTTCTCTTCAACCAGCTGCTGTACGTGTTTCGGTGCCGAGCCGCCGGCGCCGGTTTCATACATGCCGCCGCCAGCCATCAGCGGGACGATCGAGAGCATTTTTGCCGAGGTGCCCAGTTCCATGATCGGGAACAGGTCGGTCAGGTAGTCGCGCAGTACGTTGCCGGTCACCGAGATGGTGTCCAGGCCACGGATCAAGCGCTCCATGCTTACGCGAATGGCTTCGTTGTAGTCCATGCAACGGATGTCGAGGCCGGTCAGGTCGTAGTCCTTGAGGTACAGGTCAACCTTCTTCTTCAATTCGCGATCATGGGCGCGCTCCTGATCGAGCCAGAAGATGGCCGGAGTGTTGGACTGGCGGGCGCGATTGACGCCTAGCTTGACCCAGTCGCGGATCGGGGCGTCCTTGGTCTGGCAGGCGCGCCAGATATCACCGGCTTCGACTTCGTGCTGGATCATCACGGTGCCGTCTTCCAGGGTCACGCGCATGATGCCGTCGGCAGCCATTTCGAAGGTCTTGTCGTGGGAGCCGTATTCCTCGGCCTTCTGCGCCATGAGACCAACGTTGGAGACCGAGCCCATGGTGGTGGGGTCAAAGGCGCCGTTGGTCTTGCAGAAGTTGATCATCTCCTGGTAGATGCGGGCATAGGTGCTTTCCGGCATCACTGCCTTGGTGTCTTTCTGCTTGCCGTCGCGGCCCCACATCTGACCGGAGTTACGGATCATTGCCGGCATGGAGGCATCAACGATCACATCGCTGGGAATGTGCAGGTTGGTGATGCCCTTGACCGAGTCGACCATGGCCATTTCCGGGCGATGGGCATAGGTCTCGTGGATGTCTTGCAGGATTTCTTCCTGCTGGGCGGAGGGCAGCGACTTGATCTTGTCGTAGACGCTGGACAGGCCGTTGTTCGGGTTGACGCCGATTTCTTCAAACAGCTTGCCGTGCTTTTCGAACACGTCCTTGTAATAGACGGTCACGGCGTGGCCGAAGACGATCGGGTGGGAGACCTTCATCATGGTCGCCTTGACGTGCAGGGACCACATGACGCCGGTTTCCTTGCAGTCCTGCAAGGTTTGCTCGAAGAAGGCGCGCAGCTTGTTACAGCTCATGAACATGCCGTCGAGAATTTCGCCTTGCTGAAGGGACAGCTCCTTCTTGACTTCGACCTGGCCGTTTTTGCCAACGAATTCAATGCGGACCTTGCCAGCTTTGTCCATAGTGAAGGACTGTTCGCTGGAGAAGAAGTCGCCGCCGCGCATGTAGTCTGCGTGGGACTGGGACGCCATGCTCCACTTGCCCATGGAGTGTGGGTACTTGCGTGCAAAGGCCTTGACCGCGGCGGGTGCGCGACGGTCGGAGTTGCCTTCACGCAATACCGGGTTTACCGCACTGCCCAGTACTTTGCTGTAGCGAGCGCGGATCTCATGGTCGGCGTCGCTCTGCGGGTCTTCGGGGAAATCGGGGATCTGGTAGCCCTGGGCCTGCAGTTCGGCGATCGCGCCCTTGAGCTGGGGGATCGAGGCGCTGATGTTGGGCAGTTTGATGATGTTGGCTGCCGGCGAGGTGGCCAGTTGCGCCAAGTAAGCAAGATCATCCTGAATCTGTTGTCCGTCGAGTTTGTCTGCAAAGGCGGCGAGGATCCGGGCGCCTAGAGAGATATCGCGGGTTTCGACGTCAATGTCTGCTGAGGAAGCGAAGGCTTTTACGATGGGGAGAAGCGAGTAAGTGGCGAGGGCAGGGGCTTCGTCGGTGAAGGTGTAGGTAATCTTCGAGCGATTGGACATCAGAGTAGGACTCTCTCTCTTGCGGTGCGGGCACGGATCTCGAGGCGCGCCGGATAAGGCGCTTCGATTCAATGATGGATTGAAGCGAAGTCGAGATGTCGCCCGGTGATATTGGTGGCACCAGTAGCCTGTAGCACAGTCGAACCATGGTGGCGGCTCAGCCGGTTCAGGGCCGGTTGCCGAAGGGAGGCAAGGCGGCCCTGATGACAGTTATGTCACGGCGGCGGAGTATACCATTGGTCCTCCATGCCTGAAGAGTGGCCTTATACCTTCGACTAACGAAGGAGAGGTTTTTTTGTCCGGCGCGATTGGGTACGCTCGGGCAGTTGCAACCCGGTTCAACAATCACACGGAGTCCAGCATGGGATACCAAAAGATCCAGGTGCCTGCTAACGGTGACAAAATTACCGTTAATGCCGACATGTCGCTTACTGTACCGAACAACCCGATCATCCCCTTCATCGAGGGCGATGGCATTGGTGTTGATATCAGTCCGGTCATGATCAAGGTAGTGGATGCAGCCGTCGAGAAGGCGTATGACGGTCAGCGCAAGATTGCATGGATGGAAGTTTACGCCGGCGAAAAAGCCACCACCGTTTACGATCAGGACACCTGGCTGCCCAAGGAAACCCTGGAAGCTGTGCGCGATTATGTGGTTTCCATCAAGGGTCCGTTGACCACGCCTGTCGGCGGCGGCATTCGTTCCCTGAACGTAGCCCTGCGTCAGGAGTTGGATCTGTATGTGTGCCAGCGTCCGGTACGCTGGTTCGAGGGCGTGCCCAGCCCGGTGAAGAAGCCAGGCGATGTGGACATGATCATCTTCCGCGAAAACTCGGAAGACATTTATGCGGGAGTCGAGTGGAAAGCCGGCAGTCCGGAAGCAGAAAAGGTCATCAAGTTCCTCACTGAGGAAATGGGTGTCACCAAGATTCGCTTCACCGAAAACTGCGGCATCGGCATCAAGCCGGTTTCCCTGGAAGGCACCAAGCGCCTGGTGCGCAAGGCTCTGCAATACGCCGTGGACAATGATCGCAGCTCGCTGACCATTGTTCACAAAGGCAACATCATGAAGTTCACTGAAGGTGCCTTCAAGGAATGGGCCTATGAAGTGGCGCGCGACGAGTTCGGGGCCGAGTTGTTGGATGGCGGCCCGTGGATGCACTTCAAGAACCCCAATACGGGCAAGACCATTGTGGTCAAGGATGCGATCGCTGATGCGATGTTGCAGCAGATCCTGCTGCGACCGGCTGAATATGACGTGATTGCCACCCTGAACCTGAACGGCGACTACCTATCTGATGCGCTGGCTGCAGAAGTGGGCGGTATCGGTATCGCCCCGGGTGCCAACCTTTCAGACAACATCGCCATGTTCGAAGCAACCCACGGCACCGCGCCGAAGTATGCGGGCCAGGACAAGGTGAACCCCGGCTCGCTGATTCTTTCGGCGGAGATGATGCTGCGCCACATGGGCTGGGTTGAAGCTGCTGATCTGATCATCAAGGGCACCAATGGCGCCATTGCCGCGAAGACGGTCACCTATGACTTCGAGCGCTTGATGGAAGACGCCACGTTGCTATCCTGCTCGGAATTCGGCGATGCTCTGATTGCTCATATGTAAGCCAAGCGATGGGCGATAAAAAGCCGGCCCAAAGGCCGGTTTTTTATTGTGCATGACACGAAGCCTCAGGCGTCTTCGGTATGTGCGCTCAGGGTTGGGCTGGAAGCGACAACTTCAACGGCAGCCGAGCGGATATTCACGGCATGAAGGCCCTTAGGACCTTGCACAATGTCAAAGTTGACGGGTTGACCTGCTTTGAGGGTCTTGTAGCCGTCCATCTGAATGACCGAGTAATGGGCGAACAGGTCCTCATCTCGGCCGTCTGCGACGATGAAACCGTAGCCCTTGGCGTTGTTGAACCACTTGACCTTACCGCTAAGCATGCTGATATCCCTCTGCATAGGACTCCATCACTGGAGTATCATCGACTTCAATTCCATGTGAGGCCGAACTGCCGTGGCATGGAACCCCGGATACCCGAAAGTGGGTATTCCTTGTTTGTATCACCGATTCTCTGATAGTCAAGGGAAGCCATTGGCTGGCTGCGAAGCGAGTCAAATCTCTTCAATTTCGACCCAATGATGAAGCACTGTCACGGCATGTATTTACGCAATCAGATTCGACTAACATTCAATCAGGATCGCCCCGCTTCCCATGAGGGTGATTCGGACCTGCTCGTGCAGGAGGCCAAGCCGAAGCTGGAGGCGCCTCCGTTGTACAAGGTCATCATGTTCAACGACGACTACACACCCATGGATTTCGTTGTCGAAGTGCTTGAGGGTTTTTTTGCACTGAACCGGGAGCTGGCGACTCAGGTCATGCTCAGGGTTCACACTGAGGGACGTGCTGTGTGTGGGGTCTATGCTCGTGATATCGCCGAAACCAAGGCGGAGCAAGTCAATCAATACGCCAGGGAGTGCCAGCATCCGCTACTCTGTGAAATCGAGAAGGACGGCTGAAACGGCCGCTTGGGATGAGGTGAAGCCATGTTAAATCGAGAGCTCGAAGTCACCCTCAATCTGGCTTTCAAGGAAGCACGCGCCAAGCGCCATGAGTTCATGACGGTTGAGCATTTGCTGCTTGCATTGTTGGATAATGAGGCTGCCGCCACGGTGCTGCGTGCGTGCGGCGCCAACCTCGATAAACTTCGCCATGATCTGCACGAGTTTATCGATTCCACTACTCCACTGATTCCGCAGCATGATCAGGAGCGTGAAACACAGCCGACGCTGGGTTTTCAGCGCGTGTTGCAGCGGGCTGTCTTTCACGTGCAAAGCTCCGGCAAGCGTGAAGTCACCGGGGCTAATGTGCTCGTTGCCATCTTCAGTGAGCAGGAAAGCCAGGCGGTGTTTCTGCTCAAGCAGCAGACGGTTGCCCGCATCGATGTGGTCAATTACATCGCCCATGGCATCTCCAAAGTGCCGGGGCATGCCTCCCATGTCGATAATGATCAGGATTTGTCGGACGAGGAGGGTGGCGAGCCCGCTGCTTCCAGCAGTCCGCTGGATGCCTACGCCAGTAATCTGAATGAGCTTGCCCGCCAAGGGCGGATTGATCCGCTGGTGGGACGTGAGCAGGAGGTCGAGCGGGTCGCGCAGATTCTGGCTCGGCGTCGCAAGAACAACCCCCTACTTGTGGGCGAGGCCGGTGTCGGCAAGACAGCCATTGCCGAAGGCCTGGCCAAGCGCATCGTCGACGGTCAGGTTCCTGAGCTGCTTTCGCAAAGTGTGGTGTATTCCCTGGATCTGGGAGCGCTCTTGGCAGGCACCAAGTATCGCGGCGATTTCGAGAAACGCTTCAAGGCGCTGCTCAACGAGCTGCGCAAACGCCCCCATGCGATTCTGTTCATTGACGAAATCCATACCATCATCGGTGCCGGAGCGGCTTCTGGCGGCGTGATGGATGCCTCCAACCTGCTCAAGCCGTTGCTTTCCTCGGGTGAGATTCGCTGCGTTGGCTCGACGACCTTCCAGGAATTTCGCGGCATCTTCGAAAAGGACCGGGCCTTGGCTCGGCGTTTTCAAAAGGTCGATGTGGGTGAGCCGTCGGTGGAGGATACGATCGGTATCCTGCGCGGCCTGAAAGGCCGTTTCGAGCAGCATCACCAGATCGAGTACAGCGACGAGGCGTTGCGAGCGGCGGCCGAGCTGGCGTCCCGCTACATCAATGACCGGCATATGCCTGACAAGGCAATCGATGTGATCGATGAGGCGGGCGCTTATCAGCGTCTGCAGCCGGAGGACAAGCGTGTCAAGCGCATCGAAGTAGCTCAGGTCGAGGATATCGTCGCCAAAATCGCGCGCATTCCGCCCAAGCATGTCTCCAGTTCCGATAAGGAACTGCTGCGCAATCTTGAGCGGGATCTCAAGCTCACCGTGTTTGGTCAGGATGAAGCTATCGATTCTCTGGCGACGGCGATCAAGCTTTCCCGGGCAGGGCTCAAGGCGCCGGACAAGCCGGTGGGGTCGTTCCTGTTTGCCGGGCCTACCGGCGTCGGCAAGACCGAGGCGGCCCGTCAGCTGGCACGGTCGTTGGGTATCGAGCTAGTGCGTTTCGATATGTCCGAATACATGGAGCGGCATACCGTATCGCGCTTGATCGGGGCGCCGCCTGGCTATGTAGGTTTCGATCAGGGTGGTTTGCTGACGGAGGCGATTACCAAGCAGCCCCATTGTGTGCTGCTTCTCGACGAAATCGAGAAGGCGCATCCGGAGGTCTTTAACCTGCTGTTGCAGGTAATGGATCATGGCACGCTGACGGATAACAACGGGCGCAAAGCGGATTTTCGCAATGTGATCGTGATCATGACAACGAACGCCGGGGCAGAGACCGCGGCGAGGGCCTCTATCGGCTTTACGCTGCAGGATCACTCGTCGGATGCCATGGAAGTCATCAAGAAGAGTTTCACACCGGAGTTTCGCAACCGTCTGGACACGATTATCCAGTTCGGTCGATTGAGTCATGAAGTAATCAAGAGCATCGTCGACAAGTTCCTCACCGAACTTCAGGCGCAGCTAGAAGACAAGCGCGTGCAATTGGACGTCAGCAACGCGGCGCGCGGCTGGCTGGCTGAGCATGGCTACGATGTACAAATGGGAGCTCGACCCATGGCACGGCTGATCCAGGAAAAGATCAAGCGTCCTCTGGCGGAAGCCATTCTGTTTGGAGAGCTAGCCGAGCACGGTGGTATCGTGCACGTTGACCTTGAGGCCGGAGAGCTGACCTTTGATTTCGAGACGGTAATCGAGACGGCTTGATTAATCGGCTACCAAATCACGCCCGGCCAGTCCGGGCGTTTTTTTAAGTGCTTTTGGTGTTTTGAATAAATGTCAGGCAAACGAAAACGCCCGGCATAAGCCGGGCAATTTTGTCTGTACGGTCTGTCAGCGGGCGCGGTAGGTGATGCGTCCCTTGCTCAGGTCGTAAGGCGTCAGCTCGATACGAACCTTGTCACCGGTCAGGATGCGGATGTAATTCTTACGCATTTTGCCCGAAATATGCGCGGTAACGACGTGCCCATTTTCCAACTCCACGCGGAACATGGTGTTGGGCAGGGTGTCGACGACAGTGCCTTCCATTTCGAAGCTGTCTTCTTTCGACATGCAATAGTGCCCTCGGTGTTCTATGAATAGCCGGACTCCATTGGGGACCCAGCAAAAGCGGCGTGCATTGTGCCCGAAAATGACACGTTACGCCAAGGCCTTCAGGTCAGACTGACCCAGCGCTGATTGATTAGCAGCTCAAGTGGCCGATATTCGGTCTTGTAATTCATCTTCCTGCAGTTTTTGATCCAGTACCCCAAGTAAAGATCGGCAAGGCCGAGACGTGCGGCCTCATCGATTTGCCAGAGGATGGCGAAACGTCCCAGGCTGCGGCGTTCTTCGTCAGGGTCGTAAAAGGTGTAAACCGCAGAAAGCCCATTGGGCAGGACGTCGGTAACGGCAATGGCGACGAGCCGATCACCCAGACGAAACTCGTAAAAGCGCGCAAAAGATAAGTTGCGCACCAGAAACGTCTGGAATTGCTCGCGACTGGGCGGGTACATATCGCCATCCGCATGGCGCTGCTCGATGTAGTGGGCGTAAAGCGCGTAGTATTCTTCGGTGAAGTGGGGGCGTGCCGAACGGACGCGCAGGTCGGCATTGCGCTTGAAGATACGACGCTGCTGGCGATTGGGCCTAAATCGTTCCGCATTTATGCGTGCTGGTGTGCAGGCATTGCAGTTCTGGCAGTGGGGGCGGTAGAGGTGGTCACCGCTACGGCGAAAGCCCAGCTCTGAAAGCTCGGCATAAACATGCGCATCCATTGGCTGGCTGGGATCAAGAAACAGCGTCGTCGCCTGCTCGCCTGGGAGATAGCTGCACGCATGGGGCTGGGTAGCATAGAATTTCAGGCGAGCCAGCTCGGTCATGGATCGAACCTCATTGAACCTGAGGGACAGTGTATGCCAGGCCAATTGGCGTCGCTCGCCTGATCAAGATGGCGATGCAGGTAGGTGGCGAAAACGTCGCGGCTGATCGAGCGCGCCCCGAAGCTGAGCAGATGTTGGGTTGGCATTTGACAGTCGATCAGTACGAAACCCCACTCTTTGAGCTGGCGGACCAAGGTTACAAACCCGACCTTCGATGCATTATCGGCATGACTGAACATAGACTCACCAAAGAATAGCTGTCCCATGGCCAGCCCGTAGAGGCCTCCGACCAGTTGGCTTTCTTGCCAGACTTCGACGGAGTGAGCAATTCCTCGCTGATGCAACGTTGCATAGGCGTGCTGCATAGGGTGGGTGATCCAGGTATCGTCGGTATCACGGCGAGGGCCTGCGCAGCCGGCCATGACCTCGCTGAACGCGTGGTCAAAGGTGACCCGGTAGCGCTGCTGGCGTAGACACTTGGTCAGGCTGCGCGAAACATGCAAGTCATCCGGGAACAAGACGGTACGCGGATCAGGGGACCACCACAGAAGTGGCTGGCCCTCTTGATACCAGGGGAAACAGCCATGCCGATAAGCCTGGATCAGGCGTTCCGGGCTCAAGTCGCCACCAGCCGCCAGCAGGCCGTTGGGTTCATGCAGGGCGCGATTCAGTGGGGGAAACTCGAGTGAGTTGCGATCAAGCCAGGTCAGCATGGTCAAAGAGTAGAGCGGTCGATAACGACCGCCTTCCCGTGTCAGATGTCATCGAGGAATTTTTCGGCATCCAGCGCAGCCATACAGCCTGCGCCGGCCGACGTGATGGCTTGGCGATAGACGTGATCAGCTACGTCCCCGGCGGCGAACACGCCCGGAACACTGGTGGCGGTGGCGTTGCCTTCACTGCCGCCCTGAATGATCAAGTAGCCATCGCGCATTTCCAGCTGGCCCTGGAACAGGTCAGTGTTGGGCTTGTGGCCAATGGCAATGAACACACCTGCCAGATCCAGCGCCTTTTCGAGGCCGCTTTGGGTGTCCTTGAGGCGCACGCCGGTAACACCGCTGGTGTCGCCAAGCACTTCTTCAAGCGTATGGTTCCAGTGCAGGCGGATGTTCCCGTTATTGGCTTTGTCCTGCAGCTTATCCTGCAGGATCTTCTCCGCACGCAGTTTGTCGCGGCGATGGATCAGGTGCACTTCCTTGGCGATGTTGGACAGGTAAAGTGCTTCTTCGACAGCCGTATTGCCCCCGCCGATTACAGCAACCACTTGGTTGCGGTAAAAGAAGCCGTCGCAGGTGGCGCAAGCAGACACACCCTTGCCGGCGAACGCATCTTCAGACGGTAAGCCCAGGTATTGGGCAGAGGCGCCGGTGGCAATGATCAGGGCGTCACAGGTATAGGTGCCGCTGTCGCCCTTGAGAACGAAGGGACGCTTTTGCAACTCGGCCGTATGAATGTGGTCGTAGACGATCTCGGTGGCAAAACGCTCGGCATGCTTCTGCATCCGCTCCATCAGCGCTGGGCCGGTGAGGCCTTCCACGTCGCCCGGCCAGTTATCCACCTCGGTGGTTGTGGTCAGTTGTCCGCCCGGTTGAATGCCGGTGATGACCAAGGGCTTCAGGTTGGCGCGGGCCGCATAGACGGCGGCGGTGTAGCCTGCCGGGCCGGAGCCCAGAACGATCAGGCGCGAATGCTTGACTTCACTCATAAATAACCCTCATAAGCCTTTGTCTCTAAAGAGAATGCATGGTCCAATTGGTCGGCATGCAAAATACTGCCGTCAATCCTACACCGAAGCAGGGTAGGAGCGGGAGCGCGCCGCGCGTGATGGCGACTGGCCTGCGTGGCATGGGGCAGTCAAAGCCGTACAATGGCGACAAGCGTCTCGCATGCATCTCCTAGCAGGAACTTACGTGTTTTGAAGAATTCCACCTCTAGCAGCGTTCAGACTCCCGAGTGGCGCCAACAGTTGCCGATCCGACTCAAGGAAGGTGCGTTGATTGCCTTGGGCGCCTTATGTCTGTACCTGTCCATGGCGTTACTCACCTACGACTCCGCCGATCCGGCCTGGGACCATAGCGTGCAGGTCGAACGTATCAGTAACGCCGGCGGCAGCCTGGGCGCCTGGTTGTCCAGCGTGATGTTCGTGGCATTGGGTTATTTCGCCTATCTGTTTCCGGTCTTGCTGGCGATCAAAACCTGGCGGGTATTTCGCGTTCGTCATCAGCCATGGCATTGGAGCGGCTGGCTGTTTTCCTGGCGGGCGATTGGTCTGGTGTTTTTTGTATTGTCCGGCGCTGCCCTGGCCTATATCCATTTTGAGTCTGCGCCCGGCTTGCCAGCCTCGGCCGGCGGCGCGCTGGGTGAAAGCCTGGGTCAGCTGGCCATCGCCTCTTTGAACGTACAGGGCAGTACATTGCTGTTTCTTGCACTGTTCCTGTTTGGCTTTACCGTATTTACCGATCTTTCCTGGTTCAGGGTCATCGACGTGACGGGCAAGATCACGCTGGATCTACTGGAACTGATTCAGGGCAGTCTCAGCAATTGGTGGAACTCCCGCCGGCAGGCTCGTCCGGCCAAGGTGCGCTTGGAGAGGGCTTATGATTCGGAACTGGAGCTGCAACTCGACGAGCCGGTGTTTTCCGAGCCGCCGCGAAAGTCGATCCGCAAGGAACCGGTCATAACAACTGCTGCGCCGACTGCCAGGCCGAGCAAGCCGGCTCCAGTCAAGGTGGCTGCCGCACCTGAAAAGCGCATGGTGCCTATCCTCGCGCCGCCACCGCCTTTGCCCAAGCTTGATGATACGTCCGAGCAGGCGCCGCGTAACCCGGCCGCCCGCTTCGTTGACAGCGCCCTGGAGGGTACTTTGCCGCCGATCTCGCTGCTCGATCCGGCACAAAAGAAACCGCAGAGCTTTTCCGAAGAATCGCTGGCCGACATGTCGCGCCTGCTGGAAATCAAGCTCAAGGAATTTGGCGTCGAAGTGGCTGTGGAAGGTGTCTATCCCGGCCCGGTGATTACCCGCTTCGAGATCCAGCCGGCGGCAGGCGTCAAGGTCAGCCGTATTTCCAATCTGGCCAAAGACCTGGCGCGCTCTCTGGCAGTGATCAGTGTTCGTGTGGTGGAAGTTATCCCGGGCAAAACCACAGTGGGCATCGAGATTCCCAACGAAGACCGGCAAATCGTGTACTTCTCCGAAGTGCTCGAGTCCAGCGAATACGAAGAAGCCAAGTCGCCGGTTACGCTGGCTTTGGGGCATGACATCGGCGGGCGCCCGGTATTCGCCGACCTGGCAAAGATGCCCCACCTTCTGGTAGCGGGCACGACGGGCTCCGGTAAGTCGGTTGGTGTTAACGCAATGATTCTGTCGATTCTGTTCAAGTCGACGCCGGAAGATGCGCGACTGATCATGATCGACCCGAAAATGCTCGAGCTGTCGATCTACGAGGGCATTCCGCACCTGCTGTGTCCCGTGGTGACAGACATGAAGGAAGCGGCCAATGCTCTTCGCTGGAGCGTTGCCGAGATGGAGCGGCGCTACAAGCTGATGGCGGCCATGGGCGTGCGCAACCTGGCGGGATTCAACCGCAAGGTCAAAGACGCTGAAGAGGCGGGCGCGCCGCTCACCGATCCGCTCTACCGCCGCGAAAGCATGGAAGACGAAGCGCCACTGCTGAAAAAACTGCCGACCATCGTCGTGGTGGTGGACGAGTTCGCCGACATGATGATGATCGTCGGTAAGAAGGTTGAAGAGTTGATTGCGCGCATTGCGCAGAAGGCGCGTGCGGCCGGCATTCACTTGATTCTTGCCACTCAGCGGCCTTCCGTGGACGTGATTACCGGCTTGATCAAGGCTAACATTCCGACGCGCATGGCGTTCCAGGTGTCCAGCAAGATCGATTCGCGGACCATCCTCGATCAGGGCGGGGCAGAGCAACTGCTCGGCCATGGTGACATGCTCTACCTGCCACCCGGCACTGGTCTGCCGATTCGCGTGCATGGCGCCTTTGTCTCGGATGAAGAAGTGCACCGCCTGGTCGACGCGTGGAAGTTGCGCGGTGCGCCGGATTACGTCGAGGAAATCCTCGCGGGCGCCGATGAAGGTGCGAACTCCGGTTTTGACGGCGGCAGCGGCGACAGTGAAGGGAGTGAGACCGATCCGCTCTATGATGAAGCCGTCCGTTTCGTCACCGAAACCCGGCGTGCCTCGATTTCCTCGGTACAACGCAAGCTGAAGATTGGCTACAACCGTGCCGCGCGGATGATCGAGGCCATGGAAATGGCCGGTGTGGTGACTCCGATGAATACCAATGGCTCGCGCGAAGTGATCGCGCCGGCACCGATGCGCGACTGAATGACGAGGATTCCCATGGCCATGATTCGCATGTTCCTGCTGGCGGTGTTGAGTGTTGCGCTTCCGCTACAGGCCAGTGCTGCCCCCGACAGTGCTGCCGTGAAGCGACTCACCGAGTTGCTTAACCAGGCGCAGACGCTCACCGGGCGGTTTTCCCAGCTGACGCTGGACGGCTCCGGCGTCAATCTGCAAGAGTCCACAGGCGAAATGGCCTTGAAGCGCCCTGGGCAGTTCCGCTGGCACACCGACGCGCCGATGGAGCAACTATTGGTCTCCGATGGCAAGCAGGTCTGGCTGTATGATCCGGATCTTGAGCAGGTCACTATTCAGCAACTCGATCAGCGCCTGACCCACACCCCGGCGTTACTGTTGTCTGGCGATGTGTCGAAGATCAGCGAAAATTTCGACATCAGCCATAAAGAAACCAGCGGTGTGGTCGACTTCGTCCTCAAGCCCAAGTCCCGCGATACCCTGTTCGACAATTTGCGCTTGTCGTTTCGCAATGGCGTGATCAATGACATGCAATTGATCGACAGCGTTGGCCAGCGCACCAATATCCTGTTTTCCGGGGTGAAAATGAATACGCCGCTGAACGCTTCGATGTTCCGTTTTGTGCCGCCTGCCGGTACCGACATTATCCAGGATTGACCGAGGTTTCATCGCCACATGGATCTGTTTCAACGTACTCCGATTGCCCAGCCCCTGGCCGCTCGCTTGCGCGCGGCCAATCTGGACGAGTATGTGGGGCAGGAGCATTTGCTGGCGCGGGGCAAACCACTGCGCGAGGCGTTGGAGCAGGGTGCGCTGCATTCGATGATCTTCTGGGGTCCGCCGGGCGTTGGCAAGACAACGCTGGCCCGGCTTCTGGCCAAGGTCTCCGATGCCCACTTCGAGACGATTTCCGCCGTGCTTTCCGGCGTCAAGGAAATTCGCCAGGCGGTTGAAATTGCCCAGCAACATGCGGCTCAGTATGGCAAACGCACCATCCTGTTCGTGGATGAAGTGCACCGATTCAATAAGAGCCAGCAAGATGCCTTCCTGCCCTATGTGGAAGACGGTACGCTGATTTTTATCGGGGCGACCACGGAAAATCCGTCGTTTGAACTGAACAATGCGTTGCTCTCACGGGCGCGTGTTTACGTGCTGAAAAGCCTCGACGAAGCGGCCCTGCGCAAACTGGTGAAGCGCGCGCTGAGTGAAGAGAAAGGGCTGGGGGCGCGTCATCTCGCTCTACCTGAAGAAAGCTTCCAGATTCTCCTGGCTGCCGCCGATGGCGATGGACGCCGGTTACTCAACCTGCTGGAAAACGCCTCGGACCTCGTGGAGGACGGCGAGTCCATCGCCGCAGAAACCCTGCAGAATCTGCTTGGCGACAGCCATCGTCGATTCGACAAGGGCGGCGAGGCGTTTTACGACCAGATCTCTGCGCTGCACAAGTCGGTGCGCGGCTCCAGCCCGGATGGTGCGCTGTACTGGTTCGCGCGCATGCTCGACGGGGGTTGTGATCCGTTGTACATCGCCCGCCGAGTGGTGCGCATGGCCAGCGAGGAAGTTGGCAACGCCGACCCGCGCGCGCTGACGCTGTGCCTGAATGCGTGGGATGTGCAAGAACGCTTGGGCAGCCCGGAAGGCGAATTGGCCGTGGCCCAGGCGATTGTCTACCTGGCCTGCGCGCCCAAGAGCAATGCGGTGTATATGGGCTTCAAGGCGGCGATGAGTGAGGCTGGCGAGCACGGCTCCTTGGAAGTGCCGCTGCACCTGCGCAACGCGCCGACCAAACTGATGAAACAGCTGGGCTACGGTGAAGAATACCGCTACGCCCACGACGAGCCAGATGCCTTTGCGGCAGGCGAAGACTATTTCCCCGAGAGCTTGGAGCCGCGGCGTTATTACCAGCCGGTGCCGCGTGGCTTGGAATTGAAAATTCGCGACAAGCTGAAACACCTGGCTGAGTTGGACCGCAACAGTCCGCGCCGGCGGAGGCGCTAATGATCGGCGTAATTCTCGCTGTGGCGGGAGGCGGTGCGCTGGGTTGTCTGCTGCGTTTCGCCAGTTCAAACTGGATTTCGGCGCATTGGCCCCAGCATTTCTATTTGGCTACCCTGGCTGTGAACATTGCGGGCTGCCTGGTGATCGGTTATCTCTACGGCGTATTTCTGCAGCGTCCGGAGTGGCCCCTTGAGCTGCGCGCCGGATTGATCGTCGGCTTTCTCGGCGGTCTGACCACCTTTTCCTCTTTTTCCCTGGATACCCTGCGCCTGCTGGAAAGCGGCCAGCTGACTACCGCCTTCGGCTATGCCTCAGCCAGCGTAGTGGTCTGCTTGCTGGCGACCTGGGCAGGCCTGGCTTTGAACAAATTCTGACTGACGAGAACTGACATGCTCGATTCGAAACTGGTACGTACTCAGCTGCAGGACGTCGCCGCCCGTTTGGCGACCCGTGGCTATCAACTGGATGTGGCGCGTATCGAAGCGCTGGAAGCGCAGCGCAAGACCGTGCAAACCCGCACCGAGCAGCTGCAGGCGGAGCGTAACAGCCGCTCAAAGTCGATCGGCCAGGCCAAGGCGCGCGGTGAGGATATCGCCCCGTTGCTGGCTGAAGTCGATCAGATGGGCAGCGACCTGGAAAGCGGTAAACGCGAACTCGATAGTATCCAAGCCGAACTGGACGCCATCCTGCTGACCATTCCCAACTTGCCGCATGAGTCGGTGCCGGTGGGTGAAGATGAGGACGGCAACGTCGAGGTCTCCCGCTGGGGTACGCCCCCCAGCTTCGAGTTTGAGGTCAAGGACCATGTGGCACTGGGCGAGAACCTGGGCTGGCTGGACTTCGAAACCGCCGCCAAGCTGTCCGGTGCCCGCTTTGCCCTGATGCGCGGGTCGATTGCACGGCTGCATCGCGCGCTGGCGCAATTCATGATCAACTTGCATACCGCCGAGCATGGCTACGAAGAGGCTTACACCCCGTATCTGGTGCAAGCGCCGGCACTGCAGGGGACTGGCCAGTTGCCGAAGTTCGAGGAGGATCTGTTCAAAATCCAGCGTGAGGATCAGGCCGATCTGTATCTGATACCCACTGCTGAAGTATCCCTGACAAACATCGTTTCCGGTGAGATTCTCGATGCCAAGCAACTGCCGCTGAAATTTGTCGCCCACACGCCTTGCTTCCGCAGTGAAGCCGGTGCTTCCGGTCGCGACACCCGCGGAATGATCCGTCAGCACCAGTTCGACAAGGTCGAGATGGTGCAGATCGTCGAGCCGGAAAAATCCTTCGAAGCCCTGGAAAGCCTGACGGCCAACGCGGAACGTGTGCTGCAACTGCTGGACCTGCCGTACCGCAAGCTGGCGCTGTGCACCGGGGACATGGGTTTTGGCGCGGTTAAGACCTACGACCTGGAAGTGTGGATCCCCAGCCAGGACAAGTACCGGGAGATTTCCTCCTGCTCCAACTGTGGCGATTTCCAGGCGCGTCGCATGCAGGCGCGCTATCGCAATCCCGCCACCGGCAAACCGGAGCTAGTCCACACCCTGAACGGCTCCGGCCTGGCAGTGGGCCGTACCCTGGTCGCGGTGCTGGAAAACTATCAGCAGGCCGACGGCTCCATTCGTGTGCCGGAGGTGCTCAAGCCGTATATGGGTGGGATCGAAATCATCAGCAAGTAAGCCGTAAGGTGGGGGTTCCACCTGCCCCCTTGACGGAGGAACGCTGAAAACCTTGATTTTCGACAGGGGCATCAGGTCGCTAATCGGCTGTGATGCCCCTATCTTTTTCTCAGGCTCGAACGGGATTCGCTCATGGATTACCTTCCCCTCTTTCACAAGCTGCAAGACCGCCGTGTTCTGGTGGTCGGTGGTGGTGAGGTCGCGTTGCGCAAGGCGCGCCTGCTGGCCGATGCCGGCGCCACTTTGCGCGTGGTTGCGCCCGAAGTACTCGATGGATTGCATGAGCTGGCCGGGCAGGGTGGCAGTCAGGTAATGCTGCGGGGCTATCAAGTGGGCGACCTGGAGGATGTGGTGCTTGTAATTGCCGCCACAGATGACGAACCGCTCAATGCACACATTTCCCAGCAGGCCCAAGCGCGCGGCGTTCCCGTCAATGTGGTGGATGCGCCGGCCTTGTGCTCGGTCATCTTCCCCGCGATTGTTGACCGTTCGCCCTTGATCGTTGCGGTTTCCAGCGGCGGTGATGCGCCTGTGCTGGCACGCTTGATCCGCGCGCGGATCGAGACCTGGATTCCCTCGGCCTATGGCCAGCTGGCTGGGCTGGCAAAGAAGTTTCGTGCTCGAGTCAAAGCCTTGCTGCCGGATGTTCAGCAACGCCGCGTTTTCTGGGAGGAAACCTTTCAGGGCCAGATTGCCGAAAGCCTGTTCGCCGGCAAGCCGGCGGAAGCCGAGCGGCTGCTGGAGGAAAAGATTGCCGGCGGAAAACCCAAAGCGCTGGGCGAGGTGTACCTGGTGGGCGCCGGCCCAGGCGATCCCGATCTGCTGACCTTTCGAGCCCTGCGCCTGATGCAGCAGGCCGATGTGGTGCTTTATGACCGGCTGGTAGCTCCGGCGATCATCGAGCTGTGCCGGCGCGATGCCGAGCGTATCTACGTCGGCAAGCAGCGCTCGGATCACACCGTGCCTCAGGAACAGATCAATCGTCGCCTGGTGGAACTGGCCAAGGCCGGTAAGCGGGTGCTGCGCCTGAAGGGCGGAGATCCGTTCATCTTCGGACGCGGTGGCGAAGAAATCGAAGAGCTGGCGGCCGAAGGTATTCCCTTCCAAGTGGTGCCCGGTATTACCGCTGCTTCGGGTTGTGCCGCCTATGCCGGCATCCCGCTGACCCATCGCGACCACGCCCAGTCGGTGCGTTTTGTTACCGGGCATTTGAAGGATGGCAGCTGTGATTTACCTTGGGCCGATCTGGTCGCCCCCGGGCAAACCCTGGTGTTCTATATGGGCCTGGTCGGTCTGCCGGTGATCTGCGAGCAGCTAATTCGCCACGGTCGTGGCGTGGACACCCCGGCGGCGCTGATCCAGCAGGGTACGACCAGCAATCAGCGGGTATTTACCGGCACCCTGGCCGATCTGCCTCAGTTGGTTGCCGAACAGCAGGTGCAGGCGCCGACGCTGGTAATCGTCGGCGAGGTGGTCACCTTGCGCGACAAGCTGGCCTGGTTTGAAGGGGCAGGGGAGTAGGCTGATCTGGCGCGGCGTATCCTACAATGGCGTCGGTTCTCCACAGGTAAAACGGTAGCTGCCCGTATTGCTCCAGTCACGACCCTGTCGCTAATCGTGGGTGAGTCCGCTCTGCGGGATTGCTCTCGCCGGGTGGCTTTTTTTGTCAGTCAGTTTCGCTGCCAGATCCCATTGCCTTCCAACCGATCGCGGTTATGGGCAGCCAGCAGGTTTTGCGCCGGCCCCTTTGGGATCACCCCGGTCGGGTTGATGGTCGCGTGGCTGGCGTAGTAATGGCCCTTGATATGGGTGAAATCTACCGTTTCGGCGACGCCCGGCCACTGGTACAGCTCACGCAGCCAATTGGACAGCTGCGGGTAGTCCGTGATGCGCCGCAGGTTGCACTTGAAATGTCCGTGGTAGACCGGATCAAAACGAATCAGGGTGGTGAACAAACGCCAATCGGCCTCTGTCAGGTACTCACCGGCCAGGTAACGATGCTCGGCGAGGTGCTGATCCAGCCAGTCCAATTCGCCAAACACTTCGTCGAACGCCTCTTCGTAAGCCTCCTGCGTGGTGGCGAAACCGGCGCGATATACGCCGTTGTTAACGCGGGGGTAGATGCGGTCGTTGAGCGCATCGATCTTGGCGCGCAGCGGTTCGGGATAGAAGTCCAGCCGCGAGCCCGTCACGTCGTCGAATGCGCTGTTGAACATGCGGATAATCTCCGCCGACTCGTTGCTGACGATGCGCTGGCGGTGTTTGTCCCACAACAGGGGTACGGTGACGCGGCCCGTGTAGCGCGGGTCTTCGGCGGTGTAGCGCTGATGCAGGAAAGTGAAGCTATCCAAGGCATCGCCGCTGGAGCCGAATTGTGGATCGAAGGTCCAGCCATGTTCGCGCATCAACCAGCTGACCACTGATACATCGATCACGCTGTCCAGTCCCTTGAGCGTGCGCAGGATCAGCGTGCGATGGGCCCAAGGACAGGCCAGGCTGACATACAGGTGATAGCGCCCGGCTTCGGCGGCAAAGCCGCTGTCGCCGCTTGGTCCGGCACTGCCATCGGCGGTAATCCAATGACGTCGTTGTGCTTGTTCTCGCTGAAAACGGCCGTCTTTGGCGGTGTCGTACCACTGGTCGTGCCAGCGCCCTTCGATAAGCAAACCCATGACTTCACCTCAGATCTGATGGGGCAGGCTTTGATGCCTGATGGTCTGGGGTGAAGTCTAGCGACCCCCGAGCAATGGAAAGACGCAAAGCTCGGGTTGTTCCTATCGGTCAGTTCGATGTATTGCGTGCCGCCCAATACTGTCGAGCCAGGGTAAAAGCGGCTTCGCGTGGATGACCCAGGCCGCGTAGAGCCAGCGCCATGGTGGCGATCACAGCCAGCTCTCCATAGCTGTCAGTGGCTTCGTTGCGCCAGACCGCCAGCAGATGGGCAGGCTCCAGGACATCCGGTTTCACGTGCCGGCGCTCGGCCTGGGCGGGCCATTCCTCATCCCAGTTTTCACCGTTCTGGGTGCCGTACAGGTGCGATATTACATCCGGATTGACTTCAATCTCGCCACCGTCGCCCTTGATGACGATGGCGTGGTCGCCCAGCAGTTGGCTGGCCGAGCGATGGATTTCCTGATAACCCGGATGAAAAATGCTCTGCAGCCCACAGCGAGCGCCGAGTGGGTTGAGAATGCGTGCCAGAGAATGAATCGGCGAGCGTAGCCCCAAGGTATTGCGCAGCTCGATCATGGCTTGCAGGCGCGGCATCCAGGCACTCAGTGGGATAAAGGCGGGCTGACTTTGTTGCAGTGCGCTCGCCACCTCGTCCCAGTTCTGGCAGAGGGGAATATGGAGTGTTTCCAACAATTGTTCGGTATATAGGCGGCCTGCGGTATGGGCGCCACCGCCGTGCATCAGGATGCGCACGCCATTGGCTGCCAGGCATTTGACCGCCAGCAGGTACCAGGGCAAATGGCGCTTCTTGCCGGCATAGCTGGGCCAGTCCAGGTCCACGGCGATTCTGGGCGCATTGACTCGCTCACGCACGGCTTGGGCAAAGCCGGCCATTTCCTCGGCACTTTCCTCTTTGTAGCGCAGCAGCATGAGGAAGGCCCCCAGTTGGGTGTCCTCGGTGCGCCCATCCAGCAGCATACCCATGGCTTCATGAGCTTCGGCGCGCGTTAGGCCACGGGCGCCGCGCTTGCCCTTACCAAGGATGCGAATGAATGGGGCGAACGGATGTTCAACAGCGGTCAGATCGGTCATATGCAATTGGTCGGTTTTGGCAGGCCGGCCAGTTTGGCGGCAAGTTTTGCAGGAGTGCCCTTGAAAAGGCGATTCAGGTGCAGGCTGTTGCCCTTTTCCGGACCGAGTTTCAGGGCCGCGTATTTGATCAGGGGGCGGGTGGCCGGAGAGAGTTGGAATTCGCTGTAGAAGTCGCGCAGCAAATAGAGCACTTCCCAATGTTCGTTGCTCAGTTCCATCTCCTCGCGTAGGGCAAGGGCGGCTGCGACTGCTTCCGACCAGTCCTGGCGCTCGGCTAGATAACCATCTTGGTCCAGGGGCAGGTGTCGGCCGTCGACTAACAGTTCATTCATAGCCAACTGTTGACCTTGTCAAAACGAAGACTGAGCGCAACGAATGCAGGGTAATCCACCAGCGTGACCCGTGCAGGCGCGCTGATGTTGCGCGCCTGCATATCTTCCTTCAATGCGTAGAACTCAATGCCATCCGGCATGTGCTGCAGTTGTTTCAGAGGAGCGCTACCGGCCTGCAAGGCGTGGCAGGCGTCGCCTGTGAATAGCACAGCATCCTGGGTACTGAGCAGACGCAGGGCGCTATCCAGCGCGCTGGAGTAAGGCGATTGAGCAAGCAGGTGCAAAGTGGCCATTAGAGCGTAATCACCAGGTCATAACGATCGACAAGGGCGGCGAGCGCGGCAGCGTCCAGTGCCTGGGCGGGCAGGGCGAGGCTGTCTGAATCCAGGCCCCGCCGGACCAAGCTTTCGCCACACACATATATCTCATCCACACCAAACAACGGCAGGGCCTGCAGGTTGGCGCCCAGGTCTTTTTGCTGCAGTACGACCGGGTTCTGTTGGGCTGCCAGTTGAAACACGCCGTCATCCAGAAACAGCATGGCGATAGGCAAGTCGAAGGCACCGCCGGCAAGGGCAATATCCAACGTTTCGCGGGCGCAGGTGCCGCTCCAGGGGCTGTGGCGGCTGATCAACAACATCGATTTAGCCATCTCAGTCGCCTCCAAAACAGATCAGCCGATCGGCTTGCTGAGCCGCTTCGTGTAATTGCCCAAGTCCTGACAATTCCCAAGGTGCGCCCAAGCTCACTGCCTGTCGTTCATAGCGCTGTGCTTCTTCTGCATTGAGCACGCCTCGGCGCAGGGCAGCGGCGATGCACACCACGGCGTCCAGATTGTGCTGCGTCACGAAGGCGCGCCATTGGGCGGCAACGTCCAACTCATCCTGAGGCGTGACCACCGCCTGTGAGGCGCTGTAAACGCCCTCACGGTAGAAGAATACACGGACGATTTCATGCCCCTCGGCCAGCGCCGCCTCGGAAAAACGCAGGGCACGCCGCGCTGAAGGGGCATGGGGAGCTGAGAAGAGGGCGATGACGAATTTCATAAACATGCTCGAAGCAGAGAACCGAGGTGCTTACATGATACCCCGCGAGTACCACGCGCCTAAAACAAAAAAGCCCGCAGGTGCGGGCTTTTGGGTCAGCTGTTGATCCGGATCAGTCGTCGCCGCTCATGATGCCAAAGATTTGCAGCAGGCTGATGAACAGGTTGTAGATCGACACATACAGGCTGATGGTGGCCATGATGTAGTTGCGTTCACCGCCGTGGATGATATCGCTGGTCTGGTACAGGATCACCGCCGAGGAGAACAGCACGAAGCCGGCGCTGATCGCCAATTGCAGGCCGCTGATCTGGAAGAAGAAGCTGGCCAACACGGCAGCGAGCAGGACGAAGAAACCGGCGGTGATAAAACCGCCCAGAAAGCTCATGTCCTTGCGGGTGGTCAGCACGTAAGCGGACAGGCCCAGGAATACCACGGCAGTCATGGCGAAGGCCGAACTGATCACCTCGGCGCCGTTAGCCATACCCAGGTAACGGTTGAGGATCGGGCCTAGCGTGTAGCCCATGAAGCCAGTCAGGGCGAAGGTGGAAAGCAGGCCCCAGGCGGAGTTGCGCAGTTTCATGGTCAGGAAGAACAGGCCGTAGAAGCCAATCAGGACCACGAAGATATTGGGATAGGCAACGTTGGCGCGTTGGGACAGGTAAGCCACCAACCCGCTGAACGCCAGGGTCATGGCCAGCAGCCCATAGGTATTGCGAAGGACGCCGCTGATTTCACGTTGCTCGACCTGAGCAGGATTAAGCGCGTATTCACGTTGTTGCATGAGGGTTACTCCTGAAGGAATACGATTTGTAGATGACGCGATCATAGCAAAGCTCTGGGACGCGGGAAGCAAGAGAATTTGACAGCGTGTTGCGATCCGGTAATATTGCCGCCGCTCGCCACGCTACTGGCGAGTTATTCATATCTGGAAGCGTGGCCGAGTGGTTTAAGGCAGCGGTCTTGAAAACCGCCGACGGGCAACTGTCCTAGAGTTCGAATCTCTACGCTTCCGCCATATAATTGCTTGATTTCATTGGGTTTTAGACCGAGCCAACCCTGAAAAAGGGGCGATTTGGGAACACTTTGGGAATATCAGGCAAAAGAAAGGGGCCTTTACGGCCCCTTTTTCATTTTTCAACCGAGCTTTAGCGCCTGGTTGAGCAGGCTCACGGCATCCGGGCCGTCTTCGTTGATCCACTTCGCGTTGTACTGCTCAGCATCTGACTGGCGAATGTATGCCGGCAGGTGTTCGGTCCGCGCTGTCGTACGCCAGCTTCTTCAACTGGCTGATCCACCAGCCGTGGCGTAGTACGTCGGATGTTCGATACGGCTCGCCGCTGGCCCAACACGAAGCGCACCATTTGGGCCCGGTTGTCGCGGTCAATCAACTCGATGCGTTCGGCTTTCGAATGCTGGTGTGCTGTACTTGCAATCCGGCCTGACTTTCAAGCGCAACATGTTGGTTCGGACGTTCAACCCGCACAAACGACCAGCGTGCTGAGCATGTAGTATTCCCTCGTCAGCATTCTTTCAAGGTCATCGGTGTGGAAGGGCAACTGGGTTTCGTGCTGACGCGGCACTGGCGCGACACGCCTGCGGGCATCGAGGTCGAGTTCTGGCTGGCTACTGATAACGGTCCCTGTCGTGTACGTGTTCCCGTACAGCCAGCGGTGGCCTTTGTGCCGGCCGAACAGCGCGAGCGCGCCGAGCAACTGCTGTACGGCGAGCCAGATGCCGAGCTGCGCGAGCTCGGGCTTTGCGATTTCCGTCATCGTCCGATTCTCGGGCTCTACTGCCGTCAGTACCGCCAGCTGCTGAGTCTGGAAAAGGCGCTGCGGGCCGCAGGCGTGGATGTCTACGAGGCCGACATCCGCCCGCCCGAGCGTTTTCTCATGGAGCGCTTTATCACCGCGCCGGTATCTTTTAGCGGCACGCTGGGCGACGACGGTTTGCTGCGAGATGCTCAGCTGCGTTCCGTGTCGAACTATCGACCGCGCTTGCGGCTGGTCTCCCTCGATATCGAGACCAACAGCCGGGGCGACCTCTACTCCATCGCCTTGGAGGGCTGCGGCCAGCGCCAGGTGTACATGCTCGGCCCGGCCAATGGCGACGCGACCGCGCTGGATTTCGACCTGGAGTATTGCGACAGCCGCGCGAAACTGCTGGAGCGACTCAACGACTGGCTGGCGCGCCATGATCCCGATGCCATCATCGGCTGGAACCTGGTGCAGTTTGACCTGCGCGTGCTGCGCGATCACTCTCAGCGCCTGAAGGTACCGCTGCGCCTGGGGCGCGGTGGCGAGGAGATGGG
Organism: Serpens gallinarum; assembly: GCF_014836765.1. GTDB lineage: Bacteria > Pseudomonadota > Gammaproteobacteria > Pseudomonadales > Pseudomonadaceae > Serpens > Serpens gallinarum. The sequence continues at coordinate 109,685 of NZ_JACSQG010000003.1, forward strand.
TTGGCGCGAACATGGCAGTCGCAACAGCCATTTCTTCGCCGAGGCCGCCGGGCGGCTGATCATCGACGGCATCGAGGCGCTGCGTTCGGCGACCTGGAGCTTCCCCTCGTTCAGCCTGGAGAACGTGGCGCAGACGCTGCTGGGGGAGGGCAAGGCGATCGACAACCCCTACCAGCGCATGACGGAGATCGATCGCCGCTTCGCCGAGGACAAGCCGGCACTGGCGCACTACAACCTCAAGGACTGCGAGTTGGTGACGCGCATCTTCGATAAGACCGAGTTGCTGACGTTCCTGCTGGAACGGGCCACGGTCACCGGCCTGGCGGCCGACCGCAGCGGTGGTTCGGTGGCGGCCTTCACCCATCTCTACCTGCCGTTGATGCACCGCCAGGGTTTCGTCGCGCCCAACCTCGGCGAGCGCCTGCCGGAAACCAGCCCCGGTGGTTTTGTCATGGATTCGCGCCCGGGCCTCTACGAGTCGGTGTTGGTGCTGGACTACAAGAGCCTGTACCCGTCGATCATCCGCACTTTCTTGATCGACCCGGTCGGCCTGATCGAGGGTTTGCGCCAGCCCGATGACGCGCACTCAGTGCCGGGCTTTCGCGGTGCGCGCTTCTCGCGCACCCGGCACAGCTTGCCGGCGATCGTCGCGCGTGTCTGGGAAGGCCGCGACCTGGCCAAGCGCGACGGCAACAAGCCCCTGGCGCAGGCGTTGAAGATCATCATGAACGCCTTCTACGGCGTGCTCGGTTCGAGCGGATGCCGCTTTTTCGACCCGCGTTTGGCGTCATCGATCACCCTGCGCGGACACGAGATCATGCGACGTACCCGCGAGTTGATCGAGGCGCGCGGCTACCAGGTGATCTACGGCGACACCGACTCCACCTTCGTCTGGCTCGGCAGCGGGCACGCGGAGGATGCAGCGGGCCGCATCGGCCGCGAGCTGGTGCTGCAGGTCAACCAGTGGTGGCGCGACCATCTGGCTACCGAGTTCGGCCTCGACAGTGCCCTCGAACTGCAGTACGAGACCCATTACCGACGCTTCCTGATGCCCACCATCCGCGGCGCCGAGGAGGGCAGCAAGAAGCGCTACGCCGGACTGGTGCAGCGCGCCGACGGCAGCGAGGAGATGGTCTTCAAGGGCCTGGAAACCGTGCGTACCGACTGGTCGCCGCTGGCACGGCAGTTCCAGCAGGAGCTCTACCAGCGCATCTTCAGGCGGCAACCCTTCGAGGATTACGTGCGTGGCTACGTGCGCAGCACCCTGGCGGGCGAGTTGGATGAGCTGCTGATCTACCGCAAGCGCCTGCGCCGGCGCCTGGAGGACTACGAGCGCAACGTGCCGCCCCATGTGAAGGCGGCGCGGCTGGCCGATGAGTTCAATGCCCGCCAGGGACGCCCACTGCAGTACCAGCGCGGTGGCTGGATCAGCTATGTGATCACCGTTACCGGCCCCGAACCCCTGGAGAATCGCCAGGCGCCAATCGACTACGACCACTACGTGACGCGCCAGCTCAAGCCTGTGGCCGACGCCATCCTGCCCTTCGTACACAGCGACTTCCAGCGCCTAGTGGACGGGCAGATGAATCTGTTCTGAAGCGAAGGCCTTCCCAGATAGAAACACCCATGCGGCGCTTGTGCGCGGCATAGGTTAGCGCGCAGGTAATGCATGGCTGGAGTGATGGTGACGATGCCAGCAGCGTGGGGCCCCTCTTTCTTTCTAGCCGTATGCCCCGCAACGCAGGCGTAGGCGGGCTACTGCCTGGATCGCACCGTATGGCCAGGTCTTTGAACTGTTCAACAGTTGCATACCTCGAAACCAGACAGCGACAGGTCGCGTTTAAGCGTTTCGCTTGGATCCGCAGTTCAAAGTCAGTAGCTGTGAGCCAGCTGTTGCACTTAAAGGAGATTAGTGCTGGCAAGTGCAATACGGTGTACTGACTCCAGAAGCCAAGAACCTCGTAGCGGTTTCCCCGTCATTTTTGAGGACTTAGCCATGTCTGATGCCGTGATTTATTTCTGGATAGCTGTAGCCGCGATCATCCTGCTGCTGGATTTGTGGGTGATGGTCAGTATTTTTCGCAGTGATAAGACGGTAGGTATCAAGGCAGCTTGGGCAATTGGATTGATCATCTTTCCCGTGCTGGGGCTTATCGTTTGGGGCGTGGCAGGGCCGAGAGGGGTCAAACAAGGTCCCAGTTCTCCCGAGCACAGTAAGGGATAAGCAAGCCGCCACGTTTTGGTCGCGTCATCGTCTTCAAGGCGATACGGCGGTATTCAAGACACCAAGGCGCTGGCGATTCTTGAAATCACTCAGCAACGGGGTGCTTCATGAGCAGCTTGACCGTCAGCGATTATTTCATCGAGCGCCTCTACCAGTGGGGCGTGCGCCGTATTTACGGCTATCCGGGAGATGGCATCAATGGTGTGTTCGGCGCCTTGAACCGGGCCGACGGAAAAATCCGCTTCATCCAGGCGCGCCATGAAGAAATGGCGGCGTTCATGGCATCCGCTGAAGCCAAGTTTGGTGGAGGGCTGGGAGTCTGCATCGCGACATCAGGACCCGGTGCTACGCACTTGCTCACGGGACTCTACGATGCCCGTCTTGATCACATGCCCGTGCTGGCGATTTGTGGGCAACAGGCACGCACCGCGTTGGGTTCTCATTACCAGCAAGAGATTGATCTGGCGTCGATGTTCAAGGACGTCGCTGGCGCCTTCGTACAGCAGGCCTCCGCACCGGCGCAGGTTCGACATTTGATCGACCGGGGGATACGCACGGCACTGGCCGAGCGCAAGGTGGCGGTGATCATCCTGCCCAATGATTTGCAGGACGAAGCTTACAGTGAACCACCGCGCGCCCATGGTGCGGTGCATTCCGGTATCGGTTATGCGCGTCCCAGACTATTGCCCCACGATGAGGATCTGCGCCACGCTGCCGAGGTGCTTAATGCAGGTAACAAGGTAGCCATTCTGGTCGGTGCCGGTGCACTGGGGGCTGCTAATGAGGTTATCGCCGTGGCGGAAAGGCTCGGTGCAGGTGCGGCCAAGGCGCTGCTCGGCAAAGCGGCACTGCCGGATGACCTGCCTTGGGTCACCGGTTCGATCGGCCTGCTCGGCACCGAGGCCAGCTATAAGTTGATGACCGAATGCGACACGCTGCTGATGGTCGGCTCAGGCTTCCCTTACGCCGAATTCCTGCCTGAGGAGGGTAAGGCCCGCGGCGTACAGATTGATATCAAGGCGGACATGCTGAGCATTCGCTACCCCATGGATGTGAATCTGCACGGCGATGCTGGGGAGACGCTACGCGCCTTGCTGCCGCTGCTGATGGAGAAAGCTGATCGCAGTTGGCGCCGACAGGTCGAGGAATGGCGCGGCTCATGGGATAAGACGCTGGAAGAGCGGGCCATGGCCAGTGCTGATCCTATCAATCCACAGCGCGTGGCCAGCGAGCTGTCGCCCCGTCTGCCCGATGACGCCATCATTACCTGTGATTCTGGCTCCTGCGCCAACTGGTTCGCCCGCGACATCAAGATCCGCCGCGGCATGATGTGTTCGCTTTCGGGCGGGCTGGCCTCGATGGGGGCGGCGGTGCCCTATGCGATTGCCGGCAAGTTTGTCCACCCAGACCGTCCGGTTGTGGCGCTGGTCGGTGACGGTGCCATGCAAATGAGTAATCTGGCCGAATTGATTACTGTGGCCAAGTACTGGAGGGAATGGCAGAACCCACAGTGGATCTGCTGCGTATTCAACAACGAAGACCTCAACCAGGTGACTTGGGAGCAGCGGGTGATGCAGGGCGATCCGAAGTTTGAGGCCTCGCAGAACATCCCTGATGTTCCCTATCACCGCTTCGCCGAATCCATCGGGCTTCGGGGTATCTACGTCGACCGCGAGGACGCAGTAGCCGGCGCCTGGGACGAGGCGCTGGCTGCCGACCGGCCAGTGGTGATCGAATTCAAAACCGACCCGGACGTACCTCCGTTGCCTTCGCACATCACGCTGGAACAGGCCAAGGCATACGCATCTGCGCTTTTAGGGGGAGATCCTGATCGGTCCGGGATCATCAAGCAGACCGCCAAGCAGGTCTTGGGCTCTTTGCTGCCTGGGCATCATAAGGGCAAGTAGAGGGGTACTTCCAACGCTATGGGTCAGGCAGTTCAGCCTGGCCCCACTGCTGTCGGCCCTGAACATGATCCTGTCCGCTGCTGGCTGTGCCTAAAGCTTCTCCGAGCGGTGTCGAGAGCTCCCGTGATATCGTGCGCCTGGACGCGCTAGGCCCTTGGAGTATTTTTTGTTAGGGTGAACTCAATACTAAGAAACCGCCAATTTGAGCGGTCATGCGAAACGAGGTGTCTTTTGATTAGGGTACTGGTGGTCGATGATCACGATCTGGTGCGTACGGGCATCATTCGCATGCTGGGTGATATCAGCGAGTTGAGCGTGGTAGGGGAGGCCGATTCGGGTGAGGCGGCACTGCTGAAGGCGCGAGAGCTGCAGCCGGATGTGGTGCTGATGGATATCAGGATGCCTGGCATCGGAGGTCTGGAAGCAACTCGCAAACTCCTGCGTAGCTTCCCTGGCATTAGAGTGCTGGCCGTCACCAGTTGTGAAGAAGACCCGTTTCCTACCCGGCTCTTGCAGGCGGGTGCGGCCGGTTACCTGACTAAGGGGGCCGCGCTGGAAGAAATGGTGCAGGCGATTCGTATGGTTCACGCTGGGCAGCGTTTTCTAAGTCCGCAAATCGCGCAGCAGTTGGCACTCAAATCCTTCCAGCCCAATAGCCAATCTTCACCGTTCGAATTGCTCTCGGAGCGTGAAATTCAGATCGCGTTGATGATTGCCAATTGTCATAAAGTGCAGAATATTTCGGACAAGCTCTGCTTGTCCCCCAAGACTGTGAATACCTATCGGTACCGCATTTTCGAAAAGCTTGCCATTACCAGTGATGTGGAACTGGCGCTGCTGGCTGTGCGTCATGGAATGGTGGATGCCGTCGGCTGATCATGTCTACACCCGTTTTTGATCCGGCAGCCTTTTTGGCTGTCTGTAGCAATCACCCAGGCGTCTATCGCATGTTCGATGCGAGCGCCAAACTGCTCTATGTGGGCAAAGCCAAGAACCTCAAAAAACGACTTTCCAGCTACTTTCGCAAGACAGGTCTGGCTAGCAAAACGGCTGCGCTGGTCTCCCGCATCGCGCAAATTGAAACCACGATTACCGCCAATGAAACCGAGGCGCTGCTGCTCGAACAGACGCTGATCAAGGAATGGCGGCCGCCGTACAACATTTTGCTGCGTGATGATAAATCCTATCCTTACGTGTTCCTGTCCAGTGAAGACCTCTACCCACGCTTGGGTATTCATCGCGGCGCGAAGAAGCAAAAGGGTCGCTATTTTGGCCCTTACCCCAGTGCTGGCGCGATCCGGGAAAGCTTGGCTCTATTGCAAAAAGCTTTTTTGGTGCGCCAATGTGAAGACAGCTTCTTCAAAAATCGTACTCGCCCCTGCCTGCAATACCAAATCAAGCGTTGTAAAGGGCCTTGTGTGGGGCTGGTAGACCCTGTCGAGTATGCTGAGGATGTGCGTCGTTCGGTGATGTTCCTGGAAGGACGCAGCAATGCGCTGACCGAGGAGCTATCGACTGCAATGGAGCAGGCAGCGATGCAGCTTGACTTCGAGCGGGCAGCAGAACTGCGGGATCAGGTAGCAATTTTGCGCCGCGTGCAGGATCAACAGAGCATGGAAGGTGGCACGGGTGATGTCGATGTGGTCGCTGCCATCATCAATCCAGGCGGAGCCTGCGTGCATCTGATCAGCGTGCGCGGCGGAAGAGTATTGGGCAGTAAGAATTTTTTCCCCCAAGTAGCGATTGAGGAAGAGAGCGGGGCCGTCCTGGCGGCTTTCCTGGCGCAGTATTATCTCGCCAACAGCGAACGCGACCTGCCAAGCGAACTGATCGTTAACACTCAGCATGAAGATTTTCCGGTTTTATTGGCTGCCATCTCCGAGTTACGCGGGCGCGATCTGAGTATCAGTTATCGCGTGCGTGGTAACCGGGCGCGCTGGCAGCAATTGGCGGTGACCAATGCCGAACAGGCACTGACCGCGCGCTTGGCCAATCGTCAACACACCGCTGCCCGGTTTGAAGCGCTTGCCGTAGCTTTGGAACTTCCCGAAGTCCCGACACGCTTGGAGTGCTTCGATATCAGCCACTCGAGCGGTGAGGCAACGGTGGCGTCCTGCGTGGTTTTCGGTCAAGAGGGGGCGGTGAAATCCGATTATCGCCGTTACAACATCGAAAACGTGACCGCAGGCGATGACTATGCCGCCATGCACCAAGCCCTGACCCGACGCTTCAGCAAGCTCAAGGAGGGCGAGGGCAAGCTTCCGGATATCCTTCTGGTGGATGGTGGCAAAGGGCAGTTGAACATGGCCCGCGAGGTGTTGCAGGAACTGGCGGTGCCCGACTTGCTGCTGCTAGGTGTGGCCAAGGGCGTGACCCGCAAGCCGGGCCTGGAAACGCTCTACTTGAATGATGCTGCTCATGAGTTCACATTGCCGGCGGATTCACCGGCACTGCATTTGATTCAACAAATTCGCGATGAAGCGCACCGCTTTGCGATAACCGGACATCGGGCGCGGCGTGGCAAGGCTCGCCGAACATCAACGCTTGAAGAGATTCCAGGCGTGGGTCCCAAGCGCCGCCGTGAGCTGCTTAAACACTTTGGAGGCTTGCAAGAACTTACGCGTGCTAGCAGCGAAGAAATCGCCAAAGTCCCGGGAGTCAGTAAAAAGCTCGCCGAGTCGATTTATGACTCGTTGCACAGCGGGTAGAATGGCTGCACATCCCGTTGCCCCAGCCGTGCTAATGAATATTCCTAATTTGCTAACTGTTCTGCGTGTTCTACTAATTCCGGTCTTTATTTTACTGTTTTATCTTCCGTTCACATGGAGCTACTGGGCTGCCAGTGCGGTTTTTGCCATTGCCGCTGTCACTGACTGGTTCGACGGCTACTTGGCGCGACGCTTGCAGCAGAGCACGCCGTTTGGAGCTTTTCTCGATCCAGTGGCCGACAAGCTAATGGTTGCCGTGGCTTTGGTTCTGCTGGTTGAAGAACATGCCAGTCTCTGGCTGACACTGCCGGCGGCAATTATCATTGGTCGTGAGATCGTCGTGTCTGCGCTACGCGAATGGATGGCAGAATTGGGTGCCCGTGCTCATGTGGCTGTCTCCAGATGGGGGAAGTGGAAAACCGCAGCACAGATGGTTGCTCTGGTGATTCTCCTGGGTAATCCACCCGCGTTCACTGCCTGGGTGGTACTGGGTTATGTGTTGCTGATCGTGGCGGCAGGACTAACCTTGTGGTCGATGTTGCAATACCTGCTGGCCGCTTGGCCGCATTTAAGTGCTACCCCAGAAAAGAAATAACTTTTTTGAATCAAGGGGTTGACGGACCATTTGAATTCTATAGAATGGCGTCCGTCACCAAGCGGGAATAGCTCAGTTGGTAGAGCACGACCTTGCCAAGGTCGGGGTCGCGAGTTCGAGTCTCGTTTCCCGCTCCAATTTTTACGATGACGCCGCGGATGCGGCGTTTTCGTTTGAGGCCGGGTGGCAGAGTGGTCATGCAGCGGATTGCAAATCCGTGTACGCCGGTTCGATTCCGACCTCGGCCTCCACTATTAAAACCCCTGTAACTCTATGAGCTACAGGGGTTTTTCTTATCTTGCTTAAGCGGGCAGGGCTGTATATATTCCTGATCCACGCGAAATCAAGCGATTGCAGCTACCGCCCGAATGGCGAAATCGGTAGACGCAGGAGACTTAAAATCTCTCGACCGCAAGGTCATGCCGGTTCAAGTCCGGCTTCGGGCACCATTCACTACGCGGGTTACAGCGGTTTTAGTGCTTCTTCCCAAGTTGCCGAAAATGAGCTGTCAATCACCGGTCAATCACCAAGCTGCTCTTAGCTCCAAGCACTACTGGCGGTTTTATTACGCATCAACATCCGTCTCATCCTCGCTACCCTCCTACTTGGATGGGGTGCAAGGGGGCGAGTGTTCGAATCACTTCGTCCCGATCAAGAAACTCCACAAAATCCAGTCACTTAGCGGTGACTGGATTTTTCATGGGCGATTGTTTTTGCCAATTTCTATTTTTGCTCCACTTTTTGCCCCACCCTAAAGTCCACGGTTTTACAAAGCAGGCCGCGCGGCAACTGTTTCTTATCGGAGAGGTGCTGATTGTTGCTTGCTAGGTAAGGGGAGCGTCGCAGGAAATGAACGATTCGGCGCGAGAAATGGTGGAGTTGCTGGCTGACGCGTAATCTGGCACGGCACTGTAATTGACCTGGCCTGCTTATTATCTGAATCGCGCCTATTACAAAGAGAAGGTCGCCTGTTCAGCCGAGCTTATCGCCACCGCGACGTGCAGCCACCTTCGCTAGCTCTACCTAGTCAAGATGCCCATCACTCTGCGCGATGGCTTCGATCATGCTATCGCGCAGCACGCTTCCAAAAGGCAACGGAAGGTTGTTGGCTTCACCAGCGCTCAGCGCCAACCGTACCTCCTTCAAACAACTTGAACCCACAGGCGAGAATCGCTGTTCGGCGATCATAGCGCCGTAGCCCTTGTAGACGGGTGAAGGGTAGAGAGTATGAGTCAACAGTTCGATAAAGTCGGGCACAGCGATGCCGTACGACTTTACCAAGGCTGACGCCTCGGCCATCGATTCAATAGCGCACGCGATACTGGAGTTGGCCGCGATTTTCACGGCGTTGGCTGGGCGGCAACCTCGCCGAAATACCATGTCTTCTGGCCCATCAAGTCGACAGCGGCTGTACTTTGGAAAGGACAGAAACCGGCCAGGAGAGGACAGTCATCCCAATAAATAAATCTGTCCCCCCGTTTACTCGTCCCCCCGTTTACTCAATACGCTATCCATATCCTGATCGGAAAGCTGGCGTATCATCATCTGCTCCCTAAATTCTGACAATGACGCGTTGAGCGGCCAGGAACTAGCACGTCATGCGACTGCGGCTGTTCGCAGAAGTATGTTATCAGGAGACCGGCTCGGTACTCTGGGAGTGCAAGTCAAGCTAGGAGCTACAGCTGAGAAGGAAGACACATGGCTCTTAAGGATTGGGCGGTACGCGCCCCGAAAACAAAGCTGGAACGAATGGAAGCATACTTTGGCGGCTTCGGATTCGAGCCCCATAGGCACGATACCTACGCTGTTGGTCGCACACTTGCCGGCGTGCACAGCTTTCGCTATCGCGACGACATGAAGCACAGCCTTCCTGGCGGGACCATCGTCATCCATCCGGATGAGCTACATGATGGTGAAGCCGGAAGCGCCGAAGGATTCCACTACCGCATCCTTTATATCGAACCCGCTCTGCTTCAGCAGGCGCTAGGCGGTACTACTTTGCCCTTCGTCCCGGATGGCGTTTCGCGCGACCCCCGTCTGTTCGCTGCGACCCAAACGCTCATGCAGGGGATGGACTGCCAGATCGATCCGCTCGAGGAAGATGATGCCATCTACGATCTAGCACAGGCGCTCGCCGCCGTTTCCGGCGTCCGCAAGCGACGCCGCACCCTTGACTACGTTGCGGCTGAACGCGCACGCCACTACATCCACTGTGCCCTGGACAGCATCATCACGCTTGAAGAACTAGAGCGAGCCAGCGGCCGGGACCGATGGAGTCTATCCCGGGATTTCAGGGTGCTATACGGAACCAGCCCCTACCGATATCTGACGATGCGTCGGCTCGACCAGGTTAGATCTCAGCTCCTCTCGGGCCAATCGCTGATCGATGCCGCGTTGAATACCGGCTTTGCAGACCAGAGCCATATGGCACGGCATTTCAAAAAGACCTATGGGATATCACCGGCTCGGTGGCTGCAGATGCTGCGCCGAAGCTGAACCGCAAAACCTGCACGATCGTTCAATACCTTCCAGGTACCCCTCTCTAAACTCGTTTGCGCTGTGCTTGCCGTGGAGATTCGTCTCTTCGCATGCCACAGCGTGTCTCGGCTGGCACGTCTGGCTGGGACATGCACGCACTCACGGAGTGCTTCATCAGGGCAAACGACTCGATCGACCCTTAGAACAATGAGAGAGGGCTTCAGGATGAACACGAACCACATCAGCGCGACGATCGGCGGAACTGTTGGCGGAACGGTCGGCGGGACCGTAGGCGGAACTGTCGGTGGGACCGTGGGTGGAACTGTCGGTGGGACTGTGGGCGGCACCTTTGCAGTCGGTGGCGTGAAGCTGAGCCAGCGTCTGACAAGGTAAGTAGAGATGGCGGCGTCTGACCTGACGCCGCCATTCGCCTGTCGCCAATGCAACTGCAGAGGGTAACCAGTTGAATTCATTCGAATCCGAGCCATTTATTCTTTCAGAGAACATCGTTCAGACGAAGGTCGATCAACACTTTGCGACATATCACCGCCTGCTGGGTGGTCTGTTCTTTCTGGACGAAGCTGGTCAGGAACTCCTCAATACCTACCGCAAGCCTCGTAACGTGCCGGCCAGCTTACTGTCGGGAGAGGCCAGTACCAGAGCTGATGAGCTGACCCAGCAGCTTATTGCACGCCACATCCTCGTTCCGGCCCGCGGGCAGCAGCTACCGGCCGGACCTTCGGTGGTCGAGAAGAAGATCAACATCATTCAGCTGATACTGGCCAACGCCTGCAATTTCGGTTGCACCTACTGTTTCGAAGGCGTCCAGGGCAAGGAAATGTCGGCCGAAGACGAATACAACAAGGTCGACACTTCGCGGCTTATTGCCCGTGAAGGAATCAAGGTAAATATTGAGGATTCGATCTATGCGTCCAAGGAGCGCTTCGACCATCAGTACGATCCCAAAAACAGGTCGATGAAGCCTGCAGATGGCATCGCCTACGTTGAATCGGCTCTGGCCGTGGCTCGCTCCGAGGGCGTCGTCGAAGTGATGCTCCAGTTCTTTGGCGGTGAACCACTGCTCAACTGGCGCACTATCCAGGCTGTGCTCGAGCGGTTTGGAAATGGTGAGCGCGAAGGCATCAAGATTCACTACTCGACTGTGACCAATGGGTCGCTGATCACTGAAGAAGTGGCGCGCACTTTCGCCCAGTACCAGGTGGCCGTCTGCGTCAGTTTCGATTCCCCCACCAGCCCTAGCCGGCCGCTGAAAAATGGCGATGACAGCACACCTGTCGTGATGCAGGGATTGAGGACTCTTCAGAGGTACAACAACCGGGTGGCAATCAATGCCGCGCTGACATCCTCGACCTGGAGCGATTTTGATAACTCGATCGTTGATCTGGCCGTCGATGTCGGCGCTCGAGAGATTGGCGTCGTCGTCGATTTCGACCCTACGTTCTATTCGGACTTCGGGGCACGAAACATCGTCGAACGTCTCTGGAATGTCGTGGAGTACGGCAGATCACGCGGTGTCGTGCTTACCGGATATTGGCACCAGATTTTTCAGGTCATGCTGGGTTTTGACAGCGTTACTTTTCGAGGTTTTAAAAACTGTTCGGCCAAAGGCGCGCAGTTCAGCATCGAGCCCAATGGTTCGGTCTTCGCCTGCAAGGCGGGTTCGACCCTCCTCGGGGACATTCGCGATGGCACTGAGATCCTCAATTCCGAGCCCTATCTGCAGCATGCGAGGCTTCGACGAGACAACCCGGATTTCTGCCGCGGATGCGAGATTGAAGGCTTCTGCGGCGGACTATGCCTGGGGCCGCTGGAAAAGAAATTTGCGTCGGTCGACTCCGTTGAGCCCTCGGCCTGCGATTTCTACCGAGGTATCACGCAAAAGCACATCGAATCGCTGAAACCCTACGAAGTTGCCACCTTTGATCTCCAGCCAGCTTGATTCGAGAAGGATTCGTATGACTACCGCTATGGCACCGCTGCTCCCTGTTACGCAGTCCGATAATGATTTTCTCAACAGAGGCTTCTGTGTTGTTGACATGCCAGTCATGTCGGACAGCTTCCAGGCGACCTTTGCAAACCTACCACGTGATCAACACAGCCCGAGCCGGTTGCGGCAAATTCGGCTCTCCCAGTACCTGGGCTTCTGGGACGAGGTGGAGTGGGTTTTCGCCACCCTGCCACAGCGTAAGTACATTCAATCGGCCCGCTACATAAGGCTGGCGGAAGCCGGCGGAGTGCCGCGGCATCGCGAGCCGCTTGAAGTGGATCCGAGTGCGTTGATTGCCCGTGTACTGGAACACCTGCCGATTGATCGCCAGGAGATGCTCCAGGTGAACGTCAATCAGATTCGGGTGGTTGCAAACAGCCTGTTCAAGGGGGTCACGGTGCCCGAGGGACCGCACCGGGACGGCCATGAGTACAGTGTCATCGCCGTGGCGCGCAGGGAAAAAGTGAAAGGCGGCGAGACGCAGGTGATTGACCCTGCCACCATGGAGGTGGTGTATCGGCAAACCCTGGCAGAGAATCAGGCGATTCTCATCGATGATGAGCGCTACATTCATTATGCGACCAACATCGAACCTGTCGAAGGCGAGGCTGGCTATCGGGACATTTGGGTGATCGAAATCAACCGCTGGGAGAGCCGGGCCTACGGCCGCGCTCATGAAAGGCTGGCCATGGCGGCCGAGGGTTAATGAAGAGCATCGCCCGAATACGCAGTTGGGGTGCCGCTGTGCTGCAAACCGGTACGCTGCATCGCCCGCTTTATCGCGTGGTCCCGACTGCGCTTGCGATCGTTCCGGTTAGCGCGCTGTTTGGCGCGCTTGCCGCACGTGCCGACTGGTCGTGGCTCGAGATCCTGGCGGTGGGTGTGCTTGGCTTCTCCGGCAGCGGCCAATTCGCCTTGCTGCCACTTGCAGAGGCCGACGCCGGCTTCTTCACAATGCTGATGGTCACGGCATCGATCAATAGCCGCTATTTGCCGATCGCCTATGCTTCGGCGGGACGGCTACCCACATCGCTCACCCAGCGAGCCGTGGTCGCACACATGCTGGGTGACGAGGCCTACGCCACCGAGCATGACTCTGACAGCAAGCGCGCCGTCATGCTGATACGAGGGACAATATTCTGCGCCTGGGTTGGCGCAGGTTTGCTCGGCGCTGTGCTGGGGCAATTCATTCCGGCTGCCTGGGTCGGTGAGGGCGTCAATCTCGGCTTCCCCGCGAGCGTGGTGCTGATGCACCTGTCAGCCTTGCAGCTGCGCGCCCGGCTCTGGCAGGTGCCAGGCAGCAGTCGCACCCGGGGCCTTGCGGCGGCGGGGTTGTGTGCAGGGGTATCGCTCTTACTGATCAGCCTCTTGGGCCCGCTTTACTTCTGGATACCGAGTGTGTTGGCGGCCACGGTGATTCTCGGAAGGACCGATATATGAATCAATCGGTGGCCATCGCAATCGGGGCATTATTCCTCACCAGTTGCCTGGTCAGGATCCTCCCAGCGTTCGTGTCGCTTCGGATGGCGCCCGAGAGTCGACGTTACGTCGAGCGGGTTCTACCAGCAGCTGTCTTCATCAACTTCGCCGTCTATATCGCTTATTCCGAGCTGGTGCGAGAGCCTCTGGCGGCGGCGGTCTCGCTGGCCGTAGTTGCAGCTGTCGCTTTCCTGAATGCGCTTGGGCTCATCAGCGCAGCCGCCTTAGGTACCGCGCTTTACTTTCTTCTGGCAAGTTGACCGACCGTCGAGATCAAGAAGGGGTCGGAAATCCTTGATCAGGTATCCGAAGTGTTGATGCTGTAACAGGGGCGTCACGACGCTGAGAAATCGTCGGTGCGTACTGCGAGCGCTGCATTCCGCTGAGAAGGTCTTCCGGCACGGGTTCCAGGCGTGCGCGGACTGCCTGCGCCTCGGCGTGGTTGGCCCGAAAGTCCTTGCGGCTCAACCCCGACGGTTTGCAGCGCTGCGCCAGGTCGAACAGGCCGCGTAGCTGATGGTCGCCACTGTCTAGGATGTGCGCCATGTCTTGCTGAGTAATCAGCGCGGTGTGATGGGCCAGCAGGGCACGACGAGCCAGCACGTCGTAGTCCGTTAGCAGGTAGACGCCCAGAAAACCCAACTGATTGCAATGAACAGCGGCAGGATGACCGGGCGCTGATTCAGATTTTCACCCGTGATTTGTTCGGTTATTGCCGCTCGAGATACGTGCGGTTATGTCACTGACATAACGGCCATTGCGCCGGACGGCGGGATTATTCCACTGGCATAACGGATCAGGACTCACGCCTCAAACGGCTGTGCTGACGAAGTTCATCCAGGCAGGCCTGTACCTGTGTGGACACCGGGTCGCCAGGTTGGCGTTTGGGCTGTGGAGGACGAGGGCGTTCGGGCGGTTTGGCAGTGGGCGCAGTGCTTGTCTCGCTGGCTGGTTTCCCGCGAGGCGCTCGCGCTGCCTGGAACGCTGGACAGATAGTGCTGGAGGTCGCCGTAGCGGGGTGGTGGCGCTTCAGGCTCGCGGGCCAACAGGTGAATGACCCAGGCATTGCCTGTTCCAGAGGGCAGGTCAGATTTCGAAACCGTCGTGCACGAATCGACTTTTTTGCCATCGGTATCGCCGGCGCTGGCCCGGTCGCGGCCGCATTCGCACGGGCCCTGGCACGTCGGAACATCCCGGCGATCCTGTCCAACAGTCGCGGTCCGCCAAAGCTCAGGTATTGCACCCATGTCTGCCCGTCGCGAACGTCACGCTCATCTTAAATGCTTCATTCACCTAGGGGCGGAATCTGACCGATCCGACCTTGGTCTGCCGGGCGAGCCTGGCAGACTAGGATATGGTGAATGTACCGGCATGGGGCCGGATCAAGGAGGAGTAACGTGGACGCACATACCAAAATTTTCGACTTTGGCGGGATCGTGTTTGATGTTCACTCTAAGAAACATCCGAACGGTTGGGAGATGAGGTTAGAGATTGGTGACCCAATCAATATCTCCAGGTGTGACGCTGATAGCCTGTACAGCACTCTTGATGAGGGGTTGGCAGCTGGCGAGGATCTGGGCAAAAAGTTAATTAACGGGTATATAAACTCTCTCTAATTGTTGTGCAGCGATTGGTTTGTTCGCGCAGCACCTCACCTCGGCGGCCCAGGCATCTGCCCGGCCGCCGATCAATCTTGACGGCAGAGTCGTCAGTCAGACGGGATGAACCGGCGTCGATGCTCTACCTATGCGCGGCTACATCCTGGGCACGGGCTCGACGGTGTAGCGAGCTGCTGCCATATCCAGTTAGGGCTTCCAGGTTGGCGCCCCTCTCCTCAATCGCCATTGTTAACGGATGCTGCACCACTACCCAGCTCGCGCAGATCACCAAGGTAGATCCGGTTCTCCGTGGTCGCTCACAGTGGCAGCTCCAGGTTTTTGAACGTCCCGTGAAATGCCGGAAGGCGCCGAGTTCGGTACGTGCGAATGACTTACTAAGCCTGTTAATTAATACGTATCGATCTGGTTTTAAATTGCCGCGCTTTCGGCAGGGATGTTGAATGCCACGCCCTGAGGGCTGCCTTTATTGGAATTTATCAGCCGTCTCCGCAGCTTGACGCTCTGCACCTCGATCACAGCGTGAACTTAACCAGGTAACGCTATTCTACAACTGTGCCTTCCTCGTCAATTCCGCCGGGCTTGTCGAGGGGTCGTGAATGGCCGGATAGGTGCAACCTGAGCGTGCAATCTTTAGGTTGGCCGTATTTGGCATAGCCTATCCAGGTGGGGCCGTTGAAGTGACCGACACTCGCGAGTTCATAGTTTGCGAATACTGCGATGCGGTCTATCGCAAGTCATCCTTGGCGCGTCGACAGAGCGCGATCTGCGCACGTTGCGGCGCGGTCCTCCAGCGTCATGTCGGTCTTTCGGTGCAACAGCGTCTTGCCTTGAGCGTGACCGCCGCCATCCTGCTGATCTACTCCAACTACTACCCCGTGATGAGCATCAGCCTGCAAGGCGTAAGCAACTCCGCGACGCTGTGGGATTCGGTGCAGATCCTCAGCCAGGGATCCATCACTTTCATAGCACTGGTGGCCGCCCTGACCATTATCATCGCGCCGATCCTGCAAGTGGTACTGCTGATCTGGGTCCTGTTGTTCGCCCTCGGCCATAGGCGTTCTCCAGGGTTTGCCCTGTGCATGCGTGCCCTGGAAAGCCTGCGGCCGTGGAACATGCTGGAGGTTTGTCTGCTGGGCGCGCTGGTGGCGGTGATCAAGCTGGCTGGTCTGCTGGATGTGGTGCCGGGGATAGGACTGGTGGCCCTGGCCGCATTGAGCGTGCTGTTGATCTATATCGCCGGCCGCGATGTGCGCGACCTGTGGGACAGGTTATGAACGACCCCCCACTGGCCGGCGCGCTGAACCTGTGCCTGTGCCATGACTGCGGTCAGGTCTGCGACATGCATGGTCACCCCGACCGCTGCAGTCGCTGCGGCGCTCCGCTGCACTGGCGCAAGCCTGATGCGATTGCCCGTACCTGGGCCTACCTGCTGGCTGCGCTGGTGTTTTACATACCTGCCAACCTGGTACCGGTCATGCACACCAGCATGCTCGGCAGTGGCGGCGGCAGCACCATTATCGGCGGCGTCGTGGAATTCTGGGTCGGCGGCGCCTGGGACATTGCGCTGATCATCTTCATTGCCAGCATTGGCGTACCGGTCATCAAGTTCGCGGTGCTGGCCTTGCTGCTGATCACCACCCAGCGAGGCAGTGCCTGGGCGCAGCGCCAGCGTGCGCAGCTCTATCGCTTCATTGAACTGATCGGCTACTGGTCGATGCTGGATGTGTTGGTGGTAGCCCTGGTCGCCGCACTGGTACAGATGAAGGAGCTGGGAACCATCGAACCGCGCCCGGGCATCCTATTCTTTGGCTTGGTGGTGGTCTTTACCATGCTGTCGGCCATGAGTTTCGACCCCCGTCTGATCTGGGACAGTACGACTGCCAAGGGGGACGGTTGATGCAACAGCACTCGATGAATCCAGCAACGCCGGAGCCGGCCCCCATCAAGACCCGGCGCTGGAACGTGTCGCTGGTGTGGATCGTGCCGATCGTGGCCCTGCTGATTGGGGCCTCGCTGGTGGTGCGCAACTGGATGCAGGAAGGCCCGACCGTCACCATCACCTTCAAGACAGGGGAGGGCCTGGTGGCCAACAAGACCGAGGTTCGCTACCGCAATCTGGTGATCGGCAAGGTGACCACGATCGAACTGGCCGAGGACAAGAGAAGCGTTAAGGTCACGGCGAGCCTGTCCAAGGAAGCAGAATCCTTTGCCAGGGCCGACTCCCAATTCTGGGTGGTGCGGCCGCGTATCGGGGCCGGTGGGGTCACCGGGCTGGATACCCTGTTGTCGGGCAGTTTCATTGGCGCCGATGCCGGTCAATCGACCCAGCGCGCCGACAGCTTCGTCGGTCTCGAATCGCCGCCTCCCATCACTTACGGAGAGGAAGGCAAGAGTTTCTTCCTCTCGGCACCGGAGCTCGGCTCGCTGGATATCGGTTCACCCATCTACTACCGCAAAATTCAGGTGGGACAAGTGATTTCCTATGCCTTGGATGCCGATGGTAAGGGCGTGACGATCGGGGTATTCATCCGTGCACCCAACGATGCCTACGTCACGGCGGATAGCCGCTTCTGGAATGCCAGCGGTATTGATGTATCCGTCGATGCCAAAGGTATCCGGGTCGATACGGCGTCGCTGGCTTCCGTGCTAGCCGGGGGGTTGGCTTTCGGCTCTCCGGAGTTCGTGTCCAGTGAGCAAGCGGCCGCGCGAGGGCATCGCTTCACGCTGTTTGCCAACCAAGAGAGCGCACTGGCACCGCCTACAGGTGCGGCGCGGTACATTCGCTTGCGGTTCGATCAGTCACTGCGCGGGCTGGCGGTCGACGCACCGGTCGAATTCATGGGCGTCGAGTTCGGCAAGGTCATAGCGGTGCAACTGGATTTCGATGAACAGAAACAGTCGTTCCCGCTCATCGTCGATGCGGTGATTTACCCCAATCGCCTCGGGCCGGCCTATACCAAAATGATCGAGGCGCTCAAGCATTCGCCCGGTGACGAGTTAGCTGCCGCGCAGCTCATCGAGTCCTTCGTTAAGCATGGTTTGCGCGCGCAGGCCCGCAGCGGCAACCTGCTGACCGGCCAGCTGTACATTTCCCTGGATTTCTATCCGGATGAACCGCCCGTCGCCTTCAATCCGGCGGAACGGCCGATTCTCGTCCCCACGGTGCCCGGCAACCTGGAGAGGGTTCAGGAGCGCTTGCAGCAATTGGTCGATCGGGTTAGCCAGTTGCCTCTCGAACGCATGGTCAGCAACCTGGATGCGAACCTGAACGAGCTGCGCCAAGGGCTTCGGTATTTCAATCGCGAGACGCTGCCGGGAATACAGAAGACCCTGGAAGAGCTGCAAGGAACCCTGGAGTCGGCCAACCTCGCACTTGCCGACGATTCCCCGCAGCGCCAGCAAATCGGCCAAACGCTCAATGAGCTGCGGCGCATGTCACGTTCGCTGCGCGAGCTGACGGACTATCTGGGCAGGCATCCCGAGTCGCTGATCCGGGGCCGTTCGAATTCATCCGAAAGGTAACCGATTGCGGGAGTGAGCTATGACGATGCTGCCCGAATACCTGTCGAGTCGCCTGCCTGTGGCACTGGGGATCTGCATGGCGTTGGCCCTCAGCGCCTGCGCGAGTGATCCGGTCAACTTCCACACTCTTGTGGTGCCCGCCCATGCGCAACCTGCCGTCCCGACACCGGCCATGGACATTCGCGTCGAACCGGTAACAGTGCCGCCCCAGGTGGATCGTACGCAAATTGTCATTCGCCAGGGACGCAGCGGCCTGCAAGTGTTGGAAACGGAGTGGTGGGGGGCCACCTTGGCTGATGAAATCCACAGTGCCCTGCGGGACCAGCTGAATCCGCCGCCGGCAGAATCCCCAACGACGTCAGGCACGGCCTCGCTGCAGATCGATGTGCAGCGCTTCGATTCCGTGCTCGGGGAGTACGCCTTGCTGGATGTGAAATGGCGGCTCAAGGCGCAGGGCAAAAACGGCGAGAAACGCTGTCATACAGTGCTACGCACGCCGGCCGGCGAAACCCTGGAAACGCTGGTTAACGCTCATCAGAACAACCTGACGCGGCTGGCCGCTTTGATTGCCGAGGCCAGTCACGGCCGCCTACGCAGCTGCGCGGGTGGCTAATAAGCCCAGCTAGCCGACTACGGGTGGCCTGCGCCGCCGGCGCAGCTGATCAAGTAAAAGCACCATCAAGCAGGCGTACAGGCTGATGGCAATAAACAGGCTCATACGCACCGCGAAAGCATGGTAGACATCCTGGCCGTCGGCGCTGTCCTGCACCGACAGGCCGAGCAAAATGATCATGGTCACCTGGGTATTCAGCCAGAAGCCCGGGCTGAACCGGCCCGGCCGCAAGCCGTAGAGTTTGCGCGCCAGCAGCAGACCGACTAGCAACATCCACAGGAAAAACATCCACAGGTGCACAAACAGACCGAGCGCCCACCAGAACAGGATGGCCAGCAGGCCGCCGAGCAAAGTCGAGCCCAGCAGTTCCCGGGCGGCCATGCGCGTCGTGGTGCTGCAGCTCTGCTGGCCGAGGCTGACTGCCTTGAGGATGATCGCCAGATAGCCGGAGGGGTCGATCAGCGCCAGCAGGTAGGCGGGCATCACCACCAGCGTGGCGCGCAGTGCTAGCCAATCGGCAGCGGCCGCAGACACCGGTACCCCAGCGGGGGCAGGCGCCACGCTGGGTGGATCGGGAAACAGGCTGTGGCCGACCCATAACGCCAGCACGGCGAGCAATAACCCCTGAACCAGCGCGTTGATCACGGCCACCGCCAGTCCGAACTCGACGCTGCCCAAGGAAGAAATCATGGTCAGCCCGATCACCAGAAATGTGGTGGTCAGGGTACTTTTGCTGCCCCGTAACCCGCGGCGAAACGCCAGAAACAGGGCCAGGGCCACCAGCAACAGTGCGGTCAGTGGCGCGTGATGCAGAAGAGGAATCAGTAAAAGACCGCTGCCCGTGGTAAGCACCACCAGTACGATCAGGCCCAAGCCAGCCTTGAGCGGCAAGGGGCGGTCGAGTTTGGCGAGCAGAAAGGTGGCCAGCAACGGCGCGATGAATGGCAACGGCAGGTTGAGACCGAAGCTGGCCGCCAGGCACAGCGCGGTGCCCGTGGCCAGGCGCAACGCGCGCTGGGCGCGGGGGTCAGGCGCAGCACGCATGACGACAATTAGTAGGCATAGGCCAACCAGCTCATCACGTACAGGAACAGGCGACCGAGCAGGTTGAGCGGGTTGCCCCGGGTGGGAAAGGCCATGACATCTGCCTGACCGCCGACGCGAATGCCGCGCAGGCTGGCCAGTTCCCCCGGATCGAATTCAATGATGACCGGAAAGCGCTGGGCCGGGCGCAACCAGTCGCGGCTGTTCTCCACGCTGGGCAGCGTGCCGGGGGCGGTGTTTTCCCCAACACTGACCCCATAGCCGACACTGCGCACCCGGCCTTCAAATATCCTGCCGGGCAGCGCGTCCAGCACGATGGCCACCGGCGTGTCCGGCACGACGCGGCCCAGGTTGTTCTCGGTCATTTCCGCACGGATCCAGACGGCCTGCAGCGTGATCAGCGTCATCACTGGGCTGCCGGCCGCGGCAAATTGACCCACGTCGGTACGCAAGTCGGTAATCAGTCCGGCCGTACGGGCCCGTACCTTTGTGTTAGCCAGGTCCAGCTGGGCCTTTTCCAGGGCCGTGGCGGCGCTGCGCAGCAGCGCGTTCTGTTCCTCGCTGCCGCCTTGCTGTTCCCGCGCCCGTTGCACTTCGGCGCGGGCCGCTGCGACCTGACTGATCGCCTGCTCATGGGTGGCGCGTGATACTTCCAGGCGGCGTATGGAAATGGTGCCTGGATCTTCGCGATACAACCGTTCCAGGCGGTTCCGGTCCTGTTGTGACTTGAGCTCGTCGGCCTGGGCGGCGCGTAGGGCGGCCAGCGCCGAGTCAATGCCGGCGGTGCTGGCCGCGATCTGTCGGCGTGTCGACTCAAGGTCGGCCCGCGCCCGCTCGACAGCGATCTGATACTGCTCCGGGTCTACCTCGAACAGCACGGCGCCTGCCTCGACCTCCTGGTTGTCGCGCACCAATACGCGGGTTACCCGGCCGGCCACTTCAGAAGCTACCGGCACGATAAAAGCCTGGACCCGCGCCTGTTGGGTGTAAGGCGTGAAACGGTCGGCCAGCAGGTACCAGCACAGGCTCAGGACGATCAGCCAGATCACCCGCTTGACCCCTTTATCCACGGGCGCAGCGGGCGGCTCCGGCGCGGCGGCGGGCGGATTCGGCGCAGGCTGCTCGGCGTCAGTCATGGTGGCGCTCCTTGTGGAGGGCTGGGCGCGGGCTCGTCGAGCAGATCGCCCCAGTGGGAGCGTTGCTGCATCTGCGCGCGGCTGGCCGCATCGACTCTGGGCTGGGCGCTGTACCAGCCGCCGCCAAGGGCCTTGTACAGAGCAATCAGGTTGTTCACCGCGCTGTTGCGCGTCACCAGGTAATTGTCCTGCTGCACAAGCAGCGCGCGCTGGGCATCCAGCACGCGCTGGAAATCGGCGTAGCCTTCGCGGTACTGGGCATTGGCCAGGGTCAACGAGCGCTCGGCGGATACCGCCGCCTCACCCAGGATGCGCGCGCGCTCCAGCGCCTTGGTCAGCCCCCGCGCCGCATCGTCCGCCTCGCGCGCCGCCTGGCGCACGTTGTCGCGGTAGATTTCGATCAACTGTTGCAGGCGAGCGTCCTGCACACGCACGTTGTTGCGGGTCCGGCCGTAATCGAACAGGTTCCACCGCAGGCTGGGGCCGCCGAAACGATCCAGGGTATTGGGCGCACCGTCCAGTGAACTGGTGGACCAAACGATGCTGCCCAGCAGGCTCAGCGAGGGATAGAGATCGGCCTGGGCCACGCCAATCAGGGCGGACTGGGCGGCGACATTCAACTCGGCCGCGCGGATGTCCGGCCGGCGGCGCAGCAAGTCGGCCGGCACATCCTGCAGCACAGCGTGGTCGATCAGCGGGATCAGGCTTTGCTGCTCGGCCAGTTCTGGCAGCTGGCCGGGTGGGCGGCCGACCAGCACCGCCAGGGCATTGCGGGTGCGGGCGACCTGATCCTCGAAGTCGGGGAGGGTGCTCAGGGTGCTCAGGTACTGAGTCTTAGCCTGTTGCAGGTCGAGTTCGTCACTCTGGCCGCTGCTGAACAGTTTTTCGGTGATCTCGAAGCTGCGCCTCTGCTGCTCGGTATTCTCGCGGGCGACGCGCAGGCGGGCCTCGGTGGTGCGCAGGAGGTAATAGGTTTCCGCCACTTGGGCGCGCAGCAGCACCAGCACATCCTCATAATTGGCTTCGGCAGCGAAGTAGGCGGCATCGGCCGACTCGATGGCGCGGCTGAAGCGACCCCAGAAGTCCAGCTCCCAGCCGATGTCGAAGCCCAGGCTATGTTGCCAGAACTGGCTGTCCTGCGGGTTGCGCCCGCCGGACTGGTTGCGGTCCAGGTAGACGCTGTCAGCAGTGGCCTGCTGCAGTTGCGGGTAACGTCCACTCTGCGCGATGCCCAACTGGGCGCGGGCTTCCATGACCCGCAGCCCGGCAATCCGCACGTTGGCGTTGTAAACGTCGGCTTCGGCAATCAGGCGCTCCAGCAGCGGGTCGTCGAACACCTGCCACCAGGTACGCAGGTCAGGATGGGCGTGCTGCAGGCTGGCCTGTTGGATGGCGCTGCTGTGCCACTGCTCGACCCAGGCTTCGCCCGGCGCCTGGAAGTCCGGCCCCAGACGAACGCAGCCGGTGAACGCCAGTGCGCCGAACAACGCCAACCGGCCGGGGCAGCGTGCGCTAGGCATGGGCGCGTCAGACGATTCAGCGCGGCAGTGGGCTGTCAGGTCCGTCGCCGGGCGAATCCCTGACCCATTGCCAGAACAACTGGTAACCGACCGCCAGTACCACCGGGCCGATGAACAGGCCGATGACGCCGTTACTGATCATGCCGCCCAAGGCGCCGATCAACACCACCGGCATCGGTACATCGACCCCGCGACCGAGCAGCAGGGGCTTGAGCACGTTATCGGCTAGCCCGGCGATGAATACATAGACGGAAAAGACGATGACCGCCGTGCTGGCGCCTTCGCTGCTGAAGACGTAAATAATCACCGGAATGGTGATCAGCGTAGCCGGCAGCTGCATGATCCCAAGCAGCAGGACCGCCAGGGCGAGCAGACCGGCACCGGGAATGCCCTTGACCACAAAGGCGACGCCGACCAGCAGCATCTGGATGAAGGCGATGCCCACCACCCCCTGTGCCACGGCCCGGATGGTGGCCGTGCACAACACGGTGAGTTGCGGACCCCTTCGCGGCCCTGAGAGGCGCGTGGCGATCTCCTTCGCACTGCGCGCGCCGCCCTCGCCATAGGCCATGAAGATCCCCGCGATCATCAGGGAGGCGATGAACACCAACAGGGCCATGCCCATGTTGGTGAGCGTGCCCAGCAGCGTGATGGTGATCTCCCTGAGTTGTGGCCTGAACTGCTGCACCAAACCGGTCATGTCGGTGGCGGCCTGCAGCCAGAAAGCGTGCAGGGGTTTGCCCACCAGTGGCCAACTGGCCACCGACTCGGCCGGCGGGCGAACATGAAGATCGCCACTTTTGACCATGACCAAGGCCTTCTCCACCGACTCGGCGATCGAGGTGCCCAGCAAGTAGAGCGGCACCAGGAGGATGATGATGGCGATCAGGATGATCAGCGTCGCGATGCGGCCGTCACGCCCGCCCAGCCGGCCTTTGAGCCTGAGCCTTCGCTGCAAGGGATACAGCGTGATTGCCAGGATCATCGACCAGAGCATCAGGTTGAGGAACGGGTGGAAGATCTGGAAGCAGAACAGCACCAATACGGTGATCAGCCCGGCACGGATCAGCACATCGAGCAGGTCACGGGACGCCTGGGGGGAAGAGGGCGGGGGTAGCATCGAGTCTCTCCTTGCGGGTAGAAGCAATGATGGAGATTGGTACGCCCAGCATAGTCAGTCGTCGCGTGGCGCAACGGCGCACAGGTGTTTTGGCGCGCCGCCCCCGATTGCCGCTCGTCAGGGTTTTTCGGCACTTGATGCAATTTTGCTGTCTAGAAAATACCTGCCGGAAGGGACCTTCGGTGGCCGTGGGTGTAGTCGTTCGGTGGTTTCCCCAGTCTTTTTTCCTGTATTGCTGACATCGGAGCGTCAGACGTCGTTTAAGTACCTGCCCTGTGCCGGTGCTTGTCTGCAAGTCCATGACGTTGAGCAAGAGGCGGGACCATGATCGGACGTACCAACATTCAACTGAAGAAGCGTGTCCTGCTCGTCGACGATGACCTGGCCAACCCGACCAGCGCGCGAGGCCGGGTTCTCAGTGAACTGGTGGAGGAGTTCCACCACCGCAATACCGACGTGATCAGCGCATCCTCCTACGAAGACGGCATGGCCTCGGTGGTGTCCGACGCCGCGCTGCATTGCATCTGCGTCGACTGGACGCTGGGCCGCAACGATACCGAGAGCCATACCGGGGCGTTGGAGTTGCTGCGCGCCATCCGCCAGCGCCACGAGCGGGTGCCGGTGTTTCTGATGGCCGATCGCGACGCCAAGCGCAGTATCACGGTTGAAGCCATGGCGCTGGCCGACGAGTTCACCTGGATGCTCGAGGACACCGCGCCCTTCGTCGCCGGGCGGGTCGTTGCGGCGATCGAGCGCTACCTCGAACACCTGATGCCGCCCTTCACCGACGCACTGATCCGCTACACCCTGAAGGACGAGCACTCCTGGGCAGCGCCCGGCCACCAGGGCGGTATCGCCTTCACCAAGTCGCCGGTCGGGCGGGTGTTCTTCGATTTCTTCGGCGAGAACCTGTTTCGCGCCGACAGCGGCATCGAGCGCGGCAACCTGGGCTCGGTGCTCGACCACAGCGGCCCGGTCGGCGAGTCCGAGGCCTATGCGGCGCGAATCTTCGGTGCCCACCTCAGTTATGCGGTACTCAACGGCACCTCGGGCTCGAACCGGGCGATCTTCATGGCCTGCGTGGGCGAGAACCAGTTCGCCCTGTGCGACCGCAACTGCCACAAATCCATCGAGCAGGGCCTGGTGCTGTGCGGCGGCCTGCCGGTGTACATGACACCGACGCGCAATCGTTTCGGCATCATCGGCCCGCTGTTGCCGGAACAGTTCGACCCGCAGCGCATTGCCGCCGCCATCGCCAACCACCCGCTGCGTGCCCAGGCTCAGGGCGACAAGCCAGTCTATGCAGTGCTGACCAACTGCACCTACGACGGCATGTGCCTGAATGCCGAACGTGCCGAAGCCCTGCTGGCGCAGAGCAGCGACCGCATCCACTTCGACGAGGCCTGGTACGGCTATGCGCGGTTCAATCCGATGTATCGCGGCCGCTTCGCCATGCGCGGCGATCCGCTCGAGCACCGCGCCGACGCGCCGACGGTGTTCGCCACCCACTCCACCCACAAGCTGCTGGCGGCGCTGTCGCAATCCTCGTTCATCCATATCCGCAACGGCCGCAACCCGATCGAGCACAGCCGCTTCAACGAATCCTTCGTGATCCAGGCCAGCACGTCACCGCTGTACGCGATGTTCGCTTCCAACGAGGTGGGCGCGGCGATGATGGACGGCAACGGCGGCTACAGCCTGACCCAGGATGCGATCCGCGAAGCGGTGGATTTCCGCCAGGCGCTGGCGCGCGTGCATCGCGAGTTCGCCAGCCGCGGCGACTGGTTTTTCCAGCCGTGGAATGCGCCCCAGGTCCGCGACAGGAACGGCACGCGGGTCGATTTCGTCGATGCCGATGCCGAGCAGCTGGCCACCGATCCCGCCTGCTGGGAACTGGAGCCGGATGCGCAATGGCACGGTTTCGCCGGTCTGGAAGAGGGCTGGTGCCTGCTCGACCCGATCAAGGTCGGCATCCTGGTGCCGGGCATGGGGGTCGACGGCACACTGGAGGCCGACGGCATTCCCGCGCCCGTTCTCGGCGCCTTCTTCTACCGCAACAACATCGTGCCCTCGCGCATCACCGATTTCATGGTGCTGTGCCTGTTCAGCATCGGCGTGACCAAGGGCAAGTGGGCCACGCTGATCAACGTGATGCTGGCCTTCAAGCGCCACTACGACTGCAACCTGGCGTTGGAGCGAGTGTTGCCCGACCTGGTGGCCCGGCATCCCGTGCGCTACGGCGGCATGGGCCTGCGCGACCTGAGCCGCGAGATGTTCGAGCACATGCGCAGCAGCCGCATGGATGCCCTACAGGCCGAGGCCTTTGGCCAGTTGCCGCCGATCGAGATGACGCCGCGTGCCGCCTTCCAGGCGCTGCAGGCCGGCGACGCCGAGCTGTTGCCGCTGGCGCAGGCGGCCAACCGCGTCACGGGCGTCGGCGTGATGCCCTATCCGCCGGGCATCCCGATTGTCATGCCGGGCGAGAACCTGGGTGCGCTGGACGGCCCTTGGATCCGCTACATCTTGGCCTTGCAGGACTGGGGCAATCGGTTTCCCGGATTCGAGAAGGAAGTGTCGGGGGCGGTGCACAAGGACGGCGACTACCACTTCTGGTGCCTGAAGTAAGCCAACCGTAGCGACGTCGTAGCCCATCCCTGGCGAGCGGCGCAGCCCAACTTCCAAGAGGATTCATCCATGAGTCACTCGCTTCCCCCCGCCCTGGCGCAGCGCTATCCGGTGCTGATCGTGGCCGAGACCCAGGGCCATGAACACAGCGTGGTCTTCACCAGCGCCCAGGCGGTCATGCGGGCGCTGGATGACCACGATCTGCCGGTGGAACTGGTCGGCTCCCTGGACGACGCGGAAGTCGCCTTTCACGCCAATCCCGCTTACTGCTGCGTGATCCTTGGCTGGGGCCTGTGCGAACAGGACCTGGACCAGGCTCGACAGGTGATCCGCCTGATCCGCCGGCGCACCGCCCAGCTGCCCATCCTGCTGGGCATGACCCAGGCGCACCAGCACCGCGTGCCGCTGGCCTTCGTCGAGCACATCGACGGCTTCATCTGGCTGCCGGAAGACAGCCCCGACTTCATCGCCGGGCGCATCGCGGCGGCGGCCAAGCGTTACCTCGACACCATCCTGCCGCCCTTTTTCGGCGCTTTGGTCAACTTCGCCGACACCTGCGAATACTCCTGGCACACACCGGGCCATACCGGCGGCACCGCCTTCATGAAGACCGTCGTGGGGCGCAGTTTTCTCGACTTCTACGGCGAGCAGATGCTGCGCTCCGACCTCAGCGTGTCGGTTGGCGAACTGGGTTCGCTGAATGATCACTCGGGGCCGATGGCCGAGGCGGAACGCTATGCGGCGCGGGTGTTCGGCGCCGACTACACGTTCTTCTCGGTGGGCGGCAGTTCGGCCAGCAACCAGATCATCCTGCACGCGTCGGTGACCGACGGCGATGCCGTGCTGGTCGACCGCAACTGCCACAAGTCGCTGAACTACGCGCTGAACCAGTCCGGCGCGGTGCCGCTGTACCTGCGCCCGCGGCGCAACGCGCGCGGCCTGATCGGCCCGGTGCCGCAGAGCGAGCTGACCCCCGAGGCGGTGGCGAAGAAGATCGCCGAAAGCCCGCTGGCGCGCGACAAGCAGGCCCGCCCGGTACTGGCGGTGCTGACCAACTCGACCTATGACGGCCTCTGCTACAACGTGCAGACCACCACCCGCGAACTGAGCCAGACGGTCGACCGTATCCATTACGACGAGGCCTGGTACGCCTACGCGCGTTTCAATGCGCTGTACGAGGGGCGTTACGGCATGCACCGTGGCGAGCGGCACGCCGACGACGCCACGGTGACCGTCACCCATTCCACCCACAAGTTGCTCGCCGCGCTGTCGCAGGCCTCGATGATCCATATCCGTTCGGGCAAGGTGCCGGTCAAGCCGGCCCTGTTCAACGAAGCCTTCATGATGCACACCTCGACCTCGCCGCAGTACAGCATCATCGCCTCCACCGACGTCTCGGCGAAGATGATGGACGACGCCGGCGAATACCTCACCGACGAGTCCATCGGCGAAGCCATTGCCTTCCGCCAGGCCATGGCGCGGCTGGGCAATGAAATGCGCCTGCGCGATGCCCAGGACTGGTGGTTCGGCGTGTGGCAGCCGGACGAGGTGGAGGGGGTGCCGTTCGCCGACCTCGATCCGCGCGTGCTGCGGCATGCCGAGACCTGGTTGCTCAGGCCCGGGGCCAAATGGCACGGCTTTGGCGACCTCGGGGCGGACTATTGCATGCTCGACCCGATCAAGGTGACCGTCTTGACACCGGGGCAGAGCCTGGAGGGCGACATGCAGGACAGCGGCATTCCGGCGCCGCTGGTGTCCTCCTTCCTCTCCAGTCGCGGCATCGTGGTCGAGAAGACCGAGCCGTATTCCATTCTGGTGTTGTTCAGTGTTGGCATAACCCGCGGCAAGTGGGGCTCGCTGGTCGCCGGGCTGATGGAGTTCAAGCGCTATTACGACGCCAACGCTTCGTTGGAACAGGTCATGCCTGACCTGGTGGCCAGTCATGCCGAGCGCTATGCCGGCATGGGCCTGCGCGACCTGGCCGAGGCGATGCACCAGGACATGCTGGACTCGAACCTGCTGCACAACATGGATGCGGCCTTCAGCCTGCTGCCCGATCCGGTGTCTTCGCCGCGCGATACCTATGCGCGGCTGGTGAAGGGCGAGATCGAGCAGATCGCCGTGCGCGACATGCTTGACCGTACCGTCGCCGTGCAGATCGTGCCCTATCCGCCGGGCATCCCGCTGATGATGCCGGGCGAAAAGGCCGGCGCCGACAAGCGCGCCATCATCGACTACCTGCTGGCCATGGAACTGTTCGACAGCCATTTCCCGGGTTTCGGGCATGACAACCATGGCGTGGAAGCCGAGCACGACGACCAGGGACAACTGACTTACAGGGTGTATGTAGTCCAGCAATAACGCCTGGCTCCCTCGGGTCCGGGGCGCCTTGCTTCCGGGTACAGGGCCGCCACTTTGCAGACAGCGCAAGGAGTCTTGTATGGCTGAGTCAAGCAAGAAGATGGGCCTGGTGGGCCTGACGACCCTGGTGGCGGTCAACATGATGGGTTCGGGCATCATCATGCTGCCCTCCAACATGGCGCAACTGGGGGCTGTCTCGCTGCTGTCATGGATCGTCACGGCGATTGGCTCCATGGCGATTGCGTACTGTTTTGCCCAGTGTGGCCTGCTGTGTAACCGCTCGGGCGGTATGTCCGCCTACAGTGAGGAGGCGCACGGCAAGTCGGCGTTTTTCCTCTGCTCCTTCCTTTATTTTCTATCGCTGGCGATTGGCAACGTGGCCATTGGCATTTCCGCGGTGGGCTATATGTCGTCGTTCGTGCCCTGGCTGAGCAGTGGCGCCATCCCGCTGGTCATCGGCACGATTGGCCTGCTGTGGATCACTACGTTCGCCAACTTCGGCGGCCCGAACATCACCGGCAAGATCGGCACCGTCACCGTCTGGGGCGTGATCATCCCGGTGGCCGGTCTTAGCCTGATCGGCTGGTTCTGGTTCGAGCCGGAGGTGTTCGCCGCCGCCTGGAACCCGAACAACATCGCTGTCAGCGATGCCATCACGCAGAGTATCCCGCTGACCCTGTGGGCGTTTCTCGGCATGGAGTCGGCCGCGCAGAGCTCCGACGCCGTGGAGAACCCCAAGCGCAACGTGCCGCTCGCCTGCCTGTTTGGCACCCTGGGCGCGGCGGTGGTGTACGTGTTGTCGACCACGGTGATCCAGGGCATCGTGCCGAACGCCGAGCTGGCCAACTCCTCCGCGCCGTTCGCCTACGTCTATGCGCAGATGTTCAATCCCACCGTCGGCAATATCATCATGGCGCTGGCGGTGATGGCCTGCATCGGTTCGCTGCTGGGCTGGCAGTTCACCCTGGCGCAGACGGCCAAGATGACTGCGGACCAGGGCCTGTTCCCTAAACTGTTCTCCAAGGTCACCGCGGCGAACGCGCCGATCATCGGCATGATCGTCTGTGGCGTCTTGCAGACCCTGCTGGCGCTGTCGACCATCTCGCCCAACGCCAGCGAGCAGTTCGGCAAGTTGGTCAGCCTGGCGGCGGTGACCAACCTCATCCCCTATGTGACCGCGCTCACCAGCTTGCTGGTGATGATGCACAAGGCCGATGTGAGCGGGTCGGTGTACAGCCGCAACGTAGTGGTTCTGTTGATTGCGATGGCCTACTCGTTCTACGCGATCTATGCCTCCGGCAAGGATGCCGTGTTCGGCGCCACCATCGTGCTGGCGGTCGGTTACCTGCTCTACGGTTTCATGGCCAAGAAATTTGTCACTGAGCGGCCTGTCGTCGCCGTCGCCGGGAGCTAGGCATGGTCTTACCGATTGCCACGACATCTGAATGTAGGGACTGGAGATGAACATGAAGCCACACAACACCGTCAGTCTGCTGTTCGCCGGCCTGTTCGCCCTGCTGCCGATGCTGGCCGGCGCCAATACGCTCGAGCGCGTGCGCATGAGCAACACCTTTACCCTGGGCTATCTTCCCGACCTCGCGCCGTTCAGCAGCGAGGAAGGCGGCAAGGTCGGCGGCTATGCCATCGACCTGTGCCTGAAGATCGCCGAGAGGGTCAAGGAAGGACTGGGCTTGAGCGATATGCAGGTGCGCTATCAGGCCGTCAGCCCCGATCAGGCCGTCGGCGCCATCCAGTCCGGCGAGATCGACATCTTCTGCACCCCGACGCCGGAAACCCTGGAGCGCCGCGCGTCGGTGAGCTACTCGCGGCCGGTGTACACCGCCGGCCTTTCCGTTGTGGTGCGCAAGGACGCCGCCCCAACGCTGGTCAGGGTGCTCAGTGGCGAAGCGGTGCACACCGGCCCGACCTGGCGCGCCACCATCAACCAGGGGCTGGCCAACCACACCTATGCCACAGTCGAAGGGGGCATCACCGAAGACATGATTCGCGACCGGATGCGCAAGCTCGGCGTGATCGCCACCCTGGTCACGGTCGACAGTCACGAGCAGGGCATGCGGCTGGTCGCCGAGCGCAAGGCCGATGCGTTCTTCGCCGAGCGCATGCTGCTGCAGAACGGGCTGCAGAAGGACGCGTTCGCCGAGCAGATGAGGGTGCTCGACACCCTCTTCGCTTACGCTCCGGTGGCCATGGCCCTGGAGCGCGGCGATGAGGACTTCCGGCTGCTGGTGGATACCGTGATCAGCGAGCTGTACCGCTCGGGCGAAATAGAACAGTTGCACCGCAAGCACCTGGGTGAGCTTCGTGAGGGTGCGCAGCTGCTGTTTCCTATCTATGCACTGCCCTAGATGGGACACAGACCCATCCTCAGTGACTCATTCGCCTGGCGCCACTGATCAATCCATCAAGACAGGAGCAACACCATGAAGCGTTCCCACATCGCCATCACCGGGCTGTTGTTTTCCGCGCTGGTGCTCGGAGGTTGTGCCTCGAAGGACATCACTCAGCCGGAACAGTATTCCGGCTTCCTATCGGATTACTCGCAGCTGCAACCGGCCACGTCCCCGACTGGCCAGCCGGTGATGCGCTGGATGGAGCCGGGGGTCAAGCTGGACAACTACCGGTACATGCAGGTGCGCTCGATCGACTTCTATCCCGAACCGAGTCCGACCGAGCAGATCAGCAGTTCGACTCTGACCGAGCTGGAGACGTATGCCCGTCAGCAAATCAAAACGGCCATGAGCCGGCGCTTCCAGTTGCTTGAGCCGGGAGCGCAGCCCCGTCCGAACACCCTGATCCTGCGTGCGGCCATCACTGGCGTGGACGCCGAGGCCGAAGGGCTCAAGCCCTACGAGGTGATCCCGATCGCGTTTGTGGTCGCCGCCACGACGACGGCCACCGGCGCTCGCGACCGTACAACGGAATTGTTCATCGAGGCCGAGCTGCTCGATGCGAGTACCGGCAAGCCGGTGATGCAAATCGTGCGCAAGGGTTTCGGCGAGGAGCTGGAAAATCGCGAGGAACAGGTCACCATGGCCACGCTCAAGGGCGTGATCGACGGCATCGTGCGCGATATTGATCGCTTCGAGTAGGGCGGCAGGGCAGCGGCGACGGACCCACCTGGCGTGGTTAATACCGCGCCGGGCAAGCCAACTCGAATAGCCATCCGTGGCGACTCAGCCAGTGGTTTGTCAGCCACCCAGGGCGATGGTTGCGAAGACCAGGGCCACGCCCAACAGGGTAAAGATCAGTGCGGTGATAACGGGGTGGAGGGCGCTGGCAAAGCGACCGTAACCCAGGCCAATGATAAACAGCATGAGCAGGGCGACCGCATTGGAGGCGCGTAGCGCGTGCAGGGGCTCGTCGAACAGCACAAAGGGCACTATCACGGGAAGGGTGGCAAAGACCACGGCCAGGAATACCGCGAAGGCTTGCAAGAAGTCGTGAAGGCCCAGGCTCGGCCTGGTCTGCGTGATGCGCACCTCCAGCACGCGCTGGTGCAGTGTTTGCACGTCCTCGACATGCATCACCTCGGCAACCAGAATCGGCATGGCATCAGCCAACAATGCAAAGGCCTGGGGAGAGCCAAGCGGTAGTGTCTGCAACTGCTGCATCAGGCGCAAGGTATGGCTACGTTCGGCGAGACGATTAAGCACCAGCATGCAAGCGTCCACCATGCCCCAGGCCAGGTTGCAGCCCAGACTGGCGATCAGCAGTTCGCGTACCGAGCTTTCCCCGGCGTTGGCGACGCTGAAGGTGCCGGTAAAGGTCAGCACCATCAGCAAGCCAAACAGGATTTCCGACAACCTGGATACCGGATCGAGCACACGTTGCGTTGCAGGCTTGGTGTCAGTCTCGTTGATCGCCATAGGTTCGCTAGTCGGCACTGGGTGACCTGCAACTCAGTATGCGAAGTAAACGTCAGGCTGCCAGCTGCGACTGCAATGAAGTCCTGAATTCCGACGCGGCCTGTAACAGGCGGAGCTGTCACAGGTACGGCGCACCGCTAGCCCGGCCGACGGAGCCGGTTGTGGCGGCTCCAGCACCTAAACTTTCGAAGTGGGCGAACGTTTGCGGCGTAGGCCGAGCGCCCCACTTGCTTCGGTGTCAGGGTCAGCGATATGAAGAGATGTATCCTGCTCGTCGTCTGGATCGTTATGCTGGCCGGCTGTGCGTCCCGGCCCCCGCCCGTGACCATTCCCGAGACCACCTGGCGGCAAATCGACCTGGAGATCATCGCCGCCTCGCACAATGCGACCGAACAAGCCAGCCACTTTGCACGCGATGCCCTGCAGGAGTGGCTTGATCTGGTTCGTCAGCGCACCGAGACGGACTTCATTCCCTGGTTTTCGAGCTACCGGGCCCGCAAATGGCTGAGCATCAAGGTGTCCTGGTACCAGATGAGCGCCGACGAGGATAAGGAGCAGGTCGTCGACAGGCTGGCGCTCTATCTGCAGCAGCAATACCGCAAGCGCGTGTTGGTGCCGGTGGCCAGGCAGACCGATCCGGTGCGGATCAGAGAGCGCACGACGCGCTTCTACATTTGGTTGCTTGGCGAGCTGATGGCGAAGATTCAGCTGCGCCATGGTGTCCCGCCCGAGCAGTTCGAACGCAGGCTTGCGGGTATTCCGGCGATCACCCTGGCGCCTCCAGCTAATCAGGACGCTTCGCTGCAGCAATTAATCCGCAGCGAACGTCTCGACCGGCTCCCCGCCTATCGTGCCCTGAGTACCCGTGTCCGCGAGGCGCCTGCCACGGCCGTTCTCTGGTCCGAGGATGCCGGCATCACGTCCGTGGCCCGGCAGACCAGCCGCCAACTGACGAACGAGCTGGCCACTGGCAGTGTTGCCGGCGCGGTGGGAGCCATGCTCGGCCCTGCGGGAGCGGTGCTGTCCCTGGGCGTGATGGGCGTGACTGAACTGCTGCGTGAGCACGACCGACCGGAACGGGAAGCCCAGCTGCGTAAAAGCCTCAATGCCGCGTTCAACCAGGAGTGGCGCGAGTGGATGCGCAGTCGCGACCACGGGGTGATGGCCGGCGTGCATTACCTGGACGACAGCCTCGAGCGACAGTTGCTTTCGCGGGTCGGATCGCCGGCGCGGCCGGCGTACTCGGCACAGTCGCGCCTAGGGTCTGATTGAGAACGCACCCCAGGATAATCAAAGCGGATCTTCCGCTTCAGCGACTTCCTTCCAGCTGCTGTCCGGGTCGAAACGGGTCATGGCCAGGGCCTGCTTGCCGCCGTCCGGTCCCAGGTCTTTCTCGAACACCCCGCCGTCGTGGCTGATCATGAAGCTCATCACGCCGCTGTTGCCGTAGGCAGACGGCCAGGCGATCAGGGCAAAGCCCCGACTCATGTTGTCGCCGAGCAGGTAGTCGTAGGGGCCGCCCGGCGCCGACGGCCCTTGGGCGGTGAGGATGCGGTAATGGTAGCCATGCCAATCGCCATCCGGCAGCTCATCGCCGAACAGCGGGCCCAGCGGGCTCTCCTCTTCGCCGGGCTGCTCGGCCCAATACAACCCATCGTGGCGGCCCTCGCTGCTGGCGAATTTCTGCGCGTACTCCAAGGCTCCATCGCCGTCTCGATCCACTTCCGCATAGTCCATCTGTGCGTCGTGGTAGGCCCGCACGGCTTGCAGGGTGGCCAGCTCGTTGCGGCCAATACGACGTATGCGAATGGTCTCGCCGCCGGCTTTGGTGTCGAAGAACCAGCCGTCCTCGCCTCGTACCAGCGGCAACGGCAGCTCCCACGCGACGGTGCCCACGACCAGGTGTGAGCGGTCGCGAGACTCTGTGCGGATCTCATGTCGTTCCCGGTACAGGGCGAGAAATGCCTCGACATCCTCACGCTCAATGCCTTCCAGCGGTATATAGCTGCTCCAGTCATCGCCCAACAGGGCCGCCAAGCGCGTAGCGTCGGCCTGCCGGGTGCCGAGGGCGGCGATAAAAGCCGCAACGGCTTCGTCGGGACTGGGAAAGGCCTGCTGCGCCGGCCATGCGTGGACGGGCAGCAGCGCCAGCAAGGCGAGTAGTGTGGTTCGCAGAGCTGCATGCATGGCGGGCTCCTTATCGGCGCCCTCCACGGGCGCCCCCACGAGACGAGGCCATGGCCGGGCGGCTCACCGCCCGCCCGCTGGTACGAGCGGCTTGCGGGCGACTGGCGGCGGCGCGACTGGCCTGTCCGCGTTGCTGGGAGGCCCTTTCCCTGTTGGGCGAGCGGGCGCCGGCAAAGGCGTTGTCGGGTGTGTTCCGGGAGGCTGAATGCTGCTGGCGCGCCTGTTGGCGGGCCTGAGGCGTGCTGCGGGCCTGGTCTCGGGAGGGTTGCCGTGCCTGGGCTGGATCGCGCATTTCGCGGTTCGCGGTCTGCGCCCGCTCGCGGGCCTGGCGATTGCTGGTGGCCGGGCTCTCGAAACCGCGCTGTTCCAAGCTCTTTCGGGCACTCTCGCGGTCGGCGGTACGGGCCGTGTCGCGGCCTCTCAGGGCCTCACGCTGCTCGCTGTTGGCCAGGCGCTGGCCATACTGTTCGCGGCTGGCGCGGTCGCGGTAGGGCACACCGTCGCGGTTGACCGCGTTGTGCTTCCAGTTGTTCTCATTCACGTTGAGCTGACGGTTCGTGTTGATGTTGTTGTAGCGGTTAACGTCGATATCGACGTCGCCACGGCCCCAGTCGCAGTCGCCCCACAGCGAGTCGATGACCGCCACCCCAGCGGCAAAGCCCAGGCCGGTGACCAGTGCGCTGCCGAAGTAAGAGCCCGCGGGCGGTGGGTAATAGACCGGCGGGTAGGACGGATAGGCCCAGGTTCCATAAACCACATTGGGGTTGTAGGTGGGCACATAGACCACCTGCGGGTCGGCCGATTCGATGATGATGGTCTGCTCGCTGCTGCCACCCGATTGGGTCACTTCCTGGGTCGGCTGCTGGATGACCTTCTGCTTGTCGTCGGACTTCAAATTGCCCGCCTCCTGGGCCTGGCGTCGCAGGCGCTGCACCGAGTCCATTACCGCGTCGGGCTGGGCGAGGAAGGCGTCGCCGACCTTCTGTACCCAGGACGGGTCCTGGCCCAGGGTGGCCAGCACTGCAGGGAAGGCCACCAGCGATTGCACGCTGGGGTCCCATGGCTGCTCGGAGACCTGGTGCACCGCGTCATCGCCGCTGGCATCCGGGTGTTCCATGGACCAGGAAGCCGCGTCGGCCACATCGCCGGGGTAGGTGGCAGCCATTAATACCTGAGCCAGCAGCGCATCGGGGTACAGGGCCAGTGGGGCCAGCATCTGGTCGAGTTCCTGGGCGCTGAAGACCTGTTCTGAAGCTTGGGAACTGCTCACCTCTGCCGCCCGGATCGGCGAGAGGGCGGCGCCAGACAGCGCTAGCAGGAGCAGCCACATTTGAACGCTTGGATGGATATGCATGAATGCTTCTCCTGGCGGAAGAACGCGAAGCGGCTGTCGCGCTTCGCCAAGCTCAGCCCGGCGTCCTTCTATGGGATAAGGCTTGGATCGCCGCGGCCCATGCTTCAAATGCTTACTCAGGCGTTCCACGCTATCGGAACAGTGCGCTAAGTAAAAAGCATCGCCACTGTGGAGGGCCTTTCACGGTGGATTAGCGGTTTTTCAGTACATAGCCGTAGGCCCGGGTACGCCCGTTGTCATGACGCAGATAGACCCCTTGCAGTTCGGGAGTGAAGCCCGGTAGCCGGTTGATGCCTTCTTCAAGGGACAGGAAGTAATCCAGTACGGGACCGCCCCAGACTTCGCCCGGTACGACGCAGAGAAGACCGGGTGGGTAGGGTAGGGCGCCCTCTGCAGCGATACGACCGTCCGCTTCGGTCAGCGGAATCAGTTCGGCATTGCCGCGCACGTATTCGATCTGCGCAGCCTGCGGCAGCATCGCCATCTTGGGCAGGTGTGCCTTGCGAAACATGTCTCGCTGCAGCTGATTGACGGTGAGACCACGGTAGAGGTCGTGCATTTCCTGGCACAGCTGACGAATGCTGTAATCGCGGTAGCGAGCCTGATGGACCTCGTAAATCGCCGGCAGAACGCGACTCATCGGCGCGTCGTCATCGATAAAACGCTCGAAGCGGGTGAGCTGGGCCGCCAGGTGGCTCATCTTGGCCCAGTCCTCTGCCGGAGTGAGCAGGAACAGGATCGAGTTGAGGTCGGACTTCTCCGGAACGATGCCGTTCTGCCGCAGAAAATTGGCGAGAATGCCCGCATGGATACCAAAATCGCTGTAGGTGCCATCGACCGGGTCGATTCCCGGCGTGGTGAACAACAGCTTGCACGGGTCGATGAAGTACTGGTTCTCGGCGTAACCGGGGAAGGCGTGCCAGCGGTCCTTAGGATGGAATCTGAAGAAGCGGATGTCGCTGGCGATTTCGTCGGTGGGATAGTCCTGCCAGTTGCGCCCCTCGATCTGCGGAGGCACGAAGGGCCGGATCAGCGTGCAGGTTTCCAGGATCAATTTGCGGGCATTGATGCCGAACTTCAGGCAGTCGTCCCACAGTTTTAACCCGCTGCGCCCGCTATGGATCGCAGCGTTTATGTCCAGTGACGCGAACAACGGATAGAACGGGCTGGTGGACGCCTGGGCCATGAAGGCGTTGTTCACCCGTGCATGGTTGCAATAGCGGGGCTGGCCTTTGATGTGACGATCCTTCTTGTGAATCTGCGAGGCCTGGGAGAAGCCGGCCTGCTGTTTGTGCACCGACTGGGTGACAAAGATGCCCGGGTCGTTTTCATTCAGCTCCAGCAGCATGGGCGAACAGTCTTTCATGATCGGAATGAATTGCTCGTAGCCGACCCAGGCCGAGTCGAACAGGATGTAATCGCACAGCCGCCCGATACGATCGACCACCTGCCGGGCGTTGTAGATGGTGCCGTCGTAAGTGCCGAGCTGGATGACCGCAAGACGGAAGGGACGCGGCAGCTGGGCCTTGTCTGGCGCGACTTCGGCGATCAACTGGCGCAGGTAGTCCTCTTCGAAGCAATGGGCGTCGATTCCGCCGATGAACCCGTAGGGGTTGCGCGCGGTTTCCAGGTAGACCGGTGTGGCGCCGGCCTGCAGCAGCGCTCCCTGGTGAATGGACTTGTGATTGTTGCGGTCAAATAACACCAGGTCGCCGGGTGTGAGCAGGGCGTTGGTGACTACCTTGTTGGAGGCCGAGGTGCCGTTGAGCACGAAGTAGGTTTTGTCGGCGTTGAACACCTTGGCGGCATGTTGCTGAGCGGCCAGCGCAGGCCCTTCATGAATCAGCAGGTCACCCAGTTTGACGTCGGCATTGCAGATGTCGGTGCGAAATAGCGTCTCACCGAAAAAATCGAAGAACTGACGGCCAGCCGGATGCTTGCGGAAGAATTCCCCGCCTTGGTGACCGGGGCAGGCGAAGGTGGCATTGGCGGTTTCGGTGTAGCGCTTGAGGTTGCCGAAGAAAGGCGGGAGCAGGGTTTCCTCGTAGCCCTTGGCTGCGGCTTCCAGCTGGTGACCGTAGTAGTCGGCGTTGTTGCGGGCGGGATCGAACACGCCGGTGACCTGCAGCAGCATGTCACGCAAGTGCTCATAGGCCTCCATCGCGCGGTTCCCGTCCGGTGTGGCGACCAGGAAAACCGGGATATTGAAACCGGTGCGTTGTACGACGTCCAAGGCGCCAGCCGTGATGTCGTCGATAGAAAATACTGCCACGGCGACGTTGGTGTAATCGGTCTCGTCGAGGGAAACGACCGTTCGCGTGGTGGTGAAGCAATGGCGAACACCGTCATTGGCCGCAACATTCAGGCTGTTCATAAGCATCTACCCTCCACAGGCGTGGCGTGAGGGGGCGCAGCTATTCCAGGTTGGACCATGCGCGTGACCCGTTAATGTCCCAGGTTCAAGTGGTATAGATCATCAGCCCACCTCGGCGTGCCTGGATCGGACTAAGAAGCGACTGACGGTCTGACGCTCCCGGCTGTGGCGGAAAAAGTACGTCGATGCTCGCTCATCAGCGTGTGGCGGAGCAGTTGCAAGGCAGGGCTGAGTTGCAGCCGGAGTAGCAAACAAAGATCAACCAGGTCCATTCCCGTTTCGCGCGGGTCGTATTGATCGCCAAGGCCAGTCGCAGCCGGCTGCGCAGACGTTGAATACGACTCAGCCGGTGGGGTTGTCAGCCGCCCAGGGCAATGGTTGCCAAGACCAGTGCCACACCCAGCAGGGTGAATATCAGTGCGGTGATCGCCGGGCTGCGGGCGCCGGCAAAGCGACCGTAACCCAGCCCGATGAGAAACAGCATGATCAGCGCAATCGCATTGGAGACGCGCAAAGCAAGCAACGGCTCGTCGAACAGCACAAACGGCAGCACTACGGGCAGGGTGGAAAGCGCAACCAATAGAAACACCGCAAGGGCCGCCAGCAGGTCGATCGGACCGAGTTTAAGGCTGGTTCGCGCGATACGTTGCTCCAGCACACGCTGGTGCAGTGTCTGCACGTCGTTGGCATGCATAACCTTAGTGACCAGGGCCGGCATGGCATCAGCCAGCAGCTCGAAGGCCTGTGCAGAGCCCAGCGGAATTTTCTTCAGATGCTGAAACAGACGCCAGGCATGGCCACGCTCAGCGAGGCGGTTTAGCAGAAGCATGCAGCCATCCACCATGCCCCAGGCCAGGTTGCAGCCGAGGCTGGCAATCAGCAGTTCGCGTACCGAGCTTTCCCCCGCGTTAGCGACGCTGAAGGTGCCGGTGAAGGTCAACACCATCAGCAAGCCGAACAGGATTTCGGACATCCGGGATACCGGATCGAGCACGCGTTTTCTTGCGGGCTTGTCGACTGTCTCGTTGATCGCCATGGGATTCGCCAGACAGAACTGAGTGACATGCCACTCAGTATGCGAAGTAAACGTCAGGCTGCCAGCGGCTGTTGCGATAGGCCTTCATGGAAGCGACTGACTGAACGGGCGGCACACCGCCAGTCCGCTCGAAGGAGCCGGCGCTGCTATTCCTGCACCTAAACTTTGAATGTGAGACGTAGAGCGTCCCGCGCTTGCTTCAGTGTCAGGACCAGCGATATGAAGAGGTGCTTCCTGCTCGTAGTCTGGATCGTCATGCTGGCCGGCTGTGCGTCCCGGCCCCCGCCCGTGACCGTTTCCCCGAGTACCTGGAGGCAGGTCGACCGCGAAATCATTGCCGCGTCGCAAAACGCTACCGAGCAGGCCAGCCATTTCGCACGCGATGCCCTGCAGGAGTGGCTTGATTTGGTTCGACAGCGCACCGAGTCGGACTTCATCCCCTGGTTTTCGCGCTACCGGACCCGCAAATGGATGAGCATCAAGGTGTCCTGGTACCAGATGGGCGCCGACGAGGATAAGGAGGAGGTCGTCGACAGGCTGGCGCTCTATCTGCAGCAGCAATACCGCAAGCGCGTGTTGGTGCCGGTGGCTAGACAGACCGACCCAGTGCGGATCAGGGAGCGCACGACGCGCTTTTATGTCTGGCTGCTGGGCGAACTGCTGGCCAAGATTCCGCTGCGCCACGGTGTCCCGCCGGAGCAGTTCGAGCGCAGGCTGGCGGGTATTCCGGCGATCACTCTGGCGCCTCCTGCCAATCAGGACGCTTCACTCCAGCAACTGATCCGCACCGAGCGTCTCGATCGGCTGCCCGCTTATCGCGCGCTGGGTATCCGTATCCGCGAGGCGCCCGCCATGGTCGTTCTCTGGTCCGAGGATGCTGGCATCACGTCCGTGGCACGGCAGACCAGCCGCCAATTGACCGCCGAGTTGGCAACCAGCAGCGTTGCCGGTGCGGTATCGGCCATGATCGGCCAGGCCG
This sequence comes from Serpens gallinarum, assembly GCF_014836765.1. GTDB lineage: Bacteria > Pseudomonadota > Gammaproteobacteria > Pseudomonadales > Pseudomonadaceae > Serpens > Serpens gallinarum. Next base: position 150,461 of record NZ_JACSQG010000003.1, read on the forward strand.
CCGGCACGGTGTTGTCCCTGGGTGTGATAGGTGTGACCGAACTGCTGCGTGAACACGAGCGACCGGAACGGGAGGCCCAGCTGCGGAAAAGTCTCAACACCGCCTTCGACCAAGAATGGCGCGAGTGGATAAGCAGCCGCGATCACGGGGTGATGGCCGCGGGTTCATTACCTGGACGATAGCCTCGAGCGGCAGTTGCTTTTGCAGCTCGAATCGCCGGCGGCCAGCGTACTCGGCGCAGGCGCGGCCCCCTTGTCAGCTAGTCGCGGCACGTTCCATCGATCCCCAAGTAGGTAGGTATCGAGCTTCGCAGCACCAGGATCACCGTCAGCGCCTTAGTTGAGAACGCACCCAGTGCGCCACCGGGCTGATTTAATGGTGTTCCCCGTACAGGGTTAGGAATGCCTCGACATCCTCGCGCTCAATGCCTTCCAGCGGTATAAGCTGTTCCAGTCATCGCCCTTGTTGAGTTCCGAGGGCAGCGATAAATGCTGCAACGGCTTCGTCGGCGCTGGGGAAGGCCTGCTGCGCCTGCAATGCTTCCACGCATCACCCGCAATACAGACGGTATTCCCGGCTAAATGGGCCGTGAGCGACCGAGGCGGGCGAAGATGCCGGTTTCATAGCGTTTTTCTCAGTCAAACAGTACCGCTCATCCGAAGCGAAGCGGTTGAAATTAAAAGGAAATGTTGAGGTCGTATCATCCGAAAACGATGTTCATCGAGGTGCTTTTTATGGTTCGTTCAGCAAGAAATATTCGGAAGACCCTCGATACCGCAGCCGAAAACAACGAGGCAGCTGCAGTCGTGGTGATGCGCGCGGCGGAGCAGCTTGAAATGAATGATTTGCTGAGGCAACAACTGCTTAATGTCATTCACCGTCTCCATCAGGACGCTGATGAGTTGCGTGAGATACGTGACGATGTGCTCGAATATGAAAGCAAGGTGGTCTGATCTTGCCGCACTTGCCGGTGCTGACGAGGTAAGGCTTGCTGCAAGTATGGTCGTGCCGTTTACCTCGCTGTCACCCCGTCCAATAGCAGGCCTGCGCGCGCACTGCCGTAACGGCTCATGGCGGCAGAATAGTTACGCCTAGCTGATATCTGATGGCCTACGACTGAGTTAGGCCGGCGAGCAGGACTCGAGCGATAGGGTGGTCCCGGTGCACAGCTCGGGTGCCTGCGGCGGTACGCTTTCCCCTAGGTTTCACGGTGCGCTCAATTGAATTTAGGTCGTACGCGGAGCGCGTGTTGCTTTCGACCATGCTGCGCCTTCCATGGCATCCCGGATTAAGACGGCAGGATCTGGACAGCCCCGGCAAAACTCGCCAGAGTTTCCGCCTTACGGTGGCTGAAATGCCAGACTGGAATAAAAACAACACGTTATATGGGAGCCAGCGTGCAAAATACCCGTACGACTTTCCATAGCGAGCCTTCCAGGCAACCCGACTTGGGGCGATTACCGTTTTTCAAAAAACCGTGGCTGTCGTCGCGTAACTTGGATGAAGCCGCGGCCTTGCTATGCAGCCAGATTGAAGAGCGCAACTTGCAGCCGTGTGCAGAAGGCGAAGCGGACATTCATTTCACCCTGCAGGCGATGCCACAGCTGAAGCTGTTCGGAGCAGACTTTGGCCAAAAGGTTAGAGTCAGTTCCTTGGCGTTGGCTAACTGGCATGCCATTTTGCCTCTGCGCGGAAGCGTAACCAGCCTACTTGAGGGCCATACCGCCGAGGCTGGCGATATGATGCTATTTACCCCGGGGTACGAAGTTGATGCGGTGTGGCATAAAGGCACGCAGGCGGTAGTGCTGACGCTGGAAACTGTGAGCCTGGCCGAGCACGTCATGCGCCATCACCAGATAGAAATGTCTAACCCCTCCACTCAGGCGCAGGTGATTACTCGCGATAACCCGGCGCTGGTCAGTCTCGGTAATTTGCTGCGATTGGTCGATAGCGAAGTTGCCAGCCCCGTCGGCTTGCTGGCGACCCCTGCCGGCCAACAACACATACAGCATTTATTTTGTGAGAACCTGCTGCATCTCATTCCTTCGCTCCGCAATTTACCCCCGCGCAGCGTGTTACCCGGCACGGTTAAACGGGTGGTGGATTACATCCATGCGCACCTTGAGAAGCCCTTATGCATCAGCCTCTTGGTGTCAGTCAGCGGCACCAGTCGACGTAGTCTGGAGCAGGCGTTCCGCGTTAGTTTGGGGACCAGCCCGCAGCGCTATATCAAGAACTGCAAATTGAAAGTCATCCGCGATTTACTGCTGCGCCATCAGCCGGGTGAAGTGCAGTTGTCCGAATTGGCTCACCGTTGGGGATTCGCTCAGCCGAGCCATTTCACCACGGCCTACAAGCAGGCATTTGGTGAACCGCCGTCGAAGACTCTGGCGCGGCAGCACTGAGCTGCTTGGGCAATGAAAAACACCCCTGGAGATTGCTCTCGAGGGGTGTAAAAGGGGGCTTCAATATTGGCCGGCGTGGGCTGCTGTAGCCAATGCCCGAGGTGTTACTTGAAGCAGTACTCGTACAGACAGGTTTCGAAACCGTACTTGAAGTTCATATCGCCCAGCAGCACGTTGTTGCGTTTGACGTAGGCATCCCACTCTTCAACCATCTCGGCCAGTTTGGCGGGCTCCTGTTTAGCCAGATCGTTGGCCTCGACCGGATCTACCGCCAGGTTGTACAGCTGCCATTGTGCGGTGCCGTACGGGGGGCCCATCCAGATCATTTTCCAGTCGCCCTTGCGCAGGGCGCGGCGACCGAACAGCTCCCAGCCTACCACGCGCTCGGGCATGGCTTTGCCGTGCAGACCAGGCAGCATTGAAATGCCTTGCATGGGGTGGACGTCACGATTGCGGAATGTGCTGCCCGGGTGCTTAACGCCCGCCAGTTCCAACAGGGTCGGCATGACATCCATCACGTGGTAGAAGTTATCGTCCACTTTACCGGCCTGCTTGCTCAGGCTGGGGTGGCTAACAATGGCGGGTACGTTGATGCCGCCTGCGCTCGGAAATCCTTTGAACAAAGGTAGCGGCGTAGCGCTGACCTGCGCCCACTGAGCGCCATAGCCAATGAAGGAGCCTTTACGGCCCATGTTTTCCAGGCTGTTGTCGAAGCCGGTAGACAGCCACTCACGGTTGCCAGGCAGGTCGATTGGGCTGTTGCCGTCGGCACCGTTGTCGGAAACAAACAGAATGAAGGTGTTATCCAGCTCGCCTGTGTCACGCAGATAATCCATGACGCGACCAATGTGATGGTCCATGTTGTCGACCATGGCGGCATAGATTTCCATGCTGCGTGCTTCACGCTGTCGTTGTTCGTCGCTCAACTGCTCCCAGGTCGGCAGGGCGCTTGCCAGCGGCGTGTTGGGGGTTACGCCAGCGGCGACCATGCCCATGGACTGCATGCGCTCGAGTCGCTCTTGGCGGATAGCTTCGTAACCCTCGGCGTAGCGGCCCTTGTACTTGTCGATCCACTCATCCGGAGCATGCAGAGGCCAGTGCGGCGCTGTGTAGGACAGTACGGCCATGAACGGCTTGCCGTTGGCCTTGTCCGCCTCGATGTTCTGGATGATGCGATCGGTATAGAACTCGGTGGAGAAGAAGTTCTCGGGGGCCTCCACCTGCTTGCCGTCTTCACGGTAGATGGCCTTGGGGTCGGCGGCGATGATCGCGAATTGATCATCGAAGTGACTGGCACCGCCCTGCACCAGGATGAACGAACGGTCGAAGCCGCGCGCCTTGGGGCTGGTCTCTTCGGTGCGGCCCAGGTGCCACTTGCCCACGGTGTAAGTGTTGTAACCAGCGTCTTGCATGACCTCGGCGAGGCTGGCGACGCGATCATTCAAGTACCCTTCGTAGCCTGGCTGGCCCTTCTGGTAATCCTGCAGAAGTTCGCCCATGTTACCCAGCCCGGCCAAGTGATTGTCGGTGCCGCTGAGCAACATGGCGCGGGTTGGCGAACAGGTTGGCGCCGCCTGGAAGTTGGTCAGGCGCACGCCTTCGCTGGCCAAGGCATCCAGGTTCGGCGTGTCGATTTCGCCGCCGAAGCTGCCCAGATCGCTGTAACCCAGGTCGTCGGCAATGATGATGAGAATGTTGGGCTTTTCTGCCGCCTGAAGACTCAGGTTGCACAAACCCGTCAGGCAGAGCGCAAGACTTAAATGTTTCAGATTCATGTTGTGTTTTCTCTTTTTTTTGACGGCCCCACAGGGTCGGTTCAACGTCTGGAGAGCAGTTGCCCTCTGAGCTATTTCCGGGGCGTGCCGCAAATTGCCCGGGCCAGGGGTACAGCTGCCTCTCCGGACGTGGGCGGTGCTTCACCTTGGAATTGTTGGCGATATAAAAATTCGCAGATCCAGTTCAACGCTCTGTCGCAAGGATCTTGGTAATCGGCACGGTTGCGCCGTGCTGCCGGCCACGGTGGCCATCGCGACGTTACGAATAGGGGGGGTATCTCCCAGGCTGCTTGTTGTTCGACTGAAGTATTCCAAGCTGCACCATTGAGTGTTATCGCCTCTGCGCAGGTACTGGCATGTGCGCGCAGCTATTGCCGACAACTGCTATTCGCGCGCCTGGGTCAACGGCAGCATAGTGTTCCGTATGCCAATGTTCGCCCGCCGGGAAAAGTCCCATGTTCAACGCGCCTTTGTTGTTTGTTAATGGTCGATTCAGGGTCCGCCTAGTGCTGGCGCTGTTGGCAGTGGCAGTCAGTTGCTGGCAACCGGCACTGGCCGATCCAGTGTCGGGCTTTGCTGGAAGTCAGGCTTGCGCCGGTTGCCATGAGCAACAATTCGCAGCCTGGCAGAACTCCCAGCACGCGCATGCCATGCAGCACGCTACAAGCGACACCGTGCTAGGGGACTTCAACGATGCGCGATTTAGCTATGCAGATGTCGAGTCGCGCTTTTTCCGGCGTGATAGCCGTTTTTTTGTGCAAACCGATGGGGCTGACGGTGCGCTAGACGAGTTCGAGATCCGTTACACCTTCGGCGTTGATCCACTGCAGCAGTACTTGGTGGAATTTCCCGACGGTCGTTTGCAGGCCTTGTCGATTGCTTGGGATAGCCGCCCGGCCAACGAAGGCGGGCAGCGCTGGTTCCACTTGTACCCCGATGATGCGGTGAGCCATCGGGATGAGCTTCACTGGACCCGGCCTTCGCAGAACTGGAACCACATGTGTGCCGACTGCCACTCCACCGGCCTGCGCAAAGGCTACGATCCAAAGACCGATACGTTTGCTACTCGCTGGGCTGAGATCAACGTGGGCTGTGAGGCCTGCCATGGGCCGGCGTCGAACCATTTGGCCTGGGCTAAAGGCGATGGTGGTGGCGCCCGCAAAGGCCTGACACTGATCCTGGATGAGCGTCGAGGCGTTAGTTGGCGCCGGTCCATTGAAGAGTTAACAGCACATCGCGATAGCCCCGCGCAGGCTAGCAAAGAGCAGCAGGTGTGCGCCCAATGCCACGCTCGACGCAGCCAGATTGCCGAGGGTTATCATGCCGGCAAGCCGCTGTTGGATCACTACACTCCGGTGCTGCTGGAGCCGGGGCTGTATCACGTGGATGGACAGCAGCGTGAAGAGGTCTTCATCTCGGGCTCCTTTGAGCAGAGCAAGATGCATGCGGCAGGTGTGACGTGCAGCAACTGTCATGACCCCCATAGCCAGGCGTTGCGTATTCAAGGCAACGCACTGTGCAGCCAATGCCATTCACCCCAACACTTCGACAGCCCCCGTCACCATTTCCACCCGGCCGGCTCTGCTGGGGCGCAGTGTGTAAGCTGCCATATGCCGCAAACCACCTATATGGTCATCGACCCCCGGCGCGATCACAGCTTTCGGATTCCCAGACCGGATCTCAGCATCGCTCAGGGTACGCCCAACGCCTGCAATGCTTGCCATCAGGACAAATCGGCTGAATGGGCGCTCAAGGCCATCGGCAAACATTATTCGCAGCCAGCCAAAGGCTTCCAGCAATTTGCCAAAATCTGGGCTGACGCCGAAGCCAGTGTCCCTGGCTCGGCGGCGGGTTTGATTGCGCTGCTTAACGATCCGGCGCAGCCCGCGCTGGTGCGTGCAAGCAGCGCTGCACGGTTGCAAAGACCGCAAGCACCCGAGCAATGGCGAGCGCTGTACGCTGCCCTAAGTGACCCCGACGCGCAGGTACGTCGTGCAGCTCTAGGCGCCTTCGCCCAAGTGCCGGCAGGGCAGCGGGGTAAGTGGCTGGCGCCTTTATTGACTGATCCCGTACGCAGTGTGCGTAGCGAAGTGGCGCGTTTACTGATTGATGCGCCAGTGCCTGAGGCGCAGCAACCGGCCTTTGCCAATGCGCTGGCTGAGTACGAGGCTCAATTGCAGTTGAACACCGATCGAGCCGACGCCCGTAGCGAGTTGGCGCAACTGCGCCGCCGGCAGAGTGACGACGCGGGTGCGCTGGAACATCTGCAAGCCGCGCTGCGCCTTGACCCGTTATATCAGGCAGCCTATTTGGAACTCGCCGAGTTGCACCGCAGCGCCGGTCGTGAAACGCACGCTGCGCAGGTGCTGCGCGAGGGGTTGGCGCTGCGTCCGCAATCGGCGTTGCTGCATTATTCACTCGGCCTGAGCCTGGTACGCCAGCAGCACAAAACCCAGGCGCTTGAGCACTTTCGGCAAGCCCAAAGGTTGGCACCGGGCGACCCCCGTTTTGCGCTGGCTCTGGCGCTGGCCCTCCAAGCGCAGTCGCCACACCAGGCGCTGGTCGTGGTCGAAAGAGCGTTGGTAGCCAATCCAAACGAGGCAGATCTTCTCTGGTTGGCAGCTGCCTATCACTTGGAGCAAGGCAAGACGGAGGAGGCACTGACCTATGCCGAGCGACTGATGCGGGTGACGCCTGACGCACCGCGTGCCCGACAGCTGGTTTGGCAGGTTAGAGCACGTATGGCGCCGCGTTGAGCCCAAGGAGGGTCCTGTATTCCAGCGATGCTTCGCGCTAAACGGCTGGTCATAGGCGCCGCCGAAATATCCTTGGTCTGGCGCATCAGCACTTAAATCCTTCCAACCACAGGCTTAAGTGCTATATTCCCTGTCTATTAATACCACCCCTTCATTGACTCTTGACCTAGTTTGTAACCCCTGTGCGACCCGCTGTTGAACAGGGAAGGGGGCGTTTTGGAGGAAGCTGATGGTCAGTGAAATATGTGCGGCCCATGCACGGCTCAAGGAGGCGCTGGAGGCTTTTGATCAAACCTGGCCAGCCTTGGTTGAAGAGGGCGTCGCGTGGCGATTGCCTCTGCTGAAGACACAGAAAACTCCAGACGTTATTGCCGTGCAGCGTTTGAGCAAGCGGGAAGCGATCAGCGCTGCGCGTCAGGCGTACGGGGAGTTTGAGCGGGAGTCCGGTCAGGCGCCGGGCACGGTCATGCGCCTGCCTGGCTATTTTGTTGTGGGCCGCAGCGTGCTCGAGCAGGTTATCCAGATCAATCAATTGAAGGACGACCTGATCGCAACGGTGGAGCGGACCCGTCTCGAATTGAACCTGGTCAAATCAGCGCGCCCGCGTATCTTGCGATCGGCACTCGGGCCGGCCTTTTCCATGATGCAGATCTCAAGGCATATCCAGGTCTTCGATGCAGCTCCCCGGATGATGGTTTTCACGTGGGCAGGCCACACGGCTGGAGCGGAAAAGGTACGTGTAGGCACAGTGCGAGAGCTGTTGCTTACACGTGCGCAGGCGCAGGCTGCGGCGGAAAACTTATCCGTGGCCCAGACACCTGCAGGCATGGAGCTACGCGCAATCGTGAATATGGATGACGATGACGTGCTGCATCGCTACAAGAAGTTGGCCCCACATCCGCGGGTCATGCTCTGGTTCTCGGAGAAGACTCGCTATGACGCCATGGTTCATGCCAGCTTGCCGATTTTTGTTCGGCAGGGCGACGGGTTCAAACTCCGCGAACTAGCAGATTTTGACAGGAACGATCGCCAGGCGGAGCGCCCGGACCGCAAGTCACGGATTAGTGTCGTTCCGCGCATGAATCTCTATCTGCCAACGAAGGTGAAACCCACAAAGGGTACTGCAGCCCAGGTCATCGAAAACGTGAGCTCGACTTACAAGACTTGATTTGCTTCACCTAGTCTGCTCAAGCCCTTTCGCTCTAGGCGTGCACGCTCGTCGCTGTGGGGTTATTCATCGACAAACGGCGCCGAGAAACGGTGGGCATAAGCATCGTATGGTAAGAACCTCAGCGCCACCTATACTTCGGCGCTGCCGATGCCTGAATCCTAGGAAGACCATGATCAAAAAATGCATGTTTCCCGCTGCCGGTTACGGTACCCGCTTCCTTCCTGCAACCAAGGCCATGCCGAAGGAAATGCTGCCAGTGGTCAACAAACCGCTAATTCAATACGGTGTCGAAGAGGCTCTTGAAGCTGGTCTGTCGCAGATCGCCATGGTCACGGGTCGTGGCAAGCGAGCGCTCGAGGATCATTTCGATATCAGTTACGAGCTGGAGCACCAAATTCGGAATACCGACAAGGAAAAGTACCTGGTGGGGATTCGCCGGCTCATCGATAACTGCACCTTTTCCTATACGCGCCAAATCGAAATGAAAGGCCTGGGCCATGCCATCCTGAGTGGTCGCTCGCTGATCGGAGATGAGCCTTTCGCCGTGGTGTTGGCCGACGACCTGTGCTTCAACCTGGAAGGTGATGGCGTACTGACCCAAATGATGAAGCTGTACAACCAGTTCCGCTGCTCGATTGTAGCCATCGAGGAGGTACCACCCGAGGAAACCTCCAAATACGGAATCATTGCCGGGGAGACCATACGCGACGACATCTTGCGGGTTCATTCAATGGTCGAAAAACCTCAGCCGGAAGATGCCCCTTCAAATCTGGCGATCATTGGGCGCTACATCTTGACCCCCGACATTTTTGACCTGATCGAACAGACCGAACCCGGAAAAAGCGGAGAAATCCAGATTACAGACGCACTGATGAAGCAGGCGAAAGAAGGCTGCGTACTGGCCTATAAATTCAAGGGCAAGCGTTTCGATTGCGGTAGCGCTGAAGGCTACATCGAGGCGACAAACTTCTGTTTTGAACACATCTACAAGACGGGTAGCTCGTTCTGATCGGCAGTGTTCAGTACTACCGTTAAACACCCCAGAAAAAATCCCCGGTAGAAAATGCCTTCTCCCGGGGATTTTTGCATGACGGACATGGCGCACTTCAAGGCGACGGCAAATGCACTGCTCCTGGCCCCAGTGGCTGGCCATAACTGAACTCTACATAGTTGCCCGCTGGGTCACGCACACCACAGTAATAACCTACTGGGTAGGGTTCGTCTCGCGGCGCCCAAATGAGGCAACCCGCCGCTCGGGCACGTTCGGCGATCGCATCCACTTCATCGCGGCTCGCGCAGGCAAAACCGAAATGGCTGTAATCATCGGCCGCCAACTGACGTTCGTTGCCGCCTGGCATGATGACGAAGATGAAGCTCTCAGCCTTGCCGGGCTCGGCGATCCAGACAATGCGTGAGCCTTTGCCGGCACGCTCATGGACAACCTCCATCCCACAGAAATTTCGGTAAAACTCGAGGCAGGCGTCAAGGTCTGGAACATGCAGGGCAAGGTGCGTGAGGGTCGGATACATGATGCGCTCTCCACGGCAGCTTTCAGGCGTTGCCAGGGATTCCTGGGGTATGCTGTTGGCCTGTTTATGGAGACAAGATTATGGCCTTTGATTTCGACCTTTTCGTCATTGGTGCAGGATCCGGTGGTGTACGCGCCGCTCGGTTCGCGGCTGCCTACGGCGCTCGCGTTGCGGTTGCGGAAAGCCGCTACCTGGGCGGCACCTGCGTCAACGTCGGTTGCGTACCGAAAAAGCTTCTCGTCTATGGCGCCCATTTCGGCCAGGAATTCCGCCAGGCCCAGGGCTTTGGCTGGAGCATTGATGACAGTCGTTTTGACTGGAGCACGTTGATCGCCAACAAGGATCGGGAAATTCAGCGCCTCAACGGCATTTACCGCAATCTGTTGGTGAACAGCGGTGTGCAACTCCTTGAAGGCCACGCGCGACTTATCGATGGCCATCACGTCGAGGTCAACGGACAACGGCATAGTGCCGAGCACATCCTGATCGCCACGGGTGGCTGGCCTCACGTTCCGGAATTTCCCGGTCATGAACATGCCATCAGCTCAAACGAGGCGTTTTTCCTCGACAAGCTTCCCGAGCGCGTGCTGGTAGTCGGCGGTGGCTATATCGCGGTCGAGTTTGCGTCCATCTTCCACGGCCTCGGCGCGAAAACCTCACTGCTCTACCGTCGTGAACTGTTTCTGCGCGGCTTTGACAACAGCATGCGTGAGCATTTACGTGATGAAATGCTTAGGAACGGTGTGGATTTGCAATTTAACAGCGACATCGTGCGCATTGATAAGCAAGCGGATGGCACGCTTTCAGCTACCTTGGCGGACGGCCGGGTGCTCGAGGCGGATTGCGTGTTTTATGCCACGGGTCGGCGCCCGATGCTGGATAGCTTGGGCTTGGAAAACACCTCAGTCACACTGAACGATAAAGGCTTTATTCAGGTGGATGAGCTGTATCAGACCAGTGAGCCGTCGATCCTGGCCATTGGTGACGTGACCGGCAGGGTGCAGTTGACCCCCGTTGCATTGGCCGAAGGCATGGCGGTCGCGCGGCGTCTGTTCAAGCCGAAGGAGTACCGTCCCGTCGATTATGATTTGATTCCGACTGCAGTCTTCAGCCTGCCGAACATCGGCACAGTAGGACTCAGCGAAGAAGAGGCGCGCAAAACCTTCCGCGTGAAGGTCTATGAAAGCCGCTTCCGCCCTATGAAACTGAGTCTGACCGACGATCAGGAGCGCACCCTGATGAAAATCATCGTTGATGCCGACACTGACCGCGTTCTGGGCTGCCATATGATCGGCCCCGAAGCGGGTGAGATCATTCAGGGCCTCGCAGTGGCGCTGAAGGCCGGTGCCACCAAGCAGACGTTCGATGAAACCATGGGGATCCACCCTACGGCAGCTGAAGAGTTTGTCACCATGCGTACCGCCACACGGAACTAAGCACGCCTAAAAGGCAAGAAAGCAGCTCCTCGCAGAGGAGCTGCTGTTCAAGACACTGCTCGGAGAGTGCCTATCTTTGCCGACGTTTCGTACAGACCTTAAGAGCTTGATACAGCTTTTTTAAGCGGCACCGTCACTGCGTGTTTATTACCAAACAGCAGCAGATCAGACAGGGCATGTTGTTGCGCCAGAAGCTTCAGCGCAATCGGCATCAGCAAACCCGCTGCCAGGCTGACCGTAAACACCGTTACGGTTGAGTATATTTCAAGCCTGTTCAGCAAAATTCTTGCGCCAGCTGTTCCAAACACATGGAACAGATACACCTCAAAGGAGTATTTCCCCAAAAATATCAAAGGGATGCAGTTGAATCTGTAATGAATCAAGGTGTGGATGGCGCAAAGACCTAATGCCAACCCCAGTGGATCAATCCAATGATTGGGCAGGTTATGCAGGCCAAATAGATAAGCCTGATGGAGTGTGATCAATGCCAGGGCAAATGTTGAAATCAAACGTGGAATTATGCCGGCCAGCTTTTCAGGAAATCTGCTCGCTATGAGGCCGAGAAGAAAAAAAGGAAGCAAGTCAAGTGCTCTATAAAAGCTAAAAAGTTTTATTGGTTGTTCAAATATCTCGGGAATAAGCAGCGAGGCGAATAGCGCCAGTAAAGCGCCTGCAAAACCTTTTGTTATACGAGCTTTCTCAAGCACTATCACACCCAGAAAAATCAGCAGAATGGCCTGAAGAAACCAGAAATGGGCGTACCCGTAAAAAAATATGCCGAAGAAGTTTTCATGGTCAGGCTTTTCATTGGTGCCTGGAATCAATGATTGCGCCAAGAAGAACAGTGAAGAGACAACAATCATCGGAATCGCAATGCGGTAGGTCTTACCTTTCAAGAAGCGTTGGACAGAGCCGTAGGTGGTCACGGGCCGCAAGGCATAAACGTAGCCAGAGATAGCTGTAAAGAGTGGCATTCGTATATAAACGAAAGAGTCATAAAGGTAACGTAATAGTGAATCATCGGGTACTCTCATCCCCGAATAGGCAGAACTGCCAATGACATGGCCGGCGACCATCAATATCAGCGCGAGACCTCGTAAAGACTCAATCCTTGTGTCTTTGTAAGTTGACTTATTCATAAGGCGGCCTTCAAAAATCAGCAGCCCGTATTCAAGACCTTACACGCTATCCACTCGAATATGGGCTCATTAGAAGTATCGTCCTTGAATGAATGTAACGAAGTGTGCTCTTACCTTTTAGAAAGAAAAGAGTTTTCCAGGAATGCTTGAGCATTTCCTTATAAACTTTTGTGACGTTGTGGTGAGCGCCAGCTCGTGAAAAAGCATCGAGAAACTCTGCATGATTAGAAAGTATGAACTGAAGCCTTTGCTGACCCGATAATAGGCTCCCGTAGCGCCGAAGATAGAGCTCAATAAAACGGGTTTTGTGCTCGTAGGACTTTTCAGGATGGGCAGTAATGTTGTTTTTGCCAACGAGGCGGTGGTAGAGAATCTCCGCTACGGTGTGGATTTCATAGTGTTCAGCAATTTGCGTCCACAGCCACCTGTCTTCAGCGAAGCGTATATGGGGGTCAAAACCACCACACTCTACAACAGCGTGTCGAAGTACCAATACTGACGATGTTCCGTTCATGACGTTGCTATTCACGAAGCTAAAGAAATGCTTGCCCTTCTTGATGTGGCCAAACAGTAATTTCCTGCCATCGTCAAACAGACTCAATCCAAAACAGTCCACCATCCCCACGTTGTGATTGGTTTTTGAGAGTGCCTGGAAGAGGCTCACCTGTTTTTCCAGTTTTTCCGGAAACCAATAGTCATCAGCATCCAGAAAAGCCAGCAGCGTCTCATGGGCGCTGAATAGGCCGGCATTCCTTGCGGCCGAAGGGCCCTTGTTTTTTTGCCGTATCAACAGCAATTCATAAGGGAATGTAAGGCGTTCGACCGTCTGTGCGCTGTTATCTGTAGAGCCATCATCCACCACTATGACGCGATCAGGCAGGCGTGTCTGCTGCGCCAGTGACTCCAAGGCTTTGCCAATCGTGGCGGCTGCGTTGAACATGGGAATGATTACGCAAACTGTAGGCTCGAATTGATCTCCCTTCATAAAAAGGCCTATCTCAGAGGTGAAGAAAGCCGGACGCTCTGGGTATCAAGGTACGCATTCCTGACGGAAGACGGGTTTCGAAACGAAATGATCAGTATGCAAAAAATGAGGAATTCAGTAGAGCGGTAGTTGGGGATTACATACGCGACGTAGTTCGAGATGATCATCAGTGCGATAATCACCAAAGCCCCTACATGGTATTGGGTGGCGAAGCTGGAGTTGATGATCTTGTATTGTTTTAGCAAAGCGTGGAAAAAAAGAGCTATCAGAGCAACCAGCTGAATGATTCCACCGTTGAGCAATGTCTCTTTATAGCCGCTATGTGCGTTGCCGATGTAGCCCCAGCGCTGGAGAAAGTAGTCGGCGCTGGGTGTGAACCAGAACGCACCGAATCCATAGCCTTTGATATATTCCGCATCTATCGACGGAGCCAGCAACTCCCAAATGCGCGTACGGTCTGTGAGCGTACTGTCTCGCCCCAAGGTAGAAAGGAAAAGCTCATAATTCGCATATATAATAAGAAAAATCAAAATATAAATCAGCGTCGAAATTAAAAAGACCGAGCGCGATTTATTGACGCGTAATTTCACCAAGGTAAGAAAGTACCAGTAACTGGCGGCTCCCGCGAAAATCAAGACCAGTCCGGTGGCTGACTTTGCCAAGATAACAGCTACCAAAGAAAAGAAAGCGCAGACCAGAGCCAGCCGGTTCTGACGATAGACATAAGGCAGAAGCAGCAGAATGGCTATTGCGTTGATCCGGGCTCCTGCGTTTTTCTCAGGAAAGATTCCCTTGAAGGCGCCTTGGCGGGCGCCTTCCTGCGCAAAGGTATGTTCGGGAAAAACCAGCGCCAGCGCCAAGCCCATCAAGGAAAAAAGCCCGATCATGCAACCTACGGTAAAAGCTATCTGCTGAACCCTGTAGTGATAAACAATGAATCCAGCAAAAAAAACCGTGCTCAGCATGGCAATGAATCGCTTGAGACTGATTGAAGGCTCATGTGACCAGAAGACGGAGAGCAGCACGGTAGACAGAAAAAAAATGAACACCAGATTTTGGTGGTAGAAACTTTTCCTTAAATAAATTTTATATTTAATAAAGAAATATAAGGGAACCGCAAATGTAATCAGTCCGCACACCTGGTTTACAAAATTTCCTTCGCTGTCATTCTGCATGCCACGCAATCGGCTGCTGCTGCTCAATGCCATGAAAAAATAAATGACATTCATATAGAAAATCAGTCCGAATAGCGCGAACGCATCGCGCAAGGTCGAACGTCTGATCTCAAGAGTTTTCATCGCGTGGTTCTTTACGGAACAAGGCAGATAAATAGGTTTTCGCCGCGTTGGAGCACGTAAAGCGGGCTGCTGCTTCAATGCGTGCTCGCCGTGCTTGTTCACAACGGTGGTTCAGAGCTTGATCAATTGCCCTGGCCATTGCAGCTGGATCGTCGACGGGCACCAGAATTCCCAGCTGGCTGCTTACCAGCACTTCTTCAGGCCCGTAGGGGCAGCGTGTCGAGACCACCGGAACGCCCGTGGACATGGCTTCCACCAGAACATTGGGGCTGCCCTCGAAACGTGAAGACAGGACAAAGCAATCGGCAGCGTTGACTTCAGCCAGGGGGGCAGGGCTATAACCCGCCAGATCGAGTCGATCGGCAACGCTGACGGCCTTAGCATAGTTAATCAGCTGTTGTCGCAAGGGACCTTCGCCAAAGATGATCAGGCGTACCGTGCGGTCGGAGAGCCGGGCGAGGGCAGTGATCAGCGTATCGAAGCCCTTTTGCTCAACGAGCCGACCTACCGCAACGATGACCGGGCAGGCTTTATGCTCCAGCCAGGGGTGCGCGGGCGATAGCGGCGGCGTTTGGCGAAAATCATCGTCCAGCACTGGATTGTCCGCCGTCGTGACATCCCGCTCACGGGCGACTGTGGTGCGCACCAGGTCCTGAGCCACGCCCCGGGATACGCAAATGACCGGGTTGGGCGTCAGCCGGTATAACAACGGCGCCAGCCAATAAGACAGGCGCACACTGAATGATGGATTGACGTATTTGTCATGGGAAAAGGCATTACGCTCGCTGACATGCTGACGGGCTAGGGTCCCGGAGAAAAGCGCGGCCAGGATGGCGACGACGTTGACATGGGTTAGAGCCGCCAGTTGTGCATCAAACCGGTGGGCTCGTAAATAGCGTGCCAGATCGGGCAAAGCACTGGCAGTACGTAAGCTGCCTAGATGAACCCGCTTTACGTTCGGTGAAAGGTGAGCGGCATTGACGCCTTCAGCAGTCAAGGTCAGAAGGGTGACGTCATGCCCGAACTCGGCAAGCGCGCCAGCCAGGCGCACCATCATTTTCTCGGCGCCGCCACCTCGCAAGTCCTGCAAGATAATCAGCAGTTTTTTTCTCATTGATTCCACACGTGATAATACGCCTGCGCCGCCTGCTGGCTTGTGTATTGCTGTATGACCTCAAGGTGGGCAGCACGGAGCCCGTCGCTGTGGTTCAGGGCCTGAATAATCCCCTCCGCCAAGGCCTCGACATCATTGGCTTTTACCAGGATGCCCAAGCGGCCATTGTCGAGAAGCTCACGCGGGCCGGTATCGCAATCGGCAGCAAGCACCGGTGTACCCAACGCCAGGGCTTCGATTAGAGCGGTCGGTAATCCCTCATGCCTGGAACTCAGTACAAAAAACCGGGCCTGTTTGATCAAGGGATAGGGGTTGCTCAGAAATCCGGTGAAATGCACGCGACCAGCAATACCCAACTGATCGGCTTGCTTGTGCAGAGCGCCATGCTCAGGCCCCGCACCCACCAGTACCAGGTCTGGCAGTGGGCGTTGGCTCAGCGCCTTGGCATAGGCGGTCAGCAAAAGATCGAAGCCTTTTTCTTCGGTAAGCCTGCCCACCGCCAGTAGGTAGTTTGAAGGCAGGTGGGCGGGTAGGGGGCAGGCGGCCTTGGCCGACAACTGCTCAGTGACGACTGCATTGGGGCAGTGTTTGATGCGCGTTTTTCCCCACGGCACCCTCCGTGTGAGCCCTGCTTTGAGGCCATTGGAAACGGTGACCACCTGACCGTGCCCCAGCAGATAGAAGGAATACAGAATAGCGAGCAAGGCCGGGTTGAGCGTCTGTTCGGCGCTGTCGAGTGCCGCATGACGGGTATAAATGACTCGGCAGTTGCAGCCAAGGGTGGCGAGCCGGGTGCAGAGATTAGCCAACTCCTTTGCGGCGATGACATGGGTGACCTGCTGTTGCCGGATGATCCTGCGTAGACTGCGTGCGGAATTGAGAACCGAGAACACTCCCCAACTACAGGGCTCGCCGATTTGCCTGATGGTGTCTGTCGGAGCGGTATCCGCCCGGTCGCCATTCATGATGAAAAAAGTGACCTGCTGGCCATCGAGGCAGAACTGGTTGGCCAACTGCCGCTGAACCCGCTCGACTCCACCGTCGGGTTTGAAATCCTTGAATACGAAGAGGATGCGCATCCTGGCCGCGGCCGGAGTTGATTGCACAATGTTGATGGCTACTTTTCGTCTGGCGAGCATGGCCAGCAAATGCATGAAGTTCCTGGGGTAATCGAGCAGGTAACGCTTGATAGTGTGGGGCTCCCTGTACATGCGATAGAAGGCCCGAAGGTTGAAGCGATCCACCCAGGTCGGATAAAAATAACCAGGGGTCATGGCTTCCTGACGAATGAATCCACCGCATGAAAAAGCCACGCCAGTGAAACCGTTTGCACGTGCTTGGCGAATGAAGCGCTCTTGATGCCCCGCACCCAGGCCAACAATAAGAATGTCGCTCCCAGCATCACGAATTTCTGCGCAAACTCTCTTGGCCTGCTGCTCTTCAAAATACCCATGATGGTATCCGGCAATTAGCAAGGCGGGAAAACGCTTTTTGAGCTTGTCGATAAAGCGATCCAACTCTGCAGGGCGAGCACCAACGAGATAAACCTTCTTTTGCTGTGATTCGGCGCGCTGAAACACCTGTTGGGCTATGGAGGTAAAGTCGAAGCTGACCCTGACGATTTTCTGGCCCGTTACTTTCGACAGAAAATATGACAACAGCATTCCGTCGCAGAAGAAGGCCATGGAATCCTCCTGCGTAGCGTTGAACAAGACACCGATGGATGCAAAATTCAGAAAAGAGAACGAGCTGGCACCGTCCAGCTGGCAATCCGAATAGCTGTCGAGAATGTCGAGTGTAAACATCTGCGCTTAGTAAATATCCTTGGAAAGCAGCGTGAAGGGCGTTTTGAGAAGAATCTTGAAATCCAGCCAGAACGACCATTGGTTTATGTAGAGGAGGTCCTGATTGACGCGCTGCTGCATTTTTTCCACGGTTTCGGTCTCACCGCGATGGCCGGTGATTTGCGCCAGGCCGGTAATACCCGGCTTGATTCGATGGCGAGCCATGTAGGCGCGGATCTTGCCGATGTAATACAGGTTGTGAGGCACCGCATGGGGACGCGGCCCCACCAAGGCCATTTCGCCGGCCACCACGTTGAACAGCTGCGGCAGTTCATCGAGCGAAGTGCGCCGCATGAAACGGCCTACGGCAGTTACACGCTGATCGCCTCGGGTCGCCTGTTTGACCTGATCGTCCTGATGTTCTCGCATGGTGCGGAACTTCCAGATGTTGATGACTTCGCCATTCCAGCCGTGGCGTTTTTGCTTGAACAACACCGGGCCGGGGGAGGACAGCTTGACTGCAAGGGCGGCAGCCAGCAGCAGGGGACTCAGGAGCAGAATGGCGAGCGCCGCCAGGCTACGCTCCAAAATCTCTTTGCCTAGCTGGGCGCCCGGATGTGAGCTGAGGGGCGTTTCGTTGAGGTAGATAGCCGGAATGGGGCCGATTTCTGCGATCGAATGATTGAGCAGCAGCATGCTGCCAAAATCAGGTATCCAGACCACATCGACATGCAAATCCAACAGGTCGATGTAAATGCTCTCGATGCGCGGCATTTCATTCAGTGGCAGGGCGATGTAAACACGACGAATGTGCTGTTGCTGCAGAATGTCCCTCAGATCGGACAGCTCGCCGAGAATTGGCAGGCCAACACCGTCTTGGGCCTTTTCCGTGGCAATCATGCCCACCAGCGGCACCCGGTGCGGCTTGCTCAAGGTCCTCGCCAGTTCTTGCGCCAGAGGACCGGTCCCAACGATTACCGAGCGCCTTTCGTTACGCAGCTTGCGGGCATGCAGGCGATTCATCAGATGGAGCGGCACGTAGCTCAGCACCTGGGCAACGAAGCCCAGGACGGCCCAGCTGAACACCAGATCGAGCGAATAGTGATGCAAGGTGTGGGTTACACCTGCGATTGCCAGCAGGCTCCCAATCAACAAGAACCAACCCGCCAGCAGACGCAGCAATCCGGAAAGAAGCCGGTGTCGTTTGTGATAAACCTGCAGCAACGCATAGACATGCACCGAGCCGAGCAGGGTAAGAATGCCCAGCACGCGGTACTGACTGAGGAGCGTGCCGTAACGCGCCTGTACCACCAGAGTCAGCAACAAGCACACCAGCAGCATGCCCGCAACCCACTGAGTCCAGAAGGTCAGCCCGCGGCGCTTGGCGATCAGATTGCGGTGTTGCGGAGCCATCGAATATCAAATCCGCGAGGGTTGATGAGTGATTTTTTCCGCTGCAGCCAAATAGCCATAGTTTTCGTAGTAGTAGCCGTACTTGCGCGCCTTGTTCAGGTCGATCTGATTCAGTACGGCACCCACGATGGGCGCCTTGTCCTGTAACTGCGTAACGCCTTTCATAACCAGCGAGACGGGCGTGCTCTCGGCTCGAATGACGTAGAGCACAGCACTGGACAGGGTGGCCAGCAGCATCGAGTCGCTGACCACCTGGGTCGGCGGAGAGTCGATGATGATCCGCTGATAGCGGTTTTGCAGGGTGCGCAGGATTTTCACCAGTCGCGGCGAGGAGAGCAGTTCCTGGGGATTGGTCGGAATCGTCCCGGCAGGCAGCATGCTGACTTTGCCAATGGTACGAATGCAATTCTCGAACCTGGCGGTGCCGGCGATCAGATCCGCCAGGCCTGGGGCGCCAACCGGGAAATCAAAGTTGCGCGCCAGGGTCGGGCTGCGCAGGTCGGCCTCGATCAGCAGGACACGTTCGATATGCGCGACGGCAAAGGCGAGGTTGTTGGCCACGGTGCTCTTGCCTTCGTTCGGCACGGACGAGGTGACCAGGATGATCTGCCGCGGAGTATCGGGATCAGCCAGCACCAGCCCGGTGCGCATGTTGCGGATGGCCTCGCAAAAGCGTCTGTCCTCGTTACGTTCGAACATGTGAGAAAGCTGGTGGCGGGTCTTTTTCGGCACCAGGGGTATGATGCTGAGCACCGGAATGTTGAGCTTGGTCTCGATTTCCTCGGTTCTGCGGAACGTGTTGTTGAGGCCCTCGCGCACGAAGGTCAGGACGATGCCGGTTGCTGTAGCGGCCACGGCCGCGATCAGCAGAATCAGGGGTTTGTTCGGCTTGCTCGGAATGCCGGGAGGAAGGGCCCGGTCAACCACGCGCGCATTGGCGGCATTGATGTCCGAAGTGGCGGCGGTTTCCTTCAGGCGCGTCATGAAGGTCTCGTAGAGCACGCGGTTGCTGTCGACCTCGCGTTGCAGCTCGCGCAAGCGGAATTCCTTGCGGGAAATTTCCTGGATCTGCTCCTTGTTGTCGGTAAACGACTGCGACAGTGAGTCCTCGTTGGCCTGGGCCAATTGATAGTTGCGTTCGATGCCGGCCACGACTTGCTGCACCTGGGCATGCAGGCTGGCAGTCGCCGCAGCCAGCTCCGTGCGGGCGGAGATCATGTTCGGGTGCTTGTCGCCGTAGCGGCGCGACAGCTCCTCCACCTTGGCGCGGGCCTTGGCTTCTTCGGCCTTGAACTGCTGAATCAGGGGATGGCCCAACACCGCCGGCACGCTGGCCAGGCGCTGCAGTCCGCCGGCGCTCATGGCCTGCACCTGGCGATACTGGCTCTCCGCTTCGGCGCGCTGCCGGCGTGCGTCGATCATGCGGTTGCCGGTCATGGACAGCACATCCGCACTAATCGTGGCCACACCGTCCACGTCCACCAGGCCTTCGCTTTCCCGGTAAGCCTGCAAGCGGCTTTCGGCGCTGCGCAGCGTGTCGCGCAACTCGGTAAGGCGGGAATTCATCCAGTCAGCCGAAGACAATGATTGGCTCATGTAGGCATCCAACTGGCTGGCGATAAATCCTTCGGCAAACGCATTGGCCATCTCGGCGGCCAGAACAGGGTCGGGGATTTCGATATGCACGGCCAGCAACTGGCTCTTGTCCAGCACTTGCACGCTCATGCTCTGCATCACACGGTGCGTAACGCTTTTTGCAATGGCGGCTTCGTCCGGTGCCACAACAGGCTCATCGATGTCGGCGCGCAGGTTGCGCCACCAGCCCCGTACATCGACGAGCGGGGCGGGCTGCTGCCTTGGATCGAACAGTGGGTGGGTGGTCAGGTTCAAGCCCTTGACGACACGTTCGGCCAAGGCCCTGGACTTCAACAGCGCCAGTTGAGTCTGCAGGTACTCGCTGGTACTGGCGGAAGGATCATAAAGCTGCTGAAACGTCAGGACCTGGGGCGTCTTTTTTTCGATCAGCAGCGTGGCGGTGGCCTTGTAGAGGGGCGTGAGGTTGACGAGCACTGCGGCCGTCACCAGGCAGACGATGACGACCAGGGCCGCGATATACAGCTTCGCCTGCCACAGCACATTCCAGATCTTCATCACATCGATGACGTCATCGTCTTCATTGGCAATGCGTGCCAGGCCACGATGGTCCTCGCTGAAACCTTGAACACTGTTCATCAAAAGAAGCCCTGCGCGATGGTGATGGTGTCGCCGGGAAGGATGGCGGTGTCGATGGTGGCTTTCTCGGCGATTCGGGTTTCGCCCTGGCCACGTACGATGGTCACGCGCTTGAGCGAAGCCCGTTCCGTCAGGCCGCCGGCTAGCGCGATCGCGCGATCAAGCGTCAGGCCCGGCTGGTAGGGATAACCGCCGGGTTTTTGTACCTCGCCACTGATGTAGAACTCCCGGTAGGTGATCACGCTGACCGTTACCCTGGGTTCGACCAGATAGCCCTCCTTGAGCTTGTCGGTGATCAGCTGCTCGATCTGGTTGGGAGTTAGCCCACGCGCCTTGACCTGACCGATAAAGGGATACGAAAAGGTGCCCGCATCGTTGAGGCGGACCTGGTCGAAGCTCAGGTCCGCCTCGCCGTAAACGCTGATGCGTACCACGTCACCCGAAGCCAGCCGATATTGCGCGTCGCCATCCGCAAGGCCCGTGTGTACCGGCACCAGGGCCATCAGGAGAGTGAGTAGAATTCGGCTGATCATGAGCATGAGAGGCTCCGCAAGAGGGGCTCAAAGGCTGCCAGCAACGCTGATTCTGTAGATGTTGCGCTGGTAGCGTTCGTCCGGAACGGTGGAATCGTTATCGCGATAGCGGTATCCCAGCGATACATCGAGCCAGCGTCGCGGGCTGTAAATCAGTTCCAGGCCGGCGCTGAGCAGATCGTCGTTGCGGTCCTGGCCTTCGTATACATACTCGGCCAAGCCCAGCGAGAGATTGGTGGTCACGCGCTCAATCCATTGGTGTCGCCAGGCGAGAGAGGCGCTGCTGGCCTGGATGGCATCGGAGCCGTCGTCGCCTTCGTCGAAGGCCCGCCGGGCTTTCAAGCTGAAGGTTGAATAACTGCGCGGCTCCCAATCGATACCCACTTCCCACATCGGGCTTTTCAGCTCGTCCCGTCGATCGTCGTCGAATTCCTTCTGCTCATAACCGACAAGCACCTTGCCGGTGGTTTTGGCCGTAGCCTCCCACGTGGCGCCAACCAGGATGGCGGTGTTGGTGCTGTTGCGCGGATTGTTGGCGAGCTTGTAGTCGTAATCGGTGTGGCGGACCTCAACCTGTGTGCGGGTATTGCCACCAAGGCGGTGAAACCAGGCGGTGCTCAGACCCGTGGTGTCCCGTTCCTTGTCGGCGTTGAGCAGGCCGCGATTGTCGTAGCGCAACTCTGAGTAGCTCGCGCCAAACTTCAAGCGATTGCGTGCGCTTTGTGCGCCAAAGGCATAGAGGCCGTGCAGCGAGCGACTGTGAAATTTGTCGTTCTCGGTTCGTGCCGCTGTGGAGGTGGTTTCTTCAGCCTTGCGGTAGGTCGCTTCCAGGTCCAGACGGTGGCGATCGGTGAATTCCATGATGCTGTCGAGCCGGGCCAGGTGATTGGTATGACTGGCCTCATCGGCATCCTCGTAACTGTTGCGAACACCGGCGTAAATCAGGCGATGAGCGCTGTTGCGATCTTCGGCGATCAACTGAAAACCCGGGGCTATGCGGGTGATCCACGAGGATGCTTCGTCAGAAGCCAGTTCGCGAAAATTGTCGTCGTAGGTTTCAGCCAGACTGAGCGTGGGCAGAAACTGAAAGCCCAATACGTTGATTGGCTGTGGCTCTAGGGACCAGGCTGTCAAAGGCAGCACAGGCATCATTAACACGAATGGGAACCTGATTTTTTTCATAAGCATATCCATTGCTTGGGTCCTGTCGGCTCGTCCTTGCAGGTCGTTGAAACTGACTGCGTGCCGCCGGGCACGCTACCGCCCCAAGGTTGCTCGTTGATCCCTGAGAACGGGGTGGTAAAAACGGGAACTGCTGCTTACGGCGGTTTTCGGCCCAAGCCGGTCGGGTAAGTCGAGCTTCGCTGGCGAAGCCGCACCCGACTCAAAACCATGCCATCCAGCAATGCAGAAGGAAGGAGGCACTTAGCAGACCGCAACGAAACGGCTTGATTGCGTTTCAGCCGATCAACGGTAGCAGTGAATGAATGCTGTTAGGGTGGTTTGCCGAGATCGCGACTGTTGGGTCTAAGATGATGACTCTGATGCATGGGTAATCAGGGCACGCGATGCTTTTTTGTGATTGCGCTTCGCTGGCCAATCCCTCTGGACTACTCAGGAGAATCTGAGATGGGTCAACAGAAATATGAAGGCTCACGTTCAACAACCGGCGCGGGCGCCCCGGCCCCAAGTGACCGCCATTCTCTAACCGTTAATCCCGACGGTCCCATCCTGCTTCACGATGTACATTTCCTTGAGCAGATGGCCCACTTCAATCGAGAAAAAGTGCCCGAGCGCCAGCCCCACGCCAAGGGCGCCGGTGCGTTCGGCGTCTTCGAGACCACAGGTGACATCAGTGCCTATACCAAGGCCACGCTTTTCCAGCCGGGCAGCAAGACCGAAATGCTTGCTCGTTTTTCGACCGTAGCGGGGGAGGCCGGAAGCCCTGACACCTGGCGTGACGTGCGTGGCTTTTCACTGAAGTTTTACACCAATGAAGGTAACTACGACCTGGTGGGAAACAACACGCCTATTTTCTTTGTGCGTGACCCGATGAAGTTCCCTCACTTCATTCGCAGTCAGAAACGGCTACCGAACTCAGGCCTGCGCGACAACCACATGCAGTGGGATTTCTGGACCCTCAACCCGGAAAGCGCCCATCAGGTCACCTATCTGATGGGGGATCGCGGGCTACCCCGCACCTGGCGGCACATGAACGGCTATGGCTCGCATACGTTCATGTGGGTAAACCAGGCCGGCGAGCGGTTCTGGGTCAAATATCACTTCCATACGCGGCAGGGCATGGAGTTCTTCACCAATGCCGGAGCCATGGAGATGGCCGGTCGGGATGCCGACTATCATCGCCGTGACCTGTTCGAAGCCATTGCCCAGGGCGATTTTCCCAGCTGGAACCTGCGGGTCCAGATCATGCCATACGAGGATGCGAAGAGTTACCGCATCAATCCCTTCGATCTCACCAAAATCTGGCCACACAGCGATTACCCGCTGATTGATGTCGGCGTCATGACGCTTAACCGCAATCCCGACAACTTTTTTGCCCAGATTGAGCAGGCTGCATTCTCGCCCGGCAACCTGGTTCCGGGTATTGGCCTATCACCTGACAAGATGCTGCTGGGCCGTGCTTTCGCTTATAACGATGCGCAACGCAACCGCATTGGCACCAATTTCCACCAGCTTCCGGTCAACCAGCCAAAGGTTGCCGTAAATACTTATATGTTCGATGGGCAGATGACCTACGCACACAGCGGCAACCAACCCGTGTACGCGCCGAATTCGGCCGGACGATCCTGGGCCGATGAAACGGGACAGGTCGACAACGGCTGGGAGACTGATGGTGGAATGGTGCGTGACGCCTATACGTTACGCGCCGAAGACGATGACTTTTCACAACCGGGCGCATTGGTGCGTGAGGTATTTGACGCTGCGCAACGGGACCGCCTCGTGGAAACGGTGTCGGGCAGTCTGCTGGGAGGCGTACGCAGCCCAGTGCTCGAACGCGCCTTGGACTACTGGAAGCACATCGATCCTGATGTGGGCCGGCGTATCGAGGAAAAGGTTCGAACCGGCGCGGCGGCGGAACCAGCCGCGGGCATGAGCGAAGCGTAATGTTCCTGCGAGGACGCCGCCGGCGGTGGTGCTGGCGGCGCGCAGCTACGGTCAAAGATGCGTGCAGTGCGAAACGCGGAGCCGTAGTACATGAAAAGCGCGCTTACAGGAACGACAGCCGTCAGAAGAGGCGTTTGTTAAGAGCGACTGTTGCTAAAGAGTGCATATGTAATATCCGATAATCACCAGACCCGGATATTGCATATTGCGTGTTTTGTCGTACCATGCGGTGCGTGATCCAAAGCCAGCCACTGCCAGAAAAACGCCCCATGCCCAAAGTCCCGTTTCCCTTGTTCGAAACCTACCACCGCTTCCTGGAGCTGAACTTTCAACAGTTCACCGAAGAGCTGCCCATTGTGCGTGACTATCTGGGCCGCTTTGCGCCCGAGCTGCTGGCGTTCGAGGGTTACCAGGCCGTTCGCGGTTTTTTGAAGTCGTATGCAGGCAACGAGACGACGTTTACTTCTTACCGGACCCATGTCGAGCGCTTGCTGTTATGGGCACTGTTGGTGGCCAACAAGCCCTTGCTGGAACTGCGCCGGCGCGATGCCGAAGCATTCATGGAATTCTGCCTGCGGCCTCCCAAGGACTGGGTCGGCCCCATGGTCAAGTCACGTTTTGTGCGCATTGGCGGTCGCAAGAAGCTGGAATCGGACACCTATCAAGTCAACGAAGCCTGGCGCCCGTTTAGTGTCACTGTGCCCAAACGGAATCGGACCCTGGATGGCACAGCCGCCCAGGATCTCGCCGAACGCCCCTATAAAATGTCCCAAGGATCCGTGGCTCAGGTGTTTGCCGTGTGCGGTAGCTTCTTCCAGCACGCCATTGATGAGGGCCTCACCGAGGTCAACCCGTTCCGCGCAGTCAAGCAGAAATCGGTGTACAAACAACGCAATACTCTGGATGTCGCCGGACGCTCGCTCACGCCCTTGCAATGGAGCTACGTGATCGAAACGGCGGAAAAAATGGCCGATGAGGATGAAACCTACGAGCGCACCCTGTTCATCCTTACGACGCTGTTTGCCATGTATCTGCGCGTGTCCGACCTGGTGGGCCGGGACAACTGGGAGCCAACCATGGGTGATTTTCGCAAGGATACGCAAGGCAACTGGTGGTTCAATGTGGTCGGTAAAGGCAATAAAGCGGCCAAAATCAGCGTGCGCGATGATTATATCCAGAATTACCTGCCCCGTTATCGACGCCACCTGGGGCTGCCTGCCCTGCCCTCGCCCCATGAAACCCACCCGCTACTGACCACCCTCAAAGGCCGCGGCGGGCTTTCTGACCGGCATCTGAGGCTGTTACTGCAGGAGGTGTTCGACCGGTCGCTGGAACGCATGCTTGCCGAAGGATGGAGTAACGATGAAGTCGATCACCTGCGTTCAGCTTCGCTGCACTGGCTGCGGCATACCTCGGCCACCTTCGATGCGCCGCGCCGCGACATGAAGGATCTCCAGGCCGACCTGCGTCACAACAGCCTGAGCACTACGCAAAACACCTATTACAACTCCCTGGATGAGCAACGAGCGCATTCGGTGAAAAACCTGCGCATCAAGGAAGACCCCTAAGGAATGACCCCTAAATCATCCTGCGGTCCACGGCCGGCATTCTGCAGGCGCTGAAAATACGCCGGCAAATGCTGTAGCCCATGGCGCGCCGCAGCCTTGCGCACCTCATTGCGCGGGGCGTCGAACTTGACGGTCTCACTGACCACTTTGATGTTTTCCTCCAGACCCATGGCGCACGCAAAACACACGACGCCGTCCATCGACTCATCATCGGCTTCAGCCAGGCCGGTGTTGGCCAGCGCAATGGTTGCGCTACTGATACGCAAGGCACCCGCGGCCATTTCCCGGGCGACTTCTTCGCTGGTCAAGCCAAAGGTCTTGATCGTCTCCAGACTGACCCCCAGGCAGGCGCGTTTAGCCGTCACGGAATACACCACGTAACCGCTTTCCAGTACCCGACCGCAGCCAGCGATATCCGCCAGCATCGCGGTCATCAGGCCTGCGGTGCAGGATTCGGCCGTGGTCAGCATCAGCTGATTTCTCTGCAGAAACTCGACCACGTTCTCAAGGCTGCGCATACGAGATCTCCCGGTGATTGGGTGGCATGGGCTATGGATGCCCAGCAGGCCTGGCAAGTTCACCCGACAGGCGCCACTACCGTTGGGGAGGGCAGCGAAACTTTCTCAACGACTGGCCAGTCAGGACTGAGGATGGGGAGACTCCTCATTGCGATGTCACGCCTGGAAGCGCGCCGTCATACGCTTGGTTTGTTGGGGGAAAGAAGATGGGAAACGCTGTTGCAACCGCTCGTCTTGTTGAATCTGAGAAGGCCGCCACGCTGCTGAGCCCTCCCAGGCTCAGCGTTGAAAGTCTGCACACCGATACGAAGAAAATCCTGTTCGTCACCTCGGAATTCGCTGAACTGGTCAAAGTGGGTGGGCTGGGCGATGTGTCCGCTGCGCTGCCCAGGGCCCTGCGCGCCCAGCACGATATCCGGGTACTGATACCCGGTTATCGGCAAGTACTCGAAAGCGGCAATGTCATCCGCATCATTGCCCAACTGCCAGGCCAGGCCGCCTTGCCGCCCTGCCGTATCGGGCGTATGGACCTGGATGACGGTCTGATCATTTACGTCCTGCTGTGCCCGGAGCTTTATGAGCGCGACGGCAAGCCCTACGGCGATAACCATGGCCGGGATTGGGACGACAACCACATTCGCTTTGCCCGTCTGGGCCTTGCCGCCGCGGAAATCGCCGCCGGCTGCCTCAGTTGGCAGCCCGAACTCGTACATGCCAACGACTGGCCGGCCGCATTGGCTCCAGCCTATATAGCCTGGAAAAGACTGCGCACGCCGAGTGTCTTCACCATTCATAACCTGGCTTACCAGGGCTTGTGCGACCCGGCCTGCGGACCGGAACTCGCCCTGCCTGCCGAAGCGCACTCACCGGACAGCATGGAGTTCTACGGCAAGCTGTCGTTTCTCAAGGCCGGCATCGTCTATGCCAGCCACATCACTACCGTGAGTCAGACTTACGCACGGGAAATTACCACCGAGGCTTTTGGTTGCGGCTTGCAGGGCTTGCTCAAACGTAAGGAAGAACAAGGCCAGCTCAGCGGCATCACCAACGGCATTGACGAGAGCTGGCAGCCGAAAACCGACCCGCACTTGCTGCAAGGTTTTCAGATCCATGAATGGGAGCTGAAACGGCGCAATGCCCGCCATGTGGACGAGATGTTTGGCCTGCAGCCTTGCGAAGGACCGCTATTCATCGTCGTTTCGCGCCTGGTGCATCAAAAAGGCCTGGATATGACGCTGAAAATCGCCGACAGCATTGTGGCCGGTGGCGGTCGCCTGGCCATTCTCGGCCAGGGTGAGCCAGCACTGGAGGCTGAATTGCTTGCGCTGGCCGTGCGGCACCCTGGGCACATCGGTGTACACATTGGCTTCAACGAAACCGATGCGCGGCGCATGTTTGCTGGCAGCGATTTCCTGCTCATGCCCTCGCGCTATGAGCCCTGTGGGCTGAGTCAGATGTACGCTCAGCGCTTCGCCTCGCTGCCGATTGCCCGCCGCACCGGCGGGCTGGCCGATAGCATTGAGGATGGCGTTACCGGTTTCCTGTTCCAGCATGGCGATGCCGAAAGCTACTTTGAGGCGGTGCAGCGTGCGCTGAATGTCTTCAAACACCCCCAATTGCTCAACGCCATGCGCTGCCAGGCCATGGCAGCGCCGCAATTCTGGGCGCAATCGGTAGAGCCTTACGATCGCCTCTACAAGCGGCTGCTTCAGGAGCAGGCCGCCGTTCGCGTGAGGGGCCGATGAATGCATGGTTCCTTGCTACACGGTGCGGTAATGCAAGGCGATGGCATGACCCGCTTTGCCTTGTGGGCGCCGGACGCCGCTGATGTAGAGCTTGAACTGGGAGATGGCGAACGACACGGTTTGCAGGCACAGGCCGAAGGTTGGTTTGTCACGCACCTGCAATGTTCCGCAGGCACCGCTTACCGCTACTGGATCGACCGCCACCTTCCGGTGGCCGATCCAGCCTCGCGGGCACAGTTGGAAGATGTCGAGGGTTGGAGCCTGGTGGTTGACCACCAGGCCTATCGCTGGAACGTTCCCGACTGGCAAGGCCGGCCTTGGCACGAATGCGTGTTCTACGAGCTGCATGTCGGCCTGCTCGGTGGCTATGCGGGCGTCGAAGCGCACTTGCCGCAGCTGCAACAACTGGGGGTGACGGCCATCGAATTGATGCCGATCGGCGAGTTCCCCGGCCAGCGCAACTGGGGGTACGACGGTGTACTGCCGTTCGCGCCGGAATCCACCTACGGCACGCCCGAACAACTCAAGCATCTGATCGACACCGCCCATGAATTGGGGCTGATGGTGTTCATCGATGTGGTCTACAACCACTTCGGCCCGCAGGGCAATTACCTGCACCAGTACGCCAGCCCCTTCTTTCGCAACGATATTCAGACTCCTTGGGGCGCCGCCATCGATTTTCGCCGCGCTCAGGTGCGGGATTTCTTCTGCGGAAACGCCCTGATGTGGTTGCTGGATTACCGGGTGGATGGCCTGCGCCTGGATGCCGTACACGCGATTCTCGACAAGGAATTCCTGGTTGAACTGGCCAATCGGGCGCGCGTGGCCGTGGGTGTCGAACGTCAGATTCACCTGGTACTGGAAAACGAGGACAACCAGGTGCGCTTGCTGGAGCAAGGCTTTACCGCGCAGTGGAATGATGACGGCCACAACGTGCTGCACAGCCTGCTGACCGATGAGCGTGAAGGCTATTACGCGGATTTCTGCGAAGAGCGCACCGCCAAACTGGCTCGCGTGCTGAGCGAAGGCTTCGTCTTTCAGGGCGAAACCGACCGCCGCGGCCGGGCACGCGGCGAACCGAGCTGGAAGCTGCCGCCCTACGCCTTCGTGCTGTTTATGCAGAATCACGATCAAGTCGGCAACCGTGCTTTCGGCGACCGCCTGGTAACACTGGCCGATCAGGACGCCCTTAAGGTAGCCGTGGCGCTGATGCTGCTCAGCCCGATGATCCCGCTGTTGTTCATGGGCGAGGAATGGGGCTCGACCCATCCATTCCTGTTTTTCACCGATTATCACGACGAACTCGGCCGTGCCGTACGTGAAGGGCGCCAAAGCGAATTCGCCGAATTCACCGCCTTTGCAGGGTCCGGCGCGCAGAGGCAGATTCCCGACCCAAACGCACTGAGTACCTTTGTCAGTTCACAGCCAGAACTCAGCGCCTCACAGCCTGAGCACCATCATTGGTGGGCGTTCTACCGCGACCTGCTGGATTTGCGGCATAGGCATATCGTGCCGCGGTTGCGCGGTACTCGCCCGGCTGACGTGAAAATCCTTGCCGAACAGGCTGTTTCGGCCCGTTGGCGCATGGGCGATGACGTGCGTCTGCGCATCGACCTGAATTTTTCCGACATCGACGTCAGCACCGGGCCTCTGAGCGAGCGCGCGCAGCTGTTGTTTGGTCTGCGTATCGACGCCGAGCAGCCCGGCACCCTACCCCCACATAGCCTGCTGGCGACCCTGGAGCCCATGCCATGAGTGATAGGCGTCTTGCTGACCTGGCCTGCGCAGCAGGCTTTAACTTGGAATGGCAGGATGCCCACGGAAAGCTGCAGCACGTAACCCCGGAGGCCCAACGCGCATTACTGGAAGCGCTGGGTTTTCCGGCACAGAGTCCCGAGCAGATCGAGGAAAGCCTTGCCACCCTGGCCGAACGCCACCGCAACAGCAGCGTCGGCCCGCTGATCCTTGTCGATCAGGGACAGGCTGTATCTCTAGCAGATCATTTCAAGGCCAACACGCCGTTTCGCCTGCAAATCGAAGGGGATCTGCGCATCGAAGGCCGCCTGGATGCCAACATCTGCCTGCCGCCGCTCGACGATTGCGGTTATCACAACTTGATGATCGGCGACGAGCAACTGACTCTGGCGGTGGCGCCTCCGGCTTGTCCTAGCGTACGCAGCCTGAGCGATGGCCAACGTGGGCATGTGTGGGGCATAGGTGCACAGCTTTATGCCCTGCGCCGTGCGGGCGATGGCGGCTTGGGCGACACGCTGGCCCTGGAAGCCCTGGTGCGCCAGGCCGCGGATCACGGCGCCGATGCCCTGGCACTCAGCCCGGTGCATGCCATGTTTACGGCGCTCCCCGAGCACTACAGCCCGTATTCGCCCTCTAGCCGGCTGTTCTTCAATGTCCTGCATGCCTCGCCAGGCTGCATTCTCGGCGAACATGCCGCCGCCCAGGCGATCAAGGCCTGCGGCCTTGAGACTGAATGGCAGCGCCTGGAAGCCCTTGAGCTGATCGACTGGCCGGCCGTGAGCCGGGCCCGGTTGCAGGTTTTACGACAGCTGTATACCAGCTTCAGTGGCGCGGAAAATCTGCTGAGCCCGGATTTCGACAGTTTCTGCGCCCATGGCGGCGAGGCCTTGCTGCAGCATTGCCGCTTCGAAGCGCTGCATGCTCACATGATTGGCCAGGGGCAGCCTGGCGACTGGCGTGTCTGGCCCGAGCAGTACCACGACCCAAAACACCCGGCGGTCAGTCAGTTCGCCAGTGAACATGCCGATGACGTGAAATTTCACGCCTTCGCTCAATGGCTGATCGACCGCTGTCTGCAACGCGCCCACAGCGCCGCCAAAAGCGCTGGCATGCACATCGGTCTGATTGCCGACCTGGCGGTCGGCGCCGAGCCGGGTGGCAGCCAGGGCTGGTCGCGTCAGACCGAGTTGCTGCCCTCGCTGAGCGTGGGTGCGCCACCGGACATCATCAATCGCGCAGGTCAGAACTGGGGCATCGCAGCGTTCTCCCCTGAGGGTCTGCAGCAGAATGGCTACCGCGCCTTTATCGAGATGTTGCGTGCCAACCTCGCCCATGCCGGTGGGCTGCGCATCGACCATGCCATGGGTCTGCAGCGTTTGTGGGTGATTCCTCAAGGCGAATCGCCCGAAAACGGCGCCTACCTGAGCTATCCCTGTGAGGATTTGCTGCGCCTGATTGCGCTGGAAGCCACCCGTCATCAGGCCTTGGTCGTGGGCGAGGATCTGGGCACGGTGCCTGAGGGGCTTGGCGAAAAGCTCACCAGGCGCGGCGTGCTCGGCATGCGTGTGCTGTATTTCGAGCAGAAGAAAGGACGCTTCACCCCGCCCGAAGACTGGTCCGCCGATGCCCTGGCGACCACCACCACCCATGACCTGCCCAGTATCGCC
The DNA here is from genome assembly GCF_014836765.1 of Serpens gallinarum. GTDB lineage: Bacteria > Pseudomonadota > Gammaproteobacteria > Pseudomonadales > Pseudomonadaceae > Serpens > Serpens gallinarum. Next base: position 182,410 of record NZ_JACSQG010000003.1, read on the forward strand.
GGCTGGCTGAGTGGTCGGGATATCCAGCATCGCCAGGACAACGGACAAATCGACGCCGAACGCGCCCGCCTCGACCTGCAGCAACGCAAAACGGAGAAACAAGCCCTGGGCGATCTGTTGCGCCAGCGTGGCCTGCTGGACGAGGGCGTCGAACGCCCCGACGCGCAACTGGACGCCTGTATTCAGCTGCTCGGCCGCACGCCTGCGCCGCTGGTATTGCTGCCGCTGGAAGATGTGCTGGCCAGCGAAGAACAACCCAACTTGCCGGGCCCAGGCGACCGTCACCCCAACTGGCGTCGCCGCTGGCCCTGGGACGTAAGCGATTTGCTCCAGCGGCCCAAGGCCAGCGCCCGCTTGCAGCTGCTTGAGCGCATCCGCCAGGAACAGGAGGACGCGGATATGGATGAACTTGGCACGGACACCCCCCGCCATGACTGAAGTGCGCGCCACCGCCCGTTTGCAGTTTCACCGTGGTTTCACCCTCGACGACGCCTTGCCCCTGGTGGATTATTTTGCCGAGTTAGGGATCAGCCACCTGTATGCCTCACCGTTGTTCACCGCGCGCCCCGGCTCCGTGCATGGTTATGACGTGCTCGACCCGACCCGCATCAATCCTGAATTGGGCGGCGAAGCGGCACTGGTTCGCCTGGTGGAGGCGCTTCACCAGCGCGGCATGGGCCTGATTCTGGATATCGTTTCCAACCACATGGCGGTGGGCGGTGCCGGCAATCCTTGGTGGCTGGACGTGCTGGAATGGGGCGAAGCCAGCCCTTATGCGAAGTTTTTCGACATTCAGTGGCGCTCCCACGACCCTTTGCTGCGTGGCCAGCTGCTGGTGCCCTTTCTGCGCAGTGATTACGGCGAAGTGCTCGCCGCTGGTGAAATCGTCCTGAACTTGCAGGCCGAGACCGGCCAGCTCTACGTCAGTCATTTTGATCACCGCTTCCCCCTGCTGCCCGCCTCCTACGCGCGGGTATTGCGGCGCTGCGACCACCCGGCGCTAGGCGCCCTTGCCTCACATTTCGAGGCGTTGTCCAAGCGCAGCCAGGCGCGGCACAAAGCCAAGGCCTTACAGGCGCAACTGGCCGACACCCTGGAAAATGAACAGGCGCTGGCCAGCCTGCAGAACGCCATGAAGAGTTTTCGCCCGGACGCGGAACGGGGCTTCGAACGCCTGCATGCCCTGCTCGAAGCCCAGCATTATCGGCTGGCCAGTTGGCGCACCGCAGCTGATGACATCAACTGGCGGCGCTTTTTCGACATCAATGAGTTGGGCGGCTTGCGAACGGAGCGCACTGAAGTGTTCGAGGCCATTCACGCCAAGGTGTTCGAGCTGGTCGAGCGGGGTTTGCTCGATGGTTTGCGCATCGACCACGTCGACGGCCTGGCCAATCCTCGCGCCTATTGCCGGCGGCTGCGCCGGCGCATCGACCGATTGTGCCCCGACCGACACCTGCCTATCTATGTGGAGAAAATCCTCGGTGCCGGCGAACGGCTGCGCGAAGACTGGGGCGTCGACGGCACCACCGGCTACGAGTTCATGAACCAGGTGTCGCTCCTGCAACACGATGCCCATGGCGAGCAGCTGCTGACGGCGTTCTGGCAAGACGTCAGCGGCAGATCGGCGCCATTCCTTGAGGAAGTCATCGAGGCGCGGCAATTGATGCTCAGCACCACCCTGGCCGGCGATTTGGAAACCGTGGCCCAGGGGCTGCATCAGGTGGCCCGTCAGGATATCGCCACTCGCGACCTGACGCTCGGTGCGATCCGCCGGGCCTTGCTGGCGCTGATCATGCACTTCACCGTCTATCGCACCTATGTCGGCGTGTGCGGCCGCTTGGGCGACGATCAACAGTTCTTTCAGCAGGCCCTGGACGGCGCACGGCAGGATCTGCCGGAAACCGACTGGCCCTTGCTGGAACACCTGGACCGCTGGCTGGGAGGTCAGCCGTTGCGCGGGCAGCCACCCGGTGCGGCACGCAAAGGGCGGCGTAAGGTGCTCACTCGCTTTCAGCAACTCACCGCGCCGGCCGCCGCCAAGGCCGTGGAAGACACCGCCTGCTATCGTTCGGCGGTGTTGCTGTCGCGCAATGACGTAGGCTTCGACCCAGAAAATTTCAGCGTCCCGCTGTCGGCTTTCAATGCCGCCTGCGCCGAGCGTGCGGAACGCTTTCCAGCCAATCTGCTGGCCACCGCCACCCACGATCACAAGCGCGGCGAGGATAACCGCGCGCGCTTGGCGGTGATCAGTGAGCGTGCCGAATGGTACACCGAGCGTGCCCGCCATTGGCTGCAACTGGCCGAACCCCTGCGCACCCAAACCGAGGCGCTGATTGCGCCGGTGCCCTCCGATGAGCTGATGCTCTACCAAACCCTGCTGGGTAGTTGGCCGCTGCAGCTGGATGAAGACGATACAGCGGCGCTGCAGGCCTATCTGCAACGGCTGCTGGGCTGGCAGGAAAAAGCCTTGCGCGAAGCCAAGCTGCACAGCAGCTGGAGCGCTCCCAATCAGGCCTATGAAGGGGCCTGTCGCGAGTTCCTCACCCGCCTGCTGACTGACGCCGCTGGCGTGCCGTTGCGACGTGAAATCGCCGCCGCAGCAAACAGCCTGGCGCCGGCCGGTGCCCTGAACGGCCTGGCGCAATGCCTGCTGCGCCTGACCACGCCCGGCGTGCCTGATCTGTATCAGGGTTGCGAGTTCTGGGACTTCAGCCTGGTGGACCCGGACAATCGCCAGGCGGTGGACTTTGCCGCCCGCCAGGCGGCGCTTTCCGCTGCGGAAGATCTTCCCGTGCTGGTGCAGGCCTGGCGCGACGGGCGCATCAAGCAGCGCCTGATCCAAGAGGTATTGCGTTTTCGCCAGGCCCATGACGCGCTGTTTCGCCACGGCGCTTACCAGCCTTTGCGGATCAGCGGCGGCCAGGCCGACCAGGTCATGGCCTTCGCACGTGTCTGGCGGAACACCTGGGTGATTGTCGTGGTGCCGCTGCATGCTGCCGGGCTGCTCGGCGACCGGCAGGTTCCCCATATCGATCCGCTGCGCTGGGGTGACACGCAGATCCATCTGCCCGCAGAGCTGGCGGCCACGGAACTGGTCAGCCTGCTCACGCCCGCCCGGCTCATGCCACAGCAAGGCTGTCTTGCCGTGCAACACATACTCGCCGACTTTTCCCTCAATCTGCTGCATGCCCTGGAGACTGCGTCATGAGTGATGAACAGCGCATTCGAGAACTCGCCTATCAGATCTGGGAATCGGAAGGTAAACCCGCGGGCCAGGAAGACCGCCACTGGGCCATGGCCAGCAAGTTGGTCCAGACCGAAAGCGTGCCCGCCGGCAAGCCCAAGTCGAGTTCCCGACGGGCCGGCAAACCACAAGCCACCATGGTGCCGCCCAGTTCGCCCGAAGAAAAAGCCGCCGTGGTCAAGGAACCGAGAAAGCCACGACAAAAGCCTGGCGCGACACCTTTATAGCCCGCCGCCCTTGAGAGGGGAAACCCTATGCCAAGATCAAAAGCTGGACTGCACCACCCTGCCCCGCAGGTTCTACAGCGCTCGCGGGTTTCTGAAGGGCAGCCCTACCCACTTGGCGCCACGTGGGACGGTCTGGGGGTCAATTTCGCCCTTTTTTCTGCCCATGCTACGTGCGTGGAACTGTGCCTGTTCGATGACAAGGGCACGACTGAACTCGAGCGCATCGAGTTGCCTGAATACACCAATGAAATCTGGCATGGCTACTTGCCCGACGCCCATCCGGGCCTGATTTACGGCTACCGAGTACACGGTCCGTACGAGCCGGAAAACGGCCATCGCTTTAATCCCAATAAGTTGCTCATTGACCCCTATAGCAAGCAGCTGGTGGGCAGCTTGACCTGGTCGCCGGCCCTGTTTGGCTACACCCTTGGCTCCCACGATGCGGACCTGAGTTTCGACACCCGGGACAGCGCCCGTTTCATGCCCAAGGCCAAGGTCATCGACCCCGCCTTTACCTGGGGTGAGCAACCCCCGGTGCGTGTGCCCTGGGAAAACACCATCCTCTATGAAGCGCATCTGCGTGGCATCAGCATGCGCCACCCGGAGGTGCCTGCGGAGCTGCGCGGAACCTGCGCCGGCTTGAAGCACCCGGCACTGCTCAAGCACCTGCGCTCGCTGGGGGTCACCAGCATCGAACTGCTGCCCGTGCATGGCTATCTGGACGACCAGCATTTGCTCGAACAGTCGTTGAGCAATTACTGGGGATACAACAGCATCGCCTTTTTCGCTCCCCAAGCGTCATATCTGGCGAGCGGTAAAATCAATGAATTCAAAGAGATGGTTGCGCATCTTCACAATGCAGGTCTCGAGGTCATCCTCGATGTGGTCTACAACCACACCGCCGAGGGTAACGAACTGGGCCCCACGCTATCCATGCGCGGCATCGACAACGCCACCTATTACCGGCTGATGCCCGACGAGCGTCGCTTTTATATCAATGACTCTGGTACCGGCAACACGCTGGACCTGAGCCATCCCTGCGTATTGCAAATGGTCACCGACTCGCTGCGCTACTGGGCGACGGAAATGCGCGTGGACGGCTTCCGCTTCGATCTGGCAACCATCCTCGCTCGCCATAGCCACGGCTTCGACGAACGCCATGGTTTTCTCGTCGCCTGTCGCCAGGACCCTGTCCTGAGCAAGGTCAAACTGATTGCCGAACCCTGGGATTGCGGCCCCGGGGGGTATCAGGTCGGTGGTTTCGCGCCCGGCTGGATGGAGTGGAACGACCGTTTTCGTGACACCGTACGGGGGTATTGGCGCGGCGACGAGGGACAGTTGCCCGAATTGGCCAGCCGTCTGACCGGCTCGGGCGACAAGTTCAATCAGCGTGGCCGCAGGCCCTACGCGTCAGTCAACTTCATCACCGCTCACGACGGCTTCACCTTGCGTGATCTGGTTTCCTACGAGCAGAAGCACAACGAAGCCAACAACGAGGACAACCAGGACGGCAACGACAACAACATTTCCTCCAATTACGGCTGGGAAGGTCCGACTGACGACCCGGATATTCGTGCCCTGCGCCTGCGCCAGATGCGTAACCTACTGTCGACACTGCTGCTTTCCCAAGGCACGCCGATGCTGCTGGCCGGCGACGAATTCAGCCGTACCCAGCACGGCAACAACAATGTCTACTGCCAGGACAACGAAGTGGGTTGGGTCGACTGGGACCTCGACGACGAAGGCCGCAGCCTCCTGGATTTCACCCGTCGGCTGATCAAGCTGCGCCGAGCCTACCCGATCCTCCATCGTGGCCGCTTCCTGGTGGGTGAATACAACGAGGAGCTGGGCGTCAAGGACGTCACCTGGCTGTCCCCGGACGGCAGTGAGATGAGCGAAGAGCAATGGCACGATGGCAATGCCCGCTGCCTCGGCATGCTTCTGGACGGCCGCGCTCAGCCCACGGGTATTCGCCGGCGTGGCGACGATGCCACCCTGCTGCTAATTCTCAACGCCCATGACGACGTGGTGAACTTCCATTTGCCGGAAGTCACTCAGGGCACTGCCTGGGAATGCCTGCTCGACACCTACCGGCCCACCCTGCGCCCCGGTGAGCTGCATGACTTTGGCAGTGAGTTCCTGGTGACCAACCGTTCATTGCTGCTGTTCGAGTTGCAACGGGACGAGGCGTAGCGGGCGTATCAATGGACGGACGGACCCTGGCGATCTGAACCCCCCTCCCTTCCCTCAGTCGGACGTTATATCGGCCACCGTACAGCATTACCCCAGTGGAGGATCCCATGAAGATTCGCGACGTCATGACCCGCAATGCACAAACCATCTCGCCCGAGCAGAGCATCCGCGAAGCCGCCGACCTGATGGCGCGCATCGACAGCGGTGCCTTGCTGGTCAATGAAGGTGATCGCCTGGTGGGCATGGTCACCGATCGCGATATCACCATTCGTGCGGTGGCCCAGGGGCTAGGCAGTGACACGCCGGTGCGCAAGGTCATGACCGGTAATATTCGCTACTGCTTCGAAGACGAGGACGTGCAGCACGTGGCGCAGAACATGGCGGATATCCAGGTGCGTCGTCTACCGGTGCTCAACCGTGAGAAACGCCTGATCGGGGTGGTCTCGCTGGGCAACATCGCCAGCTCCAACGATGCCAAGACCAGCGACACCGTACTGCAAGGCGTAACCGAGGCGCATTGATTGCCAAGGTGATCCGGCTACGGGCTGCAGTCAGTGCGCGCGCGCGTAGGGGAGCGGCGGTCTTGCCGCGAAGGCAAAGGCATGGTCGAAGCCCGTGATAACGCTTCGCTCCAAAAACCTAGCGTCCCTTAGCCGGCCAGATATTCAGCCAGAGGACAGGTGCCATGAAAGCTGTGGTTTTTCACGATGTAGGCGACATCCGACTCGACGACGTTCCTGAACCCACCTTGCAAGCACCCACTGATGCCATCGTGCGGCTGACGGCATCGGCCATCTGCGGCACGGACTTGCACTTCGTGCGCGGTACCGTGGCCGGTATGCAACCAGGCACCATCCTAGGGCATGAAGGCGTAGGCATTGTCGAGGCGCTGGGCGAGGACGTGCGCAACCTGCAGATCGGCGACCGCGTCGTCATCGCCTCGACCATTGCCTGTGGTAACTGCGTCTATTGCCGGGCCGGTTATTACGCGCAATGCGACGTGGCCAACCCCAATGGCCCGCAAGCCGGTACCGCCTTCTTTGGCGGCCCGGCTTCGACCGGTCCTTTTCATGGATTGCAGGCGGAGAAGGCGCGCATCCCCTTCGCCCATATCGGCCTGGTCAAATTGCCCAGCGAAATCAGCGACGATCAGGCGATTCTGATTTCGGACATTTTCCCCACTGGGTATTTCGGCGCCGAAATGGCTGAAATTACCCCCGGGGACAGCGTGGCCGTCTTCGGTTGCGGCCCGGTCGGCCAGTTCGCCATTGCCAGCGCCAAACTGTTGGGCGCTGCGCGCATCTTTGCCATCGACCGGCTGGATGACCGGCTGCGCATGGCCTGTCAGCAGGGCGCCGAAGTCATCAACTTTGAACATGAAGACCCGGTTCACGCGCTGCATCGCCTGACCGATGGCATTGGCCCGGACCGCGTCATCGATGCGGTAGGCGTGGACGCCGAACACCCCCACAGCGCAACGCCGCAGCCGGACGACAACCGTTTCCATCAGGAAATGGCCGACATCACGCCTCATACCCACCCGGACGGCGCGAACTGGCACCCGGGCACGGCCCCCAGCCAGGTCCTGCAATGGGCCGTGGAAGCGCTGGCCAAAGCCGGTACGCTGTCAATCATCGGTGTCTACTCGGAGCAGTCGCGCAGTTTTCCCATCGGGTTGGCGATGAACAAGAACCTGACCATCAACATGGGTAACTGTCATCACCGCAAATACATCCCACGCCTGATTGAACTGGTGCAGAGCCGGCGGATCGATCCGGCCGAAATCATCACCCAGATCAAGCCGATGAGCGATGCCATTGCCGCCTTCGAGGCCTTCGACCGGCGCGACAGCGGCTGGGTGAAAGTGGAGCTGCATCCCCAGCGACAACAATCGCGTAGCGGTGATGAACAGATCACCCCCGGTGAGGCACAACTCGACGATGCAATTGAGGACTCGTTTCCGGCTAGCGACCCTCCTTCGATGACCTCGCCCAAGCGTTCGTGACCGCAAAAAAAGACGAAAAGGCCTATGACTGAAGTTCGCATCGGCATTTCCGGCTGGCGCTACGCGCCCTGGCGGGGTGATTTCTACCCCAAAGGCCTCGCCCAGAAGAACGAGCTGCATTTTGCTTCGCGCGCCGTCAGGAGCATCGAAATCAATGGCTCCTTTTATGCGCTGCAGACGCCGCAGCGGTATGCAAGCTGGTACGCCGACACCCCCGACGGGTTCGTGTTCAGCGTCAAGGCGCCGCGTTTCATCACACATGTAAGGCGTCTGCGAGAGGTAGAAACCCCAGTGGCCAATTTTTTTGCATCCGGGGTGCTTAGCCTGCGAGACAAGCTTGGGCCCATCCTCTGGCAGTTCCCGCCCAGCTTCAAATTCGACGCCGAGCAGTTCGAGCATTTTCTTAGCTTGTTGCCGCAATCCACCGATTCAGCTATAGAAACTGCGCAGCACTGCAACGCTGAACTGCGCAAGCCCGGTTATCTGGACCACGATAAAAAGCGCCCACTGCGCCATGCCGTGGAGATCCGCAACAAAAGTTTCGTGGATCCGGCTTTCGTGGCATTGCTGCGCCGTTATCGTGTCGCCCTGGTGGTGGCTGACACAGCGGGCAAATGGCCCTATGCCGAAGACTTGACCGGTGACTTTGTCTACATGCGCCTGCACGGGGATGCCGAGCTGTATGCCAGCGGCTACAGCGAAGAGGCTCTGACACGCTGGCAGAAACGCATCGAAGCCTGGACCCAGGGACGCGAGCCGGCCGATGCCAAGCTGATCAGCGAGGAGCGGGACCAGACGCGTGCGTCTCGTGATCTCTATTGTTATTTTGATAATGACATCAAGGTGCGTGCACCCTACGACGCCCGGCGCTTGCTGGAAAAGCTTGGGCTGGCCGAGGGGCTGGAAACCGTACCGGGACAGGAGGCGCCTCATGACTCATCCTGATGCCCGACTCCGGCAAGCAGCGCTGCCCGCGGTGCAGCGACTGCACATTCTCACCGTAAATACGCACAAGGGCTTCACTCCGTTCAACCGCCGTTTCATTCTCCCCGAGCTGCGCGAGGCGGTGCGCACCTTGTCCACCGACCTGGTGTTTCTGCAGGAAGTCCATGGCACCCATGAACACCATGCTGCGCGGCTGAGCAATTGGCCGCCCACGCCGCAGTACGAGTTTCTTGCCGACAGCATGTGGCCGGAGTACGCCTACGGACGCAATGCCGTGTACCCCCACGGCGACCACGGCAATGCCCTGTTGTCGAAATTCCCGATACTGGCGTTCGATAACCACGATGTCTCCATCGGTCGCCATGAACAGCGTGGCTTGCTGCATTCCGAACTGGATGTGCCGGGCCCCAGGGAAGTGCATGCCATCTGCGTGCACCTCGGCCTGCGCGAAGGCCATCGGCGGCGGCAGCTCAAGCTGCTGTGTCGCTTGCTGGAGGGCTTGCCCAAGGATGCCGCAGTGATCGTTGCCGGTGACTTCAATGACTGGCGCCTGCGTGCTGATCAGCTACTGGCACGCTGTGGCCTGGAAGAAGTGTTCACCCGCGCTCAAGGCACGCCGGCGAAAAGCTTCCCAGCCAGACACCCTTTGCTGCGCCTGGACCGTATCTACCTGCGCAATGCCACCGGGCACGATCCGCAAGTGCTGAGCCACCGGCCTTGGTCCCACTTGTCGGACCATGCGCCGCTGGCTGTAGAGGTACGACTATGACTTTTGCCTGGCGCGGCGGTAATGACGTACAGCTGCTGATCAATGGCGAGGAGTTTTTCCCCAGCGTCTTCGAGAGCATTCGTGCGGCACGCCGGGAAGTCCTCTTGGAAACCTTTATCATTTTCGAGGACAAGGTCGGTATCAAGCTGCAAAAAGCGCTGATCGAGGCCGCCGAACGCGGTGTGACCGTAGAAGTGACCGTCGATGGCTATGGCACCGCGGACCTGAGCTCCGAGTATATTTTGGCTATGACCCGGGTCGGCATCCGAGTGCACATGTTCGATCCCCGTCCTCGGCTGTTAGGCATGCGCACTAACCTGTTCCGGCGCCTGCACCGGAAGATCGTGGTTATCGACGGCGAGCTGGCTTTTATCGGCGGGATCAATTTCTGCATCGACCACCTGGCTGAATTCGGGCCGATGGCCAAGCAGGATTACGCGGTTCGGGTGCGTGGCCCCATCGTTGCCGACATTCATTCGGCTAGTCGCGAGCTGCTCGAACACACCCCGGAGGGCTATCCGGGCGTCGTTCAACCGCGCGATGACCAACCGGCCGGCCGGGTCGCCATGCTGCTGGCGATACGCGACAACGAGGATCACAACACCGACATTGAGGAACAGTACCTGCGCGCCATCCGCAGGGCCCAGCAGCGTTTACTGGTGGCCAATGCCTATTTCTTTCCGGGTTATCGGCTGCTGCGCGAACTGCGCAATGCCGCCCAGCGCGGCGTGCAAGTCACGTTGATTCTGCAAGGCCAACCGGATATGCCCTGGGCGCGAATCTGTGGACGCTTGCTCTACAACTACCTGCTGCGCGACGGTGTGGTGATCCATGAGTATTGTGAAAAGCCGCTGCACGGCAAAGTGGCCATAGCCGACCGGGAATGGTCGACGGTGGGCTCCAGCAACCTTGACCCGCTCAGCCTGTCGCTAAACCTGGAAGCCAATCTGTTCATTCGCGATGCGGGCTTCAACCAGCGTCTTTACGAGCATCTGCAACAACTGGCCATAAGCAGTTGCAAGCAGGTGACCTTGCAGCGGGTCATGCGCGGCTACTGGTGGCGCGCTCCGCTGGTTTTTCTTGGTTATCACTTCACCCGTCGTTTTCCTGCGATCGTCGGCTGGCTCCCGGCGCACCAGCCGCGCCTAACATCCCTGCATCCGGAAACTCCTGTCGAGCAGCCGTACAAGCAGGAAAAAACCTCATGACCACGGTCGGCACGTCAGACGCCACCCGCAAGCCCGGCGCGCGCAAATGGCGGCTGCTGAGTCGTTTCTTGTCGCTGGGCCTGCTGATCCTGGTGCCGTTGATGTTATTCCTGCTGGTCAGGAACCTCGACTGGCAAGAGGTCAAGCAGGCGCTCTATGCCTACAGCCCGGGCACTTTGCTGGCTGGGATCGGCATCAGCCTGGCCAGTTATGTGGTGTTCAGCAGTTTCGATCTGCTCAGCCGAACCTATACCGGCCACACCCTGCCCGCGCGTCAGGTGCTGCCGCTGGCGTTTGTCTGCTACGCCTTCAACCTCAACCTGGGGTCCTGGGTGGGCGGAGTCGCGCTGCGCTACCGGCTCTATTCCCGACTGGGGCTGGATATCGCCACCATTACCCGAATCTTGAGCATGAGCCTGATCACCAACTGGCTGGGCTTTTTCGTGCTGGGTGGGGTTATCTTCTGTCTGGGTCTGCTTGAACTGCCGGAGAGCTGGAGCATCGGTGCGAAGGGTTTGCGCCTGTGCGGCGTCCTGCTGCTGCTCCTTTCTTTCGCCTATCTGTCGGCCTGTGCGTTTGCTCCGAAGCGCACCTGGCATTGGCGCGGCCACCGCATCAGCCTGCCTTCGCTGCGCTTCGCCCTGCTCCAGGCTGGCCTGGGTGCCCTCAACTGGATGTTGATGGCCGGGGTGATTTATCTGCTATTGCCGGAACAGGCCTTTTATTTCTCGGTTCTCGGCATCCTGCTGATCAGCAGCATCGCCGGCGTCATCACCCACATTCCCGCCGGTCTCGGCGTCACCGAGGCCGTGTTCATGGCCATGCTTCAGCACCAGTTTTCCAAGGGCACGATCCTGGCGGCCATGATTGGCTACCGGGCGCTGTATTTCCTGGTGCCGCTGGGCATCGCCTGCGCGGCGTATCTGGTGCTGGAGAAACGCGCCAAGAAAATGCAAGCGCGGACGGCTGGACGTTAGCGAAGTGAGGGTCTCTCGAACACGCCTTATGCCCCTTTGTGTTTTACGTGCTTTTCCATAAAGCCCATGGCAAAGGCAGAGACCACGAAGGTCATGTGGATGATCACGTACCACATCAGCTTGTCGTTGGAGATCTTCTGGGCATCCATGAACATGCGCAGCAAATGAATGGACGATATCGCCACGATCGAAGCAGCAACCTTCAGTTTCAGTGAGCCCGAATCCATCTTGCCAAGCCATTCCAGCTTTTCCATGCCGGCCTTGATGTTCAGTTGCGAGACGAAATTCTCGAAGCCGGAAATCATCACCATCACCACCAGCCCGCCGACCAGGGCCATGTCGATCATCGACAGCACCACCAGGATCAGCTCCGCCTCGCTACGCTCGAACACATGGGGCAGCACATGGAATATTTCCTGGAAGAACTTCAGGGCCAAGGCCAGAAGCGCCAGCGAAAGGCCCAGGTAGATGGGCGCGAGCAGCCAGCGGGCGGTGTAGAGCAGATTCTCCAGAAAGGATTCGATCATTTTCACGGGCAATGAAACTCGGTAGAAAAGCGAAGGGCGCGAAGTATACCGAGCGTCATGGCCCGCAAAAAAGCGAATATTGGTGTATCGCTCTAGAGCGCTTGCGGCCTCAAAATCAGACTTCCTAGCGGCGGCAGGTCCAGACACAGCGACTGCGCCTCGCCGTGACTGACTTCGTCCAATGTCGCGACTTCGCCCATGCAGCCCGCACCGGAGCCGGCATATTCCTCGGCATCGCTGTTCAAGGCCACGGACCATGTGCCCGGTAGAGGTACACCGATGCGGTAGTTGGGGCGTGGTACCGGCGTGCAGTTATGCACCACCAGCAACGGTGCGCCATGGGCGCCGCTGCGCAGCCAGGCGTAAACGCTATTACTGCGGTCATCGCCAATCAACCATTGGAAACCTTCCTCTTGCCCATCCAACTGGTGCAGGGCCGGCTCGTGGCGGTGCAGGTAATTCAGATCGCGGACCAGCCGCTGTACGCCTTGATGATCGCCGTAACGCAGCAGGTACCAGTCCAGTTCATGGTCATGGTCCCATTCGCGCCACTGGCCGAACTCGCAGCCCATGAACAACAGCTTTTTGCCCGGATGGCTCCACATGATGCTGAGATACAGCCGCAGATTGGCGAATTGCTGCCAGCGATCACCGGGCATCTTGTCCAGCAATGAGCGTTTGCCGTGCACCACTTCATCATGGGAAATCGGCAGGATGAAGTGCTCGGAAAACGCGTAGATCAGCCCGAAGGTCAGGCGGTCGTGGTGGTGATTGCGGTTCACCGGGTCTTCCTGGATATAGGCCAGGCTGTCGTGCATCCAGCCCATGTTCCACTTGTACGCAAAGCCCAGGCCGCCTTCCCCGGTTGGCCGGCTTACGCCCGGCCAGGCCGTCGACTCCTCAGCAATTACCAGCGCACCGGGTACTTCGCTGTTGATCACGTCATTGAGGTGGCAGAGAAAATCGATGGCCTCGAGATTTTCCCGGCCACCATGGCGGTTGGGAATCCACTCGCCCTGGTTGCGTGAATAGTCGCGGTAGAGCATCGAGGCCACCGCATCGACGCGCAGCCCGTCGACGTGATAGACGCGCAGCCAGTGCAACGCCGAGGCCAGCATGAAGCCATGCACTTCGGTGCGGCCCAGGTTGTAGATATAGGTATCCCAGTCCTGATGAAAGCCTTCGAACGGGTGCGCATACTCGTACAGCGCGGTGCCGTCGAAGCGCCCGAGACCGTGGGGGTCGGTGGGGAAATGTGCCGGGACCCAATCCAGGATCACGCCGAGCCCTGCCTGGTGGCAGGCGTCGATAAAGGCAGCAAAGTCGCGTGGGCTGCCATAACGTGCGGTGGGTGCGAACTGCCCCAGCGGCTGGTATCCCCAAGAGCCACCGAACGGGTGTTCCATGATCGGCAGCAACTCGATGTGCGTGAAGCCCAGGTCCAGCGCATACGGAATCAACTGTTCTGCCAGCTCGGGCCACGTCAGTGAGCGACCATCGCGACCGCCCTCGCGCCGCCAGGATCCGACATGCACTTCGTAGATGGACAGCGGACGCTGATGGCCTTGCACCGTGGCGCGGCGCTGCATCCAGTCATCATCATGCCAGTCGAAATCGAGAGGTGCCGACACCACCGACCCGGTTGCAGGAGGCGGCTCGCTCGCCAGCGCCATGGGGTCGGCCTTCAACGGCAGCACGCCACCCTGACCGAGGATTTCGTACTTGTAAACTTCGCCGGCTCCCAGGCGCGGCACGAACAGCTCCCAGACCCCGGAAGGATGGCGTAGGCGCATGGGATGGCGGCGACCGTCCCAGGCATTGAAGTTTCCCACCACCGACACGCGCCGCGCATTCGGCGCCCAGACCGCGAAACGCACACCCTTGATGCCTTCATGCCGGGTCAGTTGGGCGCCGAATACCTGGCCCAGTTCGCGGTGGTTGCCCTCGCTGAACAGGTAGATATCCATCTCGCCAAGCAAGGGGCCGAAGGCATAGGAGTCTTCGGTTTCCTGCACTCCACCACTCCAGTGAATGCGGTATCGATAAGCACGAAAGGTGTCGAGGTGCTGGCAGAACAGCCCCGGTGTGGATTGCTGCATGTCCCCCAGACCTTCGCCGCTCTGCGCATCCAGCAGCTCGACGCGCAGCGCACCGGGCAGGTAGGCGCGAATCACCGTACCTTGCCCGGTGGCATGGGGGCCCAGAAAGGCGAAGGGATTGCCGTGCTCGGCCCGTACCAGCGCATCAATGGCCGCACGTTCTCCCGCCGACCAGCCGTGTACGTCACTCATGGCTCTGAACTCCCAACGTCTGGCGCGCCAAGGCCGCTAACCCGTGCAAGGGCACCTCAAGCCAGTCGGGACGGAAACGGGCCTCGTAGCAGACTTCGTAGGCGGCCTTTTCCAGGGTGAATAACGCCAGCGCCGCGTCTTCGGCATCGTCTCCCCAGGCATGGGGCACCGGCGCGGCCGCGTGTCGGTAGGCGTCGAGAAAGGCGGTTTGGGCCTGCTGGCGGTACAGCTCGGCAATGGTGCGGCGAGCCTGCTCGGCCTCGGCGGAGCTGTCACTGCCGTGGGCGTTGCGTCTGGCCATGGCGGCGGCATAGTCGATGGAGCGCAGCACGCCGGCGACATCCTTATAGGGACTGTGTCGGGCGCGCCGCTCTTCCAGGCTGCGCACCGGTTCGCCTTCGAAGTCGATCAGATAGGCATCGCCCTTCACCACCAGCACCTGGCCGAGATGCAAATCGCCATGCACGCGAATGCGCAAACCACCACGCAAACTCCCGGCCAGCGTTTCAATCTGGCGCAGTAGCGCATCACGTTGCCCCGCCAGCCAGTCAGCGGCCTTGCGCGCTGCGCCGGTCAGCGCATCACGTCGCTGCGCCACGGCGTCCAGGGCATCGTTCACCTGCGCGGCAATGCTTCTGTTCCACTCGGCGCAGTTCTGCTCGTTACTTTGCAACGCCCCAAAATCCGCGTTATCCGACGGTTGAGCGAGCATGTCGTGCATTTCGCCCAGGCGTCGCCCCAGCAAGGTGGCGAAGGACTGCAGCTCGCCCAGGGCGGTGTACTGGTTTTCCTGTTCGGACAATCCCCCTGTCAACTCATCGCGAATGGCGCGCTCCAAATTGTTCTGCGTCCATTGCCAGGCATCGCCCTGATTGCTCAGATAGCCCTGCAGAACCATCAACGTATGCGGCGTGCCCTGCTCATCGACTCGACGTACCTCACCCAGCAGCGGTGCGATATTGGTGAAGCCTCGCTCGGTCAGGAAACCACCCATCTCGGTTTCCGGGTGAATGCCCGGCATGACCCGGCGCACCAGCTTGAGCATCATCCGTTCGCCGATGAGCACCGAAGTATTGGATTGCTCAGCCGCAACCAGCTCGATCTCTTCATCGGGCTGGTCCTGCACACCTGCAAACGCAGAGCTGGGTAAAAACTGAATTTCAAAACCGTTACCCATCAAGGGTTTGGGGTTTCTAAGCTGATGCAGTACCTGTCGAGTGAAATCAGGCAGTGTCAGTGCATCGGTCAGCAGCCCGGCGTGGCGTTTGCGACGCAAGCGTGCAAGGGCCAGTTGCTGTGGCAGCGTGTTGCCGGGTTGAAACTCCGGCACGAAGGCGAGCGGCAGTTGATAGTGCATCGGGCCTTCGTTACTGGTGACTTGCACTTCGCTCAGCACGCACAGATCTTCCGGTGCACCGAATGGAATGGCGTACAACAGCGATACGCCCTCTGTCTGTTTACCGGCGAACCAGCGCCGTTTGGGCAGATACGCCGGCAGTGACTCCTTCTCTAGCAACGTGCGGGCCGGCGGCTGCAGAAGTTCGAGCAAATCACGCGAGATGACCAGGGTCGGCAGCTCGGGCATGCGTTCGACCGGTGGGGAATGCCAACTGGGCATATGCGCCTCCTCGGCAAGCAAGAACCAGTAAAAACCATAGGGGGGGAGCGTCAGCAGGTAATTCAGCTGGCCAATGGGCGGGAATGAGCTGCCGCCGAGCATTTCCACCGGCACCTTGCCGGCATAGGCGGACAAATCCAGCTCAGCGGCCTGGGCCGCCCGCGACACGTTGGCGACGCACAGGATGATTTCGTGCCGGCCGTCGACACCGGTGTATTCGCGCAGGTAGGCCAGAATGCGCCGGTTGGCCGGTGCGAGCATTTTTAAAGAGCCACGGCCGAACGCCTTTTGCTGTTTGCGAATCGCGAGCATGCGCCGCGTCCAGTTGAGCAGCGAATGGGGATCGCGCGTCTGTGCCTCGACGTTGATGGTCTGGTAGCCATACAGCGGGTCCATGATTGGCGGCAGCACCAGGCGCGCGGGGTCCGCCTGGGAGAAACCGCCATTGCGGTCGCTGGACCACTGCATGGGCGTGCGGACGCCGTCGCGGTCGCCCAGATAGATGTTGTCGCCCATCCCGATTTCATCGCCGTAGTACAGCGTCGGCGTACCGGGCATGGAAAACAGCAGGCTGTGCAGCAACTCGATACGCCGGCGGTCGCGCTCCACCAGGGGCGCCAGGCGCCGGCGAATACCCAGATTGATCCGCGCGCGCCGGTCGGCGGCGTAGAAATTCCACAGGTAGTCGCGCTCATGGTCGGTGACCATTTCCAGGGTCAGCTCATCGTGATTGCGCAGGAAAATCGCCCACTGACAGTTGGCGGGAATATCCGGAGTCTGGCGGAGAATGTCGGTGATCGGGAAGCGGTCTTCCTGAGCAATCGCCATGTACATGCGCGGCATGAGGGGAAAGTGGAACGCCATATGACATTCGTCGCCGTCACCCCCTTCCGTTCCACCAAAATACATCTGGGTATCTTCCGGCCACTGGTTGGCTTCGGCGAGCAGCATGCGGTCCGGATAATTGGCGTCGATCTCGGCGCGGATTTTTTTCAGAACGACATGGGTTTCCGGCAGGTTCTCGTTATTGGTGCCGTCGCGCTCAATCAGATACGGGATGGCATCCAGGCGCAGGCCGTCGACACCCAGGTCCAGCCAGTAACGCATGATGCTGATCACCGCACGCAGTACTGCCGGATTGTCGAAATTCAAATCCGGCTGGTGGGAATAAAAGCGGTGCCAGAAGTACTGACCTGCCACGGGGTCCCAGGTCCAGTTGGAGGTTTCCGTGTCCAGGAAGATGATGCGCGTGCCGGCGTATTTTTTGTTGCTGTCCGACCACACATAAAAGTCGCGGGCGCGGGAGCCTTTCTTGGCGTTGCGGGCACGCTGGAACCAGGGGTGCTGGTCCGAGGTGTGGTTGATGACCAGTTCGGCGATGACCCGCAGGCTGCGCTTATGTGCCTCGCTGATGAAACGGCGCACATCGGCCAGGTTGCCGTAATCGGGATGGACGCCCCGGTACTCGGCAATATCGTAACCATCATCACGGCGCGGTGAGGGATAGAACGGCAGCAGCCAGATGGTGTTCACGCCAAGACTGGCAATGTAATCCAGCTTATTGATCAGGCCGGCAAAATCGCCAATTCCATCCTGATTGGTGTCGGAATAGGACTTTACGTGCACCTGGTAGATGACGGCGTCCTTGTACCACAGCGGGTCGTTGAGAAAGGCGGCCGGCCTGGGTTTCCTCGCCATGCATATCTCCCTATCAACTGGCCGGACGGATGCGCCAGATCCCGAACGGCAGGTGCCACGGTTCGATGCGCATCCACTGGACCTTGCCATGCCAGGTCCAGCGATGGCCGCTCATGAGATCTTCGCCGTGGAGGCTGGCGTTGTCGGGCAAGTCGAATTCCCACAACGGCAATTCGAAATGCGCTTCCTGGGCATGGTGGGGGTCCAAACTGACCGCCACCAGAATGAAGTTATCCAGTTCCGCCGTGCGTTTACCGAAATACAGGATGTTGTCGTTCCACGCGGTGTATGCCTGAAAGCCCAGGTGCGTGTGCAAGGCAGGGTTACGCCGGCGAATCAGGTTCAGCTGGGCGATTTCACCGACGATGTTCCCAGGCGCACGGAAGTTGCGCGGTTTGATCTGGTACTTCTCCGAGTCCAGGTATTCCTCGCGGCCAGGGATAGGCGCCGACTCGCAGATCTCGAAGCCCGAATACATGCCCCACAGTCCTGAACCCATGGTGGCCAGCACGGCGCGAATCAGAAAACCCGCGCGCCCTGATTCGTGCAAAAAGGAAGGATTAATGTCCGGCGTGTTGACGAAGAAGTTCGGTCGATAGCAGTCCCGCCACGGCGGCTCGTTGAGCTCGGTGAAATAGGTCTGCAGTTCCTCCTTGGTGTTGCGCCAGGTGAAATAGGTGTAGCTCTGGCTGAAACCGAGCTTGCCCAGGCGCGCCATCATCGCGGGGCGCGTGAAGGCCTCGGCCAGGAAGATCACCTCGGGATGCCGGCCACGGATATCGGCGATCAGCCATTCCCAGAACGGCAACGGTTTGGTGTGTGGGTTGTCGACGCGAAACAGCGAGACGCCGTGCATGACCCAGCCTTCCACGACGTCGCGCAGTGCCAGCCACAGCTCGGGAATCGCCCCCTCGGCATAGAAATCGACATTGACGATGTCTTCGTATTTTTTCGGTGGGTTTTCCGCATGGCGAATGCTGCCGTCGGGTCGCCAGCTGAACCAGCCAGGGTGTTCGCGCAGCCAGGGATGATCGGGGGAGCACTGGATGGCGAAGTCCAGGGCAATTTCCAGGCCCAGGGAACGGGCCACGGCCACCAACTCGTGGAAATCCTCGAAGCTGCCCAACTGCGGGTGTAAGGCCTCGTGACCGCCCTCCTCGCTGCCGATGGCATACGGACTGCCGGGATCGCCTTCCTTGGCCAACAGGGCATTGTTGCGGCCCTTGCGGTGGGTGTGGCCAATAGGATGAATGGGCGGGAAATACACTACATCGAAGCCCATGGCGACAATTTCCGGCAGCCTGCGGATCACATCCTTGAAGGTGCCGTGGCGGTGCGGGTCATTAGTGACCGAGCGCGGAAACAACTCATACCAGCTGGCGAACTGCGCCAGCGGTCGCTCCACCTCCAATGGAAATACCGGACTGCGGGTGCGGTGCGGATGTTCGGCGGCCAGCGCGATGGTGCTGATCGTCTGCTTGGCCAGCATCACGGCGACTCGCGCGTCATCGCTGCGCGCCGTGCGCAGCTCATCGAGCACCTGCTGCACCTCGGTACGGTGTTCGGCGGGCGCTGTGTGCGCAACGCGACGTATCAGGCTTTCGCCTTCGGTCAGCTCCAGGCTGATCGGCACGCCTGCGCGGTGTTTTTTTTGCAGTTCGTTACAGAAGGAGCCGTATTGGTCCCACCAGGCTTCAATGGCAAACACCCAGCGCCCCGGATGGGCCGGCAGCAGCTCGGCCTGCCAGTGGTCGTTGGTGATAAAGGTCAGCGGCACCCGCTGCCAGTGGGTGTAGTTGACCGGTCGCCAGAGCAGCTCGGCGGCAAGCTGATCATGGCCATCGGCAAAGATCACCGCCGATACGGTCACGGGCTGACCACTGATGGCCTTGGCGGCAAAGCGTCCGCCGTCGACCACAGGCTCGACCGATTCGATAGCGATTCGCGGCAAGGTCAGCGCTTCCTCCAGGCCGACGTTACCGTTCAGGCGCCAGGAAGGCTCATGGGGGGTGTCTAGGGGCATCGACAATTCCTTGGTGCTGCGAGCGACTCGAGCAGGCTGGCATGCTGGATCAGCAACAGCCGACCTGTTATTCCGAGCCCTTGCCCCAGGCAAAGTTCAGCCCTCAAGCCGGGTGGTGCGGTGCCGCGTCAGGCAACATGCGCGGATGAAGACGTATACTCGCGGCCCTTGTTAGCGCCATGAGCCGGTTTTCCATGACGGACGTCCCTACCCCGCTGATGCTGTACCGCCAGGCCATCGAACAGCACGGCTTTCACTCCGACCCCGCCCAGTGGCACGCTGCGCAGTCACTGGATGATTGCCACCGCACTCTGCACAGTCAGTCGGAGAAACCGCAGACCATTGCAGGGATTTACCTGTGGGGCCCGGTCGGGCGCGGCAAAACCTGGTTGATGGACAGTTTTTATCGCAGCCTGCGAGTGCCCGCGCGGCGACAGCATTTCCACCATTTCATGCGCTGGGTGCATCAACGACTGTTTCAGCTGACCGGCACGCCCGATCCGTTGCAGGCGCTGGCCCGGGAACTGAGCGAAGAGGTGCGGGTACTGTGCTTCGATGAACTGTTCGTCAGTGATATCGCCGATGCCATGCTGCTGGGCCGGCTGCTGCGGGTGATGTTCGAGGAAGGTGTGGTGCTGGTCGCCACCTCCAATCAGCCCCCGCACCAGCTGTATGCCGAGGGCTACAACCGCGAGCGTTTTCTTCCCGCCGTGGAGGCCATCGACCGTCACATGCAGATTGTCAGTGTGGATGGTGGCCAGGATCACCGTTTGCATCCGGGCGCTGCGCAACAGCGCTACTGGGTTACCGAAGCCGGTCAGCCCAGCGCGTTGGCCGTCTTGTTCAAGCAACTGGCCGGCACCGATCCGGCGTGCAGCGAAGCCCTGTCGATCGGCCACCGCTCCATTGCCGTGGTACGCCAGAGCGAGTCGGTACTCTGGTGCCGGTTCGCCGACCTGTGCGAGCATCCCTTGTCAGCGCTGGACTTCATTGCCCTGGGCGACCGCTTCAGCGCCATTCTGATCGGCGAGGTGCCGAATCTCAGCGCCGCGCCGCGCGAAGGTCGCATCGCCCGTGGCACCGAGGACGGGGTGGAACGGGTCGCGGCCGGTGATCGTCAACTGCCGGAACTGTCGGTGCATGACGACAGCGTGCGGCGCTTCATTGCCCTGGTGGATGAGTGCTATGACCGACGCATCCCGCTGTATCTGGAAGCGGCGGTACCGCTGGATGAGCTGTACACCGAAGGCTACCTGGCGTTTCCCTTTCGCCGCACCTTGAGCCGCCTGCGGGAAATGCAGCTGCAACGCTTTGGTGAATGTATCGAGTGACAGCACGTCTGTAGGATGGCGTTGAGCGCAGCGATACCCGTCGTGTGGGCTTGTGACGCTGATGGGCCGAATGATTCAGCAGAGGTGTGCAAGCGTACCTGTAGGGGCGAATTCATTCGCCATTGCACAAGCCATCCGATGTCCGTTGGGCGGCGACGGATGGCAGATGTTCGGCTGTCATCCATACCTTCGATGTTCGTCGCCGCACCGATGTGCTGGGTGCGCAGTGTCCGGCGAATAAATTTCGCCCCTACAAAAGTCCAGCACCTGGCCTTGCTGATCGTTCCACGCTCCGCGCCTTAGCGAACGCAGCGCTTCAACTCCACCTAAGCGCGCGGCGATCACCCATTCACCACGCTGCCGCCGTTGACATGCAGCACCTGCCCGCACACATAGGACGAGTCGTCGCTGGCCAGGTAGACATAAGCCGGCGCCACCTCGGCCGGCTGTCCGGGACGACCGAGCGGAGTCTCGGCGCCGAAGCTGGCCACCTGTTCGGCGCTGAAGGTCGAGGCGATCAAGGGCGTCCAGATGGGTCCCGGCGCCACCGCATTGACACGAATGCCCCGGGACGCCAGGTTGATGGCCAAGGAACGGGTGAATGAAGTGATCGCGCCTTTGGTGGAAGAATAATCCAACAGTTTCGGATTGCCCTTGTAGGCCGTGATCGAGGTGGTGTTGATGATGGTCGCCCCCGGCTTCAGGTGCGGCAGCACCGCCTTGGTCAGCAGAAACATGCCGAAAATATTGGTGCGGAAGGTCTTTTCCCACTGCTCCACGGTGATGTCTTCCAAGGATTCCTGGGGATGCTGTTCACCGGCATTGTTGACCAGGATGTCGATCTGTCCCCATTGCTTGAGTGTTTCCTCGACCACCTTGTCGCAGAAGTCTTCGCCGGCAACATCGCCGGCAAAACCGATGACCTCGCTGCCGCTCTGCTCGATCTCGCTGCGGGTCAGGTCGGCATCTTCATATTCATTCAGATAGAGCATGACGATGCGCGCGCCTTCTCTGGCGTAATGCACGGCCACGGCGCGGCCAATGCCACTGTCCGCTCCGGTGATGATGGCTACCTTGCCTTCAAGCTTGCCGGCAGGCTTGTAGGTTTTTGCCAGATAGACAGGCTGCGGGATCATTTCCTCCTCCGAACCTGGGCGATGCTCCTGGTGCTGAGGCGGCAGGGTTTTCTTGCCTTGCTCGGCCATGATGGTCTCCGGTGGATAGGTGATACATACAAAGCCGACTGAGTGGAGGACCAAGGGTTCAGCTCACCAGACGCACAGCCCGCTACTTCTCCTCCACGCCCAATTGCTCCCACATCGCCCGAGTAATCCGCTGGCGATTGGCATAGCCCTTCCAGGGATCACCCTTCATGTTGTCCAGCCGCTCGTGCAGGTTGTGAATCGTCCACTGGTTTGAGCTGTGTAGCTCGGTCAGTTCGTCACGGGCGATGGGCACTGACACCGCCAGGCCCGGTCGGGCGCGCACCGAGTAGGCGCACACGGTGCTGGCGCCGCGCTGGTTGCGCAGGTAATCGATAAAGATCTTGCCGACCCGGTTCTTCGGCCCCGACGTGGCGGTAAAACGCTCCGGCAACTGACGCGTCAGGAGCTGGGCAATCGCCTTGCTGAAGCGTTTCACGGCGTCCCAGTCGTCGCGGCGAGCCAGGGGCACGATGATGTGCAAACCCTTGCCACCGCTGGTTTTCAAAAACGCCGAGAGTTTCAGCTCATCGAGCACCGTCAGGGTCAGCTGCGCCGCTTCCAGCATACTGCGCCAGGGCAGCGCCGGGTCCGGGTCGAGGTCGAGGACAAAGTGGTCCGGCGTTTCGATGCGGTCGTGGGTGGCGCCCCAGGTGTGCAGCTCGATGGTGCCCATCTGTACGGCGCCAATCAGCGCCTGCAGGCTGTCGATTTCCATGAGCTGATCGTGCTTGGGGTCCAGCGCGCGATCGAGGTGCTTGATGTGCGGGATGGCCAGGCGCACCGCGTGTTTCTGAAAGAATTGTTCGCCACCTACCCCGTCCGGGGCACGCAACAGAGACACTGGACGGTTGTCCAGTTTGGGCAGAATCCACTCGGCAATGCTGGCGTAGAAGCGCGCCAGGTCGAGTTTCGTCGCGCCGCTTTCGGGGTCGATCACCCGCTGCGGATTACTGATGCGGATCTCCGCCACCAGATCGCTTGCCGCCGGACTGCCGGCCACCGGATTGCCGGTGGGCGCGGCCTTAGTGGCGCTGCTTTTCAGCTCGGCAGGTTTCACCGCCCGTTCATGAACAATTTCCTCGGCTGGTTTGTCGCTGCGCTGGGCGATGAACGCCGCCTGGCGCACGATTCCTTCACGGGTCCATTCGGCAAATTCCACCTCGCCCACAAGCTTGGGCTCGATCCAGTGCACGTCCTTGATGGCGGTGCCACGCGGTGGGTTGGCGAGCGGTGCGTCGGCACGTTCCAGTTTGCGCATCTGGGCGTGCAGGGCTTTCAGGCTGTGTTCGTTGAACCCGGTGCCCACCCGTCCGGCGTAGCGCAAGCCGTCCTTGTCATTGACGGCCAGCAACAGCGCACCGAACCCGCTGCGGCTGCCCTTGGGCTTGCTGTAGCCGATAATCACGAATTCCTGGCGCAAGCGGCACTTGAGCTTGATCCAGTCGGGGCTGCGTCGTGATTGATAAGTGCTGCCGGCGCGCTTGCCGATTACGCCCTCCAGGGACATGGCACAGGCACTGGCGAGGATGTCGTGGTGGCTGGCCTGAAAGGCTTCGGAAAAACGCAGCAATGGCTGCGGCTTGTCCATCAACGCCTGTTGCAGCGCCGCGCGCCGTTCCTCTACGGGGCGTTCACGCAGGTCTTCGCCATTCAAAAAGGGCGCATCGAACAGGTAATACACAATTTCCTGGCTGCGCCCCAGGTCAAAGGCATTCTGCAGTGACTGAAAATCCGGCAAGCCTTTCTCGTTGAGCACCACCACCTCCCCGTCCAGCCAGCTGTTGGGCAGGCCCAGCTCGGCAATGGCTTCGGCCTGCTGCGACAAGCGCTCGGTCCAGTCGTTGCCCTTGCGGGTATACAGGCGCACCCCATCGACGGTAATGCAAGCCAGCATGCGATAGCCGTCAAATTTGATCTCGTACAGCCAGTCGCCCGGTGGCGGACGGTCCACCAGCGTGGCCAGTTCCGGGGTCAGGCTGTCCGGTACCGCGACCGCTGCCTTGCGGGGCTTGGCTGCAGTGGATTTGGCTGTCTTGCTTGTTGGCTTTTTCTCCGTGATCCGCGCGCTGCTCAACACGCTTTCCGGGCGCGCCTGCACGATGTCGTAATCGCTGGCGGGACGCGCCGTACCGTCGCGCTCCTTGATCAACAGCCATTGCTCCTTGTCGCCGCTGCCGCGCAGGTGGGTGCGTACCAGGGTCCAGTCGCCGCTGAGTTTTTCGCCCACCAGGGTGAACTTCAGCTTGCCGTCCCGGTACGCCGCGACCGGATCGCCGTGGGGCTGCCAGACGCCATGATCCCAGACGATCACGTCACCCGCGCCATAATGCCCAGCGGGAATGCTGCCTTCAAAGCTCGCATATTCCAGCGGGTGATCTTCCACGTGGACGGCCAGGCGCTTGTCGTTGGGGTCCAGGCTGGGGCCCTTGGGCACTGCCCAGCTTTTCAAGGTGCCGTTCAGCTCAAGGCGAAAGTCATAGTGCAGACGTCGCGCATCATGCTTCTGAATCACGAAACTTAGCGCCTTGTCGCTGTTGCGGCTCTTTTTTCGCGTCGTGTCGCCGCTCGGTTCAGGCGTCGCGGCAAAGTTGCGCTTGCGCTGGTAATGGCTCAACGGGTCGGCCATGGATATTCCTCATTTGCTGCGCGCGGTCTTGCCGGTTTTCTTGCGCGGCGCGGGTTTTTCCTTTGGCGTGCTGGCCGTGTCGTCCGTGTCCGCTTTCGCGCTTTCCCCGCGCTTGCCGCTCAGGCTGCGCTTGAGCAGTTCGGTCAGGTCGATGACATCGGCGCTGCGCCGCGCCTCGCCTGCCTCGACGCCTTCGACATGGGTGATCTTGCCGGCGCTGGCCTTCTCTTCCACCAGCTCCATGATTTTTTCCTGGAAGGTGTCGCGGTAGTCGTCGGGTTGCCAGTCGCCGCTCATGTCCTCGATCAGGCGCTTGGCCATGTCCAGTTCCGCCTTGGCCAGGTCCGGTTTGCTGACCGCGCTGCCCAGTTCGAGAATCGCCAAGCTGCGCACCTCGGCGGGCCAGCGCAGCTTGACCAGTACCAGTGCATCTTCCAGGGGCATCAATGCCGCCAAGTATTGCCGGGTATGCAGCACGACGCGGGCCAGGGCCACCCGGCCGCTGCCTCTCAAGGCCTCACGCAACAGGGCGTAGACCTTCTCGCCACGCTTTTCGGGGCTCAGGTAATACGGCGTGTCGATGTTCTGCAGCGGGATTTGCTCGCGTTCGACGAAGGTGAAGATATCGATGGTCTGCGTCGATTGCGGATGGGCCGTGCGGATTTCCTCTTCGCTGAGGACCACATAACGCCCCTTCTCGAACTGCACGCCCTTGACGATATTTTCCGAGGTGATTTCCTTGCCGGTCACCTTGTTGATGCGCTTGTAACCGACCGGGTCCATGCTGCGCTTGTCCAGCCAGTCGAAGTCCACGCCCTGGCTGGAAGTGGCCGACACCAGGCCCACCGGGATGTGTACCAGGCCGAAGCTGATTGCGCCTTTCCAGATGGATCGAGGCATTGTTGCGATCCTCCAAATTCCTGAAAAGTGACCGCTTACTCCTTGGTTTTCTTTTCCAGATGATCGACAAGGTGCGGCACCAGGTTGAGCACAATCAAGCCCAGCAAGGTACCCAGCACGGCTGTGGCTTCACTGCCCATGCCCACCGACATGCCAATGGCCGCGGTGAGCCAGATGCCGGCCGCCGTGGTCAGTCCCTTGACCTCATTGATGTGGTCGTTTTTCAGTATGGTTCCGGCGCAGAGAAATCCAACTCCGGCGACGACACCCTGAATGACTCGGCTCATGGCGTCCTCAAGGGCACCGTCCAGCTGCGGTACCAGCACGAACATCGCTGAGCCCAGCGCGACCAGCATATGGGTACGCACTCCGGCCGCCTTGCCACTATGCTCACGCTCATAGCCCAGCAAGGCGCCCAGTAACGCAGCCAGAAACAAACGCAGGGTGACGCGAACGGCCTGGTCCAGCTCGGCGATATCGGAAAACTCATCTGTAAGCGTTTCTACGATTACCGCCCATGCGCTCATCCCGACAATTCCTGCCCCACTGATCTGTAGCGAGTGCTGGCGCAGCGAAGGCAGCGCTGACAAAACATATCTTCCTGACCAAGGCGCACCTGAATGGGTTGTGTCCAGCTGCATCCTGCCAACAGGCAACGGAAAACCATAACGCCTCCTTATGCGGGTTCACCGCGGGATTAGGGCTCAAGGGTTTCGACTGCGAAAAGCAAACGATGGTTGCCTCAAGAGACGAAACCGAGCACAAACTTGCGGGGCTTCAGCGATGCGGAGGAAAACATAGGAGCGGAATGCCCCAGGACAGCCAGCCTACTTGCTTTTCACCTCCCATAACGGGTCCAGGCGAGTCGTATGACCTGGGCTCATCATTTCCGCTCCACGGGGAGGCTGCGCCGGGCTGGGAAATCTGGCGGGAATGCGAAAGGAATAAAACGGCTGCGAAATCGATGATTCGGCGTCTGGCCCAAAGAGGAAAACGCGCATGGCAAAATTCAAACCCTGTATATCTATACAGCAATCTGGAAAAAACCATTTTGTGCAGCCCTTGCGAACGCAGGGGACAATCGTTGGGATTTTTGCGCGGGTAGAAACGCCCGAGAATGCGGTGGCTTACAACAGCCAAGGCCACATTCAATCTTCTCGCCGGTTGGGATTTAGTTGCTTACCCCTGTTCCCTTGGTTTTGATCGTATTGCCGATTGGTGCCCTTCGTTCCCTGGTTGGCGTTTTGCTGATTTGCGCTGTTGTCGGCGGGATCAATACGCTTACGGGGCATGACACCCCCCTCAGCGGGTGGCGGAAGCTTCCCGCTTCCGCCGCGCGCAACTTACAGGTTAGTTGCGCTTGCTGCTTTGACCCCCTTTCTTGCCTGCTTCAGAGGCACGTTCGGGATCATTCTTGAAATTGCCACCACTGACGTGGCCCCCTTTTTTCCCCGCTTCGGAAGCGCGTTGCGGGTCCTCAGCGAAGTTGCCTTTACCACCTTGACGGTCAGCCATTTCTAAATGCCTCTTTTCAGGTTTGGTAAACAGGCGCGTTACGCACCTATATCCATGGATGCCCCTCTCATGAGGAAGTTCGCCTCTTTTTAAGAGCAACATTGCATCGATAACAGTGTTTCAGGCATAGGATGGAACAAGGCAGCTGGCCATGGCGAAGCGCTGAATTGGTGATGCAACCTGTTTATTCAGGTGCGCTTCGTCACTACTCGCCAAGCTTTCCGCTACCCCCTGGCATGACGTTCCAAATGTCGGCCGCATATTCGCGAATCGCGCGATCCGATGAAAACCAGCCCGTGCGCGCGGTATTCAAGACCGAAGATTTCCACCAGTGCATGGGACGTTTCCACAGCGCTTCGACCCGCAGTTGCGCTTGCCAATAGGCCTCGAAGTCGGCACAAACCAGGAAGCGATCGTGATACTGCAACCCCTCGACCAAGCCGGCATAGCGATTCGGGTCGTCGGGGGAAAACACCCCGTTGCGAATGGCTTCCAGAGCACTGGCCAGGCGCTGCGAGTGGGCGATTTCCGCTGACATGTCCAGGCCGGCCAGCCGACGCATGGCGACTTGCTCAGCGGACATGCCGAAGATGAACATGTTTTCGGTACCGATACGCTCGCTCATTTCCACATTGGCGCCGTCCATGGTGCCGATGGTCAGGGCGCCATTGAGGGCGAATTTCATGTTGCTGGTGCCTGAGGCCTCCATGCCGGCGGTCGATATCTGCTCGGACAGGTCGGCGGCCGGGATGATCACCTCCGCCAGGGTGACGTTGTAATTGGGAATGAACACCACCTTGAGCAGGCCGCGCAACGTAGGGTCGTGGTTGATCGTGCGGCTGATGTCGTTCGCCAGTTTGATGATCAGCTTGGCTTGGTAATAGCTGGCCGCCGCCTTGCCGGCGAAGATCTTTACCCGGGGCACCCAGTCGGTGGCCGGGTCGTTGCGGATCGCCTGGTACAGCGCCACACAATGCAGCAGGTTGAGCAACTGGCGCTTGTACTCATGGATGCGCTTGACCTGCACATCGAAGATCGCCTCGGTATCCAGCGTGATCCCTAGCCACGACTGCACCAGGTTGGCCAACGCCTGCTTGTTGTGCTGGCGCTGCTCCATGAAGCGTTTGCGAAACGAGGACTTCTCCGCGCAAGGCTCCAGTTTCTGCAGCAACCGCTCGGGGGCATCCAGCAGTTCATCCCCCAGGTGCTCGACCAGCAGGCTGGTCAGTTGTGGGTTGGACTGGTACAGCCAGCGCCGAAAGGTCACCCCGTTGGTCTTGTTGTTAATGCGGTTGGGGTACAGGCGATGCAGGTCGCGGAACACGGTCTCGCGCATCAGTTCGGTGTGCAGTGCGGAAACGCCGTTGACGCTGTGGGAGCCCAGAAAAGCCAGGTTGCCCATGCGTACACGGCGGCCCTGGTCTTCTTCGATCAGCGACACGGAGCGCAACAGCGCAAAATCGTGAATGTCCTTGGCGCGCAACATGTCGATGTGGTGCGCGTTGATCAGATAGATGATCTGCATGTGTCGTGGCAACAGGCGCTCCATCAACGAGACCGGCCAGGACTCCAGCGCCTCGGGCAACAAGGTGTGATTGGTATAGGCCAGGGTGGCTACAGTCAGTTGCCAGGCCTGCTCCCAGGCCAGCCCATGCTCATCCACTAGCAGGCGCATCAACTCGGCTACGGCGATGGCTGGATGGGTATCGTTGAGCTGAATCGCCACCATGTCGGGCAGGCGCTGGATGTCATGGTGTTTGACATGCCGGTGCAGCAAGTCCTGCAGCGAGGCGGAAACAAAAAAGTATTCCTGGCGCAGGCGCAATTCCTGGCCGGCCTCAGTGATATCCGCAGGGTACAGGACCCGGGAAATGCTTTCGGCCTTGACCGCCTCGGCCACGGCACCGAGGTGATCCCCAGCGTTGAAACGCTCCAGCTGTAAAAAGCGTTCCGCCCGCGATCGCCATAAACGCAATGTGTTCACGCTGGCGCGCTTCCAGCCGATGATGGGCGTGTCGTAGGCAATGGCCCGCACCGTTTCGGTGGGCTGCCAGCTTTGCCGGCCGAGGCCGTGACTGGCAGCTTGAACCGTGCTGACACTGCCCCCGAAGCCGATGGTATAGCCGGCCTCCGAACGTTCAAACTCCCAGGGATTGCCAAAATCCAGCCAGGTTTCGGTGTGCTCGTGCTGCCAGCCGTCGATGATCACCTGGCGGAACAAGCCATGCTCGTAACGAATGCCGTAGCCATGGGCGGCCACGCCAAGGGTCGCCATACTCTCCATGAAACACGCCGCCAGGCGCCCCAGGCCGCCGTTACCCAGCGCGGCATCCGGCTCCAATTCGCTGATGTCCTGCAAATCGACATTCAGCTCGGCCAACGCCTCGCGGGCGGTTTCCATCAGACCCAGATTGCTCAGGTTATCGATCAGCAGCCGGCCGATGAGGAACTCCAGCGACAGGTAATAGACGCGCTTTTGCTCGCTGCGGTCGATCTGCAACGCCGAGTCCTCCCAGTTGTCCACCAGGTAATCACGGGTTGCCAGGGCCACGGCTTCAAACCAGTCATGCTTGCAGGCCGAGGTGAGGTCCTTGCCGGTCGCATATTTGAGTTTTGACAGAATGCGCTCGCGGAACACCGCGACACTCTCGAGACTGGAACATTCTGGCCGGGACATGAGGACGCCTCTCTCTAGTCGTGGCATTGAGCACCTTCATGCCGTGATGCCTACTGGATGACTAAGCGTGAGGCTGCCGCGAGCGGGCGGGAGTTCCCTCGAACCAATTCCTGGCCCGCCGCTCCACATGGATGACGCTGTGCATTTTTGTGTGGGTTTTATGGAGAGTGCCGCCATGCCTCGCGGAAGCAAAGAGAAATACACCGACAAGCAAAAGCGCAAGGCCGAGCATATCGAGGACAGCTACAAGGAAAAGGGCGTTTCGGAGGATGAAGCCGAGGCGCGCGCCTGGGCGACGGTCAATAAGCAGTCCGGTGGCGGTGAGCGCAAGGGTGGCTCTGGTCAGAAGAAGTCGTCGACAGCCAAGACTCAGGATCGCCAGCAATCAGCGCGTCGCGCGGTGGCCACCAAGCACGGCGTGCCCCGCTCCAAGTCCGCCAGCCTGGAAGAGCAGACCAAGGCGCAGCTGCTGGAAAAAGCCCGCGCCAAGAATATTCCCGGCCGTTCCACCATGCGCAAGCAGGAGCTGATCGAGGCGCTTCAGCGCTGATTGAAACGTCGCGACAAGTCGCCCGTCCTCTTACTTATCCCTCGCGAGTGCTGGCAAGTGTTCAGCGTTCAACAAGGGCGCCTTCGCCGCCAGACCGCCGAAGGAGATGGCCGGGTCGACATAACGCATCGCCGATTTCATGTCCTTCCAGCCGATATAGGTCATCAGGGTTTTTAGGTCCCAGCCATTGGCGGTCGCCCAGGTCGCGAAGCCGCGACGCAACGAGTGGCTGGTGTACAGCTCGGCCGGCACGCCGGCGCGCTGCAAGATCTGCCGCAGCAGCGCGATCATGCTGCCGGGGTGCAACCCCTCCTCGCCCAAATGCCCCCAACGGCTGATGCGCCGGAACACCGCGCCCTGACTGATCCCCGCGACACCAATCCAGGACAGATAGGCCTGCACCGGGCACAACTGTTTCAACGCCGGCGCCTGGTAGGTGGTGCCGAGATTTTGCCGGTCACCTTTACTGAACGGCAGGTAGAGCGTCATGCCACTCCCCGCCTCGGCCTGAATGTGTTCAATTTGCAGGCGACACAGCTCATCGCTGCGAAACCCCCGCCAAAAACCCAGCAACACTAACGCCGCATCGCGCCTGCTGCGCAACAGCCGCGCGCTGTTTCCTGCGTTCAGGGCGTCGTCCGCCTCCTGTTCCAGCCAGGCGACGGTTTGCTGCAGATGCTGCAACTGCAACGGCGCCGCCTGTTTTTCCTGGGCTGGATGCAAGGTACGGATACCTTTCAGCACCTGGCGCACCAGCGGCGCTTTGGTCGGATCGGGAAAGCCCTGACTGACATGCCATTGCGCCAAAGCCGCCAGGCGTTGCTTGAGCGTGTTCAGCGAAAGCGTCTGCGCATGGGCAGCCAGGTAGCGCGCGACGCTCTCGCTGGTGGCCGGCAGAAAGCCGCCCCAGCTCACTTCGAAATGCTCAATGGCCGACTGATAGCTACGCCGCGTGTTCTCCCGCGTACTCGCCTGCAGATAGCGCTCGATATCGCTCATGGTCTACTCCCGCCTGCCCAGGCGTACTGAATTGCATCCCACAGACACCGATTTGCGTGATGACACGGGATAATGCGCCGTTATTCTATCTCACAAATAACAAAATATGAGATGAAATTATATCCGTATTAGTATGTAATTACGTGGTATGTAATTCAGTACTAAATAGTAGGAGCGAAGCATGGCCCGAGGTGGCATCAACAAAGCGAACGTGCAGCGAGCCCGTCAGGCCCTGCTCGATCGCGGCGAGCATCCGAGCATCGACGCGATACGTGTCGAGCTGGGTAATACCGGCTCGAAAACCACCATTCATCGCTATCTGAAGGAGCTGGACAACCAGCCAGCCACTGCATTGCGCACCGACCAGCCGTTGAATGAGCAGCTTGCCGGCTTGGTCAACCAACTGGCCGAACAGTTAGCCGAGCAGGCGCAGGAAACCGTGAGTGATGAGCGCGCAGAGCTGGCCCGGGATCGTCTGGCCTGGCAGCAACGCTTGCAGGAGGCGGAACAACGTATTCAGCAACTCGGCGCCGAATGCGAAGCGCTGACGGCACAGTTGCAGGCGGAACAGCTTGCCCACCAACACACGCGTGAGGAATTTCAGCGCCTGCAAGTGGACAATGCACGCGCCCTGCAAGCCTGCCAGGACCTGCAAACACGCGTGCTGGAACGGGATGAGCACATTCGCTCCCTGGAAGAAAAGCATCAGCATGCCCGCGATGCCCTGCAACATTACCGCGAGGCCAGCAAGGAGCAGCGCGAACAGGAAGAGCGCCGCCATGCCGCCGAGGTCCAGCACTTGCAGATGGAAATGCGTCAGTTGCAACAGACCTTGATCGTCAAGCAGGACGAACTGACGCGCCTGAATCGCGACAACGAACGCCTGACCAGCGAATCAGGGCAATTGCGCCGTGAAAATCATGCCCGGCAGGACGCTTTACAACGCCAGACAACGGAAATGGCGGAGTTGAAGGAACAACTCACCCAGGCTCTGACAGGTAATCAGGTATTGCAGGCGCGCCTTGAGGCCCAAGAGGTCGAAACCCAGCGTCTGGACAGCAGATATGCTGAACAGCAACAGGCCATGGCGACAGCCCAAGCCATGCTGCACGATGAGCGCCTTGAGTTTTACCAGCGCCACGCTGCGCAGCGACAGCGCTTGCAGACGTTGAGTGCGCTTCTATCCCGAGCGTCCCAAGCGCTGTCCAAGGATAAAGTTGGCGCGCCTGGCGCTTTAGCGGTTGGCGATGGCGCGCTGCTGGGCTGGTTGAGCGAAGCTCAATCGCTGCTGGCGGAAGACACCAGCAGCGAGCCATAACAGGCCGTTTAAAGTACGGACCTACGTCAGGCCTCTTGGGCGGCGAGGGTTTTCTTGAGTTCGTCCTTGCGGCTTTTCATCTCCAGACCCAACTCATCCAGACGGGCTTTATCGAAGAGTTTCTGGGCTTGCGGGAACAGCTCCCCTTCCTCCTCTTCAATGTGGTGCTCCAGCAACTCCTTGAGCACCTTGAGCCGCCCGGTGAACGGAATGCTGCCCGGGTCGGTATTCAGCAGATCTGGGAGCACCAGGGAGTCGACCGTGCGATGCTCCTCCTTGGCTTCGGCCGCCATGACCGCCTCTTCCTTGCCTCCCGCCTGGGTGTAGGCTGGGTAGAAGATTTCCTCTTCGAGGGTGGTGTGTATCTGTAATTCGAGCTGCAGTTTCTGCAGCATTTCCGCGCGACTTTTTACCGCGCGCTCAGTGGTTTTTTCAAGACGATCAAGCAGCTCGCGAACTGTTTCGTGATCTTGTTTGAGCAGGTCGAGGGCATTCATGGTGGCATCCTTGGGCTGATCCGGTTTGTTTAAAGCAGACCCGGCGGGGCTTGCTTGGTTCTGGCCTTTGGATTAATGGCGCGGACGCGAATGACATGCGCCGCCAAGCGGCGGCGCTGTGCTCACGGGATGTCAAAGCCCCGCCGTGGGCGCTTGCACACTGGTTTCGCAGTGGCAGTTACCGCTGGGGCACGGCGCTCCGTTCGGATGGCGGTCAGCGCAGGCCTGGCTGCAAAACTGCTGGCCGTCCCGGCTGACCGCATTTCCCGAAACGTCACAGGTGCAACCGGGGCAGGCGCACTTGGATTCAGCCATGGTGTTAATCCTCCTACTAAACGCTTGGGTAAGTGCAGGCGTATACCAATGGAATGGAGATTTATGTACGAGTTCCAGAGTTCTTCCAAACGGCTGAAAACGTGCCGTCTGCATGTTTTTCTGAACCCTCCCCGATAAAGACGAGTCCTTTAAAGGAGCCAGCGCGCTGCTGCACCTTAGTTGCATGAGTTGCATGGCGCACACCCTTCATCTACAGGAGATCGATCGATGCCTATTACCACGCTGCTCCGCTCGTTTTTTTTCACAGCACTGATCGCCGCGGTTCCGGCTGCTTGGGCGGCGGATGAAATTCGCGCCCAAGATTTCGTCGATCAGGCATCTGCTGCTGGTGTGGCCGAAATTGAATCGGCCCGAATGGCCCTGCAAAAGAGCCAGTCGCCTGAAGTGCACAACTTTGCGGAACAAATGATCAAAGATCACACCAAGGCCAATGAAGATTTGAAAGAGCTGGCTATGAACAAGCAATTGGAGGTAGCCAGCGAAGCGGACCTGATGAACAAGGCCAAGGCGATGATCCTGGAAATGCGCGAAGGTGAATCCTTTGATCAAGCCTACGCCAACAATCAAGTCAAAGCCCATGAACAGGTGATTGAACTCTTTACGCGTGCATCACAAGGCAGCAATGATAGCGATGTGCAGAAGTTTGCCGAAGATCGACTTCCCGAACTGAAAGAGCATTTGGAAATGGCCAAAAAACTGGCCACCGGTAATTAAGCGGAGTGGCAGGCTGGCCATTACTCGGCCACCTGCCACACCGGCCTGTCGGCTTGCAAAGCGCAAACCTTGCCAAGGGCCCACCGTGCAAAATGCAAGTATCGATTTAACATTCACCCTGTTAAATCAGGTACTTGCATGGCTCGCGAATTGGAACGAATAGTGCTTGTACTGAAGGGATCTCAACCCACATCAGGAACGGATGAGATGAGCGCATCAGAGAGTCCCGTCGATTACCTGATCAAGGAACTCGCCAAGGATTACACGATAAAAAGCGAATTCCGGCCCGATTCAGCCTTGGTATTATCCTTGAGCCGCCGCACGGACGGCTGTCACGTACTACATAGGGTCATCACCGCTGCGGAGCTTAAATCCCCGGTTCTTATTAATGATGTACTCGAGCGAATGCGTCGCGATCTATTTGTCCAGCAAGGGCCGCTACAACAGAGTCAGATTGGTTATTTTCGAAAAAAACTGCATTTACCTTACTTTAAAGCTCTTTAGTTCTGACAAAAGCGCCTAGCCGGGCGCTTTTTTTCGTCTGGGCATTACCGCTGATCCTTCTTTGCGAACCTGCAGCCCGTGTGAGTGCCCCATCAGAAAGGATCTAGAGCAGGGATAAATGTTCCCTCACGCGGAGAAACCTAATGCGAGCATTGACCTATCACGGCGCCCGCGATGTCCGGGTCGAAGATGTTCCCGATCCCAAACTGCTGCAGGCGGACGATATTATTCTTCGGGTTACCGCCACGGCGATCTGCGGTTCTGACTTGCACCTCTTTCACGGCAAGATTCCCGAAACCCGGGACGGCGATATCTTCGGCCATGAGTTCATGGGCATCGTCGAAGAAACTGGCAGCGCTGTGTCAGCCTTGAAAACCGGCGATCGGGTCATCGTGCCTTTCGTGATTGCCTGCGGTGACTGTTTTTTCTGTCAGCTGAATCTTTATGCCTCCTGCGAAACCACTAACCCAGGGCGTGGTGCGATCCTCAATAAAAAGCAGATCCCACCCGGAGCCGCTTTGTTTGGTTACAGCCACTTGTACGGCGGAATACCAGGTGGGCAAGCGGAGTTTGTGCGGGTGCCGAAGGCCAACACCGGGCCGTTCAAGGTCCCCACGGCCCTGCCGGATGAACATGTTCTGTTCCTTACCGATATCCTCCCCACCGGTTATCAAGCCGTGCTCAATGCCGGAATAGGTCCCGGCTCCAGTGTCGCTATCTACGGGGCGGGCCCGGTGGGCTTGATGAGCGCCGCCTGCGCGCGCCTGGTGGGCGCCGAGCAGATTTTCATGGTCGATCAGTTTGCCCATCGACTCGAGTTCGCCCGTGACGCTTATGGCGTAATCCCTGTCAACTTTGCCGATGACGACGACCCTGCAGCGACTATCATCGGACAAACTGCCGGGCAGCGCGGTGTCGATGCCGCCATTGATGCCGTCGGCTTCGAGGCCAAGGGCAGCACCACCGAAACGGTTTTGTCCACGCTGAAGATCGAAACCAGTGTGGGCAAGGTGCTTCGTCAATGCATTGCCGCCGTACGACGTGGCGGCACCGTGAGTGTTCCTGGGGTGTATGCGGGTTACCTGCATGGGTTCCTGTTCGGTGATGCCTTCGACAAGGGCCTGACCTTCAAGATGGGGCAAACCCACGTACAGGCGCTGTTGCCGGAATTGCTTGAACACATCGAGCAAGGCCGACTGGCCCCCCATGCGATCATCTCCCATCGCCTGGCGTTGGAAGACGCCGCCGAAGGCTATGAAATGTTCGACAAGCATCAGAACGAATGCCGCAAGGTCATTCTGTTGCCATGAAACAACCCGAGCAGCGAGCCAGTGCCTCGCCACCCGACGAGTTCGTTTCGCGCAATTATCCGATCAACGATGAAATAGCCTTTCAGCGCAAGAGCTGGCGTTTTGAGCGCATCGGGTGGTTCTTGCTGGTCCTCATCGTGCTGCTTACCCTGCTCGGGTTGTTCTCCAAGGGGCCACTGAGTACCGGTCACGTCAGCACTGCCGATGGCGCGTTGCGGGTCGAGTACCAGCGGTTTCAGCGCCATGGGGCGCACGGCCAATTGGTCGTTACCGTGCATGTCGCACCGTCAAGCAGCGCCGCTGTGCGGTTCTCACCGCAACTGCTCGAAAACTTCACACTGGAAGGTATCTATCCCGAACCACTACACAGCTCCACGCAGCAAGGCGGTTTGTTGTTGGAGAGCCGTGCCGACACCCAGGGTGCCCTGAAATTTTATCTGGCATTGCGCCCCGAGGGGCTGGGCAGCATTCGGCAAAGCGTTCGCCTGAACGAGCAGACGGTGGAGTTTTTCCAATTCATCTACCCGTGAGGAGGACGCTGCATGGATGCCGTATTGCGAGCCGCTGCCATCTATTTTGCCCTGCTGATCCTGTTCCGCGTGGCTGGACGGCGATCGCTGGCGGAAATTACCTCGTTCGATCTGATTCTATTGTTGATCATTGGCGAGGCGACCCAGCAAGCCTTGCTGGGCGACGATTTTTCGCTCACCAACGCCATTGTGGTGATCGTCACGCTGATCGCTATTGATGTCGGATTGTCCTTGCTCAAGTTACGCAGTCGCAAAATCGATTTATTACTGGATGGCGCGGCGACCATCATTGTTGAGGACGGGAAACCCATGAGGGGACGGATTGCTGAAGCGCGTCTGCAGGAAGCGGACATTTTGCAGGCTGCTCGCCAGGGTCAGGGATTGGAACGGATGGATCAGATCAAGTACGCCATTCTGGAAAAGAACGGCAAGATATCGATCATTCCTTATTCGTAATGCAAAAGCCGCCGAGCGGAATCCGCGCGACGGCCTTCTTTGCTGAGTGGTCTATCAACTGCGAGCGCGAGCAGCGTCACGCAATGCCTTGATCTGATCGTGATTGCGCAGCACGCCGTCGTACTGGCGCTGGACCACGGCACGAATCTCCGCAGGCAGCGTTTTGTCCAGGGCATTGCGGTAGCTTTTCTTGGCGACATCCTCGCCACGCTCGCATTCGTTGAGGATCGCCTCTTCATCCTTGCCGGTGACCAGTGACTTGAGGTCAACCCAGCGCCGATGCAGATCGCCTGCGACACTGGTACTGCTTTCCGGATCACCGCCCAACTGACGGACCAAACCCTGCAACTCTGCCGCCGCGGCGGCGCAATCCCGGGCGCGATTATTGAACAGCGTTTTCAGGTCCGCCCGTTGCACATCTTCGGCACACACTTTAAAACCGGCCTCACCATCCTTGCTGGTCTCAATCAGGTCGTTGAGTACGGAAATGACTTCTTTAGCATTTTCAGTAGTGATCATACGAAACGTCTCTCCCGGTATGGTCTTGGTAGGGGTTCCATTTCTTGACTGCCCGAACGGGTGCGGAATTCAGTTTTCAGGACTGGCGGTGCACAATCCGCTTCAGGGCGCCTGGATCAGACTCAGCCGTTCGCCCACCACCATCTCGGTCACCCAGTCCACCAGCAGCGTGGTATAGGCCTCTCTAGACACGTCTTCGCTCAGCGAGTGATCCGCGCCGTCGATAATCCGGTGCGTCAATGAATGCGTGCTCTGGAAAGCCGCCCGGTAACTCATGATCGTTGCGTGGGGTACATGCTCGTCATGCTCGGACTCGACAATCAGCACATCGCCGCGAAATTCCGCACAGGCCCGCAAGGCGCGGTTGTCTTCCACCGGAATCAGACGGCTGCGATAACGCGCCAGGTCGGCTTTGTCCAATTCCCGCTTGGGCGTCTGCCACTGGCTATCGCGATAGATCGCCGGCACGCGCAACGCCAGCCATTTGACTGGCCGCAGGCTGGTGAGGATCGCGGCCAGGTAACCGCCGTAGCTGGTGCCGACTACGGCCACCGCCTCCGTGTCGATGGCCGGATGAGCAAGCAGTCGGTCATAGGCGGCCAGCAAATCGCGCAGATTGTCCTCGCGCGAGACCTGTCCCAGTCGCGCCTCGGCTCCCGCATGGCCGCGCAAATCGAACGTCAGGCACACACAGCCCAGCCCGGCAATTCCTTTGGCGCGGATCAGGTCACGCTGCTGACTCCCTCCCCAGCCGTGCACGAACAGCACCCCCGGCACCTTGGCCTTGGGGCTCAGGAAGGTCGCGTCCATGTGTTCGTTATCGATTTCGATACGGGTTTTCTCAGTTCTCGCCGTCATAGGGTTCAACCATTGCGTATTTGATCAGGAAGCCCAATTCCTCGTCGTGTCCGCGAAACACCTCGATGGCGTTGGCTGGCAGCACCTTGTCATGAAAGATTTCGAACGAGGAGGCGCGCACCACTTGCAGCAACGGATTATCGATGAATGCCTGCAGGGCACCCACTTCCGCACTGCTGGCCCCGCCCAGTCGCCAGGACTGCTCGAGCACTGCGTTGCGTGTCTCGCCGCGGGCATCGGTGCCGCGAATCAGGTCGTAGTTGCGTCGCGAGGCGAAGAATGACGGGAAGGCTGCACTGACTGCGGCATCGAAAGCTCTGGCCTGCTCAATGCTCTGTTGCACCTGGCCGGCCAGGTCCAGTTGCAGCAAACGCGGGTAATCCCCGCGCACCACTACCAGATCCGAGCCGCCATACATCTGAGCCCCCCGGCCATCTTCGGTTAGGTGCTGAGTACCGAAATAACTGAGCAGATGCTCGCCCACGCGGATTTGGCCAACGCTGTGGGTGCTGACATCGCTCAGCTCCTCTTCCAGCACGACACCTTCACTGAAGCGCGCCGCCACGTCCGGAGCGCCGATAAAAGGCTGGAAGGAATGCAGGTCTTTGAACACGCGCTGGTCACGCCCGCCACTGGCCTGTACAGGTTTGAAGCGCAACGGGCCCGTCGCCAGCAGTGTGCGGGCGGCACGTTCTGCATCCTGTGGCGAAAACACGGTAAAGCCCCTGAGGACCAACCCGGCAATCTGCTCGGCAAAGCCCGGCACCCAGCCCGTGGGGGCGACAGCATCCTCCGACACCAGCGGATGGGTAATTGCCTTGGTGGCAATGAAAGCATGATCTACATAACCACCGAACAGATCGTCTGGCCCTTGCACATTCATTTCACGCGCTTGCTCGCGGCCGACGATGCAGCGGCTGGGCACCAGATAGCAGGGGCGGCCTGCATGTTGCTGGGGGTCGTAACGGCCGCCGTATTCGAGTCCCTGGATATCCGCCAACCAGCGCGCAAGGGTCTGTTGGGTTTCCACCCCATGCCGGGGCGCCTGGGGGTTGGGTGAATAGGTCAGCACCAAGCGCCGTTGCGTTTGTGCCATGGACGCCTCCTGATGAAGCAGTCGAATCGCCCTGCGAACCGAGGGCATGGTCAGGTCGGCAGCATTCCCGCCGCTTAGTTTACGGACCCTGACAACCCCCGCTTTGTTCGTCGATTGGCTGCAAGCAGGTTCGCCAGTGCCTGCCTATATTCAAAGGCATCGGCGCTGATGGACTTTCCCATGTCTTCACTTGATGCTCACCTGAGCCGCTTCACCCGTCTGGATCTGATTCGAGTGGCCACCCCGCTGGAAAAACTCGAACGCTTATCCACTCACATGGGGCGCGATATCTGGATCAAGCGCGATGATCTGACGCCGCTGGCCATGGGCGGCAACAAGGTACGTAAACTGGAATACCTGGCCGCCGATGCACTGCGCGCCGGCGCGGATACCCTGGTCACCGCCGGCGCCATTCAGTCCAATCATGTCCGCCAGACAGCCGCGCTGGCCGCCCGACTGGGGCTGAGTTGCACGGCGCTGGTGGAAAACCCGATCGACAGCGCTGACCACAACTATTTGACCAATGGCAATCGTTTGCTGCTCGACCTATTCAATGCCCAGGTCGAGCCAGTAGTTATGCTGGATCAGCCCGACGCGCAATTGCACACCCTCGCCGAACGGCTGCGCAGCAATGGCAAGCGCCCCTATGTGATCCCGGTGGGCGGCTCCAATGCGCTGGGCGCCCTGGGCTATGTCCGCGCCGGATTGGAACTCGCCGCACAGATCGCTGCCAGTGGCCAGTCGTTTGCCGCCCTGGTGCTGGCCTCCGGTAGTGCCGGTACCCATGCCGGCCTGGCCCTGGCGCTGGCTTATACGTTTCCGCAGCTGCCGGTCATCGGCGTTACCGTGTCGCGACGCACCGAAGAGCAGCAACCCAAGGTGCAAAGCCTGCTGGAACGCTGCGCCGCCCTGCTGGGCGTCGAGCTGCCGGCCCGTTGCCAGGTAACACTCTGGGACGACTATTTCATCCCGCGCTACGGTGAGCCTAACGAGGCCACGTGGGCCGCAATCCGCCTGCTGGCAGGTATGGAGGGCGTCCTGCTCGACCCCGTGTATACCGGCAAGGCCATGGACGGACTGTTGGATGGCATCGGCCTGCAGCGCTTCGCTGACGGCCCGTTGCTGTTCCTGCACACCGGCGGTGCCCCTGCGCTGTTCGCCTATCACCCCGCAGTACTCGACTGACTTCCTTTGGATGGAGTGCGCCATGAACCTGACCCTGTTTCGCGATTTTTTTCTCGTCCTGCTACTTGCCACCGGCTTCGCCGGCCAGGCCAGCGCCGGCGAACTGCTCAAGCAGATCCAGGCCAACGGCCAGATCCGCGTGGGCCTGGAAGGCACCTACCCGCCGTTCAGCTTTCAGGATGCCAATGGCCAGCTGGATGGTTTCGAAGTCGAATTCGCCCGAGCACTGGCCAAGGAACTGGGTGTGGAGGCGCAACTGCAGCCGACCAAATGGGATGGCATCCTTGCGGCGCTGGAATCCAAACGACTGGATGTGGTGATCAACCAGGTCACCATCAGCGAGGAGCGCAAGCAGAAATACGATTTCTCCACGCCCTATACGGTTTCCGGGGTGCAGGCGCTGGTGCGCAAGGGGCAAGAAGCACAATTCGCCTCGCCGCAGGATCTGGCCGGCAAGAAGGTCGGCGTCGGCCTGGGCACCAACTATGAACAGTGGCTGCGGGAAAACGTCCCGCAAGCCGATGTCCGCACCTATGACGATGACCCCACCAAGTACCAGGACCTGCGGGTCGGCCGTATCGATGTCATTCTCATCGACCGCCTGGCCGCGTTCGAGCTGATCAAGCAGACCCGCGGCGACTTGGCCATAACTGGCGAACCCTTCGCACGGCAGGAAGCCGGGATTGCCCTGCGCAAAGGCGAGCCGGAATTGCTGGCCGCACTCAACCAAGCCATCGACACCTTGCGCGCCAATGGCACCCTGGCGACCTTGTCGAAGAAGTGGTTCGACGCTGACGTCACGCAATGATCGAGCCGTTGCAGCTGGTCTGGGATTCAGCGCCCTTTCTGCTTCGGGGCGCTGGCTACACCGTGTTTCTCAGCCTCGGCGGCATGTTCTTAGGGTTACTCCTCGGTTTTGTCCTGGCCTTGATGCGCCTGTCGCGCTTCAAGGCCCTGGCGTGGACTTCCCGCATCTACGTGTCGTTCATTCGCGGCACGCCGTTATTGGTGCAGCTGTTCATGATCTATTACGGGTTGCCGCAATTGGGCCTGCAACTCGATCCCCTCCCCTCGGCCTTGATCGGTTTTTCTCTGAATATGGCTGCGTATATCTCCGAGATTCTGCGCGGCGCCATCGCCTCGATCGATCGAGGCCAGTGGGAAGCGGCAGCCAGCATCGGCATGACCCCGGCACAGACCCTGCGCCGGGCAATCCTGCCTCAAGCCGCGCGCACTGCCTTGCCCCCGCTGGGCAACAGCTTCATCTCCCTGGTGAAAGATACCTCTCTGGCCGCCACCATCCAGGTGCCGGAGCTGTTTCGTCAGGCGCAACTGATCACCGCGCGCACCTTCGAAATTTTCACCATGTACCTGGCTGCCGCCGTGATCTACTGGGTGCTCGCCACCTGTCTATCCAGCGTGCAGAACCGCCTGGAAGCCCGGGTCAACCGGCACAGTCGGGATACCTGACGCCATGATCGACGTGCATGGACTGAGCAAGAGCTTCAAGGGGCAGCAGGTACTCAAGGGCATCGACCTTAAGGTGGCGGCTGGTGAGGTGATCGCGATCATTGGCCCCAGTGGCTCGGGCAAGACGACGCTGCTGCGCTGCCTGAATCTGCTGGAAGTACCCGATGGCGGCAGTATTCGGGTAGGAAGCATTCAGATCGATGCCAACCGACCTCTCCACCGTCAGAAAGAACGGATCCGCACGCTGCGCCAGCATGTCGGTTTCGTCTTTCAGAACTTCAACCTGTTCCCGCACCGCACCGCGCTGGAAAACATCATGGAAGGCCCGCTGGTCGTCAAGAAAGAACCACGCAGCAGCGTTCTTGAACGCGCCCGTCAGTTGTTGGCAAAAGTCGGCCTGGCGGGCAAGGAAGACGCCTACCCGAGGAGCCTTTCCGGTGGGCAGCAGCAGCGCGTCGCTATCGCCCGTGCGCTGGCCATGCAACCCGATGTGATTCTGTTCGATGAGCCCACCTCAGCGCTGGACCCGGAACTGGTCGGCGAAGTGCTGGCGACCATTCGCGACCTGGCTGCTGAAAAACGCACCATGGTGATCGTCACCCATGAGATGAACTTTGCCCGCGACGTGGCCAACCGGGTGATCTTCATCGACCAGGGTGTCATCGTCGAGCAAGGCGAAGCCAAAGCCCTGTTCGCCTCTCCGCAGCACGCACGCACCCGCCAATTCTTGCACAAGTTCCTCGGCGATTCTTCGCACTGACCTTTTTGATACCCCGCCCACAACCTTTGGCACCGCCTTGGCGTGCATTGAACTTCATTCAGCACCCAATGCCTGAACATTGTGTCGATTTCATTGTGCAGCCTGGGTTAAGGAAAACCCTGTTCTGCCGTTAAGTAAAGGATGGCTGAAGCACAGTTTCATTACGCGGTGCGTCACACGCCATTCTCAAAAACTGCTTGCATGAGGCCGTAGGGATATGGACGCGAAGACTGCCAGTGAGATGCAACCCCGGCTGGGCGGCCCATGCCGTCAACTTGCCCTGATTGAAGACGTTAATATCGATGCACTGGTGCCCCCCGGCCGACGCGCAGTGATCCTAGCGGCTCACCCAGGCGATGAAGTGCTGGCCTGCGGCGGGCTTTTGCAGCTTCTCAGCCATCGCGGTCATGCCTTGCAGCTGATTTCCATCACCGATGGCCAGGCTGCGCCAAGCAGGCAGTCCTCGCCTGAAGGACACAGCGTGGCCTGTGCAATGGAAAGCACGGACTCGTTACGCCGTCTTGGCATTCCGCTGGTCCAGTTGAAAACCATACGCGGCCGTTTTCAGGCCGGCGACATCGAAAACCAAGAAAACGCCCTGCTGGATTTCCTGATGCGCCACCTGCGCCCCAATGATGTGGTGTTCTCACCCTGGCGTAGCGACGGAAGCGCAGACCATGAAGCGGTTGGCCGGGTCGCACAAAGCTGTACGGTGTTGCTCGGCGCCCAGCAAGTGGAAATGCCGCTCAACGCATGGCGCGGCACGTCAGTGGATGATCCGCGTATTCCCTGGTGGCGGGCCCGCAAGCTGGCACTCGACATTACGGCCTTGGCGCGCAAA
This sequence comes from Serpens gallinarum, assembly GCF_014836765.1. GTDB lineage: Bacteria > Pseudomonadota > Gammaproteobacteria > Pseudomonadales > Pseudomonadaceae > Serpens > Serpens gallinarum. The sequence continues at coordinate 226,332 of NZ_JACSQG010000003.1, forward strand.
CGGCATGCCATGAATTCCCAGGCCAGTCATTGTCTGGCCCCCAAGACCGTCGACCGCAACACCAATGAACGCGAGCAGTTACAGCTGCATTGGGAGCTATTCTTCGTCTGAGCTTTTGCCTGCGCCAGGCAGTCTTTCCTTTTCGCTTTCCCTTCTTACGTAGTGCGATCGTGGCTAACCCGCCTGGGGATCGAGCATGGTTGTCTTATTGCCATCTTCGCCAGGTGCCTCACCGACGATCAAACGCTAAACTGCGCGCCTTTTTAGATGCCGCCTTATGGAGAACACTATGAAACAGCCATTGGATACTGGAATAACCCCCAGCGCCGAAAGCCTGAAGGGGCAAACGGGCATGGCCCGCATTCTGAAAGCGACGGGTTACTCGATGGCCGGACTCAAGGCAGCGTTCACCGGCGAAGCAGCATTTCGACAATTGATCATGCTCAACCTGATTCTGATCCCCGTGGCCTTCTACCTGGACGTCAGCAAGGCAGAACGGGCGATATTGATCGCTGTGGTGTTTCTTGGCCTGATCGTGGAGATTCTCAATTCGGCCATCGAGGCGACAGTGGACCGTGTGTCCCTGGATATCCACCCGCTGGCCAAGCGCGCCAAGGACATGGGCAGCGGCGCGCAGTTTCTATCATTGTCGCTGATCGCGTTGATCTGGGCGGTCGTTCTGTTCTGATTGACGCTCGTGTCGTTTATCCCCGCGATCACCACTGATCAACACTCCCGGAACTTCCTCACACTGACTCTCTCCATTGTGATGGAGACCGCCCCAACCTGCCGGGAGATGATCATGACTATCCATCCCGATATTCCCCAGCCGGACCCCATCGTCTATGACACGCCCAGTGACTATGGGCATTCGCCCAGCCATGAACCCATGGATGAAAGCCATCCCTGCGAACCCGGCAGCGGCAAGGTCAAGCCCAGTGAGGAACCGCTGAATTCCTGATTCCACGATCGCTTGATTGACTCTTTGTGATCGTGCGCACCCGCAAGGTGGGCCGTGATAGGTGCTCAACTTGTCGCTTGGGCATGCCTATTATTAGTCCTGCGATTCAGAAATCGTACCCATAGTGTGACCATCTCGGCCTACCTCACAGGCCCCCGCAGCCAGCCACGGCTACAACCACCTGTCTTCATTCATTTGTTGTAAAACAGCCGAGAATGGGCGGCACCTTGTGTTGTGCACGATTGCCGGCACAAGACTTGCAGTAATGTTTTGGTTACGTCTTCGTGCTAAAGGTTCTATTTATAAAAAGGGAACTCATGAATAAAAGTGGCCTTTCCATAAGTCTTTGCCTAGCAGCAGCACTGCTCAGCGCCTGCGCGCTAGCCGAGCCCATCACCATCAAGTTCGCCCATGTGGTGACCGATAGTACGCCCAAGGGTCAAGGCGCGAGACTGTTCAAGGAGCTGGTGGAACAACGTCTCGGCGATCAAGTGCGCGTCGAGGTATACGCCAACTCCAGCCTCTACGGCGATGCTGACGAAATGGAGGCGTTACGCGAGAACAGGGTGCAGCTGCTCGCCCCTTCGTTGGCCAAGTTCGAGACCTATACACCGCAACTGCAGGTGTTTGACCTGCCTTTCCTGTTCGATGACCTGGCGGCGGTCGACCGTTTTCAACGTCGCGCCAAGGGGCGTCAGCTACTGCAATCAATGGCTGATCACAATATCGTCGGACTGGCTTATTGGCACAACGGCATGAAACAGCTCTCGGCCATCCGTGCGTTACGCACGCCCCAGGATGCAAGAGACTTAAATTTCCGCATTCAACATTCCGCCGTATTGGAAGCACAGTTTCAGCAGCTCGGCGCAAAAACTTCCAAACTACCGTTTTCCAGCGTGTATACCGCCCTCAAGAGCGGTCAGGTACAAGGGGCGGAAAATCCCTGGTCGAATATCTACAGCCAGAAATTCCATGAAGTGCAGCCCTACATCATCGAAACCAACCACGGCGTGCTGGACTACATGCTGGTGAGCAACTCCCGCTTCTGGTATTCAATTCCTCATCACATCCGCGTCGAACTGGAAGGGATCATCGATGAGGTGACCTATGCCGTGAACCAGCAGGCTGCTGAGCTCAACATCGGCTATCGCCAGAAAATCCAGCATTCCGGCTACAGCCAGGTACTGCAACTTAGCAGCGCCGAACGGCAAGCCTGGCGCGAGGCAATGGAGCCCGTCTGGCGTCACTTCGAGACCCAGATCGGCACGGACATCATCAAGGCCGCTCGCGCGGCCAATCGCAAGCCGCAATAAGCCACAGCCTGGCATGGAAGCCGGGCCGCAGGGCTGAGCCATCACTGCCCCCATTCATTCTCATCCCGCAGGCGGAGCGGAACTATTCGTCTTGCGCCAGGTTGCGACTCTCCCAACCACCTCCCAGCGCAGCAATCAAACGCACGCTGGCGCTGAGCCGACTTCCCAAAAGTGTCAGGTTGTTGCGCTCATTGTTGAGTGCGCTGGCCTGAACATTGACCACACTGTTGAAATCCACCGTACCGGCGCGGTACTGGTTCTCGATCAGACGCAGGGATTCGCGGGCAGCCTCCATCGCTTGCTGCTGCAATGCTTGCTCGGTTTCCAGCACGCGCAATTGCACCAGCGCATCTTCCACCTCACGAAATGCATCCAGCACCGTTTGCCGATACTGCGCAACGGTCTGTTCCCAGGCCGCTTCGCTGCGCTCAAGCTCGGCACGCCGCGAGCCTCCATCGAAAATCTGTGCCGCCAATGCCGGTCCCAGCGACCAATACCGATTCGGCAGACTGATCCAGTCGGCGAAACTGCTGCTGCGATAGCCACCGCTGGCCGACAGGCTCAAGTCCGGAAACCAGGCGCCTTTCGCCACGCCAATCTGCGCATTGGCGGCGATCACGCCGCGCTCAGCTGAAGCAATGTCGGGTCGTCGTTCCAGCAAGTGCGAAGGCAGCGCTGGAGGAATCACCGGCAATGGCGGAATCTGTTCGCTGGGAGTAATGGCGAACCCGGCGGGTGGCGCACCGGTGAGCACAGCCATGGCGTGCTCCAACTGGGCGCGCTGCCACTCCAGGTCCACGGCTTGGGCCTGGGTGCTTCTCAGCTGGGTCAGCGCCTGGGTCACGTCGGATTTGGGCACGATGCCCGCGCGGTACTGGTTTTCGGTCAGGCGCAGCGAACGCTGGTAAGCATCGACCGTGGCGTCGAGTAGCCGCTTCTGCTCATCGAGCACACGCAGTTGCAGGTAGTTCTGCACCAGCTCCGCCTGCAAACTGAGCTGCGCCGCCGCCAGGTCCGCCTGGCTGGCTTCGGCGCTGGCGCGGCTGGCTTCCAGCCCCCGGCGCAGGCGACCCCAGACATCCAGCTCCCAGCTCAGCCCGAGGTTGGCATCGAAAACCTCCCCGGGGCCCGCTCTGAGCTGCGTATCGCTAAGTTGCGTGCTGCGGCTGCCAGAGGACGCGCGGCTCACGCCAACCCCGGCGGACAGGATGGGAAAGAACGCCGCCCGCGCGCCGCGCACCAACGCTCGCGCCTGACGGTACTGGGCTTCAGCCACAGCCAGGTTCTGGTTAGACACATTCAGCTGGGATACCAGCGCATTGAGTTGAGGATCGCCATAAAGCTCCCACCAGGCACCCCGCTCCAATGCGTCGCTGGGTGCGGCGGGCTTCCAACCTTCGGCCTGACGAAAGTGCGCAGGCGTTTCCACTTCGGGACGCTGATAATCCGGGCCGATGGCGCAGCCTGTTAGCAGGGCAACAATGACAAACAAGGGGCTCAGGGCAAATGCGTTCATAACACCCGATTCAGTTTTAGGGGCTCGGCGAAAGGAAAGTTTCATAACAGCCGCTCCAGTGCCGCATCACTGCGCGCACCCCGCCGACGGTTGAAGCGGTGGCGCAGGCGATCAAAGAACAGATAAACCACCGGCGTGCTGTACAAGGTCAGCACTTGGCTGAGCAACAGACCGCCAACAATGGCCAGGCCCAGTGGCTGGCGCATTTCCGCGCCTTCGGCCATGCCCAGCAGCAGCGGCAAGGCGCCGAGGATCGCGGCCAGTGTAGTCATCAGGATGGGGCGAAAACGCTGCAGGCAGGCGCGGCGGATCGAGTCCTCGGGACTCAGGCCTTCCGTGCGCTCCAGCTCCAGCGCCAGATCGATCATCAAGATGGCGTTTTTCTTGACCACGCCAATCAAGAGGAACAATCCGAGCAGCGAGATAAGGCTGAACTGCCCGCCCGTCAACTGGATGGCCAGCAAGGCACCAACACCGGCCGAGGGCAGCGTTGAGAGGATGGTCAGCGGATGGATATAGCTCTCGTAGAGTACGCCGAGCACGATATACACCACCAGCAGCGCGCCAAGAATCATCAGCGGCTGAGCCTCCTGGGTCTGCTGCATGGCGCCGGCCGTACCACCCAGCAGGCCTTGCACCTCGGTTGGCAGGCCAACCCGCGCCACCGCTTGTTGAATCGCCAGGTTGGCTTCATCGGCGCTGTAGCCCGGCGCGATGGAGTAGCCGATGCTTTCCGCGGCAAACTGCCCGCGGTGGTGCACCCGGTCCTCTTCCAGGCTGCGTTCCCAGCGGGCCAGCATGGACAGCGGGACCCGTGCGCCCTCGGCAGTAATCAGCTGGACCTGATCCAGCGCCTCGGGGTACTGGGCATAACGCGGGTCGATCTCCATCACCACGCTGTACTGGTTGAGGCTGTCGTAGATGGTGGAAATCTGCCGCTGGCTGAAGGCGTTATTGAGCACCCCGGTGATCATCGCCATGTCCACGCCGAGGCGCTTGGCGATTTCGCGGTCGATCACCAGGCTGATCTGCTGGGCACCCTCGCCTTCGCTGGCGTCGATGTCGGTGAGCTGCGGCAGCGCCCGCAATGCGTCGCGCACCCTGGGCAGCCAGGTGCGCAGATCGTCAAGATCGCCAGCCAGCAGGGTGTATTCGTTGTCTGTGGCGCGGCCCTGACGGCCGCCGAATTGCAGGTCCTGATCGACCATCAGGAAGATCCGCCCGCCGGGAATCTTCGGCAGGCTGTTACGCAGCCGATCGACCACCTGCTGGGCACCGATGCGCCGTTCGGCAATGGGCTTGAGGCGCACGATCATGAACGCGTTATTGATCCCGCCACTGCCGCCGATGAAGCCGGCCACGCTTTCCACCGCCGGATCGGTCAGCAGTGCCTGGCGGTAGCGTTCCATCTTCGGCTGCATGACCTGGAACGACAGGCCATCATCGCCACGGATAAAGCCGACCAGTTGGCCGGTGTCCTGCTGCGGCATGAAGGTCTTGGGCACGTCGATGTACAGGTAAACGTTCAACGCAATGGTCGCCAGTAAACCAACCAGCATCAGTCGGGCATGGGCCAGCGCCCAATCCAGGCTTCGCGCGTAACCACTCAGTACCCGTGCCTGCAGCCGTTGGCCAAAGCGCGCCAAAGCGCCGGGCTCGTTCGCTTCGGCGGGTTTCAGCCAGCGCGCGCAGAGCATCGGCGTCAGGCTCAGCGACACCACCAGGGAAATCAGGATAGCCACGGCCAGGGTAATCGAGAACTCGCGGAACAGTCGCTCAACGATGCCACCCATGAAGAGGATGGACAGGAAGACCGCCACTAGCGAAGCGTTCATCGCCAGCAGCGTGAAACCCACCTCCTGCGCGCCCTTGAGTGCTGCCGTCAGGGGCTTTTCGCCGTTCTCGATATGCCGAGAAATATTCTCAAGTACCACGATAGCATCGTCCACCACCAGTCCCGTCGCGACGATCAACGCCATCAGCGACAGGTTGTTCAGCGAGAAACCCAGCAGGTACATGGCGGCGAAACTGCCGACCAGCGACACCGGCACCGCCAGCGCCGGAATCAGCGCCGCCCGCCAACGGCCCAGAAACGCGAACACCACCAAAATCACCAGCGCCACGGCAATCAGCAGCGTGCGTTCAGCTTCGTGCAGGGTGGCGCGGATCACCGAGGAGCGCTCCATGGCAACCTCCAGCTCCACGCTGGCGGGTATGACCTCGCGCAACGCTGGCAGCAACCCGTTGATCGCGCCGATGGTTTCCAGGATGTTGGCGCCGGCCTGGCGATTGACCACCACCAGCACCGCCTCCTGGTCGTTGTAGAAGCCGCTGTTGTAGCGATCCTCCACCCCATCGCTGACCCGAGCCACATCGCCCAGCCGCAAGGCGGCGCCGTCCTGGTAACGAATCACCAGCGAGCGGTAGTCGGCGGCCTTGTCGAGCTGATCGTTGGCTTGAACCTGCCAGTGCCGGTCATCATCCGAAACCGCACCCTTGGGTCGCTGGGCATTGGCGGCACTGATGGTCTGGCGCACTTCGTCCAGGGCTACGCCGTACTGGTCGAGCAGCCGTGGCTGCAATTCGACGCGCACCGCGGGCAGCGAGCTGCCGCCCACCTGCACCTCGCCCACGCCGGCCACCTGGGACAACTTCTGACCGATGATCGATGAAGCGACATCGTAGAGCTCGCCCTTGCCAAGCATATTGGAGGTCAGCGACAGCACCATGATCGGCGCCTGGGACGGATTGATCTTGCGGTAGGTGGGCATGCTGCGCATGCCGCTGGGCAGCAGGTTGCGCGAGGCGTTGATGGCAGCCTGCACCTCGCGGGCGGCAGCGTCGATGTCGCGGTCCAGATCGAAAAGGATCGTGATGCGCGTGTTGCCCTGGCTGCTGCGGCTGGTCATCTCGCTGATCCCGGCGATGCCGCCCAGCGAGCGTTCCAGCGGCGTGGCCACGGTGGCGGCCATGATCTGCGGACTGGCGCCGGGCAGGTTGGCCTGCACAGTGATCGCCGGAAAATCCATCTGCGGCAGCGGCGAGACCGGCAACAACCCGAAGCTCAACGCACCGACCAGCAGGATCGCCACACTGAGCAACAGCGTGGCAACCGGGCGGACGATGAAGGGCGCTGACAAATTCATGAGCGGCAGCCACAAGCGGCAAGCGGCAAGCCGCAAGACAAAAGCACCGAGGTGCAGGCGCGCGACAATCCGGCTTTCGCCCCTAGCTTGCCGCTTGAAGCTTGAAGCTTGCAGTTCATACCACCGCCACCCCTGCCGCACTGCGCCCCATGAATCGGCGGCTGAGGCGGTCGAAGTACAGGTAGATCACCGGCGTGGTGAACAATGTGAGCACCTGGCTGAGTAACAGGCCGCCGACCAGAACCAGGCCCAGCGGCTGACGTAATTCGGCACCGGAACCCGTGGCCAGCATCAGCGGCACAGCGCCAAACAAGGCCGCCAAGGTAGTCATCAGGATCGGCCGGAAGCGCAGCAAGGCGGCCTGATGGATAGCCGCCTGCGGGTCCATGCCCTGATGGCGTTCGGCTTCCAGGGCGAAGTCGATCATCATGATGGCGTTTTTCTTGACGATACCAATCAGCAGGATGATGCCGATGATGGCAATCAGGCTCAGATCGTTGCCGGACAGCAGCAAGGCCAGTAAGGCGCCGACCGCAGCGGAAGGTAGCGTGGACAGAATGGTGATCGGGTGGATATAGCTCTCGTAGAGTACGCCGAGCACGATGTACATGGTTGCCACGGCGGCGATGATCAGCAGCAAGGTACTCGATAGCGAAGCGCGAAACGCTTCAGCCGCGCCCTGGAACTGGCTGACGATGCCACCGGGCAGGCCAATCTCCTGCTCGATCCGCTCGATGACGTCCACCGCTTCGCCCAGCGATACGCCCGGCGCCAGGTTGAAGGACAGAGTCACCGCCGGGAATTGGCCGATATGGTTGACCAACAGCGGCGTGGCGCGCTCCTCGATGCTCGCTAGGGAGGACAATGGCACCTGCCCTCCCGCAGCAGTGGCCACATGTACCTGACGTAGCGCTGCCGGACCGAGACGATCGGCGGCCTGGGTTTCCAGCACCACGCGGTACTGGCTGGCCTGGGTATAGATGGTCGAGATCTGCCGCTGACCGAAAGCGTCATAGAGCGCGTTGTCGATGTCAGTGACGCTCACTCCAAGGCGTGCGGCCGCATCACGGTCGATGTTGAGGTACACCTGCAGGCCCCGGTTCTGGAGATCGCTGGCCACGTCGCGCAGCTCCGGCTGCTGACTCAGCGCCTCCACCAATCGGGGCGTCCATTGCCGCAGTAGCTCGTCTTCTGGTGACTCCAGCGTGAACTGGAACTGCGTGCGGCTGACCCGATCTTCAATGGTCAGGTCCTGTACCGGTTGCAGGTACAGCTCGATGCCCGGGATCTGCGCCAGACCCGAGCGCAAGCGGTCGATCACCTGGCTGGCGGTGACGTCGCGCTCGGCATGGGGTTTGAGATTGATCAGCAGGCGACCGCTGTTCAAGGTGGCGTTATCACCGTCGACACCGATGTAAGAAGACAGGCTGGCCACCGCTGGGTCCTCAAGGATCACCGCCGACAGGCGCTGCTGGCGCTCGCTCATGGCGCGGAAGGAAATGCTTTGCGGCGCCTCGGAAATGCCCTGAATCACACCAGTGTCCTGCACCGGGAAAAAACCCTTGGGCACAATTACATACAGCACCACGGTCAGCCCCAGAGTGGCGATGGCGATCAGCAGGGTCAGCGGCTGGTGACGCAGAACCCACTGCAGGCCAACGTCGTAACGGGCAATCAGCCCATCGATCCAGGCGCCGCTGGCACGGTAGAAGCGGCTTTGCTCTTCCTCGCGTTCATGCTTGAGAAACAGGGCGCACATCATTGGCGTCAGGGTCAGCGACACCACCAGGGAAATCAGGATGGCCACCGCCAGGGTGATGGCGAATTCCCGGAACAACCGGCCGACCACATCGGCCATGAACAGCAGCGGAATCAGCACGGCGATCAACGAGAAGGTCAGCGAGATCAGCGTAAAGCCGATTTGCTTGGCGCCCTTGAGCGCCGCCTGCAGCGGCGTCTCGCCCTCCTCCAGGTGACGGGCGATGTTTTCCAGCATGACGATGGCGTCATCGACCACGAAACCTGCGGCCACGGTCAGGGCCATCAGCGTCAGGTTATTGATCGAGAAGCCGGCCAGGTACATGAAGCCGAAGGTGCCGATCAGCGACAGCGGCACGGCAATTGACGGGATCACCGTGGCCGACAGTTTGCGCAGGAACAGGAAGGTCACCAGCACCACCAGCGCGACGGCGAGCATCAGCTCGAACTGCACGTCCTTGACCGCCGCGCGGATGGTCTGCGTACGGTCGGTAAGCACCATGACGTCGAGATTGGCCGGCAGGCTGGCGGTAATTTGCGGCAGCAGCTCCTGAATCCGATCGACCACCTCGATGACGTTGGCGCCCGGCTGACGTTGGATGTTCACCAACACCGCGGCGTTCTGGTTGGCCCAGGCAGCCAGGCGCTCGTTCTCGGCACCGTCGTGAATGGTCGCCACATCCTTGAGGCGCAAGGCGGCGCCATTCTGATACGTGAGGATCAGTTGCTGGTATTCCTCGACGGATTTGAGCTGGTCGTTGGCATCCAATTGGGACACCCGCGTCGGGCCGTCGAAGTTGCCCTTGGGCTGGTTGACGTTGGAACTGGTGATCAGCGCACGCACATCGGAGAGGTTCAGGCCGTAAGCGGCCAGCGCCTCGGGATTGACCCGGATACGCACCGCCGGGCGCTGCCCGCCGGCCAGGCTGACCAGGCCGACGCCGCTGATCTGCGCCAGTTTTTGCGCCATGCGCGTGTCCACCAGATCATTGACCTGGGGCAGCGGCATGCTGGGAGAGCTGATCGCCAGCGTCATTACTGGGGTATCCGCCGGGTTGACCTTGTTGTACACCGGCGGGGCCGGCAGATCGTTGGGCAGCAGGTTGCTGGCCGCGTTGATCGCCGCCTGGACCTCCTGTTCGGCGACGTCCAGGTTCACCTCCAGCGTGAAGCGCAGGGTAATCACCGAGGCGCCACCGGAACTGGTCGAGGACATCTGCGAAAGGCCCGGCATCTGCCCGAACTGGCGCTCCAGCGGGGCGGTCACCGCACTGGTCATCACCTCGGGGCTGGCGCCCGGATACAACGTCATGACGCGGATGGTCGGGTAATCCACCTCGGGCAAGGCCGAAACCGGCAACAGCCGGTAAGCGATCACCCCGCTGAGGAAGATCGCCACCATGATCAGCGTGGTGGCGACCGGACGAAGAATGAAGGACCGCGAGATGTTCATGCGTTGGGTGCTGCGGAATGGGTTACCTGGGCCGGGGTGTCGGAAATCACCTCCACCACCGAACCGTTGCGCAGGCGGTCGGTGCCTTCCAGCACCAGGCGCTCACCGGGCTCGACGCCACTTTCCACCAGCGTGGTTGCGCCGTCGCTGAGTCCGACTCGCACATCGCGCAGTTGTACCTTGTCGCCCTCGCCCACCACATACACGAAGGTGCCGCGCGAGCCGTACTGCAAGGCGGCGGAAGGAATCAGCAAGGCCTGCTCGCGGGTGCTGACGCGCAGGCGGACATTGACGAACTGATTGGGGAACAGACGCTGATCGGCATTTTCGAACCGTGCCTTGAGGCGCAGGGTGCCGGTAGCGGTGTCGATCTGGTTGTCCAGACTGTGCAACTGCCCCTCGGTCAGCAGGTTGCGCTCGCTGCGATCCCAGGCTTCCACCTGCAGCTCGCGGCCGTTGCGCAATTGCTCAAGCACTTGCGGCACGTCGCCCTCCGGCAAGGTGAAACTCACCGCAATAGGTTGGGTCTGGGTAATGCTCACCAGCACGGTGCTGTCATTACTGGCCAGCAAGTTGCCGATATCGACCTGGCGCAGGCCGAGACGCCCGGGAATGGGTGCGCGGATTTCGGTGAATTGCAGATTCAGGTGCGCCTCTTCCACCGCCGCCTGGTTGGCCTTGATCTGCCCCTGGTACTGGGCAACCAGTGCCTGCTGGGTATCCAGGGTCTGCTTGGCAATGGAGTCTTCGGCATACAGTCCCTGATAGCGGGACAGATCGATTTCAGCGTTTCTCAATTGCGCGCGAGTCTGTTGCAACTGCCCTTCTGCGAGACGCAGCGCAGTCTGGTAAGGGCGTGGGTCGATCACCGCCAGCAGGTCGCCGGCCTCTACCTTCTGGCCTTCCTCAAACAACACCTTGACCAGTTCACCCCCGACGCGGGCACGCACATTGGCGGTGTTGTAAGCAGTAACAGTGCCCAGCGCCTTGAGCTCGACAGGAAAATCGCCACGGCTGACCTCGGCCACCCGCACCGGCACCGGACCGTTGAAACCGAAGCGGCCGCCCGGACCGGCAGGCGCCTTGCTGCCACTGCTCGGCCACAACCACCAGACCAACGCGGCGGCCACCACAAGGACCAGCACCCACCACCAACGGCGGAAAGAACGTGAAGAGGAAGACAGACTCGACTCGGACATGACGGGCAATCATCAACAAAGGAGTCAGCACGATAAGGACAAGCGGCAGACAAGCAAAGGAGATTTACCGCTCCTTTACCCCTAACAGCTAAAGGGTCGCAGTGATTTTGCTACTGGGGTGAATAGGTGCGGGTCGCGCTGGCTTTCCGAACGCAGTGGCTAGCCAGGCTCTTTGATCCACATCGGAGTCAGCCGGCTCACCTCGGGAGCGCCCGCTAGCAGCGGCTCGACGGCTTCGAGGTAAACGGCATAGTTGGGATGAGCCAGAAACGCCTCTGCTGCTTCCGGCGAGGCATAGCACTGGAAGGCACAGATCGAGTTCGGATCGGCATCATCGAAGCAGTAGAAATAGTCAGTATGCCCGGCGTTGGCTGCAATGGCGGGAGCCATGTGTTTCATCCATACAGCCCGTACCTCATCACGCTTGCCGGGACGGGTCTTGTGCCTGATAAACAAGGCGGTCTGCGACATTTTGCAATCCTCGGTGTGCGGTGAAAGCGAAAGCGGCCTGCGGAAGACTCCGCAGGCCGCAGGAACTTACAGCGCAGCCAGGGCAGACGTGTAATTGGGCTCCTGGCCGATTTCGCTGACCAGTTCGCTGTGCAGGACCTTGTCCTGCTCGTCCAGAACCACCACCGCACGGGCAGCCAGACCGGTCATCGGACCTTCGGCAATGGCGACGCCGTAGGTTTCCAGGAACTCGCGGCCACGCATGGTCGACAGGTTGACCACATTGTCCAGGCCTTCGGCGGCGCAGAAGCGCTTCTGGGCGAACGGCAGGTCGGCGGAGATGCACAGCACGACTGTATTGCTCAACTTGCCGGCTTCAACGTTGAATTTGCGCACACTGGTGGCGCAGGTCGGCGTGTCAACGCTCGGGAAGATATTCAGCACTTTGCGCTTGCCGGCAAAGCTGGCGAGGGTGACGTCGGCAAGATCCTGGCCCACCAGGGTGAACGCCGGCGCCTGCTGGCCAGCCTGCGGGAGGTTGCCGGAAACTTCGATGGGGTTGCCACGCATGGTCACTTGAGTCATTGGATATATCCTTCTTGATGGGAATTGCTGACCTGCCTATTTAAGCAGGTCCGGTAGACATCCGGACGACGAGCTTAACAGCCGCATTCGGTCTCCACAGCAGTAACCGCACGGATGATCGAAGCCGGGCCGGAGTATTGTTGGCCGCCTGGATCAGAAATCCCTTCGATAGAAGATATCCAGCGAGCTGGCCAGCCCGCTGGCCGCTTCCAAAAACACCCGGCGGCTCAAGCGGTAGCGCAGCGCCAGGGTGTTGACTGGCTCGAACACGCCTACCCCGTAGCTCAGGCTCAGGCGATCGGAAATCCGCCCGCTGGCCACCACGCTGGTGCTGCCACCGCTGCCTTCAGTTTCCAGCAGGAAATCCTTGATGCCCAATTGGCGGGCGATATTGCCGGTGATGCCCGCACTGCCAGCCAATCCCAGCCCCAGAGCTGCCTGAGCAAGCAAGGCGCTGTCTCCCGTGTCGTCGTCACCACCCCCCAGCGGTCGCCCGAGAACCAAATAAGACAGGGCCTGCTCCTGGCTCATGGCCGGCTCGGAAAAAATCTGCGTGCGCGGCGCAGCGGCGCTGCCGCTGATTCTCAACCCGGCAATCACGTCATCAACCCGGCGAATGGCTTCGACATCCAGGAAAGGCTGATCGATGGGACCGACAAACAACAAGCGTGCCCGGCGAATGGTCAGGCGCTGACCATAGGCGCGGTAACGGCCTCGGTTCAAACTGAGCTCGCCACGAGTGTCGAGGTTGTCGCCGATATGAATGCCACCGGCCACGTCTGCGGTTAACCCGAAACCCGAAAAGCTTAGTTCTTCCTGGCCAACCACGACGTCGATATCCATGCGCAGGGGTAATGCTGCCTTCTGCTCCGGTGCTTCCTCGCCGACGATCACCACATCCGAAGACAATTTCACGGTCGACGGCGGCAATTCACGAATGGTGATGGCGCCTCTGGGCACGTCCACTTTGCCGCTCAGCGACAAGGCTTCGTCCGTCATGGCGATGCGCAGGTCAGGCGCCACTTCAAGCTCGGCGTAGGGAGCAATTACCACTGGCAGGCGGCTGCCCTGAATGCGTACATCCACCTGCAGGGTGGGTTGCCACGCAACGCTGCCACCGATACGGCCCTGCCCTTGAGTGCCGCTGCGCCAGTTGCCATCCAGGCTCACCTGCTGGCCCGCGATGCGCGCCTGCACCTGCAAGTCCTCAATGGCCATGGGGAGCTCGCCGCCAGACATATGGCCGTCGGTCAAGCGCACTTCGCCTTCAACCAACGGCGCTTGCAGGCTGCCGGCGAGGCGGCCACTGCCATTAATCTGTCCTTCCAGGCGCGCCACCTGCGGCACGAAGGGGCGCGCCACAGCCAGATTTAGCCCGCGCAGGGAGAAATCACCGCTCAGGGGTTTGATCTCCTGACGCGGGTCAATACGCGCCTGCAGCGTCAGTTCACCCAGTTGGCCGCCATCGAAACGCAGGTTCACGTCCACCTGTTCGGGCTTCAATTGGCTGTCCAGGCGCAACTGGCGATAGGGAAACTCCACCCATTGATCCTGTTCGCGTTCAGGGTCGCGCAGGCGCAGGCGGCCCTGCCCGGCATCAACCAGAATGCGTCCACTCGGACCGCTGGCCGGCAGGTCCAACGCCACCTCGGCATCGAGCTCCCCCTGCCACTGGAAATCGTCCGGCAGCCATGCCGCCAGGCTGTTGAGGGGGAAATCACGCAAGCGGTAGCGAATCCGCGGATCCGGCATCAGCCGCTGCTCTTCGCCGCATAGGCTGGCCGCGCCGGACCGCCAACAATGGGCGCCGAGCGTCAGTTGACCGTCGGCGCGGCGTTCGATCGGTGCGGCTTGCTGTAGTTGCCAGCGCTGCCCGGCGGCAGCGAGCAGCGCTTCACTGAGCTGACCCTGCCAGTTCCAGCCGCCCTCAGAATCACCTTCCAACTGGCCGGCCAGATTGAGTTCAGCCTGAATTTGTTCACCCTCCAGACGCAGGGCCACAGCTTGCTCCTGACGATTGCCTTGGCCGTTCAAGGTCAGCTCGCCGATCTCGGTGTCGCCAGAACGGATCTCCCGCGCCTGCAGGCTGAGGTGAGCTTGCTGCTGCTGATCGAGACGAGCTTTAAGGACCAGGCTGGCGATACGCTGCTCATCCAGACGCAATTGCTGGCCTTGCAGATCCAGCCTGGCTTGCGGTGCTTCGCGCGTGCCGGCCAGATCCAGGCGTCCGTTGGCGCTGCCGCGCAAACCCGGCCACAGCTGATTGAGCTTGCCCAGCGCCAGATTCACTTGGCCCTGCAACTGCCCGTTCAGGCCGCCGCGCCCCTGAATGCGGTTGTCGCCCAGGCGCAGATCCAGACGTGGCAACTGCCAGGAAGGTCCTGCTGCGTTGGCATCCAACAGCAGCGCAGCGGATTGGCCACGGAGCTGGCCCTGCAATTCGATGTTCGCTTGCAGCTGCAGATCCTCTCCCTGCAGTCGGCCTTCGCTGCGCAGCGGACCGCCCAGCTGCCCCGGCAGTTCTGCGACCCAGTAAGACGGATCGAGCTGCTCCAGCTGCAAGGCGGTTTTCCACGTGATGGCGTCGGCGAAGCCCAGGCTCAATTGTCCTTCGGCGCGCCCCTGCCCCGCCTGAACCTGCAGCGAGGGGAAGTGCACCTGGCTCAGGTCGCCGCTGACCGGGCTGGACACGGTGAACGGCCCGGCTGGACCCTGCAACCGAGCATCGAAATTGCCCAGGTAGTTGCCATCGCGGTAATGCACCTGTGCATGCATCTGTTCCAGGTTTACCGGCGGCTCGTCCATGGGATACAGATGCAACCAGGGAAATGCCTGCCAGTCCAGCGTCGCGTCGGCAACGAATCCCTCGTGCCATTCCAGCCGGCCTTCGAGTTGCACATGTTGCTGCTCGCCGGCATCCAGGCGCAGTGCCTGGATGTCTGCGCCCTGCGCCGTGACGCGACCTGCCAGGCTGAGCTCTATTGGCGCTGCCTGCGCGGGCAGGCGCGCCGAACCGTTGATGCGGTAGCCGGCCTGCAAATCGCCCTCCGCCTGCAGATTGAGGCGATTGAGCGTCAGGGTGTCAGGTAATGCCGCGCTCGCTTTGAAACCCTCAGCGCGTAAACGCAGCGTTGCAGGCACGCTCTCGACCAGCGGCTGCACATCGCCTTCCAGCCGCCCTTGCAGGTAGCCCGTACTGTTGACGATCAGTTGCAGGTTTTTTTGCAGCTCGCCATGGGCTTGCAGCGTCAGCGACCACTCTCGTCCATCGGGTGCGGGCAGCTTCAGGGTGCCGGATGTCGTCAGTGGCCAGTTTCCTTGCGGATCGAGCTGTCCCTGCAGAACCAGACTCATCTCATCGCGCCGCACACGCAGGCTGTCGATCCGCAGGCCAACTTCAGTCCAGTGGGCGTTTAGCTGCAGGTCGCGCAGCTGTTCTTCGCCGTTGAGGACCAGGCGGCCCACACGCGCATTGGTCACTTGTATGGCAAGCGGCAGGCGCAGGGTTGGCAGCGACAGCGGTCCGGTATCTTCGGTCGGTTCGCCGGGAGGGAAGTCGAGGGTGACCTCATCGGCCGATAACTCCTTTACACACAGACGCAAGCGCAGCAAGCAGCGTGGTGACCAATTAAAGCCCGGCGCCACCAGCTCAACGCGGCTCTCACCCTGTTGCCAGGTCAATTCTTCGGCGCGCCACTGGGTAGCCAGCCGGCCTTCGAAACCGTGCACGCTCAGACCCGGTACGCGCGCCATCAGCCAGCGGCTGCCAGCCTCGCTGCCCAGTAACACAGCCGAGGCCAGCACCAACAAGGCGATAACACTCGACAGGCCTATCAGGCCCCATTTCAAACCCGCCCTCACAATTCCGGTCCCATGGAAAAGTGCAGGCGTACGCCCTTCTCGCCATCCAAAGGCGTGGCCAGGTCCAGGCGCAACGGCCCGACCGGCGATACCCAGCGAATGCCGACGCCGACACCGGTCATCAATGACGGGAATTCGAGCGAGTTGAAGGAGTTGCCCTGGTCAACGAAGGTTGCCAGCCGCCAGGTGGGTGTCAGCGCATATTGATACTCGGCGCTGACGGCAAACATATACCGGCCGCCAACGCGATCGCCCTGGGAGTTGGTGGGCGACAGGCTCTGGTAGTCGTAGCCGCGTACGCTCTGGTCACCCCCTGCGAAGAAACGCAGCGAGGGCGGCACCGTGGTGTAGTCGTCGGTCCAGCTGCCGCCAAGCTGCACGCGTCCGAGCAGGCGGTGGCGGTCAGCCAAGGTGGTGAGGCCCCGCAACCCCGCTTCGCCGTGCACCAGGCTGGCATCCGAGAGTATGCCTTCCTGAGCTGCGGACACTTCAAACTGCACCCGATAGCCTCGGCTGGGATCGAGTCGATTATCACTGTTCAAGTAGGAGTAACCGATGCCCGGCATCAACAGGGTACTGATTCCGGAGTCATCGCCCAGGCGGTATTCTTCATGTTGCCACTTCAGCGAAATCACCCGCTGCCAGCCGTTCGGGCGCAGGCTGTGCCATTCCGGCCCGACGGTCAGCAAGCGGCTCAGGCTGTCAGTATCGGCCAATTCTTCATACTGATAACCGCCGGCCAGGCGCAACTTGTCGGTCAGCGGTTTATCGCCGGGCATGTCATACCACAGGCCGATGTTTTGCCGTGGGGCAGACAATTCGGTTTCCACCCCGTAGCTGTGTCCCTGAGGATTGCGCCAGTGACGCGTCCAGTTGAAGCGTCCACGCGGGCCCACGTCGGTGGAGTAACCCAGACCGACACCAAAAGTGCGCGGCTTGCGCGTGGTCAATTGCACATCGATGGGCATCACGCCGCCCTGCGCCGTGGCCGGTGTGGCGTCGACCCGCACACTTTCGAAGTAGCCACTGGACTGCAAATTCAGGTGCAGCTCGGCAATCAGCTCGCTGTCGTAAGGCGTGGCGGGCTCGAACGGCACCATGCGTCGCAGCAGCTCATCATCGAAGGGCGAATCGCCACTGAAGCTGACGTCACCAAAACGGTAACGCTCGCCGCTCTGGTAGATCAGCTCGATGTCGGCGTAACCTTCTGCCGGGTCGATCTGCAGTTGCTGACGGTCGAAGCGGCCGGAAAAATAGCCATAGCGCGCGGCCTGGCTCTCGATGCGGCTTTTGACGCTTTCATAGTTTCCATGGTGCAGCTGCTGGCCAGGCCGCAGCTCGGATAGATCCGGCAAGGTAAAGGTACGTTGTTGCGCAGCCGGCCCCTCGATGCGCACGGTGACGTTGCGCAAGGTTACCGGCTCTCCCCGTTCAATGCGTACCGTCAGCCTGGGTGTTGCGCTGTCACTCACTTCGGTCGTGATCCGCGTCTGGTAATAACCGAGGGCCTCGGCAGCCTGACGGGCCTGAGCGGCGGCGGTGCGGCTGCGTTGTAGCAGCGCGGCGCGGTCCAGGTCCTCCAGCTCACCGATATAGCCTTCGACGTTTTCCTTGAGGGCGGCATTATTCGGCGTGACACGCACACGCAATTGATCGGCAAATATCGGCGCTGCCAGCAGAAACAGCAGCACGCCGAAGCCTTTTCTACGAATCGACATGGCCGCGCATGCTACCACGAGGTTTATTGCGCCCCTCTAACCGAATGTGGGTGTTGGGGCTCATCCTTGCGAACTGGACAGTGCGTAAGGATTGGCATGGAAAAAGACCTGCTCACGAATCGGCCCAATCGCCACTTCGCCAATATTCTGATAGCCGTGGCGCTGGAAAAACTCCAGGTTACGGTTGTTGCCCGTGGACAGGACGATACCCCGCGAGTGGGCATCCTGGGCACACCAGTCATGCACGGCAGCAAGCATTTGTTCTCCGTAATACTGCCCTTGCAGGCTGGGCTGCACACCAAGCAGCGGCAATAGATGAAACGCATCCGACGGCACACAAGCCATGACCGCCTCGTGATAGTCCAGGTAGCGTCGGGTGGAACGAAAGCCTGCGGTGAGCAGCATGCGCAGCCGCCAGGGCCAGCTTTCAGTGACCTCCAGGCGCCGTTGGGGCGGTGAAATCAAGGCCACGCCAATCAGGCGATCATCGAGCATCAGCCCCAGCGCAGGACGCTGTTCACCGACGTGCTTGCGCATCAATTCGCGAATCGTCGCGCGCAGCCGATGGTCATAACCGGGACGATCGGCTTCGAACAGGTACCTGAAGGTGGGATCATCGCGGTAGGCGTGATACAGCAGCGAACTGGCTTCGGGGCCATAGCCGCGGTCAAGTGCGCACACGTTGGCAGGTCTGGCGGGCTGGCTTCCGGGCATGGAGGTCTCCCCCTTGTCGTTATGGTTGGTAGTCGGCAAAAGGACGGTAGCCGGTCGCCATGGACACTGCCATGGCAGGGTCTATTGATGCTTCATCGCGACCGCACAGGCCCTGCGGCTTGCGATGAAGCATCAACAACCCCTAGCATCGCAGTTTTCTCAGGACCTGCCGCAATGAAGTTGGTTTCGTTCAATATCAATGGTCTGCGCGCTCGCCCGCATCAGCTGGCGGCCCTGATCGACAAGCACCAGCCCGACGTGATCGGTCTGCAAGAGACCAAAGTCTCCGATGAGCAGTTCCCTCTCGCCGATGTACAAGCACTGGGCTATCACGTGCACTACCACGGCCAGAAAGGCCATTACGGTGTCGCCCTGCTCTCGCGTCAGGCGCCGCTGGAGGTCTACAAGGGCTTTCCTACCGATGGAGAAGAATCCCAGCGGCGCTGGATCGGCGGCCGTTTCGCCACCGCCGACGGACAGACCATCCATGTTTTCAACGGGTACTTCCCACAGGGCGAAAGCCGCAATCACCCGGTGAAGTTTCCAGCCAAAACGCAGTTTTATGCCGACCTGCAGCGTCTGATGGAAGAGCGATTCCAGCCGCAAGAAGCGGTGGTGGTAATGGGCGATTTCAATATTTCCCCCCAGGATTGCGACATCGGCATCGGTGCTGAGAATGCCAAGCGCTGGCTGCGCACCGGCAAATGCAGCTTTCTGCCTGAAGAGCGCGAGTGGCTGGAGCGTTTGAAGGGCTGGGGTCTGGTGGACAGCTTCCGCCACTTGTATCCAGAGGTTGATGATCGCTTCAGCTGGTTCGATTACCGCAGCCGCGGTTTTGAAGACGTACCCAAGCGCGGCCTGCGCATCGACCTGATCCTCGCCTCGCTGGGCTTACAGGAGCGGATCAAGGACGCCGGCATCGACTATGAACTGCGCGGCATGGAAAAACCGTCTGATCATGCACCGGTCTGGCTGGAAATTATCTAGGTTCCGACCGAAAAGGACCTGTTCGGCAATTGCGATAGACCGTCACATGATTGACACATTACGAATCTAGCCTGCGCGGCATATTTACATGGAGAAGTAACCATGCCGCGCACCGTCGCACACCGATTCGGACGTCTAACCCGCACGTTTTGTGTATCCCTCGCGCTGTGCGGCTGTGTACTGCCCAGCGTGGTACAGGCCGAAAGCCCAACCGAGACCGTCCTGCGTATCCAGGGCTCCAACACCATTGGCGCCAAGCTGGCTCCGGCGCTGGTCGAAGGGTTGTTTCAACGACAGGGATTACGAGGCATCCGTACTGTGCAGGGGGCGCGCGCGAACGAACAGCGCGTGGTCGCCTACACCCCCCAGGGGCGGCTGGTGCAAGTCGTCATCGCCGCCCACGGCTCCAGTACCGGTTTCACCGCCTTGCACTCCCATACGGCCGAATTGGCCGCTTCCTCCCGCCCGGTCAAAGACAGCGAGGTCGCAGCTCTGGCGGCTTTCGGCGATCTGCGCTCCGCCAGTGCCGAACAGGTGATCGCCATCGATGGCCTGGCGATCATCGTGCACCCAAAGAACCCCCTTCAGCATCTGGATACGAAGCAACTGGCCGCAGTGTTTGCTGGCGAGCTGAACAACTGGAGCGCAGTGGGTGGTGCACCTGCTCCAATCACTCTGTATGCCCGCGATGACCAATCCGGCACCTACGACACGTTCAAGGAGCTGGTGCTCAACGCCGATGGCCGCACGCTGGGGCCGGCTGCCCAGCGCTTCGAGTCCAATGACCGCCTCGCCCAAGCGGTGCTGGCTGACCGTCACGGTATCGGCTTTGTAGGCCTGGCATCGGTTGGCCAAAGCAAGGCGCTGTTGATTTCCAACGGTGAAGGCCTTCCCCTGCCGCCCAACGCCAACACTCTCGCCACCGAGGACTATCCGCTGTCCCGGCGTTTGTTCATTTACAACCTGCCAGGCGAGCAAAACCCGTGGGCCCAGCGATTAATCGACTTCGCGCACGGCCCGCAAGGTCAGGCCATCGTGGAAAATGTCGGTTTCATTTCCCAGAACGTGCGCACCATGCGCATCACGCCCAGCGAACAGATGCCAGTTGCCTACCGGCAGTTGGCGCGTCAAGCGCAGCGTCTATCGGTGAATTTTCGTTTCCAGGAAGGCAGCGCCCAGCTGGACAACAAGGCGCTGCGCGATATCGATCGGATACGCGAGTACCTGCGCGCCCACGAGATGTCGGGAAGCCAGGTGACATTGGTGGGGTTTGGCGATGCCAAGAACAACGCGCAGCGTGCCGACCTGCTGTCGCGACTGCGCGCCATGGCTGTGCGTCGAGAATTGCGCAGGAATGGCGTCGTTATCAGCAGTATTGTCGGCATCGGCGATGAAATGCCGGTGGCAGCGAACGACCTGGAAGACAGTCGCCTGAAGAATCGACGCGTGGAGGTCTGGGTCAACCGAGCCCTCGGCAACGATCTGTTACCTGAACCCATTGCCGTGACGCCTTGAGAGGCATAGCCTATATGGGTTGTGACGCCGGGCCCCTCTGGCGATGAGTAAGCGTTTCTCATCGTGATGTCGGAGTCACTTTTTTTCCGACACCTTTGAAGGGGCCTGCGCAATGCTTGAATTCCTCACGACTCCATTATTTGGCACGGCCACGTGGCTGTGGCTGTGCTTCCTGCTCATTGTGATCGCACTGCTGGTGCTCGACCTGGGCGTCCTGCATCGCACTGAGCGCGAAATCGAAATGCGTGAAAGCCTGCTGTTGTACAGCGGATATTTCAGCGTGGGTGTGCTGTTCGGGGTGTGGGTCTGGTTCGAACTGGGCGCGCAGAGCGCCCTGGAGTTCTACACCGGCTTCCTGGTCGAACAGTCGCTGTCCATGGACAACGTGTTCGTCATGGCGATGATCTTCGCCGCCTTCGGCATTCCCCGTCGTTACCAGCACCGCGTGCTGTTCTGGGGCATTATCGGGGTGATCGTGCTGCGCGCCATCATGATCGGCCTCGGCGCTGCCCTAGTGGCCGAGTTCGCCTGGATTCTCTACCTGTTCGGGGCCTTCCTGCTCTACTCCGGCGTGAAAATGTTCCTCGAAAAAGAAGAAGAACACCCGGACATCGAGAACAACCGCTTCGTTCGCTTTGCACGTAAACACATCCGCGTGACCGATACCCTGCATGGTGGCAAGTTCCTGGTGCGTTTGCAGCCGGAAGGTGCGCCCCACCCCCTGCTTTACGCCACGCCGCTGCTGTTGTGCCTGGTGCTGATCGAATTGGCCGACCTGGTGTTCGCCGTGGACAGTGTGCCGGCCGTGTTCTCCATCACTCAGGACCCGTTCATCGTCTATACCTCGAACATCTTCGCCATCCTCGGCCTGCGTTCGCTGTACTTCGCCCTGGCCGCGCTGATGCACCGTTTCGTGTACCTCAAGTACGCGCTGGCGCTGGTGCTGATCTTCATTGGCGGCAAGATCCTTCTGCACGACTTCTACAAGGTGCCGGCCCTGCTCTCGCTGTGCATGACCTTTGGCCTATTGGCCGGTGGTGTACTGTTATCGCTGATCAAGACGCGTAATCAGCCAGCCGAGGCGAAAGTCGAGGCCAAGGAAAGCCATAGCTGACAAGACAAACAGGGCGCCGCCAGGCGCCCTGTTTGTTTCGGTAGTTCGCTTACACTGCATCTTTGGCCTGCTGGCCACGCGCCGACCGAAACCTGGGCAACAGCTTGGGCACTTGATGCCGGTAGTCCCTGTATTCCGGGTGCGCATCGATCAGGTCGCGCTCCTCAAAGCTGATCGCCGCGACAATATAGGCGGCGGTCACCAAAGCAAACAGCATATGGGTAACGCTCATCTGCGGCGTGCACCAGATGGCAAAGAACCAGCCTACGTATAAGGGATGGCGCACCAGTCGGTAGGCGCCCGGCGTCTTGAACGGCAAGTCGGTGTAAGCTTTGCCCCGCAACTGCAGCCACACCTGGCGCAAGCCGAACAGATCGAAGTGATTGATCAGGAAGGTGCTGTACAGCAACAACACCCAACCGAAGGCGAAGCCTGCATACATCAGCCATTGCCCGGTCCGACTTTCCAGTGTCCACACGTCCCCGCCCAGCGGCTGCCAGAAATAAAACAGCAGAGTCAGCGCCAAGCTGGAGAACAGCACATAGGTGCTGCGCTCGGCGGCTACGGGGATGATCTGCGTCCACAGTGCCTTGAAAGCCGGTCGTGCCATCAGGCTGTGCTGCACAGCGAATATCGTCAGCAGCAACAGATCGATGGCCAGGGCCGGGCCTGACGCCAGCTCGGGAGGACCATCAATGGTGCGCGGCACGCCGGGCAAGTTGCCGAGAAAGGCAATGGCATAGAGAAAGGTGACAAAGAACCCGACATAGCTGGCGATGCCGTAGAGGAAGATCAGATAGCGCTTCATGGGATAAATCCTGCCTCGTCGTGAAGAAACTGCGGATGTGCAGTCGAGGTCAGGGTGCGCCGGCTGTGTATCGGCACGATGTCGGGGTGCCGCGGTTTTGTAGCCTTTTGGTTTCAGCTGGTCATGCCGGCAGGTTGGTGCGTAGCCAGGTATATAGCGCCGATTCGTCCAACGGTTTGTGCCACACCGCGCGCACGCCAAGGGCCTGCACGTGCGCTTCATCGAGCTGATCACTGAAGCCGCTATAAAGCGCAATGGGAAGATCGGGCCGTGCGGCCAGTAGACGCTCGGCCAGTTGCAGGCCGGTCAGGCGCGGCATGCATTGATCCAGGATCAGCAGATCCCAGGCCGCTGGGTCCAGCTGTAGCTCACCACAAGCCTGCTCGGCATCCGACCACACCTGGACATCCAGGCCCCACTGCCGCAGCCGCTCGCTCATGAACTCAGCCACCAGCGGCTCGTCATCAACTACCGCCACGCGCCCATGCAAGGGCCTGCAGGCGTGCTCCATGGACAGCAATGGCGGAATCAATACCTGGAAGCAGGACCCCTTCCCCGCCTGTGTGCTCAGCTGCAGATGTCCGCCGTATTCGTGAACAATGCCGTGCACCATGGACAACCCCATGCCACTGCCCTGCCCCGATGCCTTGGTGGTGAAGAACGGCTCGAACATCTGCCGCTGCACCCACTCGGCGATGCCTGGCCCGGAATCCTCCACCCCGAGCACCAGGTAATCGCCGGCAAACGCCTGCTGGCACGACGCACAGATGCCGCGCTGTTGACCGCCTCGGCGCAGCGTGATGCGCAACTGGCCGCTGCCGGCCATGGCATCACGGGCATTGATGCACAGGTTTATCAGCACCTGCTCCAGCTGCACCGGGTCAAACAGCACCGGTGGCAGGTCACGGGCCATTTGCAGGTCGATGTCGATACCAGGCGGCATCGTCGACCGCAGCAATTGTCGGAATTCGCCGATTAACTGCTCCAACTCCAGTGCCCGTGGCTGACCGTGACTGCCGCGGCTAAAGATCAGCATCTGCTGGATCAGGTCGCGGGCTTTCTCCGCCGAATGCCGCACCCGCGCCAGGTAATGCCCGAGCTGTGCATCGTCGCGCTCCTCGGCGTGCTCCTCGGCCATGTGCGTGTAGCCCAGCATGCCGGTCAGCAAATTATTGAAGTCATGGGCGATGCCTCCGGTGAGATGGCCGATAGCTTCCATACGTTGCGCCTGGCGTAACTGCTGCTCCAGCTCGGCGCGCTGCTGCTCGGCCTGCTTGCGTTCGCTGATGTCGCGGGTAAACGCCAGGATGCGCTCGATACCGGCAATACTCGCTCGTTTCAGGCACACCTCGTCCCAGTGCAGGCTGCCGTCGCGGTGGCGGCGCAGCCACTCGAAACGCTGCGGCCCCTGCTCGCGAGCCAGAGCCAGCCAGCGCTGGACATCCGCGCCGCTGTACGGCGAATACCCGACGCTGAAGGCCTCTATGCCCTGAGCCAGCATTTCTTCATAGCTGTAGCCGTAGATGGCGCAGGCGCTCGGATTCACATCCACCAGCGCACCGCTGTCCAGGTCGTGCACGAAAATGGCATCCATCGAGGACTCGAAGATCGACCGGTAGCTGGTTTCGGCATCCAGGCGCTGCAATTCGGCGGCGGCACGCACCGAAAAGATCTTCAGAACCGCCTCGACGCGGCTGCGTTCCGGAAGCGAATGGCTATGGCCCACGGAAATCAGCCCCAAGGCTCGCCCATCACTGGCGAACAGCGGGTAGCCGGCATAGCTGTCGAGGCTGAACAGACGCAAGGCATCACTGGCGGCATAACGCTCGCGGGCGCCTTGTTCGACGAAATGAAAGCGCTTGCCGAACACTTCCTGGCAGGGTGTGCCGGCCAGCTCATAGCGCACATTGGGGATCAAGCGCCCCGCATGGTAGAGCGCCAGGGTATCCAGGCTGTCACTGTCTGGGCTCGCGGCACGACTGACGAAGGCGAAATTGGCGTGCAGCGACAGCGCCAGATAGCGGGCAATGGCCGCGAAAACAGCGTCGCCGGTGGCCGCCGAAACGCCCAGCGCGACGTGACTCAGCGCCTCTTCAATGCGCTTGCGCTCACTGATGTCAGTGGCGATCCCGCACACGGCGATGACCCGCCCTGCAGCGTCGAACACTGGGAACTTGCTGGACAGGTACACCCAATTGCCATTGGGGGACTGCACCTGTTCCTCCACCTCAATGGGCTGGCCTTGGCTGATCACCAGCTGGTCATTACAGCGCAGGGCATCGGCTACTTCAGGAACAAACAGTTCATGGTCACTGCGTCCCAGCACCTGTTCTGCCGTGCGCTGGAAGAAACGTTCGAACGCGGGGTTGACCAGCCGATAGCGGCCGGCAAGATCCTTGATGAAGATCACCGCGCTACTGTTGTCAACGATCTGCCGCAGCGGATGATCCAGGTCCGTGGCTGTCAACGGTGGGAACGACGGGTGCATGGCTGTGCTCCGCCCACTGGCTATGCCTTGAGTATAGGAAGGCACCGTCCGCCGACCGGACTACTGGGCGTGGCTGAAACAATTGAAACAGAGGGTTGCGCGTCAGGATCAGCCAGAAACCAGCATGTAGCCGACTCCACGCAGGGTGCGGATGATCTGCGGTTTTTCCGGATCGTCCTCCAGCTTGCGCCGCAGCCGGGCAATGCGGATGTCGATGGAACGGTCGTAGGGATTCCAGTCGCGGTGCTGGGTCAGGTTGAGCAACTGGTCACGGGACAGCGGGCGGTTCGGGCGCTGGGCGAAGGCCTGCAACAGGTCGAACTCCATGGCGGTCAGTTCGATTTCAGTATTTTGGTCGTCGCGTAATTGGCGGCGTTGCAGATCGAGCCGAAAACGTCCGAGGCGCAGGGTATCGGCCGCCTCCGCTGAGTCAATTGCTGGCTGCGCCGGCCGGTAACGGCGCAGCACGCTCTTGACCCGTGCCAGCAGCTCACGCGGATCGAAGGGTTTGCCCAGGTAATCATCGGCGCCGACTTCCAGGCCGATGGTGCGATCCAGCGGCGTACCGGCGCCGGAAATCATGATCACCGGCAAATCGTGACGCTCGCGCAGAAAGCGCGCCAGGCTCAGGCCGTCCTCGCCGGGCAGGCCGAGATCCAGCAGCACCAGGTCAGGCAACTCCTGCTCCAGGGCCTGGCGCAGCGCTGTGCTGTCGGCGCACAGCTGCACCTGATAACCGTGACCGCCGAGGTAGTCGTGCAACAACTGCCGCACCTCGGCGTCATCATCCACCACCCACACCCGCGCCTGGCCCATACCCAGCCCTCGCTGTTCTCTCACAGCATAGTCAGGGCCCGTCGGCATTCTCGCTAAGCGGCGCTCAGCGGCTGGCGCGCAGCAGCTCCTTGGGCACGTATTTGCGCAGTTCATGCTTGCCGATCGTGGCGCGGTGCACTTCGTCCGGGCCGTCGGCCAGCCGCAGAGTCCGTTGCATGGCGTACCAGTAGGCCAGCGGGAAATCACCGGAAACTCCTGCGCCGCCGTGCATCTGGATCGCTCGATCGATCACCTTCAACGCCACGTTCGGCGCCATCACTTTGATCTGTGCGATCTCGCTGGCCGCCACCTTATTGCCCACAGTGTCCATCATGTAGGCGGCGTTGAGGGTCAACAGCCGCGCCATGTTGATCTCCATGCGCGAATCGGCAATGAGGTCGAGATTGCCGCCCAGGCGCGCCAACGGCTTACCAAACGCCTGACGCGACACCGAGCGCTTGCACATCAACTCCAGCGCACGCTCGGCCATGCCGATCGAGCGCATGCAGTGGTGAATGCGCCCCGGCCCGAGACGCCCCTGGGCGATTTCGAAACCGCGGCCTTCGCCAAGAATCACGTTTTCGTAGGGCACTCGCACATTCTCGAACAGCACCTCGGCGTGGCCGTGGGGCGCGTCGTCATAGCCGAACACCGGCAGCGGGCGGACGATGGTCACGCCGGGAGCATCGCTGGGCACCAGGATCATCGAATGCTGCTGGTGACGCGGGTTATCCGGGTTGGTCAGGCCCATGAAGATCATGACCTTGCAGCGCGGGTCGCAGGCGCCGGAGGTCCACCACTTGCGACCGTTGATGACCCACTCGTCACCCTCGCGCCGGGCGTTGGCCTGCATATTGGTGGCATCCGAGGACGCCACGTCGGGTTCGGTCATGGCAAAAGCGGAACGGATTTCGCCGGCCAGCAGCGGTTCCAGCCATTGTGTCTTCTGCTCGACACTGCCGTAGCGCACCAGCACTTCCATGTTGCCGGTGTCTGGCGCCGAGCAGTTGAACGGCTCGGGACCGAGCAGCGAGCGGCCCATGATCTCGGCCAGGGGTGCGTATTCGGTATTGCTCAGGCCCGCGCCGTAGTCGGATTCCGGCAGGAACAGATTCCACAGGCCCTCGGCTTTGGCCTTGGCTTTCAGGGCTTCCATGATCGCGGTTGGCTGCCAGCGATCCCCTTCGTTCACTTCGCGCTCGAAGACTGCCTCGGCGGGATACACATGGTTTTCCATGAACGCAGTGACACGTTCACGCAGCGCCTGAACCTTGGGGGAGTACGCGAAATCCATGGCCGGTTACCTTTGAGGATGAGGTGTGACTCGATGCTAGGACACTCGGCCATGATTTATCTAGATTATTGTCTGCGTGTATTGCTATTCATAAGCTGGATATGATCAGGCTGCTAGAGACAACCGCCTGATAAAAATAAAGCGTGCCGGAGGGCCCATATGAACCTGCAAAAGGTCGATCTCAACCTGTTCATCGTGTTCGATGCCATTTACAGCGAAGCCAACCTGACCCGCGCCGGGCAAATCGTCGGCATTACCCAGCCGGCGGTATCCAATGCGCTGTCGCGCCTGCGGGAAACGTTCAACGATCCGCTCTTCATACGCACCGCCCAGGGCATGGTGCCCACCCCCATGGCACAGAACATCATCGGCCCGGTGCGCAATGCCTTGCAGCTGCTACGCGTTTCAGTCCAGGAAAGCCGGGTATTCAATCCTGCCGGGGCCAGTAAAACCTTTCACATCAGCATGACCGACCTCAGCGAGGCGCTGCTGCTACCGCCGCTGCTGCAGCGTCTGAGTCGCATGGCGCCGCAGGTAAAGATCGAAAGCATGTTGTCGCGCCGCCGGGAGACCACCAAGGAGCTGGCATCGGGGCGCCTCGACTTCGCTGTCGACCTGCCCATCAACAGCGATCCGCAGGTCCGCCACGTCAAGTTACTGGATGACCGGTTCGTCTGCACCCTGCGCCAGGGCCATCCCCTGGCCAAGGAACAACTCAGCCTGGAGGAGTACCTTTCGCTCAGTCATATCCACATTTCCAGCCGGCGCAACGGACTCGGCTATGTCGATTTGGCCCTGGGCAAGCTAGGCCTGCAACGCAAGGTGGTGTTGCGTTCCCAGCATTATCTGATGGCCTCCAGCGTGGTGCAGCAAACGGACCTGGCCATGACCGTCCCCGAACGTTTTGCCCGTCAGCACGGGCTATTCGCCGTTGAATTGCCGGTGCTGGATGTGCCGCGCCTAGCGAGCCATTTGTACTGGCATGAAAGCACCGAGCAGGATCCCGCCAATCGCTGGATGCGTGAACAGCTCATCGACATTGCTCAGAAAGTGAACTCTCAGGCTTAGACTCACCATCAAAAAATAATCCCAACCTACTGACATATAACGAAATTGTACTAGCCAATTAAAGCGAACGATGAAGCCAAGAGGCATCAGGTTTCTTGCTTGACGTTAACGTCAAGCAAGCTTAACGTTAACGTCAACGCAACACAGGATTTTCGTGCATGGGTGTACCGATTTACAGCATTTCCGATCTGGCCCGCGAGCTGGATATCACCACGCGCGCCATTCGCTTTTATGAAGAACAAGGCATGCTCAGCCCCGAGCGGCGCGGTCAGGAACGTATCTACTCCCCACGCGACAAGGTGGCGTTGAAGCTGATCTTGCGCGGTAAGCGCCTGGGTTTCTCGCTGGCCGAATGCAAGGAACTGATCGACCTCTACGAGCCAAGCAGCGGCAACCGCAAGCAATTGGAGACCGTCCTAGCCAAAATCGGCCAGCGCCGCGCGCAGCTTGAACAGCAGTTGCTGGACATCCAGCACATGCAACTGGAACTGGATACCGCCGAGGAGCGCTGCCACGCCGCCATGGCCGCCACTACCTGACAAGTAGCCCAGCTCTAAGCTTCATTTCCCGACTCTAAAAACAACAGGTGAACCATGAGCTACCCCACCCTCGATTTCGCCTTGGGCGAAACCCTCGACATGCTGCGCGAGCAGGTGCAGGCCTTCGCCGCAGCCGAGCTGGCCCCGCGCGCCGCGCAAATCGACCGCGATAACGAATTCCCCGTGGACATGTGGCGCAAGTTCGGCGATATGGGCCTGCTGGGCGTGACCGTGGGTGAGGAGTATGGCGGTGCCGGCCTGGGCTACTTGGCCCACGTGATCGCCATGGAAGAAATCAGCCGCGCCTCGGCGTCCGTAGCCCTCTCCTACGGCGCCCACTCCAACCTGTGCGTCAATCAGATCAATCGCAACGGCAGCGTCGAGCAGAAAGGCAAGTACCTGCCCAAGCTGATCAGCGGTGAGCACATTGGCGCCCTGGCCATGAGCGAACCCAACGCCGGCTCCGATGTAGTGAGCATGAAGCTGCGCGCCGACAAGCAAGGCGACCGTTACGTGCTCAACGGCAGCAAAATGTGGATCACCAACGGCCCCGATGCCGACACCTATGTGATCTACGCCAAGACCGACATCAATGCCGGCCCGCGCGGCATCACCGCGTTCATCGTCGAGCGCGACAGCAAAGGCTTCTCGCGCAGCCCGAAGCTGGACAAGCTGGGCATGCGCGGTTCGAACACCTGCGAGCTGGTGTTCCAGGATGTCGAGGTCCCGGAAGAAAACATTCTCGGCACCCTCAATGGCGGTGCCAAGGTGCTTATGAGCGGCCTCGACTACGAGCGCGTGGTGCTCTCCGGCGGACCGACCGGGATCATGCAGGCGTGCATGGACGTGGTGGTGCCGTACATTCATGACCGCCAGCAGTTCGGCCAAAGCATCGGCGAGTTTCAGCTGATCCAGGGCAAGGTTGCCGACATGTACACTCAGCTCAACGCCAGCCGCGCTTACCTGTATGCCGTGGCACAAGCCTGCGACCGTGGCCAGACCACCCGCAAGGACGCCGCCGGCGTGATCCTCTATACCGCCGAGCGCGCCACGCAGATGGCCCTCGACGCCATCCAGATTCTCGGCGGCAACGGCTACATCAATGATTTCCCCACCGGCCGCCTGCTGCGCGACGCCAAGCTCTACGAAATCGGCGCCGGCACCAGCGAAATCCGCCGCATGCTGATCGGCCGCGAGCTGTTCAACGAGACCAAATAAAGCCGTTGGAGGCGTGAGGCTGCAGGCTGGACGCAAAACCACTACAGCCTCGTTCAGCCGCAGTCGTAGGGCGGAAAACCGCGAAGCGTTTTCCGCCAGAGCCGGTGGATGGACAAAGCGCCATTCACCCTACGGAATGAATCGGAGCCAGACCATGGCCATCCTGAATACCCAGATTAATCCCCGTTCCCCGGAGTTCGCCGCCAACAGCGCGGCGATGCTCACTCAGGTCAACGACTTGCGCGGCTTGCTGGAGCGCATCCAGCAAGGCGGCGGCGCCAAGGCGCAGGAGCGCCATACCTCGCGCGGCAAACTGCTACCCCGTCAGCGCATTGACCAGTTGCTTGACGCTGGCTCGCCCTTTCTGGAAATCGGTCAACTGGCCGCCCACGAGGTGTACGGCGAAGACGTGCCGGCCGCCGGCGTCATTGCGGGTATCGGCCGCGTCGAAGGCATCGAATGCATGATCGTGGCTAACGACGCCACGGTAAAAGGCGGCAGCTACTACCCGTTGACTGTGAAGAAGCACCTGCGCGCGCAGACCATTGCCCAGCAGAACCGCCTGCCGTGCATTTACCTGGTGGACTCCGGCGGTGCCAACCTGCCGCGGCAGGATGAGGTGTTCCCGGATCGCGAACACTTCGGGCGGATTTTCTTCAACCAGGCGAACATGAGTGCCATGGGCATTCCGCAAATTGCCGTGGTGATGGGGTCGTGCACGGCCGGTGGCGCCTATGTGCCGGCCATGGCCGACGAAGCCATCATGGTGCGCAACCAGGCGACCATTTTCCTCGCCGGTCCGCCACTGGTGAAGGCCGCCACGGGCGAAGTAGTCAGCGCCGAAGCGCTAGGCGGCGCTGACGTGCACTGCAAGATCTCCGGTGTGGCCGACCATTACGCAGAAAATGATGAACATGCCTTGGCACTGGCGCGGCGCTGCATCGCCAACCTCAATTGGCGCAAGCTTGGCCAGGTACAGAGCCGCACGCCAATTGCACCACGCTACGCAACCGATGAGCTGTACGGCGTGATTCCCGAAGACAGCAAACAGCCCTTCGACGTGCGCGAGGTGATTGCACGCATCGTCGATGATTCGCAGCTGGACGAATACAAGACATTGTTCGGTACCACGCTGGTGTGCGGCTTCGCTCACCTGCACGGCTACCCGGTGGCGATCCTCGCCAACAACGGCATCCTGTTCGCCGAGTCGGCGCAAAAAGGCGCGAATTTCATCGAACTGGCCTGCCAGCGGGGGATTCCGCTGCTGTTTCTGCAGAACATCACCGGTTTCATGGTCGGCCAGAAATACGAGGCCGGCGGCATTGCCAAGCACGGTGCCAAGCTGGTGACCGCCGTGGCCTGCGCCCAAGTGCCGAAATTCACCGTGATCATCGGCGGCAGCTTCGGTGCCGGTAACTACGGCATGTGCGGGCGCGCTTACGATCCGCGTTTCCTGTGGATGTGGCCGAACGCGCGCATCTCGGTGATGGGCGGCGAACAGGCCGCCGGCGTGCTCGCCCAGGTCAAGCACGAGCAGGCCGAGCGTGCCGGGCAGACGTTCTCTGACGAAGAGGAACAGCAGCTCAAGCAGCCGATCCTCGATCAGTACGAACACCAGGGCCATCCTTATTACTCCAGCGCCCGCCTGTGGGACGACGGCGTCATCGATCCCGCGCAAACCCGCGATGTACTGGGCCTGGCGCTGTCGGCCAGCCTCAACGCCCCGATTGAGCCGACCCGCTTCGGCGTGTTCCGCATGTAAACAGCTGCTGGCGGCACACTACAGGCAGCAAGCAACGCGAAGAACGGCAGCGTGAGGCTTGCCGCGTGCGGCTCAACAAGGAGTTTCCATGAACGACTTCCATACCATCCAGCTCGAAACCGACCCGCGTGGCTTCGCCACCCTGTGGCTGAATCGCCCGGAAAAGAACAACGCCTTCAATGCGCAGATGATCCGCGAGCTGACAGCAGCCATCAAAACCTGCGGCGAGGACCCGTCCCTGCGCTTCCTGCTGCTGCGCGGACGCGGCAAGCACTTCTCTGCCGGTGCGGATCTGGCGTGGATGCAGGAAAGCGCCCACTTGAACTTTCACGCCAACCTGGAGGATTCACAGCGCCTGGGCGAGCTGATGTACAGCCTGCAACAGCTGCGCGTGCCAACCTTGGCCGTGGTCCAGGGCGCCGCCTACGGTGGCGCGGTGGGCCTGATCGCCTGCTGCGACATGGCCATTGGCACCGAGAGCGCGCGCGTCTGCCTGTCGGAAGTCCGCGTCGGTCTGATACCGGCGGTAATCAGCCCATTCGTGGTGCATGCCATTGGCCGCCGCGCCGCCCGCCGCTACGCCTTGAGCGCCGAAGCCTTCGACGGCGCCCGGGCGCGCGAACTGGGCCTGTTTGCCGAATGCTATGGCGAGGACGGCCTCGACGCGGCCGTCGAACACTGGATCGGGCAATGGATGCTGAACAGCCCGCAAGCGATGGCCGCGTGCAAGGACCTGCTCAACGAAGTGGGTCATGGCGCCTTGAGCCCTGCCCTGCGCCGCCACACGGAAAGCGCCATCGCCCGTATCCGCATCAGCGATGAAGGCCAGGAAGGCCTGAAAGCCTTCCTCGAAAAGCGCAAACCGAACTGGCAGAGCCACTAGCTGCAAGCTGCAAGAAAATACTGGAGCGGAAAATAATGATTACAACGCTGCTGATTGCCAACCGGGGCGAGATCGCCTGTCGCATCATGCGCACGGCCCACACCCTGGGTATCAAGACCGTGGCCGTGCACAGCGCCATCGATCGCCCTGCACGTCATGTTCGCGAAGCTGACCTGAGTGTGGACCTGGGGGGCGCCAAACCGGCGGAAAGCTACCTGCGCATCGACGCCATCATCGCCGCCGCCCAGGCATCCGGAGCCCAGGCCATCCACCCCGGTTACGGTTTTCTGGCTGAAAATGCCACCTTTGCGCGCGCCTGCGAGCAAAACGGGCTGTTGTTTCTGGGGCCGCCCGCCTCGGCCATCGACGCCATGGGTAGCAAGTCGGCCGCCAAGGCCCTGATGGAAACTGCCGGCGTGCCCTTGGTGCCCGGTTACCACGGCGAGGCGCAGGACGTGGAAACCTTCCGCGCCGCCGCCGAGCGCATCGGCTATCCGGTGCTGCTCAAGGCCGCCGCCGGCGGTGGCGGCAAGGGCATGAAAGTGGTTGAGCGCGAGGCTGATCTGGCCGAAGCCCTGCAATCGGCGCAGCGCGAGGCGCAGTCGGCATTCGGCGACGCGCGCATGCTAGTGGAAAAATATGTCCTCAAGCCACGTCATGTGGAAATTCAGGTCTTCGCCGACCAGCACGGCAATTGCCTGTACCTCAACGAGCGTGACTGTTCCATTCAGCGTCGTCACCAGAAAGTCGTCGAAGAAGCGCCCGCCCCCGGCCTGTCCGTCGAATTGCGCCGCGCCATGGGCGAAGCGGCTGTCAAGGCCGCTCAGGCCATCGGGTATGTCGGCGCCGGCACCGTGGAGTTCCTGCTCGACTCCCGTGGCGACTTCTTCTTCATGGAAATGAACACCCGTTTGCAGGTCGAGCACCCGGTGACCGAAGCCATTACCGGCCTGGACCTGGTGGCCTGGCAGATCCGCGTGGCCAATGGCGACGCGTTGCCGATCACCCAGGATGAAGTTCCCCTGAATGGCCACGCCATTGAAGTACGCCTGTATGCCGAAGACACCGAGCAGGACTTCCTGCCCGCCTCGGGCACGCTGACGCTGTATCGCGAACCCGCCGCCGGACCCGGACGCCGGGTGGACAGCGGCGTCAGCGAAGGCGACAGCGTTTCGCCGTTCTATGACCCGATGCTGGCCAAGCTGATCGCCTGGGGCGAAACCCGCGAGGAAGCCCGTCTGCGCCTGCTGGCCATGCTGGACGAGCTGGCCGTGGGCGGTTTCAAGACCAACCTGCCCTTCCTGCGTCGCGTATTGGCCCATGCGGCCTTTGCCGCGGCCGAACTGGACACCAGCTTCATCCCCCGTTACCACGCCGATCTGCTACCGCCACCGACTGAGCTGCCACAGGCTTTCTGGCAACTGGCCGCTGCAGCCTTTATAAACAGCGAACCTGCTCGTCAACGCACGGACGATGCGCATTCGCCCTGGTCCTCCACCAGTGGCTGGCGTGCCGGACTGCCGGCACAGCGCATCGTGCACCTGCGCTGCAACGACATTTCCCAGGTCATTCGCCCGTCTGGCAATGCGCAGTTGTGCGGCGATCAACTGTTGTACACCAACGCCTCCGGCGTCCATCAACGCCTGCAGGCCATCCGCCAGGGCGATACTCTGTACCTGGAATGGAACGGTGAATTGCAAGTGGTGACCCGTGTCGATGCCATCGCTGAAGTAGAAGCCAGTCATGCGCACCACGGCGGCCTAGTGGCGCCCATGAACGGCAGCATCGTGCGTGTATTGGTTGAACCAGGCCAGACCATCGAGGCCGGTACGGCGCTGGTGGTACTGGAAGCCATGAAGATGGAACACAGCATTCGCGCGCCGCAAGCCGGGACGATCAAGGCGCTGTATTGCGCCGAAGGGGATATGGTCAGCGAGGGCGCGGCCCTGGTGGAGCTGGAAGAATGAGCCTGCCGCAACGCGTCCGCCTGGTCGAAGTCGGCCCACGGGACGGTCTGCAGAACGAGAAACTACCGATCAGCGTGGCTGACAAGGTGCGCCTGGTCGATGACTTGAGCGCTGCAGGACTGAGCTATATCGAAGTCGGCAGTTTTGTATCGCCCAAATGGGTGCCCCAGATGGCCGGCAGCGCTGAGGTGTTTGCGCAGATACAGCGTAAGCCCGGCGTTACCTATGCGGCGTTGACCCCCAACCTGCAGGGCTTTACAGCAGCCTTAGAGGCGGGGGTCCAGGAAGTCGCTGTATTCGCCGCCGCATCGGAAAGCTTTTCGCAAAAGAACATCAACTGCTCCATTGCCGAAAGCTTGCAACGCTTCGCTCCGCTGATGGATGCCGCGCGGCAAAAGGGTATCCGGGTGCGCGGCTATGTGTCCTGCGTGCTGGGCTGTCCCTATGAAGGCGACATCGCTCCGGCGCAGGTGGCCCAGGTGGCCCGGGAGCTGCTCGCCATGGGCTGCTACGAGATTTCACTGGGCGACACCATCGGCGTCGGCACGCCGGGCAAGACCCGACAACTGATCGATGTAGTCGCCCAGGACATCCCCCGCGAACGCCTGGCCGGGCACTTCCACGACACTTACGGCCAGGCGCTGGCAAACATCTATGCCAGCCTGCTGGAAGGTGTCGCGGTGTTCGACAGCTCCGTCGCCGGCTTGGGAGGTTGCCCTTATGCGCGGGGCGCCAGTGGCAATGTGGCCAGCGAAGACGTGATATTCATGCTGCAAGGCCTGGGCATCGAGACCGGCGTGGACCTTGAGCAACTGTTCGCCGCTGGCGAGCACATTTGCGCCCTGCTCGGCCGCCAAAATGGCTCGCGTGTGGCACAGGCGCTCGCCGCAGCTCGGGGTTGATCCCTGACTGAACTGCCGCATAACGGCGGCGCGTCCAGCGCCGTTATGGATTAGCCGAATACCGCTCGAGCAGAGGGTTGCCGAAGCGTTGCAGATAAGCCCGTGCGATTTCCCGGGCGCCCAGGTTATTCAGATGGTCCGCGTCCCGATAGAGCGGAATACCGTTAAGGACCGTCTGGCATCGCGCGTCGTCGCAGATGACCTCGCGTGGATTGATCCAGGCGACATCGGGGTAGCCGGCACGTATCTCGGCCTTGAATCGCTCGAAGTTAGCCAGGCGCTTGCGAACCGGGGCGATGTCGATGGAGCAGTCCGCCATGTTCTTGAGCAGACAATGGGCATGGGCCGATGAAGGCAACTTGGGAACGTCCTCGAGAATGATCACATCATGTCCCTGCTCCACCAGCCAGCCAATGGCTGCCACGAAAGACCGGTGATGGGTCGAACTGGCCAGGTAAGCGTCCCAATACGCCGAAACAAATACCGTCATCGGGCGCTTGCTCAGGTATTCGGTCAGCGCACGGCTGCGGTCTATTTTCTCGCTGTCATCTCCAAATACCGCAGCGGCATACTCGGCCAGGACGAATGGCGTGGACGCCTGGGTCACCAGCAGCAGTGATCGGTCCGTACCGGTGATCAGTTCCTCGACAAACCCCATCAGCGCAATGGCGTGGGAGTCGCCAATCAGAATGCTGTTGGGCTCGCCTTGCGGTGCCGGTACGCCGAACAGACATTTGGCCGAGGTATTGAACTGGTAATAAGGCCCTTTGAAACAGGCTTTATACAGGTCCGTATCGTCATTCTGCTCGATGATCTTGTACAGCTCGCGGCGCTCTTCCGGAATACGGAAACTGATGTCATCTGCCAGTCGGATGGTGACCTGCACCGCCCACATCAACACAGCTGGCGCCAATACCATCAGCAGAAGCAGCTTGCCCAGTCGCCACTGCGTGTAGCGGAAAGGGTTTTCCACCAAGCGATAACTGAGCCAGGACAGCAGAATGACTCCAGCGACCATGGACAGGCGGATCGGCCAGGTGAGCTCCACCAACTGGTAATGGAGCAGAGCCACGATTGGCCAGTGCCACAAGTAAAGCGAGTAGGAAATGCCGCCCAAAAAAACCATCCAGCGCAGGCTGAGCAGCCGCGCCACCCAGGTACCCGGCTGGTGCAACCCTGCGTAAATGATCAACGCGGTGCCCAAGGTTGGCCACAAGGCGTTATAGCCGGGGAAATGGTCGCTGTTATCCAGCAGCAGGCCAGTGGCGACGATCAGAACCAGGCCCGTGGTCGCGACTATCTGTGCCATCCAGGATTGCAACACCGGCAAGCGGCTTGCGTGCAGGGCGACGCCGGCGCCAAGCAGCAACTCGAACAACCGGGCCGGCAACAGGTAATAAGCGGCCTTGGGGGCTGTTTCCGCCAGATACACAGACAGCAACAAAGCAAGCAGCACGATGAACAGGAAGACGCGTACGCCACCCCAGCTCCGGAAGCAGCGCCAGACCAACAGCAGCGTCAGCGGCCAGAGCAGGTAAAACTGCTCTTCGACCGCCAGCGACCAAGTATGCAGGAGCGTGAGTGATTGGGTTTCAGGCGCGAAATACTGATTCAGCTCGCTGAAATAATAAAAGTTGCTGACGCCGACCAAAGAACTCAGCCAGCTCTTGGAAAAAACGTAGTAGTCGTCGTCTAGGTAATACGGCGAAATCAGCAGGAAGCTGGCCGTGGACACCAGCAGAAACACCGGAACCAGGCGTCGGATTCGGCGTGCATAGAAATCAGCGAAGCTGAACGTGCCTTGCGCCATGGAGCGCATCAGCAACTGGGTGATGACGAAGCCGGAAATGACGAAGAAGACATCGACGCCAATAAACCCGCCGGTGATGCCAGGAAACTGATAGTGGTAAGCAATGACCAGGAGAACGGCAAGCGCCCTGAGTCCTTCGATATCGGTGCGGTAATGCATGGCAACCTAAAGAGATACCGGAAACCCGGCCAGAAAAAGTCCGGCATTATGCATAACACCCGGCAGCACCTGCAATACGCGGATTGATATCGGCCTGATATCGCAAGAGCCGAACCCAGCATAGCGCCACTCACTCAGCTGCCGGCAAGCCCCTTACGGATATGCCGGGTACGATCTGCCGCTGGCCGAACCAGCCCTGGTTGGCTTCCACGGCAAACCGCGCAGGCGCGCTGGAGCATTTGACTTGCAAGTCATGGGGCTCGAGATCAATGAGGTTGATAACCCGACCTTGCTCATCCAGGAAGGCTGCCGACAGCGGCAGCGGCGTATCTTTCATCCACAAACATTGACGCTTGAGTTCGGGGAATCTGAACAGCATGCCTGCTGACTCCGCCAACTCGGTGCGCCCCATCAGACCACGTTGGCGCTCTTCCTGACTGGACGCGAACTCGACCTGCAGGCGATGCTCTCCGAACAACAGGGGTAAAAGTCCGGGTTCGGCCAGTGCCGGGCCGGCCAGAATACTGGCCAATAGAAACAGGCGCATGGAGTGGTTCCTTGTCACAGGATCAAAGATCAGGACTATAGGCGAGGCTATATCGCTCGCCAAACCGCCCTTCCTTTTCGAATCGCATCGCTGCAGGTAACACATGGATACCAGCCTCAAGGATTACCAACGGGTACGCCAACTCGCCATCCGCTCGCTGTTTGAAATCGTCGAGCAGTCCAGCGCGGGCACGATCATTGTCGACCGCAATGCCAATATCGTCTGGATGAACGAGCGCTATGCCCAACGCTTCGGCCTGGCCAGCGCCCAGGAAGCCATTGGCAAACCTTGCGAAAGTGTGATTCCCAGCAGCTTGATGCGCGAAGTGGTAACCACAGGCCAACCCCTGCTGCTGGACATGCTCGATACGTCCACCGAACCGCTGGTGGTGATGCGCCTGCCGATCCGCGACGATGCCGAACAGATCATCGGCGCCATCGGCTTCGCCTTGTTCGGTCGTTTGAAAAGCCTGGCCCCCTTGCTGACCCGCTATCAACAGATGCAGGAAGAACTGGCCTCGACCCGTTCGTTATTACGCGCACGCCAGGCCAAGTACAACTTCGCGAACTTCATCGGTACCAGCGCCGCCAGCCTGGAGGTCAAGCGCCGCGCCAGACGCAGTGCAGGCACGGATTCGCCCGTGCTACTGCTGGGTGAAACCGGCACCGGCAAGGAGCTGCTGGCCCACGCCATCCACAGCACCTCCCCGCGAGCTCACAAGGCTTTTGTCAGCGTCAATACCGCAGCCATCCCGGAAACACTGCTGGAGGCCGAGTTCTTCGGCACCGCACCGGGGGCGTTTACTGGGGCGGATCGCAAGGGACGTGCCGGCAAGTTGCAGATTGCTCAAGGCGGCACGCTGTTTCTCGACGAGATTGGCGATATGCCCCTGCCGCTCCAGAGCAAGCTGCTGCGCGTGCTGCAGGAGAAGGAGTTTGAACCGGTCGGCTCCAACGAGGTGATCAGCAGCGATATTCGCCTGATTGCCGCAACCTCCATCGACCTCGAAGTAGCAGTGCAGCGGGGCGAGTTCCGTGCCGACCTGTATTACCGCCTCAACGTTCTACCGATTCGCGTACCACCGTTGCGCGAGCGCCTCGAAGACTTGCCGGCCCTGTGCGAAGCCATCTTTGATGAGTTTGGCAACCACCATGAGCTTGCTCCTCAAGCTCTCGAACTTCTCTCTCGCCACGCTTGGCCGGGGAACATCCGCGAACTGCGCAACGTGCTGGAGCGCGCCGCTCTACTCAACGACGAGGCCGTGTTGAGCGAGGAAGCGCTGCGCACCGCCATTGGCGTCCTGCACCCGCTAACCGCGCCCGCGTCGTCACGGCACACCCTGCCCGCCTTGGGTGACTTCCAGCAGGCACGGCTGCAGTTCGAGCGACAGTTCATCTCAGCGGCACTGGCCGAGCACTGCGGGAATGTCGACGCGACGGCCCGCCAACTGCGGATGGGGCGCTCGACCCTGTACAAGAAAATGGCTGCGCTGGGCATTGTGTCTTGATTGCGAGACACCAGTCTCGAGAAAGAGACAGCGCGGGACCCCTGATGCAACCTGGCTTTGTCTTGGATTTAGTCAGCGTTTTTTCTCCGTTTGGAGAAACCACTGCCCAGCTCTTATCAAAAATAAGCAAAAAATACTTATAAATCAGCGAGTTACCGATATGGCACAAAACTCGCTATAGCTTCGCTGCGGCTCGTTCCGCACCTAAAACAACAACAAAAATGCCTGCCACGAAGCCGCCCGCCTGGAAACACCACACCCGCGCCAGATTGCTTCGTAGCAGTGCCCAAGGAGAATTCCGATGAGTGTCATCGTCGCCCTTGCTGCATTGATATTGCTGATGGTGGCCGCGTACCGCGGTTACAGCGTCATCCTCTTTGCCCCCATTGCCGCCATGGGGGCCGTCCTGCTCACTGACCCTTCGGCGGTGGCCCCCGCGTTTACCGGCCTGTTCATGGACAAGATGGTCGGCTTCGTGAAGCTGTACTTTCCGGTCTTCCTGCTCGGCGCCGTGTTCGGCAAATTGATCGAGCTGTCCGGTTTCTCGCGCTCGATCGTGGCCGCTGCCATCCGTCTGCTCGGCACGCAACAGGCGATGCTGGTCATCGTCCTGGTCTGCGCCCTGCTCACCTACGGTGGCGTCTCGCTGTTCGTGGTGGTGTTCGCCGTGTATCCCTTCGCGGCGGAGATGTTCCGCCAGAGCAACATTCCCAAGCGCCTGATACCGGCGACCATCGCCCTAGGCGCCTTCACCTTCACCATGACTGCGCTGCCCGGCACGCCGCAAATCCAGAACATCATCCCGACCGCCTTTTTCAGCACCAATGCCTGGGCAGCGCCCTGGCTCGGCGTCGCCGGTACGTTGTTCATGTTTTTCGTCGGCATGCTGTATCTGCGCCGGCAGCTGAACAAGGCCCAGCGCGCGGGCGAAGGCTATGGCACAGACCTGCGCAACGAGCCAGACACACCGGATGACATCAAATTGCCGAACCCCTGGCTGGCCCTATCGCCGCTGCTGGTGGTGGGGGTTTCCAACCTGGTGTACACCAACCTGATCCCACAGCTGTATGGTCAGAGCCACATCCTGCAATTGCCGGGCATGAGCGCGCCTATCCAGACCGAAGTTGCCAAGATCACCGGCATCTGGGCCGTTGAGGCGGCGCTGCTGACCGGGATTGTGCTGGTGCTGGTGTGCTCGTTCCGCACCGTCAAGGACAAGCTCGCCGAAGGGACCAAGACTGCCGTCGGCGGCTCGCTGCTGGCTGCCATGAACACTGCGTCTGAGTACGGGTTCGGCGCGGTGATCGCCGCTCTGCCCGGGTTCATGCTGGTGGCCAATGCCCTGGAAAGCATCCCCAACCCGCTAATCAACGAAGCGATCACCGTCAACCTGCTGGCCGGGATTACCGGTTCGGCGTCCGGCGGCATGAGCATCGCCCTGGCCGCCATGTCGGAAAGCTTCGTCAGCGCCGCCAATGCCGCCGCAATTCCCCTGGAAGTTCTGCACCGCGTGGCGTCGATGGCCAGTGGCGGGATGGACACCCTGCCCCACAACGGCGCCGTGATCACGCTGTTGGCGGTCACCGGCCTGACCCACCGCGAGGCGTACAAGGACATATTCGGTATTACGCTGATTTCCACCGTCGCCGTGTTTTTCGTAATCGGCGTGTACTACGCGACCGGCATCGTCTGATCCCCATCGATGCGGCGCAGGCGAGCAGACCGCCTGCGCCCCCTGAACGAGACAACACCCATGATCTTGAAAGGCAAGACCGCTCTGGTCACCGGCTCCACCAGCGGCATCGGCCTGGGCATCGCCCATACCTTGGCCGCCGCAGGTGCCAATTTGATTCTCAATGGCTTCGGCGATGCCGACGCTGCGATTAGCGACGTAAAACGCCACGGCGGCAAGGTCGCTCACCACCCGGCGGACGTTGCCGATCCGGAGCAAATCGCCGCCATGAGCGACTACGCGCAACGCGAATTCGGCGGGATCGACATCCTGGTCAACAATGCCGGTATTCAGCATGTGGCGCCGGTGGAGGAGTTTCCGGCGGAACGCTGGGATGCAATCCTGTCCATCAACCTGTCCTCGGTGTTTCACACCACGCGCCTGGCTCTGCCCGGGATGCGCAAGCGCGGCTGGGGGCGGATCGTCAACATCGCCTCGGTGCATGGGCTGGTGGGTTCTGCGCAGAAATCTGCCTATGTCGCCGCCAAGCATGGAGTGATCGGCCTGACCAAGGTCGTGGCGCTGGAGACCGCGACCACCGCCATTACCTGCAATGCCATTTGCCCGGGCTGGGTACTGACGCCGCTGGTGCAAAAGCAAATCGACAGTCGCACCAGTCAGACCCAGGGGAATGTCGCCCAGGCCCGCCAGGAGCTACTGGCTGAAAAACAGCCTTCGCTGGATTTCGTCACACCTGAACAACTGGGCGAGCTGGTGTTGTTCCTGTGCAGCCAGGCAGCCAATCAGGTTCGCGGCGCCGCCTGGAACATGGACGGCGGCTGGACCGCGCAATAACAAACCTCAAGCGTGACCCGAGCCGCTCCGCTGGAGCGGCTTTCGGTGATGGTTTACCACGCGGCTAGAATCCAACAAGAAATTGCACACTGAGGCCTTTCCCCATGCCTGCGCCCCTCTGGTCTCCCTCTATTGAGCACATTGCCAATACCCGAATGGAGGCGTTCCGACGATATGTCGAGCAGCGCCACGGCCAATCGCTACCCGATTACCCCACTCTGCATGCCTGGAGCGTGGAACACCGCGCCGAGTTCTGGCAGTCCATTGTTGAGTTCTTTCAGATTGCTTTTCACGAGCAGCCCCAGAGCGTGCTTGACGA
The DNA here is from genome assembly GCF_014836765.1 of Serpens gallinarum. Classification (GTDB taxonomy): domain Bacteria; phylum Pseudomonadota; class Gammaproteobacteria; order Pseudomonadales; family Pseudomonadaceae; genus Serpens; species Serpens gallinarum. The sequence continues at coordinate 269,236 of NZ_JACSQG010000003.1, forward strand.
AGGCAAGTCTATGCCTGATGCGCGCTGGTTTCCCGGCGCCACGCTGAATTTCGCTGAACACCTGCTGCGCCGCCGCGACGATCATCCGGCGCTGGTGGCCGTGGGCGAAGACGCAACGCGCGAGCAGCTCAGTTATGCCGAGCTGGCCAGGCATGTCGCCGGTCTGCAGAAGAGTTTGCGTGAAGCAGGCGTCGGGGTTGGTGACCGGGTTGCCGCCGTCATGCCCAATACCTGGCAGACGGTGGTGGGCATGCTCGCCACCGCCAGCCTGGGTGCGACCTGGTCCAGTTGCTCACCGGATTTCGGTACTCACGGTGTGATAGACCGTTTCGGCCAGATCGAACCCAAGGTGCTGCTGGCCTGTGCCGGCTATCGCTACGCCGGCAAGACCCTCGACCTGACCAGCAAGCTCAACGAAATCCTTGCCGAACTACCGACGCTGGAACTGCTGATCCTGGTGCCCTACGCCCGCCCCGAAGCGCGGGCTGGCGAATTCAACACCGCGGCGCGGGTTGTGCTGTGGCAAGACGTTTACCAGCCTGGCGGTGAGCCTAGCTTTACGCCAGTCGCCTTCGCCCAACCGCTGTACATCCTGTATTCCAGCGGCACCACCGGCGTGCCGAAATGCATTGTGCACAGCGTGGGCGGCACCTTGTTGCAACACGTCAAGGAACTGGGGCTACATACCGACCTGCGACCGGATGACACCCTGTTCTATTTCACCACCTGTGGCTGGATGATGTGGAACTGGCTGGTCTCCGGGCTGAGCCAGGGCGCTACCCTGGTGTTGTACGACGGCTCGCCCCTCCACCCCGCTCCGGAACGCCTGATCGATCTGATCGACAGCGAGGACATCAGCATTTTCGGCACCAGCGCCCGCTATCTGGCCGCTCTGCAGAAAGCCGGCGCCAAGCCCATCGATACCCACCGCCTCAGCCGCCTGAAAGCCATTCTGTCCACCGGCTCGCCCTTGGCTCACGAAAGTTTCGATTACGTGTACCGCGAGATCAAAGCCGACCTGTGCCTGTCATCCATTTCCGGTGGCACCGATATCGTTTCATGCTTCGCTTTGGGCAATCCAACCTTGCCCGTGTGGCGTGGCGAGTTGCAATGCAAGGGCCTGGGCATGGCGGTCGAGGTGTGGAACGAGCAAGGCCAACACGTGATTGGCGAGAAAGGCGAGCTGGTCTGCACTCGACATTTTCCGTCGATGCCAGTGGGTTTCTGGAACGACCCGCAGGGAAGCCGCTTCAAGTCAGCCTATTTCGAGACCTATCCCGGCATCTGGGCCCACGGCGATTATGCCGAAGAGACCATCCATGGCGGTCTGGTAATTCACGGCCGTTCCGATGCCGTCCTCAACCCCGGCGGCGTGCGCATTGGCACGGCGGAGATCTACCGCCAGGTTGAAAAGGTCGAGGACATACTGGAGGCCATCGCTATTGGCCAGGAATGGCAGAGCGATGTGCGCGTGGTGCTCTTCGTACGTTTGCGCAACGGCTTGTTATTGAACGACGAACTGCAGACCCGTATCCGCCAGGTGATCCGTGCCAATACCTCGCCGCGACATGTGCCGGCGAAGATCATCCAGGTCGCGGACATTCCTCGCACGCTCAGCGGCAAGATCGTCGAGCTGGCCGTGCGCAATGTGGTGCACGGCCAGCCGGTGAAGAATACCGATGCCCTGGCCAACCCCCAGGCGCTGGAGCTGTTCCGCGATCTACCGCAACTACGGGACTGAGCGACCCGGCAGCTCAGACCCGGTTGTGGTTGACATTCAATCCGAACGTCCAGCGGCCAGTGCCCGAATTCGCTGTTCCTGCTCGCGCAATTCGGGAGTAAGTGCCTCGCCAAAATCCTCCACGTCGAAAATCGGTCGGATCTCGATCTCCGAGTCGCCAGGCATCGGGTTGGGACATCGCTTGACCCAGTCAATGGCCTCGGCCAACGAGGACACCTGAAGTATCCAGAAGCCCGCAATCAGCTCTTTGGTTTCCGCAAAGGGCCCGTCGATCACGGTACGCTGGCTGCCGGAAAACCTAACCCGAGCGCCTTTCGAGCTGGGCTGCAAGCCTTCTCCGGCCAGCAACACGCCGGCTTTGGCCAACTCTTCGTTGTAACGACCCATGGCGGTCAGCAATTCCTCGCTGGGCATAATGCCCGCTTCGGAGCTTGGGTCGGCTTTGACAATCACCATAACGCGCATGGCTTTGCCTCCTGTCGGTTTGGTTGAGACCGGCTGAGCGGTCCGTGCACTTAGTCGAACAGGACGAAGTGGAATCGACAGCGTTGGATCAGGACTTCGATTTGCGCAACTGAATATACAGGGATTCGACCTTCTCGCGTGCCCAGGGCGTCTTGCGCAGAAAGGTCAGGCTCGACTTGATGCTCGGATCGCTTTTAAAGCAACGGATATCGACGCGTTGCGCCAGCCCTGGCCATCCGTAGTGATCAACCAGTTCGGTGAGCAGAGTTTCCAGGGTGACGCCATGCAGAGGATTGTTCGCGGCGGGTTTCATGTGGCACTTCAGCTGAATAAAGTTGGCAGCTTAGTGGACCGGACTCTGTGCGCCTAGCCCACTCTATTGCCATGTTCGGTTGCCTGGCGTTGAGCACCACGCGGGAAGCCGGCAGAATGCCGACCCCGAAATCGAGGAGAACCCACATGGCCAAAGCCATGGCGCGCCATATCCTGGTCAAGACCGAAGCAGAAGCCGAGCAGTTGAAGAAGCGCCTGGCCAATGGCGACGCATTCGATGTGCTGGCCAGAAAACACTCTATTTGCCCCTCCGCAAAACGTGGAGGCGACCTGGGCGAAGTCCGGCCCGGGCAGATGGTCAGGGTAATTGACCAGGTGATCTTCAAGAAACCCATCCGCATCGTCCACGGCCCGGTGAAATCCCAGTTTGGTTATCACCTGGTTCAGGTCTTTTACCGCGACTGAGCACACGCCCCTTCCACTGATCAACCGGGCTCTCACGCGGAGGTTCGTGAAACGTTCAACGCGGTATAGGGGTGGTATTAAGTTCATGGTATCCATCGACGCAGCGCTGCACATGAACTACCGGTCCATAAACAGAAAAACCGGCACAAGGCCGGTTTTTCTGTTTATGGATGCGGAGCTCTAGCGTCGGTTAAACCACAACGCCCTGGCTGCGCAGATAATCGTCGTAGGACCCGCTGAAATCGGTCACGCCATCTTCCGACAACTCAATGATGCGGGTGGCCAGGGAACTGACGAACTCACGATCATGGCTGACGAAGATCAGCGTGCCCGGATAGTTCTCCAGCGCCAGGTTGAGCGCCTCGATCGACTCCATATCCAGGTGGTTGGTCGGTTCGTCCATGATCAGCACGTTGGCCTTTTGCAGGATCAGCTTGCCGAACAGCATGCGGCCCTGCTCTCCTCCGGAAATAACCTTCACGGACTTGAGGATGTCATCGTTGGAGAACAGCATACGGCCCAAAGTGCCGCGCACCAGTTGCTCGCCGCCTTGAGTCCACTGCCCCATCCAGTCAAACAGGGTGACATCGTCCTCAAAGGCGTCGGCATGATCCTGGGCGAAATAACCGACCTCAGCACTCTCGGTCCACTTCACTTCGCCACTCATCGGCGGCACTTCGCCAACCAGCGTACGCAGCAACGTGGTTTTGCCGATACCGTTGGGGCCGATAATGGCGACATGCTCGCCCGCTTCGATCTGCAGGTTCAGGTTGCTGAACAGCGGCACACCGTCGTAACCCTGGCTGAGCTTCTCCACGGTTACGGCTTGGCGGTGTAGCTTCTTGGTCTGTTCAAAGCGAATGAAGGGGCTCACGCGGCTGGACGGCTTGACCTCGGCCAGCTGGATCTTGTCGATCTGTTTCGCGCGGCTAGTGGCCTGTTTGGCTTTCGAGGCGTTGGCCGAGAAGCGGCTGACGAAGGTTTGCAGTTCGGCGATCTGGGCCTTTTTCTTGGCGTTGTCGGAGAGCAGTTGTTCGCGCGCCTGGGTGGCGGCCGTCATGTACTCGTCGTAGTTGCCCGGAAACAGGCGCAGCTCGCCATAATCCAGATCCGCCATGTGCGTGCACACGCTATTGAGGAAGTGACGGTCGTGGGAAATGATGATCATGGTGCTGTTGCGCGCGGTAAGGACGCTTTCCAGCCAACGGATGGTGTTGATATCCAGGTGGTTGGTCGGCTCGTCGAGCAGCAGCACATCCGGATCGGAAAACAGTGCCTGAGCGAGCAGCACCCGCAGCTTCCAGCCCGGCGCCACTTCGCTCATCGGACCAAAATGCTGCTCCAGCGGAATGCCCAGACCAAGCAGGAGTTCACCCGCGCGGGACTCGGCTGTATAGCCGTCCATTTCGGCAAACTCGGTTTCCAGCTCCGCCACGGCCATGCCGTCTTCTTCGGTCATTTCCGGCAGCGAATAAATGCGATCGCGCTCGGCCTTGACCTTCCACAACTGCTCATGACCCATGATCACCGTGTCGATCACGGTGAAGTTTTCGTAGGCAAATTGATCCTGACGAAGTTTACCGAGCCGAGTATTGGGTTCGAGCATCACCTGACCCGCAGAGGGCTCCAGCTCGCCGCCGAGAATTTTCATGAACGTCGACTTGCCGCTACCGTTGGCACCGATCAGGCCATAACGGTTGCCATTGCCGAATTTGACGGAAACATTCTCGAACAGAGGCTTGGCGCCAAACTGCATGGTGATATTGGCGGTTGAAATCACGAATCTGGATCCTGCTTGAGCACGCGCGAGCGCAAAAAGGGCGCGATTGTAGCGTGTTTATGCTCGGTCAGGGTGGTCAGCCTCCTAGTGGCAATACCAGCCGCTCGACCCAGAACAGTTGATGCAATAGCACGATGGCCCAGAACACCAGTTGAAAGGACTGCTTGCGGGTTTTATGGCGAAACTTCTGCTGGGCGAGCAGCGCGCCAGGCCAACCGCCGAGCAGTTCGCCGAGGTGCAGCAGGTTTTCCGGCACACGCCAGCCGGCCACGCGCGCGCGACGTTTGTCATGCCAATAGAGAGCAAACGTCAGCAGACTGGCCACCCCGTAGAGCGTCAGAGTCCAGGGAGCCTCCCACACCCACCAGAAACGTAGCGAACCATACAGCGGCAAGGCGCAGAGCAAACCGAAGGCCAGCCATTTCAACGCCCTGCCCCGCCCGGCTTTTATCCGCGGCTTCTTCATTAGCCTTGCGCCGTGCTCCAGTCGATGACGCCAAACTGCCAGGTGGCCAGAATCAACAGACCAAAACCAATGCGGTACCAGGCAAAGGACGCATAACTGTGACTGGCGATGAACTTGAGCAAGGCGCGCACTGCCAGCATGGCGAAAATAAACGAGGTGACAAAGCCGATGGCGAACACTGGCAAATCGTCCGGCTGGAACAAATCACGGTACTTGTAGCCGGAGTACACCGCCGCCCCCACCATGGTCGGCATGGCCAGAAAAAAAGAGAACTCGGTCGCCGCCTTGCGCGACAGACCAAACAGCAGGCCACCAATGATCGTCGAGGCCGAACGCGAGGTACCAGGAATCAATGCCAGGCACTGGGCGCAGCCGACTTTCAGCGCATGGGTCCAATGCATGTCATCGACCGTATCGGCTTGGATGGCATGGCTACGTTTTTCCGCCCAAAGCATCACCACCCCGCCAATGACCAGCGCGGTAGCCACGGTAATGGGATTGAATAGAAAATCGTGGATCAGGTCGGAAAAAATCACCCCGATCACAGCTGCGGGCAAAAAGGCGATCAACAGATTGGCAGTGAAACGCTGAGCCGAGCGTTCCTTGGGCAACCCCACCACCACATCCAATATCTTGCGGCGGTATTCCCAGACCACCGCGAGAATCGCGCCCAGCTGGATGATGATGTTGAACGCCAGAGCGCGTTCACCACCAAAGCCGATCAGGTCCGCGACGATGATCTGGTGTCCCGTGCTCGAGACCGGCAAAAACTCGGTGAGCCCTTCGACAATACCCAATATCAACGCCTGAACGGCAATCCAAAGATCCATAAAGCTCCCTAGTCCGCGCGGCCTTGCCACACGGGCGAACTCAAAAAATAGGTGGGAAAGATGCCGGCAGGTCTCCCTCCCAGCGGCCGGCGGAAATCCTACCAGAAGGAGACCTGCATGCGGCGGCTTCGTCTAAAGGCTCATGGACTTTTTGTCACAGCAGCCGCAGGCTCATTCATTGATTCAGGGCAAGTTAGCCGATTACGACGCTCGTATTCTGCAACTTATAATTAGCTTTTTATAAGAGTTAACCCCCCATGATATCTCTACGCAATCTTCGCATTCGACATCGTCTCTGGCTGATCCTCGCCGTCTCGATCGTCATGTTGGTCTTGCAGGGGGCACTTCAGCTTAATCAGCTGAATAAGGACCTGCACAGCAACAAGGCAGAAAAAAATCAGCATTTGGTAGAGAGCGCCATTGGCATTCTCAGCCATTTTCATCTGCTGGAAACCCAAGGACTGCTGAGCCGCGAAAAGGCGCAGGAAATGGCCAAGACGCAGGTTGGCAAGTTGCGGTATGGAGACAACGACTATTTCTGGATCAACGACCTGTTTCCACGCATGGTCATGCACCCGACCAACCCGAAACTGGACGGCCAATCGCTGAAAGAATACGCAGACCCTAATGGCAAACTGCTGTTCAACGAAATGGTCGCGGTGGTACGCAAGCAGCAAGCCGGCTCGGTGAACTACAGCTGGCCAAAGCCAGGTGCCGACGCGCCGGTTCCCAAGGCCTCCTATGTGCAGCTGTTCGAACCCTGGGGCTGGGTGCTTGGCACGGGCGTTTATACCGATGATGTAGAGGCGCAGTTCCTGTCGCAGAGCATTGCGGCATCAACTACCGGCCTGGGTATCACCTTATTGATGGCGCTGCTACTGACCCTCATAGCCCGCAGCATTGTCCGCCCGGTAAACGAGGCTGTCGAAGCCATGGCCAATATCGCCAGTGGCGAAGCCGACCTGACCCTCCAGTTGGATGCTCGCGGACGCGATGAAATCTCCAACTTGGCTCGTCATTTCAACACCTTTACCGGCAAGCTCCATGGCACTGTGCAACAGATGCTCACCGCTGCGCGCTCAATGGACCAGTCCGCGCACTCCCTGGGCACGGTCGCCAACAACGCCAAGCAAACCAGCCAGCAGCAGTCCGAACAGATGGAGCAGGTGGCCACGGCAGTCAACGAAGTCAGTTATGCCGTGCAGGATGTAGCCAAAAATGCGGATCAGGCTGCAGAAGAAGTGAAGCAGGCAGAAAGCCTGGCATCCCAGGGTCAACACAACATTGACCAAAGCCTTCAGCAGATCGACCACCTTTCCACCACCATCTCCGAGGCCGTGGACGTCATGCAGGGTTTGGCGGGCGAAAGTACACAGATCGGCAGCGTCGTCGAGGTCATTCGCGGCATTGCTGAGCAAACCAACCTACTCGCTCTGAATGCCGCCATTGAAGCCGCACGCGCCGGTGAACAGGGACGTGGATTCGCCGTCGTTGCCGACGAGGTGCGCCTGCTCGCCCAACGCACCCAGCAGTCGACGTCGGAAATCCAGGCCATGATCGAGCGGCTGCAAAGCAACTCCATCGCAGCGGTACGCGTCATCCAGGACAGCAGCCAGGCCACACAACTCACCGTCGAACAGGCCGGCCAGGCCCGTGACAGCCTGAGCCAGATTGCCCAGAGTCTTCGCACCCTGGCAGACACCAACGCCTCGATCGCCAGCGCCACGCTGCAGCAGTCCCATGTGATCGACGACATCAACCGCAATGTCACCCAGGCCGCCAGCCTGGCCCATGACACGGCCGAAACTTCAAATCAGACCAGCAGTGCCAGCCAGCAATTGGAGCAGTTGGCTGGCCAGCTGAACAAGCAGCTGGGGCAGTTCCGGCTGTGACGCCTTGCCCCGCCGCGCTTATTGGCGTGGCGGGGCTTTCTTTCACTGGGTATAGGCCAATCCCTAGCGCCGAATCCGGTAGGCTGCTTCTTCCAGGCGGGTCAGACCTTGCTGGTGATACTTCCAGTTGAGTTCAAGCACATCCTTCTGTGCCATCCACTCGACTGTCCAGGCGGCGCCGAACAAGCGCCGCACTTCTGCTTCACTCACCGCAAAGGGCGGCCCCGCCTTTTCTTCCTGGGCATAGTCGAGAGTCACCAGCAAACCGCTGCATGCCCCGGGCAGAATGGCCGTGAGATGGGCCGCATAGCGCTCGCGCATCTCAGCAGGCATGGCAATCAGCGCCGCCCGATCGTAGAAGGCGCGACAGTTAGCTACATCGTCAGCAGTTAACGCGAAGAAATCGCCGCACCACAGCTCGATCAATCCGCTCTGGTAACGGGTGAACGAACCTTGCTGGCTGACCTCGGGTTGCAGGCTATGCTCGGCAAAAAATGCCTGCACCGCCGTCTCCGCCAGCTCAATACCAAGCACCGCATGGCCCTGGCCCGCAAGCCACGACAGGTCAAGGCTTTTGCCACACAGGGGCACCAACACGCGAGTCCCGGCCGCCAGCCGCAACGTCGGCCAAAACTGCTCAAGCCAGGGGTTTACCTGATTCAGGTGAAAGCCGATTTCGTTGCGACTCCAACGAGCCTGCCAAAAGTCTTCATGCATGTGCCATGTCCTTTAGGTTGCCCACAGAGCAAACGATTCTCGCACGGTCGGAGCCGTGGAACGACAGCAGCCTATACAGGCTCTATGTCTGACACCCTGTAAATCTGGAGCGGATTCCTTATGAGCATCATGGTCACCACTCAATCCAGTGACAGCTATCGCCATACCATCATGGTGGATGAAGAACATGAACTGATCACTGACATGCCAAAGTCCATGGGCGGCGAAGGCAGCGCACCGGAGCCCCACGATTACTTCGACGCGGCCCTGGGCGCTTGCAAGGCGCTTACCGTCACCCACTACGCCCGCCAGCACGATATTCCGCTGACCGGCGTCAGTGTCGAGGTCAGTCACGACTCCAGCCGTGAAAAAGAAGGGCTCTATCCGATGACAGCCGTGCTCACCCTGCGGGGAATCCTGACTGATGAGCAGCGCGCCGAATTGAAACGGGTCGCGGACCGCTGCCCCCTGCATAAATTGATGACCCAGGTTGAAGTGAGCATTGAGACCCAGCTCAGCCAAGGTCCTTTCAGCCAATAAGCCGGACTGCCAATCCCGCGGTCCTTTCACTGCCCTCTCCATCTTTCGAGAGGGCCTTTCATTTGTTTCGCTGTCCGCACTCTGACACTCGCCTTATTCAGAGCGTCGACTGCGACTGTCAGATCCATTCTCTGCGTGACCTCCGCCAGTTCCCGTGTTTAACCCAACAGCAATAGCACCTTGTATTAACCTTTTCTTTATTGTGGATTAAGACCCGAGTATGCTTCGCCACTTCGTGACCTGCCCTCCACATAGGGACAGCGCAATCTCCCGACCCGACGCATAACCCAACCCACACGCAGCCCCTGGCCCTCGCTAAAGGATCGGGTTAATACCCTATCGCTTTTTAAAAGACCCTTCGCGCCCATGCACACGCCTTTCAAGTGCTGCGCGATTCCCAGCATCTTGTAGGTGTTAACAAACTGACATCATGACCAGTCACTCCCACTCCCTTCTAGCTCACTACCATAAAGCCGACCGAATCATGCTCGGCGTCGTGTGGTTTATGTTTCTGTATGCCCTGGTGATTGCGGCCTGGCAGGACAATTGGCCTCAAGCACTGATTATCGGCGGCCTCACCGCCGGCGCCATGAGCTTCCTCGTCCAACTGATTCCCGGCCAGCGCATGTTGCGATGCATGATTGGCGTGGCGTTCATGATCATGGCCGCCCTGCATATCAACCTGGGCCATGGCATGGTCGAAATGCATTTCGGCATTTTCGTATTGTTGGCCTTTCTGCTCTATTACCATGACTGGCTGCCCATCGTTATCGCTGCTGCCACCACCACGGTTCACCATCTGGTTTTTTTCGTATTGCAACAACGGGGTCTGAATATTTTTCTGATCCCGGAGGGTGACTGGCCGATTGTTTTCCTTCACGCGTTCTATGTCGTGCTGGAAACTGCAATCCTCGTCTACCTGGCCCGTAGCAGCCTCGCCACCGCTCAAGAAGGCGCAGCGCTGACCAAGGCTATCGCTTGCCTGACCCCGGATAGCGAGCGGATTGATCTGACCCCACGCATTCAGCAGCGCGGCCGAATTGCCCTGCGCTTCAATGAATTCCTCAACTATCTCGCCGAATTGGTGGGTGCGGTGAAGCGCGACATGCGCGCGCTGGAAAGCACCACGGCCAGCCTTAACCAGGCTACCCAGCACTTGCGTGAAGGCTCAAACCTGCAGCTCGAGCAAACCGCCCAAATGGTCAACGCCATGGAAGAAATGGCCTCGGCTATCGAGAATGTCGCAGAACATGCCGCGCACGCTGCCGTGACCGCACAAAGTGTCAATTCCAAAGCCCTTGAAGGACGCAGCGTTGTTGCCGACGCCCACGACGAGATCGCCAAACTGGCGGCGCACATCGAAAGCGCAAACCAGACAGTGCAGAGCCTGGCGACGCACTCCAAACACGTCGGCAAGGTCCTGGAGGTGATCAGCAGTATTGCCAGTCAGACCAACCTGCTGGCCTTGAACGCAGCCATTGAAGCCGCCCGAGCTGGTGAGCAAGGCCGGGGTTTTGCCGTCGTAGCCGATGAAGTTCGCAACCTCGCGCAGAGAACGGCCAACTCAACCAGTGAAATCCAGGGGATTCTCAGTCGATTGCAGAGCGAAAGCCTTGAGGCCGCAAGCGTCATGCAGAACAGTCGTCTCGGCGTCATACAGTGTGTCAAAGGCAGCCAGCTTGCCAGTGACTTGCTGGAATCCATGGCTGGCGAGATCGAAGCGATCAGCGAGATGAATACATTGATCGCTGCCGCCACTCATGAACAGACGGCCGTGACCGAAGAAGTTGGCCAACACCTGCGGAGTATCAAAGATGTCGCCGAGCATACCGCCGTCAACGCCCGCCAACTGGAGCAGGATGGTAAGCAGTTACGTGTCCTGAGCGAACGCCTCGACCAGCTGAGTGGGCGTTTCAGCAGCGCAGATAAATAACACCGCACGATCTCGTATGGCGTTCAGCCCCTGGCAAGAGCAAAACAAGGGTCACGCCCAGCACTCGCAGACGAAAAAACCACTGCCCCTAACGGGACAGCGGTTTTTTTGTGGCGTTGCTTGATGGATCAACCGCGAAGGCTGATCCGACAGGTTCAGGCAGAAAGCTCTACCAGCAACTTGTTGAGGCGCTGAACATAGGCAGCCGGGTCCTTGAGGCTGTCACCCGCCGCCAGCGCAGCTTGATCGAACAGGATGTGCGAAAGGTCGGCGAAGCGATCTTCATCGGCTTCAGCGTCCAATTTTTCGATCAGCGGATGCTGCGGGTTGAACTCGAAGATCGGCTTGGAATCCGGCACTTTCTGCCCGCTGGCTTCGAGAATCTGGCGCATCTGCAGACCCAGGTCCTGCTCGCCGATGGCGAGAATTGCCGGCGAGTCGGTCAAGCGGTGCGAGACGCGAACGTCGGCGACCTGTCCGCCCAGCGTGGTTTTCAGACGCTCGACCAGCCCTTCTTTGGCCTTGGCGACTTCTTCCTGGGCCTTCTTGTCCTCTTCCGAATCCAGGTTACCAAGATCCAGGTCGCCCCGGGCCACGTCGACAAACTGCTTGCCGTCGAACTCCGTCAGGTAGCTCATCAGCCACTCATCAATACGATCGGTGAGCAGCAGCACTTCGATGCCTTTCTTGCGGAACACTTCCAGGTGCGGGCTGTTCTTCACCTGATCGTAGGACTCGCCGGTCAGGTAGTAGATCTTGTCCTGGCCTTCCTTGACGCGGCCCAGGTAGTCAGCCAGGGATACCGACTGCTCGGCGGAACCGGCATGGGTGGACGCAAAGCGCAGCAAGCCGGCAATCTTTTCCTTGTTGGCAAAGTCTTCCGCCGGACCTTCCTTGAGCACCTGGCCAAAGGCTTTCCAGAACTCGGTGTACTGCTCGGGCTCGTTCTTGGCCATCTTTTCCAGCATGTCCAGCACGCGCTTGGTCAGCGCCGACTTCATGCTGTCGATGACCGGATCTTTTTGCAGGATTTCGCGGGAGACGTTCAGCGACAGGTCGTTGGAGTCGACCACGCCCTTGATAAAGCGCAGGTACAGCGGCAGGAACTCGTCGGCCTGGTCCATGATGAACACGCGCTGCACGTAGAGCTTTAGGCCCTTGGGCGCTTCACGCTGGTAGAGGTCGAATGGCGCACGGCCCGGCACGTAGAGCAGCGAGGTGTATTCGAGCTTGCCCTCGACCTTGTTGTGACTCCAGGTCAGCGGATTCTCGAAATCATGGGCGACGTGCTTGTAGAATTCCTGGTATTCCTCATCCTTGATCTCGGTGCGCGGGCGGGTCCACAACGCACTGGCGCGGTTGACGGTTTCCCACTCGGGCTCCGCAGGTTTGTCCTTCTCTTCCCCGACGTGCTCTTTAGGCAATTCGATGGGCAAGGCAATGTGGTCGGAGTACTTCTTGACGATGTTGCGCAGGCGCCAACCGTCGGCGAACTCTTCTTCACCGCTCTTCAGGTGCAGGACGATGCGTGTGCCACGCTCGGCTTTTTCGACGGTAGCAACGTCGAACTCGCCCTCGCCTTTCGATGACCAGTGCACGCCTTCGCTGGCTGGCATACCGGCACGGCGGCTGTAGACATCCACCTTGTCGGCGACGATGAAGGCCGAATAGAAGCCCACGCCAAACTGGCCAATCAGTTGGGAATCCTTCTTGGCGTCACCGGAGAGGTTTTTCATGAAGTCGGCAGTGCCGGACTTGGCGATGGTGCCCAGGTGGGAAATGACATCCTCACGGCTCATACCGATGCCGTTGTCTTCGAGGGTGACGGTCTTGGCGTTCTTGTCGAAGCTCAGACGAATTTTCAGCTCGGCGCCGCCTTCCAGTAACTCGGGCTTGGCCAGCGCCTCGAAGCGCAGCTTGTCGGCGGCATCGGACGCGTTGGAAATCAGCTCACGGAGGAAAATTTCCTTGTTGGAGTACAAGGAATGGATCATCAGGTGAAGCATCTGCTTCACTTCGGTCTGGAAGCCCAGGGTTTCTTTTTGAGTTTCCACACTCATGGTCATCAAACTCCACGTGGATGGTACGGATCGCAGTTGCGACGGATAACCCAGCAAATGGGGGCACCACCAGCCATTTCAAGGGCTTGGGGTTTTTACTGCAGTAATTCGATGCGCCGAATTTCCGAGGTAGCCAGACTGAAGCGTACTTCACCCGGCCCACCTCGCACTTGGCGAATCAGCACACGGCCTTCCTCGTCCAGCCCCAGGAATACGCCTTCGGCCACATGCCCGCGCACGGTCTGCACCCGCAACCGGCTGTTTGGGAAGTCTCCAGGAGCCGCCTGCAGCCGCTGCAGAGAAAAGGCTCCCGACACCGGAGGCGGCGCATTTGGGCGCTGGCGGTTTTCGCTCCGTGGGGCAGACGCTGGTGGCGGAACCGCAGCCGCGGCGACGGGCAATTCAGGATAACGGTCACCCAGCACCTGCCACCCATGACTGGGGTGCTTTTGCAGTTTCAATGGCAGACGCACAGTGCGCGTACCGATTTTCACAAGCACATGCACATCCAGATACTGCGCTGTCCAATCCAGCCCCGAGATGCTGAAAACCTGCACTTCGGGTTGCACGAAACGACGTTGCAGGTAATCGCCGATTACATGCAGGAGGGTGTCTTCCGAGTCGAAGTGGGTATCAACTTGGCCATCCTCGCGATACCGCAGGTGATCGGTGAACAGCTCGACACGTCCGCTCAAGCGTGTCTGGTACGGAGCCGGCAAGGTCAGGTGCAGATCACCGACCAGACGGTTGGGTGCCTTGGGCTGCAGATTAAGGTGCAAGGTATATCCATGCTCCAGGCGGTGGGCTTCCGGCAGATCCTGCTCGGGCAACAAGCGGCTGATCTCCACCTCTGGCACATCAACGCGATCCTGCGGGAGGATATCCAGGCGCAGGGCCTGTTCTTCCGGGCCTTGCGGCAGGCGTATCAGCAGCTCACGCCGAGCGAAAAAATCGCGCCCTTCACGCAAGCGCAACACACCATTGATCAACTCGCCCTGCTCCGGCTTGAACAGTTCGCCCCAGAGCTGGCCTTGCAGGGTGGTGTGCAGCTCAGCCGGTGGCGGCTGTAACCATTGCAGCGAAAGAATGGCGCGTAGGCGTTCGCTGTCGCGACTGGCCACCTGGATCAGACCACTGATCAGCACCACACAGCCGAGCGCGCCCACGAGTATCGGCAAACGCCCTCGCGACCAATGACGCCAGGCAAACGCGAGCGCTAAAGGCGGCACCAGGCTCGCAACGCCCCAGGCGGCACTCACTGAGAAGGCGCGCAGGCTCAGCCACACGAGACACACCAGGATCAGCAGCAGGCCGCCCAGGATCAGCAAAGCATCCATGAATCTTCCTTAACATGCGGCCATGACCCATTGATCAGGGTTCGTCAACCTTGAAGTGGGCGCGCGCGGTGGCGATCGGCTCGGTTTGCGTGGTTTGCCAGGCGGTGATCGACACGTTGGCGACGCGACGTCCCTGTCGCCATACCTGGCATGAAGCGTAGGTGTCACGATAATGACCGGCCCGCAGGTAATCTATCGAGAAGTCGATGATTTTCGGCAAATGTGGCGTGCCCATGAACATCAGCAGATGCAACATGGCCGCATGCTCCATAAAACCTGCAATGACACCGCCGTGCAGCGCCGGCAACACCGGATTGCCAATGTTGTCGGCGTTGGTCGGCAATCGAAACACCATGTCATCGCCCAGACGCAGGCATTCAATGCCGATAAGGCGCGCATAGGGCACCAGATCGAGCAGTGCCGAATAATCGTTCTTCTCGTTGGCCTCTTGCACCAACGCGTTGAAATTCTGTGGGCTCATGCCTTGTTCCTCAACGTGCCGGCCTTGACGTGCGCGTCCTTGCCCAAACGCATGAAGGTGCCAACCGCATGCGCAATTGGCTGCTGCGGATCATCCTGATAGGCATAACCACGGGTGAAGATCACTGTTGGCGTGACGCGATAGCACTCGGCAAAGCTGTACACATCCTTGTGCGGATCGGCCGGATGCATGTAGTCGATACGCAGGTCGAGAGTCGGGCAGATTTCCATCTCGGGCAGGAAGCAGACAGTGGAAATCCCGCAGGTAGTGTCCATCAGGGTGGTGATTGCCCCACCGTGAATCACACCGGTTTCTGGATTACCGACGATCTTTTCGCTGTAGGGCAAACACAGGGATAACCCCTGGGCATCAGCCTGCATCACCCGTAAGCCAAGCACTTGGCAATGGCGCAAAGCACTCAGAAAATGTTTTGCCCGTTCAACGATGAGAATGTCACTCATACAGCGAAACCACGTCAGCGGAAAAAGGGGCGGAATAATAGCGCAGGGCCAGGACCGCCAATGTAACTATCCGTAAAGTACGGCTGGCGGAACAGAAGAAGCCAACAGGGCAACTGTTTGCCACCCCGCCTACCTGGCCGCTGAGTTTTCTCTGACGACGTACTCAGAGGTCCCGGAGCTCATCGTCTACCGCCGTCTGCGTGTAGAGCATTACCTGCAGGACCTTCGAGTGAAATTCACGGCGGTACAGTACCAGTACTACCCCTGCGGTAACCGCCATATAAACCAAGGGATGGATAAACCAGGTCAGAGTGGCCAGGCCAAAATAATAGGCACGCAAACCGAAGTTGAAGTGATTGGCCGCCATGGAAATCACTCGAGCGGAGCGGCTGGCGAAAGACTTACGCTCCTGGTCGCTGACATTGCGCTCGCCAATCAGGGGCGCCGATCCGATCAGCACGGCCGCAAAGTTGTATTGCCGCATGCACCAACTGAACGTGAAGAATGCATAAACAAAAATCAACGCGAGTGCCAACAGCTTGAGTTCTGAAAGCTGCCGACTCACCGGTTGGGTCAAGGGCAATTCCGCCAGGAGCGTGAAGGCCTGCTCCGATGCCCCCAAGGCGGTCAAGACACCGGCGAGGATGATCAGCGTACTGGACGCAAAGAATGAGGCGTTGCGCTCCAGACTGCCGATCACGTTGGCGTCGGCGATACGGTTGTCGCGCAGCAACATGCGCCGCATCCAGTCTTCGCGATACAAATGCAGCACACTGGCCAGGCAGGGAGTATCCCTGCCCCTCCAGATCGCGTAGCGGGTATACCCCACCCAACACACCGTTAACCAGAGAATGGCCAGCAGGTCCTGCAGGTATATCGCGAAAATCGACATAGGGAGCTCCTTCTATGCCGAAGGATTATACCTCCAAGACTGCGAGGGATCAGATGGGGTTGCTTACTCGCTCGGAAAGCAGCCGATCTCCCACCACGGCCAGCACCAGGGTGACCAGCACCGGCAGTACCCAGCCCATGCCCAGCGAGGCCCAAGGCAGCTGCGAGAAGAATGCGGGTATCAGCGCAGCGAAGCCGGCTGCGCTCAGACCATCGACCACGCCAAACAGCAAGGTGACGGCCATCACCGGGCGAAACACGCGCGCTGCTGAGCGCCACAGTCGATCTGCCAACGCCAGGACGACCAGGACAATCGCCAGAGGGTAAAGGCCAACCAGCACAGGCACCGATACTCGGATCAACTCATTCAACCCCTGGTTGGATACCAGCAGACTGAACAGGACGAACACCCACACCACCTTGGCGTAGGACACGTGCAACAGCTCACTGAAGAACTCGCCACAGGCGGTGATCAGCCCGACGCCCGTGGTCAGGCAGGCCAGAATGATAACGGTGGCCAACAGCAACAAACCCGGGCTACCAAAGGTGTGGTGGACATAGGCGGTAAGGATTTGTCCACCATTACTGGCTTCGCCGGCGATGCCCTGGCTGGTGGCACCGAGATAGAACAGCGACAGATAGACCAGCGCCAGGCCGGTGCCGGCGATGAGCACGGCAATGATCGAATATCGGGTCACCAGATTGGGCATCGTCACGCCCCGATCGCGAATCGCGGTGGCGATCACCACACCAAACACCAGGGCACCGAGAGCATCCATGGTCAGGTAGCCCTCGACAAAGCCTTTCATCAACGGCTGGGCCTGATAGGCCTGGACCGTAGCGCCGACCGGGCCGGCCGGAGCAAACAGCGCCGCGGCGCCTAGCAAGACCAGAGCCACCAGCAAGACCGGCGTAATGACTTTGCCAACCCGGTTCAGCAGTTGGCCGGGCTTGAGGGACAGGAACAGCACGACGCCGAAAAACATACACGTGTAGATAAACAGCGCCACCGCTCCGCCGCCTGTAAAGGGCAAGACACCAATCTCGAATGAAGCAACCGCAGTACGGGGCGTTGCAAACAGCGGACCGATGGCTAAGTAGACAGCCACTGCCAGCAACGTGCCCGCCCACTTACCCAACGGTGCCGTAAGAGCCGGCATGCCGCCACCGACTCGCGCCAAGGCCACCACCGTCAGCAACGGCAGGCCAACGCCTGTGAGCAAAAAGCCCAATGCCGCTTTCCAGACGTGTTCTCCCGAGGCCATACCGGCGCTGGCCGGAAAAATGATATTGCCGGCGCCTAGAAACAGCGCGAAGGTCATGAAGCCAAGGGCAAGCAGGTCAGAACCTTTAAAACGAGTCATGAAGAGAAGTACCACTTCCAGAAAAAAAAATAAGGATTCCGTGGGGCTTCCCGAAGGATGGGGGAAACTCAGGTTCCGCGTGATGAACGGAACGGGTAGCAGGCCGCCTCTTGTGAAGGCAGCAGGCCAAGTCGCAGAGCCTAGCGGCTCGACGCGCGCAAGTGCACTGATACGGATCAAGTTGACGCTTGAAGCGTGGAGTACGACAGGCTCCGAGAACTTGAGCAATGATCAAGCTCGAAACAGACCTGTGACGAGGCATTGTGCCGGAGTCCATCCAGCGCGTCCTGCGTATTTGGTCAGAAAAGAAGGAGGCCACCCCCAGGGTGGCCTCCTTCTACTCAGCTAACCGACTCAGGGCTGTTTAATCGGCCAGCCCGTCAACTCGGCCAATGCCTTGCCGATATCGGCCAGCGAACGCACGGTAGTCACCCCCGCGTCCTGTAGCGCCGCGAATTTCTCGTCTGCCGTACCCTTGCCGCCGGAAATGATCGCCCCAGCATGCCCCATGCGCTTGCCGGCCGGTGCGGTAACCCCCGCAATGTAGGACACCACCGGCTTGGTCACATTGGCCTTGATATAAGCTGCGGCTTCTTCCTCGGCGCTGCCGCCGATTTCACCGATCATGACAATGGCTTCGGTTTGCGGGTCTTCTTGGAACAGTTTGAGGATATCGATGAAGCTGGAACCCGGAATCGGATCACCGCCGATACCCACACAGGTGGATTGGCCGAAGCCTGCATCGGTGGTCTGCTTCACCGCCTCATAGGTCAGCGTGCCAGACCGCGAGACGATGCCCACTTTGCCGGGCAGGTGGATATGACCAGGCTGAATACCGATCTTGCACTCGCCTGGGGTGATCACGCCCGGGCAGTTCGGGCCGATCAGCCGCACGCCCAACTCGTCGCACTTGATCTTGACCTCGAGCATATCCAGGGTCGGTATGCCTTCGGTGATACAGACAATCAACTTGATGCCGCCGAACGCGGCCTCCAGGATCGAATCCTTGCAGAACGGAGCCGGCACATAGATCACGCTGGCATCGGCGCCGGTGGCCTCTACCGCTTCCTTGACCGAGTTGAACACCGGCAGGCCGAGGTGCGTGGTACCGCCCTTGCCCGGGGTCACACCGCCGACCATTTGGGTCCCGTACTCGATAGCCTGCTCACTGTGGAACGTACCCTGTGAGCCGGTAAAACCCTGGCAGATGACCTTGGTGTCTTTATTGATCAGGACGCTCATTGATTGCCCTCCGCGGCATTGACGACCTGCACGGCGGCATCGGTCAGACTGGATGCAGGAATGATGTTCAGGCCGCTCTCAGCCAGTGCCTTGGCGCCCAGCTCGGCATTGTTGCCCTCCAGACGAACCACCACCGGCACCTTGACGTCGACTTCTTTCACCGCGCCGATGATGCCCTCGGCAATCATGTCGCAACGCACGATGCCGCCGAAGATGTTCACCAGCACGGCCTTCACATTGCTATCGGAAAGAATGATCTTGAAGGCTTCGCTGACGCGCTCCTTGGTCGCGCCACCGCCCACATCCAGGAAGTTGGCCGGCTTGCCGCCATGCAGATTGACGATGTCCATGGTGCCCATGGCCAGGCCGGCACCGTTGACCATGCAGCCAATGTTGCCATCCAGCGCTACATAGTTGAGTTCGAACTTGCTCGCGTGAGCTTCGCGAGGATCGTCCTGGGACGGGTCATGCATGCCGCGCAGCTTGGGTTGGCGGTACAGCGCATTACCGTCGATGCCGATCTTGGCGTCCAGGCAGTGCAGGTTCCCGTCGGCCTTGATCACCAGCGGATTAACCTCCAGCAGCGCCAGGTCGTAGTCCTGGAACAGCCTGGCCAGGCCCAGGAAGATATTGGTGAACTGTTTGATCTGGTCGCCTTTCAGGCCGAGCTGGAACGCCAGGTCGCGCCCCTGGAACGGCAATGCGCCGACCAGCGGATCGATGGTCGCCTTGAGAATCTTCTCAGGAGTATCGTGGGCAACTTTTTCGATTTCCACGCCACCTTCGGTGGAGGCCATGAAAACGATGCGCCGTGTGGAACGATCAACCACTGCGCCGAGGTAGAGCTCCTGACCGATATCGGTGCAGGACTCGACGAGAATCTTGCTCACCGGCTGGCCGTTGGCGTCAGTCTGGTAGGTCACCAGGCGCTTGCCCAGCCAGTGGGCAGCGAAATCCCGGGCTTCTTCCCGGCTTTTCACCAGCTTCACTCCGCCGGCCTTGCCTCGTCCGCCAGCGTGCACCTGGGCCTTTACCACCCAGACGCTACCGCCAATCTTGTCGCAAGCCTCGGCAGCCTGTTCCGGGGTATCCACGGCAAAATGCCTGGACACCGGCAGGCCGTATTCAGCGAAAAGCTGCTTACCCTGATACTCGTGAAGATTCATGCTTACCTACCATCTTTTTGAGAATTGTTGGTATTGCGCAAGGGATGCCGCGCTATCTTCAGGGCACCCTTCCCGACGTGCTGATCGGGAAAACATAGTCAATCTAGAGCGGTTTATCGCGCTAAACCCAGAGACTTTACTGAGTCCCGCATAGAAAGACCAACCACTGAAATCAAGTAAATAAAAAAAATCCCCATAAGCTTGCACCTATGGGGATTTTTCAGATCGCAGAATGAAGTTCTGCGACTACCTTTTACGCTTAGCGCTTCTTGCGGTTAGCCACGTGAATGGCATGACCGTTTACAGCCAGAGCCGCCTCATGCAGCGACTCGGAGAGGGTCGGGTGCGAGAAGACCATCATGCCGAGGTCTTCGGCGCTGGTGCCGAATTCCATCGCAATGGCGCCTTGCTGAACCAGCTCTGCAGCGCTTGGGCCAATGACATGCACGCCCAGAACGCGATCGGTCTTGGCATCGGCAATGACCTTGACGAAACCGGCGGTTTCGTTGGCGGCCATTGCACGGCCGCTGGCTGCGAACGGAGCGACACCGACGTTGACGTCAACGCCTTCGGCCTTCAACTGCTGCTCGGTCTTGCCGACCCAGGCGATTTCCGGATGGGTGTAGATAACGCCCGGGATCAGGTCGTAGTTCATCTGGGTCTTGTGACCAGCGATGCGCTCGGCAACCATCACGCCCTCTTCCGAGGCCTTGTGGGCCAGCATCGCGCCGCGCACCACGTCACCGATGGCATAAACGCCCGGTACGCTGGTCGCGCAGAAGTCGTCGACGAACACGAAGCCGCGCTCATCCATCGTCACGCCACTGTCGGCGGCCAGCAGATTGGCGGTCACTGGGCGACGGCCAACAGCGACGATCAGCTTGTCGAAGGTCAGTTCCTGTTCGCCGGCGGCGTCAGTGAACTTCACAGTGACCTGCTTGCCCTTGATTTCCGAGCCAGTGACACGGGCACCCAGGCGGATGTTCAGACCCTGCTTGGTGAGAATCTTCAGGGCTTCCTTGGCAACCTGATCATCGGCAGCCGGCAGGAACTTGTCCATGGCTTCGATCACAGTCACTTCCGAGCCCAGTCGGGCCCATACCGAACCCAATTCCAGACCGATCACACCCGCACCGATCACGCCCAGCTTGGCCGGAGCGCTCTGGAAATCCAGGGCACCGGTGGAGTCAACGATGATGTCCTGATCGACCGGGGCCGGCGGGATGTCTACTGGCTTCGAGCCAGAGGCCAGGATCACGTTCTCGGCTGCCAGGACTTCAACACTGCCGTCGAGCTTGGTGACTTCAACCTGCTTGCCCGCCAACAACTTTCCGTGACCTTCGAACAGGGTCACGCCATTGCTCTTGATCAGCGCCGCAACACCGCCGGTGAGGTTTTTGACGATTACGTCCTTGCGGCCGACCATCGCCGGTACGTCCATGTTGACGTCGCCGGTGGTAATGCCGTGAACCTTGAAGCCTTCGCGGGCTTCATGGAACTTGTAGGAGCTGTCCAGCAGCGCCTTGGAAGGAATGCAACCTACGTTCAAGCAGGTGCCACCCAAGGCGGTCTTGCCTTCCTTGCCCTGGTACTTTTCGACCAAAGCAGTCTTCAGACCCAGTTGAGCAGCCCGAATCGCAGCCACATAGCCGCCAGGGCCCGCACCGATTACAACGACGTCGAATTTCTGACTCATGACGTTTCCTCTTTGAATGTTTCAGGCAGAAGCAGCAGAGCCCGGTCTTGCCGGGTTCTGCCTTGTGCGGTCTTCGATTAGATGTCCAACAGCAGGCGTGCCGGGTCTTCCAGCAGTTCCTTGATGGTCACCAGGAAGGTCACGGCTTCTTTGCCATCAAGCAGACGGTGATCGTAGGACAGGGCCAGGTACATCATTGGCAGAATCACGACCTGGCCATCAACGGCCATCGGGCGCTCCTGGATCTTGTGCATGCCGAGAATAGCCGACTGCGGCGGGTTGACAATCGGGCTGGACAGCAGCGAACCAAAGACACCACCGTTGGAGATCGTAAAGGTACCACCGGTCATCTCTTCAATGGTCAGCTTGCCTTCTTTGGCTTTCTTGCCATAGGCAGCGATGCCGCCTTCGATCTCGGCCAGACTCATGAACTCGGCGTTACGCAGCACCGGTACCACCAGGCCACGGTCGCTGGATACGGCAACGCCGACGTCCTGGTAGCCGTGATAAACGATGTCGTTACCGTCGATGGAGGCGTTGACGCCCGGCTGACGCTTCAGCGCCTCAACAGCGGCCTTGACGAAGAAGGACATGAAGCCAAGGCGTACGCCGTTGTGCTTCTTCTCGAACAGGTCCTTGTATTTCTTGCGCAGGTCCATAATCGGTTTCATGTTGACTTCGTTGTACGTGGTCAACATGGCCATGGTGGACTGTGCTTCGACCAGACGCTGAGCTACCTTGGCGCGCAGACGGGTCATCGGCACACGCTTCTCGACGCGGTCGCCTGCGGCAAATATCGGCGCGTCGCCGGCCGGAGCAGCCGGCTTGGCAGCTGCTGGGGCAGCCGGCTGAGCAGCAGCGGCAACGGCGTCTTCCTTGGTGACACGACCGCCCTTGCCAGTGCCGGCAATGCTGTTGCGGTCGATGTTGGCTTCGTCAGCGATCTTGCGCGCAGCGGGCGACAGGATCTGCTCACCGCCAGCGGCAGCAGGCGCTGCTGCCGGAGCAGCCGCAGCGGCGGCAGCAGGAGCGGCCGGAGCTGCGGCAACAGCACCGGCGTTCAGGGTGCCCAGCAGTTCGCCGGACAGCACGGTTTCACCCTCGCCCTTGACGATTTCGCCAATTACACCGTCGGCTTCGGCCAGCACTTCCATCACAACCTTATCGGTCTCGATGTCAACGATCAGCTCGTCGCGCTTGACGGCTTCGCCCGGCTTTTTATGCCACGTGGCAACGGTGCCATCGGCGACCGATTCCGGGAAAGACGGGGCTTTGATTTCAATAGCCATTTGCAAAATTCCTATCTATTCGTTTTCTTCTGGACGAGGGCTTAACCCGCGAAGGCGTCTTGAAGCAATTTTTCTTGCTGTTCAGCGTGCATCGATGCGTAACCACAGGCAGGTGCGGCAGAGGCTTCACGGCCGGCATATTCAAGGAACAGGCCCTTCTGGTGAGCACTTGCGACACGACGCATGTGGTGCTGGCTGCAATACCAGGCCCCTTGGTTCATCGGCTCTTCCTGACACCAGATGACGCGCTTGAGGTTCTTGTAGGCCGAGATGGCTTCGGCCAGATCCTCTTCGGGGAACGGATACAGCTGCTCGATGCGAACAATGGCGACATCTTCGCGACCTTCGTTACGACGCTTGGCCAGCAGGTCGTAGTACACCTTGCCGGAACACAGGATCAGACGCTCGACCTTGGACGGATCGAGAGCGTCGATTTCCGGGATTACGGTCTGGAACGAACCTTCAGCCAGATCTTCCAGCGTCGAGATTGCCAGCGGGTGGCGCAGCAGCGACTTGGGCGTCAGCACGATCAGCGGCTTGCGCAGCGGACGAATGACCTGACGACGCATCAAGTGGTAGATCTGCGCAGGGGTAGTCGGCACACAGACCTGCATGTTCTGCTCGGCGCACAACTGCAGGAAGCGCTCCAGACGCGCGGAGGAGTGCTCCGGGCCCTGCCCTTCAAAACCGTGCGGCAGCAACACGGTCAGACCGCACAGACGGCCCCACTTGTGTTCGCCACTGGAAATGAATTGATCGAACACTACCTGTGCACCGTTGGCGAAGTCGCCGAACTGAGCTTCCCAGATCACCAGCGCGTTGGGCGTGGTAGTGGCGTAACCGTATTCGAACGCAAGCACGGCTTCCTCGGAAAGGAAGGAATCGTACAAGTCGAAACGCGGCTGACCTTCAAACAGGTTTTTCAGCGGGATATAAGTCCCGGCGTCCTTCTGATTATGCAGCGCCGCGTGGCGGTGCGAGAAGGTACCGCGGCCGATATCCTGGCCGGTCATACGGATCGGATGGCCATCATGCAGCAAGGTGGCGTAGGCCAGAGTCTCGGCATAACCCCAGTTGATCGGCATCGCACCGGCGGTCATCTTCTGACGATCTTCGTAGACCTTGCCAACCTGGCGCTGCATCACAAAGCCTTCCGGGATACGGGTCAGGCCAGTGGCGATCTCACGCAGCTTGTCCAGCGGCACGCGAGTGTCGTGGCGAGCAGTCCAGGCATGTCCCAGATAACGGCTCCAATCAACGAAGAGCTCTTCGTTCGGCTCCAGCACCAGACTCTTGGCCACATGCTGACCGTTGTCCAACGCGGTGCGGTACTCGTCAATCTTTGCCTGGATACGCTCGGCACTCAGTACACCGGCCTGCGCCAGGGCATCGGCATACTGCTCACGAGTGGTCCGCTGTTTGGCGATCTTCTGGTACATCAGCGGCTGGGTGCCGCTCGGCTCATCGGCCTCGTTGTGACCGCGGCGACGGTAGCAAACCAGGTCAATGACCACATCGCGCTTGAACTGCATGCGATAGTCGATGGCCAACTGAGTCACGAACAGCACAGCTTCCGGATCATCGCCGTTCACGTGCAGGATCGGCGCCTCGATCATCTTCGCCACGTCGGTTGCATACTCGGTGGAACGAGCATCCGCCGGGTTGCTGGTAGTGAAGCCGACCTGGTTGTTGATCACGATATGGATCGTGCCACCGGTCTTGAAGCCGCGAATCTGCGACATCTGGAAGGTTTCCATAACCACGCCCTGACCGGCGAACGCCGCGTCACCGTGGATGGAAACCGGCAGCACCTTGTCGCCGATCGGGTCGTTACGACGATCCTGACGGGCGCGCACAGAGCCCTCGACCACGGGAGAAACGATCTCCAGGTGGGAAGGGTTGAACGACATCGCCAGGTGAACTTCGCCACCGGGAGTCATCACGTTGGAGGAAAACCCCTGGTGATACTTGACGTCGCCGGAGCTCAGGCCTTCGACCTTTTTGCCCTCGAATTCGTCGAACAGGTCGCGCGGGTTTTTACCGAAGGTATTGACCAGCACGTTCAGGCGGCCACGGTGGGCCATGCCAATGACGATTTCCTTGAGACCATAAGAACCCGAACGCTGGATGATCTCATCCATCATTGGGATCAGGCTTTCACCGCCTTCCAGACCAAAACGCTTGGTACCTGGGTACTTGGTGCCCAGGTATTTCTCCAGGCCTTCAGCTGCAGTCAGACGCTCGAGCAGGTGGCCCTGAACGTCAGCAGAGAAGGTCGGACGACCACGTACGCTTTCCAGACGCTGGGCAAACCAGTTGCGCTGCTCGGAATCAACGATGTGGTTGAATTCGGCACCAATGGTGCGGCAATACGTCTCTTGCAGGGCCTGGTGAATTTCCCGCAGAGTTGCCTTTTCCTTGCCAATGAACAATTCACCGGTACGGAATGTGGTATCCAGGTCAGCATCCGTCAACGCGTAACGGCTGACCGATAGATCGGCAGGCACGGCACGTTCCCACAGCCCGAGCGGATCCAGCTTCGAGGCCTGATGGCCGCGTGTGCGATAGGCTTGGATCAGGCGCAGGACTTCAACCTGCTTCTTTTCGTGCTCGCTGCTGACACTCGCGGCCGATACCGGCTGCGCGCGACGCTGATTCTTGGCAAGCAGAACGAAATGATCACGCACGGTGGAATGCGCTACATCGGTGGCGGGACTGCCATCGGTCGGCAGTTTTTGGAAATACGTGCGCCACTCTTCAGGCACAGCATTGGGGTCGTGCAGGTAGAGCTCATAAAGCTCTTCCACATAGGCAGCGTTACCACCAGAAAGGTGGGCACTGTTCCACATGCGCTGCATTACGCTTTCTTGCATGCTTGGTCACCCTCGGTAAGGGGACTCCATCGGCGTGAGACCGCAGTACGGCGTGCCTGAGCTCTGAAGCGGCTTCAAGTAAGCCCCACGGGACCCGCGATAGCCGGGTTCTTGCCCGGATGCCCCTGATAATTCAGTACTTTCAAAGGGGTCAAGGCTTTGTGAGCTTCAACCCCGCTTAAAACTACGCTGCCGGGATAAGCCGACAGCGTAGGTGTAACGGGTACAGCGCGCTTTTTGTATCAGGTACCGCTCTGCAGCAACATGTTGCGAATGTGACCGATGGCCTTGGTCGGATTCAGACCCTTTGGGCACACACTCACGCAATTCATGATGCCGCGGCAACGGAAGACACTGAACGGGTCATCCATTGCAGCCAGACGCTCTTCAGTCTTGGTATCCCGGCTATCGGCCAGGAAACGGTAAGCTTGAAGCAAAGCAGCCGGACCCAGGAATTTATCCGGGTTCCACCAGAACGACGGGCAGCTAGTGGAGCAGCACGCGCACAGAATGCACTCGTACAGTCCGTCCAGCTTCTCGCGCTCCGCAGGGGTCTGCAGGCGCTCGATGGCCGGAGCCGGGGTATCGTTCTGCAGATACGGCTGCACCTTCTCGTATTGCTTGTAGAAGATGCTCATATCGACGACCAAGTCACGAATGACCGGCAGACCGGGCAGCGGGCGAATCACCAGCTTGTTGCCCTTCACCACGGCAGACAGCGGAGTGATACAGGCCAGGCCGTTCTTGCCGCTCATGTTCATGCCATCGGAGCCGCAAACGCCTTCACGGCAGGAACGACGGTAGGAGAACCCTTCGTCCTGTTCCTTGATCAGCGCCAGCACGTCAAGGACCATGATGTCCTTGCCGTCGATCTCGACATTGAATTCCTGCATGAACGGAGACGAATCACGTTCTGGGTTGTAGCGATAAACGCTAACTTGCAAAGTCTTGGGCAGCGACATATCCATCACCCTTAATAAGTACGTACTTTCGGCTCGAATGCCGGGACGGTCTTCGGCGCGAAGTTGACGGCACGCTTGGCAACGCGCTTCTCACCCGGGAAGTACAGGGAGTGGCACAGCCAGTTCTGGTCGTCGCGCTCTTCAAAGTCTTCACGAGCGTGAGCGCCACGAGACTCGGTCCGGGTATCGGCTGCGATTGCAGTCGCTTCGGCCACTTCCAGCAGGTTCTGCAGCTCGAGCGCTTCGATGCGCGCGGTGTTGAAGGCCTGGCTCTTGTCATTGATCTTGACGTTGGCGATACGCTCGCGCAGGTCAGACAACTGAGCGATGCCCTTCTTCATGTATTCGCCGGTACGGAATACACCGAAGTAGTTCTGCATGCAGTTCTGCAGTTCTTTACGCAGCGGAGCCACGTCTTCACCGGTGCTGCGCTCGTTGACACCCGCCAGGCGAGCGAGGGAAGCATCGATATCGCTCGAGCTGGCGCCACGCGCGTCGACGCCTTCTTTCAGAGCCTTTTCCAGGTGAATGCCGGCCGCACGACCGAACACCACCAGGTCAAGCAGCGAGTTGCCACCCAGACGGTTGGCACCGTGCACGGAAACGCACGCCACTTCGCCTACGGCGAACAGGCCTTCGACAATCTTGTCGTTGCCATTGGCATCCTGGGTGATTGCCTGACCATGGATATTGGTGGCGACACCACCCATCATGTAGTGACAAGTCGGCACAACCGGAACCGGAGCGACAACCGGGTCGACATGGGCGAAGGTCTTGGACAGCTCGCAGATGCCTGGCAGACGGCTGTGCAGCACTTCTTCGCCGAGGTGATCAAGCTTGAGCATCACGTGATCGCCATCCGGACCGCAACCGTTGCCAGCCAGGATTTCCTTGACCATGGATCGTGCCACGACATCGCGGCCAGCCAGGTCCTTGGCGTTCGGAGCGTAACGCTCCATGAAGCGTTCGCCATGCTTGTTGATCAGGTAACCACCCTCGCCGCGGCAACCTTCGGTCACCAGCACGCCAGCACCGGCAATACCGGTCGGGTGGAACTGCCACATTTCAATGTCCTGCACCGGCACGCCAGCACGCAGCGCCATGCCCACACCGTCACCGGTGTTGATCAGGGCGTTGGTGGTGGAGGCATAAATGCGACCGGCACCGCCAGTGGCGAGAACCACGGCCTTGGAGCGGATATAGACGGTTTCGCCGGTTTCGATGCAGATCGCGATCACACCGACGATGGCACCATCCTGGTTCTTGACCAGATCGACCGCGTACCACTCGTTGAGAAACGAGGTGCCGGCCTTCAGGTTGGCCTGATAAAGCGTGTGCAGCAGGGCGTGACCGGTACGGTCGGCCGCAGCGCAGGTACGGGCGGCCTGGCCACCCTTACCGAAATCCTTGGACTGGCCACCGAACGGACGCTGATAGATGCGGCCCTGCTCGGTACGGGAGAATGGCAGCCCCATGTGCTCGAGCTCGAACACGGCTTCCGGGCCTACGGAACACATGTATTCGATAGCGTCCTGGTCACCGATGTAGTCGGAGCCTTTGACGGTATCGTACATGTGCCAGCGCCAATCGTCGTTCGGGTCGGCCGAAGCGATGGCACAGGTAATGCCACCCTGGGCGGAAACGGTGTGCGAACGAGTCGGGAACACTTTGGTCACGACAGCGGTCTTGTGACCACCTTGCGCCAGCTGGAGCGCGGCACGCATGCCGGCGCCGCCGCCACCAACGATGATGGCGTCATAAGAAAGAGTGCGAATGCTAGACATGAATCAGATACCCCACAGAATCTGCACACCCCAGACGAACAGCACGAACTGAAGCACGCCGCATGCTGCCTGGAAGAAAAAACGCAACACAGTCGCCCAACGACCAAACGCCATCGGGGTCAGGTAGTCAGTCGAGATGGTCCACATGCCAACCCAGGCATGCACGACAATCGCCAACATGGCCAGCAAACTGAAGATGCGCATTGCATTGTGGGAGAACAGAGCGTGCCATTCGGCATAGCCCAGGTTCGGATTGACCAGCAGAAAACCAATCAAAAATACAAAGTATGCCGCCAAAACAACAGCAGAAACACGCTGAGCCATCCAGTCATAGAGGCCCGAACGCGAAAAATTTGTGACGTTGGTTACCATACCCACACCCCAGCCAGGACAATCAACACAACGGACAGGGCAATGACGATTTTGGAACCCGCCTTGCCACCTTCCAGCGTCTCACCGACACCGGCATCCATGAACAGATGGCGCGTACCGGCCACCAAGTGATACAGCAGAGCGGACAGCAGACCCCAGGTCACGAACTTGGCCAGCGGACTGGTCAGACACGCCTTCACCTCTGCGAAGCCTTCCTCGGAAGCCAGGGACTTGTCGAGTGCAAACAGCATCACGGCAAGGCCAAGGAAAAGGATGACTCCAGAGATACGGTGAAGAATGGACGTGTAAGCAGTGACAGGGAGTTTTATTGTCCTAAGGTCTAGGTTTACAGGTCGTTGGCTATTCACGGCTTCTTTTCACACTGAGAGCCCTAAAAAACAGGGCATAGTTGTCGGGAAGTGCACTGGTCAGGTACCAACCCACTGGGAGTGACAACCACCAGAAACACAGGCGCAAAGCCCCTGGCGGCCGGTCGCAGAGTATAGACAGTTAGCCCACTAATAACAACGCAGCCCTCCTCCACCAAGGGCGAATAGCCATCCATTTGCAATTCGCGTAAAAAGCACCCCCACCCAATGGATAAGGAGAAAAATTCCTTCATTCATATGGGGTTGCGCAAATTGACTTTCAAGCTTATCGCTCTATAGTGATGCCGGCCCTGATGGGGGGCCGTCTGATGATTCCAAGCAAAACTAGGAGGCCATTCATGGCTGACAAAAAAGCGCAGTTGATCATCGAGGGCGCTGCCCCCGTAGAACTGCCCGTTCTTACTGGCACCGTAGGCCCTGATGTAATTGACGTCCGTAGCCTGACCTCCACGGGTCGTTTCACCTTTGACCCAGGTTTTATGTCGACCGCCTCTTGTGAGTCGAAAATCACTTATATTGATGGCGACCAGGGCATCCTGCTGCACCGCGGTTATCCGATCGAACAGCTCGCCGAGCAATCCGACTATCTGGAAACCTCCTACCTGCTGCTCAACGGCGAACTGCCGAACGCCGAGCAGAAGGCCAAATTCGTCAACACCATCAAGAACCACACCATCGTTCATGAACAGCTGAAGTCCTTTCTCAATGGCTTCCGTCGTGACGCACACCCGATGGCTGTCATGTGCGGCATTGTTGGTGCGCTCTCTGCCTTCTATCACGACTCGCTGGACATCAATAACCCGCAGCACCGTGAGATCTCCGCGCATCGCCTGATTGCCAAGATGCCGACCATTGCCGCCATGACCTACAAGTACTCGATGGGTCAGCCCATCATGTACCCGCGCAATGATCTGAACTACGCGGAAAACTTCCTGCACATGATGTTCAACACCCCGGCCGAGATCAAGCCAATCAGCCCGGTGTTGGCAAAGGCCATGGATCGCATTTTCATCCTGCATGCGGACCATGAACAAAACGCATCGACTTCCACCGTTCGTCTGGCAGGCTCCACTGGCGCCAACCCGTTTGCCTGTATCGCCGCTGGTATCGCCGCGCTGTGGGGCCCGGCACACGGTGGCGCCAACGAAGCCGTGCTGACCATGCTGGACGAGATCGGCACCGTCGAGAACATCGATAAGTTCCTGGCCAAAGCCAAGGACAAGAATGATCCGTTCAAGCTGATGGGCTTTGGCCACCGCGTGTATAAGAACTTCGACCCGCGCGCAAAGGTCATGAAGCAGACCTGTGACGAAGTACTGGGCGAGCTGGGCATCAACGACCCGCAGCTTGAACTGGCGATGAAGTTGGAAGAAATCGCCCTCAAGGATCCCTACTTCGCCGAGCGCAACCTGTATCCGAACGTTGACTTCTACTCGGGCATCATCCTCAAGGCTATCGGCATCCCGACCAGCATGTTCACCGTGATCTTCGCCATGTCGCGTACCGTTGGCTGGATCTCGCACTGGAAGGAAATGATCGAAAGCGGCCAGAAGATCGGCCGTCCGCGTCAACTGTACACAGGTGCAACACCGCGTGATTTCGCTCCGCTAAACGAGCGCACGTAACACGCACCCATAAAAAAGGCTGCTTCGGCAGCCTTTTTTATGGGCGGAGGTTCATCACGTGCGCCGCCCCAGCCAACGCACGTTGACCTCAGGGCTTTTCAGCCAGGTCGCGCAATCCTTTCAGTGTGTTGAATGGCGCATCAACGACAAAGCTGTTGGCCAGCCAGGACGGAACACTGCCGCCTGGCTCGGTATGCAACTGGTAGGTCACTTGCACCGCATCGTCACCCTTTGGCTCGAGTTTCCACAGCCCATCGACCTTGGCAACACGCACATAACCCTTCTCTTCTGGCAGATAAGAGGGAACGCCCAAGAGATGGCGAACCAGCCCACCGTCAGGGGTCGTTTCGGTACTGACTTCGATAATCGAATCCCGCGGTGTTACCGGCCAAGGCGTATTGAAATAACTGTGAGTCCAGCTTTTCCCACCCTCCTGCTTGATCAATTCCTGCTTCTTGCACTCATGGATCCATGAGCATGAGCCTGCCACATCATCTTGCAGCGCCTTGACCTTGGCCATATCGGCGTTGATGGTCACCACACCACGATAAGCCTTGTACTTCGAGCCCTCGACAGGCGCCAGATACACTTGTATGCCCCCTTCATCCTTCGCCAGTTGCCAATCTTCTGCCTGCACCACTCCCGCAACCAGCAAGGCCAGCCCTATGCACAGAGATAAGGAATGAACGTTTCCCATGTTGTTTTTCCTTCTTCTTGAGTTCATCACCCAGCATAATCGGACTTACGCTACGCCTACGTCATGCAGTTGCTTGTTCCAGCCAGCCCAACAGCTGGATGGCCTCTTCCCGACTGTCACCACAAACCGCTCTGTCCGCCTGAAACGCGGCACACACGGACGGCCGTCCGGGCTGATCGAATATTCCACATAGATTCTCCTCGGTCAGGTGCAGGCATCGCTGGCCAGCGGCTTTGCCATTGGGCATGCCCGGAATGGGCGAACTGATGGAGGGAGCAATACAGCAGGCACCACAACCCGCGCGGCACTTCATGGCTACGGATCTCATCGAGTGTCAAAACAGGGGCGTGATTCTACCCGCCCAATAATTTTCTTTGGAATTCTTCGTTACGGCGCAAGACGCTTACCCAAAGCGAGAGTGGCCGCTCACTCGGAATTGGCCCACCAACTGTTGCAGTTTGCGAGTGGTTTGCCGCACTCGCTCGGCGCTGTCATTCAAGACACCGAGGGTCGACCCCATGTCTGCCGAAGCCTGTTCCACACCCCTGATGGTCTGCCCGTAGTGCAGGCTGCGCTCCTTGAGCTGATGGATGATTTCGAAGATGCGCTCAACAGCAACTTGTAGCTGGGCGGTCTCGGTGGAGGCTGTTTCGTTCAGCGCCAGGCTGTTGTCGACGTTCTGTATGCCCTCATCCATAAAGGCCACGGCCCGTCGGGTTTCAGCCTGCAAGCTGCCGACCATGCGGCCGATTTCTTCCGCAGCCTGGGCCGTTCGCTGCGCCAAGGTACGCACCTCTCCCGCCACCACGGCGAAACCGCGACCATGCTCGCCTGCCCGCGCTGCCTCAATCGCTGCGTTGAGGGCGAGCAAATTTGTTTGCGCGGTGATATCACCGATGATCCCTACGAACTTGTCGATTTCCGCCATACGACTATCGAGCAACCGCACACTCTGCGCCGAATGCTCGACCACGCCGCGGATCGACTGAGTACCCTGGCGCACTCTCTCAAGGCGCTCGCGGGCGCCTACCATCACTTCATCCATGGCCTGTTGCATTTCTTCAGCCGTCATTGACGCCTGCTGGATCTGACCCAGCTGCTCCTCCACCAGCAACAGCAGCTCATGCACCGTTTCGGCAACGTCGCGTGTGGTGTGCCCCGCCTCGCTGCTGCGTGCGAGCATCACATCGTTATCCTGGCGCACGCGGGTAGTGACCTGAATCACCTGACCAACAACTCCATCCAGACTATCGAGGAAACTGTTGATCCAACGCCCCATATCGCCGGTCTCATCGTTGCCTAGACGCGCGGTATCCAGGCGCTGCTTCAAATTGCCCTCGCCTTCAGCCAGGGTCCGGATCAGCTCGGTCATCTCCTGCATTCGGGCTTCCAGCCGACTCGGTCCAAACAGGGCGAAAGCGCCCGCACCCAGTACGACCAGGCCGGCATCGAGCGCATCCAATGCCAGCAAAGACAAGCCGCTGTAATGGTGCAGAGCGCTGCGGATGACAAACAACACGAGTGCCGTGACCAGGTAAACCTTCATCAACCCCGTGCTCAACGAGCGCCTGCGATACACCTCCTCCAGGTCGGCCTCGCACATCATGCCCCAGCGGTCCGGCGAACCCGGCAATTGGAAACTCAGGCCCTTACCGATGACCGGCACATGGCGGTAGTCCGCATACCCCGGATAAGTCACGAACAGATTGCTTCCGTGAGCGATGGTATCCCGCACGCCGGGATGCAACTGACCCGTAGCCGGGTCGGTAAAGCGCAGCTCCAGTTCGGTGTGTCGACGCACTCGCACCAGGCCCCAGGCGGTATGCACACCTGCCTTGAGGTTCTCACCGTGACTGAAGGTGCCGTCTTCGAAGCGCGAACGCGACAAGGCCGTACCGGCAGTGATTTCCGGTGCGAAGACAGACTCCACCATGAACAGATAATTATCGCCAGATTCGGGGAACACATGCCCGGCCTCGCGCTGGATCAAATCGCCCAGCACATCGTTCGGCACCCGCGCGCAGAGGCAGCCAAGCACGCGTCCGGCGACTCGGATCGGCTGATAGAACATCACGGTCACAGCATCGTGAAACGACGACGTGGTCGGCCCGATTCGCTCGGTCAACGGATCACAGTACGGGCCGTGCAAAAAGGGCTGGCGTAGCCCCTGGGCTAACGCTTTGGTGTGACGCACAGACTGACCAACATGCTCCTCCCACGTGGACGCTAGCACACTGCCCTCGCTGTCCACCACGAACAATTCAGCGCAGTCGGGCACATGATTCAGCTTACTCACCAGCGTGGCGCGGTCGATCGCCGGAAAACATACCGCGAGGTTCTCAGCCAGCTCGGTCAACTGCTCCCAGTAACCTTGCGTCCATTGCTGAAGACGCTTGACCCGCACCTGGGCAATGCCTTCAAACGTCTGCTCCAACTGAGGCTGAATACCCCGATTCAACCAACATGACCAGCTCATTGCCAACTTGCCGGTCTTTCCGGTCCAGGGTAGCCAGCCGCGCTCGGCCGGACTCAGGTGTGCCTGTGAATTACGAGAATGGGTCATGCAGATTCCTTACTGCGATAGCAATCACAAAAGGACATAGCAACTACCGGACCAGCCCACTTACACGCACCCAAACAGCAAACACAGGGAACGCTACGCACCAATCAGGTGCACCCAACAAAACCCCGCGCATAGCAATGCGCCATTATGGATCACCTCAACTGGCTGGCCGCAAGGCGTCCAACAACGTGTCCAGGCTGTAACCCAGACGCGGCGCCAATGCTTCAGCACGTGCCCGCAGGCCTTGCATATCCAGCTCCTGATCCAGGTCAGCCGGCACCAGCAACGCCACGTTGCCTTCCTTGACCGGGCATTCCCAATAATGGCGATGGAACAATCCGCGCAACAAGGGTGCGCCCAGCGGTTTGCCGTCATTGGTGGCCCACTGATTGATCACCAGCCAGCCGTCCGGATTCAGCTTGGCCTGGCACGCCTCGAGGAAGGTCCAGGCCAGATGCCCGGCGCCTGGCCCCTGATCGGTGTAGAGGTCGACGAACAGCAAATCGGTGGTTTCCGCGCTTTCCAGCAATTTCAAGGCATCGCCGATTCGAATGGTCAGGCGTGGATCATCATCCAGTCCCAAGTACTCAATGGCCAGGCGCGGCACGTCCGGGCGCAGCTCAATGACCTCGACATCCTCAAGTGGCAGGAATTTCAGGCACGCCTGGGTCAGGTTGCCGGCGCCAAGACCAAGAAACAGCGCTGACTCCGGCGCCGCGTGGCACAGCGCGCCGAGTAACATGGCGCGGGTGTAGTCATATTCCAGCCAGGCTGGATCGGCCGTAAATACGCAGCTTTGCTCGACGGCATCGCCAAATTCGAGAAAGCGATACTCGCCCACCTCCACCACCCGCACCACACCAAAGGCATCATGCACCTCGGCCAGTAGTACTTCTTCGCGCTGATCACTTTCGTTCACGGACGCACCTCCGGATGCCACGGTGTACAACAGCCCACTGTACCGCCCAATCGCCGCGCCACTATGGAAATAGCCTGTGCCCGATGCGCCAGCACCAGAAGAATAGGTTTCATTGACCGCCTGACCTGCTGGATATGTCGTCCGCCGCTGGCGGACCCAAAGACTGCCTATGCTTGCGGAAGCAGGACAGAAACACAATCGGCACAACCCGCCGGAGACCTGTCTGCCTGACTTGATCAGCCGCCAGCCTCGCGTTTGCGTGTGCCGCAAACCACGCTGGCACTGCGCCAATCTGTCAAAGATCAACATCGCCAAAGCCCTGATCGGGTTACCATGCCGCTCTTTCCGATCCGCCACAGCGAGTACCCTGATGTCGCAAGCCTGGAGTCCTGAAAGCTGGAGAACCCGCCCCATCCAGCAGCAACCCGAATACCCCGATGCGGCCCACTTGGCCCAGGTTGAACAAACCCTGGCCAGCTATCCGCCGCTGGTATTTGCTGGTGAAGCCCGTGAACTGCGCCGTCAGTTCGCCGAAGTCACCCAAGGCCGGGCCTTTCTGCTCCAGGGCGGCGATTGCGCGGAAAGCTTTGCGGAATTTTCTGCTGCGAAGATTCGCGACACCTTCAAGGTCTTGCTGCAAATGGCGATCGTCATGACCTTCGCCGCCGGCTGCCCGGTAGTGAAGGTCGGACGCATGGCCGGCCAGTTCGCCAAACCGCGTTCTTCCGGCAGCGAAACCATCGGCGATGTCACCCTGCCCGCCTACCGTGGCGATATCGTCAACGGTATAGGCTTTGACGAGACAAGCCGCGTACCCGACCCCGAGCGGCTGCTGCAGGCCTATCACCAGTCCACTGCCAGCCTCAACCTGCTACGTGCCTTCGCCCAGGGCGGCTTTGCCGATGTGCACCAAGTGCATCAATGGAACCTGGATTTCATCGCCAATTCGGCCCTGGCTGAGAAATACCAGCAGTTGGCCGGCCGCTTGGATGAAACCCTGGCCTTCATGCGCGCCTGCGGCTTGGACGGCGCACCGCAGCTGCGTGAGGCCAGTTTCTTCACCGCCCATGAGGCGTTACTGCTCAACTACGAGCAAGCCTTCGTGCGCCAGGATAGCCTCACCGGCAACTGGTACGACTGCTCGGCGCATATGTTGTGGATCGGCGATCGCACCCGCCAATTGGACGGCGCCCATGTAGAATTCCTGCGCGGCGTCGGCAACCCGATCGGCGTCAAGGTCGGCCCGAGCATGGACCCAGACGAGCTGATTCGCCTGATCGACATCCTCAATCCGGACAACGACCCCGGCCGCCTCAACCTGATTGCGCGCATGGGCGCAGGCAATGTGGAGCAGCACCTGCCCGCGCTGATCCGCGCCGTACAGCGGGAGGGCAAACAGGTGCTGTGGAGCTCCGACCCTATGCACGGCAACACCATGAAGGCGTCCAGCGGCTACAAGACCCGCGACTTCGCAAGAATTCTCACCGAAGTGCAGCAATTCTTCGCTGTGCATCACGCTGAAGGGACCTATGCCGGTGGCATCCACATCGAAATGACCGGCCAGAACGTCACCGAATGCATCGGCGGCAGCCGACCGATCACCGAGGCGGGCTTGTCGGACCGTTATCACACCCACTGCGACCCGCGCATGAATGCCGACCAATCCCTGGAACTGGCCTTTATGATTGCCGAAAACCTCAAGCAGATTCGCCGCTAGCCTTTTGCGAGACTGGGTGGGATCTCTCCATCCAGTCGTGTCGGCGGCATAGCCCAGTAACCGTCAAGCGAACCGCTTACGCAACCAGGCACCACTGCTCACCAGGCTGATGCCCAGCAGCACCAAGACCGCCCCGCCCAAAAAGCTGATGCTCAACGGCTCGTCCAGCACCAGCACGCCAAAGCCCACCCCGAACAGCGGCGTCATGAACGAGAAAACCGCCAGGTTGGACGCTAAATAGCGGCGCATCAGCCAGAACCAGGCGAAGTAACTGAAGAACGACACCACCACGCCCTGGAACAGCACGCTGGCAATCGCCACCGGGGTTATCCGTGTGGAAGTGATTTCACCCAACGCGATGGCAATCCCAGCCAATAGCACGGCAGCCACGGCCAACTGATAGAACAAGGTCAGCGCCGGCGGTGCTTCAGACAGCCGAGAACTGCGCACCACGACGGTGGTCAGTCCCCAGGACAGCCCCGCCAACAGCCCCAGACCATCGCCGAGCAGCATGTGGCGGTCGAGAGTCGTGCTGAGCACGCTGCCGCCGAACGCAAGACAGATACCGATGAAGCACACGCCAATGCCCAGCCATTGCAGCGGCAGCAGCCGTTCGCTGGGCAACAGCAGGTGCAGTGCCAGGGCGGAAAAGATCGGTGCCGTATAGAGAAACACCGCCATGTGCGAGGCGGAGGTGTAGCGCAACCCCAGGGCAATGAACAAAAACTCCAGGGCAAACAGCACACCGGCCAACAGTCCGGCGCCCAGATTGTCCCGGCCCATGGCGCTCCAACCGCCCCGCCAGAGCATCAGCAAGGCGACCAGAAAAGCTGCGATGCCCGAGCGCAGGGTCGCCTGCAGTACGGGCGCCACATCGGCGGCCGCCAGTTTGATCGCCACCTGCTGGAAACCCCAGATCACGCACAAACCCAGCATCACCTGGAACAAAAAACCATCCGCACTTTTCCGGCTGCCGGTCATGGCTGAGCCTCGAGACCATCTGGGCAAGAACACATCAACACATCACATTCCATCAATCCGAGCATCAAAAAACGGAGCCCCGCCAGGCAGGGCTCCGTCACTGTTTTCGCTGACCACGTGCGTGGCTCAATGTTTCAGCGGATCATCCCAGAATGGCCGCTGGCTCTCCACTTCGATATCCGCGCGGCTTACGCCGATGTCCTTGAGGGTGGCATCGCTGAGCGCTGCCAGTTGTTGCCGTTGGCGGTACAGCTGATGCCAGCGGCGCAGCTGCCGGGCCGCTCCGGACGCCAGCGCCGACAGTGAGGCACCGCTGTTGCGCCGCATGTCGATGACGTGGATATAACCTTTTTGACCTTTCATCTGTCTGCCCTCCGAGTGGGTTGGCGACAGTTTCTCGCCGGGCCTAAGATCAATCCAACGAATGTTTCTTATGCTATCCATCTGGAGGATTGATCAATGGCCACCTACCCCGGCATCGATACCGAATTGCTGCGCAGCTTCGTCGCCATCGCCGACCACGGTGGCTTCACCCGCGCGGCGGATGTGGTCAATCGCACGCAATCAGCCATCAGCATGCAGATGAAGCGCCTGGAAGACGACGTGCTGGAACGCCAGCTGTTCGAGCGCGACGGTCGTCAGGTTCGGCTTACCGCCGAAGGCCAGGTACTGCTCGGCTACGCGCGGCGCATCCTCAAGCTGCAGGGTGAAGTGATCACCACCCTGCGCCAGCCGCATATGGTCGGCGCGGTACGCATCGGCACCCCTGACGATTATGTGATGCGTTTTTTACCCGGCATCCTGTCGCGCTTTGCCCAGGCCTACCCGCTGGTCCAGGTAGAAGTGCATTGCGAGTCATCTACCCAGTTGCTGCAACGCCAGGACTTGGACTTAACCATCGTCACCCGCAAGCCAGGCGATGAAATCGGACAACTGTTGCGTCAGGACCCTTTGCTCTGGCTCGAGGCGCCCGGCTTCGATGTGCATGAACAGCGGCCGCTTCCCCTGGCGATGTTCAATAACGACTGCTTCTGCCGCGCCTGGACCTGCAACGCGCTGGACGCCCAGGAAATCGATTACCGAGTTGCCTATACCAGCCCCAGCCTCTCGGCGATCATGGCCGTGGTCAGCGCCGGCCTCGCCGTAACCGCCCAGATGCAGAGCGTGATCCCTCCGGATTTGCGCGTTCTCGGCGAAGCCGATGGCTTGCCGAAATTACCGCAAAGCAGCATTGTGCTGCTGCGCAACCCGCACAACGTCTCGCCAGTCAGCGAGACCTTGGCCGAGCATATCGTCGAGGGGTTCCGGCTTTGATCTGAGCAAAAAAACCTGGCATGGCGTGTTAAGCGCCATGCCGGATGGGATTCAGGCCTTGAGACCCAAGCCCACCGCGCAAATCACCAGGAAACCGCAGAACAGCAGTTTCAATTTGCGCTCGGGCAAGCCATAGGCCAGCTTCACGCCCCAGCTGATGCTGAGCAGTCCGCCGATGGCCAACGGTATGCCCATGAGCCAGTCGACCTGGCCGTGCAGGCTGTAGCTGACCAGGGTCACTGACGTGCTCGGAATAGCCAATGCCAAGGACAGCCCCTGGGCCATCACCTGGGTGGTGCCGAACACGCTGGTCAGCACCGGTGTCGCCACCACAGCTCCACCCACGCCCAGCAACCCTCCGGCCGCGCCGGCCACCGCACCCAGTGGCGCCAGCCAGGGCCAGGGATAACGCAAGGTAGTGCTGCCCGCCTGAGGACGGAAATAAATCCGCGTGAAGTTGTAGGCCGCCAGCAGGATCAGAAACACCACGAATGCCTTGCGCATGAAACCGGGATCCTGGGTCACCGCCCATTTGGCCCCGATCACTGCGAAGAAGAAACTGGTGATCCCCAAGGTCAACGCATAGCGCAGGTTAATGCGGTTACGCTGGTTGTAACGCCACACCGCCAACAGCACGTTGGGCACCACCATCACCAGCGCCGTGCCTTGGGCCATCTGCTGATCCAGCCCGAACAGCACACCCAGCGCCGGGATGGCAATCAACCCGCCACCAATGCCGAACAACCCACCCACCGTACCAAGCAACAGACCAAGAACCAGATTGATGAGCAGATCGAGCAAATTCATGAAGACTCCTTTAAATCAGGCCGCCATGCTAGCCAGCGGCCGCTATTCTGGAAACGTGCTATCGCGCACAATGGCTTTGCGTTTTTTGCATAAGCGATAGCCATGAATCCCGATCAGCTCACCAACCAACTGACCCTGTTTCTTGATGTCCTGGAATGCGGCAGTTTTTCTGCCGCCGCTCGCCGTCATCCGCTGACCCCTTCTGCCGTAGCCCGGCGCATCGACTCGCTGGAAAAGTCCCTCGGCAGCAGTCTGTTCCTGCGCAGCACCCACGCAATCCGGGTGACACCGGCCGGCCTAGCTTTTGCGCAGCGGGCACAACGCATTCTCAGTGAACTGCACCAGGCACGTGCAGAGGCCGTCTCATTGAGCAGTGTTCCGGAAGGTCAGATTCGCATCGATGCCCCGGCCCCCTTCGGACGCCGTCGCCTGGCCCCAGTCATCGCCGAGTTTCTGCAGCTGTACCCGGGCCTCGATGTACAGCTGCGCCTGATCGACAGCTTTGTCGATCTGCGCGGCGACCACTTGGGCGAGGTTGATCTGGTGCTACGCATCGGCCCGGTGGCCGACACCCGCCTGATTGCCACACCCCTTGCACCGCTGATCCGCGTGGTCTGCGCCAGCCCGGCCTATCTGGAACGTCGCGGAATTCCCAGCCACCCCAGCGAGTTGCTGGAGCATGATGGTCTCGACTGGGACGGCCTGACGCCACAGTACGCCTGGCGCTTTATGGTGGATGAACAATTGCAGCAATTCCGACCTCGCCGTCAGCGCATGAGCACCAACAATGCCGAAACCCTGGTATATGGCGCCCTCGCCGGCCTGGGTATCGCCCACCTGCCGACCTGGCTGGTCAGTGAGCACCTACTGCGCGGCGAACTGGTGCCTGTGCTCTGCCCGGATGGTCTGCCGGCCCCAGAACCCAGCAGCATCTATGCCCTCAACCTCAACCGGGAAACCCACTCACGCACCCGATTGTTGCTGGGTTTCATGCGCGAGCGTTTTGGTGAGCTTCCGCCCTGGGACCAGGCACTGCGTGCCCGCCTGCAGCCGGCAGGGGCAACCTCGACTACCCATCAGACAGAGGAGTAGCAATGGACGGGCACCGCTCGTCGCCGGTGATTCATACGCCCTGGCAATCGCTACGCTGTAGGTATCGACCTTCCCATCAAGGACATTCCCTTGGCCGGATCCAGTCTGCTCGCGCTAATCGACGACATCGCCACCCTCCTCGACGACGTGTCGGTAATGACCAAGGTGGCCGCGAAGAAAACCGCCGGGGTCCTCGGGGACGACCTTGCCCTCAATGCCCAACAGGTCAGCGGGGTCAATGCCGAGCGCGAACTGCCCGTCGTCTGGGCGGTGTGCAAGGGCTCGCTACTCAACAAGGTCATTCTGGTCCCCGCCGCGCTCCTGATCAGTTTCTTCCTTCCTTGGGCGATCACCCCGCTGCTGATGATCGGCGGTGCGTTCCTATGTTACGAAGGCTTTGAAAAAATCGCTCACAAGCTATTGCACAGCCCCACAGAGGAGGCCACCGAACGCCAACAGCGAATCGAGGCCATCGCCGACCCCGCCGTCGACATGCGCACGTTTGAACGCGACAAGATCAAAGGTGCAGTGCGTACCGACTTCATCCTGTCAGCGGAAATTATCGCCATCACCCTGGGGGCCGTTGCCGGGGCGCCCTTCGTGCAGCAAGTCATAGTGCTGTGCGGCATTGCCCTGGTCATAACGGTCGGGGTTTACGGGCTGGTGGCCGGCATCGTCAAGCTGGATGACCTGGGCCTGCTGCTCACCCAGAAAACCTCTCAACTTACCCAGTCCATCGGGCGCGGCATTGTTGCGACGGCGCCATATCTGATGAAAACCCTGTCTATCGTCGGCACCGCAGCCATGTTCATGGTCGGCGGCTCGATCCTGGTGCATGGCCTGGCGCCCGTGCATCACGTCATTCAGCACAGCGCTGAGTTGGCTGGCAACCTACCGGCTGGCGGTCTTGTTTCGATCCTCACCCCGACGCTGCTCAGTGCGCTGTTCGGGATTCTCGCCGGCGGTGTGGTGGTCGCCGCCGTCATGCTGTTTAAGCGCTTGCGCACCGTGGTCGCCTTGTGACGGTATCGTCATTCTGGAATTGAATACCCACGCATGAAACAGCTTCTTGTCTCCCTGTTCTGCATAACCGGTGCACTGCTCAGCGCACCGCTTCACGCCCTTGAGGTGTGGCACTCCAACACGGTGTGGGCCGGTCAGGGCCAATGCGCCGCGGTGTTCTCCTTCGACAGCGATCTGCAAGACGTCAGTGAGTTGCGCCTCAGCGTGTCCGGACTCAACCCGGCCGGGGAAACCATCCTCAGCGGTGAATTGGAGATTGATCAGTTCGGTCAATCCTCGGCCGATCGTTACGCTGAAGCCTACCTGGAAGGCGAAGCGCTGTGCGGTAGCGACCTGGTCATTCAGGTCGAACAGGCCACCGCGCTCCTGAATGGCAAGCCCACCGATCTACTGACGACCGATACGCTCAGGGTGCTGGACTTCAAACCGCTGAAAATTCAGCTCTGACAGGCAGTTGCCCTTCAGGGCTGATTGAAGGCTTCACCACTGTCGCTGACGATTCGTCCATCCACCAGCTCGATGCTGCGCCGGCAACTGCTGGACAAGCGTGGGTCATGGGTAACGACCAGCACCGCGCAGCCGTATTCGCGGTTGATACGGCGAAACAGCTCGAAAACGCTTTCCGCCGTCCGGGTATCCAGGTTGCCGGT
Organism: Serpens gallinarum; assembly: GCF_014836765.1. Classification (GTDB taxonomy): domain Bacteria; phylum Pseudomonadota; class Gammaproteobacteria; order Pseudomonadales; family Pseudomonadaceae; genus Serpens; species Serpens gallinarum. The sequence continues at coordinate 312,093 of NZ_JACSQG010000003.1, forward strand.
GGGTTCGTCGGCCAGCAGCAAGGCCGGGCGCGTCACCAGAGCACGAGCAATGGCCACGCGCTGTTGCTGTCCACCGGACAGCTGGTTGGCTTTCTGGCCGGCGAAATCCGCCAACCCCACCTCGGCCAGCAGGCCGCGTGCCAATTCGATGTCCTCCGCGGTCGGTTTGCCATGGCGGATCATCAGCGGCATCAGCACATTGTCGAGCACGCTGAACGCCGAGATCAGGTGGTGAAACTGAAACACGAAGCCAATGGCTTCGTTGCGCAGGCGGGTGCGGGCTTCGTCGTTCATGTCGCGGGTCGGTCGACCGAGCAGGTACAGCTCGCCGTCCGTGGGTGAATCCAGCAGGCCGATGACATTGAGCAAGGTGCTTTTGCCCGAGCCGCTGGGCCCGATCAGCGCTGTCAATTCGCCTCGTTGCAGGCGCAGGTCCAGACCGTGCAGCACTTCTAATTCCAGCGGTGTGCCGGGGTTATATGCCTTGCGCAGCCCCGTCAGGCGCAAGACGTCTTCGGGATCAGACATAGCGGATCGCCACCGCCGGATCATAACGTGCGGCGCGCCGTGCAGGCGCCGCGGCGGCCAGCACGCCGGTCACCGTGGCCACCGCCATGGCGATCGGCACCAGGCTCGCGTCGACATTGATGATGAACAGCTTGGGGCCGAAAATATTGAACACCTGAATCAGCGACCAGCCGACCAGCCCGCCAAACCCCGAACCCACCAAGCCGAGCAGGCCGCCCTGCACCAGAAACACCCGCAGGATCTGCCGACGGGGGCTGCCCATGGCACGCAGAATGCCGATTTCACGGGTGCGCTGCACCACGCTGACCGCCAGCACACTGGCAATCCCGAAGGCCACCGACAGGCCGACAAAGAGACGGATCATCTGCGTGGTCATGCTTTGCGAGCGCAGCGCATTGAGCAACTGGCCGTTGGTGGCCATCCAGCTTTCCGCCTGCAAACCCGTGAGTCGCGCCAGGCGCTCGGCAATGACCTGCGCCTGGAAAATCTCTCGCACGGTAGTGTCGATGACCGTCACACCGCCAGGCAAATCGAGCAGGCTCTGGGCTTGCTTCAGGTCGAGATAGACATAGCGCGAGTCCAGTTCTCGCACACCCAGTTCAAAGATCCCGGTCACCATCACAATGGCCTCGCGACCCTCCCCGGCATCCAGGCGCAGCTTGTCACCGATACCCAGCCCCAGGTCCTTGGCCAACTCACTGCCCACCACGGCATTACCGGCGCTGACGTCGAAGCGCCCGGCGATCAGGTCATGGCTGACGGGAATGATCTTTTCGTAGCGTTCCGGCTCGATTCCCAGCAGCGCCACCGACATACGCGCCACGCCGCGTCGAGCCATGGCCGGGCCGCTGACCAGCGGCGACACAGCGAGCAGTTGCGGCTGCTCGTCGAGAGCATCACGCACATCCTGCCAATTGCTGATGGAGCGCAAACGCTGCGCGCGAGGACTTTCCAGCACCAAGGCAACCGTGCCCGGCGGGACGGGCACAACGCGGTTCACCTCATCGGGTGGCAACATACGGATATGCGCCTGGGTACCCAGGGTGCGTTCGACAATATTTGCCTGCAGGCCGGTAATCAGCGCCGTGATAAAGACGATCACCGCCGAGCCTACGGTAATGCCGACGATGATCAGCAGCGTCTGCATGCGGTTGTCGGCCAGAAAGCGCAGCGCAATCTTCCATTCGAACCACAGGGCGTCGATCAAATTCATGACTTACTGCACCACGCCGGCCGGCAGTGGTTGGGGCGATACGCGCACGCGCTGCCCTTCCTCGGCATCGGCGGCCAGCACCCAGTCACCGGACTGCAATCCCTCAAGCACTTCACTCAGAGCAATGCTGCGCAGCCCCAGGCGCACGCCAACCCGCTCGACCTGCCCGTCACGCACTCGTAGCACCTCAGCATGAGGTCCGTCACGGCTGCGCAGCGCATCGTTGGCCACCACCAGCGCCTGATCGCGGCGCGCGGTTTCGATATTCACCGAGACAGTCATGCCCTGGCGTAGAAAATCGGCGGGACTTTCCAGCTGCAAATGCACATCGAGGGTGCCGCGCGCCACGTCCACTGCCGGCGCCAGGTAGCTGACGCGGGCGTCCAGGACACGCTCCGGCCAGGCATCGGCAATCACCTTGGCGCGTTGGCCGAGCGCCAAGGGCGCCAGGTTCTTTTCATCCAGGGGCAGCAGAATCTCGCGGCTGTCGGCGCGTGCGATTTCCAACAGGATGTCGCCCGGCCTGACCAGATCGCCCGGCTCGACCTGGCGGGTCTGCACGGTTCCGGCGTATTGGGCCAGTATTCGTGTTTTCGCCAGGGTAGCGCGGGCTTGGGCCAACCGCTCCAGCAGTTGCTGCTCTTCACTGCCCCCGACTGCCAGGGCATCGACCTGCAGCTTGGCCCGGTCTCGCGCCACGCGGCGTGCAACCTCAGTGTTGCGCGCCTGCTCGCGGGCCTCGCTGGACAGTAATTTGCGGTCGAACAAGGCATCGCGGCGCTGCAGTTCGCGGCTTGCCTGATCAAGATTGCTTTGCGCTTCGCGCAGCGCCGCGACGGCCTGGGGGCGACTGGAGTCGGTCAATTGCCGTAGCGCGGCCTCGGCTTCGCGCACCCGCGCCTGCTGGTCCTCGTCATGCAGCACGATCAACACGGTACCCGGTTGAACCTGATCGCCCTCACGCACATGGCGCGCTTTGACCACACCCGTCAGCTCACTGCCAACGCGCGCCAGCGACTGACTGCTGACTTCACCGCTGGCCACCACGCGCTGCACCAAAGGGCGGGATTCAACCTGATACGCTGGCAACTGCGGACCTTGCCACTGGCGCCAGACCACCAGCGACAAGACTATCAATATCAACAGCGCCAACAAGAAAGCAGGCTTTTTCAAGGTGGCCAGAGACAAGGTGAGCGACTCCTTATGCCCACGTAGCACAAAAGCGCTACGAAAAAACCTAGCCTACACAGCGCCCACGTATCTGCCCAGAGGGCACATGCCGCAGCAGCAGGATAATCGCGCGGCATCCATCTCCGATTGCCTTAGGCGCACCCTGGCTTACGTCTTCTCCGGACAAGGCCCCTGCTTGAACATCTCCTCGGCACGCCGCTTCAACTCATCTGGTGCTACATCCTCGACATGGCTGGCCAGCGACCACACATAGCCATACGGATCGCGCAGACTGCCGGAGCGATCGCCGTAGAACATGTCCTGGGGCGGCATCAGCGCCTCGGCACCGGCGGCCACGGCCTGATTGAAGAAGGCATCGACATCGTCCACATACAGGTACAGCCCCAGCGCGGAAAAATCCCGCGGCGCGCCGGCAACGGCAGGGTCCCACGGCTCACCCAGCATAAAGCGCGCCTCGCTCACCTTGAGTTCAGCATGCCCTACCCGCCCATCGGGCCCATCCAGGCGCATGACTTCCTGGGCCCCAAAGGCTTGCTTGTAGAACTCAATGGCCTCACTCGCGTGAAGAATGCTCAGATAGGGCGTGATGCCGGCATAGCCATCTGGTATCGCTTTGACGTTCATGGTCGTGTTCTCGTCATTCGGGTTTGAGGTCAAGTAATGCCTTACCGCTTTCCATGTCGAAAGGCGTCGACCAGTGTTCATGCACAGTGCGCCATTGTCCGTCGAGCTTGCGAAATGCGCCGGTAAAACGCATCCAGCCCGACTGCTGCTCGCCCTTTTCGTTGGTTCCGCCACACCGGCATAGGCCATAGGCAAACGCCAGCTCGGCGTCGGCACTGATTTTCAGGTCGTGCAACTCGAAGGTCATGGGTCCGGTGCACATTGTCATGCAGTATTCCCAGTGCTTGCGATACGCCTCAAGCCCCTTGAACTGCAGTTGCGCGATGGCATCGAAGGCGAGGATATCCGGCGCATAGTGAGCAACGATGCCGTGAATGTACCCGGAGCGCACCGAGTGACTCCAATGCTCCAGCAAGACACGGATTTCGGACTCGCTCATGGTTTCGCTAGCGGTGAATTTCATAGTCAGTTCCTCTCGAAAGCAGTAGGGACATCCGCGGGCACGTTCAACGTACGTACCGGACGCACTTCCACAGCCCCGACACGCACCGGCGGAATCCGTGCAGCGATCTGCATGGCCTCATTGAGATCCCGAGCTTCTATCAAGTAGAAGCCCGCCAACTGCTCTTTGGTTTCCGCGAAGGGGCCATCGGTGATGGACAGCTGGCCATTGCGCATTCGCAACGTGGTTGCGGTTCTTACCGATTCCAGCGCTTCTGCCGCAATCAGCCGGCCACTACTGCGCAACGCATCTCCGCACGCCTGGCACTCCTCATCCCGCGGGCTGTCAGGCAAGCTGTGCAACAACTGTTCGTCGCTGTAGACGAGACAGAGGTATTTCATGGCAACCTCCTTGGTAATGGACGCACTCACTGTTTGGTCGATTGGCCCAGGGAAAATTCGACAATCACTCGCCCGGTTCATCGCAGATTTTCCAACTGCCGCAGGCAATGCTGCAAATAAGCCCGGTCCGGTGCTTGCCGAACCCTCTGCAAGGCCTGCCGATAGGCTTCCTGGGCCTCGCGCACCAAGCCCAGCCGCCTGCACAAATCGGCGCGCGCCGACCAAGCCAGGTAGTAGCCCGTGAGCTCGCCTTGCGCCAGCAGCTGATCGACCACCTGCAAACCGGCCTGAGCACCGTCACGGCGCGAAACAGCCATGGCGCGATTCAGCTCGATGACTGGCGATGGCGAGAGCAATAACAACGCATCGTACAGACCAACGATTTCTACCCAGTCGGTGGCCTCACTGCTCAAGGCCTGCGCATGCACGGCGGCAATCGCCGCCTGCAGGCTGTAGACGCCGAATCGCTGGGAGCGCAGCGTACGTTCCACCAGCGCCTGTCCTTCGTCGATCAACCCGCGGTCCCATAGCGCGCGGTCTTGAACATCCAGCAACACCGGCTCCCCCGTGGACGAAACGCGCGCCGGACGCCGCGCCTCGTGCAACAGCATCAGCGCCAGCAGCCCCATGACTTCGGGCTCGGGCAATAACTCAATCAGCAGGCGACACAAACGTATCGCCTCGCCCGACAGCTCGCTACGCACAAGCCTGTCGCCCGAAGATGCGAAATAACCCTCGTTGAAGATCAGATAAAGCACCCGTAACACCGCATCCAGCCGCTCCGGCAGCTCGGCCTGTGCGGGCACCTCATAAGGAATGGCGGCCGTGCGGATCTTGTGCTTGGCGCGTACGATGCGCTGGGCCATGGTGGACGGCGACACGAGAAAAGCGCTGGCAATAGCCTCAGTGCTCAGATCACAGATTTCCCGCAACGTCAGCGCTACCTGAGCATCTCCATTCAACGCAGGATGGCAGCAGGTAAAGATCAACCGCAGCCGATCATCCTCGACGCTGGGCTGTTCGACCTCGCTCTCCCAGACCTGCTCGCTCAATTGCCGCAGCAGCTCCGGTTGCGAGGCACCGAACCGTGCCTGGCGGCGCAACTGGTCTATGGCCTTGAAGCGCCCTGCGGACACCAGCCAGGCACGGGGGTTGTTCGGCACGCCGCTGCGCGGCCATTGCTCGACCGCCGCGACAAAGGCTTCCTGCAACGCCTCCTCTGCCAACTGAAAATCACCGAGCAGGCGGATCAGGGTCGCCAGAACGCGCCGCGATTCCTCGCGATAGAGCGCCTCGACCATACCCTGCAACGCCTCGCTCATACCCACCTCGACGTGCCCCGTTGGATCATCGACATAGTGGACGCGAGGGCAGTCCAAACATTCCTACCGGTTGTCTGATTGCCAACACTCCCTACGACTGGGCTGCTGACGTGCTTGGGAGCCGCACCGGCTTGACGGTCCAGTCGAGGATACTTCGCTTGCCCGCCCAACTCTGGGGGCCGCGGATCGTGCCCCTACGCCACCGAGTCATCGCAAGGCACGGTCTGCAGGATCCATAAAGGAACCAAAAAAAACCGCAGCTGGGCTGCGGTTTTTTCATGCTACGAAGAGATCAGTGAGCGAACAGCGAGCTTCCCGCCTTGCCGGCCAGCTTCTCCGGACGGATCAGGAAACGTGCCAGACCCGGCAGCAGCAACAGCGCGCCAATCATGTTGACGATGAACATGAAGGTCAGCATCAAGCCCATGTCGGCCTGGAACTTGATCGCCGAGAACATCCAGGTGGCCACGCCGATGGCCAGGCACAACCCGGTAAACAGAACCGCCTTGCCGGTGGATTTCAGCGTCTCGTAGTAGGCCTCTTGCAACGGCAGTCCAGCGCGCAGGAAACTTTCCAGGCGGCTGTAGATATAGATGCCGTAGTCCACGCCGATACCCACCCCCAGTGCAATCACCGGCAAGGTCGCAACCTTCATGCCGATGCCCAGGAAGGCCATCAACGCGTTACCGAGGATCGAGGTAAGGATCAACGGCAGCACGATGCAGATGGTTGCGGCAATGGAGCGGAACGTGATCAGACACATCACGGCAACGCAGATGTACACCAGGGTCAGGATGGTCAGCTCGGAGGTGGCGATCACCTCGTTGGTGGCCGCCTCGATCCCAGCGTTGCCGGAGGCCAGCAGGAACTGCAGGCCGTCGCGGTTGTTCTGCGCCGCGAACGCTTCCACTTCGGCGGTGACCCGTTTCAGGGTTGCGGCCTTGTGGTCTTCGAGGAACACCAGCACCGGCGCCAGCGAGCAATCGGTGTTGTACAGCCCCTCGGCGCGGGCGATGGAGTTGTTCAGGATGATCTCGTTGCGCGACAGGGCTTCCCATTTCAGGCTGCCCTCGTTCATGCCCTTGATCACTTGTTTGGAGACGCTGACCATGGATACGGCCGATTGCACACCGGTCGTGTTTTCCATCTTCCACATCAACTCGTCAACGGCCGACAGGGTGTCGTAGCGCGAACAGCCTTCGGCGTCGGTCTTTACCATGACCACCAATACGTCCGAGCTGGTCGAATAGTGGTTGATGATGAAGTTGTTGTCCTGGTTGTAGCGCGAGTCAGGGCGCAACTCCGGCGCGCCCTGGTCGAGGTCGCCGATCTGCAAGTGCTGTTTCTGGTACCAGAAGCCGCCAATCCCCATGGCCAGCGCCAGCACCACGGATATCGGTGCCACCATCGGATGGGCCACATTGGACAGCAGGCGCCAGAACGGGTGTTCGTTGGCCGCATAGCGTTTGCTGTGCTGTACCGCCGACTTGCTGATACCCAGGTAAGAAATGGCCACGGGCAGCAGGATCAGGTTGGTGAAGACGATGACCGCCACGCCGATCGAGGCGCCGATAGCCAGTTCGTGGATCACACCGATATCGATGATCAACAGCGCGATGAAGCCCACCGCATCGGCCAGGATGGCGATCATCCCCGGCAGGAACAGCTGACGGAAGGTCAGCCGCGCGGCGGTCAGGGCATTGTCCGAACCGCTGGAATGCTGCGCGATACCGTTGATTTTCTGCACACCATGGGAAATACCGATGGCGAAGATCAAGAACGGTACAAGCATTGAATAGGGGTCGATGCCGAAGCCGACCAGGTTCATCAGGCCCAACTGCCAGATCACCGCAATCAGCGTGGTGACCAGTACGGAAATGGTACTGCGCATGCAGTGGGTGAACAGCAAGAGCAGCACCATGGTGATCAGGAAGGCGACGCCAAAGAACAGCACCACCATCATCAGGCCGTCGATCAGGTCGCCGACCTTCTTGGCGAAGCCGACGATGTGGATTTCCACATTGGGGTTTTCTGCCTGGTATTTGGTGCGGATCTTTTCTTCCAGGTCATGGGAGAAACGCTGATAGTCCAGCTGCAGGATGCGGCTCTGGTCCTGCGGGTCGGCAAAGGTTTCCAGCAACGGCACGTCGATGATGCTCGACTTGAAATCGTTGGCTACCAGGCGGCCAATCTGCCCGGATTTCAGAACGTTGCTGCGCAGTTGTTCGAGGCTGGCGGCGGAGCCGTCATAGGATTGGGGGATAACTTCGCCCCCATCGAAACCCTCTTCGGTCACTTCGGTCCAGCGCACGCTGGGACTCCACAGTGACTTCAGCGCGGAGCGGTCGACGCCCTGAATGTAAAACACCTCGTCATGGATCTGCCGCAGCGTTTCCATGTACTCCTGGCTGAAAATATCGCCATCCTTGGCCGCCACGGCGATACGCACGGTATTGCCAAGGTTGGCCAGGTCATCGCGAAACTCGAGCATCTTCTGGATGTACGGATGCTCCAGCGGAATCATTTTCTCGAAACTGGTCGAGGGCTTGACCTGCAAGGCGTGGAAGCCCAGAAACAAAGTGACCAACAGGCAGGCGAAGATCACCACCAGCCGGTTGTTAAAAATTAGCCGTTCAAGCAGACCGGCGTGGTTCTGGCGATGAGTGCTCATGAAAAATCCCCGGACTTAGTGGTGTTCGGCCAATTGGGCGGCAGTACTGCCGGAGCGGTGGATACCACCCTGTCCGACCAGCAGCAAACGACCGTTCTGATCCGCACTCACGGCGGAAAGAGACTGACGGTCGGGGCGGTTGAAGACCGAGAAACTGCGGCCATCATTTTGGCTGACCAGCACGCTGCCCCCGTGTCCGACGATGACCAGCGTGCCGTCCGTTAGCAACGAGCCACCACTGAGGCCGAATTCCAGCGAACCATTGCCAGGCACATTCACCTGCACGGATTTCCAGTTAGCACCGAAATCGGTTGAACGGTAAAGATGGCCACGCAGGCCATAGATCACCAGGGTGTTCGCCTGCTGAGTGCCCAGCGCACCGAACAGCGAGCCGTCGTATGGGCTTTCCAGACGCTCCCAGGTTTCGCCCCAGTCTGCGGAGCGGAACAGGGCACCCATTTCGCCGACGATCACCAACCCGGCATTCTTCACGGCGGCGATGGCATTGAGGTGCTGAGCGTCGTCGTTGTCGAGACGGTCGCTGACATCCTCCCAGCTTTGCCCACCATCGCGGGTTTCCAGCAGCGCGCCGTAGGCCCCAACGGCCAAGCCGTGCTGGCGATTCTCGAACCAGACATCCAGCAGCGGTGCTTCACGCTCGAGATCCTCGAACTGTTTCTGCCAGGTGGCACCGCCATCACGGGTGGCGAGAATCTGCGCATCATGTCCGACAACCCAGCCATAGTGGTCGTCGACAAAAGTAGCGGCGGTGAGAAGTTGACGGGTGGGCACCCGGGCCTGAACCCAGTTCACCCCATTGTCATCGGAGAACAGAATATGTCCGCGTTCGCCGACGGTGACCAGACGGGCACCCGCATGCACGATATCCAGCGCCAGACTGCTCACGGCCTTCGGTGATTCCAGGGCGTACTGCAACTCGTCCCCTTGCGCCATGGCGGGCGTGGCCAACAGGGCCAGGGCAGAAATCATCCCGCACAGAGAAAGCGCTCTCGCCAGCGGCGAATGGAAATTGAATGCCGACACGCGGAAGGCATCCGCACGCAGGCCGGCATTAGTGCGCCGCACAACGGGCTCACTCATACAGCGTTCTCCCCTTATTGTTATTTTGGAATGCCGTCATTTTTGACGGTCTGCCTATCCTAGGCAGCTTTGAAAAGCCCTGACAATCGGCGCAACGTTATCTTTTGTTAAGCCATCACCATGATTGATGGCCCAATCGACAGTTTGAGAGAAGATGTGCAGTAGGCAGGTAAAATCAACCTCAAGCTTGCAGTCTGACCAATGCATCACGCAGATACGGAGGAATCGCCACGGGTCGATTGCTCTGCCGGTCGACGAACACATGCACGAAGCGCCCTGCTGCACAGGCTTCCTCGACTCCGTGCTTGAAGACCGCCAGCTCGTACTGCACTGAACTGTTCCCCAGCGTAGCGACCCGCAGCCCAACCTCGATGCGGTCCGGGAATGCCAAGGAGGCATAGTAATCGCAGGCAGAACTGACCACAAAACCGACCACGTCGCCTTCATGGATATCCAGACCGCCCTGCTCGATCAGGTAGGTGTTTACCGCGCTGTCGAAAAAACCGTAATAGGTCACATTGTTGACGTGACCGTAGATATCGTTGTCGTGCCAGCGGGTTGTGATCAACTGCAGATAGGGGTAGTCGCTACGCAGCGCTTGGGGTTGTGACGGCATAACTGAATTCCTGACACATTGAACAAAGCCTTTCCACCGGAAAGGCGCTACATCCATACGGGACCAATGGCCTCAGGCCGCCGCTTCAACCAGGCCGTTACGCATGGCCAGAGCGTCCTGCTGGAAACCACGGGATGCCTGGAACAACAGTCCCATGGTGAGCAACAGACTGATGGGGATCAGCAGCATCGCGTCGTGCAGCCCGATGGACTTGAAGGCTTCGGTCATCTCGCTGGCACCGGCGCTGAGCATGGCTGCGTGCGCGTAGTAGTCGGACAGCAGCCCCACGACGACAGGGCCTAGGCCGCCCCCCAGCAGGTAAAGACCGGCAAAGAACAGGGCCATGGCGGTCGCCCGCAGACGTGGTTCGACCACATCCTGCAGGGCGGTGTAGACGCAGGTATAAAAGTTGTAAGAAAACAGCCAGCCGATACTGAAGACCGCCACGAAGAGCGCGAAATCGATCTGCCCCGCCAGCAGGGCCCAGCCTGTAGTCAGCGTCGCGATCAGCATGCTCAGGGTGGCAAACAGCAGCCGCCCGCGCGCCCATTTCTGATGGATACGGTCGGCAATCCAGCCCCCCAGCGTCAGCCCGAGCAATCCGGTCAGGCCGACGATGACCCCGGTGGCCATCGCCGCGGAACTTAGCGGCACCCCAAAATAACGCATCATCATCGGCACCATGAAGGCGTTGCAGGCATAGGTGGCGAAGTTGAAGCACAACCCGGCCAGCATCAGCCACCAGAAGGTGCGAATGGCCAACACCTTGCGCATCGGTTTGTCGACCTTGGCTTGCGAGACCACCACCGCCTCGGCCGCGCCCCGCCTGGGCTCCTTGATGAGAAAAATGAACAGCGCCAGCACGATGCCCGGGACAGCGGCTATGAAGAAGGGCGCGCGCCAACTGTCGAAGAGCTCGACCATGTAGCCAATGGTAAAAAACGCCAGCAGCAGGCCCAGCGGCAACCCCAGCATGAAGATCCCCATCGCCCGGGAGCGCTTATGGGCAGGAAACAAGTCACCGATCAGTGAATTGGCCGCCGGCGCATAGCTGGCCTCGCCAATCCCGATACCCATGCGCACCAACAGGAAGCTCCAATAATTCCAGGCCATACCGTTGACCGCGGTCAGGCCGCTCCAGGCGATCAGCCCCCAGCCCATGATTTTGCGCCGCGCGCCGGTATCGGCCATACGGCCTAGTGGAAGGCCCGCCAGCGCATAAACGATGGTGAATGCAGTACCAAGCAGGCCTAGCTGAAAATCGCTGAGGTTCCACTCCAGCCGTAGCGGCTCGTTGATGATCGCCGGGATGGTTCGGTCAAAGAAGTTGAACAGATTTGCCAGGAACAATAGAAACAACACGCGCCACGCGTTGACTGCTTGGTGTGGGTTCTGCATGGGACAGACCTCTTTTTTATTATTGGACCACCGATCTCCGCACACGCCGGAGTACACCACCACTCTAGAGCCTTGGCAGGTGCTTTGGCGCATAGATTCGCAAGACGAATATCAGCCAATGAATGCTGAGTACTAGGTAGCCACTCCTCTGCGCTGACACGCACAAAAAAAAGAGCTACCCAGCGAACCGGGTAGCTCTCCATCCACACTGACACAGTTTCGGCAGTTTGACCCCAGCTCATTCAGAGCTTGAAGCGAGCCACCAGGCGGTTCAGTTCCGCCGCCAGGCGTACCAGTTCTTCGCTGATCTGCGAGTTCTGGGTCGCCTCGGTGGACGTAGTATCTGCGCTCTGGCTGATGGAGATGATGTTACGGTTGATCTCCTCGGCCACCGCGCTCTGTTCTTCGGCGGCGGTCGCCACCTGGGCGTTCATGTCATTGATCAGGGTAACTTCATTGGCAATGGCACTCAGGCTATCCGCCGCCCTGGCAACGAAGTCAGCACCGGAGCGAGCCTGGGACTGCGCCCCTTCCATGGCATTCACCGCATTGCGCACGCCGCCCTGCAGCTGCTCGATCATTGCCTGGATTTCTTCTGTGGACTGCTGGGTGCGAGACGCCAGCGTGCGCACCTCGTCGGCCACGACGGCGAAGCCACGGCCCTGCTCACCCGCCCGCGCCGCCTCGATGGCCGCATTGAGGGCCAGCAGGTTGGTCTGCTCGGCGATGCCGTTGATCACCCCCACGACCATGCCGATTTTCGCGCTATCGTTTTCCACCCGTTGGATGACGCCAGCAGCTTTCTCGATTTCGCGAATCAAGATCTCGATGCCCTTCAGCGCGTCGTCGGCCACTTGCACACCGGCGCGCGTCTCGTCGTCGGCACTGCGTGAAGCGGTGGCCGTCTGGCTGGCATTTTTTGCCACTTCCTGGACGGTGGCACTCATCTCGTTCATCGCCGAGGCGACCATATCGGTTTCGGTGCGCTGCTCCATCACGGCGCTCAGCGTCTTTTCCGCAACCCTGGAGACACGTTGCGAGGCATTACCCAGCTTGTCAGTGACCCCGGCCACAGCTCCCAGGCTCTGACGGAACTTGCCGATCATCTCGTTGAAGGCGTGCCCCATGGCACCGATCTCATCCTGGGCTTGCACCTTCACAGCAAGGCTCAGGTCCTCGTCACGGGCCATGTGCTCCATGGTGTGACGCATGGCGGTGATGCGGCTGATGATTACCCGACGCACCGTATAACCCATGATCACCACACCAGCCACCAGCAGGACCAGCTGTATGAGGGCCGAAATCAGAATATTGCGATCGACCTCGGCGTCCAGCTTGGACAGGTCATAGCTGATGCGCACAGCGCCCACCACGGCATCTTCCCTGACCTGGTGACACGCCAGGCAATCGGTGCCGCGATAGTCCTTCTGCGCAATGATCGGGTTGATCACCGTAAGGAGACGACCATTGGCGTTTTCCCTCACATCGATGACCGATTCCCCGGCCAGCGCGCGCCGGTCCATGGCATCGGCAGGCGCCTGGTGATCGTAACCGGGCCCGAAGACGCGGGTGATTTCCTCATCGCGGATGATGCGTGCATCGACAACGCCAGGGCGGGCGAGAATCTTGTCGCGCAACACGCTGCGTTGAGCCATGGTGCCGGTCAGCATCATGGTGTTGATGCTGTCGAAATAGGAGTCGGCGGCGTCCTTGGTCTGCTGCTCGACTACTTGCAGTACCAGTCGCTTCTCGGTACTGGCCGCATACAGCAGAGAGACGAGCATGAGCAGGCTCAGCACCAACAGCAAAGCCAGGTTGATCTTGGTCTGGACAGACATCTGTCGTTTGGCGGTAGTGCTCATGTTGCTCCTTAGTGCTTCCTCGCCGGCGCGGCAGGAAACCCCAGCACGAGAATCAGGGAGGTGTAGGGCATGGTTTCTCACCGCTATCGGCAAGAGGCTGAAACCTGATGGTTTCCATGGGGTGTAATCACCCCAGGCGTGATATTAAATGAGTGGCCACCACCACATATTGCCCTGGAGCAATGAATGAGCGGGTATGCATAAAAAAAACGGCACAAAAAAAGCGTTACCCAACAACGGGTAACGCTTTGGTCATCTTGCGGGATGATCAGTTGAGGCTTTTACTCACCACCTCGTAGACATCTGCCGACAGCTCTCCACTGGCCAGAATGCGCTTCAGCTCACCCTGGATCAGCGCCTGACGAGTCGCGTCGTACTTGCGCCAGCGAGTCAGCGGCGCCAACTGGCGGGCGGCGATTTGCGGGTTGAAGCCATCCAGGGCAATCACCTGATCGGCAAGAAAGCGGTAACCGCTACCATCGGCGGCGTGGAAATTGATCAGGTTCTGATTAGCGAAAGCACCGATCAGCGCCCGCACCTTGTTGGGGTTCTTGAGGTTGAAGGCCGGATGCTGCATCAACTGCTGAACGCGCGCCAAGCCGCCGGGCAGCGGGCTGCCGGCCTGCACGCTGAACCATTGGTCCATGACCAGCGGGTTGTCCTTGAAATGTTCGGCAAACTTGGCCAGCGAGGCGGCCTTTTCCGCCTCGAACGGCGAGTTGACCAGGACCGCCATGGCATGCAGGCGCTCGGTCATGTTGTCAGTCTGCTCGAACTGTTCCAGGCACGCGGCCAGCACCTCATCCTTGCCGCTTTCCATCAGATACGACAGCGCAATGTTCTGTAGGGCGCGGCGCGCGAACTCTGCAGCCTCGGCGACATAGGCTCGCTCACGGGAAATGGCGCGATTTTCCTGGTAACGCGCCCACAGCGGCTCGAACAGCTCGGCGGCGATCTGCTTGCGGGCGAACTCACGGGCAGCGTGAATCGCCTCCACATCGGCCACTTCGCTGATTTCCGCCAGGTAGGCTTCACCGGGCAGGCTGAGCATTTCGGCAACCATGGCCTGATCCAACTGATCGTTTTCCAGAACCGTGCGTAGCGCAGCAATCAAGCGTTGATCCAGCTCCAGGGCCTTGCCGGCCTGATGCTGGGCGATCAGCTCCTGCAGGATCTGCACCGCCAACTGCTGTCCGGCCTCCCAACGGTTGAATCCATCGGAATCGTGCTGCATGAGAAACATCAACTGGTCGCGGCTGTAGGGGAAGCTCAGTTTGACCGGCGCGGAAAAACCTCGCAGCAGCGAGGGCAGCGGTTGCTCGGCGATATCCACGAAGGTGAATGACTGCTCGGCCTCGGTCAGCGACAGTACGCGACTGGTGCCCAGGGCCTCGGCCTCACCCTGAAGACGCAGCGGCAATTCAACGCCCTGGGCGTTCAGCAGACCCAATTCCACCGGGATGACAAACGGCTGCTTTTCCGGCTGGCCAGGGGTAGCCGGGCAGCTCTGCTTGAAGGTCAGAGTGTAGGTCTGCGCGGCGGCGTCATAGGCCTCGCGAACGTCCAAACGCGGCGTGCCGGCCTGGCTGTACCAGCGTTTGAACTGGGTCAGGTCGACGCCGCTGGCATCTTCCATGGCCTTGATGAAGTCGTCGCAGGTCACTGCCTGGCCGTCATGGCGTTCGAAGTACAGGTCGGAACCCTTGCGGAACGCCTCGGCGCCGAGCAGGGTGTGGATCATGCGCAGCACTTCGGCACCCTTCTCGTACACGGTCAGGGTGTAGAAGTTGGAGATCTCCATGTAGGAATCCGGGCGCACCGGATGGGCCATGGGGCCGGCATCTTCAGCGAACTGGTGGGTGCGCAGATAGGCCACGTCTTCGATGCGCTTGACCGTGCGCGAATTCATGTCGGCACTGAATTCGGCGTCGCGGAATACGGTAAAGCCTTCCTTGAGGGACAACTGGAACCAGTCACGGCAGGTCACGCGGTTGCCGGACCAGTTGTGGAAGTATTCATGGGCCAGGATGCCTTCGATGCGCTGGTGCGCGGCATCGGTGGCGGTCTCGGCCTTGGCCAGCACGGCGCTGGAGTTGAAGATATTGAGGCCTTTGTTCTCCATGGCGCCCATATTGAAATCGTTGACCGCAACAATCATGAAGATGTCCAGGTCGTACTCGCGGCCATACACCTCTTCGTCCCAGCGCATGGATTTCTTCAGGCTGTCCATGGCGTGCTGGCACTTATCGATGTTTTCCGGCTCGACGTAAATGCGCAGGGCGACTTCACGGGCGCTCATGGTGGTGAAGGTGTCTTCCACACACCAGAGGTCACCGGCGACCAGCGCAAACAGGTAAGCCGGTTTTTTGAACGGATCCTGCCAGGTGGCCCAGTGGCGACCGTTGTCACCGTCGCCACTGGCAATCGGGTTGCCGTTGGACAGCAGAACCGGGTAGCGCTGCTTGTCAGCGCTGACTGTGGTGGTGAAGCTGCTCATCACGTCCGGGCGGTCGAGGTAATAGGTGATCTTGCGAAAGCCCTCGGCCTCGCACTGGGTGCAGAACATGGTGCCGGACTTATACAGCCCTTCCAGCGCGGTGTTGGTTTCCGGGTGGATACGCACCGTGCTGTCCAGGGTAAAGCTGGCACTGTCCGGCTGCACTGTCAGTTCGCTGGGGCTGAGCAAGTAGTCAGCGGCCGTCAGGTCGCGGTCGTCGAGGCGCAGCGACAACAGCTCCATATTCTGGCCGTTGAGCACCAGCAGCGGCAGCCCCGGGCCGGCCTCAGGGTTGCGGCGCATCACCAGCTGGGCATGCACCAGACTGTGATCCTCGTACAGCTCGAAGGTCAGGCTGGTCTCGTCGATCAGATACTCGGGTACCTGGTAGTCCTTGAGATAAATGGTTTTCGGCTGTTCGGTACGCATGGGAACCTCTGAGAGCGTCAAGCGGTAACTTCAAGCGGCAAGTAAAAATCCGATGACTTCTACGCCAGGTGGAAGTGCATTCGTTAAATAGTACGGCTACTGCTTGCCGCGACGGAATACGCAGTGAACTTGCGAACGTTGATCACCCCGGTATCCAGAATCAAATACTGACCCTTGATACCCATCAAGGTGCCTTCGACCACCGGGGTCTTTTCCAGGTCCAGGCTGACGATCTTGCTCGGATACGCCTGGACGGGATAGCGGATCTCCACCACCTCGGCATCCCTCAACGGCTGGATCGCCTGCAAGCCATAACGCCCCTGCAGCGATTCAAGTCCCTCGGCGCAGGCCTCGAAGACCTGTTCGCGCACTGCCGGCAGGTCCACCGGCTCGGCATCGCCCTTGAGCAGGGCGCGCCAATTGGTACGGTCGGCCACTTGGGAACGCAACAAGTCTTCCACCAGCCCGGATTGCTGCCGGGTCGCCACACGCAAGATTGGCAACGCCTGGCTGGCGCCCTGATCGAGCCAGCGGGTGGGCAGCTGGGTGCCGCGCGTGATACCGACCTTGATGCCCGAGGAATTGGCCAGGTAAACCACGTGATCGGTCATGCAGAACTGCTCGCCCCACTGCGGATCGCGGCAGGTGCCCAACTCGTGGTGGCAGCGCTCCGGGCTCATGATGCAGGTGTCGCACTGCGGCAGTTTCTTGAAGCAGGGATAGCAGTATCCCTGACTGAAGCTCTTGTTGGTCTTGCGTCCACAATGGGTGCAATTGATGGCGCCCAGGTACTCCAGGCGCAAGCTCTTGCCGATCAAGGGATTGACCGGCACCCGTTCTTCACCGAGGCGCAACGCATACTGTGCCTGTTCGCCCAGTTCGACCGCCATTTTCTCCAGCGCACCGCGTGCCAGCTCTTGCATCAGTGGCGGGTTCCGGAGGCCGGCGCAAACAGGTCACTGACCAGCTCGGCGGCTTTTTTCTTCTTCGAGCCGCACTCCTGGCCACCCATGTAGCCGGTACGCTCTTCCTCGGGCAGATTCTTCAATTCCCAGGCGATCATTGCCTGCAGGCAAAGCTCTTTTTGTTCCACTGACAACAGTCGCCCGTCGCCCCATTTTCCGATCTCGACGGCCTGCTTGAGGTTTTCGTAGATCTCGGGGGTGATGTTTTCGATGGCTTGGATAAAGGACATGGTCGGCTCCCAAAATAAATTCCAAGCATTCTACCGGGCTGTACCGATTAAGGGAAAAGACGGGACTCTAGGCCTTCGTCCTCCTGCCGTGTCGCGCAAGCCAGCCGCCCAAAAGCCCCGTGGCACATCCCACCAGCAACCCTCCGACATGGGCCGCATTGGCAATGGCGCCCAGGCCCAGCACCGTCACCAGACCCGATAGGCAGATCAATAGCCATGCCAGCATCAGCACCACCACACCCGGCGGCAATCGGTAGGCTGCGCAGGGCGCCAGTTTCTGGAACAACCAGCAATGGCCCAACAGCCCGTAGAGCACCCCGGACAAACCGCCAAAAATGCCTACGCCGCCAAACCCATACTGGGCCAGATTGGAGACCAGGCTGAACAACAGCG
The DNA here is from genome assembly GCF_014836765.1 of Serpens gallinarum. Lineage (GTDB taxonomy): Bacteria > Pseudomonadota > Gammaproteobacteria > Pseudomonadales > Pseudomonadaceae > Serpens > Serpens gallinarum. The sequence continues at coordinate 329,976 of NZ_JACSQG010000003.1, forward strand.
TAAACCCGAGCAGCATCATGGATCCTTGGCGCGCCTCGATGCGCCGGCCCAGTTCCCAGTACCAGAGGCTGTTCATGGCCAGGTGCAGCCAGCCGAAATGCACGAACATGGGCGTGAACAGCCGCCACCACTCACCGCTTTTCAGGGTGAATTCCAGGTTGGCGAAATAAATGTATTCCTCGGTGATGCCGTAGTCGGTGAAGCTCAACCAGCGGATCGTTTGCAGGTTCTCACCGGCCCAGGTAAAAGCGAACACCGCCAGGGTCAGCAGCAGCATCACTGCTGTGAGCGGCGTGGCGCGCAAGCGTTGCACAAGGCTCGGAGCGTCTTGCCGGGGCGGTTCGATTACCAACTGCGGATCACCTTGGGGGTATTGCGTGTAAAGCTCACGTACCTGTTTGGCCAGGGCCTCACCCGGCACCCACAACACCTGCACGCCAGATTCCTCACTGACCCGGCAGGGCACGTCGAGGCGCTGCAGCATGGCGAGAAAACCGCTCAGGTCGGTGTCCAGAGGGGTACGCAGGGCTGCTACCGGACTCATCGTGGAGCCTCCTCACGCTTGACATCGACCCAGACGAATTTATCGGTCTGCAACCGACGCTCCTGATCCAGGCGATAAGCCACCAGGCGACCAGACAGCACCGCGCTGTAATCCAGACACGCCAGATTGTGGCGAATGGGTGCCGGCCGACCACTGCACCAGTAATGGCCGACGAATAACAGCGGCTCATCGGCACCATAACGCAGCAGTTCACGTTTCTGCCGCGATGACAGCGGAGTTTGCGCCACGTCTTCCGGTAAAGGCTCGGGTTGGAAGACGATATCCCCGTAGGTCTGCGGGTTCTCCTCCCAGAATTTGGTACGGAAAAAGGAACGGGGAAAGCCCTCGCGGCTGGTCAGCACCACCCCTTCAGGCAAGCGCATGTCCATTCCGCGCAACAGCCGCTCGCAGACCTGGGAGGCGAAGCTGCCCGGTCGTCCGGCCGCGCGCACGAAATCCCGATCGATTCGGCCCTGCGGGTCTCGAGCGCGCAGCATATGGATCAGTTCGTTATCCCAGCACGCATGCACCAGGCGGAAAAAGCCGCCATCGATGAACAGCGGCAGCGTCTGGAACCAGCCAAGAAACCCCTTCCATTCGGCTGGATAGGCGGCGAACTGGCTATGGGTCTCATGCAGCAGCCGGGCATTACGCGGCGTATGCTCGCGTACGAAATAACGCCCATTGCCGGGCAGGACCGGTGTGTTCCAGCCCAGCGCACTGAATTCATGATTGCCCATGATGCACAGCGCCTGGTCCGCCTCGACCATGTCGCGCACCACATGCAACGCTTCACGGATATGCGGGCCACGGTCAATGATGTCGCCGAGAAACAACGCCATGCGCCGCGGATGCCGCCAGACGCCCGCTTCCTTTCGGTAGCCGAGCTGATTCAGCAAGCGCTCCAGCGCCTTGGCGCAGCCGTGCACGTCGCCAATCAGGTCATAGCCGCGCGCCGGGTCGAGCATCGTCATTCGGTGGTGCCCAGGCGGCTATCCCAGCCCAGCTTGGTGCGGCAGATCTCGTAGTAGTTGTGGTCCAGCGGATGGATCAGCCGCAGCTTCTGCGCCTTCTTGCGAATCGTCACGGTATCGCCCGGCGCACAGGTGAAGTGGTTCTGGCCGTCACAGGAGACCTGTGGATAGATCTGCAGCTTGGGCGACACGACGACTTTCAGTTCGCTATTGCCATCCACCACGATGGGGCGGCTGGACAGCGTGTGCGGGTACATCGGGACGACGACGATGGCATCCAGCTTGGGATGCATGATCGGCCCACCGGCGGACAGCGCATAGGCGGTAGAACCGGTCGGGGTGGCGATGATCAGGCCGTCGGACTTCTGGCTGCTGACGAATTGTCCGTCGATATACAATTCGAATTCGATCATCCGCGTCGACTTGCCAGGGTGCAGCACCACATCATTGAGCGCATCGCCCTGACCGATCGGCTCGGTATGCCGACGCACCTCGACTTCTAGAAGAAAGCGGCTTTCCACGCTGTACTGCCCGTCCAGCACCTCGCCAACCTTCTCCTCCAGGTCGTCCGGGCGAATATCGGTGAGAAACCCCAGGCTGCCTCGGTTGACGCCCAGCACCGGCACCTTGTAGCGGGCCAACGCCCGGGCCGCGCCCAACATGCTGCCATCACCGCCGACCACAATGACCAGATCGCACGCCTCACCCAGGCTTTTGCGTGTGCTGGTCTGCAAGCCGTGCCCTGGCAGCACCTCGGCAATGGTGTCTTCGAGAATTACATGCAGCTGGCGATCCAGCAGAAAGCGCTTGAGCCTGCGAATGGTATCCAGCACCTGCGAGCTGCCCAGGCGGCCGATAATGCCAATATTGCGAAACTGCTCCATGGGACTCCTGACGGCGGCGCGCGGTAAATGATGCCGGGATTATGGGTGAAAGCCTGTAGCAGCGGCAAACCAGCAACCGCGATCATTTAAATCGGGTCGCCCTCGCGCGCCGGAGGACATGTACCTTGGCCAACAGCCGCCATAGCGCCCGAAGCCACGAATAACGCTGATCGCTGGAGGTGTGCAACGGCAGTTGGCTATGCTCGACCACATGCAACCCTTCCTCTCCCTCGCCGGTCTGCTCGATGAACTGCGCCAACCCGTGGTGCGCGATCTGGCCTGGACGCTGATCTCACCGCCGCTGTTGGCCGACACGCTCTGGCCCCAGCGCCATCCACTGAGCGCCAGCCCCTGGGCGCATCAGCCGGGGCAGCTCGCCGACTGGCTGCGCGGCCTGGAGCAAAATCCTCAGCCATTGCTGGAGTGGCTGGATCGCAGCCCTTTGCGCCGTCTCGGCCTGTATTACGAACGCCTCTGGCAGTTCGCCCTGCGCGCCGCGCCGGGCGTCGAACTGCTGGCCGCCAATCTGCCGATCCGGCTGGGCGGCCGTACCCTCGGCGAACTCGACCTGCTGCTGCGCGATGCCGAAGGCGTGCATCACCTGGAGCTGGCTATCAAGCTTTACCTCGGTCCGCAGCACGGTGACGGCAGCGATCCGGCACGCTGGCTGGGCCCCGGCAGTCAGGACCGACTGGATCTTAAGCTCAGTCACCTGCATCGACATCAGCTACCGATGTCCAACAGCCGCCAAGGTCGCGAAGTCCTCGCCGACCTTCGCCCCGACCCGGTACAGGCCGCGTTCTGGCTGGGCGGTTATCTCTTTTATCCCTGGCCGCAAGGCTGCACGGCGCCGAGCGGCGCTCAGCCCGGCCATTGCCGAGGACGCTGGCTATACCGCCAACAAATTACCGAGTTTCTCGACCAGGCCGCTCCCGGCTGCTGGCAAACCTTGCCACGCCAGGCCTGGCTGGCTCCGGCACGGCTGACCGTCGATGAGCTCTGGAGCCCGGCGCAACTCCTCTCTTGGCTCGAGCAGCTACCCGAACAGGCGCCGGCTCAGTTGCTAGTACGTCTTGAGGAAAGAACGAGGGGTGACTGGCAGGAGGCCGAGCGGGTCTTCGTCATGCCTGACCAATGGCCGGACGTTGTTACAGGCGTATAAGCCCTAGCGGTCTCGCTCAGGTAATGGAATCGAATACTGCCGGAGTGCTCGCCCAACGTTTTCAACCCGCTGAACTCGAAAGCCGGTCCAGCTTCGCCTGCAGCGCCCGTCTCCCCTGCATGCCGCCGGTATGCACGAAAACCAGCCGGGTACCGGCTGCGAAATATCCCGCATCCACCTGCCCTCGCAAGGCCAGCAGCGCTTTGGCGGTATACAGCGGTTCGAAGTGCACGCCACTGCCCGCCTCGCTGTCGCGCATGAAGGTGGCAAGCTCGGCATCCACCCGGGCAAAGCCGCCCCGGCTGGCATCCAGGAGGTGATAACCGGCGTCCGCCACGCCTGCCGCCGCGAACGTTTCTGTTAAGCGTCGGGCCACGCCATGATCGTCCGGCACCGCCAAGGCACCGTACACCGGACACTGCCCTGCCTCGCCGAGCACCAGACCGGCCAGCGTCGTGCCGGTCCCGGCAGCCAGCCACCACGCGTGGTAATCGCTCCAGCCGAGCCCAGCCATTTGCCGCCGCGCCATGTCGACCAGTTCGATGCAACCCTGCGCACCGGGCAGCCCGCCGCCGCCTTCCGGCACCGGGTGCAGAGCGGGATAGCGTTCCAACCAGGGTTGCCAGAAATCCGCCCGGTGCCGCGCGCGATAACCGCCGTAACCGAGCCAGTGCAGCTGCATGCCGAATGCTTGCAGATCGCGCACCGTCGGCGTCTCGCACGGCTCGCCACGCAACAGGCCCACCGTGGCAAACCCAAAGCGTGCGCCGGCAGCCGCCACGGCGTGCAGATGGTTGGAATGGTTGCCACCCAGACTTATCAGCCCGGCGCGGCCCGCCGCCTTGGCAGCCTGTAGATACGGCTTGAGCTTGAACCACTTGTTGCCGCTCAGCAGCGGATCGATCACGTCCAGACGCAACACCGCCACATCGACGCCCGCGCGCGCCAGCCAGTCCAGTTTCAGGGGGTGTAACGGAGCCCGGGGCGTCCAGTCGGGAAGGTCCACACGCATACGCCTGCAAAAAGATCTGCAATGCTGCGGTAAAAAGGCCAGGCGGGCAATCTGTAGGAAAAGACGCGGCTTAGCAGTTGGCACAGCCACACATCGCAACGGAGTCAGCTGGTGCGCGTGCACGCACTGGCCTTGTGACGTGAGCAGCAGTTGCTTTCCCCACGAACAAAGCGGCTCGGCGTATCCACACGGTCGACCGGCATGCCGCAGCGCTCGCCGCTGGTGAGCGTCCCGCTGCACGCAGGGTTTTGGTAATGCTCGAGCCAGTCCCGGTAATGATCGGCTGAGACGAAACACTTGGCCGCCACGTAGGCCTGCGGGTCCTGCTGGTAACGAGTAATGTCCTGCGCACTGATGGTCAAATGGCCGGCGCCAGGGTGATAGGCCACGAACATAACGCCCAGTTTGGCCAGACGCTGCAACTGGTCACCTTGCCCAGCCAACTGGTCGCGCTCGCGCGTGAGGCGGTCGATTTCATCCTGCATCTGGTTGTCCAGCTCGTTGCGATAGCCCAGCTCCACTTCAAGGATCGACAGTTGTTCCTTGTGCTCGGCCACGGCCGCCGCGATACGCGCCTGCAACTCTACCTCGAACTGGCCGCGCAGCACCTCGGCCTCACTGCGATCATGGGTTTCCAGCAGGCGTAACTGACGGCTCAACTCTTCGCGGGCTTTCTGGAATCCATCGGCCTGGCTGTGCAAGCGCTGTTTGAGCGAGGCGTTGAGTTGTTCCTGCTGGGCAAGCGCCTGTTGCAGATCATCGGCTTCCTGGCGAAGCAAAATCTGCTGCTGCTCCCCCGCCAGGCGCAAGCGCGCCAATTCTTCCTCATGCTGGCGGGCCAGGCTGTTGAGGCGCAAACGCTGCTGTCGAATCAATTGCGCGGTTCGTTGGCGATGCTCGAAATCAACTGTTTTGACCGCATCGTGCCCGGCAACGGAGGCCAGCTGCGGCTCTTCCGCCAACAACCCCAGGTTGTTCCGGCGCACGGCATCGCGCAGCAACACCAGATCACTCTGCCCGGGTTTGAGATTTGGATCCCACATGTGCATCTGGTGCCAGGACACCGGACACTGGCTGCGACAGGCCAGTCGAATAGGCCCACCACCCAAGTCCGGGCCACGACCAGCATGATCGGCGATATGACGCAACGGCATGTTCCAGCCGGTGTCGGCGTTGCCATGGGTGTCGAAGTCGATCAGGAAGAACACCGCCGCGCGAATGTGCAGGCGCGGATCGATCAGGATAAAGACCACCCGTACCTGCTGGTCGGCGAAGTCTTTAAGGTGAACGACGCGGTCGAGAACCGCTTCGAATTCGGGAAACAGCATTTCTTTGCAGATGCCGCGATGATTGAAAAACATCACGGCCTCGACCATCTGCGGTTTGTGCTGGGGCTTCATACATTTCTCCCGGCGCCGGACACGCGCTGCCACTTACCGGCGTATTCGGCTCGCGGCAGAGCGTCCATTTATCAGGCGGGCAGTCTAGGAGAAACCCTTATCGCGGGGGTGTGTACTGCTTGGCATCGCCTTTCGCCGCCGATCGTAGATCGACCGACGGCGACGACAACATCAGCGAATTAAAGTTCAGCGGCCAGTCGCGATCCCTGGTTGATGGCGCGCTTGGCATCTAGCTCAGTGGCCACATCCGCCCCGCCAATCAGGTGCACATTCTGCCCGGCGGCGACCAGGCCAGCGTGCAGCTCACGCAGCGGCTCCTGGCCGGCGCAGATGATCACCGTATCTACCGGCAGCACCTGGGGCTCGCCGCCGGCGATGCTGACGTGCAGACCGGCGTCGTCGATCTTCAGATATTCGACCGTGTTGAGCATCTTCACTTGCTTGTTCTTCAGCCCGGTGCGGTGAATCCAGCCGGTGGTCTTGCCCAGGCCGTCGCCGACCTTGGTTTTCTTGCGCTGCAGCAGGTACACCTCGCGCGCCGGTGCTGGCGGCTTCGGCTGGACGCCGGCGACACCGCCACGGGCTTCCAGCCCCAGGTCGATGCCCCACTCCTTCCAGAACGCTTCGCGGTCCAGGCTGGTGGACGCACCGTCGTGAGTGATGAATTCAGACACATCGAAACCGATGCCGCCAGCGCCGATCACCGCGACTTTCTGGCCGACCGGCTTGCGCTCAAGTATGGCGTCCAGATACCCGATTACCTTGGGGTGCTCGATGCCCGGGATCGCCGGCGTGCGCGGCGCGATACCGGTGGCCAGGATGATTTCGTCAAAGCCACCCTTGAGCAGGTCATCAACCGTGACCCGAGTGTTGAGCTGCACCTGTACGCCGCTGGAGTTCAGCTTGTTGCCGAAATAGCGCAGGGTTTCGTAGAACTCCTCCTTGCCCGGCACACGCTTGGCAACGTTGAACTGGCCACCGATCTCGCTGCCGGCATCGAACAGCGTCACGCTGTGGCCACGCTCGGCCGCCACGGTGGCGGCAGACAGACCCGCCGGGCCGGCGCCAACCACGGCGATCTTCTTCGCCTGGGCTACCGCAATGTAGTTCAATTCGGTCTCGTGGCAGGCGCGCGGGTTGACCAGGCAGCTGGTCAGCTTGCCGCCGAAGGTGTGGTCCAGGCACGCCTGGTTGCAGCCGATGCAGGTGTTGATCTCGTCACCGCGCCCTGCGGCCGCCTTGTTGACGAACTCCGGGTCGGCCAGGAACGGACGGGCCATGGACACCATGTCCGCGTCGCCGTCGGCCAGCACCTGTTCGGCTACTTCCGGGGTGTTGATGCGGTTGGTGGTAACCAGGGGAATCTGCACCGCGCCGCGAAGCTTGGCCGTGACCTTGGTGAAGGCCGCGCGCGGCACCTTGGTGGCGATGGTCGGAATGCGCGCCTCGTGCCAGCCGATACCGGTATTGATGATGGTCGCGCCAGCGGCCTCGATGGCCTTGGCCAGGGTGACGATTTCTTCCCAGACGCTGCCGCCTTCAATCAGGTCGAGCATCGACAGACGGAAGATGATGATGAAGTGGGGGCCCACAGCCTCGCGTACGCGGCGCACGATCTCAACCGCCAGGCGCATGCGGTTCTCGTAGCTACCACCCCAGCGGTCGGTGCGCTGGTTGGTGTGCGCAGCGAGGAACTGGTTGATGAAGTAGCCTTCCGACCCCATGATCTCGACGCCATCGTACTCGGCTTGCTGAGCCAAGGTGGCACAATTCACGAAGTCCTGGATCTGCTGCTCGATGCCCTCTTCATCCAGTTCGCGCGGTTTGAACGGGTTAATCGGCGCCTGGATAGCGCTTGGGGCCACGGACTTCGGGCTGTAGGCATAACGACCGGCGTGGAGGATCTGCATGCAGATCTTACCGCCCGCCTCGTGCACGGCCTGGGTGACAATTTTGTGCTTTTCCGCTTCTTCAACAGTGGTGAGTTTGGCTGCGCCGGAGTACACCGCGCCTTCCACGTTCGGGCCGATACCGCCGGTCACCATCAGGCCGACACCGCCACGGGCGCGCTCGGCAAAATACGCGGCCATGCGCTCGAACCCGTTGGGTTGCTCCTCCAGGCCGGTGTGCATGGAGCCCATCAGAACGCGGTTTTTCAGCGTGGTGAAGCCCAGGTCCAACGGGGCAAGCAGGTGCGGGTAGCGAGCTGCAGTCATGGCAATTTTCCCTCAATCAATCACGGTTTTGGCGCCTCGTCAGGAAGGCGCTTGTTATGCAACCGACGATAAGGAGCAGGCGCACCCGGCTCAATGATCGAAACTGACAACTTACTGATCCTAATGAACAGCACGCCTTGGCAAGCCTGCCCGCTCCGCCTACCCTGTCGCCCATGATGCGCAAACTCGTGACTCTCCTGCTTTCCCTGATGATCGGCGGCGTTTTGCTGGCCGCTTTCCTCGTCTGGGCCGAACAGCGCCCCAGCGCCCATTACCTGTCCGATTTGCGCAGCCAACTGCTGGGCGATCCGCCGGCACAGACCGCCCATGGCAATCTGCTGATCATCCGTCCGCAGTTGTTCCCGCTTGATTACCAGAGTCCTGCGCACCTGCGCCTGAAACTCGTCGCCGCCCTGGATAACGCCGGCAACGCCGGCCTACTCGGCCCACGCACATTGGTCGTACTGCCCGAGCACATCGGCACCTGGCTGCTGGCCGTCGATGAAAAGCCCGAGTTTTACCGCGCACGCACCCGGCAGCAGGTGCGCAACTGGCTGTTGCTGGGCAATCCCGTCCTGGCGCTGGAAGTACTGCTGCGCAACCTCGACGCCGACCGCCTAGACGAAGCCTTGCTGCGCATGAAAGCCGAGCGCATGGCCAGCGATTACCAGCAGCTGTTCGCCAACCTGGCCCGTGACTATGGCGTGACGCTGCTGGCCGGCTCGATCCTGCTACCCGAGCCTCATATCGAAAATGGCCTGCTCAAAAGCGGCGATGGTCCGCTGCGCACCATCAGCCTGGTCTTCGGCCCTGACGGGCGCATCAGCGGCCAGCCCTACCTAGAAGACTGGCCCTGGGAGTCGCGCACCACCGACGTGCAGGACGTGGTGGTCGCCGGCCTGCATTACCGCATCGAACGCGATTGGCAGCCCGGCTGGCCACAGAGCCAGGTGCAATTGCCGGATGGGCGCAGCAGCCCACCGCTGTTTTTGCGCGGCCAGTTGAGCTGGCCGATCGGCGGCGCGCCGCGCAGCGTGCAACTCACGCCTGAGCAGGCGCCGCAAGCCAGCCAGGCCCCCGGCAGCCATGTCCTCAACCAGTGGGTCAGGCCGTGAAACTGCAGCGGGTGCGCCTCGGGGATCTCTCGGTGGGCAGCGTGCACAGTCTCGCCGCCGCTGTCCGCCTGCATGGCCACGATCCCGCCCCACTGCTGGAACAATACGAACTGGATGCGGCGCGCCTGGCCGTACCGCGCGCACGACTGTCGATTCCGCGCTACATGCGCCTCGGCCACGCCGCCATCCAGCTCTGCGGGCAACCCGGCCTGGGCCTGGACATGGGCCGTCTCAGCCATATCGGCCAGGTCGGTCTGGCCGGTGTCACCGCCGCCCAGGCGCCTACGGTGCGCGAGGCGGCGCGCACGCTGATTCGCTTCGAACCGCTGTACGCCTCAAACTATCGTGGTCAATCAAGCTTCGTTGAAGACGCCGGCGGCGCCTGGCTGAGCTTCTACTCGATCAGCCCCTATAACGCCTACAACCGCTTCGTGGTCGACTCGCTGCTGGCCGGCTGGCTGACCCAGCTGGGAATACTGGCCGGCCAGCCGCTGCGAGCGGAGAAAGTCGACATCGAATTTGCTGCACCCGACTATGCCGAGCGTTACGCCGAACTGTTCGTTGGCCCTGTGGAGTTCGCCGCCGAGCACAACCGCCTGCGTCTGAACCAGGCCACACTGGCACTGCGCAACCCGGCCCATTGTCCGAGCACCTGGCATCACCTGCTGGAAATCTGCGAAGCCGAGCTGCAGCAACTGACCCGCACCCGCAGCCTGACCGAGCGCGTCGGCCAGTTGCTCGGCCCGCTGCTCAATGGCCGCGAGCCGGACCTCGAAGAAGTCGCCAACCGCCTGCAATTGCCCAGTTGGACACTGCGCCGCAAGCTGGCCGAGGAAGGCTCGCAGTTTCGCAGCATTCTCAACGATACCCGCCGCGATCTGGCGATGACCTACATCCGCGATACCGAGCTGACGTTTGGCGAAATCGCCTACCTGCTCGGCTTTTCCTCGGCCGAAGCCTTTCAGCGCGCCTTCAAGCGCTGGTGTGGGCAGACACCGGGCGAGTTTCGCCGCAACCACCGACAGAGCGCGGTGACGTCTTGAACGGCGCCATGCAAAATTCACCCATGAACACACTGATTCCTGACTGCTGTAAACCGCTGCAACCTCACTGGCCGCTTCCCCAGCCTTTGTCCGGCGCCTACTTGGTCAGTACCCGCTTCGACGCGAGTCGGCTGAGCGCCGACGATTTCGCCCGCTGCGAGATCCCCGCCGTTCCGGGCGCCAGCAAACGCCAGTGCGAATACCTGGCCGGACGCCTGTGTGCCCGGCACGCCCTCTGGCAGCTGACCGGGCACGCCAGCGTTCCTGCCGTGGGTGAGGACCGCGCGCCACAGTGGCCAGCGGGCATCGTCGGCTCCATCACTCACAGCGCCGGCCATGCCGCCGCCCTGGTGGCCCATGCCAACAACTGGCGCGGCCTCGGCATGGACTTGGAGCGACTGCTGAGCCCCGAGCGCAGCCAGCGCCTGGCCGGGGAAATTCTCACCAGCCATGAACTGTTGCGCCTGCAACAGCTCGATCCGGCGTTACACCCCTGGTTGATCAGCCTGACCTTTTCCGCGAAAGAAAGCCTGTTCAAGGCGCTGTATCCCCTTGTGGGGCAGCGCTTCTACTTTCAGGACGCGCAGGTGCTGGAGTGGTCGCCCACCGGGCGACTGCGCCTGGGCCTGCTGAAAAGTCTGAATGGGGAGTGGGTGCGGGGAACGGAGGTCGAGGGGCAGTTTGCCGAGCTGGAAAGCCAGCTATTGACACTGGTGAGCATTGCGAATCAAACAGCAACGTAACGGCACCCACCCCACTCGGGACTTCGCTACTCGTTGCTGGGTGCCATCAGGTCATTCACTTCAGCGAAGGTGATCGCCTCGGCCATGAACGCGAAGGTGCCCGTTTGCTGGATCTCCTGTGCCGCCCGCACCAGGCCTCCCAAGGCAGCCCGGGCCAACGAGCTTCCCAAGCTGATCCGGCGCACGCCCGCGTCAGCCAATTCGGCGACGCTAAAGACGATTCCGCCAAACCCTATCACCACGTTGACCGGCCGCTGGACTTCCGTACAGACCATACGTATGGCCTCAAGCGTGGGTAATGCAGGCGCATACAACACGTCCGCGCCCGCTTTCTCGAAGGCGAGAAGCCTGCGAATCGTGTCGTCCAGATCACAGCGGCCCACGCTGAAATTCTCTGCACGGGCAACAAAGGTGAACGGGAAAGGCAAGTTGCGGGCAGCTTCCACCCCGGCCTGAATGCGCTCCACCGCATGGTTGAAGTCATAAATGGGGTGATATTTCTCTCCGGACGCGTCCTCAATCGAGCCCCCTACCAGACCTGCCTCAGCGGCCATCCTGATGGTCTGTGCGACGTCTTCGGGTGAATCGCCAAAGCCGTTTTCCAAGTCTGCACTGACCGGGAGCGACGTCGCATCAACGATGCTGGCGGCATTTTGGAGCACTTGCGCTCTGGTCAGCATCCCCGCCGAATCCTTTACTCCCAGACTAAAGGCCAATCCGGCGCTGGTTGTGGCCAGCGCCTTGAATCCCATGGCGGTCAATAGGCGAGCACTGCCCGCGTCCCAGGGGTTGGGCAAAATCAGGGGCGGGTTCTCCGCGTGAAGTCTTTGAAACGCAACGGCTTTAGCCTGCAGGCTCATGGTGCATCTCCCATGGTTCGATCACTGCTGCTCTTGAGTGGCAGCCCAACTCGAAGAATCCTGTCGTAGAGTAGCCTGCGCGCTCAGCCGTCACCGCGAAGGGCCACTACCTCGCACCACGTTTTTTTTTGAATTCCCGAGCCACTATGTGCAGGGTAGACTTCGCGCTCACTTAACCGAAGCGAAGCTCAGTCCCATGGCCATTACCAAAGACCAATTGCTTACCGATATCGCCGAGTCCACCGACGTCCCCAAGGCTACTGCGCGCGCCATGCTCGAACAGCTCAGCGCCATTGTCAGTGATGCCCTGGAACACGGCGAAGAGCTGACGCTGCCGGGGATTGGCAAACTCAAGGTCAGCGAACGCCCGGCTCGTACCGGCCGCAATCCGCAAACCGGCGCGACCATGTCCATCGCCGCCAAGAAAGTGGTCAAGTTCGTGCCGGCCAAGGCGCTGAACGACGCCATTAACGGCTGATCAATGCTCAACGCCAGGCCCCGCATTAAAGCCGGGCCTGGCGGTTTCGACTGAACCACCCCGCTCTCGCGCGGTACCGACGCTCCGCGCTCATGCGTTCATGCGTTCATGGCGTCACAGCTCACTGTCAGCTGCCGCTTGCCGCCACGCCCGTGGCGACTTGCCACTCCAACGTTTGAAAGCCCGTGAAAATGCCGTTTCATCGGCATAGCCCAACTGCAAGGCCAATTCGGTGATCGACTGTTCCGAGTGGCGCAATTGCTGTTGCGCTTCGCCATAGCGCACCTGATCCAGAACCTGGCGAAACGTCTGTCCCTGCGCTTGCAGCGCGTTCTGCAGCATGCGTGGATGGCGGCCCAGCAGGCGCGCCACCACAGGCAGGCTGGCTTCGCCGGTGGTCAGAATCGATTCCAGAACAAAACTGGTCTGTGCCACCACATCCTGGGGCGCACTGTCGGCATCGGTGAATTGGCCGATCAGATGGGATTTAAGCTGGCTGCGCTGTTCCACCGGACGCTGATGAATAATCGCCGGCTCGGCGCTAAAGCCATTATGCGGCTGCGCGAACGTCACCTCGCAGCCGAAGAACGCCTCGTAGTGGCAGGGCTCAGTCTGCGCTTCATGACTTAAGCCCACCCTGCCCGGTCGCCAGGCATCACCGAACAGGCTGGCCAGCGAGCGGTGCACCACACCCATGCCCAGCTCCAGCAGTTGACGCAGATCGACCCGCTCGCGCAACGCCACTGCATAACGCACTTCCAGGGCGTCCTCCTGCTCCACCACCGACAACTCAATGCCCTGGGCGTGCAAGTGCACGTATTTCTGGGTCAGCTTGAGCACCTCGGGAAAGCTTTCCGCCTGGGCCAGCAACAGGCCGAAGGGCCCCAGCACCAAATAGTCGTGATAGCGGCTGAGCTGCAAGCCGAACAGCGGATTGCCGGACTCCGTGGCCGCCAGGCTCAGGGCTTGGGCAAAGCGCGCATAGGGCACGTAAAGATCACGGCGGCGCAGCACCACCGGATCGAGCGCACAACGCTTGAGCACGTCGTAGGGGTTGAGGCCGTTATCGCGACACAGGCTATCGAAGCCGATGAAAACCGCGCTGCGGGCGATCTGAGTCATGGTTGCACCTGAGCTGAAGACACCACCACGCTCCCCTTCTCTTCGCAAAATGTCAACTTTCCATTCGCGAAATGTCAGGACGTGCTCAAGGGCTCTGCCTATGCTCGCAGCACAACAAGAATAGAGAAGTGGTTATGAGCGAAACCCTGTACCGCACCGAGGTGCTGGTCATAGGTGCCGGACTCGCCGGCATCAGTACGGCCCTGGAACTGCTTGACCAAGGCAAGCGCGTGATACTGCTCGATGCCGCGACGCGCCAAGCCTGCGGCGGCCAGGCCAACGATGCATTCGGCGGCATGCTGCTCAGCGAAACGCCCGAGCAGAAACGCAACGGCATCCACGACTCGGCCGAGCTGCTCTATTCAGACTGGCTGCGCGCCGCGCAATTTACCAGCAATGACCCGTGGGGCTCGCGCTGGGCGGCGCTGTATGCCGAACGTAACCGCACCGATATTTACGATTGGCTGCACGGTTACGGCATTCGCTTCTTCCCTGCCGTGCAGTGGGTGGAGCGTGGCAATCACGGCGATGGCAACTCGCTGCCCCGCTACCACGTGGCCTGGGGTTGCGGACGCGGCGTGGTGCAAACGCTGGCCCAGCGTTTGCTCAATCATCCCCAGGCGCACCTGCTGGAGTGCCTGTTTGATCACCGGGTTGAAGCCCTGGAGCATCAAAGCTCAACCGTAGTCGGCTGTTCCGGCAAAGGACCGCACGGCGACTTTCGTGTTCAGACCGAGCATGTAGTGATCTGCAGCGGCGGCATCAACGGCAATCCGGCCAAGGTGCGCCAGCACTGGGACAGCACAACCTACGGTCCCTGCCCGAGCGATCTGCTGATGGGCACTCCGCCCAGCGCCGATGGCGCCCTGCACGATCGCGTGCAGGCTCTGGGCGGTCAGGTAGTCAATCTCGGTCAGATGTGGAACTACGCCGCCGGCATTGCCCATCCCGAGCCGCAGTACCCCGATCATGGCCTGAGCCTGATTCCACCGCGCTCTGCGCTGTGGCTGGACAGCCGTGGCCGACGCATCGGCCCGCAGCCCTTGGTCACTGGCTTCGACACCCATGATCTGTGCAAGCGCATTGGCCATTTGCCCGATCAATACAGCTGGCAGGTGATGAACTGGCGCATCGCGATCAAGGAAATGGCCATTTCCGGTACTGACAGCAACCCGCTGTTCCGCGACCGTAAACTCGTGTCGCTGATCTGGCAGACCCTCACCGGCAACAAGGCACTGGTGCGCTGGATGCTGGATCACTGCCCGGACGTGATCAGCGCCGACACCCTGGAGCAACTGGCCGAACGCATGACCGCATTGGGGCCGATGACGGTTGACCTGCACGGCATGCAGACTGATATCCAGGCTTACGACGCCATGCTGGCGCGCGGACCGGCATTGCACAACGATGACCAGATCCGCCGCATTCACCATCTGCGACAGTGGCGCAGCGATCGCTTGCGCACCTGCCGCGCCCAGCCGATTCTTGCCCCCAAAGCCGGTCCCCTGATCGCCATCCGCGAGCGCATCATCAGCCGCAAGAGCATGGGCGGCATGCTGACCGACCTGGATTCACGGGTGCTGGACGGCCAAGGGCAACCCATTGCCGGCCTGTATGCGGCTGGCGAAGCCGCCGGCTTTGGCGGCGGCGGGATCAGCGGAATACGCTCCTTGGAGGGAACCTTCCTGAGCAACTGCATCTTCAACGGACGCCGCGCGGCCTGGGCCATCGCAGGCGTCGAGCGCAACGCCTAGCGTGTCGGTTACGCTCGGCGAACCCGACTCACTGAAATCCAACAAAAAAATAATGAAAAGGAACAGGACATGAAAAAGACCGGTGCGGCACTGGCCCGCTTTGCTCTCGAACAATTGGGCGTCAAATACACCTTTGGCATTCCTGGGGTACACAACACCGAGCTGTACGATGAATTGAATTCGTCGGAAAGCATCCAGCCGGTCCTGGTCACCCACGAGTGCGGCGCAGCCTTCATGGCCGACGCGGTCAGCCGCACCAGCGACAGCATCGGCACCCTGGTGATTGTCCCGGCGGCCGGCGTGACCCATGCCGCCAGCGGCATCGGCGAAGCCGGCCTGGACGGCATTCCCATGCTGATCATTTCCGGCGGTATCCACAGCGAGAGTCCGTACCGTTACCAACTGCACGACATCGACCAGCACAGCCTGTTGGCGCCCATCACCAAGGCCACGTTTCGCATTGCCGCCCACCATGAGGTCATTCCAACCCTCTACGAGGCTTACCGGATCGCCACCGGCGGCGAGCCGGGCCCAGTGTTCGTCGAGCTGCCCTATAACATTGGCAACTTTCTCGGCGAGGTTGACGAAATGCCGAGGTTCGAGCCCATCGAGGCCCCTGCCGAGCTGGATATGGACACCCTTCGCCAGGCCGCCAAGCAATTGGTCGAGGCACGACGGCCCGGCCTGTTCCTCGGCTGGGGCTCGATCGGCGCGCAACCTGAGCTGATACGTCTGGCCGAATTGCTCGGTGCTCCGGTGGCAACCACCTTGCAAGGCTTGAGCGCATTCCCGGGCAACCATCCGCTGCACACCGGCATGGGCTTCGGCGCCTACGCCGTGCCGGCGGCCGCCCGCGCCTTCGCCGATTGCGACTGCCTGCTGGCGGTCGGCACACGCTTTTCAGAAATCCCCACCGGCAGTTACAGCATGCCGGTACCGGCCGCGCTGATTCATGTGGACATCAACCCGCAGGTGTTCAATGCCAATTTTCCCGCACAACTGTGCCTGGAAGGTGACGCTGCCGAAATCATTCCGGCCCTGCTGCGCGAAGTCGAAGCCCTGCAACCCCAAGCGCGCGACCAGGCCGTGGCCGCCCGCATCCAGCAGGACAAGGCCGCCTATCGTGATGAATGGTTCAAGCACAACAGTGGCGACCGGGTGAATCCGGCACGCTTCTTCACTGAATTGCGCCTGCAACTGGATGACGAGGCCATTCTGGTGGCCGACGATGGCAACCACACCTTTCTGCTCGCCGAGCTGATGCCGATTCACGGCCCGCGCCGCTACCTGTCGCCAAGCGACTTCAACGCCATGGGCTACTGCGTGCCGGCGGTGATCGGCGCCAAACTGGCCAACCCCGACGCCACCGTGGTCGGCATTGTCGGCGACGGCGCCCTGCGCATGACCGGCCTGGAAATGATCACCGCCAGCCAGCTGGGGCTCGGCGTGCCGGTGTTCGTGTTCAGCGACGGTGAATTGTCGCAGATCGCCCAGGCACAGCAGATTCCCTATAACCGCAAGACTTGTACAGTACTCAAAGCGCTGAATATCAAGGCTCTGGCCGAAGCCACCGGCGCGGCCTTCGTCGCCATCGACAACGACGCCGGCTGCGGCGAGGGAATTCGCCAAGCCTTGCAACTGGCCGCCGAAGGTCGCCCGGTATTCGTTGATGTGCGCATCGATTATTCCAAGCGCACCCGGTTTACCGAAGGCGTGGTCAAGGCCACGCTGAAACGCTTTACACCACGGGACAAGGTGCGGGTCATCGGCCGGGCCCTGTTGCGCAAGGTGACGGGCTGAGCGCTGCGGCAAGAGCCTGGATCATGTGTTAACGCAGGGCCGGCTTTCTGTAGGGGCGAA
Organism: Serpens gallinarum; assembly: GCF_014836765.1. GTDB lineage: Bacteria > Pseudomonadota > Gammaproteobacteria > Pseudomonadales > Pseudomonadaceae > Serpens > Serpens gallinarum. The sequence continues at coordinate 347,143 of NZ_JACSQG010000003.1, forward strand.
TTCATTCGCCTGATACCCAGTTTTTCCGGCACCTGCGGGGATGCGACCAACGAATTGACTAAGACCCTTGCGCTTGTCGCAGCCACTCATGGCCAGCAGGTCATCCGCCAGGCGAATGAATTCGCCCCTACCCGTTGTGGGTCGGTAGTCGATTAAAACCCGCGCGAAATCGTTAAAGAGCCGAACTGATCATGTCCGCGCTGCCCGGCAAATTCATGGCTGCGCCAGACACTGGCGAATGCCACTTGCCAGTGGTCCCAGGTCAGCACCACCCCGGCCTTGGCATCGCCCACCCATTCATTGCGGTCCACCGAATGACTGGACTTGAACGTATTGCCGTCCAGCAGCATGTTTTGCGCCATGTAGCGACCTTCCAGATGAACAAAGCCGTACCAGGCAAAAGCACTTCCAGGCGTGAAATGCAGATCGCCGCTTTGCCCGGGGGTCACTGAAGGAATGCCGAAGCTACGGTCCAGCCGACGGCCAAACCTTATCCCGACTCCGCTGGAACCGTAGGTGTAGAGATTGCCCACAGCCAAACCGAGGCCGGGACCGTATTCGAGCTCCAGCCCGGCGAACGAACCCTTGCGCCACCATTGCTGACCGTATGCCAGATTGACGAAGGGCTCGTTACGCAACTGGTTACGCCAACCATTGGGCTCACTGCTGTCGAACACTTTGTGCAAGCCACGCTGCACTTTTTCGGCACCAACGGCCGGGCCCACCAAGCCGATATCCAGGTGCATTTCCCGCGTCCGACGCCAGGTCTCACGCGGTTGGTCGGCGAACCATGACACCCCGGCGAAGGCCAGCCCCGCATAGGGACGGTCGTCTTCGACCAGATAACGGGCATCGATGTCGTTGGGTGTGTAGATCTGATAACCAAAGCGATAGGCGACATTAACCACCTCGCCGGCACTCCAGCCCGGCAGCGCTTCGGCAACGCCTCGGGTCCAGTGCTCCGCCGTGGGTTCAAAGGACCAGAACGCCTCGATCCCGCCGCTGTAATGGCCATCGCGATTGTCATAGGACAGCAGGTCGTTTTCGACCTTGAACGACAGGGTTTGCGCCGTGGCAACCCCAGGCAGGAAGACAAGCAGAAGACACCTGATACGCAGTTTTCCCTTGAGCGAAGTCATCACGATCCTTTCAAGCCTGCACATAGACTCAACTTAGAGCGAAGCGGCAACCCTTTCGTTCAGCGGTTTTGCGCGCTGATTGCGCTGGCATGACCGGCACCATCCGGCGTAGAGACGGTCGAGATAAGAGTCGATTGTGTAGTAGCCAGGGAGGTTCGCGTGGCACTACTGGGTTCGGATCTCGTCGTGTTCTTCGGTGCGTTCGGTGATCTGGCTTACAGGAAAGTGTTTCCGGCGCTGCACGCGCTGGTGCGCAACCGTGAATTAGAGGTGCCGATCCTCTGCGTCGAGCGTCCCGGTCGCACGCTTGAGGCCTTACGTGAGCGAGCCCGCGCCAGCGTGCAGGAGCACGGTGAAGCTGACCCCGGAACCTTTGCCCGATTCAGTGCGCAACTGCGCTACATCGCCGGCGATTACACCGAGCCGGCCACTTACCAGCGGCTAAAGGAGGCATTGGACGGCGCACGGCGGCCCCTGTGCTACCTGGCTATTCCACCCAGCCTGTTCCCTGTCGTGGTGCGCGGCCTGGCCGCTGCCGGGTGCGGGCCGGAAACACGGGTGGTGGTGGAAAAACCCTTCGGCCGGGACCGGGCATCGGCCCATGCCTTGAACCAGACCTTGCACCAGGCGTTTCCCGAATCGGCGATCTTTCGCATCGACCATTACCTGGGCAAGGAAGCGGTGCAGAATCTGTCCTATTTCCGTTTTGCCAACAGCTTTCTCGCGCCGCTGTGGAACCGCGACTACATCGACAACGTGCAGATCACTCTGGCCGAGCGTTTTGGGGTGGAAGGTCGCGGTCGTTTCTACGAAGAGGTCGGGGCGCTGCGCGACGTGGTGCAGAATCACCTGTTGCAGATCATCACCTTGCTGGCCATGGATGCGCCCCGGGAACAAGGCGCCGCCGCACTGCGGGCCGAAAAGCTGCGCCTGCTGCAAGCCATCCGGCCCTTGGCGCCCGAGGACGTGGTGCGTGGTCAGTTCCGCGGCTATCGCGATGAGCCAGGTGTCGCAAAGGACTCGGTGGTGGAGACGTTCGCCGCCCTGCGACTGCACATCGACAACGCGCGCTGGGCCGGCGTGCCTTTTTACATCCGCACCGGCAAGTGCCTGCCGATCACCCGCTGCGAGATCATGGTTTATCTGAAAGAACCGCCGTGGGCAGTGTTCGACGAACCCATCCAGCCGCAGAGCAACTATTTTCGTTTCTGCCTCAGCCCCGACGTCACCCTGTCCCTCGGGGCGCGCGTCAAGCAGCCGGGTGAGGCCATGCGCGGCGAAGCGGTGGAATTGATCGCCCGTCACCAGCTTCAGCACGCCGAATCGCCCTATCAGCGCCTGCTCGGCGATGCGCTGCGCGGCGACCGCACGCTGTTCACCAGTGATGAGTGCGTCGAAGCCGCCTGGGCGGTGGTCGAGCCGGTCCTCGGCCAGACCAGCGTGCCGCTGCCTTATGAGCCTGGCAGCTGGGGACCGGCGGCGGCCACCCTCGTGGTGGAGGCCGGCGACGGCTGGCATGATCCGCGCCCTCAGGACATTCCGCCATGTTGAGACAGGACAGCTGGGCATTTTTGCTCGATGTCGACAACACCCTGCTCGACAACGACCGCTTCGCCAGCGACCTGAGCGCACGGCTGGAGCAGGACTTCGGCGCGGCCGAAAGCCAACGCTACTGGACGCTCTACGGCGAACTGCGCCAGCAACGGGGCTACGCCGACTACCTCGGTGCGCTGCAAGCCTTTCGCAGCGGCTGCGGCAGCCCGTCAGCGTTGCTGCACATGGCGGGGTTCATGCTCGACTACCCCTTCCAGGCGCGACTTTATCCGCAGGCCCTCGCGGTTATCGATCACCTGCACAAACAGGGTACGACGGCGATTGTTTCTGACGGTGACGTGGTTTTCCAACCCCGCAAGATCCAGCGGTGCGGCCTGTGGGACGCTGTCGCCGGCAGGGTACTGGTATGCCTGCACAAAGAGCGTGAAGTCGAGGCGATCCTTCAGCGTTTTCCTGCGCAGCACTACGTCATGGTCGATGACAAACCCCTGCTCCTGGCCGCGCTCAAGCGCCAGCTCGGCACTCGCCTGACCAGCGTTTTTATACGCCAGGGCCACTACGCCGAGGCGGCGAACGGCCAATTGCTCGACCCGCCCCCCGATCTCACCCTCGCACGCATCGGCGAGCTGTGCCGGTTGCAACGTGCCGATTTTCCCAGTTGAGGCCTATCGATGAAGCATTCGACTTTTTCGGCCCTGACCCAGCGCCCAGAGTGGCAAGCCTTGCTGACCCATGCCCGAAGCATGAGCCCACGGCATTTGCGTGAGCTGTTCGCCGCCGACCCGACGCGGGGTGAGCGCCTCTGCGTCGAGGCGGTTGGCCTGTATCTGGATTACGCCAAGCAACGCATCGACGATGAAACCCTGCGCCTGCTCCTTGAACTCGCACGAGCCTGCCAGCTGCCAGAGAGCATCGAGGCGATGTTTCGTGGCGACCGGGTCAATCGGGTGGAGAACCGTCCCGCCCTGCATGTAGCGTTACGCGCCCCCGCAGGCGCGCATATCACCGTGGACGGCCGCGATGTAATCCCCGATGTTCACGCCGTGCTGGATCGCATGGCCCGGTTCACCGAGCAGGTGCACAGCGGCGCCTGGACTGGTCTAACCGGTAAGCCGATGCGCAACATCGTCAACATCGGCATTGGCGGCTCAGACCTCGGCCCGGTCATGGCCTACGAAGCGTTACGTCATTACAGCCACCGCGACCTGCGCTTCTTTTTCGTCTCCAACATCGACCCCACCGACCTCAGCGAAACTTTGCGCGAGCTGGACCCGGCCGAAACGCTGTTCATCGTCTGCTCGAAAACCTTCACCACCCAGGAAACCCTGGCCAATGCCCATGCGGCCCGAGCCTGGTGCCTGCAGGCGCTTGGCGATGAAGCAGCGGTCGCCCGGCATTTCGTGGCGGTGTCCAGCCATCCGGAGGAAGTGGCCCGCTTCGGTATCGATCCGGCGCATATGTTCATCTTCTGGGACTGGGTGGGCGGGCGTTACTCGATGGATTCGGCCATCGGCCTGTCGACCATGCTCGCCATCGGCGCCGAACACTTCCGCGCGTTACTGGCCGGCTTGCATGCCATGGACGAGCACTTTCGCCACACGCCTCTGGAGCGCAACCTGCCGGCGCTGATGGGCTTGCTGGCGGTGTGGAATGCCAACTTCCTCGGGGTCTCGGCCGTTGCCGTGCTGCCCTATGAGCAGTACCTGAAACGCTTTCCCGCGTACCTGCAGCAGCTGACCATGGAAAGCAACGGCAAGCATGTGACCCTGGGCGGTGAGCGGGTCGATTACGACACCGCGCCGATTTACTGGGGTGAACCGGGCACCAATGGCCAGCACTCGTTCTATCAACTGATCCATCAGGGCACCCGATTGATCGCCTGCGATTTCATCGGCTTTTGTCAGTCGCTCAATCCATTGGGCACCCAGCATGATCTGCTGATCGCCAACCTGATCGCCCAAGGTGAGGCGCTGGCCTTTGGTAAGCGCGAGGAAGAATGGCGCGCCCAGGGTGCGTCACAGGCGTTGGCGCCACACCGTGCCTGCGAGGGCAACCGCCCCAGTAGTACGCTGCTGGCCGAACGCCTCGACCCCTTCACGCTGGGTACGCTGGTGGCCCTGTACGAACACAGCGTGTTCGTGCAGGGCATGATCTGGCAGATCGACCCCTTCGACCAATGGGGCGTCGAGCTGGGCAAGGCCTTGGCCAAACGGATCGCGACGGAAATCGCCCAACCTGAGCCGAGCGAGCTGAGCCATGACAGTTCCAGCAACAGGCTGATCCGCCGCTACCGCCAGTACAAGGCGATCCGCCCATGAACCGCATCAACCCGCTGGCCGGTCAACCCGCCCCGTCCTCCTCGCTGGTCGATGTGCCCGCCTTGCTGGCCGCCTATACCGACTGGCGCCCCGACCCGTACATCCCCGAGCAACGGGTGGCCTTTGGCACCTCCGGCCATCGCGGCAGCTCGCTGACCCGCAGCTTCAACGAATGGCACCTGCTGGCCATCGCCCAGGCGATCTGCGACTACCGCCAGGCTCAGGGCATCGACGGCCCGCTGTACCTCGGCATCGACACCCACGCGCTGTCGCAGCCAGCCCTGGAAAGCACCCTGGAAGTGCTGGCCGGCAATGGCGTGAACACGCTGATCGCCAAAGACGGCGAATTCACCCCGACGCCGACCATTTCCCACGCAATCCTCACCTACAACCGGGGCCGCAACGCAGGGCTGGCCGACGGCATCGTCATCACCCCCTCGCACAACCCACCGGCCGATGGGGGCATCAAGTACAACCCGCCCCACGGCGGGCCGGCGGATACCGTCATCACCGCCCGTATCGAGGCGCGCGCCAACACCCTGCTCGAAAACGCCTTGCGCGGCGTGCGCCGCTTACCCCTCGCGCAGGCGCGCAACGCCGCGCGGGAACACGATTTTTTGCACGCCTATATAGAGGATCTGGAGCAGGTGGTGGACTTCGCGGTGATCCGCGCCGCCGGCCTGCACCTGGGCGTCGATCCGCTCGGCGGCGCGGGCGTGCATTACTGGGCGCCGCTGGCCGAACGCTACGGCCTCGACTTGCACGTGGTCAGTGAGGCGGTGGATCCGACCTTCGCCATGATGTCGCTGGACTGGGATGGACAGATCCGCATGGACCCCTCCTCGCCTTATGCCATGCAGCGGCTGATCGGCCTCAAGGATAGGTTTGATGTCGCCTTCGCCTGTGACACCGACCACGACCGCCACGGTATCGTCACCCGCAGCTGTGGGCTGTTGCCGTCGAATCATTACTTGGCGGTGCTGATCGACTATCTGTTCCGGCATCGGCCGCAGTGGCGCCCCGATACCGCCATTGGCAAGACCCTGGTCAGCAGCGCACTCATCGACCGCGTGGCGCAGCGCCTCGGCCGGCGGCTGTACGAAGTACCGGTGGGGTTCAAGTGGTTCGTCAACGGCCTGCATGATGGCAGCCTGGGTTTTGCCGGCGAGGAAAGCGCAGGCGCCACCTGCTTGCGCCATGATGGCACGGTCTGGACTACCGACAAGGACGGCCTGGTGCCCGCGCTTCTGGCGGCGGAAATGACCGCTCGCTGCGGCCGCGACCCCGGCGAGCTGTATCGCGACCTGGTGGCAAAACTCGGCGAACCCCTGAATGATCGCCTCGACGCCGCTGCCACGCCCGAGCAGAAGGCGTGCCTGAGCCGGCTCTCGCCCACGCAAGTGACCATCAGCCAGCTGGCCGGCGAGCCGATTCTCGCCGTACTCGACCACGCGCCCGGCAATCAGGCACCTATCGGCGGTATCAAGGTGATCGCTGCCAGCGGCTGGTTCGCCGCCCGCCCCTCCGGCACCGAGGCGATTTACAAGATCTATGCGGAAAGCTTCAAGGATCAGTCCCACCTGCAGGCCATCCTGCACGAGGCCCGCCAGATCGTCGATACCGCGCTCCATTCACCTGCGGAGTAACCGCCATGGCTATCGACCTCGATCAACGCTGCATCAATACTCTGCGTTTTCTCTCGGTGGACATGGTGCAGCACGCCAACAGCGGCCACCCCGGCCTACCGCTGGGCGCCGCTCCCATGGCCTATGTGCTGTGGATGCGCTGGCTCCGGTTCAATCCCGCCCACCCGCAGTGGCCGGGGCGCGACCGTTTCGTGCTCTCGGCCGGGCATGGCTCGGCGCTGCTGTACAGCCTGCTGCACCTGACCGGTTACGACCTGCCGCTGGACGAGCTCAAGCGCTTTCGCCAGTGGGGCAGCAAGGCGCCCGGACATCCCGAGCGCGGCCACACGCCCGGCGTGGAAATCACCACCGGGCCACTCGGCCAGGGTCTGGCCAACGCGGTGGGTATGGCCATCGGCGAGGCGCACCTGGCGGCGTGCTACAACCGCCCCGGCCATACCCTGATTGATCACCGCACCTTCGCCCTAGTCAGCGACGGCGACCTGATGGAAGGTGTGGCCAGCGAAGCCGCCTCGCTGGCCGGCCATTTGCGCCTGGGCAAGCTGTGCTGCCTGTACGACGACAACGAAGTGACCCTGGCCGCTGGCGCCGACATCTGTTTTTCCGAGGATCGCGCCGCGCGCTTCGCCGCCTACGGCTGGCATACCCAGGTGGTGGAGGACGGTAACGATCTGCATGCCCTCGACGCCGCCCTGCACGCGGCCCATGCCCAGGACACCCGCCCCTCGCTGATTCTGGTGCGCAGCCATCTCGGCTTTGGCTCGCCGTTGCAGGACTCCTACCAGGCTCACGGCTCGCCGCTAGGCGCGGACAATGTGCGCCAGACCAAGAAGCGGCTCGGCTGGCCGCTGGACCCGGAGTTCCTCATCCCGCCCGAGGTGCAGGCGCAGTTTCACCTGGCCGGGCTACGCGGCGCCGATGACGAGGCGGCCTGGAATCAGCGTCTGGTCAATTATCGCCAGGCGTTCCCGGCGCTGGCCGAGGAGCTGGAACAGCGCCTGGAAGGCGAACTGCCGTCCGGCTGGGATGCCGACATCCCAGTGTTCCCCGCCGACGCCAAGGGCCTGGCCAGCCGCGAGGCCAGCGGCCAGGTCATGAACGCCATCGCCCCTCGCTTGCCGGCACTGTTCGGCGGCTCGGCGGACCTCAACCCTTCCACCAAAACCGTCTTGAAGGGCCAGGGCGATTTCAATTCCGCGCTTATCCAAGGCAAGGACGAACAGGGTTCCAGCGGTGGCGGCTGGAGCCATGCCGGGCGCAACCTGCACGTCGGCGTGCGCGAACACGCCATGGGTGCCATCGCCAACGGCCTGGCCGCCCATGACGGGTTCATTCCGTACGGCGCCACCTTCCTGATCTTCTCCGACTACATGCGCCCACCGATGCGCCTGGCGGCGCTGATGGGCTTGCATGTGGTGCAGGTGTTCACCCACGACAGCCTGGCCCTCGGCGAGGACGGCCCGACCCACCAGCCGGTGGAGCAACTGGCCAACCTGCGGGCGGTGCCGAACCTCACGGTGATCCGCCCCGCCGACGCCAACGAAACCGCCATAGCCTGGCGCATCGCCCTGGAAACTCGCCACCGCCCGGTGGCGCTGATTCTCAGTCGCCAGGAACTGCCAACCCTGGACCGCAGCCGCTATGCCAGCGCCGAGGGCGTGCGCCACGGCGCCTATGTAGTGAGCGAGCCAGCGGGGGGCAATCCCCAGTTGATCCTGATCGCCAGCGGCTCGGAAGTCGCGCTGATCCTCGAGGCCGCCGAACGTTTGCAGGCTGAAGGAATCGCTGTGCGCTGCGTGTCTATGCCCAGCTGGGAGCTGTTCGAGTCCCTACCCCAGGTCAAGCGCGACGCGGTGCTGCCGCCAACGGTGAAGGCGCGCCTGGCAGTGGAACTCGGCGTTTCCCAGGGCTGGGAGCGCTACACCGGCTCCGAGGGCGCCATGCTCGGTGTCGAACGCTTTGGCGCCTCCGCCCCCGGGCTCGTGCTGCAACGGGAGTATGGGTTCACCGTGGAAAATGTCTGCGCGCGGGCCAGAAAGCTGCTGGGGTCCTAAGGTGACACGTGCCCAGCGGCCGGCGGCCGCCCCTCATTCTTTCTTGATCGCATGCCCGCCGAACTCATTGCGCAACGCCGCCAGCAGCCGGTCGGCATAGGATTCGGCGTCCCGCGAGCGCAGCCGTTGCAGCAACGCCAGCGTAATGACCGGCGCTGGCACATTCAGCTCGATGGCTTCCGCCACGGTCCAGCGGCCTTCCCCGGAATCGGCCACATAGGGCGCAATGCCGATCATCTGCGGGTTCTTCTGCAACGCATCGCTGCATAGGTCGAGCAGCCAGGAACGCACCACGCTGCCCTCGCGCCAGATGTCGGCAACCTGCACGAGATCGAAATCAAATGCCTCTTTATGACGCAGGATGGAAAATCCCTCGGCATAGGCCTGCATCAAGCCGTATTCAATGCCGTTGTGCACCATCTTGCAGAAATGTCCGGCGCCAGCGGGCCCGACCCGCCCCCAGCCCCGCTCCTTGCCCGGCGCCAGCGTTTCGAAGACTGGCCGCAGGCGTTCCACCGCCGCCTCCCCGCCACCGATCATCAGGCTGTAGCCCTCGGCCAACCCCCAGATGCCGCCGCTGGTGCCGCAGTCGAGGTAATCGATGCCCTGTTCGGCAGCCATCTCGGCGCGGCGCAGGGTGTCGTGGTAATTGGAGTTGCCGCCATCGATCAAGGTATCGCCGGCGCCCAGCAGTGGCAGCAGGTTGGTCAGGGTGGCATCGGTGACGTCACCGGCCGGTACCATCAGCCACAGCAGTCGCGGGGTTGGCAGCTTGGCCACCAGTGCCTGCAGCGATTCGGCGCTTTCACCGCCTTGCTGCTCCAGCGCGCTGCGCGCCTCGGGCTTGGGGTCCAGCCCCACCACATGATGGCCGCCGCGCAACAGGCGCTGCGCCATGTTGGCGCCCATGCGCCCCAAACCGATCATGCCGAGTTTCATATGCAAGCCTCGCTATGCCACGCCATGTGAACGGAGCACTGCACCGTTCCAGCCCCAGCATCTGCGCATTCAGGGCTTCACCGCTAGGACCCTCACGTCGGCACACGCGTTCACCTGCCGCTTCGGCATCGCGAAAACGAAAAAAACGGCCAAGGGCCGTTTTTTTCGTGGAAGCATGCAGCGGGCGTTGATGCGCTCGGCTTACTTTTGCTCTTGCAGCGACTCCACACCCACCTCGTCCCACAACTCCTGAGCCAGGTGGAAGGTGTGGTTGGCTGCTGGAATACCGCAATAGATCGCCGACTGCATCAGCACTTCCTTGATCTCGTCACGGGTCACGCCGTTGTTCTTGGCTGCCTTGAGGTGCAGCTTAAGTTCACCCTCGCGGTTCATGCCGATCAGCATGGCAATGGTGATCAGGCTGCGGGTATGGCGCGGCAGACCGGGGCGGGTCCAGATGTCGCCCCAGGCGTGGCGGGTAATCATTTCCTGGAACTCTTCGGTGAAGGGCGTCAGGGTCTCCAGGCTGCGGTCCACGTGGGCATCGCCCAGTACCGCACGGCGCACTTGCATGCCGGCTTCGTAACGCTGTTTCTCGTCCATTGTCTGGCTCCGGATAAAAAGTTCGGGTTAATCAAGGGCGCCGAGTCGGCGGTGCTCGGCCACGACGCGGGTGACCCACGTTTGTGCCAAGCCAAGGTAATGGGCCGGATCGAGCAAACGATCCAGTTCTTCTGCAGAAAGCTGCGCGCTGACCTGTTCATCATCGCCGAGCACCGCGCGAAGATGGCGCTGCTCGGCCACGGCGCGGCGGCAGCACTGTTCGACCAGGTGATGGGACGCATCACGACCGATGCGTTGCGCCAGGGCAATGCTCACCGCTTCCGCCAACACCAGGCCTTGCGTGAGCTCCAGGTTGGCGCGCATGCGCTCGGCGTCCACTTCTAGCCCGGGCACCACCACCAGGGCCTGGGCCAGTGCGCCCGAGACCAGGCAGCAGATCTCCGGCAAGGTTTCCCATTCGGCGTGCCACAAGCCCAGGCTGCGCTCATGCTCCTGGGGCATCGCGGCGAACAAGGTGGAAACCAGACCCGGCACGCGGGTGGCCGCGCCGATCAGCACCGCCGCGCTCACCGGGTTGCGCTTGTGCGGCATGGTGGATGAACCGCCCTTGCCTGGCGCGGATGGCTCGAACGCCTCGCCCACGTCGGTTTGCATCAGCAGCGACAGGTCGCGGCCAAACTTGCCCAGCGTGCCGGCGATCAGGCCCAGTACGCTGCCGGCCTCGACAATGCGGTCCCGCTGGGTATGCCAGGGCTGCTCGGGCAGCGTCAGTTGCAGCTCGTTGGCCAGCGCGACCGATACCGGCAGCGCCTGCTCACCCAGCGCGGCCAGCGTGCCGGCGGCACCGCCAAACTGCAGGCACAGCAAACGGGGCTTGAGTTCGGCCAGCCGCTGACGATTCCGATTCAGCGCGTCGAGCGTTCCCGCGAGCTTCATGCCAAGCGTCACTGGAGTGGCGTGTTGCAGCCAGGTACGCCCCGGCAATACGGTGCTGGCGTGTTTTTCCGCCTGCACCGCCAAGGCTTCGGCCAAGGCCGAAAGATCCGCTTCGATCAGTCCCAACGCCGCGCGCAGCTGCAACACCAGCCCGGTATCCATGGCGTCCTGACTGGTAGCGCCCAGATGCACATAGCGCTCGGCTTCGGCATCGTTCTGGGCGATCTGGCGGCCCAGGGCCTTGACCAGCGGAATCGCCGAGTTACCCGCCGTGGCAATCGCCTGGGCCAGCGCAACGGGATCGTACAGAGCCGCCTGGCAGGCCGCTTCGATAGCCGGCACGACACGCCCGGGGATCAGCCCGACGGCCGCTTCAGCGCGCGCCAGCGCGGCCTCGAAGTCGAGCATGCCCTGCAACCGACCCCGGTCGGAAAACACGTCACGCATGGATGCCTGGGTGAAATAGGCATCGAAAAGCTGATTGCTGACACTCACGATTCAGCCTCCTGAAAAGAACAGAACGACGCGGCATTCGCCATGTCGAGCGCTTGCAACTGCTGCAGGCGACTATGGGTACGGGAAAAATCAGTATGACTACCGGCGCGACACAGCACCTCCGGCCGGTCGACACCGCCCAGACGCAGGCGCACGCCGCTGTCATAGGCAATGTCGATGAAATTCAGAAAACGTTGCTGCACGTCGATTCCCTCGCCGTCCAACGAGGGCACGGTGCCCACGATCAGCTCGGCAAAGTGCTCGCACAGCCAGAGGTAGTCCGCACTGGAACGCGGACCGCGGCACAGCTCGGCGAAGTCCAGCCAGGCGCGCTTGTTCTCTCGGGCAACCAGACGCAACGGGCGTCGATTGACCTCGATGACCAGCTCACGCTCGGCGTGCGGGGGCGGTGCCAGGGGCGTATCTGCCCAGACTGCGTCATCCGCCAGGGGCCAGCAGAACTGTCCCCAGTCCCGGGTGGACTCGCGGCGGTAGTCCTGACCGCCGTCCAGCTCTAGCACTTCGAAGCGTGCGTCGATCAGTTTGATCGTGGGCAGGAATCGCTCGCGGTACAACGGATTGGGACACAGCTTCGACGGTGGGTAATTGGACGTGCAGACCACGCCAACCCCCTCGTCTACCAGCACTTTGACCAGGCGGCCCAAGAGCATGGCGTCGCCAATGTCATGCACATGGAATTCATCGAAGCACAACAGACGGGTGCTCCCAGCCAACTCACGAGCAGCCAGTACCAACGGATCGGGTTGACCAGCATAAGCGCGGACAAGGGTTTGCAGTTCGGCCAAGAACGCGTGGAAATGCACCCTACGCTTTTCGACCAGCGGCGCGGCGGCGTGTAGCGCGTTCATGACGAAGCTTTTGCCGCGCCCTACGCCACCCCACAGGTAAACGCCGGCGGCGGGACGACGCAGCAATGAACGGCGCCGCCCCAGAAACGCCGACAGCCATTGACCCAGAAGGTCAACGGCCGCCCGTTGCGCCGCGTCGGCCCGGTAACCCCGGGCCGCGAGACGCGTTTCGTATTCCTGCCGGAGCAGTTGCCCCGGCGATGTATCAGAAGTCAAAAAAGACCGTCTCGTTTTCGCCCTGGATACGGATATCGAAGCGGTACACCACCTTGCCATCCCGCTCTTCGCGCGTGGCGATCAGCGTCTGGCGGCGCTCGGGCTGTTCGATCAGGTTGAGCACCGGATCGGCCGCGTTGGCGTCGGCTTCGTCATCAAAATAGATGCGGGTGGCCAGTTGGATGTTGATCCCGCGGGCAAACAGCGCCACGTTGATGTGCGGCGCTTGCGGACGGCCATCGGCTGCCTTGACCACACCCGGCTTGACGGTCTCGATGGTCCATTCGCTACCGGCATCGAAGGTGGTGGCGGTACGGCCAAAACCATTGAACGGCTTGTCGAGGCTGTACTCCTCGTCGTACACGCCTTCGTGGTTGGCTTGCCAGACCTCCAGGAAGGAGTCGCGCACCAAGTGACCGTTGCCGTCGAACACACGGCCGATCACGGTGATGTGCTCACCGGGGGCCTCGGGTTTGGCCATCTGATTCCAGATTTCCTGTTCGCGGGTCGGGTTACCGGCCGCGGCCAGAGCCAGGCCGATATGAACGTAGGGACCGGCGGTCTGGGAGGTGGTCTCGCGAAGCAGATTGATCTCAGTCATGGTCGCCTCCTCAGACGTTCTCAAACCAGGTTTTGCGCTGACCGCGCAGGACGATGTCGAAACGGTACGCCAGGCAATCCATGGGGTTGTTTGCGGTCAGGTCCAGACGCGCAATCATGGTTTGCACCGCTTCCGGGTCGTTCACAGCCTTGACGATCGGGCACTGCGGAATCAGCGGATCACCTTCGAAGTACAGCTGGGTGATCAGCTTGGTGCAGATCGCCGGGCCGCTGATGGAGAAGTGAATGTGCGCCGGACGCCAGTCGTTCGGGTTGTTACGCCACGGATACGGACCCGGCTTGATGGTGCGGAAATGGTAACGCCCTTCGCTGTCGGTCAGCGCACGGCCCACACCGCCGAAGTTCGGGTCGAGGGGCGCCAGGTAACGGTCGTTCTTGTGGCGGTAGCGGCCGCCGGCGTTGGCTTGCCACATTTCCACCAGGGTATGCGGGATCGGCTTGCCAAACTGGTCCACCACACGGCCGTGAACGATGATGCGTTCACCGATCGGCAGCGCACCGGTATTGAAGTTGAGCAGCAGATCGTTGTCGTGCCGGCCCATGTTCAAGTGCGTGAAGTCCGGACCGGTGGTCTCGGAAATGGACTGGGGAATGCTGACCAGTGCCTGGCGCGGGGAACGCCCTACCGAGGTCTTGTAGTCCGGGGTCAAGGCTTTGGGGTGCCACGTGCGGTCACGCATGACAAAACGACGTTCTTGAGCGTCGGACATGTCGATCTCCTGTTGTGTGATGACGGAGGGTCGCTGTTCTGAACGGACCAAGTCTCGGTCAATTTCCGCCGGGGGAAAATTGAAACCTTGCACGCCTCGCATAACCCTCAGGTTATCTAATGGCGTGTTGCTCCTTCCCTCCGCCTGAAAAAACGCCCAAACCTGGGCTTGGGCGTTTTCTTGGCGTTAACTGGCAGGAAACCTGCCGCCAGCATCAGAAATCGTTTTCGAGATCGATGCCGGATTTGCCGGGTGCGAGGATGTTGTTCGGGTCCAGTGCACGCTTGAGGGTGTGTTCCAGCTTGCGTTTGACCGGGCCGTAGCTCTGCGCAACACGCTCCTGGAAGTGCGGGTTCACGCGGTATACCGCGTAGCCCTTCTCCTCGAAGACGTCCAGAAGCTCATTGAAGCAGGCATCCGCGCGCTTGGTTTCTTCCGGGTTGCTGCGGTCATACAGCACATCGATGACGTGGTGCATGTCGCGCCAGCCGACGATGAACTCACCGACGTAGTCCAGGCCGTGCTTGTTGAGGATGCCCTTGGCCAACTCGTACTGCTTGTCGCACTCGCTGCCGCGAGCCTGGCTGACGGGTGCGAACCACATGGAGCCACCGCCCCCACGCCAGTTGTACAGGCCGAATTCCTGCAGGTTCGGGATGCCTTTCATCATCTCGGACCGGTACTTGAATGGCTGAGTATTGCCCGCCTCTTTCTCGGTGACCAGCTTGCCCTTGCCGAGCTTCTTCAGCGCGTCAGTGACGATCTTGAAGTTGACGTCGATCTGCTCCTGGGTGCCGTACAGGCAGGCATAGACGTTCCAGGCGCCGAGGTCCTTGTCCTTCTGAATCTGCTTGAGGATGGCGTCCGGGGTGGCACCCGGCTCGGTGATGTAGTCCGAGCGGCGCACGCCAGCGGCTGCAGCTTCCCAGATGGTGGCGGCGATCACCACAGAGTTGGGGATGATCTGGGCCAGACGCAGCGGACGAATGAACTCGACGATCTCGGCGATATCGGTCTCTTCGGGGAACTTGATCTCGAACGGCTTGAACACCGGCGGCTTGGGCATCAGCCAGAAGCCCATCTTGGTGCAGATGCCGTAGTTGGCCTGGGTGAACATGCCGTCCAGGGTCGGACCGTAGCCCCACTTAAATACTTGCCAGGCGTTGTCGCCCTTCACGCCGCCCATACCGGTGCGGTAGACGTCACCGTTGGCCAGCACCACTTCCATGCCGCACTGCATCATGAAGTGCTCGCCGTACGGGGTGTAGCCCACGCCGCGGTCCATGGTGTTGCCCAGCGGGCCGGCAATCGCCGACGGCGCGGAGAAGGACAGCATCAGCGGGATGTTGTTTTCCTGCAGGTAGTCATACAGCTGACCGTAGGTCACGCCGGGCTCGACCAGGGCGGTACCCAGCTCAGCGTCGACGTGAAGGATCTTGTTCATCTTCTTCAGGTCGAGGATGACCTGACCGCGCTGCCCCGGGGCGGCGGAGCCATAACCGAAGTTGCGGCCGGTGGAGATGGTCCAGACCGGGATCTTGTGTTCGTTGCAGATCTTCACCACGCCCTGGACCTGTTCCACGGTGGTGGCGGTGACGGCTGCCGACGGCGCATGGTTAGCGTTCTCCGTGGACATCATGATCTTGTTGTAGGGGACGAGCTGCTCGTTTTTCACCAGCACATTGTCATCGCCCAGCAAGGCACGGAACTTGGTCACGGCCTTTTGGAACTCGGCCGCAGTGACTCCCTGCGGCAGAAGCTGATTGGTTTGATCGGTCATGCGGATTGGCTCCTACCGGTCTCGATCGAGAACGAAACGAAATGGCCGCTCAGCGGCAAATGTTGAACGCCGACCTGCGGCATGGGACGTGTTTCAGGGCTACCCAGCGCGGCCAGTACATGACCCAGCGAGGCCACCCACTGAGCGGCGGCATCGGCACGCTTGGCGGAAGCGCTCAGCTCCATGAGCATCCCCTGACGGCCTTGACGCTGTTCGTGCAGCGCGAAACCCGCACCACACTGGTTCAGCTCCTGGCCGAAACGCGTGGCACAACCGGCGGCGCCCTCTGCGGTGAGCAGCTGGTGCCGCGAGCCGCGTGCATCCACGCCGTGCTGGCCCAGCCACTGGATCTCGGCCCCGGCACTGCGTGCCAGATCCACAATCAGCGTGGCGCTGGCGTCATCCAGCAGGCCGATGATGCGTTGCGGTTGCGGGCTGTTGAGCAGCGCCGACACCTGACGAATGTGTTCCAGCCCCGAATCGGTGTGCTGAAACTTCAATGCGGGGTTGTGCGTCTGCGCCCCCAGCATGAAGGCTGCGCCGACGGTGCTGTCACTCACCAGCACCAACGCCGGCTCGACCGGTGTGCGGAACAGGCCGGCGGCCAGGCTGACCCCACTCGCGCTCAGGGCCAAGCCAGACAAACCACTCAGCGCTGCGCCCTTGAGAAGAGAGCGACGGGCGAGGTTCATGGTTTGCTTCCTTCCGTCTTGGCCGCCCGGGCCGGGGACTTCTGAATGTATTCCCCCACTTCCTGCAGCGACTTATCGTCGATATAGGACGCAGTGAACGCCGGCATGGCACGGAAACCGTTACGCACGATGGCGGTGATGTATTCCGGCGGCAGTCCGCGACCGAAGAGTTCGGGGCCGACGCCAATGTCGTGGCAATGGCCGCACACTTTTTCGTAGACATTCTGACCACCGCGCCATTTTCCATCCCCGTCAGCGGATGCTGCGCCAGACAACATCAACAGCGGGAGGGACAGGCCAAGCACGCAGGACCGCCAGCAGGCCTTTCGGCTCTGGTATGGGAACATGTGTTGCTCCTCTCTTAAGTTATGAGTGATAGGGAATCAGAACGGGTAGCGGCGCGGGGCGTGCTGTACGGTGATCCAGTGATCGGTGGTGAATTCCTCGATCGCCCAATCGCCGTTGAAGCGGCCCAGACCCGAGTTCTTCTCACCGCCGAAAGGCGCGTTGGGCTCATCGTTGACCGGAATGTCGTTGATGTGCGTCATGCCCGCACGGATGCGACGGGCGAACTGCACGCCACGCTCCAGGCTGGAGGTGAACACGGCGCTGGACAGGCCGTACTCGCTGCTGTTTGCCAGTTCGAGGGCATGTGCCTCGTCGCGGGCGCGCTGAATGCCGACCAGCGGGCCGAAGATTTCTTCCCGGGCGATTTCCATGTCAGCCGTCACGTCGGCAAATACATGAGGAGGCATTACGTTGCCCTGGGGCTCGCCTGCCACCATCACGCGAGCGCCTTCGGATTTGGCGGTCTCGATCTTTTCTTGCAGACCGGCCAGTTGCTTGGCATTGATTACCGGGCCAACCACAGTTTCCGGCTTGCTCGGGTCGCCATAGGGCAGCGACTTGACGCGCTCGGCGTAACGGTTGACGAAGTCCTCATACACGGACTCCTCAACGATGATGCGGTTGATCGCCATGCAGATCTGACCCTGGTGCAGGAACTTGCCCACCACCGCGGCATTCACCGCCTGATCGAGGTCAGCGTCGGCCAGTACCACGAAGGGGCTGTTGCCACCCAGTTCCAGCGCTACATGTTTGAGGTGTTCGCCACCGGCGGCAATACGGCCGATGTTGCGACCAACCTGGGTCGAACCGGTGAAGGAGATGAAGCCCGGCACTTCGTGCTCGACGAAGGCATCGCCAATTTCGCTACCGGAGCCAACCAGCACGCTGAGCGCGCCCTTGGGCAGGCCCGCCTCTTCGAAAATGCGCGCCAGCAGCAGGCCGCCGGTAACCGGAGTATCGCTGGCCGGCTTGATCACGCACGCGTTGCCCAGGGCCAGGGCCGGGGCCAGGGAGCGAGCGGTAAGGTGCAGCGGAAAGTTCCACGGGCTGATGATGCCGATCACACCCAGCGGCTCACGGTAGACGCGGCTTTCTTTACCGGGCACATCGGAAGCCAGGATACGGCCATGCACGCGGCTCGGCAGGCTGGCGGATTCCTGCGTGATGGCGCGCGCTGCGCCCCATTCGATTTGAGCCTTGATACGGGTGCTGCCCGACTCACGGATGATCCAGTCGATGATCTCGTCGCGGCGCTCATCAAAAATACGCACGGCATTGAGCATCACCGCAGCGCGCTCGGAAGGTCCGCGCGCCGCCCAGTCGACCTGTGCTTCGCGAGCGCTGCGGTAGGCCTCGTCCAGATCCTCACGGTTGGCCAGGGGGATCTGCAGCAGCTTCTCCTGGGTAAAAGGGTCCAGAACATCGAGGTCCCGGCCCGAACGGCCGGCACGCCACTCGCCGGCGATCAGTTGCAGATTCAAATTCTCATAGGCAGCAAGGCGTTGAGACATGGAGTTTCTCCTACGCATCTCAAATAACAGTAGTTAGGTCGCGCCAATGTGTATCGGCTGTCCGACTGGCGTCACTTTGGCGCTCGCGGCCGGTACGACATCAGGAAGGATGGCGCACGCATTCCAAGAGCGCTTTTGTTGTAGCTGTCAAAATACCTTCATCAAAATACATACCAACCCGTTAACTTTTCATTTATCCCTTTAAAATCAAGTAGTTAGACGGTTTTCTAAGCCCATCCCCTTACCTGACCAATGTGCTAACAGGCAAAAACCATTACGAAAATACTGCGAAACTGAGAATTTACTGCATCCACAAGTGCAATAATGTTCGGTAATCGAACACTTCCAAGGGAATGCATTCTCACAGCAACTGCTTCGTCGACATACTGCAACCCCCTTCTCCAGAGGCGAATAATGAAAGGCAACCCAGCAAAATCTTCCGTCGACGACAACCGCCTCGCAGGCCGACTCCATCTGCTTGTCAACACTACCGACACCCTCCGGCACAGCGGGATTCCCAGCGCCGAACACTTGGCGCAGACCCTGGCCTTCGCGCCGCAGGATGGCTTCGTCTGGCTGTGCGGCCAGCGCATGATGCTGATGCAGCACGCCTCGTTTACCGCCATGCGCCGCGAGCTGGTCACCTCCCTGGGCATGGACAAGGCTCGAGAGCTGATGACCCGGCTGGGCCGGGATGCCGGCACCCGAGACGCGCAAAAGGTCATACAACGATGGCCCGAGGGGAATCACGCCGCGCTGTATTCCGCAGGTCCGCACCTGCACATGCTGCGAGGCATGGTGAATGTCGAAGCGATACGCTTCGAAATCGACAGCAGCCAGGGGCATTTCTATTCCGAGTTCCTTTGGCACGAATCATTTGAAGATGACGAGCACATCAGCAACCACGGACTCGGAGATTATTCCGCTTGCTGGCTGGGTATCGGCTATGCCAGTGGCTACGCCTCCGCGATTACCGGACGCCAGATCGTCTTTCGCGAAGTCGAATGCCGCGCCATGGGCCATTCGGCCTGCAGGGTCATCGGCAAACCGGCGGATCGCTGGGAGGACGCTGAGAATGATCGTATTTCGCCGGGCGCGCAGACTCCTTATGCGCCAACGCTCGCGGAAGGGCCTCTCTACTACTACGAAACCCTGGATGCAGCCGGCGAGCAGTCGCCCATGGTGGGCGTGTCTCCTGCCTTTCAAACGGCCAAACGGTTGCTGGAAAAAGTGGCACCGACTCGGGCAACCGTGCTGTTGACCGGTGAGTCGGGGGTGGGTAAAGAACTCTTCGCCCGCACCCTGCACCAGGCGAGCCGTCGCCACGACAAACCCTGGGTCGCGCTCAACTGCGCCACGCTGCCGGAAAACCTGGTGGAATCCGAGCTATTCGGCGTGGAACGCGGCGCCTTTACGGGTGCCGATCGCTCACGTCCGGGCCGCTTCGAGCGGGCCAATGGCGGCACCCTGTTTCTCGATGAAATCGGCACCCTGAGCCTGAGCGCCCAGAGCAAGATCCTGCGCGCCTTGCAGGAAGGGGAAATCGAGCGGGTTGGCGGCAACCTGCCCACAAAGGTAGACGTGCGCATCATCGCCGCTACCAATGCCGACCTGCGCGCCGAAGTGGCGGCCGGGCGCTTTCGTGAAGACCTGTTCTACCGCCTGAATGTCTTCCCCATTCATTTGCCGCCCCTGCGCGAGCGACGCGAGGATATTCCGCTGCTGGCTAATCACTTCCTGCGGCACTTCTGCCATCTGTACGAGTGTCCTGTCGCAGGGGTGAGCTCGCGTCTGGCCAACACCCTCCTCACCTACGGATTCCCGGGCAATATCCGTGAGCTGCAAAACCTTATTGAACGCGGAGTCATCGCCGCCACTGCAGGCGAAGCGCTGGACTTGCAGCATATTTCGCTAGGCAAGGGAGAGTCGTTCACCGCACTGCAGGGCCTCACCAACAAGGGTCGATTGGAAGCCACAAGCCAACCCGCTAACGCGACTGCGACTGCGACTGCTATTCGGGAAAGCTTTACAGCGCCCGCACCTGCGAACTCCGCACACCCTGCGGAAAGCGCCTTCCACAAGCTGCAGGCGTTCATCACCGGCGAACGCAACCAGCTGGGCATCAATCTTGGCGAAGTCGAGCAGCTCCTGGTCCGCCTGGCCATGGACAGGTGCAACGGCAATATCACCGCGGCGGCGCAAGTGTTGGGCATGAGCCGGGCCCAGGTCAGCTATCGACTCAAAGCGCGTTAAAAGCGGAACCCCCAGACCCCGGGGGTTCCGTCGCCATCACAGTGGCACGGTCAACTTCAACCAGAAGGCATCGCCATCGGCGCGGTTGCGCACACCTGCTTCATTTTGCCATTTGCCGCTCAGCGCCCAACCGGACGGACTGCTGTACTGCACGGACGGGCCGATGGCAAAGGCCCGCCCACGATTGTCGGACACCCGATCACCGTCCTGCCGGTCGTCACTGATTTGCTTGTAGACGTAACCGCCGACTCCCACCACCCAGCCATTGCCCAGCCCCCACCCCAGCGCATAGTCGGCATGCAGCTCGCGGCCGGACTTGTAGTCCGTATCGGGGTTTTCGAAATTGTATTCGTGCATCAGGCGGACATCGGCATTCAGGCCAACGGGATCCATGTAGGTCACCGCATACACCGCCTGGATGGTTGCGTAGTTGTTGCCCAGGTTCACCAGATCGTTTCGGTCATATTCGCTGCCGGTGGGCACCACAAAGTCGACACCCACGGCGGTGTGCAATTTGTCACTGTGGTGAAAACCGACCACTGGGCCAAGGTGAGCATCGCCGATGCCGCGCTTGTGGTCGCGTTGACCGTTGAGGTTGAGGCGAATGTCATTGAGCGGCAGCAGCGCATGGAATCCCAGGTCCCCGCCCAGCACTTTCTGCTCGGTGACCCAGATAAAGCGCGGTACCAGCGTGGTGACGCGCAGATCGAAACTCACTCCGAGCCGGTCGCCGGAATTGTCGCGCAGCTCATTGGCCGTGTAGTTGCCGGCGAACAACTGACCATAGGTGCCCGGCGGCGGAAGGATGCCCATCAGGTAGTTCTCGATGCCCATCGGCCAGGATGAGCCGCCGCCCTCGGTGGCCTGGGCGGTGGTGATACAGCCTCCCAGAATGACTCCCAACGCGAGCTGCTGGAAGCCGAGAAGCGGGGCACGAAGGTGAGTGGGAAATTTTTTCATGGAGGTCAGCCTGATCATTTTGAAGGGATCGCCTCCTCTCTGACCATGCAGAAGCCAACCTGATCGAAAACTTTATCCTTTGAGCGCGAGCCGCGGGCCCTGTGCCTTAGGGGTACTCGCCGCCTGTGGAACCAAGCTCGGTATTGCCCGTCGCATTCAGCGAGGCCCGAAAGGCATTGGGCGATTGGCCGCTCAGGCGCTTGAAAAAACGCGAAAAATAGGTCGGATCGCTGAACCCCAGATTATCCGAGAGCCGGCTGATGGTCATGCCGGTATAAATCAGGTCGCGCTTGGCCTCCAGCAGCAGCCGCTGGTGTATCACCTGCAGGGCGCTCTGCCCGGTCAGCTGCCGGCACAGATTATTCAGGTAGGTACCGGAGACTCCCACACGGTGGGCATAGTCCTCCACCGACAGGTGCTCGCGGTAATGCCCCTCCACCAGCTTGATGAAACTTGCCAGATATTCGCGGCTGCGTTCCGTGCTCCTGGCGCCCAAACTTTGCCGGCGCCGGCAGATCCAGATCATCAAGGTGCTCACCATCGACTGCAACAATGTGTCCCGGAACGGCTTGCTGCCTTCATATTCAGCCAGCAGCGCCGCGAACAAGGTGTCGATGTAATGGCGTGAGTCATCGACCGGATAACAATCCGCTCCGCTCAGGTGCGGCCCCAGCTCCGCCTCGAATCGCGCGACCAGCGGTGCCGCCAGTGTCAGCACATAGCCTTCAATATCTTCAGGGAACTGAAAACCATGCACGCAGAGCGGCGGCACCACCTGAAGTGAGGCCTGCTCGATGTTGTGACGTTTTCCCTCGATCTCGACCCGCGAATGCCCGCGCTGGATGTAGAACAGCTGAAAGAGATCCGCATGGCGATGGGGTTGAATTTCCCACTGGTACAGGCTGCTACGCCTGGAGATCGATTCACAGTGCAGCAAGTCAGGCGTAGGCCAGATTTGCTGTTCGCCATACAGCTTGAAAACGGGGACCGTCGGACTATCCAGAGGTTGCATAGGTGTTCCACACATTTTGTGTTATGGGCTGTGACGAAATGGCCGGTAATCGAACGCTGTGTTCAAAAGTGCAATGATTCAGAGGATTATTACCTTATTGTGACGGCGTATTTAGGAAAAATGCAGGGGAATTCTTCCAACCCCAGCTGCCTCCATGAGTGAGCGGCTTTTTCGGGACTAAATAATGAAAACTCAGGTAGCTATTATTGGTGCTGGGCCGTCGGGTCTTCTTCTTGGTCAACTGCTGCACACAGCAGGTATTGAGGCCGTCATTCTCGAACGCCAAACCCCTGAATATGTCCTGGGCCGTATCCGTGCCGGCGTACTGGAACAAGGTACCGTCGACATGTTGCGTGAGGCCGGTGTGTCCGCGCGCATGGACGCCGAAGGCTTGGTCCATGATGGCGTTGAGCTGCTGGTCGGTGGCAAGCGTGTACGCGTCAATCTCAAGGAGCTCACCGGCGGCAAGACCGTGATGGTCTACGGCCAGACCGAAGTGACCCGCGACCTGATGGAGGCCCGCACTGCCAGCGGAGCCCTGACCATTTACTCCGCCACCAACGTACAGCCCCATGACATGAAGGGTGAAAAGCCCTATGTCACCTACGAAAAAGATGGCCAGACCCACCGCCTCGACTGCGACTACATTGCCGGCTGCGATGGTTTCCATGGCGTTTCGCGCAAAAGCATCCCCAGCGAAGTACTGACCGAGTACGAGCGCGTGTACCCCTTCGGCTGGCTGGGCATGTTGTCCGATACTCCGCCTGTGCATGATGAACTGATCTATGCCCACCATGATCGCGGTTTCGTCCTCTGCAGCCAGCGCTCGCTGACCCGCAGCCGTTATTACCTCCAGGTGCCCCTGACGGACAAGGTCGAAGAGTGGTCCGACGAGCGTTTCTGGGACGAACTCAAGACGCGTCTGCCGCAGTCCCTGGGTGACCGGATGGTGACGGGCCCGTCGCTGGAGAAAAGCATCGCCCCGCTGCGCAGCCTGGTGGTAGAACCCATGCAGTACGGCAAGCTGTTCCTGGTCGGTGACGCTGCGCACATCGTGCCGCCCACAGGCGCCAAGGGTCTCAACCTGGCCGCTTCGGACGTGTGCTACCTGTACCGGATCCTGGTCAAGGTATTCAAGGAAGGTCGCACCGACCTGCTGGAAAAATACTCGGAAATCGCCCTGCGCCGCGTCTGGAAGGGTGAACGCTTCAGCTGGTTCATGACCAACCTGCTGCACGATTTCGGCGAGCACAAGGACGCCTGGGATCAGAAGATGCAGCAAGCCGACCGCGAGTACTTCCTCAACTCCCACGCCGGCCTGGTGACCATTGCCGAAAACTACGTGGGCCTGCCCTACGAAGAGATCGTTTAAGCCACCTAGTGAAGCCCACTCCGCCTGCCCTTCCGGCAGGCGGAGTCGTTTTTGGGGCTTGAAAATTCGCTCCAAGAACCATTGCCAAGCATCGGCTTCAGGTCGTGGGCGCTTTTCACATCCGCCCATCGGCGGCGCCTGGCGGACAACGAACTGCGGTTGTCCACCCTACGGCGTGCTTAATGAAAAGGCGGCGACGAGCCCAGGCGCACGCGAAACTCTTCCGCCACCTCGCGCAAGTGCTCGATGCACCACTGCGTTCCCACCGAGGGCGTATGCGTCGGGTTGCTGCAAATGCCGAGCGATCCCCCCGGGTCCTTGATACCCACTTCCAGTTCCGCCAGCTCGTCCTTTTCCAGATCCAGCAGCACCGCGTCACGCGGCGCGACCCAGACCGCATCGCTGAGCAGCACGTAACGACGACTCAGAGCGATGGACAGCGTTTCCAGACGCTGCTGCGGCAGACTGGCGCCACATTGCACATACAGGCTTTCTGCATCACGACGGATGGTGGTATCAGCCGACGGCAGTACCACAGGGTAGTTCTCCAGCGCCTCAGCCTGCACAGGACTGCCAAGCAGCGCATGCCCAGGACGCACCACGAGCACCAGCGGCTCGTGATAGAGGTGCTCGAACGAAAGTCCTTCGATCAACGGACTTTCCGTCATCCGCCCGACCACCAGGTCCAGCTCACCCACCCGCAGCAAGCCCAGCAGGTGAGCGCTCGGCCCGCCGACCACACTGATCCGCAAGGCCTCATGCTGTTCATGCAGCCGACGCACCACCTCCGGCAGAAACGCGCTTTCCACGGTACTGAGCGCGCCCAGGCGCACGCTGGAGACCTCATGGGCATGGCTGCCCAGACTGCGCACACCCTCGCGCAGCGCCTGCACGCTGACACCGGCATAACGCAGGAAAGACTGCCCTGCGCGGGTCAACACCACTCCGCTCTTGCTGCGCTCGCACAGCGAGGCGCCCAAGAACTCTTCCAGTTCGCGCAGCGTTTTTGACACGGCCGGAGGGCTGATCGCCAGGACCGAGGCCGCTCGGGCAAGGCTTCCCTGGCGCGCAATCTCCAGGAAGCAGGTCAGATGGCGAAGCTTGATGCGGTTATCGAGATTCATGGCGAGCGCGGAGGAGGAAAAGTCGCAACCATAGGCGCTTGGTCGCTGCCACGCCAGTGCGGCCAGGTCGCCGCCTTGAGGTTTACTTGGATTGAATCCAACAGACGAAACAAGGCCCCGGTGTCCTGCCGACACCGGGGCCTTGTGTTCGATCAGCGCTTGAGAAAATCCAGCAGCGCCTGGGTGAACCTCTCGCCCACTTCAACATTGGACAGGTGAGCGGCATGGAAATCCACCTGTTCGGCGCCGCGAATGCGCTCCTGCATGAAGCGCCCATCAGCCGGAGTGGTGACAGCGTCCTCGGTACCGCACACGATCAGGGTCTTGGCCTGGATCGCACCCAACTGCTCACGGAAATCGCCATCGCGTACGGCAGCGCAATTGGCCGCGTAGCCCGCCGGAGAGGTGGCAACCAGCATGGACACCACGCGGTCAGCCTCTTGCGGCTCGGCGGCGGCGAACTCCGGTGTAAACCAACGGGCGATGGTGGCATCGCGCAGGTCTCGCATGGCTTGCTGACCACCGGCGTTGACGGTGTCGATGCGCGTATTCCAACCCTCGGCGTTGCCGATTTTCGCTGCGGTGTTGCACAGCACCAGGTGGGTAATACGCTCGGGGGCGTTAATACCCAGCCACTGACCGATCAGCCCGCCCATGGACAAGCCGCAGAACGCCGCCTTGTCGATCTTCAGCGCATCCAGCAGGGCCAGCACGTCGGAGCCCAGCTGCGCGATGCTGTAAGACCCTTCGGTGACCAGCGAGGCGCCATGGCCACGCGTGTCATAACGCACCACACGGAAGGACTTGGCCAGCGCGGGAATCTGCGTATCCCACATACCCAGGTTGGTACCCAGGGAGTTGGACAACACCAGGACCGGTGCCGCGTCGGGACCGTCGATGCGGTAATTCAGTTCGCCATCGGCAAGCTGTAGGGAAGGCATAGGAACTCCTCGAAAAAGATCACTGCGACGTAAAAACAGTCTGGGTGGGGCCGATTTCACATCGGCTTTGTGAAGCCTCTGCTGCCGACATTAAGTCGGCCCCACAATGGGTTTCAGTCACGCTAAGAACCTGCTTCGCAAACGCGCGAGCAGGTCCACCCATCAGACGCGTTCCAGTGCCAGCGCCAGCCCCTGGCCTACACCAATGCACATGGTAGCCAGCCCCAGCTTGCCGCCGGATTTTTCCAGCTGATGCACAGCCGTCAGGACCAAGCGTGCGCCACTCATACCCAGCGGATGCCCCAAGGCAATCGCCCCGCCGTTGGGGTTGACCGCGGCCGCGTCGTCGGCCAGGCCGAGGTCACGCATGCAGGCCAGGCCCTGGGCGGCGAACGCTTCGTTCAGCTCGATCACGTCGAACTGCTCGATGGCGATGTCCAGGCGAGTCAGCAGCTTACGCACCGCCGGCACCGGGCCGTAGCCCATGATGCGCGGCGCAACACCGGCGCTGGCCATGCCCAGCACCTTGGCGCGGGGCGTCAGGCCGTATTTCTCCACGGCCTCGCGGGAGGCCAGGATCATGGCCGCCGCGCCGTCGTTGACGCCCGAGGCGTTGCCGGCGGTGACCGTCTTGTCCGGGCCATTGACCGGCTTGAGCTTGGCCAGGGCTTCGGCGGAGGTGTCCGGGCGCGGATGTTCGTCGGTGTCGACGACGGTCTCGCCTTTACGGGTCTTGATCACCACCGGGACGATTTCTTCAGCGAAAAAACCTTCTGCCTGGGCGCGACCGGCCTTTTGCTGGCTGCGCAGGGCGAAGGCGTCCTGATCGGCGCGGTTGATGCCAAAGTCATCCGCGACGTTGTCGGCAGTCTGCGGCATGGCATCGACGCCGTGCAGTTCCTTCATTTTCGGGTTCACGAAGCGCCAGCCGATGGTGGTGTCTTCGATCTTCTGCGTGCGGCCGAAGGCGGTCTCGGCCTTGCCCATTACATAGGGCGCGCGGGACATCGACTCGACGCCACCGGCGATCGCCAGCTCCATCTCACCGCAGGCAATGGCACGAAACGCACTGCCCACCGCATCCAGGCCCGAAGCGCAGAGACGGTTGAGAGTCACCCCCGGCACGCTGTCCGGAATCCCTGCCAGCAGCAGCGCCATGCGCGCCACGTTGCGGTTGTCTTCGCCGGCCTGGTTGGCGCTGCCCATGAAGACTTCGTCGATGGCCGCCGGGTCCAGCTGCGGGTTGCGCTCCAGTAGAGCCTTGAGCGGGATCGCCGCCAGGTCGTCGGCACGCACGGCGGACAGCGCACCGCCGAAACGGCCGATGGGCGTGCGCACGGCGTCGCAGATAAAGACTTCGCGGGTCATTCGTCACCTCCGGCCTGCCCGTGGGCGATGGCGGTACGCTCTTCCAGGGCACGCAGGGCGTCGAGCTCATGCTGGGTCGGCGCCTCGGTTTCCACCACCTGCTCGGCAAAGCGAATCGGCCAGCCGGTGGCTTCAATGATCTGCTCGCGGGTCACGCCCGGGTGAATCGAGGTGACGATGAATTCGTTGCTGCCGGCTTCCGGCTCCATGATGCACAGGTCGGTGATGATCGCCACCGGACCGGCACCCGGCAGGCCCAGGCGCTGGCGATGATCGCCGCCTTCGCCGTGGCCGACCGAGGTGATGAACGCCAGCTTGTCGACGAAGGTGCGGTGGCCCTGCTTGAGGATGATGAACACCCGCTTGGCCGAGCCAGCGATTTCCGGCGCGCCGCCGGCACCCGGCAGGCGCACTTTCGGGTTGTGGTAATCACCAATCACCGTGGTGTTGATATTGCCGAACTTGTCCACCTGGGCGGCGCCGAGGAAGCCGACGTCGATGCGCCCGCCCTGCAGCCAGTAGCGGAAGATTTCGCCCGTGGGTACGACGGTATCGGCGGTCTCGGCCAGTTCGCCATCGCCAATCGACAACGGCAGTACCGTCGGCTTGGCGCCGATGGGGCCCGATTCGTAAATCAGGGTCACGTCCGGCGCATGGGTCAGGCGCGCCAGGTTGGCCGCCTTGGACGGCAGGCCGATGCCGACGAAGGTCACGTCGGTATTGCCCAGCCGGCGGGCTGCGGCCACGGTCATCATTTCATTGGTGTTGTAGGCGCTCATTACTTGGCCTCCTGGGCCAGCTTGGCCTTGAACTCGTTGAAATCGGCGGTACCGCGAATGTAGCGGTCGATCCAGGCGATGAATGCCTCACGGTCGCGGGCGATCGGGTCCCAAGCCTTGTAGAAGGCGTTGTCACGCTCGTAATAACCATGGGCATAGGACGGATGGGCACCGCCCGGCACTTCGCACACAGCGGTGAGTGCCCAGGTCGGCAGCACGCAGGCGTTCATCGGTGCCTTGAGGTCGTCGACAATTTCTTCGACGGTGACGATGCAACGCTTGGCGGCCAGGGCGGCTTCTTTCTGCACACCGAGGATGCCTTGAATCAGCACATTGCCCTTGCGGTCGGCCTTCTGCGCGTGGATCACGGTCACGTCCGGGCGCACACTCGGTACGGCAGCCAGCACTTCACCGGTGAATGGGCAGGTAACGGTCTTGATCAGCGGGTTGACCTTGGGCAGGTCCGAGCCGGCGTAGGCACGCAGCACGGCGAACGGCAGGCCCGAGGCGCCAGCGACGTAGGCGTTGGCCATGTCGGCATGGCTGTGTTCTTCGATTTCCAGCGGCTTGGGCCACTGCTTCTCGACGGCATCGCGCATGCGGTGCAGGGAACCAACACCGGGGTTTCCGCCCCAGGAGAAAATCAGTTTCTTCGCGCAACCGGCGCCGATCAGCAGGTCATACACCAGGTCCGGCGTCATGCGGATCAGGGTCAGATCCTGCTTGCCCTGACGGATGATTTCATGAGATGCCGCAGTCGGGATCAGGTGGGTGAAGCCTTCAAGGGCGATGCTATCGCCGTCGTTGACGAAACGCTGGATCGCTTCGCTCAGGGGGATGATTTCAGCCATGTCGGAATCTCGTGTTGAGTCAGGGATGCTGGGCATCCGATGGACAAAACAGTACGCCGCGGTGCCGGTCAGAACAATTCGATTATCGATTCACTGTTCGATAATCGAACACAATTACCTATTTGAGTCGTTCTTGACGAATGCTGAAGTTTGGCGTGATGCGACGCCTGCCAGTACCTTTCCGGCTCGCGATGAAATCCTCAGACGAGGTTACTCGCTCTGCTTTCTCGGGTCTCGTTGTCGGCATCAGCAACCGATGAACGCGGCACCGCTGGGCGCCGTGCCGTCAGCAACAGATGCGCGCCGATGCCGAACACCAATCCCCAGAACGCGGCGGATAGGCCGAGGAACGACATGCCCGACGCAGTGACTAGAAAGGTGATCAAGGCCGCCTCGCGATCGGCCGGCACCGACATCGCACCGCCCAGCGCACCTCCGATGGCTGCCAGCAACGCAAGTCCAGCCAGCGCTGCGATCAGCGCCGCGGGAAAAGCGGTAAAGAACGACACCAGGGTGGCGCCGAAGATGCCCAGCACCAGGTAAAACACGCCGCCAACGACTCCGGCGACGTATCGCCGGGCCGGGTCTTCATGGGCTTCCTTGCCGGTGCAGATGGCGGCGGTGATCGCCGCCAGGTTCAGTCCGTGGCAAAAGAAGGGCGCCAGCAACAGAGAGCCCAGCGCGCTGCTGCTGATCAACCGGCTGGCCGGCGTCTGATAGCCATCGTTGCGCAAGACAACCATGCCCGGCACGAACTGCCCGGTGAGTGCCACCACCACCAGCGGCAAGGTCACGTTGAGGATGACCTGCCAGCTGAAGTCGGGGCTGATCCACACCGGCGTGGCCAAGCCGATAACCAGCGCCTCGCTGCGCAGTTCGCCGGTGATAAGTGTGCACAACACGCCCACCACCAGCACGGCGAGCACCGCATAACGTGGCAACAGCCGTTTGCCCACCAGGTAGGCCACCAACATGGTCAGCACCAGCCAGGGCTGATCTTGCATGGACACGAACAGATCGGTGCCGAACCGAAACAGAATGCCGGCCAGCATCGCGGCGGAGATCGCGGCCGGCAACTTACCGATCAACCGATCAAAGGTACCGGAGAGGCCAACCAGCAAGATGATCAGACTGGAAACCAGATAGGCGCCCACCACCTCGTTGAGGCTGATGCCTGGCAATAACGTGACCAGCAGTGCGGAGCCGGGCGCCGACCAGGCAATGATGACCGGCACCTTGTAGCGCAGGCTGAGGACGATACCCAACACCCCGCTACCCATGGAAATGGCCCAGACCCAGGACGACAGCACGTCATGGGGCAGGTCTGCAGCCTTGGCTGCCTGAAAAATGATGACCAGGGGGCCTGCGTAGGAAATGACGGTTGCAATAAAACCGGCAACCACAGCGGAGAGGGAGCAGTCCTTCAGTAGCGCTTTCATAGTGCCTCGCAAGTCAGGCATGGCCATCCGTGGCGGTGCCCGGATCGCTCTTGTTGTAGAGGTGACGCGGTGGAACGGTGGAATGAAGCCGGTAAAGGTGGTGGATGAAAAGAGCGTCATCCACCCTACGAAGCCTGGCGCTTGTGTAGGGTGGATGGCGCTTTACCATCCACCTTGTTGATCAGCAAAGGTCGCCTGGGGATCAGGCCTCTTGCAGGGCACGCGGACGATTACTGCGCTGTTCTGCCGTCGGGACTGCTGCCTTCTGCAGCTGGAAGTCGAATCGCACTTCGGCGAAGCGCCCTTCCACGCCGCGTGCGCGCGCAGCTTCGGCACCCTCGCTGAAGCGGATTTCACCAATCAGCCCGTCGCGGGTGGCATAGGCGAAGTCGTCCCACAGGTACTGGTCGCCTGACAGGTTGATCTGCGTGGTCAGGTGACGATGACCCGGCGCTGAAATGAAGAAGTGAATATGCGCTGGGCGCTGCCCGTGACGCCCAAGCAGATCGAGCACTTCCTGGGTCGGACCATCGGGCGAGCAGCCATAGCCGGAGGGCACGATGCTGCGGGCGCGGTAGCGGCCCTGGGCATCGGTGATGATGCGACGGCGCAGGTTGTACTCGGACTGGCTCTGGTCGAACCAGGAGTAGTTGCCCTGGGTGTTGGCGTGCCACACATCCACTGTGGCGCCGGCGATCGGCGCGCCATCCACATCGAGCACCTGACCGTCGAGGAACATCACCGTGGCGACGCGGTCTTCGCTGCCGTCGTCCATGCGCGTCTCGCCCTCGGATATTGGCGCACCGGCCACGTAGAGCGGGCCTTCGATGGTGCGCGGCGTACCGCCCACCAGGCCATCCTGCTCGTCCTTGGCGTCCTGCAACAAATCGAGGTAGTGCTCAAGCCCCAGGCCGGCGACCAGCAAGCCAGCTTCGTTACGGCCACCGAGACGATTGAGGTAATCCACGGCCTTCCAGAATTCGTCCTGAGTGATCGCCAGGTCTTCGATGAGTTTCGCAGTGTCCACCAGAATGCGGTTGATCACCGTCTTCATGCGGCTGCTGCCTTCGTCGTTCTTGAAGCCGCTGGCTTCCTTGAAGAAGTTCTGCACGTGCTCGGAGTGGGAAATTTTTACAGTCATGGCTCAGGCCTCATTTTTGTAATTGTTGTCACGGGGTTAACAGACCGGGGCATGCCCGGCTTGGAACGGAATCAGCTGTCGTCATCGCGGATCGAGGACGGATGGCGGCACAGCGGATTGACGTCGATCTCCATGTAGGGAAACAGCGGCAGCCGCATCAGGGTGTCGTGCAGTGCCTGCACGCTGGGCACGTCGAACACGCTGTAGTTGGCGTACTGACCGGCGATGCGCCACAGGTGGCGCCAGGTGCCCTCGCGCATCAGACCCTGGGCCAGCTCCTTCTCGTCGGCCTTGAGCCTGGCGGCCTTGGCCGGGTCCATGTCGACCGGCAGTTTTACGGTCATCTTTACGTGGAACAGCATGGGCGAACCTCCTGTCAGGTGCGGCGGAAGAACGCCAGGCGCTCTTCATCGAGGGTCAAGCCAAGGCCGGGCGAGCGCGGCACTTCCAGCTGGAAGTCGCGGTAGACCGGCGCCTCGGTGACGATTTCTTCGGTGAGCAGCAGCGGACCGAACAACTCGGTGCCCCAGGTCAGCCTGCTCAGGGTGATGAAGGCATGGGCCGAGGCCAGGGTGCCGATGGCGCCTTCCAGCATGGTGCCGCCGTACAGCGCGATACCGGCCGCCTCGGCAATCTGCGCGGTGCGCAGCACGGCGCGCGGGCCGCCGTTCTTGCCGATCTTCAGGGCGAAGATGCTCGCAGCGCCGTCGGCCGCAAGGCTGAAGGCGTCTGCCACGCTCTCGATGGACTCATCGGCCATGATCGGCGCCGGGCTGCGCTGATTCAGGCGCACCTGGCCGGCACGGTTGATGCGCGAAATCGGCTGTTCGATCAGATCGATGCCGTTGTCACCGAGCACCTGGCAGGCACGGATGGCCTGGGATTCATCCCAGTACTGATTCACATCGACGCGCACGCTGGCGCGCTCACCCAGCGCTTTCTTGATGGCGATGACGTGCTTGAGGTCCGCGCTTACCTCGTTGGCGCCGATCTTCAGCTTGAAGATGCGGTGACGGCGGATGTCGAGCATCTGCTCGGCTTCGGCGATGTCCTTGGCAGTGTCGCCGGAGGCCAGGGTCCAGGCGACTTCCAGGCTGTCGCGGACTCGACCGCCGAGCAGCTCGCTGACCGGCAGCCCGAGGCGCTTGCCCTGGGCGTCGAGCAGCGCGCTTTCCAGGCCGGACTTGGCAAAGGTATTGCCCTTGGCTGCTTTGTCCAGGCGCAGCATGGCGGCATTGATATTGCTCGCATCCTGGCCGATCAACAGTGGCGCGAGATGGCACTCGATGTTGGTCTTGATGCTTTCCGGGCTTTCGTTACCGTAGGCCAGGCCACCGATGGTGGTGGACTCGCCGATGCCTTCGATACCGTCGGCGCAGCGCACGCGGATAATCACCAGCGTCTGCTTCTGCAGGGTGTGCATGGCCAGCTTGTGCGGGCGAATGGTCGGCAGGTCGACGATGACGGCTTCGATGCTTTCGATCAGGATGTGGCTCATAGCGGCTCCCGGAGTTCTGGTTCAGTGATCAGGCTTTCGCCGCAGTCAGGCCGGCTGGCGCAACGCTGCTGCTGCGTTGACCGGAGACGGCGAAGACCGCCATGGCCAGCGCGGCAATCACGCCTGGAACGGCAAAGGCCATGAAGTTCAGTTGCAGCGGCAGGTTGATGCCCATCAGCGCCCCGCCCAGCAACGGACCGACGATGGCCCCGTTGCGGCCGATGCCGGACGCCCAGCCAAGGCCGGTGGAGCGGATCGACAGGCCGTAGAACTGCGCCGCACTGGCGTAGAGCAGAATCTGCGTACCGATGGTGGTCGCGCCGGCAATGGTGATCAGCGCGTAGAGCACCGGCATCGGCGTCTTGATGCCGAGCAAGGCGATGGAAACCGCCGCCAGGGCGAAAAACACCACCACCACTTTGGCGAGGTTCAAACGGTCGCCCAGCCAGCCACCCAGAATCGCGCCGAACATGCCGCCAAAATTCAATGCCAGCAGGAAGGACAGGCTCGATCCCAGGCTGTAACCGGCATTGGCCATCAGCTTCGGCAACCAGGAGCCCAGCGCGTAGACCATCAGCAGACAGCAGAAGAACGCCACCCAGATCGACAGGGTGCGAACGCCGCGGCCGTTGCGGAACAGCTCCAGCACCGATGCGCTCTTGCCCTTCACTTCGGTCATCACCAGCTCGTCGCCGGCGCTGAGCGCACGGCTTGGATCGATACGCTTGAGCAGCGTGCGCGCCTGCTCGGTACGGCCCTGGCGCACCAGAAAGCCCACCGACTCCGGCAACTTCCAGAGGATCACCGGCAGCAACAACAGCGGCACGGCGGCGGCGAAGAACATCGCTTCCCAGCCAAAGCGCGGCAGCATGTAGATGCCCAGCCCGGCGGAGAACATGCCGCCCAGCGAATAGCCGCTGAACATGATCGCCACCAAGGTGCTGCGCAGTTTTTTCGGCGCGTATTCGTTCATCAGCGCGACCACGTTGGGCATCAGGCCGCCGCAGCCGAGGCCGGCCAGAAAGCGCAGCATGCCGAACTCCGTCGGTGTGCTGGCAAAGCCATTGATCACGGTCGCCACGCTGAACAGCAGGAAGCAGATGGCGATACCCTTCTTGCGCCCGATGCGGTCGGCCAGGGTGCCGAACACCAGGGCGCCGAACATCATGCCGAACAGCGCGTAACTGCCCAGGGCGCCGGCCTGCAACGGCGTGAGGCCCCACTCCTGCATGATGGCGGGCAGGACCACGCCGTAAATGAACAGGTCATAGCCGTCGAAGATCAGCAGCAGTGCGCACAGGCACATGACCAGCCAGTGGAACCGGCTGAAACGGGCGTTATCGATGATGTCGTGAATATCTACTTTTCGCATGGCAAGAATCTCTATTGTTTTTGTAATCAGGATTCGCCGCAGCAAGCCTATTGGCGCACTGCGATTTCTTGCGTAGTGCTTATTCGTTCAAGGCCAGCGCCCGGGCGTTAGCCGAGATCACCGCCGCCCACCGGCAGGGTGATGCCGGTGATGTAACTGGCATCGTCGGAGGCCAGGAACAGGATTGCGCCGGCCTGCTCGTCGATGGTTCCGTAGCGCTTCATCAGGGTGGAATCGACGGTTTGGTCGACGATTTGCTGGTACCAGAGCTTCTCTTGCTCGCTCTGCTCGGCGCTGTTGCGCGGAATGCGCCGTGGCGGCGCTTCGGTGCCGCCGGGGGCCGTGGCGTTGACGCGAATGCCACGCTGCGCATTTTCGAATGCCAGGCAGGCGGTCAGTGCATTCACGCCGCCCTTGGCCGCGCCGTAGGGCACGCGGTTAAGGCTGCGGGTCGCGATCGAAGACACATTGACGATGGCGCCCGCGCCCTGCTCCAGCATGTGCGGCAGCGCGGCATGGCAGCACCACAGCGTAGGAAACAGCGAGCGGCGCACTTCGGCTTCGATTTCGTCTTCCAGGTAATGCTCGAAGGGCTTGGCCCAGATAGTGCCGCCGACGTTGTTGACCAGAATGTCGAGACGTCCGAAACGCTCCTTCGCCACAGCCATCACCCGATGACAGTCGGCAAACCGCTCAAGATCGGCGGTCAGGGTGAGTACCTCAACGCCCCTCGCCCCCAGCTCATCGGCCAGCTCGTGGACCACCTCGGAACGGTCCACTGCTACCAGCCTTCCACCCTCAGCGACGATACGCTCGGCGACGCGACGGCCAATCCCTTGTGCCGCACCGGTGATAACGGCGACTTTGTTTTCAAAACGCTTGTGCATCTACCCAACCTCTGCAATGGCAAGGATTGCGGTGGGAAACGCTGCGCGGTTACCCACCCCACGAACCGCTGACATCGGCCCTCACGCGCTGGCGGCAAATTTCTCGTAGTAGAAGTTCGCCGGTTGCAGCCCCTGTTCGCGAATGAACTGACTGACCGCTTCGACCATCGGCGGCGGGCCGCACAGGTAGACATCGACCTCCCCATCGTTGAGGTGCCTGGGTTCGATGTGCTGGGTGACATAGCCCTTGAGCGGGTACTGGCTGTCCGGGCTGGCGACGCAGGCGCTGTAGGTGAAGTTGGGAATGCGCGCGGCGAAGGCCTCGAGCTTGTCCAACTCCACCAGATCATGGTCGTGGGTCACGCCGTAAATCAGGTGCAGGGGATGCTCGCTGCCCTGCTCGGCAATCTTTTCCAGCATGGCGGTGAAGGGTGCGAGGCCGGTGCCGCCAGCCAGCAACAGCAGCGGGCGCTTGATGTCGCGCAGGTAGAAACTGCCCAACGGGCCAACCAGGGTCAGGCTGTCGCCGGATTTCGCCAGACCGGTGAGAAAGCTGCTCATCAGCCCGCCCGGCACGTTGCGAATCAGAAAGCTGACTTCGCCATCGCGCGGCATGGAGCTGAACGAGTAGGCGCGGGTCTGGTCGCTGCCCGGCACTTGGAGGTTGACGTACTGCCCCGGCAGAAACGCCAGCTGAGCCAGCGAATCGCCCTTGATTGACAGCGAGATGGTGCTCTCGGACAGTTGGCGCACCGTGCTGATGGCCGCCTCATAGCAAACCTGCTCGGTCTTGCACACCTGAGAAGAAGCCGGCACGCGAATCACACAATCGCTCTCGGCGCGCATCTGGCAGGTCAGCACGTAGCCCTGCTCGGCTTCGTCTTCGCTCAGCGCATCCTCGATGTACTCCTCCCCCAGGTCATAGCGGCCGGCTTCGGCGAAGCACTTGCAGGCACCGCACGCGCCGTCGCGGCAATCCAACGGGATATTAATGCCTTGACGGTAGGCGGCATCGGCCACGGTTTCGCCCAGGCTGGCGTCGATGAACCGCGTGACGCCGTCTTCGAAATTCAATGCGATCTTGTGAGTCATGGCGGCGCCCTCAGAGGTGGTACACATCGATCATCTGGCGGATGTAGTCGTTCTTCAGCACCACTTTCTTGGCCTTGATCAGCGGGTTCTCGCCGCGCACATCGAGGGTGTAGAAATTGGTGCCGTAGAAATGGTCCACGGTCTTGTAGCGAAAGCTCATCGTGTGCCAGTTGTAACGCAGCTTGCAGAAACCATCGGCCTGCTCGAGCAGCTCGAGGTTGCTGATGTTGTGTGAGGTACGGGTATCGGGAATGGTGGCGCTGGAGCGCTCGGTCTTGATGCGGAATACCCGGTCTTCCAGGCCGCCACGGTTGCCGTACCAGATCAGCGAGATTTCCCGCTGCGGGTCTTCGGTCAGTTGATCGTGATCGTCCCAGGCCGGCATCCAGAAACTGGCATCCGGCGCGTAGAGCTCCAGCCAGCTGTCCCACTCCTTGTCGTCGAGGTAGCGCGCTTCGCGGTAGAGGAAGTCTCGGGCGGCGTCGTAGGTGATGGTCATTACGCGCCCTCCACGTGGATCAGCTGCGCCTGCTCGGCCTCGACGGCCTTGATCATCTGCTCCTGCCAGTAACGGTGCTGCATGACGAACAGGCCTTCGTCCTCGGAGCGCACACCGCTGAGCAACGGATGCAAGTCGATTTCCCTGGCGCCCTCATCGGGGCCGTCGATCCAATGCTTGGCACCACGGGACATATCGTTCCATTCCATGGCGCGTCCTTGGTAGCCCTGCTGGCAGGCGCGGAACTCCTCGAGATCGTCGGGCGTGGCCATGCCGCTGACGTTGAAGAAGTCTTCGTACTGGCGGATGCGGGTGGCGCGCGCTTCAGCGCTTTCGCCTTTCGGGGCAATGCAGTAGATGGTGACTTCGGTCTCGTCCACCGAGATCGGCCGGGCGATGCGCAGCTGCGAGCCGAACTGGTCCATCAGGTACAGGTTCGGGTACAGGCACAGATTGCGTGAGTTGCCGATCATCCAGTCCGCGCGAGCCTCGCCGACTTCGGCGACCAGCTCATCGCGGCGGCAAAACAAGGGGCGGTCTTCGGGGTTGTCCCAGCGCGTCCAGAGCAACAGGTGGCCGTTCTCGAAGGAGTAGAAACCCCCGCCCTTTTTCCCCCAACCACCGGCACTCATGGTGCGGATCTCTTCGCCGGCCTCGCGCAATTTGCGCTGGTTCTGGGTGGCGGCGTAGTTCCAGTGCACGGCGGTGACGTGGTAGCCATCGGCGCCGTTCTCCGCAGTCAGCTTCCAGTTGCCACCGAAGACGTAGCTGGAGGACCCGCGCAGTACTTCGATGCCATCGGGAGACTGGTCGACCACCATGTCGATGATCTTCTTCGACTCACCGAGGAAGTCTTCCAGCGGCGCGACGTCTTCGCGCAGGCTGCCGAACAGGAAGCCGCGATAGGACTCGAAGCGCGCGACTTTCTTTAGGTCATGGGAACCGTCGCAGTCAAAATTGTCCGGGTAACCGGCTTCCTTGGGGTCTTTGACCTTGAGCAGTTTGCCGGAGTTATTGAAGGTCCAACCATGGAACGGGCAGGTATAAGTCGCCTTGTTGCCCCGTTTGAAGCGACAGAGCATCGCGCCGCGATGGCTGCAGGCGTTGATGAAGGCATTGAGTTCACCGTCCTTGTTGCGCGCAATGAAGATCGGCTGACGGCCCATGTGGGTCGTGTAATAGTCGTTCTTCTCGGGAATCTGGCTGTCGTGGGCAAGGTAGATCCAGTTGCCCTCGAAGATGTGCTTCATCTCCAATTCGAACAGACGCTCGTCGGTGAACATTTCGCGCTTGCAGCGAAAGATGCCTTTGTCAGCATTGTCTTCAACAAGCGAATCAAGGTAGTCGCTTCCCAGGTTCATCGCCGGGGCCTCCATTGTTATTGTTCAGGCGA
This sequence comes from Serpens gallinarum, assembly GCF_014836765.1. GTDB lineage: Bacteria > Pseudomonadota > Gammaproteobacteria > Pseudomonadales > Pseudomonadaceae > Serpens > Serpens gallinarum. The sequence goes on from NZ_JACSQG010000003.1 coordinate 385,516, forward strand.
GACCAAGGCTATTCCTGCAATGTCGGTCGCAATATCCGCTTTGTGCAGCATCGCTATCCGTTTTCTGCAACGCATCGATTGATTAAAAAGCGTCCGCTGTGCCGACAAAGGCAGTGATTTATTCACATAAAAAAACCGCCGAAAAGCCGAAGGAACGGCAACGGCGGACGGGTATGGGGAGCGGGATAAGACGGGTTTCCACACTCGATGGGGAAACCCGAACTTGAGTCCTTTAGCGGCTTTGCCGGCGCAAGGTCTCGGAAGGCAACTCGCCAAAGCGAGCCTTGTAGCTTTCAGAAAAGCGGCTCAAATGCATGAAGCCGTAATCCAGGGCGATCTCCGTCACACTGCGCACATGGCAGGACGGATCGCTCAGGCAAGCATGCACGCGGTCCAGCTTGCGATCACGCACATACTGCTTGGGCGTGCAATTCAGGTGGCGCTCGAACAACGCATACACCGAGCGCTGACTGACTTTCGCCAGGGCGGCCAGTGTGTCGATGCCGGGGTCTTCCTTGAGATGCTCATCGATGTACTGGATCAACTGCTCGAACGGTACAGCCTGTGGGATCGGCGCTTCGCGACGAATGTTGTTGGGCACTTTGCTGAGCAGCTTGCTGGCCACGATGCGTGTGTAGTGCTGCTGGGTTTGCAGGCCATTGTCGTCAGATTCCGCCTCCAGGCAGATCAGGTCCACCAGGCGCATGAAATCCTGCAGATCTTCCAATCGGTGCAGCCGGCGGGTGAAACGCACACCTTCCCGGGGCAAGTTCCAGCGCTGCTCCTCGCAGCAGGCTGCCAAGAGGCTGGTGGGCAATTTGATGATCAGTTTTTCGCAATCCTGGCCGTAGGTCAGATCGACCGGATCATCCGGGTTGATCATCAGCAAATCGCCGGGTTGCAGGCGCTGTTCAACGCCACGGCTGCACCATAGGCTGCTGCCCTTGAGCTGAAGTTGCAGGTGAAAAATACTTTCCAGCGCCGGGGACGTAATCCGCGCCTGGCCGCCATAACGGATGCGACACAAGTCGACACTGGCAAACTTGCGGTGACTGAGACTGGCTGTAGCGTGCCGATTCCTGGGCATGCGGATGCTATGCATGCCCAGATGCTGGTTGACGTAATCCGAGACGGCATAAGGGTCTGCACGCTCGAAAATCGCGCTTTTTTCGTGCAAGAGCATGGGTACACCTGTTTCTTATAGTTGTTTTGAAGGTCGTTACGGCCCTCTGTATCGCCGGATAGCGATGCACCGAGTTTAGGCAGGCGGCACTCGATACACCGCAGGGGCTACTAAAGAACTAGCCCTGCTTGCACAGCATGTATCGCTCAAGGAAACAAGCAACCATCTCAATGCGAAAAGGTGCGATTACCGCCCGAAAGACTCAACCCAAGGTCGCGAAGAGCTGCTCGCTCAACTCCCGGCTGGTGGCCAGCATGATCGGCAGGTAACGTTGTTCAAGCTCGGCCAGCGGCACGCGCCCCGCGTGTGTGCTGACGTTCATGGCCGCCAGTACATGGCCACTGGAATCACGCACCGGCACCGCCAGGGAGCGCAGGCCCTGCTCCAGCTCCTGATCGACAATGCACCAGCCCTGGGTACGGATCTGCAGTAAACATTCCCAGAGCTGTTCGGGCGTGTGCAGCGTGCGGCTGGTCTTGGGCTGCAGCTCGGCGGTGGCCAGGTAATCCTGCAGGCTGGCGTCATCCATGGCCGCCAGCATGATCCGCCCCATGGAGGTGCAATAGGCCGGTAAGCGACTGCCCACGCTCAAATCGATGGATATCAACCGCTGAGGTACCGCTGAACGAGCGATATACAGCACCTGCTCGCCTTCCAGGGTGGCCAGGCTGCACGCCTCGTGCAATTGCTCGGTCAGGCGGTCCAGATAAGGCTGGGCGGAGACGGCCAGCGGCGTGGAAGACAGGTAGGCATGCCCCAGGGTCAACACTTTCGGCAGCAGTGAATAGGTACGCCCGTCCGAGCTCGCATAACCCAGCTGAATCAAGGTGTACAGACAACGCCGTACTGCGGCACGGGGAATGCCAGTGCGATGGCTGATCTGGGCAATGGTCAGGTGACGCTTGCGCTCCTGGAACGCCGTGATCACGGCCAGCCCTCGGGCGAGCGAACTCATGAAGTTGGGATCGCCACTGAACTCTTCGATACGCTTCGCCGGAGAAACATACGGCGGAGGAGCCAGGAACGTGGTGGTCTGACGCTCTTCAGTCATGGAGTACTCCGGTTGAGGCCGCGATACGGCCGATTATCGAAATGATGCCCGATAATCGCAACAAACACACTGCGCGGCCCGCACGAGCGCACCCTCGGAAAATTACATTCGAGCCTGGCGGTGAAAAGGGGAAAGGGTTTCAGCCAAAAAACCTGTCGGTTTTTTCAGGCACAAAAAAAAGCGGCCATGAAGGCCGCTTTTTTGTGGTTTCGCAGAACTCGCATGAGCGTGGCGAAACCGTATATGGCGCAGTGGACGGGACTCGAACCCGCGACCCCCGGCGTGACAGGCCGGTATTCTAACCGACTGAACTACCACTGCGCGTCGGTTGGACTTTCGTCCGTGGAACTCTTGCTAACGTCTGAACGACTTGCCAAAGCTTGTCGCCCTCAAGCCCGATACAACATCATCGAACTTGGCTAAATATGGCGCAGTGGACGGGACTCGAACCCGCGACCCCCGGCGTGACAGGCCGGTATTCTAACCGACTGAACTACCACTGCGCGTCGGTGGACTTTCGTCCGGTGCCCCTTACGGAGCTTCGCAAAGATGATGGTGGCTGATGACGGGATCGAACCGCCGACCCCCTGCGTGTGATGCAGGTGCTCTCCCAGCTGAGCTAATCAGCCATCGGCCTTGCGAGGCGCGCAATTTACTCAGAGGGCGCTTTCAAGTCAACCCTCTTTATGAAGTTTTTCTAAATTTTTGATTTTTCAGGCATTTTTATAAACCCAGCCGGCACACCCAAGCACCTCATTTGCCCACCCAAGGGCGACATTAGAACGCCACACGCAACGTCAGTCGCGCTGCGATGCGTCCATCCCCCTGACGATCCAGTCCAGCCTCCTCGATCCTTACCCCCTGTGCTTGCAGGTCACCGAACCAACTGAGCAAACGATCAAAGCCGGCAGGCTGCAGGCTGACCTGTACCCCCCCACTCCCCTCGCTATCCACCCGCTCGACCGCCAACCCTTTTTCGGTAGCCGACGCCGTGACCAACCCCTGCAGACGCGCCGGATCGAGGCTAACGACTGGCCGGCGCTGGAGGTCCATGACCTCAGGCGCCCGCACCTGCAAATAGCCATGCAGCTCGCGCTGCTGGTCAAGGTACCGCTGTGCCTCGACCTTATGGCCTGCCACGGGGCGCCACATGCCTAGATACATCAAGGCGCTCAGCAAAAACAAAGCCAGCAAGCCCAGCATCAGGCGCTCGCGTCTCGCCAAGTGCTGCCAGCGCTGCGCCAGGGGTGAGGCCTGCAAGCGGGTCAGTATCTGTTCAGGATTCCAGACAACCATTCAACCTCCGATCACCAAACGCGCACTGACACCCTCCGCCTCGCGACTTGCCGAGCCCAGCTGCACGGCCAAGCCGGCATCGATCAAGCGCTCCCGCACACGCTCCAGCGCCTCGAAGCTTGGCGCCTGCACCTGCAGCGCCAGATCACCGCGCGCGGCGCTGAAGTCCAGCTGCTGCACGCGCAGTTGCACACTTTCATCCAGCAACGCGCCGCTGGCCTGCCCGAGCAACCCAAGCAGTCCCTCGCCCGTAGTGTTCGCCGACCCGGCCAGATGCTGATCGAACTGCTGGCGCAGGTTGATCAGCTTGCGGTCGTCGGGAAACAGCTCCTGATACAGCTGGCTACTGGCGCGCGCAATGTCTTCGCCCGCCCGCTGCAACTGCCAGCCCTGGGCCAGGTTGAAGCCCCATTGCAGGAGCAGGCACACCCCCAGCGCACCGAACACGGGCAGCCAGCGCCGCCCGGCGTGGGCATGCTCCTGTACGGCAAACTCCCCCTGAGCCAGGTTGCACCCCCCAGCCTGACGGCTTAGCCAGACATGCGGATCCTGCTCGTACAGGCTTTCCCAACCAGCGGGCAACGATATCCCCTGCGGAACACAGGCCCGCAGCGGCTCCGGGCATTGTTTCGCCAGCTCCGGGCCGTCCTCTTTACTCAGTGCCAGGCGTGTCGGCGGCAGCCCGCCAAGCAGCCAGCGGCCGTCGAGCCAGCACAGCCAGGTGGCGTCCTCGGGCAATAGGTCCGCATCGACCCGAATCTGCCCTGGCGGCTCGGCGCACAGTGCCAGCCAGTCGCTCAACCAGTCACGACGTACGGCGAACACCCGATGACGCCCGTCCGCCAGGGGTGCCCCCAGCGCCAGATGCATGTGTTCAATGTCCTCAGCCAGCCACTCTTCGACGGCGAAAGGCAGCGCCTTGCGCAACCAGCGCTTTTTCTGAGTAGGCAACTGCACACTGCAAGAAGTGACCGCCTCCACGGGCAGTATCAGGCGCCATGGACCATGCAATACGGCACAGACGTCCTCGAAAGGCTCCGACCGGCATACACCATCGCGCACCCAGTGCACGTCCAGCTGGGGATCAACCCCCCAGACCGCTGCTGGTGGCAGGAAGACCCAGGTTTCAGTCATCGCTACGCCCCTTGCTCGCGATCGGCGACAATCCAGGCTGCCCAAGATCACGGGCCAGGACACGCACCCGGCCATCGTTGCCACGTTGCAGCAGGCTTACCAGCACCTGTCGTCGCGTTCCCATTTCGACCTCGCTGATGACCTGAAAAAATTGACTCCCAACTGCCAGACTCCTAGCTGTCACCTGCTGCGCAGCAGGACCCAACTGAGCAAAAAACTCATCAAGCGTGCGAAAGCCGCGAGCCCCCCGCGTCGCCGCCAGTGCCAACGCCACGTCGGGCGATAGCTCCTCGGCCAGACTGGACAACACCAGAACACTTGCCGTGTTGACGTTCAAGGGTGCCTCCGGCGGCAAAGCGCTGACATACGGCAACAGCAATCGATAGTCCTGCTCACGCATGCCCAACAGCAGCCGCAATTCCGAGACATCCGCCAGCGGCCGGTTGGCGGCCCGATAAGGAGGCTTGAGCAACAGGTAATCGTTGTCCTCGGCACCATTGAGCACACTGACCTGCTCATCGAAATCCAGCCAATCACGCAACCGTCCGGCATAGGGTGCGCCGATATTGAGTCGTCGCAGCAGGCGCTGGAAGCGCTCGAAGGCAGCGCGATCCAGACGGCCTTCGCGCACCAGGCTGTTCAGATTGAAGCGGCCGCTGAGATCTTCGATGCGTACCCGCAATTCGCCGCCCTCATCCAGGGCAAAGGTTTTCAGCGGCGCGGCCCATGGCTCGCCGAGATGATCGACGGTAGGCCCTGTTTCACCCTGACGCAGGTCGCGCAGCAACAACGCCTTGGCCAGGGCTTCGCCCCCTTGGGCGTAATGCCAGGCCTGGCGCTGAATAAGCATATTGGAGCTACTGCGGATAGCCAGTTGCTGTCGCGCAATCAGACCTGAGCAAACCACGGTTACTACCGCCACCACGAGCAGCACGGTAATCAGCGCCACCCCACGCTGACGCCTCACAAAGAAAGCTCCGGCATGGGCACGTCAGCATCGTCGTCATCAGACGGACCCAGTGCGCCGGGAATGGCTGTATCGGGCAGGCGAAACAGCCGACGCAGCGAACCGTAATGCCGATGCTCGAGTATCAGTTCTACAGCCCTGGGCAATTCCGTCATGCTTTCTTCATTGGCCACCATCCCGCTGGGCCAGCTGTTCTGCCAATTGCCGTCCTGATCCAGGTAGCGCAAGCGCCAGGACAGCACATCGTCCAACACCTGCTGTACCTGAGGTTGACTGTCCTGGGCCTGATCCAGCACCCGCCAGTAATGGCGCTGCCAGGTGGTGCCGTCGAGTTGCCAGCGCACCCGCTGCAAACGTGAACGCACCACCCCGGTGGGATTGCGCCACCCCGTGCGGGTAAGCGCGACCGTGACGCCCTCGCCGGTGATGTTTCCTCCTTCGAACGCGGCATCCATGTTGCCGTAAGGCGCCCGCACAGGACGTGCCAGCGTCTGCTGCACGTCCCGCTCAAAAGCAGCCATGCCACGCACCAACTCGCGCAGTCGCAGCTCCTGCTCGCGGGTTGTACTGTCGGTGCGCACCACGCTGCCGAGCATCTGATAGGTGCCCAACCCCAACAGGCCAAAGATGGCGATGGCGATCAGCAGCTCCAGCAAGGTAAAGCCTTGTGAGTCCCTCATGGCCGCGTCTCGATAAAACCGCTGAGGCTGACCAGTGCCCGCTGGTCAAAGTCTGCCGGCGCATCGCCGGCCAGTACCCGCAAGGTAACGCGGCGCAGCGCCGGATCAGTCGTCGCTTCGACCTGGCTCTGCCACTGCCAGCGCCGTCCTGCATACTCGAGCTTGCCCTGTTGACGCCCTTCGGCAGGGGGTTGACGTTGCAATTGCAGTTCGATCAGGCGGTTGTCGGCAATCCACAGGGCCAGCGTCTTGTCCTCCAGGCGTGCGGCAGTCTGCAGGCTGCGGGCACTGGCGGTCAGCGCGCTGGCGGCTACCAGAGCAAAGATGGCCAGGGCCACCATGACTTCCAGCAAGGTAAAGCCTCGCACCTGCTTCATCGGGCAGTTCTCGAGTTACTCAGCACTTCAACCTTGGGCAGGCGAAAGCCATCGCTGGCCAATTGGAGGCGAGCCCCACCGGCACGCAGCTCGGACACTTCCAGACGAAACGGGCTGAGTTCGCCGTTGGACAGAAGCAACACCTGCGGCACCGAGTTCCGATTGGCCGGTTTGCCTGGGGAACGCTTATCGCGGGAAGTGGGCGGTGCCAGCTTCAACGCCTGGCCTTCCAGTTCGAGGTCCAGCCGCGCCCATTCCGGCAATCGATGCGGCGGCTTGTCATTCAGAGGCGACCAGCGCCCGCTGCGCTCGTCATAACCCAGCGCCTGGTACGCCCCACTCTCGATACGCAATCCGTATTCGCGGTTGTCGAGCACCGCCTCGTCAGCCAGTACGCCGATCAATCCGGCCAGGCGTTCGGCCTCGATAGTCAATTCGCGCGCCGGGCTGGCGATGCCACCCGCAAGCATCGCCAAGCCAGCCAGGCTGCCGATCAGCACCAGCACCACCAATAGCTCGATCAGAGTGAAGCCCCGGGCGCGGGTCATGGCAATCAGATGTCCCAGTTGCCGATGTCGGCATTCAGGTCGCTGCCACTTTCCTTGCCGTCGGCGCCCAGCGAGTACAGATCGAACGCCCCCTTGGTGCCCGGCGCCAGGTACTGGTAGGGATTGCCCCACGGATCGACCGGCATGCGCTTGAGATAGCCGTCCGGGTTCCAGTTGCGCGCCGGCGGATTGCCGGACGGCTTGCGCACCAATGCTTCCAGCCCCTGCTGGGTATTCGGGTAGCTGTGGTTGTCGAGCTTGTACATGTCCAAGGCCGCCGAAATCGCCTTGATGTCGCCCTTGGCCACGGTGACCTTGGCCTGATCCGGACGACTCATGATCTGCGGCACCACCAGGGCGGCAAGAATGCCGAGGATCACCACCACCACCATGATTTCGATCAGCGTGAAACCGCGTTGCTTGTTCACAGCATTACCCCACCAGTTGATTGAGAGACAGAATCGGCATGAGGATGGCCAGCACAATGACCAGCACCACGGTGCCCATGAACACCAGCATGAACGGCTCGAACAGGCCGACCAGCAGGGCCACCTGCGCGGCCAGGTCGTTTTCCTGGTTGCGCGCGGTGCGTGACAGCATCTGATCCAGTTCACCGGAGCGCTCACCGCTGGCGATCATGTGCAGCATCATCGGCGGGAACTGGCCGCTGGCCTCCAGCGCGCGGGTCAGGCTGCCGCCTTCGCGCACCTTTTGCGCGGCACCCAACACCTCCTCACGGATCAAGCGGTTGGCGATCACCTGGGCCGCAATGTTCAGCGCCTCCACCAGTGGGACCCCGCTGCGGGTGAGGATCGCCAGCGTCGAGGCGAAGCGCGCGCAGTCGGTGGCCCTGGACAAGCGACCGAGCAGTGGTACGCGCAACAACAAGCCGTGCCAGCGTCGGCGCAACTGATCGTCGCGCAGCGCCTGGCGCAACCCCAACCCCATTCCCAGCGCCACTAACAGAACCAGCCAGCCCCAATTGCGCACCCCGTCGCTGAGGGCGATCAGGCCCCGGGTCAAGGTCGGCAGCGTCTGTCCTGAATCGATGAATACGCGCACCACGTCCGGCACCACGTAACCCAGCAGAAAACCGACGATCAGCAACGAGGCGATCATCAAAATCAGCGGATAGAGCAGTGCCAGCTGGATCTTCTGGCGCGACTGCTGGCGCTGCTCGGTGTAGTCGGCCAGTTGTTCCAGCACCGGCCCCAGGTGACCGGCGTGCTCCCCGGCCGCTACGGTGGCGCGGTACAACTCTGGAAATGCAGCGGGAAACTCCTTGAGGCTGGCGGCCAGGCTGTGACCTTCCAGCACGCGGGCGCGCACCGCCAGCAGCATGGCCTGGATGCGCGGCACACGGGCTTGCGCGGCCGCAGCCCCCAGCGCCTCCTCAATGGGCAGCGCGGCTTGCACCAGGGTGGCCAAGTGGCGGGTCAGTAAGGCAAGATCGCGGGCCGACAGGCCACGCACGAAGCGCCAGCCGCCGGCCGCCGGCTCACGGGTGCGAGTGGCCTTCACCTCCAAAGGCATCAGGTGACGTTCGCGCAACAGTTGACGGACCTGCCGACTGCTATCAGCTTCCAGCACGCCCTTCTGCTGGCGTCCCCGCGTATCGAGGGCCAGGTATTCGTAGGCAGCCATGGCCTATTCCTCCCGCGTCACGCGCAGGACTTCCTCGAGGGTGGTGACGCCTTCCAGCACCTTGCGCCGGCCATCCTCGCGAATGCTTGGCCCCAGACGGCGGGCGTGGCGGGTCAGCTCCTGCTCGGCAGCGGCGTTGTGCACCAGGCTGCGCATCTGCTCATCGAACACCACCAACTCGTAGATACCGGTGCGCCCGCGATAGCCATGTTGGTTGCAGGCCGAGCATCCCCTGGGGCGGTAGATCAACGGCGCCGCGTGACTTGCCACGCCCAGCAATGCGCAGGACGCCGCATCGGCGTGCACCGCTTCCTTGCACTGTTCGCACAGGACGCGCACCAAGCGTTGGGCCAACACGCCGAGCAGCGACGACGACAACAAGAATGGCTCGATGCCCATGTCCACCAGCCGGGTGATCGCCCCCACCGCGCTGTTGGTGTGCAAGGTAGAGAGCACCAGGTGTCCGGTCAGCGAAGCCTGTACAGCAATCTCGGCGGTTTCCTTGTCGCGGATCTCGCCGACCATCACCACATCCGGGTCCTGACGCAGGATGGCGCGCAGGCCACGGGCAAAGGTCATTTCCACCCGGGCATTGACCTGCGTCTGGCCGATGCCTTCCAGGTGATATTCGATGGGATCCTCAACGGTGAGAATGTTACGCGTGCGGTCGTTGAGGGTGACCAGGCTGGCGTACAGGGTGGTGGTCTTGCCCGAGCCGGTGGGACCGGTGACCAGCAGGATGCCGTGGGGTTTGTGCAGGGTATCTTCCAGGCGCGGGCGATCCGCGGCACTCATGCCCAGGTGCTGCAGATTGAGGCGCCCGGCTTGCTTGTCGAGCAGGCGTAGCACCACCCGTTCGCCGTTGGCCGACGGCAGCGTAGAGACACGGATATCCACCTCACGCCCGCCCACCTTGAGTGAGATGCGCCCATCCTGCGGGATACGCTTTTCGGCGATGTCCAGGCGCGCCATGACCTTCAGGCGCGACACCAGCAGGGCGGCGAGTTCGCGCTTGGGCTCAAGCACTTCGCGCAGCAGACCGTCGACGCGAAAGCGCACCACCAGGCGTTTTTCGAACGTTTCCAAGTGGATGTCCGAGGCGTTTTCCTTGATTGCCTCGCCGAGAATGGCGTTGATCAGGCGGATGATCGGCGCATCGTCCTCCTGCTCGAGCAGGTCCTCGGTTTCCGGCACCTGTTCGGCCAGGGCCGCCAGGTCCAGGCTGCCGCCGATATCCTCGGCCAGTTGCATGGAGGCGGAATCGTGCTGATAGGCCGCCGCCAGCGCCCGCTCGAACTCCTCGCCGGACAACGGCCGCAAGGCCAGGCTGCGTCCGGCGAAGCGCTGCGCCTCGGCCAGCACGCCGAGCTCCACCGCCGGGCGATAACCGACACAGGCGAGCCCCGACTCGCTCAGCAACACCACGCCGTGCCGACGGGCAAAGCTGAACGGCAGACGTCGTAATGGTGCTTCCACCTGACTATTCATCCACACCCGCACCTCGATCATGACCTTAATAAGGTTTTAGTCGATTTTCATACACCCAGAGCCGACACAAAGTTCGGCTTATCAGTCCGGCAACTGCTTCTATGCTCAACACGCCAACCCATAACAAGAAAGCTAATGGAGTACTCTTTGCCCAAGACCGGGAGCCTGCACTGGCTGCAACGGCACAGCCCAACTGTGCTCGGCGCTTTTCTGTTGGCGGCCATGAGCATCAGCCTGGCGTGGCAGAGCGCTGAATGGCTGCGCGTGTTAAAAGCCCCGCCACCGCCTGTCGAATACACGGCGCCTCCGTCAGCTCCTCAAGTCCCGCTGGAAAAACTGACACTGCTTTTTGGCCCGAACCTCACCGAGTCACTCGCGCCGCCGGCCACCACACTGCGCCTGACCCTGCATGGCAGCTTCGTCAATGCCGACCCTCTACGCTCCAGCGCGATCATCCAGCGCAATGGCGACCGGCCTCAGCGGTTTGCCATAGGTGGCGAACTGGAAACCGGCGTGCGCTTGCACGCGGTCTATGCTGACCGCGTCGAAATCGAACGCAACGGCCGCCGGGAAACCTTGCACTTTCCCAGTCGCGGCCGTGCGGGCAATGCCCCGGTACTCAGCACGCCGCTCACCCCCGAAGAGCAAGCCGCACAACTCAGCGCTCTACAGGACGATAGCTTGCGCCAGCTGCGTGAACGCCTGGCCAGCCTGCGACAAAAGCTCAATACCTCAGGCACGCGCGCAACCGACACCCCACCCCCTATCGAACAGCCCACGGAAAGCGACTGACCGATGCCCTCGACTTTTTCGCGTCTGACCCTCGCCCTGCTCACCGCCAGCCTGTTGACCGCCTCACTCGCACTGCAGGCGGCCAACGGCGTGGCGCCCGCTGGCTCAGCCGGCAGCCAGCAGCAGGCCGAGCGCTGGACCATCAACCTCAAGGATGCCGACATCCGCGAGTTCATCGACCAGGTCGCGGCCATCACCGGCGAAACCTTCATCATCGACCCGCGCGTCAAGGGTCAGATCAGCGTCACCTCCAGCGCCCAGCTGTCGCTGCGCGAGGTCTACCAGCTGTTTCTCTCGGTGATGACCACCCACGGTTACAGCGTGCTCACCCAGGACGGGCAGTCGCGGGTGGTGCCCAACGCCGAGGCGAAAACCGAAGCCAACGCCCCGCGCGACAGCGCCGACCACCTGGAAACCCGCCTGATCCAGGTGCAGCACCAATCGGCCAGTGAACTGCTGCCGCTGATCCGCCCGCTGGTGCCGCAGTACGGCCACCTGGCCGCCA